>NZ_JACHMS010000001.1:1213333-2426666 GCF_014205055.1 Streptomyces luteogriseus
CCGACCTGCGGGCCTTCGGCAGCCGCCCCGCCCACGACGAGCCCGGCAACGAGGGGCTCGGCTTCGGCTTCAACTGCTCCGTGGTGATCGATCCGGCTCGCACCCTGGTGCCGTCCGGGCTCGGCGCCTTCGGCTGGAGCGGGGTGGCCACGACGACGTTCTGGGTCGACCCTGGCCGCGATCTGACGGTGCAGTTCATGACACAGGTACGGCCCAGAACCTCCCACTCGGTCTTCAAGGACCTCAAGCGGATGGTCCACGAGGCCCTGTCGGACTGACGCCCGCTACCGGTCGACGCGGAGTGTGAACTCCACTCCGTCCCGGGCGAGTTCCCGCAGCCAGTGCTCGGACCGGGCGGCCGTCCCGGCGGCGCGGTTCAGGCCCGGCGGCAGGGAACCGTCCAGGATGTGACGGACCCCGAGGGCGAGGGTCCGCGAGACGCAGCGGGCCATCGCGCTCTCCTCCGCGTCGCCCACCAGGTCCAGCAGGTAGCCGCCCGCCCAGGTCCGCCCGGACTCGGCCCGCACTTCCAGCGACACGGCGAGGACGACCCGGTCGTGGTCGTCGTCCGTGGTCGGGTGGGCGGCGGCCAGTTCCCGGGCCAGGGCGGCGATACGGTCGTCGTCGCCGGTCCTGAGCTCTTCGAAGACCCCGTCCCAGGCGCGCAGCCAGCCCTCCAGCCGCAGGGTGCCGCGCACGAACGTCCGCGGTGTCCAGGCGCCCGGCAGCCCGTACTGCTCGACGAACGGAACGCTGTCGCGGTTGGGGTAGACCTCGAAGGTCTCCCCGTCGACGACGTGCCGCCGGGTCGCCTCCCAGGGCCGCTCGGCGACCGTCGGCGCACCGTCCTCGATGTAACGGGCCGGGGAGCGCAGGGCGTTGAGGACTCCCGCGGGTGCCCAGCTGAAGCGGTACGTGAAGTCGTTCGGGACGGCGGGGACTCCGCCGCAGTACGAGGTGAGGGTGTACGAGGCGGGAGTCTCGTCGCCGATGGCCTCCCGGGCCCGGGCGACCAGGGCGTGGGCGAAGAGGTGGTCGATGCCCGGATCGAGCCCGGCCTCGGTGAGGACGACGAGCCCGGCCTTCCCGGCCGCGGGCACCTGCTCCAGCACCGCGTCCGACACAT
This sequence comes from Streptomyces luteogriseus, assembly GCF_014205055.1. Classification (NCBI taxonomy): domain Bacteria; kingdom Bacillati; phylum Actinomycetota; class Actinomycetes; order Kitasatosporales; family Streptomycetaceae; genus Streptomyces; species Streptomyces luteogriseus. The sequence goes on from NZ_JACHMS010000001.1 coordinate 1,214,460, forward strand.
AGCTGGAGCACGCGAAGTGCGCCCCACGCTGTACGCACTCCGCGAGGAGCGGGGCATGCTCGGGGGCGGGCAGCATCGACACGACGACATCGCCCGGCGCGAGTTCGGCGACGAGCGCGGGCAGCGTGTACGCGCGGGGCTCGGCCCGCCCGGTGAGGCCCAGCCGGCCGAGGGCGTCGGCGGCCCGGCTCTCGGTGCGGTGCCAGAGCCGGACCCGCTCGGCCGTGTCGCACAGCGCAGCGAGACCGCTGCCCGTGGACAGGCCGGCGCCGATCCAGTGGACGGTGCCGCTCGCCGCCACCGGTTCCGTGCTCAAAGGGACTCCCCCTTGTCGAGGCCGTGGGCGCGGGAGGCGTCACGGAACCGGTCCAGGCAGCGCCCCCAGGGTCCGGAGACGCCGAAGTCGAGCAGCTGGGGCAGGAGGGCGGCCGAGAAGTCGGCGCTGGACTCCAGCGGCAGCAGGGAGGGCAGGTTGTCGATGGCGATGAGGTCGAGCGGGGGTTCCTCGCGCAGCCGCCGTACGGGCTCGTCCCACGAGGTGGTGTCGTCGTACACCGGAAGCACGTTGAGCGGGGAACCGACGTCGCAGGTCACGTCGCACAGGGTGCGCAGCCGGCGGTCCGGGGTGTCGAGGTCCTGCTCGCGCAGGAAGGGCGGGACGGGGGTGGTGGCGAGCACCGCGTTCACCATCACGTCGTGGCGCAGCAGGGCGGGGCGGTCCAGGTCCCGTGTCTCGGCGAGGTCCCAGCAGGTGGGGTCGACACCGGCGGTGGCGAAGGCCGCGCGGGCGCCGCGGCCGCTTCGGCCCAGGGCGCCGACGACGAGGCCGGTGAACCCGGCGTCGTCGTCGGAGGCGGGCTTCAGCGTCTCGTCCAGGTCTTCCTTGGTGGTCGGCGTCAGGGGCGCCCGCAGCCGGCCCCGGTGCCGGAGCACGGCAAGGGCCGCGCCCAGGTAACCGGCCCAGAAACCGAAGGCGGCCAGGCGCCGTCCGGTGTCGTCCACCAGGTACTCCAGGTCGAACAGCGCCCCGCCCCCGGCGGCGAACCGGCCCAGCAGCTCCGCCGCTCCCGCCTGGCCCTTGTAGGCGTGGCCGAAGGAGATGTGCCGGTGCGTCAGCTCGGCGGGTTCTGCGGGCAGTTCCTTCAGGCCGAGCACGACGGCGTCGCGGGGCGCCGTCACCCAGGAGCCGGCGGGGGCGACGCGGCAGCCGGCCGCCTGGTACTCCTCGATCGGGAAGACCCGCTGCGGGGACTCCTCGACGGTCAGTTCCACTCCGTTCCCGACGAGCCGCCGGGCGTCGTCGGGAACGATCGGAGTGCGTCGCTCGGTCGTGCGGGCCTCGTGGCGCAGCCACAGATGGAGCTCGGTCATACCTGGTGGGCCTCCGGCGTGAGGCGCCGACCGCCGAGGGCCGGCGCTCAAGGTGCGGACGTCCACGAAGCGTACGCGGCCCGCCTTCGGGTCGCGTACGGATTCGCCCAGGTCACGTCGGGAACCGGAACCGGAACCGGCCGAGCGGTCAGGAGGAGCTGACCACCGCGTCCAGGTGGGGCAGGTGGTGGTCGAGGCGTTCCCGCTTGGTGCGCAGATAGGTGATGTTGTTCTCGCACGGCGGGATCAGCAGCGGCACCGTCTCGGCGACGGTGATGCCGTGGTCCACCAGCGCCTCGCGCTTGCGCGGGTTGTTGGACATCAGCCGTACGGAACGCACGCCCAGGTCGTCGAGTATCCGGGCCGCCACGCCGTAGTCGCGGGCGTCGACCGGCAGACCGAGGGCGAGGTTGGCCTCGACGGTGTCCAGGCCCTCCGCCTGCAGGGCCATCGCACGCAGCTTGGCGAGCAGGCCGATGCCGCGGCCTTCATGCCCTCTGAGATAGACCACGACACCTGCGCCCTCGGCGACGACCGCACGCAGGGCGGCGTCGAGCTGGTCACCGCACTCACAGTGCTGGGAGCCGAAGGCGTCGCCGGTCAGGCACTCCGAGTGCAGCCGGATGAGGACGTCGTCCGTGCCGATCTCCCCGTAGACCAGGGCCACCTGTTCGTCACCGCGGTCATGGTCCAGGTAACCGACCGCCTGGAATTTCCCGTACACGGTGGGCAGGGGGGCATTCACGACGCGTTCCACGCCGGTCCGCTGCGTCGACTTCTTGCCGAGTACGCCAACTTTTTCTGTCATGATTCTCGAGTTCCTAAGCAGAGACGAAAGGCCGTGACGTTATGAGTGATCTGGTGCCGGCGGACACCACGGAAGACGTACGGACGCGGGGCGCCGGTGTCTCACGGCAGGTCGCGGTGCTTCCCGTGGGGAGCTTCGAGCAGCACGGCGCGTACCTCCCGCTGGCGACCGACACGCTCGTCGCCTGTGCCGTCGCGCGGGAGATAGCCGGCGCGTACCCGGTGCACCTCCTTCCTCCGGTGACGATCTCGTGCTCGCACGAGCACGCGGCCTGGCCGGGGACCGTAAGCATCTCCTCGGTGACCCTTCATGCGGTGGTACGGGACATTGCTGCTTCGCTGCGCCGGTCCGGCATCGACGCCCTGGTGGTGGTCAACGGGCACGGCGGCAACTACGTACTGGGCAACGTGGTTCAGGAGTCCTCCGCCCGCGGTGAGCGGATGGCGCTCTTCCCGGCCGCGGAGGACTGGGAGGCGGCGCGCGGGCGGGCGGGTGTGGTCACCTCGCTGCTCACCGACATGCATGCGGGGGAAATTGAGACCTCCATCCTTCTGCACGCTCATCCCGAAATGCTCCGTCCCGGTTATGAGACTTCCGATTTCGTCGCTGACGACCGGCGTCATCTGCTCACCCTCGGCATGTCCGGCTATACCGATTCCGGTGTCATCGGCCGTCCTTCGCTGGGTTCGGCGGAAAAAGGGAAGGAACTCCTGGCGAGCCTCGCGGATTCCTTCGGGGCGTATTTCTCGATGCTGACCTCCGACGCGTAGTCACCTCGCGGCGCGGGGGCGGGTGCCGGGGCCTGAGCGGTGGCCCCGGTCCCGGCCCGCAGGCCCGCGTACCAGCGGGCGACGAGCACGATCAGGCCGGGCAGGCTGGCCACGAGGCTGAGCACCCCGTAGACGACCGCGACGGCCAGCCCCCGGCCGGCGCCCAGGCCCGCGGCGCCGAACGCCCAGGCGGTGACGCCCTCCCGCGGTCCCCAGCCGCCGACGTTGAGCGGCAGGCCCATCGCCAGCAGGGCGAGTACGGCGAGGGGCAGCAGGACGGCCACGGAGGCGGCGGTCCCGGCGACACGGGCGGCGAGTACGAACATCGCGACGTAACCTGCCAGCACCACCACGGAGGAGACAACCACTCCGGGCCCGTTCTCTCGCGACAGCAGCCCGTGGCGGGTTTCGGCGAGGAGCGCGCGCAGCTTGCGGCCACGCCGGGAGGGCGCCGTGCGGTTCATGCGCAGGGCGAGGACGACGGCGAGCGCCCCGAGGACGGCCAGGGCCGCGAGCAGGGCGACGTGCCGGGACTCGGCCAGCACCGGGGACGGCATGGTCAGCAGGACGACGGCCCCCACGGCGAACAACGCGATCTGCCCGGCGGCCCGTTCGAGGACGACGGCCTTCACGCCCCGCCGCACGTCCCCCTCGCTCTGCCCGTGCCGCACGGCCCGGTGCACATCACCGAGGACGCCGCCGGGGAGGGCCGCGTTCAGGAACAGCGCGCGGTAGTAGTCCGCGACGGCGGGCCCGAACGGCAGCCGGATCCTGAGCCCCCGGGCCACGATCGCCCACCGCCACGCGCTGCACACGGTGGTGACGAGGCCGATGCCGAGGGCGAGCAGCAGCGACATCCCGTCGATCCGCCGCAGCCCGTCCACGAAGACGCCGGTGCCGAGCCGCCAGAACAGCACGCCCAGGATGACGATTCCGGCGACGGTGCCGAGGTGGGTACGGACCTTCGGGGAGCCGAGGCGGGCCAGGGCCGAACGGATCGGGCCGGGCGATGGCGTGCGTGCGCGGTCGGGGCGAGTGCCGGCGGGATCGGTGACGTGGGGGGCGGTGCCCTCCAGACCCGTGCCGGTCGGGGCGACCCCCTCCAGACCCGTGCCGGTGAGGGAAAGGCCCTCCAGACCCGTGCCGTTGGGGGCGACGCCCTCCAGACGCGCGTCCTCCAGACCGGTGCCGGCCGTGCCGGTGCCCGGTGACGGGGCTTCGGCGGTCCGGCCGGGGCCGGCCGGGCCGGGGGCGGCGGGCTCGCTCCTGTCGCCCGCGGCCGGGCGCGGCTCGACCGCGTCGGCCCCGGCCGTGACCGCCGCACCGGATGCCGCGGGCACCCGGGCACCGCCTGCGGCGGGCACCCGGGGGATCTCCGCGAGCGTGGTGCGCGGGCGCGTACCCGTCGCCTGGGGGCTCATGACGCTCCGCCCGCCGGGCGGGACAGGGCCAGGAGGTCGACGTGGTGGACGGTGACGCGCAACTCGCCCGCGGCGAGGGCCGCCACCCGGTTGGTCAGGTAGACGTCGGCCTCGGCCCGCAGCTCGGGGCGCTCCTCGACGGCGGCGCCGACCCAGCCGCGCAGCCACTGCTCGGTGAGCGCGGCCTGCTCGGGGCCCAGCCGCCAGGGGCTCGGGTGCAGTCGTACGGTCGCGCCGTGCTCGGAGAAGGCCTCGGCCGCCGCCGTGACCGCGTCCGGGCCGAGCAGGCCGTCGCGGCGCTGGTGGTCGTTGAACGCCTGGACGAGTTCCGCGTCCAGCGGGTGGGACGGGGTCAGTTCGACCCGCCCGGCGACGGACAGCGTCAGCAGGGCGGGGCAGCCGGCCCCGGCGCACGCGGCGGCGAAGGTGTCGATCTCCTCGCGGGTGAGGACGTCCAGCAGCGCGGACGCGGTCACCAGCGACGCGCCCTGCAAGGCGTCCGGGGTGAGGCGGGCGACGTCACCGCGGCGCGTCTCCACCGAGACCCGGCTGCCGTCGGCGGCCGAGCGCGGCGAGGACACCGCGGCGAAGTGCAGCAGGTAGGGGTCGCGGTCGTGCAGGATCCAGTGCTGGGCGCCGTCCAGGCGGGGCGCGAGCCAGCGGCCCATCGAGCCGGTGCCGCAGCCCAGGTCGTGGATGACGACGCCCGACTTGCCGGGCAGGTTGGCGAGCCGGATCCGCAGCGGGTCGAGCAGGTCGTGCGCCCGCGCGGACGCATCGGCCGGCTCCCGCAGCTCCAGCCACTCCGGCGCGTATCGGGGCGGATCGTCCGGGCCGGCCTCACGCAGCTTGACGGTCGGCCGCGAGCCGGGCTTGCCACTGGGGCCGGCACCGGGGATGACGGCTCCGGGGACGTGCCCCGGACCGAACGCCACGCTGGAGCCGAGACCGGGGATCGCGGCGTTCTCGGTCGGCAGCGCCCCGGACTCGCCGCCGATGCGCCCGGGCTGTCCGCCGGAAACCACTCCGTGAACACCCGCCGCGGGCTTCGTGCCCGGCATCGCGCCGTCCGTCACGCCCGTGGCCTCCCTGGGGCCGGGCTGTGCCGGAATCGCCCCGCCCTGCTGGGTCGTCGTCGCCGGGTTCGTCATGCGGCCCTCCGGGGTTCGGTCGGAAGCCGGCGCAGCACCGCCGCCAGGCTCTGTGCGGTCGTCGCCCAGCCGCCGAGGGCGGCGCGGCGGCTGCGGGCGGCGGCCTTCAGGCGGCGTCGTACGTCCGCCTCGCCGAACCAGCCGCGCAGTTCGGCGGCGATGGCGGCGGGGTTCTCCGGCGGGACGAGGATGCCGGGCACCCCGCCGTCGGGTGCGCGTCCGACCGCCTCGGGGAGTCCGCCGACGTCCGTGGCCATCACCGGGACGCCCCGGGCCAGGGCCTCGGTCACGGCCATGCCGTACGTCTCGGCGTAGGAGGTGAGGACCATCAGGTCGGCGGTGGCGTAGGCCGCGTCCAGGGCGGGGCCGGACTTCGGCCCGGCCAGCTCCAGCCGGTCCTGAAGACCGTGCTGCTCGATGAGTGACCGCAGATGGGCCACGTACTCCGGGTCCTGGGTCAGACTCCCGACGCACACGCAGCTCCACGGCAGGTCGCTCACCGCGGCCAGCGCCTCCACCAGCCGGTGCTGGCCCTTGCGAGGGGTCACGGCGGCCACACACAGCAGGCGGGACACCCCGTCGGTGCCGGGCGCGAGCGGCGCGATGTCGGCGCCGGGGGCGGCGACATGGACGCGCTCGGGGGGAAGGCCGTGGTGGGCGACCAGGCGGCGGACGGCCCAGTCGCTGGTGGCGATCACCGCCGGCACCGCCCGCAGCACCGCCCGCTCCTTGGCGTCCAGCTCGGCTGCCACCGCCGGGTCGAGCCCCGTCTCGTCGCCGAGTGGGAGATGGACGAGGACGGCCATGCGCAGCCGTTCCGCCTCGGGCACCACGATCTCCGGCACACCGCAGGCCACCAGCCCGTCGAGGAGTACGACGGCCCCGTCGGGCAACGCGGCCAGGGCGCCGGCCAGTTCCGCGCGGGCGTCGGCTCCCGGCCGGGGCCAGTCGCCGGCCACGGCGTGCTTGGTCGCCTGCCAGCCGAAGCCGGGCAGATCCAGGCATACGCGCCGGTCGTAGGCGTTGCCGCCGCTCGGTGCCGTCGGGTCGTCGACGCCGCCCGGCAGCACGAAGTGCACGGTGCGCAGGGACATGGGGATGATCTCGGCGTTCTTCAGGGAAGCATGCTGCACGGGAACATAATTCAGCCGCGCCGGCGCCGGTCCGGGCTGCCCGGGCCGTTCGATCGTCGTGTCGGTCACAGCGCACGCTCGTAACTCGCCCAGGCGATGTGCGACTCGTGCAGCGTGACGGTGAGACCCGCGATGCCCTTGGCGCCCTCGCCCAGCGCCCCCTTGTGGATGCGCTCGGCAAGCCGGTCGGCGATGACCTTGGCGAGGAACTCGGTGGAGGTGTTGACCCCCGCGAAGTCGGGCTCGTTGTCGAGATTGCGGTAGTTCAGCTCGCTGACGACCGCGCCGAGTTCCTGGGTGGCCAGCCCGATGTCGACGACGATGTTGTCCTCGTCCAGCTGCTCGCGCCGGAACGTGGCGTCCACGAGGAACGTGGCCCCGTGCAAGCGCTGCGCGGGTCCGAAGACGTCGCCACGGAAGCTGTGGGCGATCATGATGTGATCGCGGACGGTGATGCTGAACAACGGACGACCCTCCAGGTGCGGCGCGTCTGCTCCCCGCTCTCGGGTGCCGGGGATGCCGGGTAGTACGGCTGGTTGCCTTCCCCTGTTCAGCCTTCCGTACGTCTTTTCTCAGGTCAGGCGCTCTTGCCGTGGCGAAGTCGTCACGGATGGAACGAATCGCCGGTCGATGCGTCAATCGCTCTCGTCGTAACGGACCCGGTGGCACAGCGCGGGGACCTCGCCGGAGACGAGCCGGGGCAGCACGTCCGGCAGGTCCTCGAAGGGGGATTCGCCGGTGATGAGGGCGTCGAGCGCGGGATCGGCGAGCAGGTCCAGGGCGACGGCGAGCCGGTCGGCGTAGGTGCGGTTCGGGCGGGCCGGGGAGACGGTGCCGACCTGGCTGCTGCGGATGACGAGGCGCCGGGAGTGGAAGGCCTCGCCGAGCGGGAGGCTGACCTGCCGGTCGCCGTACCAGCTGAGTTCGAGGACGGTTCCCTCGGCGGTGAGGAGTTCCAGGGAGCGGGCGAGGCCCTGTTCCGTGGCGCTGGCGTGCACGACCAGGTCGCGGTCGCCGTCGGCGTCCTCGGGGGTGGCGAAGCCCACGCCGAGCGCCTCGGCGATCTTCGCGCGGGACGGGTCGGCGTCGACCAGCTGGACGCGGACACCGGGGAACCGGGCGAGGAGGGCGGCGACCGAGCAGCCGACCATGCCGCCGCCGACCACGGCGATCCGGTCGCCGACCAGGGGCGCGGCGTCCCACAGGGCGTTGACGGCGGTCTCCACGGTCCCGGCGAGCACGGCCCGTTCGGCGGGCACGGTGTCGGGGACGGGGGTGACCGCGGTGGCCGGGACGACGTAGCGCGTCTGGTGCGGGTAGAGGCAGAACACGGTGCGGCCCTTCAGCGCCTCGGGCCCCTCCTCCACCACGCCGACGTTGAGGTAGCCGTACTTCACGGGGCCGGGGAAGTCGCCTTCCTGGAACGGCGCGCGCATGGCCGTGTGCTGGCTGACGGGCACGCCGCCGCGGAAGACGAGCGTCTCGGTGCCGCGGCTCACGCCGGAGAACAGCGTGCGGACCAGCACCTCGTCCTCGCCGGGTGCCGGCAGGGTGACGTCCCGGATGCCGCCTCGCCCAGGCGAGTCGATCCAGAACGCCCGTCCGGTGTGCTTCATCGAAGTCCTCCTGAACGATCGGGAAGCTGCTTGCGTACCGAGGGGTGCACAGGCCGCGCACAACGTAGCGGCGTTGATCGACTCTGTCACACGGCCGGAGGACGTTCGGTGGCCCTGAACAACACTTACGACGCGAGGCTCGTACAGCAGGAGACCGCCCTGGGGGCGGGTGTGCAGGTCCTGCTGCTGGCCCTGATCGGCACGGCGATCGGGATGGGGCCGGCGGGCTGGCTGAGCGGCCTCGCGTTCGCGATCGCCACCTGGGCGGTGCTCTCCCGGGCCCTGCACCGCTCGCGGCTGCGCTCGTTCGGCGCGGCCAACCGGGTCACCCTCGGCCGGGCCACCCTCGTCGGCGGGGTCACGGCCCTGGTCGCCGACTCCTTCCAGAGCTCCCCGCCGGTGTCGCTGTTCGTCGGGCTGACGGCGGTCGCGCTGATCCTCGACGGCGTCGACGGCAAGGTCGCCCGCCGCACCGGCACCGCGACGCCGCTGGGGGCACGCTTCGACATGGAGGTCGACGCGTTCCTGATCCTGGTGCTGAGCGTGTACGTGTCGATGCAGCTGGGCCCGTGGGTACTGCTGATCGGCGGCATGCGCTACGTCTTCGTCGCCGCGGCCAAGGTGTGGCCCTGGCTGACCGCCGCGCTCCCCGCGAGCACCGCCCGCAAGACCGTCGCCGCCCTCCAGGGTGTGCTGCTGCTCCTGGCGGGCGCCGATCTGCTGCCGTACGCGGCCAACTTCGGGGTCGCGGCTCTGGCACTGGGCCTGCTGGTCTGGTCGTTCGGCCGGGACGTGCTGTGGCTGTACCGGACCTCGCGCGTCGCGGAGCAGGCGGCTCCCCGTCCGGTGCGGGAACTGGTCGCGAGCTGACGTCCGGCCGGCTTCGCCGGTCAGGTGCCGAAGCGCCCTCGGGCCGCCTCGATGTGCCCGAGGTACTGGTGGGTCCAGCCGCAGATCGCGTCGACGGTGGCGCGCAGGGCGCGGCCCGGCTCGGTGAGCGTGTACTCGACCTTGGGCGGCACGGTGGGGTGCACCTTCCGGTGGACCAGGCCGTTGCGCTCCAGCATCCGCAGGTTCTGCGTGAGCATCTTGTGGCTGACGCCCTCGACCTCGTCGCGCAACTCGCTGAAGCGCAGGGTGCGTTCCCCGAGTGCCTCGATGATCAAGAGCGCCCACTTGTTGGCCACGTCGGAGAAGATCTCCCGGGCCAGGGAGTCCGCCCGCCGCAGGTCCGCGTTCTCGGGCAGGTCTCTCAACTGCTTGGTCACCATCTGGTTCCCCAGTCACCGAAAAGTGCGTTCTTCCAGGTCGGCGGTCACTCTCCTACGGTTTCCGAGTAACCGCAAGAGAGCACAGGCCCGTTGCCCGCGGTCCGTGCCCGACGGAAGGAACGCGCACCATGACCATGCTCGACGTCTACGACCACGGCATTCCGGCCGAGAGCCACTTCGGCTACGCCCAGGCGATCAGGTCCGGTGACCTGGTCCACGTCTCCGGGCAGCTCGCGTTCGACGAGGCGGGCGCCTTCGACCCCCAGGACGACGTCGCCGCCCAGCTCGACCGGACCTACGTCAACCTCGACAAGGTCCTGGCCCATTACGGCGCCACCCGCAACCAGATCGTCTCCCAGACGCTGTACGCGGTCGACCTCGTGCGGAACGCCGAGGTGGTCGCGAAGGGCAACCGGGCGTACTTCGGCACCCACCGTCCGGTCAGCACGGCCCTCGGCGTCACCGAACTGACCTTCCCCGGACAGCTCGTCGAGATCAGCTGCGTGATCGACACGAGGCTGCCCGCCTGAAGCGGCTGTCAGCGACGCGTTCCGGTGCCCACCAGGGCCCTCTCGTACGGGTCGAGCAGAACGCCCCGGACGTCGGTGGAGACGCCGGCGATGATCCGCTGGTGGGCCAGCGGCACGACCGCGTCCGTTCCGAGGATGGCGGCCTCGGCGGCCATGGCGGCATCCTGCCGCTCACCGGTGCCGTCGGTCCCGACCGCTTCGGCGACGGCCCGGTCGACCTTCTTGTCGCACAGTCGGGCCAGGTTGTAGCCGCCGTCGCAGGTGTAGTCGCTGCCGAGGACGCCGACGGGGTCGCCGGTGTCCAGGAGGCTGTTGCGGGCGCCGATGAACGCGTCGAACTTCCCGGCGAGCGCGTCGCGCTCCAGCCGTGAGTACTCGCGCACCTCCAGCTTCACCGTGAAGCCCGCCTTCTGGAGCTGCTGTTGCACGACCTGGGCGACCTCGGGGAGTTCGGGCCGGTTGCCGTAGGTGGCGAGGGTGATCGACGCACCGTCGGGCCGGGCGGCCTTCGCGCGCCCGGCCGGCTTCACACGCTTGCTCTCGACCCAGGTGACGGCGGGCCCGAAGACGCCGGTGCCCGGGTCGGCGTACCCCTCGAAGACGCCCTTGACGAGGGCGGTGGAGTCGATCGCCGTGCGGGCGGCGGCGCGCAGCGCCGGGTCCCCCAAGGGTCCGGACCGGGTGTTGAGCTGCAGGCTGGTGGTCCGGGTGGTGCCGGCTTCCTGGAGGGTGGGCTTGTCCAGCGTGCCGGCCTGGGCGACGGGGATCGCCTCGGCTATGTCGACATCGCCGGTGCGGACGGCGTTGGCGCGTGCGGTGCCGTCCTTGACGAAGCGCGCGTCGATGCCGGAGGCGTGGGCGAGGCCGCCCCAGTAGTCGTCGAAGCGGTCGAGCGTGGCGGAGCCGCCGCCGTCTGCCTTGGTGATCTCGAAGGGTCCGGTGGCGGTGCCGACGGGGGTGGGGGCGCCCGGGCCCTCGCCCTTCTTGCCGTACGCCTTCGGGGAGAGGATCGCCAGGCTCGGACCGGCCAGGCGCATGGGGAGGACGGGGTCGGGCGCGGTGGTGGTGGCGCGGAGGCCGTTCTCGCCGTCGGGCTCGGCGGTGAGGGTGACTCCGGCGAGGGCGGTGGGTGCGGGCCGGGCCTTCGTGGCGTGGGTGAGCGCGGCGGCCACGGCGGCGGGGGTGACGTCGGTGCCGTCCTGGAAAGTCGCCTCGCGCAGGGTGAAGCGCCAGGTGCGGTCATCCTCCCGGCGCCAGGAGCGGGCGAGCGCGGGGGCCGCGGCGCCGTTGGCGTCCAGGGCGGTCAGCCCTTCGGTGACGCCGAGCCGGCTGAGCAGCGTGGCATCGGCTCCGTACGGTGAGAAGTTCTCGGCGGGCGGGAAGGCGAGGGCGACGCGCAGCCGCGGCCCCGACGGCCCGCCGCCCGACGACGACTCCCCGGCGGGGGAGGCGAAGCAGCCGGTCAGACACGGTACGAGGGCAAGGGCGGTGAGGAAATGGAGGCGGCTCTTGATGCTCTGATGACGCACTTGCACAGCATATGCATCAAGCGGAACACGCCGCTCAACCGGGTGATCCACCCCGCGACCACCACCAAATCCCATACGGAGTAGGCGATTTGACACCGACAAGGAGCACTCCCTAAACCTAGTCACATGACATCCATTTTCAAAACGGTGGGGCGGCCGTGAGGATCGCGTTCGTCGGCAAGGGCGGCAGCGGCAAGACCACCCTGTCCGCGCTCTTCTCCCGCCACCTGGCGCGCTCCGGCGCACCGGTCCTCGCCATCGACGGCGACATCAACCAGCACCTGGCCGAGGCGCTCGGCGGCGAGGAGGAGTCCGCCCCTCCCCTGGGCACCCACGTGCCCGAGATCAAGAGGTTCCTACGGGGCGACAATCGCCGCATCCCCTCCCCCGAGGCGATGATCAAGACGACTCCGCCGGGCCGCGGCTCCCGCCTGTTGCGCCCGCTCGGCGACGACGAACTGCATGCCCGGCACGTCGGACGGGCGGGCGGCGTGCCCCTCATGGTGACGGGTGAGTTCGACGAGTCGGACCTGGGCGTGGCCTGCTACCACTCCAAGCTGGGGGCGGTGGAGCTGTATCTGAGCCACCTGCTGGACGGCCCCGGCGAGTACGTCGTGGTCGACATGACGGCGGGCGCCGACGCCTTCGCCTCGGGCCTGTTCACCCGCTTCGACCTCACGTTCCTGGTGGCGGAACCCACCCGCAAGGGTGTCTCGGTCTATCGCCAGTACCGCGACCACGCCGAACAGTTCGGGATCCGCATCGCGGTCGTCGGCAACAAGGTGACCTGCGAGGACGACCTGCTCTTCCTCAAGGAGCAGGTGGGCGACGACCTCCTGACCCACCTGGTCCACTCCCCCTGGGTCCGCGCGGCGGAACAGGGCCGGGCCGGCTCCGGCCCCGATGAGCTGGCGTCGCTGGAGCCGCACAACCGCCACGCCCTCGACGTCCTGCGCGAGGCGGTCGACTCCCGTCCCCGCGACTGGGACCGCCTCCACCGCCACGCGGTCGAGTTCCATCTGCGCAACGTCCGGGCCTGGGCCGACGCGCGCACGGGCGAGGACTTGGCGGCGCAGGTGGATCCGGACTACGTGCCGGGGCCGCTCGCCCGGTCCTGAGGCGCTCCACACCCACCGCGCCTCCCCCTCCGGCTACTCGATGCCCGTGGCGTCGAGCAGCCGGACCAGGTCCTTGCGCCCGTACCCGAGCAGCCGGGCGCGGGCAGCGGCCGTGAGCACCAGGTGCGCGACGATCTTCGCCGCGTGCCCGTCCTTGTTGTCCGCGTCGAACCATTCCTGGGGTTTCTCGACCCCCAGACTGTTCATCACCAGCCCGTGCTCCTGGCGGACCTCCGCGACGGTACCGGCGACCGCGTCCATGAGCGTCTTGCCCGGCCGCACACACTCCAGGGCGAAGCACCCCCAGTCGACCGGCACACACCCCTCCGGCGGACGCGCCCGCAGCCCCGCATACCTCTCGTCCCCGAACCCGGAGGCCCGGAACTCGTCGTGCACCAGGGAGAACCGGTGGAACCCGGACGGGACCGGAGGCGGAGGAGGCGTGTACTCCCACCCGGCGTCCTCGTACAACTGCCGTTCGACCTCTTCTTCGTCGGCATGCGTCACGGCGAAGCCGTTGGCCTCGTTGCGCCCGGTCGTCGTGCCGTCGGGGTTGCGGTGGAAGTGCAGGCCCATGGTGTGCTCCCGATGCCGTGATGTCGATGGACGAGAAATCCCCGTCACCAGCTCGAACGGCCCGCGAAGAAGGCCCGTGCCCATTCTCCGCAGCCCCACCCGATCGCGTGATTTCAGGCGCGGTGGGAACTTGCCGACTTGAGCAGGATCAGCGGTTGTTACGCTCCCCCGGTGAGCATTCCGGGACCCGCAGAGATCAAGGCACTGCACGAGAAGTACGCGCCCACCGCCGAGGCGTTCGTCCTCGTCCACACGCACTGCGAGGTCGTCTGGGCAATCGCCGAGCAACTCCTTTCGGCGCCCCACCTCGCTCACCTCGACGCCGGTCTGGTGCGTGCCGGCTGCCTCCTCCATGACATCGGCGTCTACCGCCTCTACGACGCCGAGGGACGCCTGGACCACCCGAACTACGTCCGGCACGGCCTGCTCGGCCACGAGATCCTCGAAGCGGAGGGCTTCCCCGAGGCTCTCCGCCGCTTCTGCTCCCACCACACCGGCGTCGGACTCACCCGGCACGACATCGTGAGCCAGGGACTGCCCCTGCCTCCCGCCGACTACCTGGCGGTGACGGAGGAGGAGCGGCTGGTGATGTACGCGGACAAGTTCCACACCAAGTCCCGGCCCTCGGCGTTCCTCTCCCCCGACGAGTACGCCGCCCACATCCGCCGCTTCGGCACGGACAAGGTGACCGCGTTCGAGGCACTGCGCGCGGAGTTCGGCGACCCGGACCTCGCAAGGCCCGTACCGGGCTTCGGGGCACAGGGCGGCGCCACGGTGGCCGCCGCTCAGGCGTAGAAGCCGGGGATCACCTGGTCCGCCGCTTCGACGGCGTCCCGCCGGCTCCTTTCCGGCGTCCCGTGCCGGCACTCTCAAGGGGAGCGCAGCCAGGCCAGCCTCTCCTCGGCGGCCCGCGGACGGGGGTGCCCGGGGCCGTAGGTACGCCGGTAGTCGCGTACGCATCGGTCGAGCAGCTCGGCGGCCTCCGTGTGGTGCCCCACATCGATCAGCACGTTGGCGAGGTTGTCCCGGGTTTCGACCGTGATCGGGTGATCATCACCGTGGAGTGCGCTGCGCCCGCCCAGGATCGCCCGCAGGATGGGCACGGCTTCCTCGTAGCGCTGCTGGGCGTGCAGGACGGCGGCGAGGTTGTTGCGCGCGGTGAAGGTGGACTCGTGGTGCGGCCCCGACGTCGCCTCCATCGACCGTACGACGGCACGGATGTGCTCTTCCGCCTCGGCGTGGCGGTCCAGTCGGACCAGGACGGCGCCGAGGTTGCTCCGGGCGGCGATCGTTCTCTCGTGATCGCGCCCGTACAGGTCCTCCAGTCGGGGCACGAGGGCGCGTAAGGCGCGCTCGGCCTCCTCGTGGCGGCCGCACTTGAGCAGCGAGGCGGCGTGGGCGTTGGTGGCGGACAGGACGTCGGGGTGGTCGCGGCCGAGCTGCCGGGCACGGCGCTCCAGGACGTCCCGGATGAGCGGCTCGGCTTCGGCGGCGCGGCCGAGGTCCTCCAGGACCGCGGCGAGTCCGGTGGCGCTGCGCAACGTGTCCGGGTGATCACGGCCGAGCGTCTCCGCCTGGGCGCGGAAGGTGTCACGCCACGCTGTCTCGGAGAGCCGCAGTTGTCCGGTGGTGTGGAGGAGTCCGGCCAGCTCGACGGAGGTGCGCAGGGTGTCCTCGTGGCGGTCGCCGAGCGTGGTCCACTGGGTGCGTACCACGTGTTGGTAGAGCTCGACGGCTTCCTCGCCCCGCCCCGGGATCGATCCCAGGACCTGGGCGAGTTCGCGCATGGCGGTGAGGGCGTCCGGGTGCTCGGGGCCCAGGGTGTCGATGGCGGACCGGGCTCGCATGGTGTGGATCTGTTCGGCGGAGAGCTCCACGCGGGCGATCTCCTGTTCCGGCCGGCCCTCCGTCACCTCCGTGATGGTGAGGTGTCCCCCGACCAGCCGTCGCGCGTTCCCGGATCCCCCTGCGGGCTCCTGCGCGTCCGGGCCCTGAGGCGGTTGCCCGTCCCTGCGTTCCCGGTGTTCCCGCTTGCCCCCTTGCTCCTGTCGGGGCCGCGGCGGCTGCGCGCCGGCGCCCTGGCCTTCTCCCTCGGCTCGTCGCCGCCACCATCGGGTCATCGTGACCGCCTCCTCGTTGCTGCCGGTGTCGTCAGGCGCCCGCGTGCACGTGTGCCGCCCACAGGCTGGGACTGGCCGCGTAGGCGACGCGGCACCGCAGAACCGCCTGGTGCAGTGCGTGGGCCGTCCTCGTGTCGTCCAGTTCCGGTCCGTCGTCGGCTCCTTCGGTGCACAGCTCCCGGTAGAGGAGGCGGGTGACGCGGACGGCCACCGCGTCGTGCACCGGCCACAGCGTTCCGACGGCGTGGGGATATCCCGCGAGCTGGAAGGCGGAGGTGATGTGGATCGCCTCGTCGGCCAGCTCCCCGCCGCCCCGCGCCGTCTCGCACGCGGACATCACCGCGAGCCGTGCCGCAGGCAGTTCCAGGCGGGAGATCTCCCGGACCGTCAGCGGGCGGGTCGCGTGGTCGTACACCAGGAGCCGGCCGTTCGAGGGATCGGCGGGCTCGCTGACCCCGTGGCAGGCGAAGTGCACGCAGGGATGACGAGGCAGGGCCTCCATCACCTGTGCGAAGGTGGCCCGCTCCTCGGACAGCACCGTGGTCGGCAGGAGCCCGCGCAGTACCTCCACCTCGCGCCGCGCGCCGCCGAGCGGCCGGGCGCCGGGAGTCTCGGGGAGCGCCACGGCGAGCAGCGGGCCGTGCGGACGGGGGGCGGCGGCCCGGGCCCTGGCGTACCGGAGGGCTCCGACCGTCGGCGTGTAGGAGGAGACCACCCGGTCCAGTACCGTCCGTGGTCCCGGCCCGGCCGTAACCGGGGCGGGGACGGATCCGCCGTCCGGCACGGCGCCCGGGGCCGTGCCGTGGTGACCGGCCGCGTGCAGCGGCAGCGAGGCCAGCGCACCTCCCGGCGACCACCACAAGCGGTGCCACTCGCCGTCGGGTGTGGGCCCGTCCAACCCGAGCCGGCCGAGCACCGGGCCGGTGACATGGTCCCAGGTCCAGGCCAGGACTTCGCTGACCGTCTGCTGGGCCGCCCGGTCACGGGCGGGGTCGGCCGCGTCGGCGAGCGCCTGCTCGAGGCGGTCTGCCTGCTCGGCGACGGCCTGCGGGGTGGCGTGCGGCAACGGGACGAGGAGGACGTCGCCGTCCCGCAGCACCAGGGCGTCATTGCGGAATTCGCTGCAGTAGGCGAGCACCACCGGGCCCTGATCGGCGCAGGCCAGCAGCGCCTCGATGGGCGGCGCGCCGAGGAAGTCGGAGAAGCCCGGCCGCGCGCGGATCTCGGCGACGAGGTGCTCCAGCTCGGCCGCGAGGGTGTGGCGCAGGTCGGTGGTGCCGGCCGGCAACAGGCCCTGGGCGGTGTCCGCGGCGGCGGCCTCGAGCGCGTCGAGCCGTTGTCGCAGGCGGGTGAAGCGCTCGGCGAGAGCGGGGTGGGCGCCGCGCAGCCGTCCGAGCCCGTCACGGGTGGCCATGGCCCGGCCCAGCAGGACGCCCCGGCCCTGTTCCAGCAGCAGCACCGCGCGTTCCGGTCGCCCGGCGTTGACCGCGCACGCGGCGGCTTCGGCGGCCAGGCCCCGCACTCGGGACAGACCGCGTTCCTGGTCGCTGCGCTCCAGTCGGCCGGACGCGGCGAAGGGCAGGAGTTCCAGGGCCAGTTCGTAGCCCGGGAGGGCCTCGTCCCATCGGTCGCCGTCCGCGGCGGCGGCACCCCATTCCCAGGCCGCGAGAACCCGCTCGTAGGCGGGCAGGGACCTGGTCTCGGCGGCCTGCCGGTAGGCGTCCTCGGCGGCACGGAGCACTCCGGGGTCACCGTCCCGGTGGTGCAGGGCGCGCAGCGCGTCGCCGTACGCCTTTGTATACGTGGCGTGGTTCGAGGTGTGCTCGGTGACGGCCCATACGGCGCGGCCCAGTTCGCTGAGGGCCTGCTCCAACTCTCCTGGCTCGCCGGTGGCGTGGTGCTTGGTGAGCCGGGCGGAGCCGAGGTTGGAGAGGACCACCGCGAGGGCCGGATCGCCGTAGGGCACCTGCCGGGCTGCTTCCTCCAGGAGTTCGACGGCCTCGTCGAGGTCTGCGACGTCGGCGGTGGACGCGAACCGGGCCCGCAGGGCGTTGGCGAGGTGGTTCAGCCGGTCGGCGCGCGGCTGCCCCGCCGCGGGCACCAGGTCGAGCGCCCGACGGGCCACGTCGATCGCCTCGTCGGCAGCCGTGGTGTCTCCGGTCACGCCGTGCCAGCTCTGCAGGACCACCCCCAGATTGCCGAGCCGTGCGGCCTGGGAGGAGGGGGGTGCCGGTGAGGCGTGGAGCGCTTCCCTGGCCAGTCGGGAGGCTTCCCGCAGAGCGGTCAGATCGTCGGTCTGGAGGGCGCGTTCACGCAGGGCGACGGCGAGGTTGGCCAGGGTCCCGGCATGCATGTCCGTGCCCGGTTCCTGCTCCGCGAGGGCCCTGCGCAGGGTGGCGACGGCCTCGTCCAGCAGCGCCGCGTCACCGGTGCGCTGCGCCCGTCTGTGCAGGGTGTTCCCGAGGCTGTTCAGTCTCCTGGCGTGTTCCGGGGTGCCGAGGCGAGACAGTGTCAAGGCCTCGCGCAGCAACGCCGCGGACTCCTCGAGCGACGCCGGCTCGTCGGTGGCCTCCGCGGCCAGACGCAGGGCGATGCCGAGGCAGGCGAGCAGTTCGGCACGGTCCGGGTGGCCGTGCGGGCATGCGGCCAGGGCCGTGCGGTGCACGTGCAGCATCTCCGACCGGTGGGTCTCCTCTGGGGCGTGCTCGTGCCACTCGCGCAGTGCCTGGGCGAGGTTCCGCAGGACGAGCAGGCGGTCGGGTTCACCCTGGGGGATGTCGGCCAGCGCGGCGCGCCACAGGTCGAGGGCCTCCCGCAGGGCGCTGACATCCCCGTCCCACCGGTAGGCGTCGAACCGCATCGCGGCCAGGTTGCTCCGGTAGCCGGGACGGTCGTCCGATCCGCTCGGCAGCACGTGGAGCGCGCGCCGTTGGGCGTCCGTCGCGCGTACGAGGTCCGTGGGGACGGGGGCGGCGATGTCCCCGTCCCGGGAGCCGGTGGCCCGGGTCCCCGCACCGGCGGCGCCGCGGTCCGCGGCGATCTTGTGCCGCAGGTGCAGCACCTCCCCGAGTGCGCCGAGCGACTGCGCCACGGTCTCGGCGTCCTGGGGGAGGCGAGCCGCCCGGTCGAAGGTCTCCACCGCTCGGTCGAGGTCGTCGGGCCGCCCGTGAAGCGCGAACCGTTGCTGGTAGGCGAGGCCCAGGAGCCGTACGTCCTGCGAGCGGACCGGTTCGCACACCGCTCGTTCACGGCCCAGGTCGACCAGTGCCTCCAGGTCGTGCGGGAGCCGCAGCAGTTGGTAACGGGCCTGGAGGGCGACCATCAGGTTGGCGGCCCGGACGGCGGTCCGTCGAGGGTCCGGTGCCGCTGAGGCGAGCAACTGCCGGTAGAGCGCGATCGCCTGGTCGAGGGCCTGCCGGTCGCCCGTCCGGAGATGGTGGAGCAGCTGCCGGTCGGCGTGCGATTCCCCTTCCGGTCCGTCCGCCGCTCGCGCGCGACTCGCGTTGAACACGCCCACCCCCGGTGTCACACGGCCGTGACCGCGGCCCCTCGGCGCTGCGCGGCCCATGCTCACGATAGCGAACGAGCCTCCGGACGGACGGTGTACGGCGAACCGAGTCGTACAGCGAACCCCGTCGTACAGCGAACCGGTCGTACGACGAACCGGTGTTGAGGCGACACGCTCGTACAGCGAACCGGCCGCGGGGCCTTGGCGTACGACCGGCGGAAGCCGGACGAGGCCGACGTACAATCGCGGCCGACCGACATCCGGCGTCCGAGGGAGAGCGGTGGAGATCGAGACCGGCGGGCGAAGCGGGCCACGAGGCGGACACGCCCGGTTGGGGGAGCTCTGCCGACGGCTGACGGACGTGTCCGGATCGCTGGGTCTCGGTGAGCGTGGGCTGCGGCTCATCGAGTCCATCACCTCGGAACTGCGTGCCGGGCGGACTCCCGAGGAACTCGACGACTCCTTCGACGAGTTGGAGGAGGAGTTGCTGGCAGCCGGGCACAGTGCCGGCCTGGGCTCCTACCGCACCACGCCGACGCCGCTCACGCCCGGCTACCAGCAACTCCCGGTCGCCGGGCGGAATCATCCGGCGCTGCACGTGCTCGCCTGCCCACGGGGCCACTGCGGGCGCGTGGAGGCACCCGGCGACGATGCCCCGCACCCCGACTGCCGGATCTTCGAGCAGCCGCTGCGCACGGTCCCCCTCCGGTGACCAGCGCCTTCCTGAGCGCGCTGGGCGGCCGGATCGCCGAACGGTGGCTGGCCGCGCTGGCCCTGCCGGGGCTGCTCTTCCTCACCGCCTGCACCACGGCCATGGTCCTCGGCCACGACCACTGGTCGGACGTGGAGCGGCTGGGGACCTGGCTGGACTCGCTCGCCGCCTCCCCCGCGTCCCGCAGCGCCGGCACCATCACGCTGGCGGCCGCGGGCGTGCTGGCCGGTGCCGCGGTGACCGGCGCGGCCGCCCAGTCCCTGGGCTCGGGTGTGGAGCTTCTGTGGTGCGCTGAGCCGCACGGTCCCGTGCTGCGGTACCTCGCCGACCGCCGGTCGCGCCGCTGGTGCGCGGCCGACGCCGTCTTCCGCACCGCGCTGGTGGCGGCGGGCCGAGCCCGTATCGAGGGGGCGGACGACGCCGCCCGGCTCGCCGACATCGCCGAGCGTCGTCACGCCGAGCGCGGCCGCATCGCCCCGGCACCGCCCCGCCACCCCTTCGGGATGGGAGACCGCCTCGCCGCGCCCGGGCAACGGCTCTGGCGCGCCCACCGGCTGGAACTGGCGGCCGCCTGGCCCCATCTGTGGCTCCTGGCCGCCGACGGCACGCGTGCCGAACTGCAGGCCGCGCGCCTCCGGTTGACGGCAGCGGCACGCCTGTGTGCCTGGGGCGTGGGGTATCTGGTGCTGGCGCTGTGGTGGTGGCCGGCGGCACTCGTCGGGGGCGTCGCCGTCGCCTCGGGCGTGCGGCGCGGGCGCGCGGCCGCGGGGGCCTTCGCCGAACTCACCGAGGCCCTGGCCGACCTCCATCTGCGTGACCTGGCGGCCTCGCTGGGCGTCGAGTGGGAGGGGCTCGACAACCGGGCGCTCGGCGAACGCCTCACGCGGCTGCTGCGGAAGGAGACGGAAGCCCCGTAGGGACGACAGGGCTGTCCTCCGGTTCAACCGGAATGGCGTCATGCTCCTGACATCAACAGTTCCTGGGACGCGGTGGGCGCGGACTCCCGTATCCCCGCCCACCGCGGTGTTCCAGGGTCAGGCCGCCTTGCGCGCCTGACTCCGATGGGCCCGGACGACATCGGCGTACCGGTGCCCCGTGCCCTTGATCGTGCGCTTCTGCGTCGCGTAGTCGACGTGCACGAGCCCGAACCGCTTCTCGTAGCCGTACGCCCACTCGAAGTTGTCCAGGAGCGACCAGGCGAAGTAGCCCGCCAGCGGAGCGCCCTTGCGGGCCGCGGAGGCGCAGGCGGCGAGGTGACCCAGCAGGTACTCCTGCCGCTCGGGGTCGTCGACCCTTCCGTCGGGACGGACGACGTCAGGGTAGGCCGAGCCGTTCTCCGTGACGTACAGCCGGCGCGCCCCGTAGTCGTCGGTGAGCCGCAGGAGCAGTGACTCGATGCCGCTCGCGTCGATCTCCCAGTCCATGCCGGTGCGCGGGACGCCGTCACGGCGTACGGCCCGGGCGTACGGCGCGGGGCCTTCGGGATCGTCGGCGACGGTCTGCGGGAAGTAGTAGTTCAGGCCCAGCCAGTCCAGGGGGGCGGCGATGGCCGCCGAGTCGCCGGGGTGTTCCGGGAGTTCGACGCCGTAGAGCTCGCGCATGTCCGACGGGAAGCCTCTGCCGTGCACCGGGTCGAGCCACCAGCGGTTGGTGTGGCCGTCCATGCGGCGGGCGGCGGCGAGATCCTCGGGGCGGTCGGTCGCGGGGTGGATGGTGGAGAGGTTGTTGACGATGCCGACCTGCGCTCCCGGGGCCGCCGCACGGATCGCCCGGGCCGCGAGCCCGTGACCGAGCAGCAGGTGGTAGGAGGCGCGCACGGCGGCCGTGAGGTCCGTCAGGCCGGGGGCCATCGTGCCCTCGAGGTGGCCGATCCACGCCGAGCACAGGGGCTCGTTGAGGGTGGCCCAGTGGGAGACGCGGTCGCCCAGGCGCCCTGCGACGACCGAGGCGTACTCCGCGAACGCCGACGCGGTGTCGCGCTCCGGCCAGCCACCCCGGTCCTGGAGCGCCTGCGGCAGGTCCCAGTGGTAGAGGGTGACGGACGGGGTGATGCCCGCCTCCAGCAGACCGTCGGTCAACTCGTCGTAGAAGGCGAGGCCCTTGGCGTTGACGGGGCCGTCGCCGCCCGGGACGACGCGCGGCCAGGCGACCGACAGGCGGTAGGCGTTCACGCCCAGCCGGCTCATCAGGGCGATGTCCTCGCGCCAGCGGTGGTAGTGGTCGCAGGCGACATCGCCGTGGTCGCCGCCGGCGGTCTTCCCGGGGGTGTGCGAGAACGTGTCCCAGATCGACGGCGAGCGGCCGTCCTCCGCCACGGCTCCCTCGATCTGGTACGCCGAGGTGGCCGTGCCCCACAGGAAGTCGTGCGGGAGTGCGGCGAGGTCGATGGTCACGGAAGTCCCTTCGGGAACGGGCGAGTCGGTCACTTCACGGCTCCCGCCGTCAGGCCGGCCACCAGATAGCGCTGGAGCAGCAGGAAGCCCGCGACCACGGGCACGCTGACGACCAGCGAGGCGGCCATGATCTGGTTCCAGTACACGTCGTTGAGGGTGGAGTAGCCCTGGAGGCCGACGGCGAGGGTGCGGGTGGTGTCGTTGGTCATCACCGAGGCGAACAGCACCTCGCCCCATGCGGTCATGAAGGCGTAGACCGCGACCGCGACGATGCCGGGCACGGCCGCCGGGACGACGACCCGGAACAGCGCGCCGAGCGGACCGCAGCCGTCGACCAGGGCCGCCTCGTCCAGGTCGCGCGGCACCGAGTCGAAGTATCCGATCAGCATCCAGATCGAGAACGGCAGGGAGAAGGTGAGATAGGTGAGGATCAGGCCGCCGCGCGAGCCGAACAGGGCGATGCCCGTCGCGTTGCCGATGTTGACGTAGATCAGGAACAGCGGCAGCAGGAAGAGGATGCCCGGGAACATCTGCGTGGACAGGACGGTGACGGTGAAGACGCGTTTGCCGCGGAACTCGTAGCGGCTCACCGCGTACGCGGAGAAGACCGCGATCACCACCGAGCAGACCGTCGCCGCTCCGGCCACCACGAGGGAGTTGACGAAGTAGCGGGCCAGCGGGACCGTCGACCAGATGTCGATGTACGGGCGGATCGTCAGCTCGCTCGGCAGCCAGCGGAACTTGCCCGTCACGTCCGCCAGGGGCTTCAGCGAGCTGGAGACCATGACGTAGACCGGGACGAGCACGAAGCCCGTCAGCAGCGTCAGGAAGATCCGCCGGGACCACAGGAAGGAGCGGGGCGGGGCCATGGGGGACGTGGTCATGAGGCCCTTCTCCGTCCGCGCGAGGTGAGCGCCAGGTAGCCGCCCGTGACCAGCAGCAGGAACAGCAGCAGCAGGACGGACATCGCGGAGCCGGTGCCGAAGTTCCAGGTGACGAAAGACGCCTGGTAGATGTGCACCGAGATGAGGTCGGCGGCCTCCGGCGCGGTCCTGCCGAACAGGACGAACGGCGTGTTGAAGTCGTTGAACGTCCAGAGGAAGAGGACGAGCACCAGCACCTGGTTGACCGGGCGCAGGGACGGCAGGGTGATGCGTCGGATCCGCTGCCAGACGCCGGCGCCGTCCAGGGCGGCCGCCTCGTACAACTCGCCGGGGATGTTCTGCAGGCCCGCCATGACGATGAGGAAGGCGAACGGCCAGCCCTTCCACACCGACACCGTCAGCAGCGCGATGAAGCTGTTGTCGCCGATGAGCCAGAAGGACGGCTTGTCGGTGAGGCCCAGCTGGTCGTGCAGGACGTGGTTCACCAGGCCGTTGTCGTGCTGGAACATGAAGACCCAGGTGATGACGGCCGCGTAGACCGGGAGCGCGTACGGCACCAGGAACAGGGCCCGGAGCAGGCCGCGGCCCCGGAAGGTGTCCTGCATGAAGACCGCCGCGGCCGTGCCGATCAGCCAGCACAGGCCCACCGACAGCAGGGTGAAGGCGATCGTGACGAGGAACGAGTGGAGCAGGGCCTCGCCGACCGGGGCGTCGAAGTCCACCGACACCCTGTAGTTGTCGAGGGCGGACCAGGGGGCGGCGCCCCAGTCACGGATGTAGAACTGCGTGAGCTCCTTGAAGCTCATGACGATGCCGATCACCATCGGCACCAGGTGGACGAGGAGTTCGAGGAGCAGGGCGGGCAGGAGCAGCAGATAGGGCAGGCCGACGCGGCGGACGCGCCCGGTGCGGCGGCGGGGGCCGCGTGCCGCGCCGGGCGTGCTCTTGCGGACCGCCGGCCTCTCGGCCTGGGCAGTGGTGGTCATGTCGGTCAGGCCGCCGGCATCTGCTGCTGGGCCTTCTCCAGGGCCGCCTTCACCGAGCCGGTGGTGACCGGTCGCCCTGCGGCCGCGTCGGCGAACAGGCTCTTGACGGCCGTGCCGACGGCCGTCTCGAACTGGGACTCGTCGGCGACCTGCGGCAGTGCCACGGCGCTCTTCGCGAGGGTGTCCTTGAGGACGGTGTTGGCCGGGGTGGCGAAGGCGGCGTCCGTCTGGGCCGACTTGACGGGCGGGATCGTGCTGTAGGCCTTGTTGAGGATCTTCTGCTCGGCGTCGCTCGTCATGAACTTCACGAACTTGGCGGCGCCGTCGCTGTTGTCGGTGTTCTTGAAGACGGCCAGGTTGATGCCGGCGACCATCGAGTTGACCTGCTTGCCGGTGCCGGGGGTGCCGGACCGGACGGGCACGGGGGCGATGCCGTAGTCGTCCTTGCTCATGCCCTGCGACTCGAGGTTGGCGGACGCCGACTGCCACAGCAGCATCGCCGTCTTCCCCTTGGCGAAGTCGCTGACGGACTGGTTCTGAGCGTACTCGGCGTTGCCGGGCGCGATGACCTTGTCCTTGGCCATCAGATCGACGTACTGCTTGACCGCGGCGACCGTCCCGTCCCCGGTGAAGTCGGCCTTGCCGTCGGCGGTGAAGAAGTCGGCGCCGTGCTGCTTGGCGAAGACGAAGGCGTGGTGGATGTTCTCCGACGGGTTCGAACCCTCCATGCCCAGGGCCCACTTGCCGTCCTTGGACAGCTTCTTACCGTCGGCGACGAGCTCGTCCCAGGTGGCCGGGGGCTTGGAGATGCCGGCGTCGGCGAACAGCTTCTTGTTGTAGTAGAGCGCGTACGACATCGAGTACAGCGGCACCGCCGCCGGGTCCTTGCCCTCCGCGCCGGTGGAGCCGAGTGCCGAGTCGACGAACCGGTCCCGGCCGCCGATCTTGCCGAAGTTCTCGGCGTCCCAGGGCAGCAGCGCGCCCGTGGCCTGGAGCGAGGCGCTCCAGGTGTTGCCTATGTTCAGCACGTCCGGGCCCTGGCCGGAGGTGGTGGCGGTGAGGATGCGGTTGAGCAGGTCCGACCAGGGGACGACCTCCAGCTTCACCTTGATGCCGGTCTGCTTCTCGAACTTGTCGAGTTCGGGCTGGAGGACCTTCTTGTCGACCTCGATGCCGGCGCCCTGGTTGGACGCCCAGTAGGTGAGCGTCTTCGGCGAATCGTTCGATCCGCCGCCGGTGGCGGAGCCGCCTCCGCAGGCCGTGGCCGCGAGGGCCAGTGACAGTGTGACGGCGCCTGCCGCCGCGGCTCGGATGCTGCGCATGGCTGCTCCTGGCTCTCTTCCGGGAGTACGGCCCCCTTCCGCACTCGACGCGAGGGGAGCCGTCATGGCTTAATTTAGGACGTGAGTTAATCCGCGTAAGGCAGTCCCGTCAAGGGTTTGGACACACTCTTGGAACTCGCGCCGGACCCCTTGACGCATCTGTTCCACGGATGAACCATTCAGCGGCGAGAGAGCGCTCCCCGCACCCCACTCCGTTCACTTCCTGAACCAGGAGAGCCGCCCCATGCACTCTGACTCCCCGTCATCCCGCCTGCCCGCACCCGGCCGCCGGGCCGTCCTCGGCGCCGCCGCGGCCGCCTCCGTACTCGCGGCACTGCCCGGCACGGCCTCGGCCGCCCCCGGCACCCCGAAGACCCCCGTGCGCAGGAAGCCGCGCGCCCTGCCCGGCGGTGGCGATCTCGGCCCGAACGTGCTGGTCTTCGACCCGGCGACGCCGGACATCCAGGGCAGACTCGACGAGATCTTCCGGCAGCAGGAGTCGGCCCAGTTCGGCACCGGCCGCTACCAGCTGCTGTTCAAACCCGGCACCTATCACGGCCTCAACGCGCAGATCGGCTTCTACACCTCGATCTCCGGTCTCGGCCTCTCCCCCGACGACACCACCATCAACGGCGACATCACCGTCGACGCGGGCTGGTTCAACGGCAACGCCACGCAGAACTTCTGGCGTTCGGCCGAGAACCTCGCGGTCGTGCCCGTGAACGGCACCAACCGCTGGGCGGTCTCGCAGGCGGCCCCGTTCCGCCGGATGCACATCCGCGGCAACCTCAACCTCGCCCCGACCGGCTACGGCTGGTCCAGCGGCGGCTACATCGCAGACAGCCGGATCGACGGCCAGGTGCAGCCGTACTCCCAGCAGCAGTGGTACACCCGGGACAGCGCGATCGGCGGCTGGCTCAACGGCGTGTGGAACATGGTGTTCTCCGGTGTCGAGGGCGCCCCCGCGCAGGGCTTCCCGAACCCGCCGTACACCACTCTGGCCACGACGCCGGTCTCCCGCGAGAAGCCGTTCCTGTACCTCAGCGGCAGCGAGTACCGGGTCTTCCTGCCGGAGAAGCGGACCAACGCCCGAGGCGTCACCTGGGGCAACGGCACCCCGAGGGGCACCTCGCTGCCCCTGTCGCGCTTCTACGTCGCCAAGCCCGGCGTCTCGGCGGCCACGCTCAACCAGGCCCTCGCCGAGGGACTCCACCTGCTGCTGACGCCGGGGATCTACCACCTCGACCAGCCGGTGCGTGTGGACAGGGCCGGCACCGTGGTGCTCGGCCTCGGCTACGCCACGCTCATCCCCGACAACGGCGTCACCGCGCTGAAGGTCGCCGACGTCGACGGCGTACGTCTGGCCGGGTTCCTCGTCGACGCCGGGCCGGTCAACTCCGCCACCCTGCTGGAGATCGGCCCGCGCGGCGCCTGGCGGGACCACTCCGCCAACCCGACGACCGTCCAGGACGTGTTCGTCCGCATCGGCGGGGCGGGCCCGGGCAAGGCCACCACCAGCATGGTCGTCAACAGCCGGCACACCATCGTCGACCACACCTGGGTCTGGCGCGCCGACCACGGCGACGGCGTCGGCTGGGAGACCAACCGGGCGGACTACGGCGTCGTCGTCAACGGCCACGACGTGCTGGCGACCGGGCTGTTCGTGGAGCACTTCAACAAGTACGACGTGCAGTGGTTCGGCGAGCGCGGCCGCACGATCTTCTACCAGAACGAGAAGGCGTACGACGCCCCGAACCAGGCCGCGATCCAGAACGGTTCGGTCAAGGGCTACGCGGCCTACCGGGTCGGGGACGCGGTGACCAGCCACGAGGGCTGGGGCCTGGGCAGCTACTGCTACTACAACGTCGACCCGGGCATCGTGCAGCACCACGGCTTCGCGGCGCCGAACCGGCCCGGGGTGCGCTTCCACGACCTGCTCGTGGTCTCGCTGGGGGGCAATGGGCAGTATGAGCGGGTCATCAACGACACGGGGTCGCCGACGTCGGGGACGTCGACCGTGCCGTCGACGGTGGTGTCGTACCCGTAGCCCGCGGGACGGGGCGGACCGGTAGCTCGAAGGACGGGGCGGACCGGCGGGCCCCTCCCTTCGGGTGAGGAAGGGAGGGGCCCGCCCCGTGCGCTACCGCTCCGGCGACGCGACCGGCGCCGGCGCGTAGCCGGTGGGACGGGCCGTGAAGGTGCCACGGCCCTGCGTGCGGCTGCGCAACCGGGTCGCGTAGCCGAACAGTTCGGCCAGCGGCACGGTCGCGGTGACGATCGCCGCACCCGCGCGGGTGACCGAGCCGGTCACCCGGCCGCGCCGGGCGGCGAGATCGCCGAGCACACCGCCGACCGCGTCCTCGGGCACGGTGACCGTGACCTCGACGACCGGCTCCAGCAGGACCATCGCGCAGGCGCGCAGGGCCTCACGGAGACCGAGGCGGCCGGCCGTGCGGAACGCCGTGTCCGAGGAGTCCTTCACATGGGTCGCCCCGTCGGTGAGCGTGACGCGCAGGCCCGTCACCGGGTGCCCGCCGAGCGGCCCCTCGGCGAGGGCGTCCCGGCACCCCGCCTCGACCGCCCGGACGTACTCCTGCGGCACCCGCCCGCCGACGACCGCCGAGCGGAACTCGAACCCTCCCTCCTCATGCGGCTCCACGTCGAGGACGACATGGGCGAACTGCCCCGCCCCGCCGTCCTGCTTGACGTGCCGGAACACCAGTCCGGACACGCCCCGGCCGACGGTCTCGCGATAACTGACCCGGGGACGGCCGACGTTGACTTCCAGCGCCAGCTCGCGCCGGAGCTTCTCCACCGCCACCTCCAGGTGCAGTTCGCCCATGCCGGACAGCACCGTCTGCCCGGTCTCCGGGTCGGTCCGCACGACCAGCGAGGGGTCCTCCTCGGTCAGCCGGGACAGCCCCGACGCCAGCCGGTCCGTGTCACCTGCGCGGCGGGACTCCACCGCGACCGACACCACCGGCTCGGGCACGCCGGGCGGCTCCAGGACGAGCGGCGCGCCCGGTGCGCACAGGGTCGAGCCGGCGCGGGCGGACTTCAGCCCGACCACGGCGACGATGTCCCCGGCGACGGCCCGGTCCAGCGGGGCGTGCCGGTCGGCCCGGACGCGCAGGATCCGCCCGATCCGCTCGGTGCGCCGCGCGGTCGCGTCCCACAGGGTGTCTCCCTTCTCGATCGTGCCCGAGTAGATCCGCAGATAGGTCAGCCGTCCCGTCGGGGTGGCGTGCACCTTGAACGCCAGGGCGGCGGCCGGGGCCTCCGGGTCGGCGGGGCGTGTCTGCTCCTCACCCTCGTGCGTGCCGGGGACCGGCGGCACGTCCAGGGGCGACGGCAAATAGGCCACGACCGCGTCGAGCAGCGGCTCGACACCGCGGTTGCGGTAGGCGGAGCCGCACAGCACGACCACGCCGACACCGTCCCGGGTCACCTCGCGCAACGCCGAGGACAGGGTCCCCTCGGAGAGGGTGCCCGTGTCGCAGAACTCCTCCAGTGCGCCCGGGTGCAGCTCCGCCACGGCCTCGTCCAGCGCCCGGCGGCGGGCGACGGCTTCGCTCCGCAGGCCGTCCGGCACCGGCGTCTCCTCGACGGAGCCGCCGTCGTCCCACAGCAGTGCGCGCATACGCACCAGGTCGACGACGCCGGTGAAGGTGTCCTCCGTGCCGATCGGCACCTGCACGACCAGGGGCGCCGGGTGCAGTCGCTCCCGGATCGACGCCACGGCCGCGTCGAGATCGGCCCCGGCGCGGTCCATCTTGTTGACGAAGGCGATCCTCGGCACGCCGTGCCGGTCGGCCTGCCGCCACACCGACTCGCTCTGCGGCTCGACGCCGGCCACCGCGTCGAACACGGCCACCGCGCCGTCGAGCACCCGCAGCGCACGCTCCACCTCGTCGGCGAAGTCGATGTGCCCGGGGGTGTCGATGAGGTTGATCCGGTGCCCGTCCCAGGCGCAGCTCACCGCGGCGGCGAAGATGGTGATGCCGCGGTCTCGCTCCTGCGGGTCGAAGTCGGTGACGGTGGTGCCGTCGTGGACCTCGCCGCGCTTGTGCGTGGTGCCGGTGGCGAACAGGATCCGTTCGGTGACGGTGGTCTTGCCCGCGTCGACGTGGGCGAGGATGCCGAGGTTGCGGACGGCGGCGAGCGGGTTGAGGTGGGTGCGCACGGCCCAGGGCCTTTCGGTGCGATCGCGAAATGGGGCAGCGCGATTGCCGGGCGAGACGGGCAGGGCGGGCGTCTTGCCCATCCTGACATCACGTCAGAGCGCTTGTGGATCTGGCGCTTCTTCGTCCGGTCAGCCGGTGCCGCCGCGCAGCGGGCACCGGGACGACGAAGACACGAGGATCACCTCGTAGCGCGGCAGGGAGACGGCGACAGCGGTGCGGTCACGCATGGCCCTCTCCCTTCGCTCGTCACCTCGGTGCAGGTGAGTGTAGGGAGGGCAATGCGACGAGGGCCAGGGATTATTGCGGGGCGCGGGACGGCCCGGGTCCCGTCGCGTATCGGCCGCCGGGACTCGGGCGGTGGTTGCTGGTTGAACCTGCCGTGCCTCGTTTCGCCCCTCCCGTCTCGGAGCGACTCCGCTGCCCCGTCCGGTTCGCCCTCTACTCGCCGTGCCGCTGCCTGCGGACTCTGGCCGTATGAGGGCTGTCGATGACGGGCTGCGCCGCTTGCAGGTCGGCCAGGACGCGTGTCCGCACTGCCGGTTGCCGCAGGATCGCGTGGCGACGCTGGAGCACGAATGGGTTCTGCTGGAGCCGAAAGTGGAGGTGCCGGCGCATCTGGTGCCCGCCGGACACCGGTGGATCACTCTCTCGGACGGCAGGGTCACGGTGTACGGCGTGTGCCCACCCGACGGGTCGCAGCTCTGCCGGATCGAGCACCGACTGGCGTGCTCCCGGCAGCCGTTGCCCGATCTGTGGCCGTGGCTGACCGCCCTGCGCGAGGAGAATGCCCGGGCGACGGAGCGGCGGACCGACCCACAACCGCCCCGGCCGCCGCAGGTGTGGCCGGACGCCGGGTAGGCGCAGCCCGCCCGTACGGCCTGGGTCTCGGAAGGCCCGGGCCGGGCCGCTATTCCGGCGGGGTCGGGGTGTCGTGGGTGCGGTACATCGCCTGGACGTCGAGTTCCAGCTGGACCGTCGGGCCCACCACCGCGATGCCCCGGGCCAGCATGGAACGCCAGTTGAGGGTGTAGTCCTCGCGGTGGAGTTCCGCCGTCGCCAGGGCCGCGCAGCGCAGTTCCTGGCCGTATCCGCCGTTCACGGTGCCGAGGTACGTCGTGTCCAGTGCCACCGAGCGGCTGACGCCGTGCATGGTGAGGGAGCCCTGCAGTGTCCACTTGCTGCCGCCCCGGTAGGCGAAGCGCGCGCTCGTGAAGTCGATGTACGGGAAGCGTTCGACGTCGAGGAAGTCCGCGGACCTCAGGTGGTTGTCGCGGGTGGTGTTGCCGGTGGTGATGCTGGAGGCGTCGATGCGGACGTGCACACGGGAGTCGGCCATGTCCGGGGCGATCCGGATGCCGCCCTCGAAGCGTTCGAAGCGGCCGTGGACATGGGCCATTCCGACGTGCTTGGCGATGAACCGGATCGCGGTGTGCGGCGGGTCGAAGAGCCAGGTGCCGGGCGTCGGAAGCTGGAGCGCCTCGGCGGGTTGCAGCCAGACGCGCTCGGTGGCCGTCGGGGTGCCCGGGCCGGTCTCGATCGTCTCGCGGTGCGGCCGCAGGCCCTCCGCCGAGATGAGCAGGCTGTACCGGCCGGGCGGCAGCGCCGCGAGGAAGTAGCCGTACGGGTCGGTCGTGCCGCGGGCGGCGACGCGGTGGGTGTCCAGGGCGGTGACGGTGACGTCCGCGGCCGCCAGGGGCGAGCCCATCGGGTCGACGACCTCACGGGCGACGGCGCCCGCGCCGGAGGGGAGGGGGAGGGCGAGGCCCGCCGCTGCGGCGGGGGTGTTCTTGAGCCACCTGCGCCGGAGGAGTGCGAGGGCCATGGTGGTCACCTTTCTTCGGGTGTGCGGCCGTGCGGTCGGCGATTTCTCGCATGCCGACGGCCGCACCTTGCTGCGGTCACACCCCCTTGCCGATCTTGACGGACCGGCTTCCGGCCCGGGTGTCTCAATACGAGACAGTCAGGACGGCCGTGTGAACGCGTCCGCGTGGTCGGCGGCCCACCGGGCGAAGGTGCGCGCCGGTCGTCCGGTGACCTTCTCGACGGTGCCGGAGACCGTACGGCCCACTTCGGGGGTGTCGCCGTACGCCATGAGCAGGAAGCCGATGACGTCCTCCGCGAGACCCGCCGCCCGCCACTGTGCGAGTGCCTGCTCCTCGGTCAGCTCGACGAGGGTGATCTCCCGGCCGACGGCCGCGGCGATCGTCTTCACCTTGTCGCCGACCGTGAGCACCTCGGGGCCGGTGATGACGTACTCCTGGCCGCCGTGCCCCTCCTCCGTGAGCGCGACGGCCGCGACGGCGCCGATGTCCCCCTCGTGGACCATGGCGCTGAGCCGGTCCACGAAGGGCTCCCGTACCTCCCCCGCCGTCACGATCCCGTCCGCCCACTCCAGGGCGTTGGCCATGAACTCGACCGGCATGAGCACCGTCCAGTCCACACCCTCGTCGGCCCGTACCGCGTCCTCCAGCGGGGTGGGGCCGCCGCCGTGCAGCACCGTGACACGGCGGACCCCGGCGGAGCGGGCGAGTTCCAGGATCCGGGGGCCGGACTCCAGCGGACTGAAGGCGGCACCGCCGAAGGTGATCAGGTGGAGGCCGGTGACGCCCTCCAGGGCCGGGGCCAGCCCGTCCGGCTCGTTCAGGTCACCCTCGACGACGTCGACCCCGGCCGGGAAGGCGGCCTTCGCGGCGTCGCGCGTCAGGGCACGCACCTCGTGCCCCCGGTCGAGCAGTTCGGCGACGACCTGACGGCCGACGGTTCCGGTGGCGCCGGTGACAAGAATCCTCTGCGTCTGAGTCATGCCACGACCCTAGGAAGGCTTGCGGTCACCTTCTGTCCGCGATCCACGACCGGTCGGGACAGCGTGTCCGGTGGCCGACCCGGATGTCTCATCCCTGCGGAGGCGGGAGCATCAGCGTCAGGTCGTCCGGGAGCAGGCCCGGGTGGTGCAGCGCCAGGGCCGCGCCCCCGAGCCACCAGCCGCGGTGGACCAGGGCACGGCACAGGCCCGGGTCGAGGCGGTCGAACACGGTCGGGACGAGGGCGAGATGGCGGCCGTCGTGGACCGGTCGCTCGGGAAAGGCCGCGTGCCAGCGCCGCAGCGCGTCCGAACCGTCCGGCGGGAACGCGGTGGAGAGCTGGACGAGGATGCCGCGGCGGGCACCGCGCGGCAGTTCGCCGTCCGGGCCCGCGGCCCTCGCCCGCTCGAAGCGTTCGACGACGGCATGGGTCCGCAGCCCGGTGCTCTGCCGGTACAGCAGGGAGTTGGCCCGGGCCAGGTCCCGGACGACGGGGACGCGCCCGTACACACCAGGACGCAGCAGGCCTCCGGCGTTGAGGGCGCACAGGAACGTGTGCCGGTAGCGGTCCGAGTCGATGGCTTCCAGACCGGTGTTGTCGTACGTACCACCGTCGAGCAACGCGGGCGGGTGGGTGGCGCACGGGAAGGCCGCCTTGTCGAGGACGACCGGTGGGAACGCGCCTGGCACCGCGGCGGAGGCGGACACGGCGCGGCTCAGCCGCAGCCCCGTGCCTGCCGTGGGGGCCAGGCCGATGGTGTAGTCGCCGTACACGTCGCGTTCGAAAGTGAAGCGGACACCGGTGGTCTGGTTGGCCGCGTTGATGATCCATCGCACCTCGGGGTCCAGGTTCTCCAGTTCGGTCTCCCGCAGGAACCACTCGTCCAGGCGCCCGGCGAGGAGATCCGTACGGGTCGAGGGGCCGATGGTCCGCCACAGGCCGCGGAGGAGGGCGCGCTTGAGGGAACGGGACGAGACGCGGTCCACGACCGGCGCGACGACCAGTTCGTCGACGGCGCCCGTGGTGAAGTTCTCCCGCCGCAATGCGGGCCAGGCCGTGGCGAGGCAGCCGTTGGCGATCGACCCACCGGACACGGACGAGGAGTACCGCAGCCGGGAGAGCAGCCCGGTATCGGCCAGCAGCCGCACGAACCCCAGGGCGGCGAGGGTGGCACGGAACCCGCCACCGGACAGGGCGAGCGCGACCGGGTGCG
The DNA here is from genome assembly GCF_014205055.1 of Streptomyces luteogriseus. Lineage (NCBI taxonomy): Bacteria > Bacillati > Actinomycetota > Actinomycetes > Kitasatosporales > Streptomycetaceae > Streptomyces > Streptomyces luteogriseus. Next base: position 1,247,878 of record NZ_JACHMS010000001.1, read on the forward strand.
CGGTGGCGGGAGGTTCGGCGGGGCGGAGGGCGTCGCCGCAGGGCCGGGCCGCGAGGCCGGTGCCGGCAGCGGGCGAGTCGACGGCCCACTGCGGTCCGGCGTCCGGCGCGGAGCCGGCCGGGGGCGCGGAAGGGACGGGGGCCTGCCGGGAGGTGGTCATGGCGGGTCTCCGATCGTGATGAGGAGCGCTTGCTCGGCGGGCGCCCGGACGTCGAAGCCGAAGGCCCGGCCTTCGCTCAGTCGCGTCAGTTCCTCCTCAGCGAACGGGATGTGGTTGGTCAGGTGGATGACGTACTCGTCGTCCGGTGCCCGGGACTCGACGAGCCAGCGCAGAGTGTCCTCGCTGGGGTGATGGTGGCGGACGCCGTCGGCGGATATGACGTAGTGGTCGGCACGCACCTGCTCGAAGAAGCCCGCCTCCACGTTGCGCTCGCTGCCGTGGTGCGGCAGTTTGAGCAGGTCGAGGTGGAGGGGTTCCGAGTCGTTGAGCAGGCCCAGCTCGCGCAGCCCGGTCAGGACGTGGTCGCCGCGGGCGTCACCGGTGAGCAGGGCGGTGCGGCCCTCGTGGCGCAGCAGCAGCACGATGCTGGAGAGGTTCGGCACCGACCCGTCGGTGTAGCCGGCGGTGATGACGTCGGGGTCGCCGCGTTGTTTCGCCTTGCGCCACCTCTCCTCCAGCTCCTCCAGCGCTTCCTGGTCCGGCGCGACGACCGTGACGTCCAGGTCTTCGAGAACGGTCTCGGCGCCCTCGGTGAGCGGGCCGCCGAACGGGGCGTTGCCGTCCAGGTGCAGCGCGGTCGCCGCGTTACGGATGTCGCGGCCCTGGTTGTAGCTCGCCCCGACCGCCGCGTCGGTGGCGGCGCGTTCGAGGAGTGGCCGTACGGAGGCGCTCAGCCCGGGGGCGCGCCGGTCGACGAGTTCCTCCACGGAGTTGAACCACAGGGCGTCCACCGCGTACGGCGGGGCGTCCCCGTCCTGCTGGGCCTGCCTCATGTCGCGGAAGAGCTGGACGAGCCCGCCGACGTGGTCCTCGTCGACATGGGAGACGCACACGACGTCGAGGTGCGGCGGGGCGCCGCCGTCAGGTTTGCCGAGCCGCTGCAGCCGGCCGCGGAGTGTGGCCCGGTAGACGGCGCCGGGACCGCCGTCGACAAGCATGACCCGCTCGTGAGGTGAGCCCCAGTGGACCAGGAAGCAGTCGCCGTGGCGGGCGTCGAGGAAGTCGAAGGTGAGCATGTCGGCTCCTGGCTGGTGGACCGTTCCGTCAGACGGACTGGATGGCACGGAGCACGTCGACGAGTCCGTGGCCCTGGAAGTGACGTTCGCGAGCGAGGTCCGTGGCCGTGGCGCAGAGGATCTCCTTCACGCGTTCCGGGCGGCCGAGCAGCTCCCGGTGGCGGGCCAGCAGCATGGCCGCGGCTCCGCTGACATGGGCCGCCGCCTGGCTGGTTCCGTGCATGGCGGCGATGCCCTCGCCGGGGATGGGGCCGTCGATGTCCTCCCCCGGCGCCACGAGGTCCGGCTTGGGCCGCCCATCCCCGGTGGGGCCCCGGCTGGAGAAGTAACTGACGCCATGGCGGTGCGGGTTGCTGCGGTGGGTGGAGCCGACGGTGATGACGGAATCCGCGTTTCCGGGGTCGGAGATGCTGATGTCCCGGTAGTCGGCGCCCACGGTCCGCGCGGTGCCCGCGAACCCCGCGTTGCCGGCCGCGGTGACGACCACGACGCCCGACCGCGTCAGACGGTCGCATTCGACGCACACGGGAGTCCATCCGGTGGAGTGACTGGCCACGTCGTGCGGGACCGACAGGCTGATGTTGACCCCGGCGACGATGAACCGCCCGGCCTGCTCGTTGATGTGACGGATCGCCTGCAGCGCGGTGACGATGGAGAACTCGTCACCCCCTCCGTCGTCGTCGAGGACTCGGAAGTCGTAGAGCCGGATGCGCGGGCAGATGCCGCGGAAGTCCAGCTCCGGCCACCAGCCGCCGATGATGCCGGCGATGTGGGTGCCGTGCTGGTCGCCGGGCGGTGGCCGTGGGGGCTGATCCGGGGGCGTGGTGGTCTCGACGGACGGCAGGGCGGCCGCCCAGTTGACCAAGCCGCCCACGAGCACGTCGGCGGAGAGTTTCTCCCGTACGCCGGTGAAGTCGAAGGAGCGGGCGATACGCGTCTCCAGTCGCTGCGGCGTCGGGCCGGTGGTGTCCCAGTCGTGGAAGGCGGGGTGCCGCGGATCGATACCGCTGTCGACCACGGCCCAGCCGATGGAGGCGGTGTCGACCGAGAAGACCTGCTCCGCCGCGTCGGCTTTGATCGTGCGGCGGGACCGTACGACCGCTCCGGTCGCGGGCCGGTTCGTCGTCACGGACACGACCGGATACTTCTGTCTCCGGTCGGCCACCCGCCCGGCGGGTGCGTGCGGCCGACGCACGGGGCCGGTGTCCACGACGACGGCGTCCAGCAGGTCGACCAGCACGTCGGTCACGGCCCGTTCCCTCGTCTCACCCCGGCCCAGGTCGGGCCGCGCGTTCCGCACGATGCGGTGCAGCAGCCTCAGCAGCCAGGTGACATGACGGCCGCGTTCCTGCCGGCGCTCCATGCTGTCGTGGATCTCGCTGGTGGCAGGGGTCCTGACGTGTCCGGCGAGGGCTGCTTCGATGCCTTCGGCCCCACCGTTCCGGGCGAGTTCGTGGGCGACACGCACCGCACCGGCCAGACTGGTCAGGGGCAGGACGTCGCTGACGAGCTCCTTCAGAGTCAGCTGTGCCGCCACGAAGCTGCCGGCGGCGATCGGACGGCACTTCTCCATCAGCCCGCGGTTCTGGAAACGCTCCAGCACCTGCTCGACGCCGAACTCCTCACGGATCGCGAGGATCAGGTCCTGCCGTCCCCGCTCTCCCGTCCGGGCCACGGGCCCCGGGCCGTCGGCGTCCCCCCGCGAGGACGGCGGCTGGGCGAACGCCAGCCACACGTCGAAGTGCACGGGGCAGTGGGTGGCCCACAGGACAGGGACGGGACCCTCCCCGTAGAACACCGCTGAGAGGTCGGCTGGGTCCATGTGGACTCCCGGTGCGCGTGCGTGCGGCCCTGCACAAGGCGGTGGGAGACGGTGACAGCGGCCGGAGGGCCTGTCTTCATCCTCCGCCCTGGTCACGGGCGCTGCAACCGCACGGCCGGTCTGTGCCGCGCCTCCGGTCCGACCGCGTCCACGACGCCCGCACTCCCTCCGGATCTCGTCCTGGGGGATCCACTGGCGCGGGGTTCCGGCGGCGCGCTGACGCCGCATCAGGCACGGGCCGTGAGGTCGCGGTCACGGCAGGTGCGGGCGGGCCGGCTGACGGCGGCACCTATGCCGTCGAGGGCGGCCCTCCCTCGTACGCCGCGAGCAGCACGCCCCGAACCCCCTCCACGGTCACCTCGCGGGGGTTGGCGTACGGCTCGCCCGCGGCCCGGGCCGCCGCCGGGGTCACATCGGCCTCCGCCAGGCCGAGTTCGGCCAGGGATCGCGGGGCGCCGAGGCGGCCGGCCAGGTCCCACAGGGCGCGGGGCACGTCATCGGTTTCGAGGGCGCGGCGCAGGACGGTCAACGCCCGCGGGGCCGCAGGGGCGTTGTGGGCGAGGGCGTAGGGCAGGACCACGGTGTGGGTCTCGGCGTGGGGCAGGCCGTGGGTGCCGCCGAGGACGTGGCACAGCTTGTGGTGCAGCCCCATCGTGGTGGCGCCGAGGCACGCTCCGCACAGCCATGCCGCGTACAGCGCCCGGCTGCGCGCGTCGAGGTCGTCCGGGTCGGCGGCCAGTCGCGGCAGGGCCTCTGCCATGGCCCGGACGCCTTCCTCGGCCATGAACGACACCAGCGGGGAGACGTCCGGGGCGTACAGCGCCTCGACGGCGTGCGCGAGCGCGTTGATCCCGCTGGTGACGGTCAGCGCTACCGGCAGGGAGAGGGTGAGCCGGGGGTCGTACACGACGCTGCGGGGCTGGACGACCGGGTCGCGGCCGGTGCGTTTGGCGCCGTCCTCGGTCAGGCCCCAGACCGGGGTCATCTCGGAGCCCGAGTAGGTCGACGGCACGGCGATCAGCGGAAGGCCGGTGCGCAGGGCGATCGCCTTGCCGAGCCCGATCGCGGAGCCGCCGCCGACCGCGACGCAGCCGTCCGCCCCGGCCGCCCGGACGGCGGCTACGGCCCGGTCGGCGTCCTCGACGGGCACGTGCATCCGAGCCTCGGCGTGCACTCCCGCGCAACTGTCGCCGAGCGCGTCCGCGACGGCCCGGGCCACGCGTTCGCCCCGGCTGCCGCAGACGACGAGCAGCCGGCTCAGACCCAGGCGCGCCGCCTCCCCCGGGGTCGCGGTGACGGCGGCGCCGGGCCGGAACACGACCCGCACCGGTCGGGTCTCGTACGTGAACTCCTTCTGGTACGTCATGCGGTCCGCTCCAGGACGAGGTCGAAGCGGGCGTGCCGGAAGGGGTTCCGCACGCCGAACTCCCGGGCCAGGGAGGGGTCGTCGGTCTCGGCGAAGTCCTGGACCAGGCTCCGCTTCACGGCGAACACCGCGTCGGAGTCGAGGTAGTCGCCGCCGGCCACGAAGATGTGTGTGGTGACGGGCGTGTGGCCCTCGGCCGTGGCGATGAAGTGGATGTGCGCGGGGCGGTAGGGGTGCCGTCCGGTCGCGCGCAGCAGCGCTCCCACGGGGCCGTCGGTGGGGATGGGGTACGCCGCCGGGACGCAGGTGCGGAACCAGAAGCGGCCATCGGTGTCGGCGGTGAACAACCCGCGTCCGTTGCCCGCGGGCTGGACGCCGGGCTGCTGGACGTCGTAGAAACCCTGGTCGTCGGCCTGCCATACGTCGACGACGGCGCCGGGCAGCGGGGTGCCGTCGGCGGATCGCACCCGGCCGCTGACGACGCACTTCTCGCCACCGCCGACCAGGTCGATGTCGTCGCCGAGCGCCCGGACGGGCGACTCGGTCATGTGGAAGGGGCCGAGCACGGTCGACTCGGTGGCGCCCGCCGCGCGCTCGCCGCCCAGCGTCTCCACCAGCATCGACAGGCCCAGCACGTCCGACAGCAGGATGAACTCCTGCCGGGTGTCGGTACACATCTGCCCGGTCGCGGTCAGGAAGTCGATCGCCCGTTCCCACTCGTCCTGGGTGAGACGGGTCTCGCGCGCGAAGTCGTGCAGATGGCGGACGAGGCCGGTGAGCAGTTCACGCAGCCTGGGGTCGGCGGTCCCGCGCAGGCTGGCGAGGGCCTGCTCGGTGACGCCGGCCCTGGTCGCATCGGTGGTCATCCCGGCTCCTCGTCGTCGACGTCCGCTTCTTACAGCTTTTTCGCTGCTTCCAGAGCTTCGGGTTCCGGCAGCTCTTCCGCTGTTTCCATCGCTTCCGCTGCTTCCATGATGGCGCGGTCAGGCGTGCCCGAGGATCCGCCGCAGCGCGTGCGCGAGCAGTGCTCCGGCGTCCGCGCCGGCGGAGGCGTGCCGGAAGGCGACGAAACCGTCCGGACGTACCAGGAGGGCGCCCGCGTCGGGGATCTCACGCAGCCGCGCCCAGTCGCCGTACGGGTCCTCGCACTGCTGCCCCGGGCCGATCACCACCGTGGCGATCTCCACCTCCTGCTCCTCGGCCGCCCGCACCCAGGCCTCTCCCCCGATGCCGGTCAGCAGGGTGAAGCGGCCCCGGCCGACGGTGTCGAGGGTCGAGAGCGTGCGGGTACCGGAGGTGATCCAGGCGTGCGGGAGCCGGGCGCCGGGGCGGGAGGACGGCTGGTGGTACAGCTCGGGGTCGCGGGCGAAGCCGGGGTCGGGTGTGCCGTCCGGGACGATCGCGGCGGAACTCCCGGCGTCATAGCGCTGGTTGAGGTCGACGCCGTGCGCGTTGAACTCGTAGGCCTTGAAGGCGATCGCCTCCCGCAGTGCGGCCCGCTGCTTCTCGGCGGCCTCGGTGGCGTCCTTGCGGGCGGCGATGTTGGCCCACAGCTGCTCGGGGGTCTGCGGGGAGAGCCCGTCGAGGGCCTCGAAGACGGGGGCGGTCTCGCGAATGGAGCGGTTGGCGCGGGTGACGATCTGCCGGCCGACCGGGGCGCGCTCGGCGGTGTAGCTGTCGAGCAGCCGGGGGTGGGCGGTGCCGTCGAGGACGAGTTTGAGCTTCCAGGCGAGGTTGTAGGCGTCCTGGATCGAGGTGTTGGAGCCGAGGCCGTTGGACGGAGGATGCCGGTGCACGGCGTCGCCGGCGCAGAAGACCCGGCCGTTGGCGTACGTCTCGGCGTACATCTCGTTGACGGTCCACGCCGAGGACGACTTGACGGTCACGGGGACGTCGTCGTCGCCGACGAGTGCCCGGACGATCGACTCGGCGTACTCGGTGGTCAGGTCGGGCGCGCCGGCGTTCACGTCGTAGCCCCAGACGATCAGCCACTCGTTCCAGGGGCGCACACAGCGCACCAGGCCCGCGCCGATGCCGCCGACCGTCGCACCCGGGGCGAGGACCCAGTAGAGGGTGGACGGCCGGTGGGCGGTGTACCGGGCGAGATCCGCCTCGAAGACGATGTTGATGCTGCCGGCCACGCCCATCTGACCCCCCATCGGCAGCCCGGCGTCCTCGGCGACCTTCGATCGTCCGCCGTCGGCGCCGATCAGGTACTTGGCCCGGATCTCGTACGTGTCCCCGCGCAGCCGGTCGCGGACGAGGGCGGTGACGCCGTCGGCGTCCTGCGTGTGGGAGAGGTACTCGTTCTGGAAACGGAGCCGGGTGCCGCGGGCGACGGCCGCGTTCACGAGGACCGGCTCCATGAGGTGCTGCGGCATGTCGCACATACGCGTGGGGCTGGCGAGTTCGTGCTCGGCCTGCACCAGCGGGTCGTTGCCCCAGGAGCGCACCCGGCCCAGTTCCTCGCCCGCCAGGCTCGTGCAGAACGTCGTGTTGCCCATCAGGTGCTGAGGGGTGGCCTGCGCGATGACCTCCTGCTCCACGCCGAGGTCGCGCAGCACCTCCATGGTGCGCTGGTTGGTGATGTGGGCGCGGGGTGTGTCGGCGAGGCTCGCGTAGCGGGTCACCACGATGTTGGGGACACCGTAGGTGCTCAGGGCCAGCGCGGCCGAGGCACCGGCCGGGCCGCTGCCCACGATCAGGACGTCGGTCTCGACGACGGTGGACACGGGCGCTCCTGTGGAAGGGGGTTCGGGCGGCGGACGCGGGACGTGCATGATCATGGGTGTCTTCGGCCGGACGCGGGTGTCTCATTACGAGACACCGGAGTGTCGGCGATGGGCGGCCCTCGGGCGCCCGATGGTGAGAGTGGTCGGCGAAGGCCGGGGCGGGCCTCTTTGCGTAACACCGGGCCGTCCGCGAAACGCGGGGTCGGGACCCGCGGTTGTTTCTTGTTCAATTGAGCCCGCTACGGTGGGACGTGCCGTGACCACCACAGATGCCTCCCCCGCAGCCACCACCGCCCGGCCCTCACTGCGCGTCGCCCGCGAGCGGTTCCTGTCGGGGCGTCCGCTGCCCCAGGGCGTGCCGGAGGAGGTCGTCGCGGCGTGGCGGCGGGCCCGGTTCTTCGGCGTGCCGCACGACTTGGAGGAGTCGGTGGCGTCTCCTCCGCTCTCCGGAGAGTCGACGCTGCTCGGCGCCGCCCGGCCGGTGCTCGACCGGATCGTCCCCGCCCTGGGCGTGGGCGGGTCCCTGCTCGTGCTGACCGACGAGCGGCTGCGGGTGCTGTGGACGGCCGGGAGCGTCCCCGGGCTCGGCGCGTGCACCGGCCTGTCGGAGCAGGAGGTCGGCCACAACAGCGCGGCCCTCGCCCTGCGCACCCGGAGCCGGGCCGAGGTACACGGACCCGAGCACTTCCTCGACCGGTGGCAGGACGTCTCCGCGGTCAGCGTCCCGGTGCTCGGGCCGGAGAACGGACACGTGCTGGGCACCCTGACGGTCGCGTCACGGCTGTGCACCGCCGGACCGCCGCATCCGCAGGCGGCCTTCGCCGAGGCGACGGTCGCGGCGGTCGAGACGGAACTGCGGGCCCGGGCCGGGCAGGGCGAGCGGGCGTTGCTGGATGCCTACGTGCGCGCGGCGCGCGGGCCGGATCGGGCCGTGGCGGCACTCGACGGCCGCAACCGGCTGGTCAGCGACGCGGCGCAGCGGCTGCTGACGCCCGAGGTGCTGGGAGTGCTGGAGCGCGCGGCGGCCGGCGCACGGCACCGGGACGTCACGGGCGTGGTGCGATTGCCGGACGGAGCCGGGTGCACGGCGCGGGTCACACCGGTACGCCTGGACGGCAGGACGATCGGGATCGTGACCGCCCTGGAGCCGCTCGACGATCCGGCACCGGCTGCGCCGGTCCCGCCCCCGCCGGTCACCCTGACCGGTTCCTCGGTCCCCTGGCGCCACGCCGTCGGACGGGCCGCCGAGCTGATGCGCTCCAGGGAGCCCCTGCTGCTGACCGGCGAGCGCGGAACCGGCAAGTCCGCACTGGCGCGGGAGCTGTTCGGCCCGGACCCCGTCCAGGTGGCCGACGCGGCGCGGGACGCCGGACTCGACCAGGCCCTGTCCGCGTGGCGGCCCGACGGGCTCCTCCTGCTCCGCCACGCCGAGCGCCTCGCGCAGCCCGGGGTGGCCGCGCTCAACTCCCTGCTGGACCAGCACCCGGACACCCGGCTGCTGGTCACCTACACGCCCGGCGCCCCGGCCGGCCCCTGCCTCCAGCGCCTGCTGGACAAGCTGTCGGCCCGCTCCGTGACCCTGCCGCCGCTGCGGGAACGCACCGAGGACATACGGGAGCTCCTGCCCGTCCTCACCCCCCGCCCGGCGCCCGGACAACCCCCGCTGACCTGGACATTGGACGCCCTGCGCGCGCTCGAGGCGTACCCGTGGCCCGGGAACGTCACCGAGCTGGCCCATGTCGTACGGGCCCTCGCGGAGCACCGGCGGGTGACCGGGCCGGTCCGCCGCGCGGAGCTGCCGGACGCCGTCCGGGAAGGACCGGCCGCCCGCCCGCTCAGCCCGATGGAGCACGCCGAGCGCGCGGCGATCCTGGAGGCGCTGCGCCGCCACGGCGGCAACAAGGCACGCACGGCGGTCGCGCTCGGGATCGGCCGGGCCACGCTGTACCGCAAGCTGCGGGAGTACCGGCGCTGAGGCGAAGGCCGAGACGCGGGCTGCGGCGGAGGGGGTGACGCACGACAGCTCGGGCGGGCCGAGAAGATCTCGACCCGCCCGAGCTGATCTGTGTCCGAGGGGGGACTTGAACCCCCACGCCCGATAAAGGGCACTAGCACCTCAAGCTAGCGCGTCTGCCATTCCGCCACCCGGACCAGGTGTCTGCCGCCTTGCCAGGGGTGTTCCCCGCGGCGACACGGACAACAATACCAAGCTTTCGGAGTGCCTTTCACCTGCGTTTCCATCCGCCTGGCGGGGGTCCGGGACCTCGCGGTCCCATACCTCTAGGGTCACACCATGAGTGACTGGATGGCTACGCAGAGCTCCCCGGCAGGGCGTCGTCCGCGTGCGTTGTCGCCGCTCCGGGAGCATCTGCGGGACACGTTCTGGTTCGCCCCCACCGCGGCGATGGTGGGCGTCTTCGTGGTCTGGGTCGGGGCGGAGGCGCTCGACACGGCCATCGTCGACGCGCTCCAGCGGGACCGGGACTACGAGACGCTCGACGAGTTGCTGCGGTTCGCGGAGGACGCGAAGGCCGTGGTGAGCGCGGTCGGCTCGGCGATGATGACCTTCATCGGCGTGGTCTTCAGCATCTCGCTGGTGGCCGTGCAGATGGCGAGCGGGCAGTTCACCCCGCGCGTGGTGCGGCTCTTCGTCCGGAGCCGGATCACCAAGGCGACCTTCGCGGTGTTCCTGGCGACCTTCGTACTGACCTTGCTGGTCCTGACGAGCTTCGACACCGCCGACGACCCCCGGTCCGTCACGACCGTGCCCCTGGTGCAGTCGGTTCTCACCCTCTGCATGGTCGGGCTGAGCCTGCTGTTGTTCGTGCTGTACGTGAACGCCACCCTGCGGCTGATGCGGATCAGCCATGTGATCGCGCGGATCGCCTCGGAGTCGTTCCGGGTGCCCGCGTCGATGCCCGTGCCGGCAGGCGGGCGGGAGGCCGTGCCGGTGGGCGGGCGGGAGGCTCCCGGCCACGGTACGGAGACCGGGTGGGTGCCGCACGACGGCCGGGCGGGAGTGCTGCGGGATGTGCACATCACCCGGCTGGTGCGCGTGGCGCGCAAACACGGGGTCGTGCTGCGGCTGATCCCGCGGATCGGGGACTTCGTGGTGCCCGGGATGCCCGTGCTGGCGGTGCACGGTGGGCCGGTCCCGCCGCGCAGGGCTCTGCGCTACGCGATCTCGGTGGGGGTGGAGCGCACCTATCACCAGGATCTCGCCTTCGGGCTGCGGCAGTTGGCCGACATCGCACTGCGCGCCCTGTCCCCCGCGATCAACGATCCGACGACCGCCGTCCAAGCGCTGGACCGTGTCGTCCAGTTCCTGGCCGCGCTGAGCCGGCGTCCGCTGGACGCCGCACTGCACCGGGACCGGGCCGGTGCGGTGCGGCTGGTGCAGCCCGTGCCGGACTGGACCGAGCTGGTGGATCTCGGGTTCACCGAGGCACGGGGATGTGCCGTCGGGAGCCCGCAGGTCTGCCGGCGCATGCTGGCCGGTCTCGACGACCTGCTCCTGCTCGCACCACCAGAGCGCCGCGAGCCGCTGCTGCGCCATCGCGAACTGCTCCGGCAGGCCGTCGGCCTGGCCGCGCCGACCGCGTCGGACCGGGACTTCGCCCTGCGCCCGGACCGGCAGGGCATCGGCTGAGCGACCTCCGGGGAGCACCGCACCGCGCCCAGGACCGCCCCGTCCGACCACGCCACGTCCGACCACGCCCCGTCCGACCCTACGGCGTCCGACGCCGGTCCCCTCCTCGCGAACACCGCGGGGAACCGGCGCCGGACGCGTCCCCCTTCGTCAGGGCAGCAGCTGGTACTCCGGGAAGTTGCCCGGCAGCCGCTCCCCCTGCGGTCCTCGCGTCACCGCGCGCACGAGCAGGTCACCTCCGACGAACGCGCCGCGCCAGGACGCGCCGAGCCCGCCGAACAGCTCGTCGCGGTCGCCCCTGGAGCGGGGCGCGCCGTGGCCGACCTTGAACGCGCGGATCTGCGGGGCGAGCCGGTCGTACGTCGCCCGGTCGTCCGTGGACAGCGTGGCGACCAAGGCGCCGTTGGAGGCGTTCATCGCGGCCAGCAGCTCCGCCTCCGTGTCGACCAGGACGATCGTGTCGACCGGGCCGAACGGCTCCGCGTGGTGCAGCGGAGAGGACGAGGGCGGGTTGAGGAGTGTGACCGGCTGGACGTAGGCGGAGGTGTCCTGGTCGGGCAGGAAACGGGCGTCGTCGGGCGTGGCACGGTGCAGCGGTACGGCGCCGCGGTCGATCGCCTCGGCGACCTGGTCCTGCAGCTCCTTCGCCTTGGCCGCGTTGATCACCGGCCCGAAGTCCAGCTGCGGGTACGGGTCGTCAGGCTGCTCCACGGCGAGCGGATGCCCGACCCTGAGCGTGCGCACCGCCGGGAGGTACGCCGCCAGGAAGGCGTCGAACAGGTGCCGCTGGACGACGAAGCGCGGGTACGCCGTGCAGCGCTGCTTGCCGTAGTCGAAGAGCTTGGGGATCACCGCGGTGAGAGTGTCCCAGTCCGAGCAGTTCCAGATGCCCCAGGTGTTGAGTCCTTCCTGTTCGAGTACGTGTCGTTTGCCGAGGTCGGTGACGGCCGTGGCGACGGCGGCTCCGGTGTCGCGGCCGCCGACGAAGGAGACGCAGCCGATCTCGGGCGCCCGCACCAGCGCCTGCGACAGCTCGCCTCCGCTGCCGCTGACGAGGGTCACGGGAACTCCCTCGCGGGCGGCGAGGGCACAGGCCAGGGTCAGACAGGCGACACCGCCGTCGGTCGGGGTCTTGGCGATGACCGCGTTGCCTGCCAGTGCCTGGACCAGCAATGCGTGAACGAGCACACTCATCGGGTAGTTCCAGCTCGCGATGTTCGACACCGGGCCGTCCAGCGGGGAGCGGCCGGCGAGCATCGGTTCGACCCCGTCGACGTACCAGCGGACCCCGTCGATGGCCCGGTCGACGTCCGCCTGGGCGAGCCGCCAGGGCTTGCCGATCTCCCAGACGAGCAGGAGCGCGAGCAGGCCGCGGTGTTCGGTGAGGGCGTCGAGGGTGGCCGCGATCCGGGCCCGGCGCTCCTCCAGCGGGAGGTGACGCCAGGCGCGGTGCTGGTCGAGTGCGGCGCACACGGCCCGGTGGGCGGTGGTTCCGTCCAGGCGGGGCGGGCCGGCGATCGGGCTGCCGTCGACGGGGCTGACGGCGGGCAGGGCCCGGCCGTCCTCCTGCCAGGCGCCGTTCCAGAGGTTGAGGACCCGGTCGTCGCGGAAGGCCTCGGGAGCGACGGCGAGACAGCGCCGCCATGCGTCGGGCCAGGACGTGCCGGTCTTGAGGGTGAGGGTGGGTGCCATGAGGTTGCTCCGCTCTCGGTGCACAGTCGGGGGCGGGGAAGTGCGCGTGGGGCCCGGCAGTCGGCCGAGCCGGGGTTGTCGGCTTGGGGTGGCCCGGCGACCGGCCGCGCCGGGTCGTCGGCGCGGAGTGACCCGGCAGTCCGCCGCGCCGGGGAGTCGGCGTGGGGGGGGGGAGTCGACCAACCGAGGTGGCGCCGTGGGGGCCCGGCAGTCGGCCGAGCCGAGTAGGCGCCGTGAGGGCCCGGCCATCGACCGGGCGATCGGCCTTGGGGGTCCCTGCAACCAACCGGGCGATCGGCGCTGGGGGTCCCGGCTATCGGCTCTCGAGTCGCGCGAGCACCAGCTTCGCCGTCTCGGTCGGTGTGCTGCCCACGCTCACCCCGACCGCCTCCAGCGCCTCCTTCTTCGCGGCGGCCGTACCGGAGGAGCCGGACACGATCGCGCCCGCGTGCCCCATGGTCTTGCCCTCGGGTGCGGTGAACCCGGCGATGTAGCCGACGACCGGCTTGGTGACGTGCTCGCGGATGTACGCCGCCGCGCGTTCCTCCGCGTCGCCGCCGATCTCCCCGATGAGGACGATCAGTTCGGTGTCGGGGTCGTCCTGGAAGGCGGCGAGGCAGTCGATGTGCGTGGTGCCGACGACGGGGTCGCCGCCGATGCCGACGCACGTGGAGAAGCCGATGTCGCGCAGCTCGTACATGAGCTGGTACGTCAGGGTGCCGGACTTGGAGACCAGGCCGATGCGGCCCGGCTTGGTGATGTCGGCCGGGATGATGCCGGCGTTGGACTGGCCGGGGGTGATGAGGCCCGGGCAGTTGGGGCCGACGATGCGGGTGCCCTTGTCCTCGGCGTAGGCGGTGAAGGCGACGGAGTCGTGGACGGGGATGCCCTCGGTGATGACGACGGCGAGGGTGATTCCGGCGTCGGCGGCCTCGACGACGGCCGCCTTGGCGAAGGCGGGCGGCACGAAGACGACGGTGACATCGGCTCCGGTGGCGCGCATCCCGTCGGCGACCGAGCCGAAGACGGGCACGGCCCTGGGGGCGCCCCCCAGGCCCTCAAGGCACTGGGGGACGTCGAAGTCGACGGTGCGGCCGGCCTTGCGCGGGTTGACGCCCCCGACGACGTTGGTGCCCGCAGCGAGCATCCGCCGCGTGTGCTTCATGCCCTCGCCGCCGGTCATGCCCTGGACGAGGACCTTGCTCTCCTTGGTGAGGTAGATGGCCATGGCGTTCCCTCTCCTCAGGCCGTGGTGGCGAGTTCGGCGGCACGGGCGGCGGCGCCGTCCATGGTGGTGACCTGCTGGACGAGCGGATGGGCGTGCTCGTCGAGGATGGCCCGGCCCCGGGCCGCGTTGTTGCCGTCGAGACGCACGACGAGCGGTTTGGTCAACCGGACGGTCTCCAGGGCCCGCACGATGCCGTCGGCGACCGCGTCGCAGGCGGTGATCCCACCGAAGACGTTGACGAAGACGGATTTCACGGCCGGGTCGGAGAGGATGACCGACAGTCCGTCCGCCATGACCTGGGCGCTCGCTCCGCCGCCGATGTCGAGGAAGTTCGCGGGTCGCGCACCGCATCCCGCGACCACGTCGAGCGTCGACATGACGAGTCCCGCGCCGTTGCCGATGATGCCGACCTCGCCGTCCAGCTTGACGTAGTTGAGGCGCTTCGCAGCGGCGGCCGCCTCCAGGGGGTCGTCGTGCTCGGTGTCGTCGGCGCCCCAGCGCGCCTGCCGGAAGCGGGCGTTGTCGTCCAGGGTGACCTTGCCGTCGAGAGCCAGGATCCTGCCCTCCTTCGTGCGGACGAGCGGGTTGACCTCGACGAGGACGGCGTCCTCGCGGACCAGGACCTCCCACAGGCGTACGAGGACGTCGACGGCCCGGGACGGCAGCCCGGCCGCGTCGGCGATCTCGGTGGCCTTGGCCGAGGTCACGCCCTCGGCCGGGTCGACGGGGATGCGCACGACCGCCTCCGGCCTCGTGGCGGCGACCTCCTCGATCTCCATGCCGCCCTCGGCGGAGGCGATCGCGAGGAAGCGGCCCGCCGCGCGGTCGAGTACGTAAGACACGTAGAACTCGTTCTCGATGTCCACGGGTTGGGCCAGCATGACCTTGCCGACCGTGTGGCCCTTGATGTCCATGCCGAGGATCTGGCGTGCGGTCAGCTCCGCCGCGGCCGGGTCGGCGACCAGTCTCACACCACCGGCCTTGCCGCGCCCACCGGTCTTCACCTGGGCTTTCACCACGACTCGACCGCCGAGCCTGCGGGCGATCTCGCGCGCTTCCTTGGGCGAGTCGGTCACCTCGGCCCGCGGCACCAAGATGCCGTGGTCTTCGAAGAGTTCCCTTGCCTGGTGTTCGTACAGGTCCATTTCGGCTCCTGACTGCCGTGTCTTCCGGGGAGCGACCCCCGGCCCCCCGAAAATGCCGCACGCCCCCTGGACACCACCCACCGGATGCGGGATAACAAGCTTCATACAGTATTCGTCGACTGTATGCAATCTACGCGAGCCGCTCCAACCCCCTACGAAGGGACAGGACTTCGCCATGCCCGACGACACCCAGGACTTGATTTCCGGTGGTCATCTCGTAGCCAAGGCGCTGAAGGCCGAGGGGGTCGACCGCATCTACACGCTGTGCGGCGGCCACATCATCGACATCTACGACGGCTGCGTCGACGAGGGCATCGAGGTCGTCGACGTACGCCACGAGCAGGTCGCCGCCCACGCCGCCGACGGGTACGCGCGGATCACCGGCAAGCCCGGCTGCGCGGTGGTCACCGCGGGGCCCGGCACGACCGACGCCGTCACCGGTGTCGCCAACGCCTTCCGCGCCGAGTCCCCGATGCTGCTGATCGGCGGTCAGGGAGCCCTCACCCAACACAAGATGGGGTCCCTCCAGGACCTGCCGCACGTCGACATGATGAACCCCATCACCAAGTTCGCGGCGACCGTGCCCGACACCGCCCGCGCCGCGGACATGGTGTCCATGGCGTTCCGCGAGTGCTTCCACGGCGCCCCCGGCCCCTCCTTCCTGGAGATTCCGCGCGACGTGCTGGATGCAAAGGTGCCCGCGTCCAAGGCGCGCGTACCGCAAGAAGGCGCCTACCGGGCCTCGACCCGCTCGGCGGGCGACCCCGAGGCGATCGAGAAGCTCGCCGACCTGCTCGTGCACGCCGAGAAGCCGACCATCCTGCTCGGCAGCCAGGTCTGGACGACCCGGGGCACCGAGTCGGCCATCGAACTCGTCAGGACCCTCAACATCCCCGCCTACATGAACGGCGCGGGACGCGGCACCCTCCCGCCCGGCGACCCGCACCACTTCCAGCTCTCACGCCGGTACGCCTTCTCCCACGCCGACGTCATCGTCATCGTCGGGACGCCCTTCGACTTCCGCATGGGCTACGGCAAGCGGCTCTCCCCGGACGCGACGGTCGTGCAGATCGACCTCGACTACCGCACCGTCGGCAAGAACCGCGACATCGATCTCGGCATCGTGGGCGACGCCGGGCTGGTCCTGAAGTCGGTGACGGAGGCCGCCTCCGGGCGCGTCAACGGCGGTGCCTCCAGGCGCAAGGAGTGGCTGGACGAACTGCGGGCGGCCGAGCAGACCGCCCTGGAGAAGCGGCTGCCGAGCCTGAAGTCCGACGCCTCGCCCATCCACCCCTACCGCCTGGTCAGCGAGATCAACGACTTCCTCACCGAGGACTCCCTCTACATCGGCGACGGCGGCGACATCGTCACCTTCTCCGGGCAGGTCGTGCAGCCCAAGTCGCCCGGGCACTGGATGGATCCCGGCCCCCTCGGCACGCTCGGCGTCGGCGTCCCCTTCGTGCTCGCGGCCAAGCAGGCGCGGCCCGACAAGGAGGTCGTGGCGCTCTTCGGCGACGGCGCGTTCTCCCTGACCGGCTGGGACTTCGAGACCCTCGTCCGCTACGACCTCCCGTTCGTCGGCATCGTCGGCAACAACTCCTCCATGAACCAGATCCGCTACGGCCAGGCCGCCAAGTACGGCAAGGAACGCGAGCGGATCGGCAACACCCTCGGCGACGTCCGCTACGACGAGTTCGCCCGGATGCTGGGCGGCCACGGCGAGGAGGTCCGCGACCCCGCCGACATCGGCCCGGCCCTGCGGCGCGCCCGTGAGTCCGGCAAGCCGTCGCTGATCAACGTCTGGGTCGACCCGGACGCGTACGCCCCCGGAACCATGAACCAGACCATGTACAAGTGAGGTGCCCCCGATGACAGGAACCAAGGCCCTCGAAGGCATCCGCGTCCTGGACATGACCCACGTCCAGTCCGGGCCGTCGGCGACCCAGCTGCTCGCCTGGCTCGGCGCGGACGTCGTCAAGCTGGAGGCTCCGACCGGCGACATCACGCGCAAGCAGCTGCGTGACCTCCCGGACGTCGACTCCCTCTACTTCACGATGCTCAACTGCAACAAGCGGAGCATCACCCTCAACACCAAGACCGAGCGCGGCAAGGAGATCCTCACCGAGCTGATCCGGCGCTCCGACGTCATGGTCGAGAACTTCGGCCCGGGCGCGGTGGACCGGATGGGATTCACCTGGAACCGCATCCAGGAGATCAATCCACGGATCGTCTATGCCTCCATCAAGGGGTTCGGCGAGGGCCCGTACACCAACTTCAAGGCGTACGAGGTCGTCGCGCAGGCCATGGGCGGGTCGATGTCGACCACCGGCTTCGAGGACGGACCGCCGCTGGCGACGGGGGCCCAGATCGGGGACTCGGGGACGGGTGTGCACGCCGTGGCGGGCATCCTCGCCGCGCTCTACCAACGGGAGCGCACCGGGCGCGGGCAGCGGGTCAACGTGGCCATGCAGCACGCCGTACTCAACCTGTGCCGGGTGAAGCTGCGGGATCAGCAGCGTCTGGCACACGGGGCGCTCGCTGAATATCCCAACGAGGACTTCGGCGACGAGGTTCCCAGGTCCGGAAACGCGTCCGGCGGCGGCCAGCCCGGCTGGGCGGTCAAGTGCGCTCCGGGCGGCCCGAACGACTACGTGTACGTCATCGTCCAGCCCGTCGGCTGGCAGCCGCTCAGCGAGCTCATCGGCCGGCCCGAGCTGGCCGCCGACCCCGAGTGGGCGACACCCGAGGCGCGGCTTCCCAAGCTCGGCAAGATGTTCCAGCTGATCGAGGAGTGGTCCTCGACGCTGCCCAAGTGGGAGGTGCTGGAGCGGCTCAACGCGCACAACATTCCGTGCGGGCCGATCCTGTCCACCCGGGAGATCATCGAGGACCGTTCCCTGGTCGCCAACGAGATGGTCGTCACCGTCCCGCATCCCGAGCGCGGCGACTTCGTGACCGTCGGCAGCCCGCTCAAGCTGTCCGACTCCCCCGTCGACGTGACCAGTTCACCCCTGCTCGGCGAGCACAACGAAGAGGTCTACATCGGCGAACTCGGCCTCGGCGACGAGGAAGTGCGCCTGCTCAAGTCGAACGGAGTGATCTGACGTGATGGCGGAAGACCGGGTCCTGCGGGTGCGGTCCCTCCTGGAGTCCGTGCGGGCCGAGGGACGGACCGCGCTGACCGCGCCCGAGGGCAAGGTGATCGCCGACGCGTACGGGATCGCCGTACCGGGCGAGGAGCTGGCGACGGACGTCGACGAGGCCGTGGCGTTCGCGGCACGCTTCGGCGGGCCCGTCGTGATGAAGATCGTCTCGCCGGACATCCTGCACAAGACCGACGCCGGCGGAGTGATCGTCGGAGTCGAGGGCGCGACCGACGTACGGGCCGCCTTCCACAAGATCATCGACAGTGCGCGCGCCTACGACGCCGATGCGCGCATCTCGGGCGTGCAGGTGCAGGAGCTGCTGCCGAAGGGGCAGGAGGTCATCGTCGGCGCCGTCACGGACCCGACGTTCGGGAAGGTGGTCGCCTTCGGGCTCGGCGGGGTGCTCGTCGAGGTCCTGAAGGACGTCACCTTCCGGCTCGCGCCGGTGGACGCAGACGAGGCGCTGTCGATGCTGGACTCGATCCGGTCGGCGGAGATCCTGCGCGGGGTGCGCGGCCGGGCGGGCGTGGACCGGTGGGCCGTCGCCGAGCAGATCCGCCGGGTCTCCCAACTCGTCGCGGACTTCCCCGAGATCGCCGAGGTGGACCTCAACCCGGTGATCGCGACGCCGGAGGGGGCCATGGCGGCCGACATCCGGGTGATCCTCGCCGAGTCGCAGCCCGCGCCGCGGCGGAAGTACTCACGCGACGAGATCCTCGCGTCGATGCGCCGGCTGATGCAGCCGAACTCGGTCGCCGTGATCGGTGCCTCCAACGAGCAGGGCAAGATCGGCAATTCCGTGATGCGCAACCTCATCGACGGAGGTTTCGCCGGGGACATCAATCCGGTGAATCCCAAGGCCGATGACATTCTGGGCCGCAAGGCGTACAAGAGTGTCACGGACGTTCCCGGTGAGGTGGATGTGGCGGTCTTCGCGATCCCCGCCAAGTTCGTGGCCTCCGCCCTGGAAGAGGTGGGACGCAAGAAGATCCCGAACGCCGTGCTGATCCCCTCCGGGTTCGCGGAGACCGGCGAGCACGAACTCCAGGCGGAGATCGTGGAGATCGCCGAGCGGTACGGCGTACGGCTGCTGGGGCCGAACATCTACGGCTACTACTCGACCTGGCAGGACCTGTGCGCCACGTTCTGCACGCCGTACGACGTCAAGGGCGGGGTGGCGCTGACCTCGCAGTCGGGCGGCATCGGGATGGCCATCCTGGGCTTCGCCCGCACCACCAAGACGGGTGTGTCGGCGATCGTCGGGCTCGGCAACAAGTCGGACCTGGACGAGGACGACCTGCTGACCTGGTTCGGCGAGGACCCGCGCACCGACTGCATCGCGATGCACCTGGAGGACCTCAAGGACGGCCGCGCCTTCGTGGAGGCCGCCCGGGCGACCG
The DNA here is from genome assembly GCF_014205055.1 of Streptomyces luteogriseus. Taxonomy (NCBI): domain Bacteria; kingdom Bacillati; phylum Actinomycetota; class Actinomycetes; order Kitasatosporales; family Streptomycetaceae; genus Streptomyces; species Streptomyces luteogriseus. The sequence continues at coordinate 1,267,294 of NZ_JACHMS010000001.1, forward strand.
TGCCCAAGAAGCCGGTGGTCGTGCTGAAGGCCGGGCGGACGGCGGCGGGTGCCAAGGCGGCCGGTTCACACACCGGCGCCCTGGCCGGTGACGACGCCGTGTACGACGACATCCTGCGGCAGGCCGGGGTGATCCGGGCGCCGGGCCTGAACGACATGCTGGAGTACGCGCGCGCGTTGCCGGTGCTGCCCGCTCCCCAGGGCGACAACGTCGTGATCATCACGGGCGCCGGCGGCAGTGGTGTGCTGCTCTCCGACGCGGTGACGGACAACGGCCTGTCCCTGATGGAGATCCCGCCGGACCTGGACGAGGCGTTCCGGAAGTTCATCCCGCCGTTCGGGGCCGCGGGCAACCCGGTGGACATCACCGGGGGCGAGCCGCCGTCGACGTACGAGGCGACGATCCGGCTGGGTCTGGAGGACCCGCGCATCCACGCGCTGGTCCTCGGCTACTGGCACACCATCGTCACTCCTCCCATGGTCTTCGCGGAGCTCACCGCGCGGGTGGTGGCCGAGTTCCGGGAGCGCGGGATCGAGAAGCCCGTGGTGGCGTCGCTCGCGGGTGACGTGGAGGTCGAGGAGGCCTGCCAGTACCTCTTCGAGCGCGGGGTCGTGGCGTACCCGTACACGACCGAGAAGCCGGTGGCCGTGCTCGGCGCGAAGTACCGCTGGGCGCGGGAGGCGGGGCGGCTGGGGGGCGGTACATGAGGTGAGTGAGCGGGGGGCCGGCCGACGGTGCGCGTCGGCAGGCCCCGGGACCCGCACGCGCACGAAAGGCATGGGACAGGGGGCGCTGGCCAGATCTTTCGACGCAAGGGGTGCGACACGACATGACAACGACCGATCTGCCCACGACGGTTCCCTACCGGGAGGTCACCGACGCGAACGGCCGCGTCTACCGCCTCGGTGAGACCGACATCGACATCATGGGGCGCAAGCGCAAGTGGATGGTGATCCTGCCCTGGATCGGCATGATGGGCATCTCCTCCGCCGAGTACGCGTTCGCGTCGGCCGAGGACACCCTGCACACCGCGCACAGCTGGAACAGCATGCACATCTTCTGGATGATGACCGTCTGGGTCTTCTTCCAGGCCGCGGTGGCCTTCCCCGCGGGCAAGCTGCGTGAGAGCGGAAAACTGCCGGCCCGCTGGGCCATGATGCTCGGCGCGGCGGGCACCCTGCTGGGCTACCTGTCCCTCGCCTTCGCGCCGCACGTGGTCTTCGCCTACATCGGCTTCAGCATGTTCAGCGGCATGGGCGCGGGCATGGTCTACGCGACCTGCGTCAACATGGTCGGCAAGTGGTATCCGGAGCGCAAGGGCGGCAAGACCGGCTTCGTCAACGGCGGTTTCGCCTACGGTTCGGTGCCCTTCGTCTTCCTCTTCAACGGCTACATGGACCTGACCAACTTCCGCTGGGTGCTGGTCTCGGTGGGTGTGTTCCTGGCCGGGATGGTCGCCTGCTCCGGCTACTTCTTCAAGGACCCGCCGAAGAACTGGTGGCCCTCCACGATCGACCCGCTGAACCCGCCGGACGACCCGCGCGCGGCCCGCTCGCTGCGGATGAACCCTCCGGCGGTGCGCCAGTACTCCCCCAGGGAGGCGTGGAAGACCGGCCGGGTCGCCCTGATGTGGTTCTGCCTGGCGTGTACGTCCGGTGTGAACATCTTCGGTATCGCCTTCCAGGTGGACATCGGCGAGGAGGCCGGATTCGCCGGCGGGGTCGTGGCCACCGCCATGTCCCTGAAGGCGGTCGTCAACGGCACCGGCCGCGGCGTCATCGGCTGGCTCTCCGACCTCTACGGCCGCAAGCGGTGCCTCCTCGTCGTCTGCCTCATCCTGGGTCTCGCCCAGTACGGCATCCTCTGGTCGGCCGAGAGCAAGAACCTCACGCTGTTCCTGATCTTCTCCGCGATCTCCGGCTTCGGCGGCGGTGCCATCTTCCCGATGTTCGCCGCACTCACCGCCGACTACTTCGGTGAGAACAACAACGCGTCCAACTACGGCATGGTCTACAGCGCCAAGCTCGTCTCCGGTCTGGGCGCCGGCATGGGTGCCGTGGTCGTCGGTGCCTGGGGGCACTCCGGTGCCTTCATCCTGGCCGGCTCCATCTCGCTCTTCGCCGGCTGCGTGGCACTGTTCCTCACCCCGCCGGGACGCGACAGGAAGACGGGCCGCATCTCCCCCAACCCGCAACCGCTCGGCGAGGACACAGCCTGACATGACGGCAGATCCGTACGAAGCGAGCACGTCCCCCTTACCTTCCGACGCCGCACACCGTCCCTACCACGAGGTGACCGATCCGGTTCGGCAGTTCACTCCGAAGGAGGCCATTCGCACGGGCATGCTGCCGCTGGTGTGGATCTCGGTGGTGATGACCGCCGGTGTGTCGATCTTCGGCATCTCGTTCCAGGTCGACTTCGCCAGGGACGTGGGCTTCGGCCCGCTGGTGGCGGCGTCGTCGATGGGCGTGATGACCGTGGTCAACGGCGTCGGCCGCGGCGTGGTGGGCCGGCTGTCCGACCGGTGAGGCCGCAAGTCCACCCTGGTGTTCGTCATCGTCGTGCTGGGCCTCGCCCAGTTCGGCGTGATCTGGGCCGGCGACCTGAGGAGCGAGTGGCTGTTCCTGTTCTTCGCGTTCCTGTCCGGCTTCGGCGGCGGCGCGTTCTACCCGCTGTTCGCGGCACCCGCGGGGGTCGCCCTGCTGCTGCGCCAGCCGGGCCGCGCACCGGCACCGGCGCGAGCCGCCGGCTGACGGCCGCCGCATCCAGGAGGAGGCCCCTCCCTGTGCGGGGAGGGGCCTCCTCATGTCCGTACGTCGCCTGTCAGCACTTCTCCCTCAGGGAGTGCAGGTGGGCGCTGGAGCGACGGGCGAACGTGAAGGACTCGGCCGGGTTGTCGTGTTCGGCCTGCCAGTGGTGGGCCATGCGGTGGCCGCGCAGCCGGGTCACGGCCGAGATGAAGCGCTGGTAGTCGATGTCGCCGTCGCCGACGTCGGTCATGGTGTAGCCGTACGGGTTCGACGGATCGCTCTCGCCGTCCTTCACGTGGAAGAGCGGGTAGCGGTCGGGCTGCCGCAGGACGTAGTTCAGCGGCTCGAACGGCGCGGGTGTGCCGTCGGGCCGCTTGGAGAAGCGGAACTGGCCTACGTACGCCCAGTAGATGTCCATCTCCAGGTGGACGAGGTCCGGGTCGGTCTCCTTGAGCAGGATGTCGTAGAGGCGGACCTTGGGGTTGTCGGTGGCGAAGGAGAACTCCTCGGAGTGGTTGTGCTGGTAGAACTTCATGCCGCGGGCCCGCGCCGCCGCGCCGTAGGTGTTGAAGTCCTCGGCGGCACGCTTCCAGGCGTCGACGGTCGAGCCGTAGCGGAACGGGCCGGAGGCCGTGCCGATGTGCTTGAGGCCGAGGGCCTGGGCGTCGTCGAGGACCTTGGTGAGGTTCTGGGCGAACGTGTAGGCGTTCGGGTCGTCGGAGTAGTAGCCGACGTGGCTGCCGATCGGGTTCAGGCCGTGGTTGCGGGCCAGCCGCTTGAGCTGGGCGAGCGTGATGGGGCCGGCTGAGCCCTGGGTGTAGCCGGCGAACTCGACCTCGTCGTAGCCGTACCGCTCCAGTTCGGCGAAGACGGGGCCGAAGCCGAGGGTGGAGACCTTGTCGCGCAGGCTGTAGAGCTGGATGCCGAGGCGACCGGGCGGCAGGACGGGGCGGCCGCGGCCCTTGGTGCCGGACGTCGTGGCGGGCGTGGCGCTGCCGGTGGCGGCGGTGGCGTTGCGGGTGGCGGCGTTCGCCGGGGCGGCGGCGCCGAGCAGGGCGGCGGCGGTGGCGCCGGCGGCCACGCCGAGCATGCCTCGTCTGCTGAGGCGGTGGCCGAGCTCGGGGTCGGGCTGGGAGAAGCGGCTCATGCGTGGAACTCCTCGTGATCGCGGGGCGTTGTCAGTGGTGAGTGCTTCACTTGTGACCAGTCGGTACCGAGGGCGGTGACCTCAGGTGAGACCGGCGAGTCTGAGCAGGAGTGACTTCACATCGGTGGCCGCGACGCGGTCTCCGACAGCACGGGGGGTGGAGCAGATGAGGAGCGGACCGTCGTCGTCGCTCTGCGGAAGGCGGCCGTGGCTGCCGCGAATAGGTGAGGGGTCCAGGGGCACGACCGCCATCCGGTAGCGCATGCCGAGCTTCTTGCGCGCCAGTGCGGTGGCCGCCTTGACCTTGACGTAGGGGTCGAGGGGATCCATGAAGAGTTCGACCGGGTCGTAGCCGGGTTTGCGGTGGATCTCGACCAGCTGCGCGAAGTCGGGCGCGCGGTCGTCGTCGAGCCAGTAGTAGTACGTGAACCAGGCGTCGGGTTCCGCCACGGCTACGAGCTCGCCCGCGCGCGGATGGTCGAGGTGGTGGGTCTTCTTGCCCTCGTCGTCCAGGAGTTGGGCGATGCCGGGCAGGCCGTCGAGGGCCGCTCGTGTGGCGTCGAGGTCCTCGGGGCGGCGCACGTAGACATGGGCGATCTGGTGATCGGCGACCGCGAAGGCACGGGACGCCATCGGGTCGAGGTACTCCATGCCGTCCTGCGTGTGCACCTCCAGCAGCCCGGCGCGGCGCAGGGCGCGGTTGATGTCGACATGCCGGTTCACGCGGGTGATGCCGTACTCGGACAGGGCGACGACGGTACGGCCCTCGGCACGGGCGTCGTCCAGCAGCGGGGCCATGGCGGCGTCTAGGTCGGCGGCCGCCTTCAGGGAGCGCGGGTCGTCGGGGCCGAAGCGCTGCAGGTCGTAGTCGAGATGAGGGAGGTAGCAGAGCGTCAGGTCGGGGTGCCGGGTGCGGATGATGTGGCGGGTGGCGTCGATGATCCACCGGCTGGAGACGAGGTCGGCTCCGGGACCCCAGAAGTGGAACAGGGGGAACGTGCCGAGTGCGTCGGTGAGTTCGTCGTGCAGTGCGGCCGGCCGGGTGTAGCAGTCGGGTTCCTTGCGGCCGTCGGCGTAGTAGACCGGACGGGGGGTGACGGTGATGTCGGTGTCGGCGCCCATGGCGTACCACCAGCAGATGTTCGCGACGGTGTAGCCGGGGTGGGCGCGGCGGGCGGCGTCCCAGAGCTTGTCGCCGGCCACGAGCCCGTTGTGCTGGCGCCACAGCAGGACGTCGCCGAGTTCACGGAAGTACCAGCCGTTGCCGACGATGCCGTGCTCCGAGGGCATGGTGCCGGTGAGGAACGTGGACTGGGCGGCGCAGGTGACGGCGGGCAGGACGGTGCCGAGCGGAGCACGGGAACCGGACTGGCCGAGCGCTTTGAGGTGGGGCATGTGGTCGAGGAGGCGGGGGGTGAGGCCGACGACGTCGAGGACGAGGAGCGGAGTGGGGCGGGTCGCGGCGGCCGGGAGCGGGGCGGCCGGGTCCGGGCGCTCATGGGTGCCGGTGCTCATGGCAGCTCCTTCAGACCGAGGTCGGTCAGCAGGTCGCGGGCGAGGGTGAGTTCGGCGGCGATGCCCTCGGCGAGCTGAGTGCGGCCCTTGGGGCGCAGCTCGGGCGGGAGGGCCTGCCAGGTGTAGGTCTCGACCTCCAGGTGGCGGGTGAGCGGGGCCGGGCCGCCGACGAGCCGGGTCAGTGCGGATGTCAGGACCGGGAGGGTGGAGGTGAGGGGCGCGGCGGGGGCCGCGTGCAGGGGGACGTGGAAGTGGGAGCGCCAGGGTGAGGCGTCGGGCAGGGCGTGTCCGGCGAGGGCCTCGTCGAGGTCGTCGGTGGCGCGCAGGCCGGCGGCGGTGGCCGTGCGGGTCTGGTGCAGGAAGCGGGGTTCGGCGAAGGCGGCGAGGGCCTCGCGTACCTCGGGGAGATGGGGGTGTTCGGCGTGCAGGGCGGCGGAGAGCTGGGATTTGACGACGGGGGCGCCGGCCGCGGTGAGGGCGTCCAGGGCGGTGTGCGGGTCTTCGAAGGAGGTGGCGAGGTGGCAGGTGTCGACGCAGATGCCGATGCGGTCGTGGCCGATCGCGGTGAGCGGGGCGATGGCGTCGTGGGTCGTCTCGACGACGCAGCCGGGTTCCGGTTCCAGGCCGACGCGGATGGAGCGGCCGGTCAGCTCCTCGAGGGCGTCGAGGCGTTCGGCGAGGGTGCGCAGCGCGGTGCGGGCCGTCCGCGCGCGCTCGTCGTCGTACGCGGTGCGCCAGGCGAGGGGCAGGGTGGAGATGGTCCCGTCGGTGACGTCGTCGGGGAGGAGCCCGGCGAGGACGCGGGCCAAGGCGGTGGTGTGGTCGAGGCGTTCCGGGTCGGCCCAGTCCGGCTTGTACACGCGGTACTTGACCTCCTCGGCGCCGAAGCCCTCATAGGGGAAGCCGTTGAGGGTGACGACCTCGAGGCCACGCCGGTCGAGTTCGGAGCGCAGGCCGCGCAGCGCGGCGGGGTCGGTGACGAGGGCGTGGGCGGCGTCCTTGGCGAGCCACAGCCCGATGCCGAGCCGGTCGCGGCCGAGGCGGCGACGGACGGGTTCGCAGTGGTCGCGGAGCTGGGCGAGGACCCCGTCGAGGGTCTCGGCGGGGTGGACGTTGGTGCAGTAGGCGAGGTGGACGATGGAACCGTCGGGGTGGCGGAAGCGCATGGATCACGCCTCCGCGGCGGGCACGGGGGCCGGCCTGCCCGCGCCGGTGTTTGGCTCGTGCGGATCCTTCGGGGCGGTGTCCGGCTCGTGCGGATCCTTCGGGGCGCCGCGGAGGACGGAGTTGCCCTCGTGGGTGGCCCCTGTGCCGGTGACGTCGAGGTTCAGGCGGCCACTGAGCCCGTAGAAGGCGACGGGGTTGCGCCACAGCACCTGGTCGACGTCGTCCTCGTCGAAGCCCTCGGCCAGCATCAGGTCGCCGACCTTGCGCGTCTTGAGGGGGTCGCTCTTTCCCCAGTCGGCGGCGGAGTTCACCAGGACCTGCTCGGTGCCGTAGGCGCGCAGGAGGGCGACCATGCGCTCCTCGTCCATCTTGGTGTCGGGATAGACGGAGAAGCCCAGCCAGCAGCCGCTGTCCCTGGCCTCCTTGACGGTCGTCTCGTTGAGGTGGTCGACCAGGACCCGCTCCGGGGCCAGTGCGGACTCCCGGACGACGTCGAGAGTGCGGCGCAGCCCGGCGAGTTTGTCGCGGTGCGGGGTGTGCACCAGGGCGGGCAGGCCGTGGTCGGCGGCGAGCTGGAGCTGCGCGGCGAGGGCGGTGTCCTCGGCCGGAGTCATGGAGTCGTAGCCGATCTCCCCCACCGCCACGACGTTGTCCTTGACGAGATACCGGGGCAGCTCGTCGAGGACGGGCAGGCAGCGCGGGTCGTTGGCCTCCTTGGGGTTGAGGGCGATCGTGCAGTGGTGGGCGATGCCGTACTGGGCGGCGCGGAAGGGCTCCCAGCCGAGGAGGGCGTCGAAGTAGTCGCGGAAGGAGGCGGGCGAGGTGCGCGGCTGGCCGAGCCAGAAGGACGGCTCGACGACGGCGCGGACACCGGCGGCGTACATGGCCTCGTAGTCGTCGGTGGTCCGGGACGTCATGTGTATGTGGGGGTCGAAGATGCGCATCAGGACTCCTTGCCGTGGGGGTGGTCCGTGACGGGGGCCGGGGTGACGCACTCGGACTCGGTCAGCTCCAGGACGCGGTGCAGATCCTCGGGGACGGTGCGGCCGGCGGCGGTGCGTTCGGCGGCGTGGTCGCCCAGCATCCGGGCGAGTTCGCCGTCGCCCGCCGCGCGCCGGGACAGGTCCGCCACGTGGTCGACCGGCACGCCGGTGAACAGGCACTTCAGCACGGCGTGCCGCCAGGCGTGAGCGGTCAGGTGCCGGGCGGCGTAGGGGCCGACGGCGGCGCTGAGGAGCCGGGTGTCGTTGGTGCGCAGGGCGTCCTCGACCAGCGGGAGCGCGCCCGGGCCGGACACGAGGTGCGGCAGGGCATGCAGAACGGCACGGCGCTCGTCGGCGGTGCCCTGGAAGTACACCCGGGTCAGGGCGTCGGTGCCGGCGTGGGCCGCGGCCAGGATGAGGACGCGTGCGACGTCGGCGTGCGCGGCACCGCAGCGCCGGCCGGCTTCGGCGAGACGCAGTTCCCACACGGAGATGGGCCCGTGGATGCCGGGGTGGGCGGCGGCCTCGTCGAGGGCTTGGTCGAGCCAGCTGCGGGCGGCCGGGTCGAGGTGGGAGGCGAGGCGGCGGCGGAGGTCGGCGAGCGAGGGGGTGGGGGCGGTGTCCTGGGTGGGAAGGCGGGTGGGGGCGGGGGTAGGGGTGCAGGTGCGGGCGTCGCCCGGGTCCTGGGTGCGCGGGTCGGTGTCCTTGGGGTTCTGGGCGCCCTGGGGGCTCCGGGCGGCGTCCTCAAGGCCCTCGGCGCTCCGGCTGCTCCGGGTGGCGTCCTCAAGGCCCTGGGCACCCCGGCTGCTCCGGGTGGCGTCCTCAAGGCCCTGGGCACCCCGGCTGCTCCGGGTGGCGTCCTCAAGGCCCTGGACGTCCCGGGTGTTCTGGGTCTTCTCGGTTCTCGCCGCTGGTGTGGGGCGGGGACGGGTCATCCGGTGCTGCTCCCCTCAGGGGTGGCGGAGGGAGCGCCGTGGGGTGGCGCGGCCTGCTGGAGGGCCGGAGCGGGGACGGGCGGCACGGTGGCCACGGTCCGCTCGGCGTGGCGGAGGAACGGGAGGGAGTGCGCGGCGAAGTGCGGGCCGGCGTGGGAGTGGCGGGGCAGTTCGACGACGGTCAGCCCCTGGTAGCCGGTGGCGGCGAGGGCCGCCAGGACGGGTGGGAAGTCGATCTCCCCGTCCCCGAAGGGGAGGTGCTCGTGCACGCCGCGCCGCATGTCCTCGATCTGGACGTGCCGCAACCAGGGGGCGGCGGCGCGCACGCAATCGGCGGGAGAAAGGGGTTCGAGGCACTGGCAGTGGCCGATGTCCAGGGTGAGGCCGAGGGGTTCGGGGTCGCCGAGGGCGCTGCGGAGCCGGTGGAAGTCGGCCAGGGCGGCGAGGAGGTGGCCGGGCTCGGGTTCGACGGCGAGCGGGATGCCCGCGGAGGCGGCGACGTCCAGGACGGGAGTCAGGGTCTCGGCGAGGCGTTTCCATGCGGTGTCCGTGTCGGTGCCTTCCGGGACGACACCGCTGAAGCAGTGCACCGCGTGGGCGCCGAGGTCGGCGGCGACCCGGACGGCCCGGACGAGGAGGTCGGCGCGGCGGGCTCGGTCGTCCGGGTCCGGGTCCAGGAGGGACGGGCCGTGCTTGCGGCGCGGGTCCAGGACGTAGCGGGCGCCCGTCTCGATGGTGACGCCCAGCCCGAGCGCGTCCAGTCGGTGCGCGACCCGGCGGGTGCGGCCGGCGAGGTCGGGCGCGAGAGGGTCGAGGTGCATGTGGTCGAGGGTCAGTCCGACGCCGTCGTAACCGAGGTCGGCGAGGAGGAAGAGGGCGTCGTCGAGCCGGAGGTCGGCGAGACCGTTGGTGCCGTAGCCGAAGCGGAGGGGAGGGAGGGCGCCGGGCTGGGCGAGGGAAGCGCTGGGTGAGGCGTCGGGCCGGGCGGGGGAAGCGCTGGATGAGGCGCCGGGCTGGGCGAGGCAAGCGCTGGGCGAGGCGTCGGGCCGGGCGGGGGCGGCGCTGAGCGAGGTGGCCGGCTCGGCGTCGGGGGCCGGTGAGTTCGTGGCATGGCTCTTCGGAGCTTGGCTCTTCGGGGCATGGCTCGTCGGGGCATGGCTCCTCGGGGCATGGCTCCTCGGGGCATGGGCATCGGCGCTCATGTGACGCTCACCTTCTTCGCGAACCGGGCTCCGAAGGGGGCGAGCGCGGCGATGAGAAGTGCCGTGGCCGTGCCCCGGGAGCGGGCGGTGAGGGCGGCCTGGAGGGGGATGGTGGCGCGGATGCCGGCGCCGACGGCGCGCTGGATGAGGGGCGGTGAGGGGTTCAGGGTGGCGTGGAAGGAGGGGCGGGCGGTCGTCGCGGCGTACGCGGCCGTGAGGGCGGTGGTGAGCAGCGCTCCGGAGTCCTGCCCCGGGAACCGGTCGGCACGGAGACCTGCCGGCCTGCGCCCGGCTGCAGGCCGGCGGCCTCTCGTCGGCCCCCCGGAGCTGCGGCGCGTCACCAGTCGGGTCAGCAGGGCCGTGGTCGCGAGGGCGGCAAGGGGTGGCAGGGGTGAGCCGCCCTGGGCCTCCTGGCGGGAGACCGTGGTGACGGCCAGGGTGTGGGTGCCGAGGAGGGCGGCGGAGGGCAGGGCCGGGCGGGTGGTGCCGCTCGTGGCCGCGGCTCCCAGGAGCAGGTCGAGGCCGCGTGCCGCGCCCATGGCCACGGGCCCGGCGGGCGTGTGCTTCAGACCGAGGTCGTACGCCCAGACGGTCGCCGCGAGGGGCGCGGCGACGGCTAGGGCCGGGCGGCCCGCCCTCGCGGCCAGGGCCAGCCCGGCTCCGGTGAGGGCGCAGGCCGCCGTGAGGGCGGCGGCCGGCCGGATGCGACCGGAGGGCAGGGGGCGGTGCGGGCGTTCGACGGCGTCCACGTCGCGGTCGGCCCAGTCGTTGAGGGCCATGCCGGCCTCGTAGAGGCAGAGGGAGGAGGCGATGGCGAGCAGGGTGCGGGTGTTGGGGGACGCGCCGGTTGCGGCCGTGCCGGCCAGGGCGTCACCGGGGACGCTGAAGAGGGCGGGCAGGCGCAGGAGTTCGGCCCAGGCGCGTCCCCGGTGCGAGCGGCCGGGGCATGGGCAGGGAGGAGTGTCACCGGCAGTGACCCGAGCAGCGGCGGTGGGCGGCTCGTCGGGGCATCCGCAAGGGCTTTCGCGCAGCGTCACCGTGCTTCTCCCGTCGCCTCGGGGCCGCTCACCGACCCCGCGTCACGGCCCACGCCCTCGCCTTGCCCCTCGCCGTCTCCCTGACCTTCGCCCAGGCCTTCTCCCTCACCCCGCCCCAGGCTCCGCCCGAACCGGACCAGTTCCTCGTACTGCTCGGACAACCCCGAGGGCCCCTCCCCCACCGGGTCCTTGAAGTAGAAGCCGAGCGCGCCGAGGGGACCGGACAGCTCTGCCTCGTGGGAGCGGGCGGTCAAGCGGACCAGGTCGAGGACCAGAGGTGCCGCGAGGGCCGAGTCGCAGCCCTGCCAGATGGTCTGGAGGATCATGCGGGTGCCGAGGAAGCCGTCGAAGGCGATGTGGTCCCAGGCGGTCTTCCAGTCGCCGAGGGCCGGGACGTCGTCGATGTGGACCTCGCCCTCGGGGACGGTGCCGAGGGTATCGGCCAGGACCCGTTCCTTTCCGGCGTTCTTCGCCGCGGCGGCGGCCGGGTCGGCGAGGGCAGCGCCGTCACCACCGCCCAGCAGGTTCGTGCCGGACCAGGCCCGGACGCTCAGCGCCCGTTGCGCGAACATCGGGCCCAGCACGGCCCGCAGCAGCGTCTGGCCGGTCTTGCCGTCCCGGCCGGCGTGCGGCAGGCCGCTGCGCTCGGCCTCGGCGGCGGCGACGGGGTGGTGCATGCCCTCGGAAGGGGTGAAATTGACGTAGGGGCAGCCCGCGCGCAGGGCGGCCAGGGCGTAGAGGGTGCTGGCCGGCAGGGGTGCGTCGGGCCCGTGGGAGGCGGGTTCGGTGGAGGCGACGTTCACGACCACGGCCCGCTCCAGTTGGTGGCGGTGGACGAAGTCGCGTATGTCGGCGGCGAAGGCCGTGATCAGTTCGGCCTGGCTCCTGGTGCCGCCGGGCGTGGGGCCGCCGGGCCTGATCTCGAGGTCCGCGGCGGTGAGTTCGGCGGTGACGGCGGTGGCGACGCCGGGTGGGAGGACGCCGCCGGCGGTCAGGGTCTCGGCGCGTTTGGGCAGCGGGCAGTCGAGGGTGTCATGGCCGCCGAAGACGAGGTCGGACAGCGCGGGCAGACCGCTGCCGGTGAAGGCCGGTGTTTCGGTGACCATGCCGGTGGGCGGGTGCAGTCCCGCGGCTACGGCGGCGCAGCCGGTGACGACGGTGGTGGCGACGGAGCCTCGGGCTCCGATCAGCCACACCCCCACACGCGGTCGGGAGAGGGACGCGGACATGGGCAGCCTCCTGATCGTGCGCGAGCCCCTGGGGGAGGTGAGGAGACGGCGGGCGGGGGTCCGGCGTCCCCCGCCCGCCGCCGTTCAGTCGCCCTGGACGGGCAGTTCCTTCAACTGGATGTTGCGGAAGGAGACCTGGTCATCGGCACCATGGTTCTGGAGGCCGATGTAGCCGTCGGCCAGGCTCCGCTGGGGGTCCTTGTTGGTGAAGTCGTTGATCTTGACTCCGTTGAGGAACACCTGGAGGCGTTCGCCCCGGACCTTGATCTCGTAGGAGTTCCACTGGCCGGGCGGCCGCAGAACCTGGTCACGGGCCTTGATGTCGGCCGACTTGAACGAGTAGACGGAGCCCGTGGTGCGGTCGGCCGCGTCCGTGGCGTCGATCTGGATCTCGTAGCCCTTGTTCACCGCGGACCAGGGGTCGTCGGAGGCGGGGAAGCCCACGAAGATCCCGGAGTTGTCGTCGCCCCGCATCTTCCAGTCGAGCTTCAGCGAGTACGACTTCAGCTCCTTGGGCTGGTACCAGAGCAGACCCATGCCGCCCTCGGACTCCATCACGCCATCCTTGACGACGAACTTGCCGGGGCCGGCCTGCTTCCAGCCGTCCAGGGTCTGGCCGTTGAAGATCTTCCGGTAGTCCTTGCTCGGCTTGCAGTCCGCCTTCACCTGGCCGGTGGCGTACTGAAGGCCGCCGAGCAGGTGGGCGCGGAAGGCCTCGTCGGCGTAGGACTCCTTGGTGTGGCCACCGCCGGTGTAGAAGGAGCGGCCGCCGCCGTAGCTCTGGCACCAGGCGATCGGGTGGTCGCCCTTCATGGTGCCGCCCTGGTAGGTGGTCTCGTCCAGGGTGGCGAGGACCTTGGCCTGCTCACGGGGGTTGGTGCGGTAGTTGTACCACTCGTCGGTGCGCTCCCAGGCGTCGTCCAGGTGCGCGGTGGACGGGTGGTCGTGGTCCTCGACGCGGACGGTGGCCTTCTGGATGGCCGGGTGCGAGTCGAAGTAGGCGCCGACGAGGCCGCCGTAGAACGACCAGTCGTACTCGGTGTCCGCGGCCGCGTGGATGCCCATGTATCCGCCGCCGCCCGCAACGTAGTTCTCGAACGCCTTCTGCTGCTCGGCGTCGAGGACGTCACCGGTGGTGGACAGGAAGGCCACGGCGTCGTACTTGGCGAGGTTGGCCGTGGTGAACTGCTTGGCCTCCTCCGTCGCGTCGACCGTGATGCCGGCCGGGCCGCCGAGTTCCTTCAGGGCGGTGATGCCCGCGGGGATGGAGTCGTGGCGGAAGCCGGCGGTCTTGGAGAAGACCAGGACCTTCTTGCCGCCCTTGAACGGCGTCTTGGAGAACTCGAAGTCGTCCACGTCGTAGAGCGCGCCCTCGCCGCCCTTGAAGACCAGGTAGATGTCGGTGGTCTTCTTCGGCAGCGACCGCAGCGGCACGTCGACGTTCTGGAACGTCTCCCAGCCGCCGGTCGGCGGGATGTAGGCCGAGCCGTGCAGGGGTCCTTCGGGCGAGCCGGTGCGCAGTTCGATGAAGCCGCCCGCGCCGCCGGAGGACGCCCGTACGGTCATCTTCTTCTGCCCGTCGAACCGGTAGGGGGAGAAGGAGATCCAATCGCCGTCGTTGATGTCGCCGACGGTCTTGCCGCCGTTGGCGCCGGTCTTGTCGATGACCGACACACCCGACTGGGTGGTGAAGTGCTCACCCTGGCGGTGCACCGGCTGGAGCACGGTGCGGGCGGTGCCGGTCAGCGCCTCCTGGCCGTTGGCCCCGCCGTCGGTGTAACTCGCGCCGACGACACCGTAGATGTTGGCGTTGGGGTCGTGGCCGCCGTCACCGGGGGGCGGTGTCAGGGTGCCCTCGCAGCCCATCTCGCTGGTCAGCTCGTGGGCGTGGGAGTCGTGGCCGAGGCTGTAGGAGACCTTGACCTTGGAGCAGTCGACCGTCTCCTCGGGGTCGGTGACGGTCACCTTGAAGGGGACGGGTTTGCCGAACTCGGCCAGGGTGCCGTTGCCCGGGACGTCGATGCGCACCTTGGGTTCGGTGTTGCCGACGACGATCCGGACGCTGGCGTTGCCGGTGTTGCCCTCGGGGTCCTTGGCGGTGAAGGTGGCGCTGTAGGTGCCGACCTTCTTGTACCGGTGGGTGGGGTTGAGGCCCTCGCCCTTGGTGCCGTCGCCGAAGTCCCAGCTGTAGGTGAGGTTCGGGGAGTCGGCGTCCTTTGCGGAGGCGGTGAACTTCACCTTCAGGCCGGCCGCGCCGGACGTCTTGTCGGCGCTGACCTCGGCGATCGGGGAGAAGCCGTCCTCGGCGTTCTCGATCCGGTACAGCGCGGAGTCCTTGTCGCCCTGGAACCAGGAGAGGCCGTAGTCGAGGACGTAGAGCGCGCCGTCGGGGCCGAACTCCATGTCCATGATCTGGGTGCCGGTCCACGGGAAGTCGTTGATCTTCGCGACGGAGCCGTCCGCGTTCTGCTCGATGCGCTTGATCCACCGGCGGCCGAACTCACCGGCGAAGAAGTCGCCGTCGTAGGCCTCCGGGAACTTCACGCTGGATTCGAGCGCGGGGTCGTAGCGGTAGACCGGGCCGCCCATCGGGGACTCGGAGCCACTGCCGAACTCGGGCAAGGAGCCGCCGTCGTACGGGATCCAGGCGGCCTGCGCGGGCGGGAGGTCGGTCAGGCCCGTGTTGTACGGCGAGGTGTTCTTCGGGGCGTCGCAGTCGAACGTCTCGCCGGACTCCTTGGTGGCGAAGTCGTAGTCGACGTAGGGGTCGTTGTCGCCGGTGCAGAAGGGCCACCCGAAGTTGGCGGCCTTGGTCACCTTGGCGAACTCCACCTGACCGCCCGGGCCGCGCTTGGGGTCGGCGGCGCCGGCGTCGGGGCCGTAGTCGCCGACGTAGACGGTGCCGGTCTTGTCGTCGACGCTCATCCGGAACGGGTTGCGGAAGCCCATCGCGTAGATCTCGGGGCGGGTCTTCTCGGTGCCCGGGGCGAAGAGGTTGCCCTCCGGGACGGTGTAGGAGCCGTCCTCGGCCACCTTGATGCGCAGGATCTTGCCGCGCAGGTCGTTGGTGTTGCCGGCGCTGCGACGGGCGTCGAAGGCCGGGTTGCGGTTCGGCCGGTCGTCGATCGGTGTGTAGCCGTCGGAGGCGAAGGGGTTGGTGTCGTCGCCGGTCGACAGGTACAGGTTGCCGTCGGCGTCGAAGTCGATGTCGCCGCCGACGTGGCAGCAGGTGCCACGGGACGCCGCGACGTCGATGACCTTCTTCTCGCTGGCCGTGTTCAGTGTGCCGTTGGCGTTCAGGGTGAAGCGGGAAAGGCGGTTGACGCCGTCGAACTTCTTGAAGTCCTCGGCCGTTCCGGTCTCCGGCGCGTCGCCCACGGGGGTGTCGAGCGGCGGGGCGTAGTAGAGGTAGATCGCCCGGTTGTTCTTGAAGTCCGGGTCGATGCCGACGCCTTGGAGGCCCTCCTCGTCGTGGTTGTAGACGTCGAGCTTGCCGGCGACCTTGGTGACGCCGCCCTGGTCGGTGAGGCGCAGCGTGCCGTCGCGCGAGGTGTGCAGGACGCTGCGATCGGGGAGCACGGCGAGCGACATCGGCTCGCCCATCTCGGGTTCGCCCTTGGCGAGCGGCACCTGCTGGAACTGCCCCTCGGCGGCGGCCGGTTCGTCGTGCTCCGGGTGGCCGGGGTGGGCGCCGGCGACGGTGGCCGGGGTGCCGACGGCGAGGAGCAGTCCGGTGAACAGGGCGACGGTGGTGCGAAGCCCGGGACGCCTGGGGGTGGCGGTGCTTCTGGGTCTGGTTCTGTGCACGAAGTCCCTCCGGGAACGGGGTGGGCCGTACGGGGTGGGTGCGAAGCGTGCGGTGCGGGCGCCGGGGTGCGCCGTCACCCCGGAGGTGCGTGTGTCCTGAACACATCAAGGACGGTAACCGTGTCCGTGCGGGGCGAACACCCCTCGCGACAGACTCGGCCGGACTTTCTCCCAGCACGGGACAAAGCAGTATCCGTGCAGGTCGGAGGGGGGACCGGCGGTGCTGCCGGTCCCCGTCCCCGACCTGCGCCGGGAGCGTGGTTCAGCTGTTGAACGCGGCGTCGAAGGACGCGCTGGGCGGCTCGAAGTCGAAGGCCTTGAGCCGCGTCAGGGCCTCGGGAGCACCCTGGAGGCGGTCCATGCCGGCGTCCTCCCATTCGACCGAGACGGGGCCTTGGTAGTCGATGGAGCGCAGCATGCGGAAGACGTCCTCCCAGGGGACGTCGCCGTGCCCGGCGGAGACGAAGTCCCAGCCGCGCCGCGGGTCGCCCCAGGGCAGGTGGGAGCCGAGCCGGCCGTTGCGTCCGTCGAGGCGCTTGCGGGCCTCCTTGCAGTCGACGTGGTAGATCCGGTCACGGAAGTCCCAGAGGAAGCCCACCGGGTCGAGGTCCTGCCACACGAAGTGGGAGGGGTCGAAGTTGAGGCCGAAGGCGGGGCGCCGGCCGACCGCTTCCAACGCGCGGGCCGTCGTCCAGTAGTCGTAGGCGATCTCGCCGGGGTGGACCTCGTGCGCGAACCGCACGCCCTCGGCGTCGAAGACGTCCAGGATCGGGTTCCAGCGGTCGGCGAAGTCCTGGTACCCCCGCTCGATCATGGCCTCGGGGGCGGGCGGGAACATGGCGACCAGGTGCCAGATGGCGGAGCCGGTGAACCCGATGACGGTGTTCACTCCGAAGGCGGCCGCGGCTCGTGCGGTGTCCTTCATGCGTTCCGCGGCTCGCCGGCGGACCCCTTCCGGATCTCCGTCGCCCCAGACCGCTTCCGGGACGATCGCCTGGTGGCGCTCGTCGATGATGGCGTCACAGACGGCCTGACCGACCAGGTGGTTGGAGATCGCCCAGCACTTGAGGCCGTACTTGTCGAGGAGCTGGTGCCTCGACTCCACGTAGGAGGGATCGGCCAGCGCCTTGTCGACTTCGAAGTGGTCGCCCCAGCAGGCGAGTTCGAGTCCGTCGTAGCCGAAGTCGCGGGCCAGGCGGCAGACCTCCTCCAGGGGCAGGTCCGCCCATTGGCCGGTGAACAGGGTGAAGGTGCGCGGCATCCTCGTGGCCTCCTCAGACCGCGATGGGCGTGTAGACGGAGTTCTTCTCGGCGCTCTCCTCGACCGCCGCGAGCACGCGCTGCACCTGCAGCCCGTCGGCGAAGGAGGGTTCGGGGCGGCGGCCCTCGGCGATGGCGTGGACGAGGTCGCGGGCCTGGTGGACGAAGGTGTGTTCGTAGCCGAGGCCGTGGCCCGGCGGCCACCAGGCGTCCAGGTAGGGGTGGTCGGGTTCGGTGACCAGGATCCGGCGGAAACCGGCCTCCGCGCCGGGCTCGGTGGCGTCGTGGAAGGACAGCTCGTTCAGCCGCTCCAGGTCGAAGGCGAGCGAGCCGCGCTCCCCGTTGAGCTCGATGCGCAGGGCGTTCTTGCGGCCGGTGGCGTAGCGGGTGGCCTCGAACGAGGCGAGGGCGCCGGAGGGGAAGCGCGCCGTGAACAGCGCGGCGTCGTCCACGGTGACCTGGCCGGTGCCGGCGGAGGTGACGGCGGACAGGCCGCTGGTCGCGCCAGTGGGCAGGGGCCGTTCCCGTACGAACGTCTCCGTCACCGCCGAGACACCTGCCAGCGGCTCCCCCACCAGGTACTGCGCGAGGTCGACGATATGCGCGCCCAGGTCGCCGAGCGAGCCCGAGCCGGCCTGTTCCCTGCGCAGCCGCCAGGTCAGCGGGAACCGGGGGTCGACCAGCCAGTCCTGGAGGTACGTCACGCGCACGTGTCGCAGCCTGCCCAGGCGGCCCTCGGCGACCATGCGGCGGGCCTGGGCGGTGGCGGGAACCCGGCGGTAGTTGAAGCCGACCATCGCCACCTGGCCGCGGGCGTGGGCCTCTTCGGCCGCCAGTGCCATCGAGGTGGCTTCCTCTACGGTGTTGGCGAGGGGCTTCTCGCACAGGACGTGCTTGCCCGCCGCCAGGGCGGCCAGGGCGATCTCGGCATGGCTGTCGCCGGGGGTGCAGATGTCGACCAGGTCGATGTCGTCCCGTTCGACGAGGGCCCGCCAGTCGGTCTCGGTCGAGGCCCAGCCGTGCCGGTCGGCCGCCGCGCGGACGGCGGCGGCGTCCCGGCCGCAGATCACGGCCTGCACGGGGTTCAGTGGCAGGTCGAAGACGTGGCCCGCGGTGCGCCAGCCCTGGGAGTGGGCGGCGCCCATGAAGGCGTAGCCCACCATCCCCACGCGCAGGGGTGGCTTCCCTGCCTCGGTCCCTTCTGACTCCGCTTGCGGCTGTCCCATACGGGTGTCCTCCTCGTCCTGGTCGGGGTGGCGCACGTGGGGGGTGCGGGGCGGCTCACTTGAAGCCGGTGGACATGTACTGGTCGATGTTGGTCTTGTCGACGACGGCCGAGTAGAGCGTCAGCGACGACGGGATCTCGAACTCGGCGAGCCCCCCGATGCCCTTGCTCTGGCCGAGGGCACGGGCCAGGTCGATCGCGGAGGCGGCCATGGTCGGCGGGTACAGCACGGTCGCCTTGAGGACGCCGTCGTCCTGCTTGATGGCCTGGAACGCCGAGAGCGCCCCTGCGCCGCCGACCATCAGGAAGTCGTCGCGCCCGGCCTGCTCGATGGCGCGCAGCGCGCCCACGCCCTGGTCGTCGTCGTGGTTCCACAGCGCGTCGAACTTCGACTGGGCCTGGAGCAGCTGGGCCATCTTGGCCTGGCCGGACTCGACGGTGAACTCGGCGGCCTGCCGGGCGACCTTCTTGATGTTGGGGTAGTTCTTCAGAGCGTCGTCGAAGCCCTGGGTGCGCTGCTTGGTGAGCTCCAGGTTGTCCAGGCCGGCCAGTTCGATGACGCGGGCGCCGGACTTGCCCTTGAGCTTCTCGCCGATGTAGTGCCCTGCGTTGAGGCCCATGCCGTAGTTGTCGCCGCCGATCCAGCAGCGGTAGGCCTGCGGGGTGTTGAAGATGCGGTCGAGGTTGACGACGGGGATGCCGGCCCGCATCGCCTTCAGGCCGACCTGGGTGAGGGCCTTGCCGTCGGCTGGCAGCACGACCAGGACGTCGACCTTCTTGTTGATGAGGGTCTCGATCTGGCCGATCTGCTGGGCGGTGTCGTTGGAGCCCTCGGTGATCTCCAGGGTGACGTCGGAGTACTTCTCGGCGCGGCTCTTGGCGTTGTCGTTGATGGCGTTGAGCCAGCCGTGGTCGGCCTGCGGTCCGGCGAAGCCGATGGTGACCTGCTTGCCGGGCTTGTCGTCGGCGGCCGGCTGGTCGTTGCCGGCCGGCTCGTCCTTGGAGTCGGAGGGCTCGTTGCTCGTGCACCCCGTGAGGAGGGCACCGGCGGAGACGGCGGCGGCCCCGAAGAGCAGCCCTCTGCGGCTCGTGATCTCGGTCATGGCGGGGGAACCTTTCCTCAGGTCGTGCCAAGCGGGGGCGGTACGGCTTTCAGGTCGTGCTCGCGGTACGGCGCTGGACCAGCACGGCGGCGACGATGATCGCGCCCTTGGCGATCTGCTGGACGTCGCTCTGCAGGTTGTTCAGGGCGAAGATGTTGGTGATCGTGGTGAAGATCAGGACGCCGAGGACGGAGCCGGTGATGGTGCCCCGGCCGCCGGTGAGGAGGGTGCCGCCGATGATCGCGGCGGCGATGGCGTCGAGTTCGTAGAGGTTGCCGTTGGTGTTCTGGCCGGAGCCGGCCAGGACGATCAACAGGAAGGCGGCGATGCCGCAGCACAGCCCGGACAGCAGGTAGAGGTAGAGCCGCTGGCGGCGGACGTCGATACCGGCGAGCCGGGCGGCCTCCGGGTTGCCGCCGACGGCGACCGTGCGGCGTCCGAAGGTGGTGCGGTTGAGCACCAGCCAGCCGATGACCGTGACGACGGCGAACACCATGACCAGGGGCGGGATGCCGAGGACGTAGGCGTCGCGCTCCCCCAGGTCGAGGACGGACGGCACGGTGACGATCTGCGTCCTGCCGTCGGTGATCTGGAGGGAGAGGCCGCGGGCCGAGGCCAGCATGGCGAGGGTGGCGATGAACGGCACCATCGCGCCGTAGGCGATGAGGACGCCGTTGACCAGGCCGCACCCGACTCCGACGATCACCGCGGTGAAGAGGATGCCGGCGAAGCCGTACTCCTGCGTGGCGACGGTGGTGGCCCACACGGAGGCGAGGGCGACGATCGCGCCGACCGACAGGTCGATGCCGCCGGAGACGATGACGAAGGTCATGCCGACGGTGACGACCCCGATCACCGAGGCCTGGGTGAGGACGAGTTGCAGATTGCGGGTGTCGAGGAACTCGTCGGGCTTGGTGATGCCGCCGATGACGATCAGCACGGCGAGCACGCCGAGCAGGGACAGCGTGCGGACATCGGCGCGGATCAGCAGGCCGCGCCAGGCGGGGGGCCGGACCGGGGGCACCTTGTCGGTGCTGCTGTCCAGCGGCGGGGAGACGGGCTGCGTCATGACGCCGGGCTTCCTTCCATGACCAGGTCGAGTACGCGGTGTTCGTCGAGCTCGCGGGCGGGTGCCGTGTGGACGACACGGCCCTCGCGCAGCACCAGCACACGGTCGGCGAGGCCGAGCACCTCGGGCACCTCGCTGGAGACCAGCAGGACGGCGAGGCCCTCGTCGGCGAGCCGGCGGATGACCGCGTAGAGCTCGGCACGGGCGCCGACGTCGACGCCGCGGGTGGGTTCGTCGAGCAGCAGCACCTTGCAGCCGCGCAGCAGCCAGCGGGCCAGGACGGCCTTCTGCTGGTTGCCGCCGGACAGGGTGCGCACGGGCACGGACGGGTTGTCCGGCCGGAGCGACAGTTCGCGGGTCGCGGCCCGGGCGGCACCGAGTTCGGCGCCCCGGTCGATCCAGCCGCCGCGCGAGAAGCGGGACATGGAGGAGACCGACACGTTGCGGGTGACGGACTCCAGCATCAGCAGGGCCTGCGCCTTGCGCTCCTCGGGGGCGAGGCCGAGTCCGGCCCGGACGGCGGCCCGTACGCTGCCCGGCTTCAGTGCCTTTCCGTCGACCAGCACCTGACCGGCCGTCGGTTTACGGGCACCGTAGACGGTCTCCAGGATCTCCGAGCGGCCCGAGCCGACGAGTCCGGCGAGGCCGACGATCTCGCCGGGCCGCACCTCGAGGTCGAGCGTCTCGAACTCCCCCTGCCGGGAGAGCCCTTGGACCTTGAGCACGGGTTCCGCACGCGGCGGGGCGACGGGCCGGTCCGGGAAGACGTACTCGACGTTGCGTCCGGTCATCAAGGCGACGACCTCGCGGGTCGGGGTCGACTTCGCGGGGAGCCCGCCCGCGACGGCCCGGCCGTCCTTCAGCACCGTCACCCGGTCGCCGATGCGGCGGATCTCCTCCAGGCGGTGCGAGATGTAGACGACGGCGACTCCGGCGGCGGTGAGGTCGCCGACGATGCGGAAGAGGTTGTCCACCTCGTCCGGGTCGAGGGCGGCGGACGGTTCGTCCATCACGATGAGCCGCACGTCGTGGGAGAGCGCCCGCGCCATGGACACGATCTGCTGCTGAGCCGCCGACAGTTCACCGACCAGCCGGGCCGGGTCGATCTCCGCATGCCCGAGTCGCTTCAGCAGAGCGGCCGTTGACGCCTTGGCCGTCTTCCCTCGTACGACGAAACCGGCGGCGGTCGGCTCATGTCCCAGGTGTACGTTCTCGGCGACCGACAGATGCTCCACCAGGTCGAGTTCCTGGTAGATGGTGGCGATGCCGAGGCGCATGGCGGCGATCGGCGAGCGCAGCGTCACCTCCTCGCCGCGCCAGCGGATGGTCCCCGTGTCGGGCTGGTGGGCGCCGGCCAGCACCTTGATGAGGGTGGACTTGCCGGCCCCGTTCTGGCCGAGCAGGCAGTGCACCTCACCGGCCTGGACGTCGAGGTCGACGCCGTCGAGGGCCCGGACTCCGGGGAAGGACTTGGTGATGCCGGACATGCTGAGCAGCGGTGGTTCTGGTGCCATGCGGATTCCCCCTGGCGGGCGGGCCGGTGTCAGGGCGCTTGTCGAACAGGCGTGTTCAGGGCAGGGCAGGCAGAGCGGGGCAGGGCGCTGTGCTGATGAGCCGTGCTGTCGAGACGGACTACGCGGGTGAGAACAGGTGGTCGCTGATGAGCCGGGCCCCGCCGATGACTCCGGCGGTGGGACCGAGTTCGCCCAGGACGATGGGCAGGTTGCCGGTCGCCAGCGGCAGCGACTGGCGGTAGACCTGGGTACGGATCGCGGCGAGCAGGGTGTGGCCGAGGCCGGTCACCCCGCCGCCGATCACCACCAGGCCGGGGTTGAAGAAACTGACCAGGCCGGCGATGACCTGGCCGGTGCGGTTGCCGCCCTCGCGGATCAGATCGAGGGAAGCGGCGTCACCGGCGGAGGCCGCCGCGGCCACGTCGACGGCGCTGAGGCCGCCGTTCGTCTCCAGCCGCGATGCCAGTTCGGCCGAAAGTCCCTGCTGGGCGGCCTCCGTGGCGTCACGGGCCAGGGCGGCCCCGCTGAAGTGGGCCTCCAGGCAGCCGCGGTTGCCGCAGGCACAGGGGCGGCCGTCGGGGACGGCCTGGATGTGCCCGATGTCGCCGGCGCTGCCCGTCGTACCGCGGTAGACCTCACCGCCGACGACGATGCCGCAACCGATGCCGGTGCCGATCTTGACGCAGAGGAAGTCGGCGACGGTGCGGGCAACGCCCGCGTGCTGCTCCCCCATCGCCATCAGGTTCACGTCGTTGTCGACCATGACAGGGCAGCCGAGTTCCTGGCTGAGCGCCTCCCGCACGGGGAAGCCGTCCCAGCCCGGCATGATCGGCGGGGCCACCGGGATGCCCTCGGGGAAGCGGACCGGGCCCGGGACGCCGATGCCGGCGCCGTCGAACCCCTCCGCGAGCCCGGAGGCCCGCAGTTTCGCGGCCATGGCCAGGACCTGCTCGAAGACCGCGACGGGGCCTTCGCGCACGTCCATGGGCTGGTTGAGGTGCCCGAGGGTCTCCAACTCGGCGTTGGTGACGGCGACGTCGACCGAGGTCGCGCCGATGTCCACGCCGAGGAAGCGCAGTTCGGGGTTGAGCCGGATGTTGTGGGAGCGGCGGCCACCGCGCGAGGCGGCGAGTCCGTCGGCCACCACCAGCCCCGTCTCCAGCAGCCGGTCCACCTCCACGGCCAGCTTGGACCGCGAGAGATCGACCTGGTCGCCCAGCTGGGCACGGGAGTTGGGACCGCCGTCACGCAGCAGCTTGAGCAGCCGGGCCTGGTGGGCGTTCGCGGGTCGCGCGGTCATACGTCTCACGAGCCCCTCCCCGCCTGATCGGCCTGTGCGCGCCGGTTTTCCGCCACCTCGGTGGCTTGCTTTCGGAGGGAACGTAGCAGCGGCTGCCGGGAGTGGGAAGAAGTCGCGCAGGAATTGCCCCCCACTTTTTCCACTCACAGGACAAAGCGGTGGCGACGGGTGCCACACCTCGCAGCCGGACACGGTGGCGCCACGAAGCCCCGGAGCTACGGGAGAACAGGAGCCCCGGAGCTACGGGAGCTACGAGCTACGAGCTACGAGCGGGAACGCGCGTGGTACGACCGGCGCGTGTGCTCGGTGTGTGCGCGCATCAGCTGGGTGGCACGCTGTTCGTCCCGGTCGGAGACCGCCGCGATCAACTCCCGGTGCTCGATCCAGGACTGGTGACCGCGCCGACGGGCCACAGGCGTGTAGTACCAGCGCACCCGCCGGTCGACCTGGGCGGCGAGTTCGGCGAGGACCGCGTTGCCGGCGAGCTCCATGATCTTGGCGTGGAATCGGGCGTTCATGGCGACGGCCCCGTCCACGTCGTCGGCCTCGACGGCCTTCTCGCCCTCGGCGCACAGCGATTCCAGGGCGGCGATGCCCGCGCTGTCGGCGTTGGCCGCCGCGAGCCGGGCGGCCTCGGCCTCCAGCAGCGTACGGACCGTGAGGAGCTGGTCGGCCTCCTCCTCCGTCGGCTCGTGCACGAACGCGCCCTGCGCGGGCCGCAGATCGACCCACCCCTCGGTGTTGAGCCGTTGCAGCGCCTCACGCACCGGCTGCCGGGAGACCCCGAGATGCCCGGCGAGTTCACTCTCGACGAGATGCTGGCCGGGCTGGAGCGCACGGGTGGTGATGAGTTCGAGCAGTGCCTCGTAGACACGGTCGCGCAGCGGACCCGGGCGTTCCAGCTTGGGTACCGCCCCCTGGGGCAGGCCTGTCGACAGCATCGCGGTCCCCCTCCTCGGCAGGGCCGTGCACAGCGCGGCGCGAGCCGGTATCGCCGCAGAATCAGTATTGATTGTCTTTCGTCTACAGTCTACGGCGCACAAGAGCCAGGCTTTCGGGGAGTTGACCCCGTCACACCACGAGGGACCGAGCCGCGCTCAGGGGCAGCGCACGACCTGCCCCGCGTACGACAGGTTTCCGCCGAAGCCGAACAGCAGCACCGGGTCGCCCGTGGTCAGCGCCCCCTGCTCGACCAGCTTCGAGAAGGCCAGCGGGATGCTCGCGGCCGAGGTGTTGCCGGACTCGGTGACATCGCGTGCGACGACGGCGTTGACGGCGCCGATCTTCTGCGCGAGGGGCTCGATGATGCGCAGGTTCGCCTGGTGCAGCACCACTCCGGCGAGGTCGGCCGGCTCCAGCCCCGCCCGCTCACAGGCCTTGCGCGCGATGGGCGGCAGCTGTGTGGTGGCCCAGCGGTAGACGCTCTGCCCTTCCTGGGCGAAGCGCGGCGGGGTGCCCTCGATGCGCACCGCGTTGCCCATCTCGGGCACCGAGCCCCACAGCACCGGACCGATCGCCGGCTCGTCGGCGGCCTCCACCACCGCGGCCCCGGCCCCGTCCCCCACCAGCACGCAGGTGGTGCGGTCGCTCCAGTCGGTCACCTCGGACATCTTGTCGGCCCCGATGACCAGCACCCGGCTCGCGCCCCCCGCGCGGACGGCGTGGTCGGCGGTGGCCAGGGCGTGGGTGAAGCCCGCGCACACCACGTTGAGGTCCATGGTGGCGGCCTGCGGGATGCCCAGGCGGGCCGCGGCCCTGGCCGCCATGTTGGGCGAGCGGTCGACCGCCGTGGAGGTGGCGACCAGCACCAGGTCGATGTCCGCCGGGGTCAGTCCGGCGGCGGCGAGGGCCTTGGCGGCGGCATGGGCGGCCAGCTCGTCGACCGGCTCGTCGGGCCCGGCGATGTGACGCGTACGGATGCCCACCCGGCTCCTGATCCACTCGTCACTGGTGTCCACCAGGCTTGCCAGATCCTCGTTGGTGAGGACCTTGGCGGGCTGATAGTGGCCGACGGCGGCGATGCGCGAGCCGTTCATTGGGTGGATCCCCCTCGTTGCCTTGGGTAGCGGATCCACCAGTCTGATCAGTGACTCACGAGTACGACGGCAGCCAAGGCGACAGGAAACGAGCGCCGGGGTTGTCAGCTTCGGTCAGGAGCCCGGACGCCCGGACACCTGTCGAATGCCCACCCGGCGCCGCCGGCTCCCGACCGCGCCCGGCTCCTAACCGGTGAACAGCTGCGTCGCCTTGCGGACGAGCTCGTACACCCCGTAGGCGAGCGGGACGCCCACCCACACCCAGGCGAGGGCGATCAGCCACCGCCGGTCCGGGCTAGGCGGACTCTGACTGCTGTCGCCGGCCATGGGCGGCCTCCTTCGGGGCGGGGACGTGGTGGCGGGGGTCGACGGGCCGCACCAGTTCGTTGGCGACGAAGCCGACGACGAGCAGCCCGATCATGATGACGAACGACAGCCCGTACAGGGACGCGCCGTGCCGGCCCGCCTCCTCCTGCCGGTCGGCGATCCAGTTCACGATCAGCGGGCCGAGCACCCCGGCCGTGGACCAGGCGGTGAGCAGCCGCCCGTGGATGGCGCCGACCTGGTACGTACCGAACAAATCCTTCAGATAGGCAGGAACCGTGGCGAAACCACCGCCGTAGAAGGAGAGGATGACCAGCGCGCAGAGGACGAACAGCGGCTTGGAGGAGTCGCCGAAGAGGGCGATGAGGGCGTACATCGCGGCGCCGACGCCCAGGTAGACGCGGTAGATGTTCTTGCGGCCGATCAGGTCGGACGTCGAGGACCAGCCGATGCGGCCGGCCATGTTCGCCGCGGACAGCAGCGCGACGAAGCCGGCGGCGGCCGTCACCGACACCGGGGTGGAGGTGTCCGCGAAGAAGTCCGTGATCATCGGCGCGGCCTTCTCCAGGATGCCGATGCCGGCGGTGACGTTCATGCAGAGCACGATCCACAGCAGCCAGAACTGTGGGGTACGGATGGCCTGTTTCGCGGAGACCTGCGGGCCGGCGAGGACACTGGGACCGCTCTCCACGGGCTTCTCGGTGCGGGGCACCCGGACCAACAGCACACCCAGCAGCATGAACACGGCGTACGACAGCCCGTGGGCCAGGAAGGCGAGTGCGATGCCGGTGCTGTCGCCGCCGAACGACTCCAGCATCTGGGCCGACCACGGCGAGGCGATGAGCGCACCACCGCCGAAGCCCATGATGGCGATGCCGGTGGCCATGCCGGGCCGGTCCGGGAACCACTTGATCAGTGTGGAGACGGGCGAGATGTAGCCGATGCCGAGACCGATGCCGCCGACGAAGCCGTAGCCGAGGACGATCAGCCAGTACTGCTCCAGGGACGCGCCCAGCGCGGAGAGCAGGAAGCCGGACGAGAAGCAGACCAGGGCGACGGTCATCGCCCAGCGCGGGCCGTTGCGCTCGACGAGGGTGCCGCCGAACGCGGCGGACAGACCGAGCATGACGATGCCCAGTTGGAAGGGCAGCGCGCTCTGGGTGCCGCTGAGGCCGAGCGCGGACTCCAGGGGCGGTTTGAACACGCTCCAGGCGTAGGCCTGGCCGATGGAGAGATGTACGGAGAGAGCGGCGGGCGGGACGAGCCAGCGGCTCCAGCCCGGGGGCGCGACTGGGGGACTCATGAACCCCGGACGGTAGGGATCCGCACGGGAGTTGAGAAGCGCGGCGTCGACCGTATGCGGTGAACGGTATCCGGCATGCGCCGAACGGTCGGCGCGCGGACCCTTGCCGCCCCAACCTCCATACTGTAGACAATATTTCGTCGACACAAGCCGTCCGCGAGCCATACGCGACCCGTGGGCGGCCGGACGGCAGCCACCTCCGCGGTATCCCTCAAACCGAACGGAGTGTTCCCGTGAAAGTCGCAGTTCTCGGCGCCGGTGCCATCGGCGCCTACGTCGGCGCCGCGCTCCACCGCGCGGGCGCCGAGGTGCATCTCATCGCCCGTGGACCGCATCTGGCGGCCATGAGGCAGCACGGAGTCCGGGTGCGCAGCCCACGCGGTGACTTCACCGCGCACCCCCACGCCACCGACGACCCGGCCGAAGTCGGCCCGGTCGACCATGTCTTCCTGGGCCTGAAGGCAAACGCGTACGCGGCGTGCGGGCCGCTGATCGCGCCGTTGCTGCACAAGACGACCGCGGTCGTCGCGGCCCAGAACGGCATCCCCTGGTGGTACTTCCACCGGCACGGCGGCCCGTACGACGGCCACCGCGTCGAGAGTGTCGACCCGGACGGCGCGGTCAGTGCGGTGCTCGCGCCCGAACGGGCCATCGGCTGTGTCGTCTACGCGGCGACCGAACTCGAAGGGCCGGGGATCGTACGCCACTTGGAGGGCACGCGGTTCTCCGTCGGCGAGCCCGACCGCAGCCGTTCCGCCCGCTGTCTCGACTTCAGCGAGGCCATGCAGGCCGGCGGTCTGAAGTGCCCGGTGGAACCGGACCTGCGCAGCGACATCTGGGTCAAGCTGCTCGGCAACATCTCCTTCAACCCGATCAGCGCCCTGGCCCGCGCGACCATGCGGCAGATGTGTCTGCACGGCGGCACCCGCAAGGTCATCGAGATCATGATGACCGAGACGCTGGCGGTCGCCGAGGCCCTCGGCTGCGAGGTCGGTGTCTCCATCGAGCGCCGGCTCGCCGGTGCCGAGCGGGTCGGCGACCACCGCACCTCCACGCTCCAGGACCTGGAGCGCGGCAAGCCGCTCGAACTCGACGTGCTGCTCGCGGCGGTCGTCGAGCTGGCGGACATCACCGGCGTGGAGGTGCCCACCCTGCGCACCGTGCACGCCATCTCGGACCTGCTCTCGCTGAGGAGCGCCGCATGAGGCAACGCGACCGGACCCCCACGACCTACACCCGGCTCACCCACCCCCTCGTCCGTGACTCCCGCGATGAGCCGTTCCGGCAGGCCACCTGGGAGGAGGCCCTGGACCGGGCCGCCCTGGGCCTCGGGCGCAACCGCGACGCCTTCGGGATGTTCAGCTGCGCCCGCGCCACCAACGAGATGAACTACGTGGCGCAGAAGTTCGCCCGGGTCGTCATGGGCACCAACAACGTCGACTCCTGCAACCGCACCTGCCACGCCCCGAGCGTGGCGGGCCTGTCCGCGGCGTTCGGCTCGGGCGGCGGCACGTCGTCGTACGAGGAGATCGAACACACCGACGTCATCGTGATGTGGGGCTCCAACGCCCGGTTCGCACACCCGATCTTCTTCCAGCACGTGCTGAAGGGGATCAGGAACGGCGCCCGGATGTACGCGGTCGATCCGCGCCGGACGTCGACCGCCGAGTGGGCGGAGAGCTGGATGGGGATCAACGTCGGCACGGACATCCCGATGGCGCACGCGATCGGCCGCGAGATCATCCATGCGGGCCTCGCGAACGAGGCGTTCATCGCGCGGGCCACCAGCGGCTTCGAGGAGTACAAGGCCCTGGTCGAGCCGTGGACGCTGTCGCTCGCCGAGAAGGTCACGGGCGTACCGGCCGCGGCGATCCGCGAACTCGCGCACGCCTACGCCCGTGCCGAACGGGCCCAGTTGTGCTGGACCCTGGGCATCACCGAGCACCACAACGGCACCGACAACGTCCGCGCCCTGATCAACCTGTCGCTGCTCACCGGGCACGTGGGCCGCTACGGCTCGGGCCTGCAACCCCTGCGCGGGCAGAACAACGTGCAGGGCGGCGGCGACATGGGCGCGATCCCCAACCGGCTGCCCGGCTTCCAGGACATCCTCGACCCGGACACCCGGCTCAAGTTCGAGTCGGCCTGGGACACCGTCATCCAGCCGCACTACGGCCTGAACCTCACGGAGATGTTCGAGGCCATGGAGGACGGCACGCTCAAGGCCGTCTACTGCATCGGTGAGAACCCGGCGCAGTCCGAGGCGGACAGCGAGCAGGCCGTACGGCGGCTGAAGGCCCTGGACTTCCTGGTCGTTCAGGACATCTTCCTCACGAAGACGGCCCAGCTCGCCGACGTCGTGCTGCCGGCCACCGCCGGCTGGGCCGAGACCGACGGCACGACCACCAACAGCGAACGGCGGGTCCAGCGCGTCCGCAAGGCCGTCACCCCGCCCGGCGAGGCCCGCGAGGACATCGACATCATCTGCGACCTCGCCGCCCGCCTCGGGCACGACTGGAAGTACGCCGACGCCGAGACCGTGTGGAACGAACTGAGGTCCGTCTCGCCCGACCACTACGGCATGACGTACGAGCGCCTGGAGGAACACCAGGGCATCCAGTGGCCCTGCCCGAGCACGGACGACATCGAACCGACGTATCTGCACGGCCGGTTGTGGGAGTCCGACCCGGCGCGGCGCGGCCCGCTCGCGCCATTCGGGATCGTGCAGCACGACCCGCCCGTGGACCTCACCGACGAGCGGTTCCCGGTCCGGCTCACCACCGGGCGGCGGCTCGACTCGTACAACACCGGCGTGCAGAGCGGCGGTTACGCCTCGCCGCTCAGGCGCGGCGAGTTCATCGAGCTGAGCCCGGAGGACGCCGAGCGCTACGGGGTCGTGGTCGGCGAGCACGTCCAGGTGACCTCGCGGCGCGGGTCGGTGACCGCGCCGGTGTGGGTGGACACCGCGCTGCGGCCGGGGCTCGCCTTCATGACCATGCACTTCCCGGACGAGGTGGACACCAACCAGCTGACGATCGAGGCGAACTGCCCGATCGCGGGGACGGCGGAGTTCAAGGCGTCGGCGATCCGGATCGAGAAGCTGCCCATCGCGACCATCGTGGGGTGAACGTACGTGGACCTGCACTTCGGTGACAGCAAACCGACGGACGAGGAACGGTCGGCCGTCGACGCCCTGCTCGGGCCTCCCGAGTCCTCCTGGGAGGGTGCCGACCGTTCCGACGCCGATCTGAGGTGGGCGCGTGGCGGACGCGAGGCCCGGGACCGCCGCGACCTGCTGCTGCCGGGGCTGCACGCCGTCAACGACCGGATCGGCTGGATCAGCGAGGGCGCCCTCGACTACCTGTGCCGGCGGCTGACGGTGCCGCCGGCGGAGGCCTACGGGGTCGCCACCTTCTACGCCATGTTCTCGGTCAGGCCCCGTCCGGCGACCGTGCTGCACGTGTGCACGGACCTGGCGTGCGCGGCGGCCGGGGCGCCTCGGCTGTGCGCCGGGATCGAGGCGCGGCTGGGCCCCGGCAGCGGGGTGAGTGTCGAGCGCAGCCCGTGCCTGGGCCTGTGCGAACGGGCGCCGGCCGCACTCGCGATCAAGGCCGGGGACCCCGTCCGTACGGCGGTCTCGGCGCCGGCGACCGTCGAGGAGGCCGTGCTCGCCGCGAACTCGCCCGGCTCCGCGCCCGAGGAGCCACCGGCCGCGCTGGCGGTGCCCCAGGCGGGGCAGGACGGTCTGATGCTGCTGCACCGCGTCGGCGTGGTCGACCCGTCGTCCCTCGACGACTACCGCGCCCACGGCGGCTACACCGCCCTGCGCCGGGCCTTCGAGCTGGGTCCCGCCGGGGTCATCCGCGAGGTCACCGACTCGGGTCTGGTCGGGCGCGGCGGCGCCGCCTTCCCCACCGGCCGCAAGTGGCAGGCCACGGCGTCCCAGCCCGACCGTCCGCACCACCTCGTCTGCAACGCCGACGAGTCGGAGCCGGGCACCTTCAAGGACCGGGTGCTCATGGAGGGCGACCCGTACGCGCTCGTCGAGGCGATGACGGTCGCCGGGTACGCGACCGGCGCGCACAAGGGCTACCTGTATCTGCGCGGCGAGTACCCGCGCGCCCTGCACCTGCTGGAGCACGCGATCACGCAGGCCCGTGCGCGCGGGCTGCTCGGCGACGACGTCCTCGGGCAGGGTTACGCCTTCGACATCGAGATCCGGCGCGGCGCGGGCGCCTACATCTGCGGTGAGGAGACGGCCCTGTTCAACTCCATCGAGGGCTATCGGGGCGAGCCCCGCTCCAAGCCGCCGTTCCCGGTGGAGAAGGGCCTGTTCGGTAAGCCGACGGTCGAGAACAACGTGGAGACGCTGGTCAACGTCCTGCCGATCCTGACCATGGGTGCCCCGGCGTACGCGGAGATCGGCACGGGGCGCTCCACCGGCCCGAAGCTGTTCTGTGTGTCGGGGAGTGTGGAGCGGCCCGGTGTCTACGAGGTGCCGTTCGGCGCGACGCTGGGCGAGGTGCTCGCCCTGGCCGGGGTGCGCGAGGGGCTGCGGGCGGTGCTGCTCGGCGGGGCGGCCGGCGGTTTCGTACGGCCCGACGAGCTGGACGTGCCGCTCACCTTCGAAGGGACGCGCGAGGCGGGCACGACGCTCGGCTCGGGGGTCGTCATGGCCTTCGACGACGGCGTGCCCCTGCCCCGGCTGCTGCTGCGCATCGCGGAGTTCTTCCGCGACGAGTCGTGCGGGCAGTGCGTGCCCTGCCGGGTCGGGACGGTGCGGCAGGAGGAGGCGCTGCACCGGATCGTGGAGCGCACGGGCGCCGACGCAGCCGACGACATCGCGCTGCTGCGGGAGGTCGGCCGCGCCATGCGGGACGCCTCGATCTGCGGTCTGGGGCAGACCGCGTGGAACGCCGTGGAATCCGCCATCGACCGTCTGGGGGCGTACGAATGACCGTCACACCGCTGGGGATCCCGCGCCGCATGCTGGAGTTCACCCTCGACGGCGAGGAGGCCCGGGTCCCCGAGGGCTCGACGATCCTGGACGCCTGCCGGGCGGCCGGGAAGGACATCCCGACCCTGTGCGAGGGCGACACCCTGCGCCCGAAGAACGCCTGCCGGCTCTGCGTCGTCGAGGTCGAGGGGGCCAGGACGCTGGTCCCGGCCTGCTCCCGCAAGGCCGAGCCGGGGATGGAGGTGCGCACGGACACCGAGCGCGCCCGGCACAGCCGCAAGGTCGTCCTGGAACTGCTCGCGTCCTCGGTCGACCTGTCGACGACCCCGGAGGTCGCCGGGTGGCTCAAGGAGTACGAGGCGAAGCCGGACCGCTTCGGCCCGGACGCGGCGCGGCTGAACGAGGAGCCGAGGGTCGACGACGAGCTGTACGTCCGCGACTACGACAAGTGCATCCTCTGCTACAAGTGTGTGGACGCCTGTGGTGACCAGTGGCAGAACTCCTTCGCGATCTCGGTCGCGGGACGCGGTTTCGACGCCCGGATCGCGGTGGAGCACGACGCGCCGCTGACGGACTCTGCGTGCGTGTACTGCGGGAACTGCATCGAGGTGTGCCCCACGGGCGCGCTGTCCTTCAAGTCCGAGTTCGACATGCGGGCGGCGGGTACCTGGGACGAGGCGCGGCAGACGGAGACGACCACGGTGTGCGCGTACTGCGGCGTGGGCTGCAACCTGACGCTGCACGTGCAGGACAATGAGATCGTGAAGGTCACCTCGCCGCACGACAACCCGGTGACCCACGGCAACCTCTGCATCAAGGGCCGCTTCGGCTACCAGCACGTACAGAACCGGGACTGATCAGGACATGGGACGAGTCACGGAACGACGCAAGGTGATCCGCATCCGGGCCGGGGTGGTCTCCAGCCGGCCGGACACGCTCGTCGCCGAGGAGCCGATGGAGATCCGGCTCAACGGCAAGCCCCTGGCGATCACCATGCGCACCCCTGGCGACGATTTCGCGCTGGCGGCGGGGTTCCTGGTCAGCGAGGGGGTGCTGGCCGGGCAGCAGGACGTGCAGAACATCGTCTACTGCGCCGGGGCGACGTCCGAGGGATCGAACACGTACAACGTGGTCGACGTGAAGACGGCCCCAGGCGTGGTGATCCCTGACATCACGCTGGAGCGCAACGTCTACACCACGTCCTCCTGCGGGCTGTGCGGCAAGGCGTCGCTGGACGCGGTGCGCACCACGGCCCGGTGGCCCGTCGCCGACACTCCCCCGGTCCGGCTCTCCCCCGAGCTGCTCGCGGGCCTCCCCGACCGGCTGCGCGCGGCCCAGCGGGTCTTCGACCGGACCGGGGGCCTGCACGCGGCGGCCCTGTTCTCGGAAGAGGGCGAGCTGCTGGACGTCCGGGAGGACGTGGGCCGGCACAACGCGGTCGACAAGCTGGTCGGCCGTGCCCTGCAGAGCGGGGACCTGCCGCTGTCCCGGGCGGTCCTGCTCGTCTCGGGCCGGGCCTCCTTCGAGCTGGCGCAGAAGGCCGTGATGGCGGGCATCCCCGTGCTGGCGGCGGTGTCGGCCCCGTCCTCGCTGGCGGTGGACCTGGCCGCCGAGGCGGGTCTGACGCTGGTGGGCTTCCTGCGGGGCAGCTCCATGAACGTGTACGCGGGTGCGGACCGGATCGCTGTGCGGGCCGCGGCCGCCCAGGGCTGAGC
Organism: Streptomyces luteogriseus; assembly: GCF_014205055.1. Lineage (NCBI taxonomy): Bacteria > Bacillati > Actinomycetota > Actinomycetes > Kitasatosporales > Streptomycetaceae > Streptomyces > Streptomyces luteogriseus. The sequence continues at coordinate 1,300,872 of NZ_JACHMS010000001.1, forward strand.
AGGTCCCTCCCGCGACACGGCGGCGGGGCCCCGACCGGCGGGGAGCGCCCCCTGCGCCGTAGGGGCCCCGTCTCGGCCTGCCCGGTCGCGGCGCCCCGGGGCGTCGCGCCTACTCGGCCGTGGCGGATATCCGGAGCAGCATCTCCATGAGCTGTTCCCGCTCGGCCGCCGACAGCGGTGCGAGCAGTTCGTCGTTGGCGGCGCGGGCCGCCTTCTCGCAGCGCTTCAGCAGCCGTGCCCCCTGTTCCGTGAGGGACACCGCGTTCTTGCGGCGGTCCTTCGAGTCGGGCTCGCGGACCACCAGACCGGCCGCCTGGAGCTCGTTGAGCACACCGACCAGGTCCTTGGGGTCCAGCCGGATCCCGCGGCCGAGGTCGGCCTGGGCGACGGGCGCGAGGTCACGCACGGCGGACAGTACGACGTGGTGCCACATCCGCATGTCCTCCCCGGCCAGTGCCTCGGCCACCAGGGCCCGGCCGCGGGCGGCGGCGCGGCCGAGCAGCCAGCTGGGCAGGGAGCGGATCGCGGGGAGGGGGGCTTCCGACATGGGCGCAGCCTAACCGCAAAGTCGTTGGTTCTTCCTATGATCCTCCTATACCGTTGGGCTCCCCCATGAATTCATGGGGATCACCAACGACCCCGGAGGTGCGATGCGCCGCGTCCGCTACGAATCCCGAGGCGGCCCTCTCTTCGTGGAGGAGGCCCCGCTCCCCGTGCCCGGCCCCGGAGAGCTGCTCGTGCGCGCGGAGGCGATCGGCGTGACGCTCCCGGTCGTACGCAAGGTCACCGAGTCGGCCGAGCCCGTCCCGCTCGGCGGCGAGATCGCCGGGCAGGTCATGGCCGTCGGCGAGGGCGTCACGGGTTTCGGCACCGGCGACCGGGTGACCGGACTCTGCTTCGGCCACGGCTACGCCGACTTCGCGCTGCTGCACGAGGCCATGACCTCCCCGGTTCCGGCGGACGCGAGCGCCGTCGACGCGGTCGCCCTGGTCCGCAGCGGACTGGTCGCCCTCGGTGCCCTGGAGGCGGCCCGCCCCGAGCCGGGCGAGGCGGTCCTGGTCACCGCGGCCGCGAGCGGAGTCGGCCACCTGGCCCTGCAACTGGCCAGGACGCGCGGCGCCGGACGGGTCGTGGGAGCCGTCTCCGACGCGGCCAAGGCCGAGTTCGTCCGGGGCCTCGGCGCCGACCACGTCATCACGTACGGCGACACCGGCTGGGGCACCCCGGTCGACTACGTCCTGGACGCGGTCGGCGGCGAGCTGCTCACCCCTGCGCTGCACGCCCTCGTCCCCGAGGGGCGGCTGGTGGCGTACGGCTCGGGCGGTGGCACCATCCAGGCGTACGACCTGCTCGTGGGCGCCAAGTCGGTGATCGGATTCCAGATGGCCCGTATCGCCCGCGGGAAGCCGGAGTTGTACGAGCGGTGGCGTGAGGAGCTGTGGCGCCTGTTCGCGGCCGGGGAGCTCAGGCCCGTCGTCCACGGGGAGTTCGCCCTGGAGGACGCTGCCAAGGCGCACGGGGAGATCGAGGGGCGGTCCAACCTGGGCAAGGTCGTCCTGATCCCCTGACGCACGCTTCTTGTGGGGGGTCTGTGAACCCAAGTACCGTCTGTGGCCCACACATGGGACGTGGGATGTCCGAATGACCGGATGTCTGTTCCCACGCCCCGGTGGTCCAGCCGACAGACGCATGAAGGGCAGGTCGCACCATGCCGTCACGTCTTCACGCACGTCTGAGATCCACCCTGACAGCCGCCGTCGCCGCCGGCGCGCTGCTCGCGCCGACCGCCCCGGCGCACAGCCAACCCGCGGCCGCTTCACCGGAGTTCGACCAGCAGGTGCTCTTCAAGGCGTCCCAGGACCCGGGCTACGCCTGCTTCCGGATCCCGGCGATCGTGCGCACCACCAGCGGCACACTCCTGGCGTTCGCCGAGGGCCGCGTCCTCAACTGCGGTGACGCGGCCGACATCGACATCGTCCTCAAGCGTTCCACCGACGGCGGCCGCACCTGGGGGCCGCTCCAGGTCGTCACCGAGGGCGCGGGCGACACACACGGCAACCCGGCGCCGGTCGTGGACCGCGGCACGGGCCGGATCCTGCTGGCCGAGACGTACAACACCGGCCGTACGGACACCGGAAACTGCACCGTCCCCTGTGACCGCACCCCGCACCTGCAGCACAGCGACGACGACGGCCGCACCTGGTCGGAGCCGCGCGATCTGAGCGACGAGATCCTGCCCGAACACTGGAACTCCTGGTACGCGACCGGACCCGTGCACGGCATCCAGCTGACCCGCGGCAGGCATGCCGGGCGGCTGGTTTTCGGCGTCAACACCGAGACGTGGAACGGCAGCCGGGTCTCCGCCAACCACGCCGCGCTGGTGGTCAGCGACGACGGCGGCGACTCCTGGCGCGTCGGCGCCACGGACACCTGGCCCATAGGGCCGGACGGCGTGTTCCGGCAGAAGCCGTCCGAGGTGACGCTCGCCGAACGCGCCGACGGCGCCCTGCTCGTCAGCGGCCGGGAGCAGGACGGCACCGACCTCGGACACCGCTCCCAGACCCTCAGCACGGACGGCGGCGACAGCTTCGCCACGCCGTTCCGCGACCTCCCGGATCTGTACACCCCACAGGTCCAGGGCGCGACCCTGCGCCTGGGCGACCGGATGCTGCTGTCCGCCCCGGCCGACCCCGACCGCCGCCGCACGATGATGGTCCGCTCCTCCTACGACGGCGGACGCACCTGGGAGAGCGTGGACCGGGGCACGGTCGTCACCACGGACTGGTCGGGCTACTCCGACATGGCGGCCGTCGACGGCACGACGGTGGGCCTGCTGTACGAGGGCGGCGCGGCCGACGCGCGCGACGAGATCCGCTTCGCCCGCTTCACCGAGGACTGGCTGAAGCCGCGCCGGGGCGCCGACCCGACCACGCGCGACGCGGCCGCGGGCGCCAGGCCCGCGGCGGTGCTCGGCGGCGCCCGGCGCACGGCCGGCGTCCGCGGGGGCGCGCTGTCGTTCGACGGCAGCGACGACGCCGTACGGCTGCCCTACCGGTCCCGGCTCCCGCTCGGCGAGGGGGACTTCACGGCCTCGCTGCACTTCCGCTACACGGCCACGACCGGCGAACAGCCCTTCCTGTGGATGGGCGGCATCGGCACCACCCAGCCGCAGATCTGGCTGCGCGGGGAACCGGCGAGCAACCGGGTCCGGGGGCTGATCACCACCCGGTCCGGCGCGACGACCGTCAGGTCCGCCTCGGTGGCGGCCGACGGCGCCCACAACGACGGCCGCTGGCACCATCTGGCCCTGCGCCGCGGCGGAGGGCGGTTGACGCTCTTCCTCGACGGCGAGGCGATCGGCACCGCGGACGTGCCCGGCTCGGTCAGCCGCAACTCCCCGTTCGGCGTGCACATCGGGCAGCGCATGGACAGCCGGGCGTTCCTCACCGGAGCGATCGACGACGTCCGGGTGTGGAAACGGGCCCTGAGCGACGAGGAGTTGGCCTCCGGCGCGTCGGGCGCGGCCTCCCGGGGCACGGTGCTGTGGCTCCCCATGGACCAGGTGAGCGGCAGCAACTAACGTCACCCGACGTGCCCGACGACTCAGGAGCAGCACGAGCACGACAGCGCACGGGAACCGGGATCGGCCTGCTGCTGGTCCTGGTTCTCGGCGCCGCGCTGCTCATCGCCCTTCCGGACGACGAGAGGCCGGACGACTCCTGTCCGGCGCTCACGGTCGGCTCCTGGAAGACGGACGACGGCCTCACCGCCGAGTTCTCCCGCTACGGCGACGACGCGAGCCGCACGGACGACTGGACCGGCGGCGACGGCACCCACTCGGTGCGGCTGCCGGACGGCCGGGTGCTGTGGCTGTTCTCGGACACCTATCTGGGCCGGGTGTACGGCCCGCCCAACCCGCACGGCGAGTCCTACGCCTGGCGGGACGCCGGCACGCCGCTGGTGCGCAACTCGGCGGTGCTGATGCGCGACGGCCGCCTCGACACCACCCTGCCCGCCCCGCTGTTCGCCGACCCGGCGCCGAACCAGTGGCGCTGGCCGGTCGCCGCCCGCGTCGAACCCCGCTCCCCCGGCTCCTCGGAGCAGGTCGTCCGAGTGCTGCTGTGGGTGCGCACGGCGGGCCAGGCGCCCTGGATCTACGGCGTGCCCACCGCCACCGAGGTCGCCACGCTGTCGCTGCCCGGCCTGCGCCTGGAGTCGGTCGTCGAAGTGCTCGGCCAGCAGCGGGTCCCCGACCCGTCCCGGCGGGTGCTGTTCGGTACGTCGCTGGTCGAGGAGGACGGCTGGACCTATGTGTTCGGCGGCGACGACGGCCGGGCCGCCTCCCGGCCCGTGTCGCACGCGTACGCGGCCCGGGTGCCCAAGGGCGCGCTCGGCGACCCGTCGGCCTGGCAGTACTGGAGCGGTTCGGCGTGGGTGCCCGGCGCCCGCCCCCGGCCGGTGCTCGGGGACGGGCGGCGCAAGGGCGTGGGCAGCGCGTTCTCGGTCGTCCGGGAAGGGGGCACGTACGTGCTGTTCACGATGGCCGCCGGCCCGAAGGGGCTCACCACCGTCGCGTCCTACTGGTCCTGCTCGCCGGCCGGGCCGTGGCACGGTCCGGCGAAGGAATTCAGCCCACCGCTGCCCCAGGGGCAGGTCGCCGCCTACAACCCGCAGGCGCATCCGGTGCTGAGCGGCGACGGGCGGCTCGTGCTGAGCTACGACGTCAACTGGCTGGAGACGACGGGCGCCGCGGCCCAGCTCAGCCGGAACGTGTCCCTGTACCGACCGCGCTTCGTGTCGTTGCGCCTGGCTTCGGTGCGGTGACCTCCGCCGACGCCTCCCGGGCGCGCCGCTTGGCGATCACCGCGCAGACGATCAGCTGCATCTGGTGGAAGAGCATCAGCGGCAGCACGGCCAGCGCCGCCTGCGCGCCGAACAGGACGCTCGCCATGGGCAGTCCGGCGGCCAGGGACTTCTTCGAGCCGGCGAACTGGATCGCGATCCGGTCCTCGCGGCCGAAGCGCAGCGCCTTGCCGCCGTACCAGGTCAACAGCAGCATCACGGCGAGGATCACCGCCTCGACGACGACCAGGCCACCGAGCCGGGCGGGGCTGACCTGGTGCCAGATGCCCTGCACCATGCCCGCGCTGAACGCGGTGTAGACGACGAGCAGGATCGAACCGCGGTCCACCAGGGCGAGGACCTTCTTGTGGCGAGTGACGAAGCTGCCGATATAGCGCCGCAGCACCTGTCCGGCGAGGAACGGCACCAGCAGTTGCAGCACGATCTTCAGCAGCGAGTCGGCGGAGAAGCCGCCGCCGTTGCCGCCGAGCAGCGAGGCCGCGAGCAGCGGGGTGGCGACGACGCCGACGAGGGAGGAGAAGGAGCCCGCGCAGATCGCGGCGGGCACGTTGCCGCGGGCCATCGACGTGAAGGCGATCGACGACTGCACGGTCGACGGGACGAGCGTGAGGAAGAGCAGTCCCTGGTAGAGCGGGTCCGTCAGGATCACCGGGACCAGCCCGCGGGCCGCGAGCCCGAGCAGCGGGAAGACCAGGAAGGTGCAGGCCAGGACCGTGACGTGGAGCCGCCAGTGGCGCAGCCCGTCGAGCGCCTCGCGGGTGGACAGCCGGGCACCGTACAGGAAGAAGAGGAGGGCGACCGCCGCCGTGGAGGCGCCGGAGGCGACATCCGCGGCCGGCCCGCGTGCCGGGAACAGCGCGGCGAGGCCCACCGTCCCGAGAAGCAGCAGGATGTAGGGGTCGATCGGCAGCCGGCTCGGCCAGCGCAGGCGTTTCACGGTGCTCCACTTGCTTGGTACTTCGGTCGGTCCGGGGCCGCAGCGGCCCCCTTCCATCCTGCTCCGCGGTCCGGCGATCGGGAATCCCGTATACGGCTCTCACTGTCATCGCGTTTCGCGATAACGTGAGGGGCATGTACGACCCGTCCCATCTGCGCACCTTCATGTCGGTGGCGCAGACGCTGAGCTTCACGCAGGCCGCGCGGCGGCTCGGGCTGCGGCAGTCGACGGTCAGCCAGCACGTGCGGCGGCTCGAGGACGCCGCCGGGCGCACGCTGTTCACCCGGGACACCCACTCGGTGGAGCTGACGGAGGACGGCGAGGCCATGCTCGGCTTCGCGCGCCGGATCCTGGAGGTGCACGAGCAGGCGGCGGCGTTCTTCACGGGCACCCGGTTGCGCGGCCGGCTGCGCTTCGGCGCCTCGGAGGACTTCGTGCTGACCCGGCTGCCCGAGATCCTCGAGGGCTTCCGGCACGAGCACCCGGAGGTCGACCTGGAGCTGACGGTCGAGCTGTCGGGCACGCTGCACGAGCAGCTGGCGGCCGGGAAGCTGGACCTCGTGCTGGCCAAGCGGCGACCCGAGGACCCGCGGGGCGAGCTGGTCCGGCACGACCGGCTGGTGTGGATCGGCGCGGAGCGGCTCCGGCTCGACCCGGACCGCCCGGTGCCGCTCATCGTCTACCCGCCGCCGGGCATCACCCGCGCGCTCGCCCTGGAGGCCCTGGAGCGGCAGGGCCGGGACTGGCGCGTGGTGTGCACCAGCGGGAGCCTCAACGGCCTGGTCGCGGCGGCCCGGGCCGGGCTCGGGGTGATGGCCCACTCCCGGGGCCTCATCCCGCCGGGACTGGTCCGGGTCCCGGAGCGGGCGGGGCTGCCGGAGCTGGGGCAGGTCGACTTCGTCCTCGTCCACGGCCGGCGCCGGCCCTCCGCCCAGGGCGCGGCGGACGCCCTCGCGGCGGCGATCCTGGCAGGTGGGGACCGTCTGCACCGCAGCGAGCGCAAGGGGCTGTGACGAAGCGGAGTGACAGAATCCGCCGTCGCCCCGCTGACCGAAGAGACCCCGCAGTGAGGCGCGACGCGCCCCGGCCGGACTCGTACAGATTCGGTGGAGATTACGGCACCGAAACTTACTCAACCGTCAGGATTGTGTCCGACCCTTCCCCATGTGAGCGCTTTTTTCCCTGACTGACCAGCGCATACGAGGGGGCCGCTCGCCTTCGCACCCCCTCCCGCCCCCTGGCCGGTTGGGGTAGCTTTCACGGCGCTGTGCGGGGCGTCACTCGACTGAAGCGCTGAGGAGCGGGGAGCGGGGATTGCGCGAGTTCACCAACCCTCCGTTGGCGTTGGCACCTCCGGTGGGTGGTCTGGCCGACGTGGTCTTCGAGCATGCCCGGGAAGACCCGCTGCACATCGCGCTGGGCCGCAAGGACGACGCGGGCCAGTGGCGGGATGTCACCGCCGCCGAGTTCCGCGACGAGGTGCTCGCCCTGGCCAAGGGGCTGCTGGCGAGCGGCATCCGGTTCGGCGACCGGGTCGCGATCATGTCCCGCACCCGCTACGAGTGGACCCTCTTCGACTACGCGCTGTGGACGATCGGCGCCCAGGTCGTGCCGGTCTATCCGACGTCCTCGGCCGAGCAGTGCTTCTGGATGCTGTACGACGCCGAGGTGACGGCCGCGGTCGTGGAGCACGAGGACCACGCCATGACGATCGCCACCGTCATCGACCGGCTGCCCCGGCTGCGCCGCCTGTGGCAGCTCGACTCGGGGGCCGTGCACGAGCTGTACGACGCGGGCGCGCACCTCGACGACGAGGTGGTGCACCGCCACCGGCAGGCCGTCACACCCGACTCGGTCGCCACGATCATCTACACCTCGGGCACCACCGGCCGCCCCAAGGGCTGCGTCATCACGCACGGCAACTTCATGTACGAGGCGGACACCGTCATCGAGCGCTGGGAGCCGGTGTTCCACTCCAAGCGCGGCGACGAGGCGGCGACCCTGCTGTTCCTGCCGCTCGCGCACGTCTTCGGGCGTATGGTCCAGGTCGCCGGCATCCGCGGCAAGGTGAAGTTCGGCCATCAGCCGCAGCTGAACGCGGCGGCCCTGCTGCCGGACCTGGCCGCGTTCAAGCCGACGTTCTTCCTGGCCGTGCCGTACATCTTCGAGAAGGTGTTCAACGCGGCCCGCCGCAAGGCCGAGAAGGAGGGCCGCTCCGGCCCGTTCGAGAAGGCCGTCGACATCGCCATCAAGTACGCGGACGCGATGGAGGCCAAGGCCTGGGGCACCGGCCCCGGCCCGTCGGCGGGCCTGCGCATGCAGCACCAGCTGTTCGACAAGCTCGTCTACACCAAGATCCGCGCCGCGATGGGCGGCCGCATCAAGCACGCCATGTCCGGCGGCTCGGCGATGGACCGCCGGCTCGGGCTGTTCTTCGCCGGGGCGGGCGTGCACATCTACGAGGGCTACGGCCTGACGGAGACCACCGCCGCCGCGACCGCCAACCCGCCAGGGCGCACCCGCTTCGGCACGGTCGGGCTGCCCATTCCCGGCATGACCGTGCACATCGCGGACGACGGCGAGATCTGGCTGCACGGCGCGAACGTCTTCCAGGGGTACCTCAACAACCAGAAGGCCACCGACGCGACCCTGCACGACGGCTGGCTCGCCACCGGCGACCTCGGCGCGCTGGACGAGGACGGCTTCCTCACCATCACCGGCCGCAAGAAGGAGATCCTGGTCACATCCGGCGGCAAGAGTGTGTCACCCGGTGTGCTGGAGGAACGCGTCCGGGACCACCCGCTGGTCAACCAGTGCATCGTCGTCGGCAACGACCGCCCGTACATCGCCGCCCTGGTCACCCTCGACCAGGAGGCCGTCGAGCACTGGCTGGCCATGCGGGCCAAGCCGCAGATGTCCCCCGCGGAGCTGGTGCGCGACGCGGATCTGGAGACGGAGGTGCGCCGTGCGGTGGTCGCCGCCAACACCCTGGTCTCGCAGGCCGAGTCGATCCGCACCTTCCGCATACTCGCCCAGCCGTTCACGGAGGAGCACGGGCTGCTGACCCCGTCGCTGAAGCTGAAGCGCAAGGCGATCGAAAAGGCGTACGAGAACGAGGTCGAAGCGCTCTACCGGGCGTGACGTCCGCATCGCGGGGCAGGTGTGGCTTCGGAATCTCCCGTCAGGAATGCATCACCGCCTGTGATCGTTGACGATGGGTAGGAACACCTGACCACTTAGCGAAGGATCGAGAGCTCGTGAGCAAGGTCCCCCCGATCATCCTGAACAACGGCGTCGAGATGCCCCAGCTGGGCTTCGGCGTCTGGCAGGTGCCGGACGACGAGGCCGAGACGGCCGTCGCGACGGCGCTGGAGGCCGGGTACCGCAGCATCGACACAGCGGCGATCTACGGCAACGAGGAGGGCACCGGCAAGGCCATCGCCGGCTCCGGCGTCCCCCGCGAGGAGCTCTTCGTCACCACGAAGCTCTGGAACGCCGACCAGGGCTACGACGCCACGCTGCGCGCCTTCGACACGTCGCTGGAGAAGCTCGGCCTGGACTACGTCGACCTGTACCTGATCCACTGGCCGACGCCGGAGCGGGGTCTGTACGTCGACACCTACAAGGCGTTCGAGAAGCTGCACGCCGACGGCCGGATCCGGGCCATCGGCGTCTCCAACTTCCTTCCCGAGCACCTTCGGAAGCTGATCGGCGAGACGTCGGTCGTCCCCGCGGTGAACCAGATCGAGCTGCACCCGCATCTGCAGCAGGGCGCCTCCCGCGCGTACCACGCGGAGCAGGGCATCGCCACGGAGGCCTGGTCGCCGCTCGGCCAGGGCAAGGGTCTGCTGGAGGTCCCGGCGATCGTGGCCATCGCCCGCAAGCACGAGCGCACCCCGGCCCAGGTCGTGCTGCGCTGGCACATCCAGCTGGGCAACGTGGTGATCCCGAAGTCCGTGACGCCGTCGCGGATCAAGGAGAACATCGAGGTCTTCGACTTCAGCCTCGACGACGAGGACCTGGCGGCGATCAGCGCCCTGAACGAGGACCGGCGCATCGGCCCGGACCCGGCGGAGTTCAACGGCGCCTGAGCCGTACCGGCGGCACCCGGGTCCGGAATCCCTCGCAGTGCCGGACCACCGGAAGCGCCCCGGCCCGGAGCCCCGTCGCGGGGCCCGGGCCGGGGCGCTTCCGTTTCCGCATCTCAGAGTTGAGAGTGCTGTCCACCGCCGAGCGGACGTCGTCGTACACGGCGGTGTCACCGACGAGTGTCAGCAGCCCCTCGGGGCGTCCCAGTTCCTCGGCGAAGTCACGCTGCCGCTCCTCCCCGCGGCCGGTGACCGCCACCCGGTGCCCGGCGTCCAGCAACTGCCGTGCGACAGCGGCACCGATCCCTCCCCCAAGCTCTCGACTTCGCTCGAGCAGGGGGACCCCCGCCGCCGCCGGTGATGAGCGCGACCTGAGCCATGGATCTCCCCCTGTGGTGTCGGCCGGAGTGCGATGCCGGGGAGTCCATCAGCTGGAGCGCTCTCGAAGTCAAGGGCCTCGGTGTCAAGGGCCTCGACGGTGAGGGACGCGGAGCTACGCGGGCCGGACCGCGGTGTGCACGGTGTGGGCCGCCAGCACGAACACGTCCTGGCGGTGGTGCAGGCCCGCCTTGTCGTCGGGGTCGAGGAGGCGGTCGAGGGTGGCGCGGTCGTCGTGGTCGAGGCCCTCCGCGAGGGTGTCCCGAAAACGCGTCAGGGAGTCGATGACGTGGGCGCGGGCGCGGTCCGAGGCCGGGGCGGGAAGGTCCAGGAGGAAGCTGTGCGTCCGGGTGTGCGTCAGGCCCGCTGCGGCCAGCAGGGCGGGCCAGTTCTCCGGCTCGGCGACATGGCCCTGGAGGTCCTGCCGCATCTTCGTGAACCACTCCTCCTCCAGCGCGTCCATGCGCGCCTGGAGGCCGGGGCGGCCGATGCCGATGTCGCGGGGCAGGAACCGGGCGGGCAGCCCGCCCTCCATGAGGGCCAGGGTGCCGCCGGGTGCCAGCCGGGCCGCGAACGCGACGAGCCCGGCCCGCTGGTCGCCGAGGTGGTGCAGGGTCCGGCTGGCCCACAGCAGATCGGCCGGGTAGTCCAACTCGCCCAGGACGTCCGGAAGTTCCCCGGCAACCGTGCCGAAACGGTCGGCCACCCCCTGCCGCTCCGCCCGGGCCCGGGCCAGCTCCAGCAGCGGCTCCGAGCCGTCCACGGCCACGATGCGGGCGCCCGGGAACGTCTCGGCGAACAGACACGACACGACGCCGGGCCCGCTGCCCGCGTCGACGATCAGGCCCGGTTCGGTCACCTCCTTCGCCAGCCAGGCCAGGGCCCGCTCGTACATCGACGTGAACAGCTCGGCCTGGGATTCCAGCATCGGGGCCATCGCCGCCCAGTCGATGTCGGTGTGGTCGTGGTGGTGGCCGTGGCCCTGCCGGTGAACGGGGTCGTGGTCGTGGTCGTGCGCCATGGTGTTCAGCCTCTCGCTCGGATGCGGTCAGCGTGCGCCGACGCACCGAGGGGAGGCCACTGCTGTTGCCGGTGCGGCAAATCCGCCGGGGCCGGGGCCCCGGCGGATCAGCCGGTCAGCGAGGACGGGTCAGGACAGCGGCGGGTACGCGTTCTGCATCAGCTGCCGGAACTGGGCGGAGAACCAGTGCCCGGACAGCGGCGCGTCCGGCAGGGCACCGGACATGTTGTTGTTGTTGCGCGGGTTGCCCGTGTAGGTCGGGTCGCACATGCGGTCGAAGCCCTTCCCCTCGTCGTTGGGGATCTGCTTGCTCGCCCCGTCGGACTCGCCCGGCGGCTTCATCCACACGTACGCGTCGATCCCCGCGGCCGGGGCGGCCTTCGGGCGCTCGCCGAGGCCGGCTCCGGACTGGTTGCACCAGTTGCCGCCGTTGAAGCGGCGGTCGTAGCGCCCGCCGTCGACGTACGTGTCGACGCTGGTCGTCGCGCCTGGTCCGGTGGGCCGTGCGGTGCCGCCCCAGCCGTTGCGGGAGGTGTCGATCAGCATGCCGATGCTCGAGTTGAAGCCGGACGAGACCAGCTGGCTGCGGAACGCCTGGGCGTAGGACAGCTCGTCGACGTAGCGGTTCCAGTCGAGCCACTTCGACTCGCGGACGGACTTGCCGGCCACGGTGTCGCTGATGGTGAAGTGGTCCTCTTTCAGGGCGCTGTAGTTCGCCGTGTTGGTGATGAAGCCGTGGACGTCGTTCACCGTGGCGCCCTCGGCGGTCGCCGCCTCCTTCATGATGGTGGCGGTGGGACCGAAGTTGTCGTCCCAGCCGATCCAGCCGTGGTGCCCGGCGTCGACGTAGTTGTAGACGTTGGGCACGTCGCCGAGCTTGTTGAGCGCGTAGCCGACGCCCTTGACGTAGTTGCCGTTGGCCTTCATCACGTCGCACTGCGGGACGGCTGTCGGGCGGCTGCCGGTGTTGGTGACGAGGTTCGGCAGCGAGTCGATCTCGACCGTGGTGACGATCCGCAGCGAGGCGTACTTCGGGTCGGCGAGGATCGCCTTGATCGGGTCGATGTACTCCGTCTTGTACCGGTCGATCTCCGTCGGGCCGAGCTCGCCGTTGGAGGCGAGGGCGGAGCAGTCCCGGCCGGGCAGGTTGTAGATGACGAACTGGACGACGAGCTCGCCGGACCCCTTCTGGCGCAGGGCCTCGTCGAGGTGCTCGCGCAGGCCCATCTTTCCGCCGGCGCCGTTGATCGCGGCGATGCGGTCCAGCCATACACCGGTCGGCTGGTTGGCGACCCGGCTGCCGCCGGGCTCGGCGGCGGCGTTCGCGGACCACTCCGGGTTCACGTACACCTTCGCGCCCTCGTAGGGGTTGTTCACGCGGGTGGACGGTCCCCCCGGGTCCGGCGGGTCCGTGGGGCCGCCACCGCCGTCGACGTTGCAGGTCACGCCGTCGAGGGTGAAGGTGGCCGGGATCGCGTTGCTGCCGCTGTAGCTGCCCTGGAAGCCGAAGCTCACCGAACCGCCGGTCGCCAGCTGGCCGTTGTAGGCCTCGTTGGCGGCGGTGACGGCGGCGCCGCTCTGGCTGATCTTGGCGTTCCAGCCGCTGGTGACCTTCTGGTCGCCGGCATACGACCACTTCAGCGACCACGAGGACTTGGCGGCGCTGTTGTTGGTGAGCGTCACGGCGGCGGTGAAGCCGGTGCTCCACTGGTTCTGGATCTTGTAGTCGACGGTGCAGGGGACTGCCGCGATGCCGGCCGTGCCGGGGTCGACGGCGAACGCGGTGCCGGTCGCGCCGGCGACCAGGGCCACGGCGGCCAGTAACGCGGTTCTCGTACGGCTCATGAGTGGGGGTCCCTCTTCCGTTGGGGTTCCTTGCGAATTCCGCGGTTCCGTGGGGGGTTCTCGGAGCGGTGAGGTGTTCGCGGGCAGGGCGGAGCCCGGCGGCGTCGTACGCGGCCGACGCGGGGCGGCAACTGTCCGCCGCACGCGGGCGTCGCGCGCCGGCGGCGGCTCAAAGTACTGAACGCGGGGGGTGTCGCATGAGCGACTCCTTGCAGGTCGGGCGCGCCGTGACGGACGCGTCGACTGATGGAACCGCTCCCACTGGTGCCAAGGAAGGTAGCGCCAAGTGACAGTAAAGAACAGGGGAGTTGCTGACTTTTGCTCAACGCGGGGCGTCGAATCTTTTCGACTCTTCAAGGACCTTGACCGGTACCTGACGTGTCCGCACTATGGGAGCGCTCCCACTGGTTCAAGCCTTGACTTCTCCGAGCCGCAAGGAGGAACCAGCACCATGCATCCCCCACCCCGGAGACGCCGAGCCGTGCGGCGGTTGTGGACCGCCGCCCTCGCAGCTCTCGCGCTTCCGTTGACGATGCTCTCCTCGGGGTCGACTCCCGCGCAGGCAGCAGCACTTCAGTGCAGTGTCGACTACAAGACGAACGACTGGGGCTCCGGTTTCACGGTGGACCTGACCCTCACCAACCGCGGCACGGACGTCATCGACGGCTGGACGCTGACCTACGCCTACGCCGGCAACCAGAAGCTGGGCAACGGCTGGAACGGCACCTGGTCACAGTCCGGCCAGAACATCACCGTGAAGAACGCCGCCCACAACGCGCGCGTCGCCGCGGGCGCCGCCGTCTCCACCGGCGCCCAGTTCTCGTACAGCGGCAGCAACACCGCGCCGACGTCCTTCTCGGTCAACGGCACTCCCTGCACCGGCGCGCACCAGCCGCCGATCGCGGTACTGACCAGCCCGAGCGCGGGCGCCGTCTACACCCAGGGCCAGGCGGTTCCCCTGGCGGCGACCGCCGCTGCGGCGGACAACGCCACCATCAGCAAGGTGGAGTTCTACGACGACACCAAGCTGCTGGGCACGGACACGAGCTCGCCCTACACGCTCTCCGTCTCCGACCTGGCCGTGGGCAGCCACTCCCTGGTGGCGAAGGCGTACGACAGCACGGGCGCCTCGGCCGACTCCACCCCGGTCGGCATCACCGTGGCCTCGGGCCCGACCGTCGTCGCCTCACCGCTCCAACTGGGCGTCCAGTCGGGCAAGTCGGGCACCTACGAGGTGAAGCTGTCCAAGCAGCCTTCCGCGAACGTGACGGTGACCTCGGCCCGCGCCAGCGGCAACTCGGGCCTGTCGGTCTCGGCCGGCGCCTCGCTGACCTTCACGCCGCAGAACTGGAACACCGCGCAGAAGGTGACCGTCACCGCCGGGAACTCGGGTACCGGGTCGGCCGTGTTCGAGTCGACGGCTCCGGGCCACGCCAAGGCCTCGGTCACCGTCACCCAGCTGGCGGCGGCGAAGGTGTACGACGCCCGCTTCCTGGAGCTGTACGGGAAGATCACCAACCCGGCGAACGGCTACTTCTCCCCCGAGGGCATCCCGTACCACTCGGTCGAGACACTCATCGTCGAGGCGCCGGACCACGGCCACGAGACCACGTCGGAGGCGTACAGCTACCTCCTGTGGCTCCAGGCCATGTACGGCAAGGTGACGGGAGACTGGTCGAAGTTCAACGGCGCGTGGGACCTCATGGAGAAGTACATGATCCCCACCCACGCCGACCAGCCGACCAACTCCTTCTACAACGCCTCCAAGCCGGCCACCTACGCGCCCGAGCTGGACACACCGAACGAGTACCCGGCCAAGCTCGACTCCGGTGTCTCGGTCGGGTCCGACCCGATCGCGGGCGAGCTGAAGAGCGCGTACGGCACGGACGACGTCTACGGCATGCACTGGCTGCAGGACGTGGACAACGTCTACGGCTACGGCAACTCCCCCGGCAAGTGCGAGGCGGGTCCGTCGGACACCGGCCCGTCCTACATCAACACCTTCCAGCGCGGCGCGCAGGAGTCGGTGTGGGAGACGGTGCCGCAGCCGACCTGTGACGCCTTCAAGTACGGCGGCAAGAACGGCTACCTGGACCTGTTCACCGGGGACGCCTCCTACTCCAAGCAGTGGAAGTTCACCAACGCGCCGGACGCCGACGCGCGGGCCGTGCAGGCCGCCTACTGGGCGGACCTGTGGGCCAAGGAGCAGGGCAAGGGCTCCGCCGTCTCCGCGACGGTGGGCAAGGCCGCCAAGATGGGCGACTACCTGCGCTACTCCATGTTCGACAAGTACTTCAAGAAGGTCGGCAACTGCGTCGGGCCGTCGGCCTGTCCGGCGGGCACCGGCAAGGACGCCTCGTTCTACCTGATGTCCTGGTACTACGCCTGGGGCGGCGCCACCGACACCAACGCCGGCTGGGCCTGGCGCATCGGCTCCAGCCACGCCCACGGGGGCTACCAGAACCCGCTGGCCGCGTACGCGCTCAGCAGCTACGCGCCGCTGAAGCCGAAGTCGGCGACGGGCGCTGCGGACTGGGCCAAGTCCATGGACCGGCAGCTGGAGTTCTACCGCTGGCTGCAGTCGAGCGAGGGTGCCATCGCGGGCGGCGCGACCAACAGCTGGGCCGGCCGGTACGCGACCCCGCCGTCGGGCAAGTCGACGTTCTACGGCATGTACTACGACGAGAAGCCCGTGTACCACGATCCACCGTCCAACCAGTGGTTCGGCTTCCAGGCGTGGTCCATGGAGCGCGTCGCCGAGCTGTACCAGCAGACGGGGAACGCGAAGGCCAAGACGGTCCTCGACAAGTGGGTCGACTGGGCGCTGTCCAAGACCACGTTCAACCCGGACGGCACGTTCCGCATCCCGTCGACGTTGCAGTGGTCGGGCCAGCCCGACACCTGGAACGCCTCCAGCCCCGGCGCCAACAGCGGGCTGAGCGTCACCGTCGCCGACTACACCAACGACGTGGGTGTGGCCGCCGCGTTCGCCAAGACCCTGACGTACTACGCGGACCGCTCCGGTGACACGGAGGCCGCGGCGGCGGCGAAGAAGCTGCTGGACGGGATGTGGGACAACCACCAGGACGCCCTCGGGATCGCGGTCCCGGAGAACCGGGCCGACTACAACCGGTTCGACGACCCGGTGTACATCCCGAGCGGCTGGACGGGCACGATGCCGAACGGTGACGCGATCAACTCGTCGTCGACGTTCGACTCGATCCGGTCGTTCTACGAGGACGATCCGGCCTGGTCGAAGATCGAGAGTTATCTCGCGGGCGGTGCGGTGCCGTCGTTCACGTATCACCGGTTCTGGGCCCAGGCGGACATCGCCCTGGCCATGGGCTCGTACGCGGAGCTTCTCGAATAGTCCCCGCCGGGCGCTCCGAGGGGGCGTGGGTTTTGTCTGCGGGCCATGTGTGGCTGGTCGCGCCCACGCGGCGGAACCGCATATCGATGCAGCCCCGCGCCCCCAAGACAGCGTCCGAAGCTCTGCGTACACGGCCCTGCACCTGACGCGGGGCCACCACGGCCGGGCGGCTCCACCCGCACAGGGGCCGCCCGGCCCTCGCACGTCCCCCCTCACGGAAGGACCCCCACCGTGCGAAGAACCCGTATCCTCACGGCCGTGCTGGCGCTGGCGGCCGGGCTGTTGTCGGGCGCCCCCACCGCCCTGGCCGCCGATCCCCCGCCGAAGCTCGCCGCCGACACGTACACCTGGAAGAACGCCCGGATCGACGGGGGCGGGTTCGTACCGGGCATCGTCTTCAACCGTTCCGAGAGGAACCTGGCCTACGCCCGCACGGACATCGGCGGCGCCTACCGCTGGCAGGAGTCCTCCAAGACCTGGACGCCGCTGCTGGACTCGGTCGGCTGGGACGACTGGGGCCACACCGGCGTGGTCAGCATCGCGTCCGACTCCGTCGATCCGAACCGGGTGTACGCGGCGGTCGGGACGTACACGAACAGCTGGGACCCGAAGAACGGCGCCGTCATGCGCTCCTCCGACCGGGGAGCGAGCTGGCAGAAGGCGAACCTGCCGTTCAAGCTGGGCGGCAACATGCCGGGGCGGGGCATGGGCGAGCGGCTGGCCGTCGACCCGAACCGCAACAGCGTGCTGTACCTGGGTGCGCCCAGCGGCAAGGGGCTGTGGCGGTCGACGGACTCGGGGGCCGGCTGGTCGCAGGTGGCGAACTTCCCGAACGTCGGCAACTACGCCCAGGACCCGAGCGACACGAGCGGCTACGCGTCCGACAACCAGGGCATCGTCTGGGTCACCTTCGACGAGTCCACCGGCACGGCCGGGAGCGCCACGAAGACGGTCTACGTCGGTGTCGCCGACAAGGACAACGCGGTGTACCGGTCGACGGACGCGGGCGCGACCTGGCAGCGGCTGGCCGGGCAGCCCACCGGCCACCTGGCCCACAAGGGCGTCCTGGACGCGAAGAACGGCTACCTCTATCTCGCGTACAGCGACAAGGGCGGCCCGTACGACGGCGGCAAGGGCCGGCTGTGGCGGTACGCGACGGGCACGGGGACCTGGACGGACATCAGCCCGGTGGCCGAGGCGGACACCTTCTACGGTTTCAGCGGGCTGACGGTGGACCGGCAGAAGCCGGGCACGGTCATGGCGACCGCGTACAGCGCCTGGTGGCCGGACACGCAGATCTTCCGCTCCAGGGACAGCGGTGCGACCTGGAGCAAGGCCTGGGACTACACGTCGTATCCGAACCGCGAGAACCGCTACACGATGGACGTCTCGTCCTCGCCGTGGCTGACCTGGGGCGCGAACCCTCAACCGCCCGAGCAGACGCCGAAGCTGGGCTGGATGACGGAGGCGCTGGAGATCGACCCGTTCGACTCCGACCGGATGATGTACGGGACCGGCGCGACGGTCTACGGCACCGAGAACCTCACGAACTGGGACAGCGGGAGCAAGTTCGCCGTCACCCCGATGGTGCGGGGGCTGGAGGAGACCGCCGTCAACGACCTCGCCTCTCCCCCGTCCGGCGCGCCGCTGCTGAGCGCGCTGGGTGACATCGGCGGCTTCCGGCACACGGACCTGACGAAGGTGCCGTCGATGATGTTCACCCAGCCGAACTTCACCACGACCACGAGCCTGGACTTCGCCGAGTCGAACCCGAACACGGTGGTGCGTACGGGCAACCTGGACTCGGGGCCGCACATCGCGTTCTCGACGGACAACGGCGCCAACTGGTTCGCCGGGACCGACCCTTCGGGCGTGAGCGGCGGCGGCACGGTCGCGGCGGCGGCCGACGGCAGCCGCTTCGTGTGGAGTCCCGAGGGGGCCGGTGTCCATCACGCGACGGGCTTCGGCACGTCGTGGCAGGCCTCCGCCGGAATCCCCGCCGGGGCCGTCGTCGAGTCGGACCGGGTCGACCCGAAGACCTTCTACGGCTTCAAGTCCGGGAAGTTCTACGTCAGCACGGACGGCGGGGCGACGTTCAAGGAGTCACCCGCCGGTGGCCTGCCCGGCGGCGACAGCGTCCGCTTCAAGGCGCTGCCCGGAGGGAAGGGCGACGTGTGGCTGGCGGGCGGGGCGACGGACGGCGCGTACGGACTGTGGCACTCCACGGACGGCGGGGCAAGCTTCACCAAGCTCCCGAACGTCGAGCAGGCCGACACCGTCGGCTTCGGCAAGGCCGCCCCCGGCGCCTCCTACCAGACCCTCTACACCAGCGCGAAGATCGGCGGCGTGCGCGGCATCTTCCGCTCCACCGACAAGGGCACCAGCTGGACCCGCATCAACGACGACGCCCACCAGTGGGGCTGGACGGGCGCCGCGATCACCGGCGACCCGCGGGTGTACGGCCGTGTCTACGTCTCGACGAACGGCCGCGGCGTCCTCTACGGCGACAGCTCCGGCGGCGGCACCACGGATCCGGGACCGGGCCCCGGCCCCACACCGACCGGTGCCTGCCAGGTCACCTACAAGATCACCAGCCAATGGTCGGGCGGCTTCCAGGCGGACGTCCAGCTCACCAACACCGGCACGAGCCCCTGGAACGGCTGGTCACTCGCCTGGACCTTCACCGACGGCCAGAAGCTGACCCAGGCCTGGAACGCCGAGGCGGCCCAGTCGGGGCCGACGGTGACGGCGAAGAACGTCGCCTGGAACGCGAACGTGGCGGCGGGGTCGTCGGTGAGCTTCGGGTTCACCGCGAACCGGTCGGGCACGAACGCGAAACCGGCCGCGTTCAAGCTGGGTGAGCAGACCTGCGCGGTCGGCTGAGCGGGCGGCCGCCGCAGGGAGTGCGGTGGACGCCGTACCGCTCCGCCGGTTCCCCCCGCCGCCCGGTGTTCACGTCTTCCGGAACGACCGCAGGCTGAACACCGGGTCGGGGCGTGGCCGATCCTGGTCGGGAAGGTGGGCGAGGCGGGTGGCGAACCCGTCGGCCAGGGGGTCGCCGGGCGGCAGGGTGACGAACCAGCCCCGGCGCAGGTCGGCGATGGTGCGGCGGGGGCTGCGGCCCTGGCCGTGACCGGTGAAGCGGGCCTGCCCGGCCGGCAGCAGACCGTGGGCGGCGGCCGCGGACTCGACGTCCGCCGCCGCGTCCCGGACCGGGCTGGGCGGCCGGGAGGACAGGACGACATCGATGTCACTGCCGACGTTGTGGGAGGCGGCCTTGTCGACCGTCGTGACGTAGATCCCGCCGGGCCGCAGCACCCGGGCGCACTCGCCGACGATGCTCCGCACCTCGGCGGGCCCGGCGGCCAGGTGCAGCAGCCACACGCTGCACACGGCGTCGAACTGCCCGTCCCGGAACGGCAGCCTGCGGCTGTCGGCGCGCACGACCGCGCCCGGGAGCCGGGTGGAGGCCTGCCGGGCCATCGCGGGGGCGAGGTCGACACCCGTCACCCGCATGCCGTCGCGGGCGGCCGCGAGCCGGCGGGTCACGATGCCGGTGCCGCAGGCGACGTCGAGCATACGGCGCGTGCCGGGCGGTACGAGGCGCAGCACGGCCTCCGCGGCGGCGGCCGCCCGGGGCTCGCCGCCGCGCGAGGCGTCGTACCGCTCCGCTTCCTTGTCGTAGTCGAGCACCCGGTCAGTGTGCCCCGTGCCCGGGGGCGAGGTCCTCCACCCTGCGGGCGAGCTCGAAGTCCTTCTCGGTGACGGCGCCGCCCGCGCTGTGCGTGTGCACGGCCAGCGAGACCGTGTTGTAGCCGAGCGTGAGGTCGGAGTGGTGGTTCAGTTCCTCCTGGACCTGGGCGATGTGCACGACCATCGCCGTCGCCGCGAAGTGCGAGCCGAGCCGGTAGGAGCGGAAGAGGTGGTCCCTGTCGAGCGACCAGCCCGGCAGCTCGGCCAGCCGGTCCTCGACCTCCTTCTGCGACAGCGGTTCGACGGGCATGGGCTGCGCTCCTTCCGTGGCCGCGGTGTCCTCGGTGTCCTCTCAGCCTGCCACAGCCGGGCGGCCGAAGCCCTGGTCAGAAGGGTGTATGTGTCCGGAGCGACCGGTTTTCGACTACGGTCCCGGCATGACCACTCACCCGTTCACCGGCGAGCAGGGCGTGGGCCCGCTGCTGCGGGCCTGGCGGGAGCAGCGGCGGGTCAGCCAGCTGGAGCTGGCCCTGCGCGCGGACTCCTCGGCCCGGCACATCAGCTTCGTCGAGACCGGCCGCTCCCGGCCCAGCGAGGAGATGGTGCTGCGGCTCGCCGAGCATCTCGACGTCCCCGTGCGGGAGCGCAACGCGCTGCTGCTGGCGGCCGGTTACGCCCCGCGCTATCCGGAGACCCCGCTGGACGACCCGGCGCTGGGAGCGCTGCGCGAGGGAATCGAGCGGCTGATCAGCGGCTACGAGCCCTATCCGGCGCTGGTGGTGGACGCGCTGTACAACGTGGTGGCCGCCAACCGGGGGATCATGACGCTGGTCGACGGCGTCGGCGAGTCACTGCTGGAACCGCCGCTGAACGCGATGCGGCTGGCGCTGCACCCGCAGGGCCTCGCACCGCGCATCCTCAATCTGCACGCCTGGCGGGGGCATCTGCTGGAGCAGATGGAGCGGCAGATCGCGCTGCACCGCTCGGAGCCGCTGCGGGCCTTGTACGAGGAGGTGGCCGCGTATCCGGTACCCGACGCGGAGCCGGCGGACGAGCCGTCCGAGCCGGTGCCGCACTTCGCGCTGCCGCTGCGGATCGAGCACGAGGGGCGGACGCTGTCGTTCATCTCCTCGATCTCGACGTTCAACACGCCGATGGACGTGACGGTCGCCGAGCTGGCCATCGAGACACTGCTCCCGGCCGACCCGGCGACGGTCAAGTACCTTCAGGAGCCGATGTCCTGACGGGCCTTCAGCGCCATGTGCTGGAGGACGGCGAACCCGGCGACGACCAGGGCCTGGAGCACCGTCCACACGGCGCCCGGCGTGCTCGGCGTGAGCCACAGGGCCAGGGCCACGAGGCTCACCGCCGCCCAGGCGAGGTTGGCCTCGACGACGGCCCGCACACCGAGCGCCGGGGGCTGCCGGCGGGCGGCCAGCAGGCCCACGCCCGCCGCGTAGAGGGCGAGGAACGCGCCCAGGGCGAGCAGCAGCGATGCGTCGGCTCCGAGGAACCGCCCGAGCGGGCCGGAGAACGCCAGGTAGGCGAGCGCGTTGCCGCCGGTCACGACGGCGTCCAGGGCGAGGAAGCGGCGCAGCATCGACTGCGGCTCACAGGTCCGGGCGAGTGCGGCGAGCTGGATCGTGGACATGGGGAATCACCCTCCGTCGGGTCGTGGTGCGGCGGCTGGGGCCGGTTCCCGGGAAGGAGTGCGCCGGCCCGGGTTCCGGTACGCTCACGATCCCGTTCCGGTGGCGTCCGGTCGATTACCCGCGGGGTAATGCCCGCCCCGCTCCTCCGTTTCCGCGGATCTTCTCGGTGCGAGCCCTGTGATGCCGCCGACCGGACGTGACAGACTGATCACAGGCTTGGGCGCGTTGGGGAGGCGTGGCGTGAGTGAACGGCGGGCCGCACCCACCGTGGGCCAGGTGGTCCTGGGCAAGCGGTTGCAAGAGCTGCGCGAGGCCGCGGGCCTCAGCCGCGACGAGGCCGCGAAGGTGCTGCGGGTCGCACCCGCGACCGTCCGGCGGATGGAGACCGCGGACGTCGCGCTGAAGATCCCGTACGTGCAGATCCTGCTGACGGCGTACGGGGTGGCCGAGGACGAGGTGACCACGTTCGTCGACCTCGCCGAGGAGGCGAACCGGCCGGGCTGGTGGCAGCGGTTCCACGACGTGCTGCCGGAATGGTTCAGCCTGTACGTGAGCCTGGAGGGCGCCGCCCGGATCATCCGGTCGTACGAGCCGCACTTCGTGCCGGGGCTGCTGCAGACCGAGGGGTACGCGCGGGCCGTGATGCAGTCCGGCACCATCGCGAACGCCGGGCCGGAGGCCGTGGACCGGCATGTGTCGCTGCGTATGGAGCGACAGCGGCTCCTGGACCGCCGGAACCCGCCGCACCTGTGGGTCATCATGGACGAGACGGTGCTGCGCCGCCCGGTGAGCGTGGACGGACGGGTGATGCGCGACCAGCTGGACAAGCTGCTGGAGTACGCCGCGCGCGACCGGGTGACTCTGCAGATCGCCGAGTTCGCGGACGGCCCGCATCCGGGGACGTACGCCCCCTTCTCGCTGTTCCGCTTCGCCGAGCCGGAACTGCCCGACATGGTCTTCACCGAGTATCTGACCGGCGCGCTGTACCTGGACTCCCGCAAGGAGGTCTCGGCGCATCTGGAGGTGCTGGACCACATGACGGCCCGGGCGGCGTCCGCGCAGCGCACCGAGGAGCTGCTGCGGGAGTACCGCGAGCGCTACTGAGCCGCCGGCTCCCGCCCCGACGTCATGGCACGGGTTCTGACCCGTACGGGCGCCGTCGGCAGGTGTGCTCCCCGGCCCGCCCCTAGCGTCGGGATGACGGGGCAGGCGAGGGAGCGCACGCGAAGGAGGTCCGATGCCCGGATTCGAGGTGCTGTACCAGGCGGCGGCGCTGTGCCTGATGTACCCCGACGACGACTTCCGCGCCCGGCTGCCGCTGCTGCGCGAAGCGGCCCCGCAGCTGAGGGAGTTCGCCGACCACGCGGCCGTGACCCCGCCGATGGAGCTGGCCGCGCACTACGTCGAGGTGTTCGAGGCCGGGCAGGACCACAGCCTCTACCTGAGCGTCTGGCGCGAGGCCGCCCCGGCGCCCTCCGAGGAGCTGTACCGCGCGCACGGCCTGGAGACCACCGGTGAGGAGCCGCCGGACTTCCTGCCGGCGGTCCTTGAGTTCGCGTCCCGCACCGGCAGCGACGCGTTGCTGACGGAGCACCGCGACGGCCTGGACCAGCTCCGGTCGAAGCTCACCGACTTCGGTACGCCGTACGCGTCGGTCCTGGACGCGGTGTGCGCGACCTTGCCGCCCGCGCACACCGAGGCCTAGGAACCCGCTGACCAGGGTCACCACAGGCGCGGTTACATGCCCGTGCCCAGTCGCCAGATGTCATTGTCGGTAAAGGCGCCTGCGAACGCCTGCACCTCGTCCACGTCACCGTGCAGGTGCTCGCCCCACGCGTCACCGGTCCGGCCGCGACCGATCTGGAGCGGGCCGGAGCCTCGCCAGCCGTTCGGGAGATCCGCGGTGGCGTCCGGGCCGGCCCTGCCGTCGAGGTAGAGCTTGATCTTGTCGGTGGCGTCGTCGTAGACGACGGCGAGCCGGTGGCCGGCGCCCTCGCCGCCGTCCGCCATCTCCAGCTGGGTCACCACGGTCTCGGGGGCATCCCGCTCGTCCTTGTGCGGCATCACCAGCTGCCAGGCGTGCTGCTCGGGCTGGTAGCGCACCTTGAGGGTGTCGGTGTGCTCACCGGGCAGCGACAGCACGGTCATGGGGTGCTCGGGCTCCGCGTCCGCCAGACGGGCGACCACGCCGATGGTGAAGCTGTCGGAGGTGTCGACCACCGGTCCCTCCGCGACCGCGTGACCGGTCTTGCCGTCGAGCGTCAGATGGCCCTCGCCGACGAGAGGGTACGGCACCGGCGCGCAGTCCGGGTCGAGCTCCGGGAGACACGCGTTGTCCGGGACGCGGTAGACCGTCGCACCCGTCCCCAGCTTCAGGGGCGCGCCGCCGTTCTGCTCCGGACTGGCGCTGTCCCGGGCCGTTTCCAGGGACCAGTGGCCGCGCACCGACGGTTCGCGATGGGCCAGTTCAGCTGCCTGGGCGGGGACGACGACGCGGTCGTGGGCCCTGACGCCGCCCAGCTCGCCGTGCCAGCGGTCGTGGTAGCCGTTGCCGTCCCGGGCGCGGCCGAGCTGAAAGGCGCCGGCGGTTGCGGTGGGGGCGGCATCGGCCCTGGTGCCGGTCTCGTGGCCGTTGACGTAGAGCTGTGCCTTGCCCGTCTCGGCGTCGTAGACCCCCAGCAGATGAGCCCATTCGCCGGTCTCGGGCGCCCCGCCCGACACCTGTGAGCCACCGACGGTGAACGTCCAGACCGGAGCCTCGCCCCGGGCGCTCAGACCGAGAGCGAAGCCCGCGGACTCCCCCGCGTCCTGACTGGCGACAGTCATGTTCCGGTCGGTCTGCGCGGGACGTGCCCAGGCGCTGACCGCGAAGCTCTTGCGAGGGTCGACGACGGCCGGAGTGCCCGAGGTGAGGTAGCCGTGGCTGCTGCCGTCCAGGGTCGCCGTCGCCGTGAGATCCGTGCCCGCGGGAGCCGGGGCGCCGAAGGTGACGCCGGAGCCGGCGGCCGCGTCGGTGCCCGCCTCGGCGTCGGCGGCCGTGGCTCCCTTCGCGTCGTCCAGGGGCCAGTGGGCCACGGGCGCGCGGCCGGACTTCACGAAGAAGCGGTACGACGACTCGCCGCTGCTGCGTCCGGCGCGGTCGAGGGCCCGGACGGTCAGTGTCTCGGGGCCCGACCTGAGGGGCAGGAACGGGATGGTCACGGGCCCGCCGGGCCGCTCCGGGCGGACGGTTCCGTGGGGACCGGCGATGAAGCCGTATGTGTAGGCCACGACGTCGTCGGAGGGCGAGTCCATGGTGAAGTGGCCGTAGACGCCCACTCCGTCGACCCAGAGCACGTCCTCTGGGTACTCGGGAGAGGCGATCGTCGCCTTCTCCGGGCTGTCGTCGTCGTAGACGAACTCACAGATCGAACCGTCGCCCTCGGAGCTCCAGGGAGAGTTCGCCTCGCCGTCGTTCGCGCGGACGCGCCAGGAGACGACGGTGTCCGGCGGGATGCCGTCCTCCGGCATCCGCCACTGCCGCCGACTACCGGAGAGCGTCGCGCTCGTCGTGTACGTGAGCTTCTGCTCCACTCCCTCGGAGTCCGTCCACCACGCCTCGAACTCGCCCTTGACCATGTTGGCCTCGGAGGGATGGTTGTCCTCCTCCGGGTCGTACAGCACCGCGGTCAGGGTGGGCGGTTCCGAGACGTACGCCTTGTCGTCCCCCGTCGCGCATGCCTTGTACCCGGTCTGCAGGTCCTGGACGAGCGGCTGCTTCGGCGGCAGGTTGTCCGCGGCCCGTGCCACGCCGGTGCCGGTCGTCATCACGGCCGCCACCGCACACCCCACCGCCAGCAGTCTGTGGCCGCCGGATCTCTTCAGTGCGTCCAACTGTCCCTCCCCTGTGAACTTCCCTCAGCCCGTCGGTCACACGAGCCGCTGGAGGTTAACAGGGGACACTGACATCGCAGAAAGGGTTTTCCCGCCGGGAGTTCGGGCTAGGAGGCGCCTCCCTTCGCGTCCCGGCCGTTCTTCTCCTCGTCCACGATCTCCGCGTCGACCACGCCCTCCTCGTCCTGGGGGCTTCCCTGGGGTTCCTCGGTGGGGGCCTGCTGGGCCGCCTGGGCGTACATCGCCTGGCCCATCTTCTGGCTGACGGAGGCGAGTTTCTCGACGCCGGCGCGCAGGGCGGCGGTGTCCGCCTGCTGCTCCAGCCGCTCCTTCACCTCGGCGACGGCCGATTCGACCTCGGACTTCGTGTCGGCCGGGACCCGGTCGCCGTTCTCGCGGAGGAAGTTCTCGGTCTGGTAGACGAGTTGCTCGGCCTGGTTGCGGGTCTCGGCGGCCTCGCGGCGCCTCCGGTCCTCGTCGGCGTACTGCTCGGCCTCGCGCATCATGCGGTCGATGTCGTCCTTGGGCAGGGCCGAGCCGCCGGTGACGGTCATCTTCTGCTCGCGGCCGGTCGCCAGGTCCTTTGCGGAGACGTGCATGATGCCGTTGGCGTCGATGTCGAAGGCGACCTCGATCTGCGGCACGCCGCGCGGGGCCGGCGGCAGACCGGTGAGGTCGAAGACGCCGAGCTTCTTGTTGTACGCGGCGATCTCCCGTTCGCCCTGGTAGACCTGGATGCCGACCGAGGGCTGGTTGTCGGCCGCCGTCGTGAAGATCTCCGAACGGCGCGTCGGGATGGTCGTGTTGCGCTCGATGAGCTTGGTCATGATGCCGCCCTTGGTCTCGATGCCGAGGGACAGCGGGGTGACGTCGAGCAGCAGGACGTCCTTGACGTCGCCGCGGATGACGCCCGCCTGGAGCGCCGCGCCGACGGCCACCACCTCGTCGGGGTTGACGCCCTTGTGCGGCTCCTTGCCGGTGAGTTCCTTGACCAGGTCCGTCACCGCGGGCATCCGCGTCGAGCCGCCGACGAGGATCACGTGGTCGATCGCCGAGAGCTGCACACCGGCGTCCTTCACCGCCTGGTGGAAGGGCGCCTTGCAGCGGTCCAGCAGATCGGCGGTGAGCTCCTGGAACTGCGCCCGGGTCAGCTTCTCGTCGAGATGCAGGGGTCCTTCGGCGGAGGCGGTGATGTAGGGCAGGTTGATCGTCGTCTCCGTCGAGCTGGACAGCTCGATCTTGGCCCGCTCGGCGCCCTCGCGCAGCCGCTGCACGGCCATCTTGTCGCCCGCGAGGTCGACGCCGTTCTGGCCCTTGAAGCGCTTGATCAGGTACTCGACGATCCGCTGGTCCCAGTCGTCGCCGCCGAGGTGGGTGTCACCGTTGGTGGCCTTCACCTCGATGACGCCCTCGCCCATCTCCAGCAGCGACACGTCGAAGGTGCCGCCGCCGAGGTCGAAGACGAGGACCGTCTGTTCGTTCTCCTTGTCCAGGCCGTAGGCGAGGGCCGCGGCCGTCGGCTCGTTGATGATCCGCAGGACCTTCAGGCCCGCGATCTCCCCGGCCTCCTTGGTGGCCTGCCGCTGGGTGTCGTCGAAGTAGGCGGGGACGGTGATCACCGCGTCGGTGACGTCCTCGCCCAGGTAGGACTCCGCGTCCCGCTTCAGCTTCTGCAGCACCCGCGCGGACAGCTCCTGCGCCCGGTAGCGGGTGCCGTCCACGTCGCCCTCGCCGGGGAACCGCCAGTGCGCGTCGCCCATGTACCGCTTGACCGAGCGGGCGGTGCGCTCCACGTTGGTCACGGCCTGCCGTTTGGCCACCTCTCCGACCAGCACCTCGCCGTTCTTGGCGAACGCCACGACCGAGGGTGTGGTTCTTGCCCCCTCCGCGTTGGCGATGACGGTGGGCTCGCCGCCCTCCAGTACGGCGACCACCGAGTTCGTGGTTCCGAGGTCGATCCCGACCGCTCGTCCCATCGCTGTCCCCTTCCGCCAGGGCGACGACTCTTCCCACACTCCAGCACAAAACTTGAGTGCGCTCTTGTCAATGCCGCGAGGGGGTGACCGGCCCGCGCAGCGCGACGGCGCGCCGGGGCCGGTCGGTGACGAGCACGTCGACGCGCGGGTGGGCGAGGAAGGCCCGCATGAGGGTGTCGTCGTTGACGGTCCAGACCATGGTGAACAGGCCGTGCCGGGTCGCCTCGCGCAGCACGTTCGTCCTGGCCAGCCGCTGGTGCACGGCGACGCCGTGCGCCCCGCAGGCCCGGATGCGGCGGGCCGGGAACAACTCGCTCAGCCGGGTGCCGGGCAGCCGGGTCAGGGCCAGCTCCCTGCGGTCGCGCCCGAGGGACAGGGCGGTGCGCACCCCGGGGTAGCCCCGGGTGACGGCGGCGACGGAACGGTCCTCCAGCGTGGTGACGACCAGCCCGTCCGCGCCGAGCAGGGAGACCGCCCGGTCGACCACCTCCCGCTCGTAGCCGGTCTCCTTGAGGTCCAGGTGGGCCACGAGCTTCCCGGCGATCAGCGCCATCACCTCGTCCACCACGGGCACGGCGTACCCGGCCCGCTCGCACAGCTCGGCATGGGTGAGCACGGACAGCGGCGGCCCGGCGGGACCGACCCGGGGGTCGTGGTGGACGACGAGGACCCCGTCCCGCGTGCGGCGGATGTCGAACTCGGCGTACTCCGCGCCGGACTCGATCGCGTCCTCGTAGGCCTCCCAGGTGGCGGGGCCGGCGCGCTCGGAACCGCCCCGGTGGGCGGAGACGGCGGGGTGGGGCGTCATGGTCGTCGGTTCCCGGAGGGGGAGCGAGGGGGCGGGACGGGGGCGAAGGCGTCGTCGGGCGCGGGCAGCAGCGAGCCGGAGCGGGTGCGGACCCGTCTGAGGAGGAGCCAGCCGATCAGCACCAGGACGACGAAGGGCAGCCAGGCCAGCGCGTAGGCCGTGCCGTAGGCGCGCACGTCGAGGATGGAGCGGTGCTCGTCGACGTTCGTGCCGTTCACGCCGAAGAAGGCCAGCAGCAGCGTCGGTGGCAGGGCGATCAGCGTGGCCGCGGCGACCAGGCCGGAGACGGTGCGGTCGCGGCGGTCGTCGCGCTCGGCGAGTTCGGCGTCCAGGGCGGCGGAGCGGGCGCTGATCACCGAGGTCAGGCGCTCGACCATGCGGGCCGAGTTCTCCAGGCTGCCGCGGATGCCCAGGGCGTCGCCCAGGGAGGACTGGAAGGCCTCGGTGACCATCTCGGGGATCAGCAGGCTGTCGACGTAGGCCTCGACGCCGAAGGCCAGGTCGAGCTGGAGTTCGTTGACACCGGCGGAGAGGCGGGAGATCAGGGAGCGGATGTCGGTGGGCGAGTCGGTCAGGGCCTGCTCGTTGGCCTTCATCATGGCGAAGGCCGCCAGCCGGGTGCGCTGGAGCACGGACAGGGCGGAGATCATGCCGACGGCGACGAGGACCAGGCCGTTCTCCACGTGCGGGGCCCAGCCTGCTTGGACGGAGACGCCCCGGCCGAGGGCGGACAGGGTGAGGCCGTGGTTCCTGAGGTGGGGCGCGAGGGTCGCGTCGGAGGGGGTGGCGGGGTTCCACGGCATCCGGCCGCGGTAGACGATCTCGTTCAGCAGGATCGCCTTGCGGGCCTCGTCCGCGCTGAGCAGTTCCCGCTGTAACCGGCCGCCGGGGAAGACGAGTTGGTGCACGTTCTGGCCGAGGGCGAGCGGTCGGCCGCCGAGCCGCGCGGCCACGGTCTGCAGGAGCGGGCGGTCGTCGAGCTCGATCCGCTCCCGGTCGAAGCAGGTGGTGGCCAGCCAGACGGCCAGGTCGCCGGCGGTGGTCTCGCCCGCGAAGGAGCAGTCCATGACGAGGGTGGCGTCGCCGCGCGGGGTGGTGACGACGAGGATCCGCAGGGACGCGAGGCCGAGTCCGTGGTCGCCGTGCGGCAGCCGCAGCCGCCGGGGCGCGACCTGTTCGTCGAGGACCGGGACGGGCAGCACGTCCTGGCTGGTCATCAAGTGGGAGGCGAAGCGGCCGTAGTCGTAGCGGTCGACCAGAGCGCCGAGAGCGGTGTTCCGGGGGCGCAGCCGTCCGGAGACGCTGAACAGCAGCAGGACGCGGGTCCGGTCACGGGTGGCGGAGTCGAGCACCGTCGCGTTCGGGGACGTTCCCGGCAGCATCGCGTTCCTTCCGGCCCGGCGGTTCGAGGCGTCTGGTTCATACCCCGGCCGGGGGTGGTGAACCGACGACGACGCGCGGGCCGCCCCTGGTGGGCGGGCCCGCGCGACGGGCGTGCGGCGGATCAGGCGAGCTTGGCGGTCAGCGTGATGGGCGTGGCCTTGAGGGCCTGGCTGACCGGGCAGCCGGTCTTGGCCTCGTCGGCGGCGGCCTGGAAGGCAGCCTCGTCGATGCCGGGGACGGTGCCCTCGACGGTGAGGTGGATGCCGGTGATGCCCTCACCGGGCTGGAAGGAGACGTCGGCCGAGGTGATGAGCTTGGTGGGCGGCGTCCCGGCCTTGTTGAGGATGTTGGAGAAGGCCATCGAGAAGCAGCTGGAGTGGGCGGCCGCGATCAGCTCCTCGGGGCTGGTCTTGCCGTTCGCCTCCTGGGCGCGCGAGGCCCACGTGACCGGCTGCTCGCCGATGGCGCCGGAGGAGTCGAAGGTGACGACACCGTTGCCCTCGAGCAGGTTGCCTTCCCAGACCGTGTGTGCGGAGCGCGTGGTAGCCACGAGTTCTTCCTTTCGCGTACGGACTCGCGTGCGGGCCCGTCTCCGGGCCCCGTGTCCCCCATCCGATCACACTACGGCTCAACTCACGCGGACGACCTGCCCTCTGGCGGTGAACGGCGGTCGCGCTGCCCGCGGGACCAGGCGCTTCGAAGGGAGTTCAGGCGGCGCGCTCCTCCTCGGTGGCCTCCAGCGGCACCTGCGGTCCGTTCGACTCGCGCAGCCAGCGCCGCAGGACCCTGTGCACGTGCTCGGCGCCGACGAGTTCCTCGCCCTCGGCGACCGGCGCGGAGACACCGAGCGGGGACAGCAGGAAGGGTCTGCCCTGGGCGCCGCCGAGGCCGCCGTGCGAGCCGATCTGCTCCTCGAAGGCGAGGACTTCGCCGTACGCCGGGTCGTACATGGAGTTGACCATGATGTCGGCGGTGTGCGGGAACGCGTGCGTGCGGCGTATCGCGTCGGCGGCGCCGGGGCCGAACGGGGCGAGCGGGCCCGGGTCGTCGTCGAGGCGGGCCAGCGGGATCTCGACGCCGTACGCACCGAGGACGACACCGCCGTGCCGGTCGCTGCGGACCAGCAGGAAGCCGACGCCCGGGTGGTTGGCGAGGGTCGGCAGCAGCGCGGGGTGGCGCGCGTCGATCTCCTCCTTGCTCATCCGGTGCGTGACGTCAGGGAAGGAGACCAGACCGAGGTTGCCGGAGGCCAGCACGATCGGCTCCGAGCCGGGCTCGGGGGGGTGCCGCTCGCCGCCCTCCGCGACCGGGAAGGGCAGCGCGGCGCGCACGGCGGCGCGGGCCTCCGCCCCGCTGCGGGTGCGCTCCGCCCCGCGCGGCACGGGCATGCCGCAGCCGGCCCGCACCAGGTCGCCGAGCGTGAGGCCGTAGCGGGCGCGGAAGGTCTCGCCGGGGCTCTGGCCGTGGTCGGACAGCACGACGATCCGGTACGGACGCGGGGCGTGCTCGGCGACGTTCTCGATCAGGGCGAGCGAGCGGTCGAGGCGTTCGAGGACCTTCTGCGCGTCGCGGCTCGCGGGGCCGGAGTGGTGGGCGACCTCGTCGTAGGCCACCAGGTCGGCGAAGACGGCCGTACGGCCGACGAGCATGTCGCCCGTCACCGCGGCCACGACGACGTCCCGTTCGACGACCGTCGCGAAGGCCCGGACGAGGGGGTAGAGCCCGCCGCGGGAGACGCGCGGGCGCTGCTTGCGCAGGCGCGCCCGGGTGGACTGGCCGACCTCCCGGCCCACCTCGGCGCAGAAGGACAGCGCGGTGCGCACCGCGTTGGCGGGGTCGGAGAAGTAGGCGAAGTAGCCCGCGCGGGAACGGTTCTCGCGGCTGCGGCGGCGGGCCGCGATGGACAGGACGAGGGCCTGCTGTTCGGCGCCGCCGCTGAAGAGGTTGCCGCGGCTGGCGCCGTCGACGGTCAGCAGCCCGCCGTGCCCCGCGTACTCGACGGCGCGGCGCTGGAGTTCGGCCGCGCTGGTGGGGCGGTTGCAGACGACCACCTCGCGGGTGTCCTTCTCGTACCAGCGGAAGGCGGGGACGTCGTGGTTGCTGCCGTGCAGGAGGCCGAGCTGGCTGGCGCCGGTCTGGCTGGACCAGTCGGTGCGCCAGGGGGTGAGCCGATGGGTGGGTCGGCCACCGTCGCCTATGTCGAGCCAGCGGGCGACGGTGGGCATCAGGCCCTTGCCGACCGCGTCGAGCAGGGTGTCGTGGCCGACGCCGTCGAGCTGCACGAAGACCGTGCCGGCGCCGGCGGGGGACGGCGGTCCGGAGCGGCGGCGGCGGTCGGAGAGGCGGTACAGCCTGCGGCGGTAGGCGTCGTCGTCCCGCACGGCCAGGGCGGCGCCGGTCGCGGACGCCACGGCGGACATCACGGCGGCGACCACGACGGCCGTCTCCGGCGCGGCGGCGCCGCGCTCGGCCGGGTTCAGGTGCAGGGCGAGCAGCAGCAGGGCGCCGTTGAGGAAGAACACCAGCAGCCCCAGCACGAGTGCCGGCACGAGCAGCAGCAGCCGCACGAGCAGCGGCCACACCACGGCCGACAGCAGACCGAAGGCGCCGGCGCCGAAGGCCGCCGTGACGGCTATGTCCGTGGCGCTGTCGCCGTTCTCCGAGCGGAGCCGGAAGTCCGGGAGGATCCCGGCGAGCACGAGCATGGTGACGGTGGAGACCGCCCACACGGCGACGCTCCGCCCCACCTGACTGGCGGCCCGCCGCCACCGCACGCCCCGCACGCCCAGCCACCTCACGTCCCTGGCCCGCAGCCGTCGCGGGCCTCCCCCACAGTGTCTCAACGCCCGGCCGGGCGGTTTCGTCCCCAGGTCACACCCCGGTGTGGGAGGACGTCAGCGGCCGTCGTAGCCGGCCGTCGGCATCGACAGCCGCCGGTGCACACAGGCCTTCATCGCCGCGTCGTACGCAGGTTCCGCATGCCCCACCGTCTCGACGCGTACACCACGCCGCGCGCACTCGGCGGTGAACTCCTCGACGGAGGCGAGCGCACTCTCCAGTACCCGCCGGCTGGGCGCGACGAACAGGTCGAGGCCGGGCCGGACGCCGTCCCACAGGGCGCCGTGGTCGGGCCGCAGCCCCCGGACCAGTAACTCCCGGCTGACCACGTAGCCCCGCTCGGCGGCCCAGCGGGCGCACATCGCGTGCTGACTGCGGGAGTCGACCAGGAACGGATCGTCGTCCAGCTCCTCGAGCGGCGTCAGACTCGCGATCGCCGTGACCCGCACCGGCACCATGGCGTCCCCCTCACCTCCGGTTTCGCCGCCGACCCTACTCCTGCACGTAGGCTTCGGGGGAGTCGCGCGAAGGAGGCAAAGAAGTGCCGGTGGAGATCACCTGGTGGGGTCACGCCACTTGCACCGTCGAGGATTCGAATGTGCGCGTGCTCACGGATCCCCTGTTCGCACGCCGGCTCGCACACCTGCGGCGCCGGCGCGGAGCGCTGCCGCCCCCGGGCGCCCCGCACGCGGATGTGGCGCTGGTGTCGCATCTGCACGCCGACCATCTGCACGTGCCGTCGCTGATGCGGCTCGCTCCGGGCACGCGCCTGCTCGTGCCCCGGGGCGCGCGCCGGGCGGTGCCGGGTCTGCGCCGGCTCTCGCACCTGCGGGTGAGCGAGGTGACCCCCGGGGACGAGACCTCGGTCGGCGACATCGTCGTACGCGCCGTGCCCGCGCGCCACGACGGGCGGCGGCTGCCGTTCGGACCGCACCGCTCCCCCGCCCTCGGCTACGTCATAACCGGCGAGGCCCGGACGTACTTCGCCGGGGACACCGGGCTGTTCGACGAGATGGCGAAGGAGGTCGGTCCGGTCGAGGTGGCGCTGCTGCCGGTGGGCGGCTGGGGGCCCTACCTGGGCGAGGGACACCTGGACGCGGGCCGGGCGGCGCAGGCGCTGGCACGGCTGGCGCCGCACACCGCGGTGCCGGTGCACTACGGCACGTACTGGCCGATCGGCATGGACGCCGTGCGCCCCCACGAGTTCCACGCTCCGGGAGAGGAGTTCGTCCGGCTGGCGGCCCGGGACGCGCCCGAGGTGGCGGTGCACCGGCTCGGCCACGGGGAGAGCGTGCGTGTGAAGGCCGCGCGGTGAGCTGGTCCGCGCCCCTGGCGCTCGCACCCCTGCTCGCGGCGTCGGCCGTCACCCCGGCGTCCCTGGTCCCGGAGTCCACGCAGCAGGCGATCGGGTATCCGACGCTCTTCGTGCTGGTGCTGGCCGGGGCGCTGGTGCCGGTGATTCCGACGGGAGCGCTGGTGAGTTCGGCGGCGGTGGTCGCCGTGCACCGGACGGCGCCCTTCTCACTGGCGTTGGTGTTCGTGACGGCGTCGCTGGCGGCGTTCCTGGGCGATGCGGCGCTGTACTGGCTGGGTCGGCGCGGGCTGAAGTCGAAGAACGGCTCGCGATGGCTGGAGGCCCTCCGGTCGCGGGCGCCGGAGGACCGGCTGGAGCAGGCGCAGGAGAAGCTCTCCGCCCACGGGGTGGCGGTGCTGGTGCTGTCCCGGCTGATGCCGGCGGGGCGCATCCCGGTGATGCTGGCCTGTCTGCTGGCCGAGTGGCCGCTGCGGAGGTTCTCCCGGGGGAACCTGCCGGCCTGTCTGGCCTGGGCCGCCACGTATCAGTTGATCGGCATCCTCGGGGGGTCGCTGTTCGCCGAGCCGTGGCAGGGCGTGGTGGCGGCGATCGCGCTGACGCTGCTGCTCAGCGCGGTGCCGGCGGTGTGGCGGCGGGTGCGCAGCTCCCCGCGCACCTGAGGTCAGTTCCCGGACAGCACCCGGGAGGCGCCCACCGGCATGTCCCAGAGGTCCTCGCGGGGCAGCCCCGCCTGCTCCCATGCCGCCCGCACGCGCGTCAGGGGCTCCATGACCGGCTCCGCCGACAGGACGAACGCCGCCCAGTGCATGGGGGCCATCCGGCGCGCGCCCAGGTCCTGTGCCGCGCGGACCGCCTCCTCCGGGTCGCAGTGGACGTCGCGGAGCCACCAGCGCGGATCGTAGGCGCCGATGGGAAGCAGGGCCAGGTCGATGCCGGGGTAGCGGCGGCCGATGCGGGAGAACCAGTGGCCGTAGCCGGTGTCGCCCGCGAAGTAGACGCGTTGCCCCTCCCGGTCCGTGAGGACCCAGCCGCCCCAGAGGCTGTGGCAGGTGTCGGTGAGGCTGCGCTTGGACCAGTGGTGGGACGGGACGAAGTCGAAGCGGACGCCGTCCAGTTCGGCGGCCTCCCACCAGTCGAGCTCGGTCACGCGTGTGAAGCGGCGGCGGTGGAACCAGCGGGCGAGCCCGGCCGGGACGAACACCGGGGTGTCGCGCGGGAGGCGGCGCAGTGTGGGGGCGTCCAGGTGGTCGTAGTGGTTGTGGCTGATGACGACGGCGTCGACGCGCGGCAGGTCCTCCCAGGGGACGCCCACGGGCGTGATCCGGGCCGGGGTGCCGAGGATGCGGCGGGACCAGACCGGGTCGGTGAGGACGGTCAGCCCGCCGATGCGCAGCACCCAACTGGCGTGCCCCGCCCACGTGACGGCGACGGTGCGGGCGTCCACGCGGGGCAGCGGGGCCGGGGCGTAGGGCAGCCGGGGGATGTCGGCGAGGCCTTCGGGGCCCGGTCTCACCGCGCCCTCCCGGGCGAAGCGGGCCATGGCCTTCAGACCGGGGAGCGGTGCGGTCAGCCGGTCGTGGAAGGTGCGCGGCCACACCCGCCGCTCGGCCAGCGGCCGGGGTTCGGCCAGGGGCGGGTGCGGGGGTGCGAGGGGGGACGGGAGCCCGGGCTCGTCCGCTTCCCGGGTGGTCGTGCTGGTGGTCGACTCGGACTGCTGCGTCATCGAGGAGGCTCCCATCGCTGAGCGTCGTCGCGGAGATCGTCGAAGACCGACTTCAGTCGGCTCAACGCACGGTTCACCTGCGGCAGTTCCAACGGCGTGGGTGAGGTGAGGCATTCCGCGCGTTCCGTGCCGGAGCCGGCCACCAGTGCGCCGGTGGAGAGCCGCACGCGCGGGGCTTCGAGGTCGTCGCCGAAGCGGTGACCGCCCGGGGCGGGCATGCCGAGGCGTGCGCCGAGGAAGTCCTCCAGTTCCTGTGCGTCGCCGACGCCGTGCGCGCTCAGCGCGGGGCGCAGCGGGGCCAAGTCCACATACAGGTGACGGCCGGAGCGCGGGGGCCGGGCGAGGGCTCCCGCGGCGACGACGGCGGTGTGCGCCTCGGCGGCCAGGAGCGCGTGCAGGCGCACGGCGGTGGCCACGCGCGCGGTGACCGCTTCCGGCTCTCCCAGGGCGTATCCGGCCGCCGCGGCGATGGGCGCGGCGACCCGGGCGTCGAGGGCGGTGAGGATGTCGAGCACGCGCGCGTGGAGGCCCGCGCCGTCCTCACCGGCCGGGAAGCGGGCCACTGCGGCGGGCCAGCCGGGCGGGAGCAGGGCACCGGCCAGGTCGGTCACGACGGTGACCCGGTCTGGCACCATCTCGGCGGGGCTGAGCAGCACGGTGTCGTGGGGGTCGTGCAGGGTGTCGCGCCAGGTCTCGTCGCTGACGAGGTGCAGGCCCTCCCCCTGGGCGGCCTCGATGGTCTCGTGGAGCAGTTCGGGAGGGGCGACGGTGGCGGTGGGGTCGTCGGCGACGGACATCACGAGCAGGCGCGGGTCGCCGCCCTCGGCGCGGACCCGGCGCACGGTCTCCAGCAGGGCGTACGGGTCGGGTACACCGCCGCTCTCCGGCGGGGTGGGCACATGGAAGACGGGGCGGCCCAGCAGGTGGGCGTACGGCGCCCACCAGGCGGCGCAGGGTCTCGGTACGAGGACGTCGCCGCCGAGGGCGGCGGTCAGGGCGAGCAGCAGGGCGGGCGATCCGGGGGCGGCGGCCACCCGGTCCGGGTCGCAGTGCAGTCCGCGCCGGTCCCAGTAGCCGCAGGCGGCTTCGCGCAGGGCACGGCCGCCGCCGACGGGCTCGTGGTCGCCCCGGGACGCGGCGGCGGCGAGCACCGCGGACAGCTCCGGCAGGACGGGCAGCCCGTCCTCGGGGAGCGGCGGCCCGAACCGGACGGGGCCGTGACCTTCCGGGGCCGTCCGCCGCATCCGTACCTCCGCAGTGCCAGTGTCTGGTGCCGCCGTGTGATGTCGCCCCGGGCGCGTGCGCCGTACGGTGCGGCTCGGGCCCTCGGGCACTGAGTACCCAGGGTTCCACCGCCCCATGGGCGCCCGGCCGGGTCGTGACGGTCACAGCATGAGCGGGCCGTGGCGGGGAAGCCGGGCCCTTCCGGGACGGTGGAAGGGCCCGGAGGGTCAGCGGCGGGGGTCGCTCTCCCGGGTGCGCAGCCGGTGCACGGCGGCGCCGAACGCGCCCGCGATCAGCACCCCGCCGGCGGCCAGGGCGGGCACGGAGTCGGTGAAGGCACCGCCGTCACCGGCCCGCACCCCGCGCCGGGCCGCCGACCCGCCGCACTCGGTGTGGTGCGCTTCGCGGTGGTACGAGGGCTCGGGGCAGGGCTTGTGCGTGGGTGGGTGCGTGGGGTGGTCGTACGGGGGCTCGTGGGTGGGCTTGTGCGACGGCTCGTGGGGCCCGGAGCCGTGGGCCACGGTGAACGTCGCGCTCCAGGTCGTGCCCTCACCGCCGGGAGCGGCCGGGCAGGTGCCCTCGACGCTCCAGGCCGAGTCCTCCGCCGGGGCGTCCGGGTCGCCCTCGAAGTTCTCCGCGGAGGCGATGCGGGCCGTGCCGCGGTAGGCGGGGCCGGACACCTCGTCGTCGTTGCCGGTGACCCGTTGCAGCGCCACCGTGCCCTCGTCGAAGGCCTCGGAGGTGGCGTCGATGGTGTCGGGCGGCGGCCCCCCGGTCGGATCGCAGCTGACCGAGACGGTGAGCGTGCCGCCGGGCTGGACGGTGGCGGGACTGACCTCGGCGGCCGGTTCGGCGGACGCGGCCGACGCGAAGCCCAGCAGTGCTGAGCCGGCCAGGACGGCGACGGACAGGGCGTGCAGGCTGCGGCGCATCGAGGGGACTCCTTCGGTAGTCATACCCCTCTGCCATGACAGCCCGCCGCCGACGGGCCCGCGCGGGACCGGACCCCATTAGCGGGACGGCGCCCTCCAACCGGGTGAAAGTCCCGGTGCCGTGTGTCAGGCCGCGTCCCGCATGACCTGCTCCCGTACCCGTCCGCAGCACCGGCTGATCAGCCGGGAGACGTGCATCTGCGAGATTCCCAGCTCCTCGGCGATCCGGCTCTGCGTCATGTCCCCGAAGAACCGCATGTACAGGATCGCCCGCTCCCGCTCGGGCAGCGCCGCCAGCCGGGCCCGCACCGCCTCGCGGTCGACGACCGTGTCCAGCGCCGGGTCGCAGGACCCCAGCGCGTCGCTCAGCGAGTAGCCGTCCTCGCTGCCGGTCAGCTCCGCGTCCAGGGAGAGTGCCGTGAAGCTCTCCAGTGCCTCCTGGCCGGCCCGGACGTCCTCTTCGCTCATGTCCGCGTGCTCGGCGATCTCGGCCACGGTGGGCCGGCGTCCGGAGATGGTCTGGGACAGGTCCTGACCGGCGAAGCGCACGCGGTTGCGCAGGTCCTGGACGCGGCGGGGTACGTGCAGGGTCCACATGTGGTCGCGGAAGTGCCGTTTGATCTCGCCGGTGATGGTCGGCACGGCGTAGCTCTCGAAGGCGTTGCCGCGGTCGGGGTCGTACCGGTCGACGGCCTTGACCAGGCCGAGGGCCGCGACCTGGCGCAGGTCCTCGACGTTCTCGCCGCGGCTGTGGAAGCGTCCGGCTAGGCGGTTCGCCATGGGCAGCCAGGCCTGGACGATCTCGTCGCGGAGCTTGTCGCGCTCCGGGCCGGCGGGCATGGAGGTGATCCTGCGGAAGGCCTCGGCGGTGTCGGGGGCGTCGTCGTGGGGGTGCTTCGTGCTGGATCGAGTCGGCATGATGCGTCGCAATTCCCTTGAAAGTGCACTGGGTTGGACGGTCACCGTGGGAGCGCGATCGGGCTCTGGGACAGAGGCTCCGGTGCGGCTCGCTCGCCGCTCCCACGGACGTGCCTCCTGTCCGAAGCACTCATGGGCGCCTGCCCCCGGGCCCCACCCGCAAACCCGGAGAGGTCCTCCGCCATCGCGCAGGGTGACTCGTACCGCCGGCTCCGGCGGTGGCGTCAACGGCCTTCTCGCCGTGCGGGGGGGAGAGCGGTGAGCGAGTGGGAGAACCCGCGGCTGGAGCGTCCGGACGTCTGGAGGGGCTTCAGGGCGATGGTGCGTGAGTTCCTGCCGGGGCGGGAGAAGGGGTGGCCGCCACGGCTGCGGGGGCGGCCGGTTCGCGCCGTTCGGCGTCCTCCTGCGGCAGCAGCAACTCCTCGTAACGGCCCAGCACCAGCACCACTCCGAGCATGAGCAGCGGGATGAGCACCGCGAGCATCGCCATGACGTGTCCTTCCCCAGAAGTGTGTGGGGGGGTGGGATCCGGGTCTCCCGCAGGGCATGGCGCAAACCAGTACGGACGGCGGCGATCGGCGTGGCGGAACCTGTGTCGCCCTCCGGTGTTCGGGTACGCGGTGCGGGCCCCCGAACGTCTGGAGGGAGACATGCAGCGAGGCAGCGACCGGCTGAGCGTCCACCGGGACGACGAGATGAAGCACGAACTGCAGGGCCTGCTCAGGTCGGGGCATCCCACACGCAGTGAGGAGTGGCACGACCCGGAGCCGGCCGCCGAGGACGACCCCGAGGTCGCCCACGGGCCGGTGACCCCGAGCCGTGCGCCGACGTCCCTGGAGTCGGTGCGGCTGGAACTGGCCCGGATCCTGGGCCGCAGGGCGTTCCCCGCGAGCGCGCGCGAGCTGGCCCGCGAGTTGCGCGGCCACCAGGCGCCCGACGTCCTCGTCGAGGGCTTGGAGGGACTGCCGCGCCAGGAGCGCTACGGCAACGTCCAGGAACTGGCCCAGGCCCTGATCCGGGCCCGTGAGACCGGGCCGGAGGAGTACGCGTAAGGACCGTGTCGGGGCGTCGCGGGAGGCCGCGACGCCCCCCACCGTCCTGGGAACGGAGGGGAGGCGCCAGTGAGGGCCGAGTACGTCAAGGACGTGATGACAGCGGGTGTGGTCGCCGTGCGCCCGGACGCCTCGCTCGTCGAGGCGGCGCAGTTGATGCGCACGCAGAACATCGGCGATGTGGTGGTGGCCGAGGGGCAGGACGTGATCGGCGTGCTCACCGACCGTGACATCACGGTACGGGCCGTCGCCGACGGCGCCGACCCCATGACGGTCAGCGCGCAGGCGGTGTGTACCCGCAATCCCGTGACGGTGACGCCGGACGACCGGGTGGGGACCGCCGTGACGCTGATGCGTGAGCATGCGGTGCGCCGGCTGCCGGTGGTGGAGAACGGGCTGCCGGTCGGCATCGTGAGCCTCGGTGACGTGGCCGAGGCCGAGGACCCCGCGTCCGCGCTCGCCGACATCAGCCGGGCCGAGCCCGACGCCCGGGGTGATGCATGAGCACGGACCAGGCCAGTCGGATCAGCTCCACCGGCGTCACCGTCGACGTCGGTGACGCCACGACCCGGTATCTGCTCTACGGGCTGCTGCCCAGCTGGTTCGTCCCCGGCGTGGCGGACTGGGTGATGCACCGGCGGACGCGCATCGAGGACACCGCGGGGACCAAGGAGTCCCTGATCCACTCGTTGATGATGGCCGAGGTCGGCATCCCGATCGCACTGACGCTGCGCTACGAGGTCAATCCGCTGCTGCTGAGCGTGCAGCTGGGCGGGGCCGCGGTGCACGAGGCGACGGCGCTGTGGGACGTCCGTACGGCCGTGGAGAGCGAGCGCGAGGTCAAGCCGATCGAGCAGCACATCCACAGCTTCCTGGAGTCGCTGCCGTTCGGGGCCCTGGCCGCCCTGATGTGCCTGCACGCCGACCAGGTCGCCTCGCTCGTGCGCGGCGGCAGGGGCGACCCCGACGCGTGGCGGCTGGTGCCGCGCCGGCGGCCCTTGTCGCCCGGCTACCTGGCGGGCATCGCCGCCGCGATCGGCACGTGTGTGCTGCTGCCGTACGGCGAAGAGCTGCTGCGGTGCGTGCGCGCGGGCCGCAAAAAGGACAAACGCAACAGGAAAGGACATCGAGCATCATGCGTATCGCGTTTCTGGTCGCGCCCGAGGGCGTCGAGCAGGTCGAGCTGACCGAT
Organism: Streptomyces luteogriseus; assembly: GCF_014205055.1. Taxonomy (NCBI): domain Bacteria; kingdom Bacillati; phylum Actinomycetota; class Actinomycetes; order Kitasatosporales; family Streptomycetaceae; genus Streptomyces; species Streptomyces luteogriseus. The sequence goes on from NZ_JACHMS010000001.1 coordinate 1,341,953, forward strand.
CCCTGGCAGGCCGCGAAGGACGCGGGTCACGAGCCCGTCCTGGTGTCGACGCAGCAGGGTGAGATCCAGGCCTTCAACCACCTCGACAAGGCGGACACGTTCCCCGTGGACGAGGTCGTGGGCGACACCTCGCCGGACTCGTTCGGCGCTCTCGTGCTGCCGGGAGGCGTCGCCAACCCGGACTTCCTGCGGATGGACGACAAGGCCGTCGCTTTCGTCCGGGACTTCTTCGAGCACGGCCGGCCCGTCGCGGCGATCTGTCACGCGCCGTGGACGCTGGTCGAGGCGGACGTCGTACGCGGCCGGGAGCTCACGTCCTGGCCGAGCCTGCAGACGGACATCCGCAACGCGGGCGGCACCTGGGTCGACAAGCAGGTCAAGGTCTGTGACCACGGGGCGAACAAGCTGGTCACCAGCCGCAAGCCGGACGATCTGAAGGCGTTCTGCGAAACGTTCCTGGACGTCTTCGCGCAAGAGGCCGCCTGAAGGTCCTCACGCAGGAGACCGCCTGACGGCACCCCCCCCCCGCCGACCGCGAGCGGCATCGGCGCGAGGCGTGCCAGGCGGACGATCCCGCCGCCCGTCCGCCGGGCCGGGCCGGGCCGGTCGCGGCCGGTCCGGTCCGTGCGGCGCGCGTGCGCGCCGGTCAGGTTCCGGTCTCGTCCTTCGAGGGGCTCAGGTGCCGGGGGCCGTGGGAGTCGCCGACTCCCCGCTCCCCCGCTCCCGGGCCCCTTCGCGTGTGCGGCCCGCGGCCACCGTGCGGCGCGGATTGCGGCGCAGGTACTCGCCCTCGAGCTGCGCCATGCGCTCGTTGTGGGCGCGCAGCGCGTCGTTCGAGCCGTAGAGCAGCGTGTCGTGGCGCGTGCGGTGGATGGTCTCCAGCTCTTTCATGAGCTGCTGCTCGTCCAGCCGGTCAGGGTCCACTCCGGTCATCGTGTCGCCCCGCTCCTCGTGTTCGTTCATGCGGTCCGGGTACCCGCCCCCGGAGCAACTGAGCACTACCCCCGAGCGGCATCCGGGAGGAACCATGGATCTCGCCTTTCTGCACCCACTGTACGAACACCCCGGGCCTTGGGCCTCCGTGTACGTCGACACCTCACGGCACACGGAGGGCACTCCCCACGAGCGGGAGCTGACGGCCCAGGCGATGGCCAGGGAGCTGGCCGCGCAGGGAGCGGACGAGGCGACCTGCCGGGCCGTGCAGAGCGCGATCGAGGAGCTGCGGCACTCCTCCGAACCGCACGGCCGGGCCCTTTTCGCACGAGCCGGCGAGGTCGTTCTCGACCCGCCGCTGGTCCGTCCCCCGCGCGGCGGTGACTGGGCCGAATGGGCGCCGCTGCCGCGGGTCGCGCCGCTGCTGGAGCTGGCCGGGGAGGACCCGGTGTGCGTGGTGGCGTACGTCGACCGCAAGGGCGCCGATTTCGAGCTGCGCAGCGCGCTGGGCCGGGAGGGCGCCGGGAGCGTCACCGGCCGGCAGTGGCCGGTGCACCGGACGAGTTCCGCGGACTGGTCCGAGCGGCATTTCCAGCTGCGGGTGGAGAACACCTGGGAGCACAACGCCGCGGAGATCGCCGACGCGCTCGCCGTGTGCCAGGAGGAGACCAAGGCCGACCTGCTGGTTCTCGTCGGTGACGACCGGGAGCGGCGGTCCGTGCACGAGCGGCTGCCCAAGCGGCTGCACGACCTGGTGGTCGAGGCGCCGCACGGCAGCGGCAGCCGACTGCTCGACGAGGACGTGGAGCGGGCCCGGGCCGAACACGTGGGGCGACGGGCCGAGGCGGAGCTGGAGCGGTTCCGTGCCGCCCGCGCCCCGGACGGCGAGGGCCGGACCGGAGCCGCCGAGGGCGTGCCCGCGCTGGTCGAGGCGGCGCGCGAGCACCGCATCGACGAGCTGCTGATCAGGACGGACGGGCCCGACGCGCACCGCGAGGTGTGGATCGGGGAGGACCCCGACCAGCTCGCGGTCCGCCGCACGGACCTGAAGGTCCTGGGCGAGCAGCACTCGTGGCCGGCCCGGGCGGACGACGCGCTGATCCGCTCCGCGGTGGCCACGGACGCGCCCGCGTTGTCGGTCGCCGAGCGCGAGGTCCCGGTGGGGGGCCTCGGGGCGCTGCTGCGCTGGAAGTGACCGGGAGCGGGCCCCGGGGGATGTCCTCCGAGGGGCTGTCGTGAAGCTCGACAGCCCCTAGCGGGCTCGCTCCACCCGCCGTTCGTCCCAGACCGGGTCCGGGGTCTCCCGGACCCGGCCGTCGCTGCCGAAGACCAGGAAGCGGTCGAAGGAACGGGCGAACCAGCGGTCGTGGGTGACCGCGAGGACCGTGCCGTCGAAGGCCTCCAAGCCCTCCTGGAGCGCCTCGGCCGACTCCAGGTCGAGGTTGTCGGTCGGCTCGTCCAGCAGCAGCGCCGTCACGCCCTGGAGCTCCAGCAGGAGGATCTGGAAGCGGGCCTGCTGGCCGCCGGAGAGACGCCCGAACGTCTGCTCCGCCTGCTGGGTCAGCTCGTAGCGGCGCAGCCGTGAGGAGGCGGCGCCGCGGTCCTGTGCGTGTTCCTTCCACAGGATGTCGAGGAGCGTGCGGCCCTCCAGCTCCGGGTGCGCGTGCGTCTGCGCGAAGTGGCCGGGCACGACCCGGGCGCCCAGCTTCCAGTCCCCCGTGTGCGCCACGTCGTCGCCGGCCAGCAGGCGCAGGAAGTGGGACTTGCCGGAGCCGTTGGAGCCGAGAACGGCGACGCGTTCACCGTAGAAGACCTCCAGGTCGAAGGGCTTCATCAAGCCGGTGAGCTCCAGGTTCTCGCAGGTGACCGCCCGGATGCCGGTGCGGCCGCCCTTGATCCGCATCCTGATGTCCTGCTCGCGCGGCGGCTCCGGGGGCGGGCCGGCCTCCTCGAACTTGCGCAGGCGCGTCTGCGCGGCCGCGTAGCGGGAGGCCATCTCATGGCTGACGGCAGCGGCCTGACGCAGCGTCAGCACCAGCTTCTTCAGCTGGGCGTGCTTCTCGTCCCAGCGCCTGCGCAGCTCCTCGAAGCGGGCGAAGCGCTCCCGCCGGGCCTCGTGGAAGGTGGCGAAACCGCCGCCGTGCACCCAGGCGTCGGCGCCCGCGGGCCCGGGCTCCAGGGAGACGATCTTCTCGGCGGCGCGGGCGAGGAGTTCGCGGTCGTGGGAGACGAACAGGACCGTCTTGCGGGTCTCCTTCAGCCGTTCCTCCAGCCACCGCTTGCCGGGGACGTCGAGGTAGTTGTCGGGCTCGTCGAGGAGCAGCACCTCATCGGTGCCGCGCAGCAGCGCTTCCAGGACGAGCCGTTTCTGCTCGCCGCCGGAGAGGGTGCGGACCTCCCGGAACTGCGCCTTGTCGTACGGCACCCCGAGCGCGGCCGTCGTGCACATGTCCCACAGCGTCTCGGCCTCGTAGCCGCGGGCCTCGGCCCAGTCGGCGAGGGCCTGCGCGTAGGCCAGCTGGGCCGCCTCGTCGTCGACGGTCATGATGGCGTGCTCGGCGTCGTCGACGGCCTTGGCGGCCTCGCGGATACGGGGCGTCGCGACGGACACGAGCAGGTCCCGTACGGTCGTCTCGTCGCGTACGGATCCCACGAACTGTCGCATGACCCCGAGCCCGCCGCCGACGACCACGGATCCGCCGTGCGGCTTGAGCTCACCGGCGAGCATCCGAAGCAGGGTGGTCTTCCCGGCACCGTTGGGCCCGACGAGGGCCACCACGGCCCCCTCCCCCACCCGGAACGAGACATCACCCAGCAGCGCCCTTCCGTCGGGCAGGCAGTACTCCAGGTGCGCGGCTTCGAGGTGTCCCATGCGCGCGATTCTGTGGGGGCGCGGGGGTCCGGGGCAAACGGGTTTCGGATCCCGGGGTGCCGTTCAGACCCGTTCCAGCGGCCGGTGCGGCTCGCTGGGAAGCTCCGCCACGATCGTGTCGCCGGGGCGGACCACGCCCCCCTCGCGCACCACGCTCATGATCCCGGCCTTGCGCACGATGTTCCCCGCCTCGTCACGTCCGACGACCTGCTTCAGCAGTCCGTCCTGGAAGAGGTCGATCTGCAGGCATGGGTTGCGCAGCCCGGTGACCTCCAGGACCGCGCCGGCGCCGATGCGCAGCAGCGTGCCGGTCGGCAGTGCGAGCAGGTCGATGCCCCGGGTGGTGATGTTCTCGCCGAGTTCGCCGGGCGCCACCTCGAACCCGTCCTCGCCGACCTCGGCGAAGAGCTCCTCGTGGATGAGGTGGACCTGCCGCAGGTTCGGCTGGGTGGGGTCCTGCGCGACGCGCGAGCGGTGCTTGACCGTCACCCCGGCGTGCACGTCCCCTTCCACCCCGAGCCCGGCGAGCAGCGTGATGCTGTCCCGGTTCGGTTTGGTGAACGAGTACTCCCCGTTGCTGCTGACCGCCGTCACGTGCGCGTTCATCTCTCGGTTCCCCCTGTTTCGGTGATGATGATCAGTCCCGAGCCTGCCCCGGGAGCGTCGGTGTGTCCACCCTCTCCGGGTACCCGCGGGCCGCGTGACGCTGGAGAAGCTCCCCGCGGCACTGACCGTGTACCGGCCGATCACCGGGCGCTGACACACCGTCAGTCCACATGGCGGGATATGGATCTCAATATGCGGCGCTCCTGCGTACGGTGATCTCATGCCGACCCGACCGGAAGGGGTGGGATCCGACATGCCGGAACCCCGGGAGACCGCCGTCTACACCCACGGGCACCACGAGTCCGTGCTGCGCTCGCACACCTGGCGCACCGCCGCCAACTCCGCCGCCTACCTGCTGCCTTCGCTGAAGCCCCACATGAAGATCCTGGACATCGGCTGCGGGCCCGGCACGATCACCGCCGACCTGGCCGCACTCGTGCCCGGCGGGCACGTCACCGGCGTCGACCGGGCGCCGGAGATCCTGGAGCAGGCGCGTGCGACCGCGGCCGGACGGGGCCTGGCCAACGTCGGCTTCGCGGTCGCCGACGTGCACGCCCTGGACTATCCCGACGACACGTTCTGCGTGGTCCACGCCCACCAGGTGCTCCAGCACGTGGGAGATCCCGTGCGGGCGCTGCGCGAGATGAGCCGGGTCGTGAAACCCGGCGGCCTCATCGCCGTGCGGGACGCGGACTACGAGGCCATGACCTGGTACCCGGCGTCGGATGGACTCGACGCCTGGCTCGACCTCTACCGCCGGGTGGCCCGGGCCAACGGCGGTGAGCCGGACGCCGGACGACGACTGAAGGCCTGGGCGCTGCGGGCCGGCCTCACGGACATCACGGCGACCTCCGGCACCTGGACCTTCGCCACGCCTCAGGAGCGGGCCTGGTGGAGCGGGCTGTGGGCCGATCGCACCCTGGCGTCGGTCTACGCGGACCGGGCCGTCGAGGGCGGGCACGCCGACGAGGCGGGGCTGCGGGGCGTGGCCGAGGCCTGGCGGGAGTGGGGTACGCGGGAGGACGGGTGGTTCAGCGTGCTGCACGGAGAAATTCTCTGCCGCAAGGAAGCCTGAATCCCGTTTTACGGGACACCCTGAAAGCAGGAGGTTCGAATTATGGTTCCCATCCTGCTGGTGCTGCTTCTGGCTTTGATTCTGTTCGGCGCCGGATTCGCAGTAAAGATTCTCTGGTGGATCGCACTCGCGGTTCTCGTCATATGGCTGGTGGGCTTCTTCGTCCGCGGTACGTCGGCAGCCGGCGGCAGGGGCCGTTGGTACAGGTGGTGAATGCGCACATGTCGCCCCGGGTCCGGATCAGGGCCCGGGGCGACATGTGTGAGGTCAGTCCCGCGGAAGCAGCGGTCCGAGCGGCCCGAGGTCGAGGTTGAGGTCCTCGGGCCGCAGTCCGTAGCGGTCGCGCAGTTCCGTCATCCGCTCGTCGAGCAGCATGAGCGTGAGCCCGATCCGCTCCTCCTGCTCCTCACTCAGGTCCCCCACGTCGAACCGGCGCAGCGCCTGGCGCTCCATGAGCTGACGCAGCAGCTCCACCACTGTCAGCACCAGTTTGACCAGGTCGCGCTCGACCGTGTCGGGCTCCAGATCCATATGTTTGCGGCGCGACCGGGGCTGGTCGTCGGGGCTGGTCACAGCAACTCCTCGAACGGTGAGGGCACCTGGGCGTTCACCGAGCTGATGAGCGCGTTGAGGTCGATCCTCACGAGGTCGACGTCGGCGATGCGCAGGGTGATGTCCCCCGTGATCACGACGCCGCCGGCGAGCAGCCGGTCGAGCAGGTCCACGAGGGCGACCTCACGGCGTTCCACTACGGTCACGGATTCTCCCGCCTGTTCATGTGGCTTCCCCGGCGAACGAATAGGCCGCCCAGGGGCCGGTGAGTTCGATGCGCATTCCGGGCACCTCGCCCTTCGTGCGGTCGACCAGTTCCACGAATTCCTCGGAGTTCGCACGCGGAACGAGATAGGCGGCATTCAGCACGTTGCGTCCGGTCGCCTTGGACAGGGCGGGGTTCTGCGGGGGATGCGTCCGGGAATCCTCCGCGAATGCGGAAAGCTCCTCGTGCAGACGGGACGAGAAAGCCTCGGCCTTCTGCCACATTTCCTCGTGGGACCTGGTCTGCATGCGCCGCTGCCGCAGGTAGTCCCGGCCCGACGCGGGCTTCTGCGCGGGCCGGGCGCTCTCCTGCGGTTCGGACTCTGCGTACACCTTCACGCCCCACTCGACCCGGCCCTCCAGCCGTTCAAGGGTGCGCTGGAAGTCCTCTTCGCGGGCCTCCATCATCGTCCGTACGCCGCTGTCGTCGTGGAAGACGGTGCCGAGCCGCAGTGGCAGCGGCGTCGTGACGGTGGTGAGCGCGTCGATCACGCCCTGGTGGGCGCGGGCGGTCTCGGTGAGCCAGTCCAGATCCTCCAGATGGGCGCGGAGCGGTTCCTCCGCGAAGTCCCGCTCCGGCACGTGACTCACCACGGCCACCAGGCCGTGGTGAGTCAGCGCCCTGGGCGGATCGCCCGCCACACCCGTCAACTGGGCCTGGAGCGGGGTTCCGAAGGGGCGGCAGACGGCGTAGACGTACCGCAGTCCGGTCACGGTGCCTCCTTCTTCTCCGCGCGGCCGGGCTCCAGTTCCTCCAGCCGGGCCAGCCTTTCGCGCAACTCGGCGTTCTCACGGGTCAGTTCGTCCCGGCGGGCCCGCGAGCTCAGGGCCGGGTCGGTCTCCCACCAGTCGATGCCCATCTCCTTCGCCTTGTCGACCGAGGCGACGATCAACCGCAGCTTGATGGTGAGGAGTTCGATGTCGAGCAGATTGATCCGGATGTCGCCCGCGATGACGATGCCCTTGTCCAGGACCCGTTCAAGGATGTCGGCGAGGTTGGCACCGCTTCCCTGACCGTAGGGTTCGGGCATCCTGCTGGGCGTCGTCATCGCCGGCTCCCTGCCTCGACTTCCTCGTCCTCGTCGTCCTCGTACTCACCCTCGGGCTCTTCCTCCTCGGGCTCCTCCTCGTCCTCGGCCTCCTCGTCGTACTCGGCCTCGGAGTCGTCCTCGTACTCGCCCTCGGGCTCCTCGTCCTCCTCCGGCTCCTCCTCGTCGTACTCGTCCTCGGCCTCCTCGCCCTCGGGGCGTTCCTCCTCGGACTCCTCCTCGGCGAGCGCGTCCTCGTGACTGCGGACGACCTCGCCGTCGCGGATCTCGCCGCGCCAGCCGTCCTCCGCCTCGCCCTTGATGGTGATGAAGCGGACGAAGTTCTTGAGGTCAAGCCGGGCCCGGCGGCCCTGGGCGCGCCAGATGTTGCCGGTCTTCTCGAAGAAGCCGGAGGGGTAGTACTCGATGACCAGCAGGACACGGGTGAGGTTGTCGGTGAGCCGGTGGAAGGAGACGACGCCCTTCGTGGTGCCCTTGGCGCCCTCGGAGGTCCAGGCGATGCGGTCGTCGGGGACCTGCTCGGTCGTGGTCGCCTTCCAGCTGCGGTTGGACCACCAGATCTTCGCCTGCCAGTCGGAGTGGGTGTCGTCGTCGCGGCTCGCGCTCTTGACGCCCTTCGCGAAGGTGCTGAAGTCCTGGTACTGGGTCCACTGGTCGTACGCCGTGCGCAGCGGTACGCCGACATCGATGTGCTCGATGATGACGGTGGGCTTGTTGCCGGAACGGCCCTTGCCCTTGCCCTTGCCGCCCAGGCCCTTGAAGGCGCCTTTGACCTTGTCCTTGAGGCGTGAGCCGCCGAGCTCCAGGGCGGAGCGCACCGGCCCCTTGCCCTCGGCTATCTTGCGGCCGCCGTCGAGGGCGAGCTTGGCGAAGCCGGGGCTGTTGCCCTCGGCGATGTCGTTCAGCTTTCCGGTGGTCTCGCCGAGCTTGTGGCCTACGCCGGTGAGCATGCGCGTGGCCTGAGCGGCGAGGTACTCCTGCAGTTCGGCCTTCAGCCGGTCGGCGGCCTCGCTGTGAGCCAGGTCTGTGAGCGGGTTCTTCGTCGCTCCGTTGGCGGCGGACTTCGCCGAGCCGAGAGTGTCACTCATCCCTCACCGCCTCCCTTCTGCCGCCGGGACCGGGCGCTGCCGCCCCGGCTTCCTGAGGTCGCCTTCTTGGCGGGCGTGGTCTTCTTCGCCCCCGCCTTGCGGCCCGCCGTCTTCTTCGCGGGAGCCTTCTTGGCAGGAGCCTTCTTGGCGGGAGCCTTCTTGGCCGCCTTCTTCGCCGGCGCCTTCTTGGCGGGGGCCTTCTTCGCCTCGGGCTCCTCTTCCTCTTCCTCGTCCTCGTCGGCTTCGGAGTCCTCGGGCTCCTCTTCCTCCTCGGGCTCCTCCGCTTCGGAGTCCTCAGGCTCCTCGTCCTCGTCGGGTGCGGAGTCCTCGGGTTCCTCGTCCTCGTACTCGGCGTCCTCGGCCTCGTCGTCCTGGCCGGGCACCACGCCCGACAGCTGGTCGCGGACCTGGGCGGTACGGCCGTGCAACCGGTCGGCGAGGGCGTCGATCTGCCGCTCGACCATGGCACCGGAAGCGGCCTTGCCGACACCGCGCAGATCCTGCCGCAGCTGGTCGCCGATCTCCTTGAACTGCGGGTTGTTCCGCAGCTGTTGCTGGACCAGATCCGCGACCATGCGCGGGCTCAGGTTCAGCTTCTTGCCGGCGACCAGTCCGCCGACGGCCATCGCCATCTTCAGTTTCTTGGTCCGTCCCAGGAGATATCCGGCCCCTATGGCGAGACCCAGTCCCGTTCGGTTCATGATGTTGTCCCGTTGCCTGTTCCCGCGCTGCCGCGCGAAGCGATCTCCAACCGGTCGAGGAGTTCGTCCTCAAGACGGTCGAACTCCTCCTCCGTGATCTCTCCGGCCTCCATCTGCTCCTCAAGGCGAGCCAGCTCGGCCCGGATCGTGGCGGGGTCGTAGTAGATCCGCTCGGCCTCCTGCACCACCTGTTTGATGGCCCAGGCGCTGCCGCGTACCGGTGCGAACGGCAGCAGCAGCACCTCAGAGATCAGGCCCACGTCGTCACCCCGCTCCGGTGTCCGTTCCGCTCGCCACGGTGCCCGCGGGCTCGGCCGGACCGGGCTCGACGAAGCTGTACGGCGGCAGCGGACCGTTGACCCGCACCTCGAGGTGCGGCATGTCCTTGCGGACCTGCTCGACCGCGGCCAGGAAGGACTCGGCCGAGTCCCGGTCCACCAGGAACGACACATTGGCCAGCCAGCCGGTGGACTCCGGGCCTACGCTCACGTCGTCGGCGGCCGACTCCAGGGCGCGCTGCACCGCGGCCCCGTCGTCGGCCTCCTTGGCCTTGACCGCGGCCGCGACCATCTCGCCGAGCCGGATCTTGTCGTCGTAACTGCCGCCGCCCGCCTGCCGGTTGGCCTCCGCGAGCCCGCGGATGTCGGGGCTCTCGGCCATCACCTGGTGCAGGACGGCCTCTTCGACGTGGTTGGCCTTGACGTTGTATTCGACCCGGTTGTCCAGGGCCCGCAGCCGCTCCTTGTAGTGCTCGGCGCGCTCGGCGAGCACCCCGGTGATGGAGTTGTCGTCCGGGGCCACGCTGCCGAACCGCATGGGCAGCACGCAGCCGGCCGCACCCGCCTCGCTGAGCACGTTCTGGTGGGCGAGCAGTTCCTTGCGCTTGGGCCGCAGCCCGTCGGGCGCCTCGCTGACGACGGCCGCCAGGTCGCCCTCGCGCAGGATGCGCACCGGGCGGGGCGGGTCGCCGACGCCGCTCATGCCCTCGGGGAGGCCGGGGTGCGAGCTCGAGGCGATGCCGTAGACGTAAGTGCTCACTCCTGCTCCTCCTTACGGCGGGACGACGTGCTCTTGCGGGCTCGCGGACGCGACTCGGTCTCACGCTCGGAGCCTTCGGTCCGCGCCTGCTTGAAGGCGTCGGAGATGGTCTCGGCGGCGCCGGACAGCGCCCCCTTCGACTTGCCGCGGGCACCGGACTCGGTCATCTCCCCGACCAGGTCGGGCAGGCCCGGGTCCTTGCGCGGACCGGCCTCCAGGTCGAGCCGGTTGCACGCCTCGGCGAAGCGCAGATAGGTGTCGACGCTGGCGACGACGACGCGTACGTCGATCTTGAGGATCTCGATGCCGACCAGGGAGACGCGCACGAATGCGTCGATGACGAGCCCCCTGTCCAGGACGAGCTCAAGCACGTCGTAGAGACCGCTGCTGCCGCCTCCGCCGCCGGACTGCTGTGCCGGTACGACTGTCATGCCGGGTGTTCCTCCTCGTGTGTGGGTACGGGTCGGGTCGGGCGGCCTAACGGCCGCCGGGCCTGCGCGCGTCGGACCGCCCGCGTTCGTAGCGGCGGACGCGCCGGTATCCCGTGAGCTGCCCCTCTGCGTCGAGCTCCACCTGGTAGCTCGCCATCAGGCTCATCGTGTCGGGCACGCGCTCGAGTTCGAGGACCTCGACCTCCAGCGCCCAGCCCTCCTCCGTCTGCTCGAAGGACGACACGGACTCGGCTTCCATGCCGGTGAGCTCCGCGAGCTGGCCGCGTGCCTGACGCAGCACTTCCATCGGACTCGGCCGCTTCCGGGCCGTCTGGTCGTCGTTCGTTTTGCTCGAATTCCGAGAGTCCTGAGACTTCTGTGGACCCTGTGACTCTTGCGTGTTTTTTGTGTTCGACATGGCCACCTCCCCCTCCGTGTGGCCGCAAGCGTGTTCGCCAAACCTCTACGGATGCATGCATCTGCCACTCGCCAGGCCGAAGGCGGGGCGCTTCAGCCGCGCAGGGCGATCAGCCGCCGCCGGGCCGGCCCCAGCGCCCGGCCGCGGTTCAGCAGACCTGACCAGGGATGGGTGCGGGCCTGCTCGACGGCGTCGGCGATGGTCCAGCGGCGGGCGTTCAGCTCCGGCTCGTCGAGCTGGCCCCAGGTGATGGGGGTGGCCACCGGCGCACCCGGGCGGGGCCGGACCGTGTAGGGCGCGACGGCGGTCTGGGCGTAGGCGTTGCGCTGGATGTCGAGATAGAGCCGCTCGCCGCGCTCCTTCTTGCGGGCGGCGGTGGTGAGCCGGTCGGGGTGCGCGGCGGCGAGGGTGTCGGCGACGTCCCGGGCGAAGGCGCGTACCTCGTCGAAGTCGTGGCGACCGTTCAGGGGCACGATCACGTGCAGCCCGCGCGAGCCCGTGGTCATCAGCGCCGAGGGCAGTTCCAGCTCGTCGAGCAGCTCCCCGAGCAGCCGGGCGGCCTCGCGCACGGCCTCGAAGTCGTCGCCCGCCGGGTCGAGGTCGAAGACCAGCCGGTCGGGGTGGTCGACACTGCCGGTGCGGGACAGCCAGCGGTGCAGGGTGATGCTCGCCTGGTCGGCCAGGTAGAGCAGGGTGGCGGTGTCGTCGCACACGGCGTGGCAGACGGTGCCGCCCTCCTTGGCCAGCTCGACGCGGGTGATCCACTCCGGGTAGTGGTCGGGAGTGTTCTTCTGCATGAACGTGGGCCCGTCGAGGCCGTCCGGATGCCGCTCCAGCATCAGCGGCCGGCCGCGCAGGTGCGGCAGCATGAAGGGCGCCACGGCCCGGTAGAAGTCCACCAGGTCGCCCTTGGTGTACTCCTTGGCGTCGCCGCCGCCGGGGAAGAGCACCTTGTCCGGCCGGTGCACCTCCACCGTGCGGCGGCCCGCCCGCACCCTGCGTGTGCCGTCGCCGCCGCTCACCGCACGACCGCCTCCTCCACCAGCAGCCGCCCGGCCGCCGCGATGGACTCCGCGTCGATGCCCGAGGCGCGCAGCTGCTCCTCCGGGGACGCCGAGCCCGGCATGGTCCGCACGCCGAGCCGCACCAGGCGCGGTACGGGACGCCCGTCGGTGAAGGCGTCGAGGATCGCGTCGCCGATGCCGCCCTCGGGGTGGTGGTCCTCCACGGTCACCAGGCAGCCGGTCTCCTCGGCGGCCCGGCGCAGGGTGGCCCGGTCGACGGGCTTCACGGAGTACAGGTCGATCACCCGCACCGCGATGCCCTCCTGCTCCAGTGCCTCGGCGGCGGCCAGTGCCTCGTGCACGGTGACGCCCGCCGCGACGAGGGTCAGGCGGTCCTGGCCGGAGGAGCGCAGCACCTTGCTGCCGCCGACCGGGAACTCCTCGTCGGGGCCGTAGATCACCGGGCTCTCGCCGCGCGAGGTGCGCAGGTAGCGGACGCCCTCCAGTCCGGCCATCGCGCCGACGAGCCGCGCGGTCTGGTTGGCGTCGCACGGGTACAGCACGGTCGAGCCGTGCACCGCCCGCATCATCGCCAGGTCCTCCAGGCCCATCTGGCTGGGCCCGTCCTCGCCGATGGCGACACCCGCGTGTGAGCCGACGAGGTTGATGCCGGCGCCGCTGACGGAAGCCATCCGTACGAAGTCGTAGGCCCGGGTCAGGAACGCCGCGAACGTGGCCGCGTACGGCACCCAGCCGCGGGACGCGAGGCCGACGGCCGAGGCGACCAGCTGCTGCTCGGCGATGTAGCACTCGAAGTAGCGGTCGGGGTGCTCCTTGGCGAAGAACTCGGCGCGGGTGGAGTCGCCGACCTCGCCGTCCAGGGCGACGATGTCGCCGCGGCCGGTGCCGAGGGCGGTGAGCGCCTCGCCGAAGGCGTTGCGGGTGGCGACCTCCTCGCCCTTGTCCCACCTCGGGAGCTCGAAGTCCCCGGTGTGGACGGAGTGCAGCATGCGGGCGGCGGGCGGTTCCTGCACCTGAACCCGGATGTCGCGCGGGCCGCCGAGTGCGGTGATGGCCTCCTCGGCCTCCGGCAGCGGCTTGCCGTGCAGGCCCTCACGGTCCTGGACGCCCTCGACGCCCTTGCCCTTGAGCGTGCGGGCGAGGATCGCGGTGGGCTGGCCCTTGGTGGACGCGGCCTCGCCATAGGCGCGGTCGACGGCGTCCACGTCGTGGCCGTCGACCTCGATGGTGTGCCAGTCGAAGGCCTGGAAGCGGCGGGCGTAGGCGTCCAGGTCGTGGCCGTGCCGGGTGGGGCCGCGCTGGCCGAGCCGGTTGACGTCGACGATCACGGTGAGGTTGTCCAGGTGCTCGTACCCGGCGTGCTCGGCGGCCTCCCACACGGATCCCTCGGCCAGCTCGCTGTCGCCGCACAGCACCCAGGTGCGGTAGCCGGTGCGGTCGAGCCGCTTGCCGGCCAGCGCGATGCCGACTCCGACGGGCAGGCCCTGCCCAAGTGACCCGGTGGCCGTCTCGACCCACGGCAGGCGCTGCGGGGTGGGGTGCCCTTCGAGGCGGCTGCCCAGCTTGCGGAAGGTGAGCAGTTCCTCGTCGTCGATGGCGCCGGCCGCCTTGTACGCGGAGTACAGCAGTGGGGAGGCGTGGCCCTTGGAGAGGACGAAGCGGTCGTTGCCGGGGTGGGCGGGGCGGTCGAAGTCGTAGCGGAGGTGGTGCGCGAGCAGGACGGCCATCAGGTCGGCCGCGGACATCGAGGACGTCGGGTGCCCGGAGCCCGCCGCGGCGGCGGCGCGGACACTGTCCACTCGCAGCTGCTGTCCGAGGTCGGTGAGTTCACCGGTGTTCATGAGTCTCCTTTCGCGGAGTCTTCCGTGACGTCGGTTCGTTTGACCGGGCCGGGGGCAGGGTGGCCCGCAGACGGCCGGCCGGGCGGGGGTGGTCCGGGGGCGGGCTGGTTCTTGGCAGGCTCACCACCGGGCTGGTTCTTGGCGGGCTCACCACCGGGCTGGTTCTTGGCAGGCTCACCACCGGGCTGGTTCTTGGCAGGCTCACCACCGGGCTGGTTCTTGGCAGGCTCACCACCAGGCTGGTTCTTGGCAGGCTCACCACCAGGCTCATTCCTGGCGGACACACCGCCTGGCTCATTCCTGGCGGGCACACCACCCGCCTGGTTCTTGCCCGGTTCGCCGCGGGGCTGATTCCTCGCCGGCTCACCACCCGCCTGGTTCCTGGACAGCTCGCCGCGGGGTCCCGCGGCCGGGCGGCCCTTCGCCGTCTCGGCCTCCGAGCGCAACTCCGCGGACCCGGAGCCGGGTCGGCCCGTGGCCGGGCGGCCCTTCGCCGTTTCCCACTCGGAGCGTGGCTGCGCGGCCCCGGATCCGGGCCGTACCTGCGTCGCCCCGGATCCGGGCCGCCCCTTCGCGGGCTCATCGTCGGGCCGGGCAGGGCCCGGCCCTCCGGCGCCGGTGCCCCCGTCGCCGGTGTCGGCCGCGAGCGCCGCCCCCGGCCCGGACCGGGCGCTCGTGTCCTGCCCTCGCCCGGGCCCGCCCGGCACCCGGGCCACCTCGGGCGACGACGTGTCCAGCGGCACCGACCAGGACCGTACGAGCCCCAACTGCACGGCCTGGCGCGGCAGTACGGCGTCCAGCAGCCAGTCGGCCGCGACCCGCACGCGGTTGCCGGGCATCGCGGCGAGGTGGTAACCCCGCGTCACCGCACCCGCGGGTACGCCGGACAGAGCCACGCCGAGCGGGTTGGCAGCGGCTTTCGCCCCGCCCAGGTCGACGACGAAGCCCAGATCGCGGTGACGGTACGGCGTGCGCGCCCCGCCGAGACCGAGCGACGCGGCGACGTTCTCCGCCGCGACCTTGCCGTGCCGCCAGGCGTGCTGCGCGGTCATCGGCGTATAGCTCCCCGGATTCGACAGATCGGGTACGGCGGCCACGTCGCCGCAGGCGAACAGCTCCGGCCGACCCGGCACCCGCAGATGCGGGTCGACGAGCAGCCGCCCCTTCTCCATGGGCAGCCCGAGGGACTCGACCAGTGGGTCGGGACGCACGCCCACGCACCACACCAGCGTCCGGCTCTCGACGAACTCGCCGTCGGTCAGCAGGACCCCGTCGTGCGTGGCCTCCTTCACGGAGGTCCCCATGCGCACGTCCACACCCCGCTGCCGCAGCACCCGGTCGGCGGTGGCGGACAGCTTCCCGTCCATCTCGGGCAGCACCCGCGGCGCCACGTCCAGCAGCATCCAGCGCGGCCGCATGCCCCGCCGCAGCGGGTGCTTGCGCACCTGCGCGTCGGTGAACATCTGCCCGTGCGCGGCGACCTCCGTGCCGGTGTATCCCGCGCCGACCACGACGAAGGTGCACCGCGCGGCGCACGTCCTGGCATCGTCCGCGGACGCCGCGAGTTCCACCTGCCGGGTCACGTGGTCACGCAGGTACAGCGCCTCGGGAAGGCCCCGGAAGCCGTGCGCGTGCTCGGCGACCCCGGGGATCGGCAGCAGCTTGTTGACGCTGCCCGCGGCGAGCACCAGTCGGTCGTAGGCGAGGGTGCCGCCCTCCCCCTCGGGGCCGGTGTAGTGCAGCGTCCGGTCGTCGAGGTCGATCCGGTCGGCCTCGCCCAGCACCAGCCGGACGTCCGGCAGCGAGTCCGAGAGGGAGACCGTGACCCGGCGGGGCTCCAGGATGCCGGCGGCGACCTGGGGCAGCAGGGGCAGGTACAGGAAGTAGTCGGTCGGGTTCAGCAGGGTGATGTGGGCCCGGCCCCGGGTGAGCCGGGACAGGGTGCGGGCCGTGCGGAAGCCGGCGAAGCCGGCACCGACGATCAGGATGCGGGGTCGACTCACGGTCGCTCGCCTCCGGCGCTGTCGCGTAGCTCGGGAGCCTTCCGCGTCCCCCTGGCCAGGGCACCCAAACCCCGGCCGGGGCGCGCGCTCCCCCGCACGCCGCCGGTTTCCGACCCCGCGCCCGGGTACCCGGTGCGGGATACGGACCGCCGACGTCGCGGAGGCACTCCCCCATGCCCGAGTACGGATACTTCCTCTCGTGTGAGCAGTACGGACCCGCCGAGCTGATCGAGCAGGCGCGGATGGCCGAACAGGCCGGTTTCCAGGCGCTGTGGATCTCGGACCACTACCACCCGTGGAACGACGAGCAGGGCCAGAGCCCGTTCGTGTGGTCGGTGATCGGCGCGCTCTCCGAGGCCGTGTCCCTGCCGATCGAGACGGCCGTGACCTGCCCCACCGTGCGCATGCACCCGGCGGTGGTGGCGCACGCCGCGGCGACCAGCGCGGTGATGACGAACAACCGCTTCCGGCTCGGCGTCGGCTCCGGCGAGGCGCTCAACGAGCACATCCTGGGCGATCACTGGCCGCCGGCCCACGTGCGGCTGGACATGCTGGAGGAGGCGATCCAGGTGATGCGCCGGCTGTTCACCGGCGAGGAGGTGAACCACCACGGACCGCACTACACGGTCGAGAACGCCAGGCTGTACACCGTCCCGGACGAGCCGATCCCGATCGACATCTCCGGCTTCGGCCCGGCCGCGACGCAGCTCGCGTCCCGTGTGGGCGACGGCTACATCACCGTGTCGCCGGACGAGGCGATGGTGGAGCAGTACCGCAAGGGCGGGGGCGGCGGAAAGCTCGTCAGCGGCGGCACCAAGGTCTGCTACGACACCGACAAGGACGAGGCCGTACGGACCGTCCACCGGCTCTGGGCCAACGAGCAGCTGCCGGGCGAGCTCGGCCAGGTGCTGCCCTCCCCCAAGCACTTCGAGCAGGCGCAGCAGCTCGTCACCGAGGACATGGTGCGCGGGAACCGGGTGTGCGGCGACGACCTGGACGAGCACGTGGCGGAGCTGAAGCAGTTCGCCGACGCGGGTTTCGACCGGGTCTATGTGAACCAGATCGGCCCGGACCTGCGCGGCTTCTTCGACTTCTACCGCACGAAGGTGCTGCCGCAGCTCCAGCAGGCCGTGTGACGTCCCGGGCGGGAGGCGGACCGGGACGCCTGGAGTCGCCCGCATGCCGAAGCCGCGCGTCGCGAGGCCAGTGAGCGGGACACGGCGGACATCGAGCGGGACACGGCGGACATCGAGCGGGACGCGGCGGAGATCGAACGGGCCGAGGCGGAGATCGAACGGGCCGAGGCCGCCGAGCGGCTGGAGGCGGCCACCCACTTGACCGCCGCCGCGCATGCCGACCGGGCCGGTCGGCTGCGCGCGGAAGCGGCCGTGCTGCTCCGCTTCCTCGATGACGCCGAGGAGGGCGAGGGCGCCGCCGCCGGCGCACAGCGGGCGGACGTCGCCGCCGGTGCGCAGTGGACTAGCGGCGGACGAGTCCCGCCAGCCTGCGTGCCGCCAGGACGCCCGCTCCCGCGGTGAGGGCCGCGCCCAGCCGGCCGCGGTTGCGCGACAGCCACTGCTGCGGGCTGTCGCCGGTGGACTCGTCGTCGAAGCGTCCGTGTGCGCCGAAGTCCCGGCCGTGCGGGCCGTCCGCCGGCGACCAGAGGTTCGCGGGACCGTCGGGCCGGCCCGCCTCCTGCTGCGCGTCGACATTGGTGCGGGCCAGGTAGCGGTCGAGCAGCCCGGGGACCACGGCGTTGGCGATGAGCGTCGCGGCGGTGGAGCCGCCCACCCAGTACTCCCGGCGCCGCGCGTGCGACGCCGCGTGCACGATCGCCCGGGCCGCGACCTCCGGCTGGTACACCGGCGCCACGGGCCGTGCCCGCCCGGGCATCCGGTTCAGCACCCAGTCGAACTGCGGGGTGTTGAGGCCCGGCAACTGCACCATCGTCGTCCGCACCCCGCTGCGCGCGTGCAGCAGCTCGCAGCGCAGCGACTCGTTGAACCCTTGGATCGCGTGCTTGGCCCCGCAGTACGCCGCCTGCAGGGGAATGCCCCGGTAGGCGAGCGCGGAGCCGACCTGCACGATCGTGCCGCGGTCGCGCGGCAGCATGTGGCGCAGGGCGGCGCGGGTGCCGAACACATAGCCCAGGTAGGTCACTTCGGTCACGCGCCGGAACTCGTCCGGGGTGACTTCCGTGAACGGCGCGAACACTCCGGTGAAGGCGTTGTTGACCCAGACGTCGATGTGGCCGTACGCGTCGATGACCTGCTGGGCGGCGTCGTCGACGGCCTTGGCGTCGGAGACGTCGACGCCGATGACGAGCGCCTCGCCGCCGGCGCGCTCGACCTCGTCCGCCGCGGCGGCGAGTCCCTCACGCCCGCGGGCGAGCAGGGCGACCTTGTCGCCGCGGGCGGCGAAGGCCCGGACGGTGGCCCGTCCGACCCCGCCGCTGGCTCCGGTCACCACGACCACACGGCCGCGCTCGTGCGATGTCGCTTCCTTGCGCACCCGGTATCACGCCCTGCGGTGGGGTACGTCCGGGGCCTCCGACGGCCGGGGGGGCACGGGGCCGGGGGTGGCCGCTCCGGCGGGCGGGGCCGGGGGCACGGGCGGGTACGGCATGCCGTCGGCCGCCCCGGCCGCGGTCCGACGGGCGCTGTCCCCGCCCGGTGCCGTGCCGGACGCGTGGTCCGGGCCCGGCCGGGACGGCCGGGCCATGCCGCGCAGCACGTAGGCCAGGACCCCCAGGACCACGGCGGTGATCAGCGCGGCCGCCCAGTCGGGCAGGCCGAGGGCGAGAGCCAGTCCCACGGCGAGCGCGAGGGCCGCGCCTGCGTACAGGGCCAGCGCGCCGGACGCGGCGTACAGCGCGGCCTTGCGGCGCTGCCTGCGCGTCTGCTCGCGCAGTTCGTCCCGCACGGTCTCGCGCGCCACCTGTGCCAGCTCGTCGACGAGATGCTTGTCCAGATGCTCCAGGTGATCCAACGGCTTCATGCCCGGCCGGGTACCCTCGCCCCCCTTCCCGTAACTAGGCTCGGTGGCATGGAGATTCTGGGTGCCACACTGCGCGTCTGCGTCGACGACCTCGAGACCGCGATCCCCTTCTACGAGCGGCTGGCGGGCGGCAGAGCCCAGCGCTTCGAGCGGGGAGGTGTCCAGGTGGCGGCGATCGGCTGCTTCCTGCTGATGAGCGGCCCCCCGGCCGAACTCGAGGTGCTGCGCAAGGTCGCCGCGACGATCGCGGTGACGGATGTCGAGGAGACCCACAAGGTGCTGACCGAACTGGGAGCCCACATCGTGGCGGGCCCCATCGCCTCACCGGCGGGCCGCAACCTGATCGCCCTGCATCCGGACGGCTCGGTCTACGAGTACGTGGACCGCCAGGCGTAGGCGTCGCCGCCGGGGCTCAGTCCCGGCCCGGCGGAGTGATCATCTCGGTGGTGATCGCCCAGCGTTCGTGGTCACGCCAGGCCCCGTCGACGAAGAGCATCTTCTGCGAGAAGCCCTCCAGGCGGAAGCCGCAGCCGCGGGCCAGGGCGATCGACGCTGCGTTGCCCGGCTGGACGTTGATCTCCAGCCGGTGCAGCCGCATCGGGCCGAACGCGTACCGCACGACGAGGTCCAGCCCTTCGCGCATCAGCCCCCGCCCGGCGGCGTGCGCGAAGGCCCCGTAGCCCAGGGCGCCGGACTGGAAGCCGCCCTCGACGATGTTGTTGATGTTGATGAACCCGCCGATGGCCCCGTCGCTCTTGTCGCAGACCAGGAATCCGGTTTTGGACGGGTCCTCGATCAGCCGGCCCGCGTAGGCGGTGTAGGCCTGCGTCGTGGTGGGCGGGAAGAGCCACGGCTGGTGCAGGTCCTTGCTCTCCCGGGCGCGGGCGGTGAACTCGGCACCGTCCTCGTAGGTGAAGTGGCGAATCCCCACCCGGGGGCCTTCGGCGAGGTGGCGGGATGCGTGGTGCGGCACCCCGTCACAGTAACCGCGCCACCTGTGTCTCCCCAGTCGGGGGTCAGGGGCCGGCGACCGGCAGCCGCAGTGCCTCGGTGTCGCCCGGCCCGCTGACCACGGTCACCGGCTTGATCCCCCGGTTGCCGAAGTACGCGTCGTCGCTCGCGGCGATCACGAACCGCAGCCGGTGCCCGGTCTCGTAGCGGTGCACGATGCCGGGCAGGGTGACGGTGAAGCGCTTGGTGACGTCCGGGACCCGCACCGGCGCGACCAGGCGGCGCACCAGGGTGCGGGTGCCGTCGGGGGCGACGTCGTAGAGCTTGGCGAACAGGACGAGCTTGTCGGCCGCGTCGGCGGAGTTCTGCTCGCGTTCGGCCTTCGGGGAGACGACCTTGAGCGTGGCCCGGGGTGCGCCGACGACGTCGAGGGGGCGCTCGAGCGGCGCGCTCGTCCAGTCGAGGTACGTGCCCTTGGTGTCGCGCGGCGGCGTGTCCGGCAGGCCGATGAGTCCGGCCAGCGAGCTCTCCGAATGGCTCGTGGGGGTCAGCCAGTTGGTGTAGCCGCGGCTGCCTCGGGCCACCTCGCTCCGGTGCTCTACGAGTTTCCCGTCGCCGGAGAGGTACAGGGTGTGGCCGAGGGTGGGGAGGCGGTTCGCGGTGGCGTAGGTGCGGTCGGGGTCGGTGATCCAGTCACGGTGGTAGGCGAAGGCCGGGCCGGTGTCGACGTGGGTCTGCTTGCGCAGATGGCGGTCGAACCAGGCGAGGACCCGCCGACCGACGTAACTGGTCTCCAGGTTGCCCTGGGACAGGTCCAGTTCGCCGGTGGCCGGTCCGGTGAGGCCTCCGCTGTGGCCCCAGGACTGCCAGATCATCTTGACGGGCGTGCCCTGGGCCTTGAGCGTCCGGTACGTCGCCGTGGCCTCGTTTAGGTTGAACAGGGTGTCGGCCTGTCCTTGGACCAGCAGGGTGGGCGTGTCCACGCGGTGGAGGTACGACACCGGGGAGACACGGCGCGCGTAGGCCAGCAGCTCGGCGGTCCGGTCGGCGGGGTAGCTGCCGGAGTTGAGGGTGTGGACCGTGCGGCAGGCCTCGGTGACGAAGTGCAGACAGGCCAGGGAGTTGATGCGGGACGGGTCGAGGCTCGGCTCCAGCAGCGGCTGGCCCTCGCCGATGAAGTAGAAGCCGTTCGTCCACTGCCATTTGAAGACGCCCGGGACGCTGCCGCTGCCGACGGCGTTGTCGGGGGCGAGCGAATACGCCAGGTCGTTCCAGGTGATCATCGGGACGAGCGCGTCCAGGCGGTGGTCGACGGAGGCCGTGGCGAGCTGGACTGCGCCGCCGTAGGAGCCGCCGATCATGCCGACGCGCGGGTCGCCGGGGGCGTCACGGGTGACGAAGTCGGCGGTGGTGCCGTCGTCGGCGGCGCGGGTGCCGCCCAGGAAGTCGACCAGCCGGGAGGCGGCGGCACCGTCGATGTCCGGGTCGTCGAGGGAGACGAGGCAGCCGCTGCGGCCGAAGCCGAGCCCGGAGTAGACGAGCGAGACGTAGCCGCGCTGGGCGAAGGCCTTGCCGATGGTGTCCGTCGAGCCGTCCGCCTTGCTGCCGCCGAAGCCGTTCGTGCCGAGCACGGCGGGCGCCGGGTGGTCGCTGTCCGCGCCGGCGGGACGGTACAGGTCGGCGTCGACCGTGCAGGTGCGGCCGCCCGCCCGCACGGTGAACTTCAGCGGCGTGACGGTGTAGGCGTCGGCGGCGGTGGCGGGTGGGGTGAGGGGCACGGCCAGGGCGGCACCCAGAGCGAGAGCGAGGAGTGCGCGGGTTCTGGGCACGCGTCGGGACACACGGACCTCCACGGTGAGGGCAACCCGGATACCGACCAGTAGGTACCGGCCGGTTGTCATCGTGTGACACGTGTCAGGAGCCGTCAATCACCGAAACGAGGGTTTCTTGACAGGATTTCAGTAGCGGGCCGCTCAGCTCAGGGCCGGTTCGTCCAGCGTCAACGTGCCCGCCTCGGCGTTCAGTTCGGCCCCGACCCCGAGGGGCATGGTCAGCGCACCCTCACCGTGCCCGAACCCGAACTCCTCCACGACCGGGACACCAAGGCCGCCGAGCCGGTCGGCGAGGACCACGCGCAGCTCCCCGTACGGGCCGCACCCCGCCCAGGATCCGAGGACGATCCCGGCGACCCCGTCGAGCCAGCCGGTGCGCAGGAGTTGGGTGAGGTATCGGTCCACGCGGTACGGGCTTTCCCCGATGTCCTCCACCAGCAACAGCCCGCCCCGCGCCCCGGGGTGGGCGTGCGGGGTGCCAAGGTCGCTCGCGAGCAGACTCAGGCAACCGCCCAGGGTGACCCCCCGGGCTCGGCCCGGGACCAGTGCCGCACCCGGGGGCGCGGCCGTGACGGTCCGCACGGACTCCGGCTCGAAGAGGGTGGCCCGCAGGTGCTCCTGGGCCCGGGCGTTCTTGAGGAAGTCGACGCCGGCGGCCGCGGGTCCGTACAGCGTGACCAGGCCCAGGCGGGTGGCGAAGGCCTGGTGCAGGACGGTGACGTCGCTGAACCCGGCGAACACCTTGGGGCCCGCCGTCCGCATCGCCTCCCAGTCGAGCAGATCGACCATGCGCTGCGCCCCGTACCCGCCCCGGGCGCACAGCACGGCCGCGACGGACGGATCGCACCAGGCGGCCCGGAGGTCGGCGGCGCGCTGCTCGTCCGTGCCGGCCAGGTAGTCCAACTCCCGGTGTCTGCCCAGCACATGGGGCATCACCACGGGGTCGAGGTCCCAGCCGCGCAGAATGTCCAGCCCCGCCTGGAGGCGCTCCTCGGGCACGGGGCCACTGGGCGCGACGACGGCGACACGGGCGCCGGGGGCGAGCCGGGGAGGTCGTACCAACGGGTTCACTTGCTGAGCTCCAGGGTGGGGATGCCGGGCGGGTCCAGGCGGAACACCTGGGCGTAGAGGGAGAGTTCGGCCTCCAGGGCGCGCACCATGGTCTCCGCCCTGCGGAACCCGTGCCCCTCCCCCTCGAAGGCGAGATACGCGTGCGGCACCTTCCGGCCCTCCAGCCGGGCCAGGAACCGCTCGCACTGGACGGGCGGGCAGATCACGTCTTCCAGGCCCTGGAGCAGCAGGAACGGCACGGTGAGGCGGTCGGCGTGGGCGGCGGGCGAGCGCTCCGCGTACCGGGCGGGCACCTCGGCGAGCGGCCCGATGAGGCCCTCCAGGTACCGCGACTCGAAGTCATGGGTCTCCCCCGTGCCCCAGCCGGCCAGGTCCAGGATCGGGTACTTGACGGTGCCGCAGGCGTAGACGTCGGTGGTGGTGAGCGAGGCGGCGGCGGTCCAGCCGCCCGCGCTGCCGCCCCTGACGGCGAGCCGGCCGCGGTCGGCGGTGCCCTCGTCGGCGAGGGCCAGGGCGACGGCGGCGCAGTCCTCGACGTCCACCACGCCCCACTGCTCGCGCAGCCGCTCCCGGTAGGGGCGGCCGTACCCCGTGGAGCCGCCGTAGTTGACCTCGGCGACGCCGATGCCGCGCGAGGTGAAGTAGGCGATCTCAAGGTCGAGCACCAGCGGTGCGCGGCCGGTGGGCCCGCCGTGCGCCCAGACGACGTAGGGCGGCAGCTCGTCGCCGGGCGCGACGCAGCCGGGGTGGTGCGGCGGGTAGATGTGGGCGTGGATGTCGCGCCCGTCGGGGCCGGTGAAGGTGCGGATCTGCGGCTCGGGGTAGTAGGCGGGATCGACGGCGTCGTCGTGCTCGGCGCCGACGACCCGGGCCCGGCCGGTGCGGGCGTCCAGTTCGACGACCTCGTAGGCGCTGCGCGGGCTGGCCCCGACGGCGACGACCCGTTCGCCGTGGGCGGCGAGGGTGGGGGCGAACTCGGTCCAGGGTCCGGCCGCGTCGACGACCTCGCCGGTCTCGGGGTCCAGGATGCCGAGTGCGGTGGCGCCCCGGCCGTGCACGACGGCGACCAGACCGCTCTCCAGCGGGGTGAACCATCGCGAACCCAGCTTCCACAGGGCCCCGCCGAACTCCTCCTCGCGCGGGCACACCCGCTCCCCGTCCAGGTAGAGGTTCCACCAGCCGGAACGGTCGCTCGCGTAGAGCAGACGGCCGTCGTGGGTCCAGTCGACCTGGGCGATGGCCTCGCCGGGCCCTCCGGCCACGGTCCGGGCGTCGCGCAGGGCGCCGTCGGTGGTGACGTCGGCGAGGAGCAGCTCGGTGCCGTCCCACGGCATGCGGGGATGCTCCCAGGCGAGCCAGGCGGCCCGCCGCCCGTCGGGCGAGAGCTTCGGTCCGGTCACGAACCGGTGCCGCCCGTCGGTCAGTTCCCGTACGGCGTCCCGGTCCTCGGCGGCGGAGCCGTCCAGCGGGACGGCGGCCAGGACCCGGCGCACGTCGGTGGGTCCGTCGCCGGTGAACTCCTCCAGCACGCACCACACTTCGCCCCGCTCGGGCAGCGGCAGCGGCTCGGCCCAGCGCAGGCCGGCACCCACGGGCGACACGGGGGTGAGCGGCCGGGGTTCTCCGCCCGGCTCGCAGCGGTACAGCCGCTGGTCGGCGAAGTTCACGAACACCACGAGCGGTCCGGTGTCACGCGCGACGGCGGCCCACGGGTGCCCGCCGTACTCGATGACCCGGCTGCGCACGTTCCACGGCGCGGGCAGCAGCGACTCCTCCCGGCCGTCGGCGTGCCGGCGCACCAGGGTGCGCCGGCCGCTCTCGGCGGGGCGCGGCTCGGTCCACCACACTTCGTCGCCGACGAAACCCACGTACTCCGGGTGCCCGTCGTGCGCGGCGGTCAGGGCCGCGTCGATGGGCGAGGGCCACGCCCCGTAGGCCAGCGTCCGCACCGTCTCCCCCACTCTCCTAGGCCGTCCGCAGGAACCGGTCGAGTACGCGGACACCGAAGTGCAGCGCCTCGACCGGTACCCGTTCGTCGACCCCGTGGAACATGGCCGCGTAGTCGTAGCCGTCCGGCAGCTTCAGCGGGGTGAAGCCGTAGCCGGTGATGCCGAGGCGGGAGAACTGCTTGGCGTCGGTGCCGCCGGACATGCAGAACGGAACGACGTGCCCCTCGGGCGCGAACTCCTCGATGGCGGAGCGCATGCCCGCGAAGGTCGCCGAGTCCACCGGCGACTCCAGGGCGACCTCGCGGTGGTGGAACTCCCAGTCCACGTCCGGCCCGGTGAGGCGGTCGAGGGTGGTGCGGAACTCCTCCTCGCCGCCGGGCATGAAGCGGCCGTCCACGTGCGCGACGGCCTCGCCCGGGATGACGTTGATCTTGTAACCCGCGTCCAGCATGGTCGGGTTGGCGCTGTTGCGCAGGGTCGGCTCGACGAGCTTCGCGGCCGGTCCGAGCTTCTCCAGCAGCGCGTCCACGTCGGTGAGGTCGGTCTCGATGCCGTAGAGCGCGGCGAGTTCGGTGAGGGCGGCGCGCACGGTCGGGGTCAGCCTGAGCGGCCACTCGTGGGCGCCGATCCGCGCGATGGCGGCCGCGAGCCGGGTGACGGCGTTGTCGCGGTTGACCTTGGAGCCGTGCCCGGCACGTCCGCGGGCGGTGAGCTTCAGCCAGGCGGTGCCGCGTTCCCCGGCGGCGATCGGATAGATCTGCCGCCCGGCACCGTCGTGGAAGGTGAAGGCGCCCGACTCGCTGATGCCTTCGGTGCAGCCCTCGAACAGACCGGGGTGCCGGTCGGCGAGGAACCCGGAGCCGTCCACGGCGCTGGCCTCCTCGTCGGCGGTGAACGCGATGACGACGTCCCGGCGGGGCCGGACACCCTGCCGTGCCCAGCCGCGTACGACGGCCAGGATCATCGCGTCCATGTTCTTCATGTCGACGGCGCCGCGCCCCCAGACGACCCCGTCGCGGATCTCCCCGGAGAACGGATGCACGCTCCAGTCGGCGGCCGCGGCGGGCACGACGTCGAGATGGCCGTGGAGCAGCAGGGCGCCGGCCGAGGGGTCGGTGCCCTCGATCCGGGCGACGACGTTGGTCCGCCCCTCGGCGCGCTCCAGCAGGGTCGGCTCGATCCCGGCGTCGGCGAGCCGGGCGGCGGCGTACTCGGCGGCGGGCCGCTCCCGGCAGTCGCCCCCGCCCCGGTTGGTGGTGTCGATCCGGATGAGGTCGGACGTGTACGTCACGACCTCGTCCAGCGCCTGCTCGTCCACCTGCTCAGCCATACTGCTCCTCCACCGCGGCCGAGACGATCGTGGTGACCGCCTTGAAGGCGCGGATGCCCTCGTACATGGTCCCGCTCGTGTACGCCACCTTCCGCTCACCGATGCGTTCCACACCCGGGACGACGGTGGCGGCCATCGCCAGGTGCTCGGCGTCGAACTCCACGGCCACGGTGAACGGACCGCCGTGCACGGGTTCGTGACGCACCGCCAGAGCGGCGGCCTCCTTGGCCGCCGCCCGGATGTCGGCCGCGGTGCGACCGGGCGTGCGGCACACGGCCGCGTAGCGCGACACATGGTCCTTCACGGCGACCTTCAGCGCCTCCGGCGCGTACCCGAGCGCGTCCTCGCAGGCGACGTCGTCCCCGGTGACCAGCACGACCGGCACGCCGTACTCGGCGACGACATGCGCGTTGAGCAGCCCCTCGCTCGCCCGTACGTCGTTCAGCCACACGCCCGTGATCGAGTTGGCGAGGTAGGTGTGCGCGAGGACGCCCTCCATGCCGGCGCCCGCGTGGTAGCCGACGAACGCGATGCCGTCGACGTCGCCGTGCTGCACGCCCTCGACCATGGACAGCGTCTTGTGCCGGCCCGTGAGCAGCTGGGCGCGGTCGTCGAGCTGCTCCAGCAGCAGGTTGCGCATCGACCAGTGCGCCTCGTTGATGATCACCTCGTCGGCGCCGCCGTCGTGGAAGCCGAGCACGGCGGCGTTGACGTCGGAGGTGAACAGCGACCGGCAGCGCTCCCACTGGGAGGCGCCCGGCACCACGTCGTCGGGCCAGGTGACGCCGGTGGCGCCCTCCATGTCGGCGCTGATGAGGATTCTCATGACGAGCCGTCCAGGGCGGAGATCTTCATGGTTCGTCACGTTACGCGCCGCGGCCGGAACCGGCTACGAGGTGGTCACCAACGGATCGGCAGGTCGGCGACGAATGCCGTGAGACGGTCGGCCAGCAGCCGGTGGTCACGGGCCGAGTAGTGCCAGTGGCAGCCCGTGTAGTCCAGGCCGGAGGTGTCGAGAGGCCAGTAGCGGACCCGGCGGTCGCCCGCGCCGGCGCGTTCCCGGACGACGTGATCGACATGGCCGGCGAACGGGCCCGTACCGACGGCCAGGAGGGTGGTCGAGGCCCCGTAACGCTGCCGCAGCTTCGCGAGGAAACCGCTGTAGGCGCTGCGGTAGGCGGCGGCGAGGCTCTCGTCCGTCCAGGGCTCGCCCGGGTTGACCGGGGTGGAGAAGTCGTTCGTACCGAGGTGGACCACCACGAGCTGCGGCCGCCAGGTACCGGGGTTCTGCCAGACGTCGCCGGGCACGTTCAGCAGCGCACGGTCGTAGAAGGTGCGGTAGTTCACCTCCGGCGAGCCGCCGTTGTAGTTGCGCACCATGCCCTGGCCCGAGTACGCGTTGAGCTGGTAGTCGGCGCGCAGCCCCCGGGCGGTGAGGGCGCCGTAGCTCACGTCGGCGTTCGTGGTGCGCTTGAGCTGCTCGCCGTCGCAGTCGCGCGAGGGGGAGAGGTTGCCGTAGCCGGCCGTGAGGGAGTCGCCGATGAACTCGATCTGGCGGCTGTGCGCGGCGGGCCGGGTCAGGACGGCACCGCCGGGTGCGGCGACGAAGCCACCGAAGGAGCTGGTGTTCCACGGGGTGTCGTTGCGCTTGACGAGCCGGACGGTGTGCTCGCCGTCGCGCAGGCCCCTGACCCAGTGGGTGGTCTTCCCGGGCGTGACGAGGGTCGCGACGGTGGACCCGTCGACCTGGACGTCGTAGTCGGCGGCCGGATCGTCGAGCACGACGCCCACGCCGGTGCCCCGGATCCGGCCCTCGAAGTAGACGCCGGGCCAGCTGTACTGGAGCACGTCTCCGGAGGCCTTGATCCGCCCGGCGGTGTGCACGCTGTCCCGTACTCCGCGAGGGTCCGGCGCGGCCGCGGTCGTGACGGCGCTCGTGCCGATCAGCACCGTCGAGACCGCTGACGCGGCCATCATCCGTAACCAGGGCATCGGCATGGCGGTCCTCCGCGGGGGCGAGGCGGGTGCACGGACGAGGAAGGTGACCGTACACCGACAAATTCACCGCCCGCCAGACCGTCTCCTGCCCCTCGCCCCCGACCGCCCGGCTCAGGCCGTGCGCCCCGCCACCAGCCAGGTGGACGGCAGCTCGATGCGCGTGCCGTCGGGGCGGTACTCCGTGGTCTTCAGCGGCGCACGGCCACTCGCCAGGACGGCGAGGCCGGCCGAGCGCAGATACTCGGGCACGGCCTCGTCCGCGACCTCGGCGGGCGCGAGGCCGTGCCGGAACACGGGAGCGAGCTTGGGCGGCGGGCCTTCGGGGCCACCCGCCAAGCCCATCAGCACCGGCTTGGCGGCGCCGGAGAGTTCCACCAGACAGACCCGGCCGCGGTCGCCGACCAGCGTGGCGATGCCGTCGATCAGCGTCTGCCGGTCGTCCGGATCGCACTGGTGCAGGACGCCCCGCACATAGACGTTGGTGTCGCCGAGTTCCGCGTGCAGAGCCTGGACCTCGTCCTTCTCTGCGGCGTCCAGCTGCCGGTAGGCGACCTGCCCCGCCGGGTCGGCCCGCCGGGCGTGATCGAGGGCCGCGGCGGACAGGTCGACACCCAGGACCCTCGGGAAGCGGTCGGCGAGGTAGCGGGTCTGGGTGCCGTTGCCGCAGCCGAGGTCCACCAGCGGCAGGGCGGGATCGGCCAGGTACGGCTCGAACAGGGCGAGATGCGGCCCCGCGGTCAGGACCGGTTCCGCATCCCAGAACACCGCCCCCGGTTCGGCGGGCGCCTCCCGCCAGAACGCCTCCCACGCCTCCCGGTACCGACTCGTCACGCTCATGGCCCACTCCCCAGGGTGCGAACGAATCCCGCCATGCGGCGGGCGGGTCCGGTGTATCGCGCCCCGGCCCCGGCCACAAGAAGACGGCACGCACCTTCACGCCCCGTTCGGCCCGGGGGTGTTCAGCGGCGCGGCAGCGTCAGCTCGAACCAGACCGTCTTGCCGGTGCCGGTCCGGCTGGTCCCCCACTCGCGCGACAGCGTGCTGACCACGCGCAGTCCGCGTCCCGCCTCGTCGAGCGGGCCCGCGCTGAGCAGGGTCGGCAGCTCGTGGTCGTCGTCGTCCACCTCGCACAGCAGGGTGTCGCCACGGACCAGACGCAGCGCGACCGGCCGGGCGTGGGAGTGCCGTACGGCGTTGGTGACGAGTTCGCCGGCCATCAGCTCGGCGGGCCCGACGAGCTTCGCCAGGCCCCAGTCGTGCAGTTGCTCGCGGACCGCCGCGCGGGCCCGGCCCACTTCGGCCGGGTCGAGGGCGAGGCGCCACTCGGCCACGTCGTCCGGCTCGATGCCGTTGAGGCGAGCCATCAGCAGCGCCACGTCGTCCTTGCGGCCGCCGCGGCCCGCTTCTGAAAATGTCACAGCCAGGGCGCGGATGATGGTGTCGCAGGCGTCGTCCATGGAGGCGGCCGGGTGCGCGGCCGACTCGCAGAGCGTCGCGAGGCCCACCCCGATGTCCTCGCCGCGCACCTCGACCAGTCCGTCGGTGCACATCACCAGCCGGTCGCCGGGCTCCACGCGCACGCGAACGGCCTCGAAGGGCACCCCTCCGACACCGATGGGCGCGCCCGTGGGCAGGTCCAGCAGTTCGCTGCGGCCGTCGTCGGCGCGGACCAGGACGGGCGGGATGTGCCCGGCGTTGGCGAGCCTGAGCTCGCTCGCGATCGGGTCGTAGACGGCGTAGAGGCAGGTGGCGAGGTAGTTGTCGCCGAGGCGCTGTGCGAGATCGTCGAGGTTGCGCAGCAGCTGGGCGGGCGGCAGGTCGAGCCCGGCCATGGTCTGCACGGCCGTCCGCAACTGGCCCATCATCGCGGCCGAGTTCAGACCGTGGCCCATGACGTCGCCGACGACGAGGGCCGTGCGCCCGCCGTGCAGTTTCACCGCGTCGAACCAGTCGCCGCCGACCCGCCCGAGCAGCGTGCCCGGCAGATAGCGGGTGGCGATGTCGCAGCCGGCCATGCGGGGCGGGATGTGCGGGAGCATGCTGTCCTGGAGCGTCTCGGCGACGTTCTCCTGGAAGGTGTACATGCGCGCGTTGTCCAGCACGAGACCCGCGCGGGCGGCGAGTTCGGCGCCGGTGACGCGGTCCATGTCGTTGAAGACGGGCCGCTCCGGGTGCCGCAGCAGGATCATGAAGCCCAGGACGACGTTGCGTGCCTTCAGCGGCACGACCAGCATCGAGCGGCCGGTGATGAGGGGCCGGATGTCGCGCTTCTCGAACTGCGCGGCGATGGCGTGCCCCATCTCCTCGCTGATGCGCGGCACGAGGACGGGTTCGCCGCTGGTCATGCACTGGAAGAACGGCGTGTGCGCCGGGAACGGCATGGCCTCGCCGACGGGGACGACGTCGTCCCAGCGGCCCGGTTCGTCGGTGTGCTCCAGGGCGACCCGGTGCCACATCGTGGTGGTGTCGGGCACGCCGTCCTCGAACCCCTCGCCGGCGACGACCTGTTCCCGCAGGTACGTCCCGGCGACATCGGTGAAGCGGGGCACGACGGCCTTGCTGACCTCGACGATCGTGCGGGACAGGTCGAGGGAGGTGCCGATGCGGCCGCTGACCTCGTTGAGGAACTCCAGGCGCTCACGGACGGCGGCGTACTCGAGGTCCTCGCCCTCGTCCCACAGGTCCGCCGGCACGGGTTCGCCGGCGGCCAGGGCCCGCGCGGCCCGCTCGCGGCGGGCCTTGCGTTCGGCGCGCCGGGCCACGCCCCAGTCGGGGGTGACAGGCACCCGGTCGTTCTGGCTGAACTCCAGGATGGGGTAGCCGAGTTCGAGGATCTGCGCGACGATACGGGCGCTGTCGCCGACGCTCATGCTGGGCAGGATCTCGGGGAGCCTGCGGGCGAGGTCCTCCGCCCCGGGGAAGTCGGTGTGCAGCGCGAAGCCGGGCGCGATCCGCTCGCACGCCCCGTCGCCCGCGCGCAGTCCCTCGGCGTCGGCGGCCAGCACGAGCAGCCGCTCGGGTCCGGGACCAACCAGCGGGTAGGCCCACCACAGGACGTCGACCCGGCCGTCCCCGGACGCGGTGAGCCGGGCGCGGCCCGCGGCCGGGTAGGAGAGCCCGCCGTCGAGGGAGGATTCGAGGTCGGGGCCGAGGCCGTCGCCGGCGGCGTAGGGGGTGGTGTCCCGCTCGTCGGGCAGGGCGCCGGAGACGGGGAGCAGGTCGAGGGCCGTGCGGCCGATCGCCTCTTCCTTGGGGACGCCGAACAGGCGCCGTGCGCCGCGGCTCCAGTGGGACACGAGGCCGTCGCGGTCGACCACGACGACGGCCAGGGGGACGCGGCCGGGCTCGGCGGGTTCCGCGACCGCGTCCTGTCCAGCCCTGTCGGTGCCATGGTCCATGGCCAGGCCCTCTCTCCCCCCGGACGCAAGATCTGTGCCGGCGTCTCCACCGTACGGCTCCCGCCGGTGGCGATGTGAGGCATTGCGGGAATTGCCCGCGCGGGGTTCGCACCGGCGTACGACCCCGCGCGCCGCTGCCCGTTCGGTCCGCGGCCGGTGGCCGTTCAGTCCTCGTGGCTGAGCTGGAGATCCCGCTCGGTACGGCCTCCTCCGGCGACCTGGAGCACGGTGGCGACGGGCGGGTATCCGGCGGCGATGACCGTGTACTCCCCGGAGGACAGGTCGACGAAGCGGAACGTGCCGTCGGCGCCCGTGGTGAGGGTGTCGACGACGTTGCCCGCCACGTCGAGCAGCGTCACGCGCGCGTCCTCGACGGGCCGGCCGCCGCCCGCCCGGACGGTGCCGCGCAGCACGGCGCCGCCGGCCAGTTCGATGTCCCTGCGGGTCTCGCGGGCGGCCTGAACGGTGACGGGGAGCGCGGCCGGGCGGAAGGCGGGCGCACTGGCCGCGAGGGTGTACTCGCCGGCGACGAGCGCGGTGATGACGTAACCGCCCTCCCGGCCGCTGCGGGTGGTGGCCACGACCTCGCCGTGCACGTTGGTGAGCGTGACGGTGGCGTCCCGTACGGGCGTGCCGTCGGCGGTGACCACGGTGCCGATCAGGTTTCCGGCGCCACCGAGGACGATGTCGAGCTCGACGGGGCGTTCGCCGACGGTCACGGTGACCGCCTGCGGCTGGTGACCGCCGGCCGCGGCGATCAGCACGTACGACCCCGGGCCGGGGGTGGCCAGCGCGTAGCGCCCGTCCTCGCCGCTCGCGCCGCGTCCGGTCTGCTGCCCGGTGACGTCGATGAGGGTGAGCGCCGCGCGGGGCACGACGGTCCCGTCGTGGTGCTGTACCGAGCCGCACACGGGCACGCCGGCGGTGTGCGCGGCGCGGGCCTGCGGGACGTGGGCGTTCCCGGGCGCCGTGTCCGGGTCGGTGACGGGGGCGTTGTGGGACACCAGGGGTTTCTCCTTGAGGAAGAGGGCGATGACCAGTCCGAGGACGAGCACCGGCACCAGGTAGAGGAAGATCCGCGGCATGGCGTCGGCGTACGCCCGGATGTAGTCGTCGCGCACGGCCGGGGGCAGCGCGTGCACGAGCTGCGGGGTGAGAGACTCGGGGTCCGGCAGTCCCGCGCGCGGGGGGAGCCGGTCGGCGAGGGCGTCGGCGAGCCGGTCGGCGAACAGGGTGCCGAAGACGGCGGCTCCGACGCTGCCGCCGATCTGCCGGAAGTAGTTGTTGGCGCTGGTGGCGGTGCCGAGGTCGGCGGGGCGCACGGAGTTCTGCACGGCGAGGATCAGCACCGGCATCACCATGCCGATGCCGGCGCCGAGGACGGCCATCCAGATGCTGTAGTGCAGCCGGGGCGTGCCGACCTCGAGGCGCGACAGCAGCCACATGCCGGTGACGGAGAGGGCGCCGCCGAGGATCGGGTAGGCCTTGTAGCGGCCGGTGTGGCTGATGAGCTGGCCGGCGATGATCGAGGCGCCGACGATGCCGGCCGTCATCGGCAGCATGAGCAGGCCCGACTCGGTGGCGGAGGCTCCGTCGACCATCTGCAGGTACGTCGGCAGATAGCTGGCGGCGCCGAACAGTCCCGCCCCGATCACCAGGCCGATCAGGCCGGTGACGTTGAACACGGAGTCCCTGAACAGCCTGAGGGGGATGAGGGGTTCGACGGCGAAGTGCTCGGTGACGAGGAAGAGGACGGTCGCCGCCGCCGCTCCGGCCGCGAGGCCGAGGATCATGCGCGAGTCCCAGGCGTACTCGGTGCCGCCCCAGCTGGTCAGCAGGACCAGGCAGGTGGAGGCGGCGGTCAGCAGCAGCGCGCCGACGACGTCCAGCCGGCCCCTGGCGGCGGGCTTGGGGAGCTTCAGCGTGACGGCGACGACGGCCAGGGTGACCAGGCCGAAGGGGACGTTGACGTAGAAGCACCAGCGCCAGGAGAGGTGGTCGGTGAAGTAACCGCCGAGCAGCGGTCCGGCCACGGAGGCGAGGCCGAAGGCGGCGCCGATCAGGCCCATGTAGCGGCCGCGCTGCCGGGGCGGCACGATGTCCGCGATGATCGCCTGGACGCCGATCATGAGGCCGCCGGCGCCGACGCCCTGCAGGGCGCGGAAGGCGATCAGCTGGTCCATGGTCTGAGCCCGGCCCGCGAGCGCGGAGCCGGCGACGAAGACGACGATCGCGAACTGGAAGACGCCCTTGCGGCCGAGCAGATCGCCGAGCTTGCCGTAGATCGGCAGTCCGACGGTGGCGGTGAGCAGGTAGGCGGTGATCGCCCAGGACATCCGGTCCAGGCCGTGCAGTTCACCGACGATCTTCGGCAGCGCGGTGGCGACGATCATCTGCTCCAGGGCGGCCAGGAGGAGGGCCTGCATGAGAGCGAAGAAGATCAACCGCACCCGGCGCGGGCTCGGTCCGGTGTCCGGATCCGGCGGGGGTGCGGGGGTCTCGGGAGGCGCTACCGCCGGTTCGTCCTGCGCCAGAGTGATCCCGCCCACTCACCGCTCCCCTCGTCGCGCTGCCGCGCAATTCCCGCGTAAAAGCGACAACTACGAGCAAGCGCGACGAGTTACGGCACAGGAGCGAGCCGCACGGAGATCACTCGAACCGGTGAGGGGCGCAACACCCCCTGCCGGTTTGCGTCTTGGGGCGGGCTACTTCTCGACCTCGGCGGCGAGCCTGGTGAGCATCGCGTCGTAGATCCGGCCGAGACCCTTGGGTGCGAAGGTCTTCTCGAAGAAGCCGCCGATGCCGCCGGCGCCGGTCCAGGTGGTGGTGACCACGACCCGGGACTTGCCCTCGCCGGCCGGGGTGACCCTCCAGGTGGTGACCATGGAGGAGTTGCGGTCCTTCTCGACCAACTCACCGTCGGTGGGCTCACTGACCTCCAGGAGGCAGTCGCGCACGCGCTTGCTGGTGGCCTGGAGCTTCCAGTGGACGAGGGTTCCCTCGCCGTCACCGCCCTCCCGGACCTCGTACTCGCTGAACTGCTCGGGCAGCAGCTTCGCACGCGTGCCGCTGTAGTCGGCGAGGGCGTCGAACACCGTCTCCGCGTCCGCCGCGACGATCCGCTCCGTAGTGGCCTCGACCTGCGCCATCGCTTTCCTCCAGGACTGGTTGCTCGGGGGTCGGGGCAAGCCAACCACCCCGCCGCCCGGCCCCCCAAATCGGGGTGGCACAACCCGGTCGAACACGTTCGGAAAACACCCCCGCACGATCAAGGGAACATGTGTTCTATTCTGTGGTCAGTGCTACCGAGGAGGCGTCATGCGCTGGGAGAACCTCACATCGGACTCCGAACACAGCCGGGCCGATGCCGCGCTGTTCGGCGCGGACGCGGTGACCACGCGTACCTTCGACACGCCGGAGTTCCGCGGGATCACCTTCCACGAGATCCGGGCCCGTTCGATCATCAACCGGGTGCCGGCCGTCTCGCGGATGTCGTTCCAGTGGACGGTCAACCCCTACCGGGGCTGCTCACACGCGTGCGTGTACTGCTTCGCGCGCAAGACGCACAGCTATCTGGACCTCGACACGGGCCTGGGCTTCGACAGCCAGATCGTCGTCAAGACCAACGCGCCGGAGCTGCTGCGCCGGCAGCTCGGCTCGCGCCGCTGGCAGGGCGAGCACATCGCGATGGGCACCAACGTCGACTGCTACCAGCGCGCCGAGGGCCGCTACCGCCTGATGCCGGGCATCATCGCGGCGCTGCGCGACCACGCGAACCCCTTCTCGATCCTGACCAAGGGCACGCTCATCCTGCGTGACCTGGACCTGATCACGCAGGCGGCGCAGGTGACCGACGTCGGCATCTCCGTGTCGGTCGGCTTCACCGAGCAGGAGCTCTGGCGCACCGTCGAGCCCGGCACGCCCGCGCCGGAGCGGCGCCTGGAGGTCGTGCGCACCCTGGCCGAGCACGGCATCGGCTGCGGGGTGCTGATGGCGCCGGTGATCCCGTTCCTGAGCGATACGCCGGCCCAACTGCGCGCCGCCGTACGGGCGATCGCGGCGTCCGGCGCCACGTCCGTGACACCGCTGGTGCTGCATCTGCGGCCCGGCGCCCGTGAGTGGTTCATGGCCTGGCTCGGACAGCACCACCCCTACCTGGTGGCCCGGTACGAGCGGCTGTACGCGGAGGGCTCCTACGCCCCGAAGTGGTACCAGCGACGGATCACCCGTCAGGTCCACGAGCTGGCCGAGGAGTACGGCATCGGGCCGACGCGCGCGCAGACGCCGCCGCGGATCCGGCCGGCCGAGGCGGCCGAGGAGCCGCCGGTGACGGGACCGACCCAACTCTCGCTCCTCTAGGAGAACTCGGCTTCCCCAGGAGACTTCGCGTTCCCCCAGGAGTTCGAGATCTGCGCCCCCTTGCGGGCATTCGAGCGCATCTGAAGATCCAATCGGGTCATGCGCTATACGCAATGAGTTCTTCCGGGACGGGCTTCCGGGACGATGCGGCGAGGACGGTGACCCTCGCGGTCCTCCATCCCGCCGTCCTGGGAGGACTCCATGAGAAAACGCGCAGCCGCGCTGTGCGGCGCCGCCGTCATGGCCGGGACCTTCACGGCCGTTCCCGCCGAGGCGAGCGCACCCGGCACCGGGACCACCACCACGCACGCCGCGAAGCTCTCCTGGAAGAGCTGCGCCACCGAGGACCACCCGACGCTGCAGTGCGCGTCCCTGAAGGTGCCGCTCGACCACCGCAGGCCGGACGGGGAGAAGATCACTCTCGCCCTGTCCCGCGTCCCGCACACCGCCCGGACCTTCCAGGGCCCGCTGCTCGTCAACCCCGGCGGTCCCGGCGGCAGCGGCCTGACGCTCGCCGGGTTCGTCGCGTCCTCGCTCCCCCCGAAGGTCGCGGCCCAGTACGACGTGATCGGCTTCGACCCGCGCGGCGTGGGAGCGAGCAAGCCCGCGCTGGACTGCAAGCCGGGCCACTTCGGCCCGGTCCGCCCGGACTCCCTGCCGGCCACGCCCGCGATCGAGCGGGCCAACCTCGCCCGCGCCAGGTCCTTCGCCGCCGCCTGCGGCAAGAAGTACGCGCACCTCCTGCCGTACATCGACACCGCCGGCGCCGTCCGCGACATGGACGCGATCCGGCAGGCCCTGGGCGCGAAGAAGATCAACTACTTCGGCTACTCGTACGGCACCTACCTGGGCGCCGTCTACGCCAAGTTCTTCCCCGAGCGGGTCCGGCGTCTGGTCCTGGACTCCGTCGTCGACCCGACGGACGTCTGGTACGAGGCCAATCTCAACCAGGACGTGGCCTTCAACGACCGCCACCGCGCCTTCCT
This sequence comes from Streptomyces luteogriseus, assembly GCF_014205055.1. Taxonomy (NCBI): domain Bacteria; kingdom Bacillati; phylum Actinomycetota; class Actinomycetes; order Kitasatosporales; family Streptomycetaceae; genus Streptomyces; species Streptomyces luteogriseus. The sequence continues at coordinate 1,378,720 of NZ_JACHMS010000001.1, forward strand.
GGCCTGGGTCGCCGAGCACGACGCCACGTACGGGCTGGGCACCGACCCGGAGAAGATCGAGGCCACGTGGTACGCGATGCGCACGGCCCTCGCGAAGAAGCCGGCGGACGGCACGGTGGGCGCCTCGGAACTGGAGGACACCTTCATCCCGGGCGGCTACTACAACGGCTACTGGCCGCACCTCGCCGAGGCGTTCGCGGCGTACGTGAACGACAAGGACCCCGGGCCGCTGGTCCAGGCGTACGAGGACTTCGGCGCGGTCGACGCCTCCGGCGACAACGGCTACAGCGTCTACACCTCGGTGCAGTGCCGGGACGCCGACTGGGCGCGCGACTGGCGGCGGTGGCGCGAGGACAACTGGGCGGTGTACGAGAAGGCCCCGTTCATGACCTGGAACAACGCCTGGTACAACGCGCCGTGCGCGTTCTGGCCGACGGATTCGCGGCGCCCGGTGAACGTGGCCAACGGCAAGCTGCCGCCGGCCCTGCTGTTCCAGGCGACCGGAGACGCGGCTACGCCCTACGAGGGCGGTGTCACCGTGCACCGTCTGCTGGCCCGCTCCAGCCTGGTGGTCGAGGAGGGCGGCGGCAACCACGGCATCACGCTGAGCGGGAACGCCTGCCTGGACCGGCACCTGGCGGCGTATCTGAAGGACGGCACCGTGCCGCGCGGGTTCGGCGAGGCGGACGCGGTGTGCGAGGCGCTGCCGGACCCGAAGCCCTCGGCGGCCGGAACGGCGTCGGCGAAGGCCGGGTCGGCACCGTCGAACGGCTCGGCGCTGCACGGCCTGCTCGGCTTCCGCCGCTGAGCGCTGACGGGGCGTCGGGGGCGGGAGATGTCGGTCCCGTGGTCCACCATGGACCCATGAGTGAGCTGACGAGGATCCCCGCCCCCGACGGTGTCGCCGCCGCGGCCCAGTACAGCCATGTCGTCCTCGGCACCGGCCGTTTCGTGGCGATCGCCGGTCAGCTCGCGATCGACGAGCGCAGGCGGCTGGTCGGCGAGGGCGACCCGGCGGCGCAGGCGCGCCAGGTCTTCGAGAACCTCCGGCGCTGCCTGGCGGCCGTCGGCGCGACCTTCGACGACGTCGTCAAACTCACCTACTTCGTCACGGACATGGCCCATATGCCGGCCGTCCGCGCGGCCCGCGCCGAGCACATACCCGACGACCGGCTGCCGGCCGCTTCGGCGGTGCAGGTCGCCGCGCTGGTCCGGCCCGAGTTCCTGATCGAGGTCGAGGCGTTCGCGGTGGTCGCACCATGAGGAGCCCGCGGATTCGGGAGATGACGCCAGCCGACTGCGACGGCGTCGCGGAGGTCCGTGTCAGTGGCTGGCGCAGTGCCTACCGGGGCCTGATGCCGCAGTCCTACCTGGACGGGCTCAGCGTCGAGGCGGACGCCGAGCGCCGTCGTGAGTACCTCGCGCAGGGCGACCCCGGTGTGGTGAACCTGGTCGCCGAGGACACCGGCGGCGAGATCGTCGGCTGGGCGTGCCACGGCCCGTACCGGGAGGACGAAGTCCTCACCGGGGACGCCGAGTTGTACGCCATCTACGTGCACCCGGATCAGGTAGGGCGGGGTGTGGGGCGGGCGCTGCTCACGGAGTCGGTCGCGCGTTGCTCCGCCGCGGGCCACGGCCGTCTCCTGCTGTGGGTGCTCAAGGAGAACGACCGGGCCCGGCGCTTCTACGAACGGGCCGGCTTCCGGGCGGACGGCGCCGAGGAGCCGTTCGAGGTGGACGGGGTCGCGGTCCCCGAGGTGCGGTACACCAGGGCCCTCGCCGACGTCGCGGCACCCAGGCCCCTCGCCCGCTGACGTCGCGGCACACCAGGCACCCTCACCGCTGACGTCGCGGTACGGCGGACCCCTCCCCCCGCCGGCGTCACCTCTGCTTCGGAATCCGCCCCAGCGCCCGCACCGCCGCCTCGGCCAGCGTCGGATGCGCGAGCGCCTCGTTCAGGACGGGTCTGGCCCGGGCGTCGCCCAGCGCGCCGAGCCCGTCCACACAGGCCAGGGCGACGCGGCGGTACGGATCGTGCGGGCGCAGGCGCCGCTGGAGCGTGGTGATCAGCGCGGGCACCGCCTCCGGCGCACGCAGCTCGACCAGGAGCCGCACCGGGTGCAGGGCGTAGGCGACGCGCAGTTCGTTGGTGGCCAGGGCGGCGGCCGCGCGGGCGGTGCGCGGGTCTCCCAGCCGGGCGAGGGCGTGGGCGGCGGAGGCGCAGCGCGGGGGGTCGCGGTGGTTGAGCAGCAGCACCAGGGCCTCGAAGGCCCGCGCGTCCTGTGCGAGCCCCAGCCGGAACGCGGCCAGTTCCCTCGCCCACAGATGCTGCCCGGGTTCGGTCAGCACCGCCGCCAGGGCGTCGAGGTCGTCGGTCGCCACGAGCCGCTCGAACGCGGGCGGCGCCCCGGACTCCTGCCGTAAGCGCTCCGTGAGTGATCGCAACTCTTCGTCCATGACTCAGAGGTTAGGGGCGTGGCGAGCCGCGCGGGACGTACATCACAAACCCGGGGGCTGGCGCGCTCGTTACCCGCCGGTTAAGCTCAGACGAGCGAGTTACCCACTCGTATTTCCTCGCGGCGGTCTGGTGACGCGGCAGTCGCGAGAGCAGTCGGTTCGGTGCCTCAGGTACCGCAGTACGGCTCGGCCCCGGGACAGGGCCGGTCGGAACGGCCGTCGACCCCGGGCGTGTGCACGCCCGCGGCGCGGCACCGGGCGTGTGCGCTTCGCGGCCCGGCCAACACCCGCACTTCACCACGCACCCGGTGCGCCCGTGGTCCGGCTTCCGCCGGGCCGCCTCCGGCGCACCCGGAGCGCGTTCCCCGTCGTCACCCTCATCCTGGAGTCCCGCGATGGCCACTCCCCTGTCCGACCCGTCCCAGTCCCCGCTGCAGACCATCGCCGTCGTCGGCCTCGGCACGATGGGCACCGGCATCGCCGAGGTCCTCGCCAAGGCCGGCCGCACGGTCGTCGGCATCGACATCAGCGAGACCCAGGCCGCCAAGTGCGTCGCCGCGCTGGAGGCCTCCACCGCCCGCGGCGTCGAGCGCGGGCGGCTGACCGAGCAGGAGCGCGCCGGGATCCTCGGCCGTGTCCGCACCTCCGCCGACCTGCGCACCGCGGCCGACGCCGACCTGGTCATCGAGGTGGCCCCGGAGTCGTACGAGATCAAGCACCAGATCTTCCGGGAGCTGGACGGGATCGTGCGCCCGGAGACGATCCTGGCGACCGGCACCAACGCCCTGTCCGTGACCCGCCTCGCCGCCGACTCCTCGCGCCCCGAACGGGTGCTGGGCCTGCACTTCTTCAACCCCGCGCCGGCCATGAAGCTGGTCGAGGTCGTCTCCTCGGTGCTGACCGCGCCGGCGGCCGTCACCGCGGTCACCGACCTCGCGCTCGACCTGGGCAAGGAGCCGGTCGCGGTCGGCGACCGGCCCGGTTTCGTCGCGGACGGCCTGCTGTTCGGCTACCTCAACCAGGCCGCCGCGATGTACGAGGCGAAGTACGCCTCCCGCGAGGACATCGACGCCGCGATGCGGCTGGGCTGCGGACTGCCCATGGGTCCGCTGGCGCTGCTCGACCTGATCGGCGTCGACACCGCGCGCACGGTCCTGGAGGCCATGTACGCCTCCTCCCGCGACCGGCTGCACGCTCCGGCCCCGATCCTCAAGCAGCTGAGCGAGGCGGGCCTGACCGGCCGCAAGGCGGGGCGCGGCTTCTACACGTACGAGGCGCCGGGCAGCCCGGTCGTCGTGCGGGACGGGCTGACCCCGCTGGAGGGCGGCGACCTGGTTCCCGGCCGGGAGATCCGCTCGGTCGGTGTCGCGGGCTCGGGCACCATGGCCTCCGGCATCGCCGAGGTCTTCGCCAAGGGCGGGTACGAGGTGGTCATCGCCGCCCGCAGCGCGGAGAAGGCGCAGACCGCGAAGGCCCGGATCGGCAAGTCCCTGGCCCGCTCGGTCGACAAGGGGCGGATGACCGCGGAGGCGGCCGCCGAGACCCTGGACCGGATCACCGCCACGGGCACGTACGACGACTTCGCCGATGTCGACCTGGCCGTGGAGGCGGTCGCCGAGGACCTGGAGATCAAGCGGCAGCTGTTCGCGGCCCTGGACAAGGTCTGCAAGGCGGGCGCGATCCTGGCCACCACGACCTCGTCGCTGCCGGTCGTCGCCTGCGCCCGGGCCACCTCGCGCCCGCAGGACGTGATCGGCATGCACTTCTTCAACCCGGCGCCGGCCATGAAGCTGGTCGAGGTCGTCCGCACGGTGCTGACCGCCGACGACGTCCACGCGACGGTCCGCGAGGTCTGCGGGCGGATCAGGAAGCACCCGGTCGACTGCGGTGACCGGGCCGGATTCATCGTGAACGCGCTGCTGTTCCCGTACCTGAACAACGCGATCAAGATGGTGGAGGAGCACTACGCGTCGCTCGACGACATCGACGCGGCGATGAAGCTGGGCGGCGGTTACCCGATGGGCCCGTTCGAGCTGCTGGACGTGGTCGGACTGGATGTCTCGCTCGCCATCGAGAAGGTCCTGCACCGCGAGTTCCGCGACCCGGGGCTCGCTCCGGCGCCGCTGCTGGAGCACCTGGTGGCCGCGGGCTGCCTCGGCCGCAAGACCGGCCGTGGCTTCCGCGAATATGCCAAGCGCTGAGCGTCCCGGCGACTGGTTCCGGTCCGGCGCGGAGTGGGGTGGCCTGCTCGGCCCGGACCGGTTCCACCCGGTCGGCCGGGCCGCCCCTCCCCCGCCCGCCGGCGGCGGAGAACCAGGTCATGCGCGGCGAGCTGCGCACATGCAGTACGTTCAGGGCATGCCCCAGCCCGCCAAGTCCTCACGTACACCAGCCACGGCCGACGCGCCGGAGAGTGCCGCCGGCTCTCGCGCCGCCGCCCAACGGCTCAAGATGCGCCGGGAACTTGCGGCCGCCGCGATGGAGCTGTTCGCGACCAAGGGGTACGAGGCAACCACCGTCGACGAGATCGCGGCCCAGGCCGGGGTCGCCCGCCGCACCTTCTTCCGCCACTTCCGCTCCAAGGAAGAGGCGATCTTCCCCGACCACGACGACACCCTGATCCGCGCCGAGGCGGTGCTCAACGCCGCGCCCGCGCACGAGCATCCGCTCGACACGGTGTGCCGCGGCATCAAGGAAGTCATGCGGATGTACGCGGCCCGGCCGGAGATCTCGGTCGCCCGTTACAAGCTGACGCGCGAGGTGCCCACCCTGCGCGAGGCGGAGATCGCGTCGGTGGCCCGCTACGAGCGCCTCTTCACCCGCTATCTCCTCGGCCACTTCGACGAGCGCGCGCACGCCGACGACGCCAACGACGATCCGCTGCTGGCGGAGGTCGCCGCCTCCGCGGTCGTCACGGCCCACAACCACGTTCTGCGGCGCTGGCTGCGCGCGGGCGGCCAGGGGGACGTGGAGGCGCAGCTGGACCACGCCTTCGCGATCGTGCGCAAGACCTTCGGGTCGGGCATCGGGGCCGGGCGCTCCACCGAACCGCAGCCGGCCGCCGCCACGGCGTCGGCGCAGGGCGAGGTGCTGGTGACCGTCGCCCGCACCGACGCGCCGCTGGACGAGGTCATGCGGACCATCGAGCAGGCACTCAAGGAGCGCTGAGCCCCCTTTCACCCGTGTGATGACGGCCACCCCTCGGGGTGGCCGTTTTGGCATGTCAGGGCCCGTTTTGCAGGCCCTCGGAGGGACCATTCGATCGATCATCGCTCATTTGTTACGTAAAGATTTCATCTGAGATCAAGTTCTGGCACTCAGTGCCTTGCGGGGTGACACGCGGTGTCATACGTTGAAGAGGTCCGGGCGACGTCCCGGCAAGCTCACCCGCTTGCCCGCCCGGACGCCTGCGTCACAGGCAACCTCCCGCGCCACCCAGCGCTGCCGATCAGCACCACCGCCGAACCGACGGCACACCCTCAACCCTCAGCAGCACCGACGTAACCATCGGCGCCCCTCCCTCAGGGCGCTCACCGCCGGAGGCAACACCGTGACCGTTAAGGACATCCTGGCCGCGATCCAGTCGCCCGACTCCACGTCGGAGGACTTCGCCGCCCTCCCGCTCCCCGAGTCGTACCGCGCGATCACCGTGCACAAGGACGAGACGGAGATGTTCGCGGGCCTCGAGACCCGCGACAAGGACCCCCGCAAGTCGATCCACCTGGACGAGGTGCCGCTGCCCGAGCTCGGCCCGGGCGAGGCCCTGGTGGCCGTGATGGCCTCGTCGGTCAACTACAACTCGGTGTGGACGTCGATCTTCGAGCCGCTGTCCACCTTCGGCTTCCTGGAGCGCTACGGCCGGCTCAGCGAGCTCACCAAGCGCCACGACCTGCCGTACCACATCATCGGCTCCGACCTCGCGGGCGTCGTCCTGCGCACCGGTCCCGGCGTCAACGCCTGGCGGCCCGGTGACGAGGTCGTCGCGCACTGTCTGTCCGTCGAGCTGGAGTCCAGCGACGGCCACAACGACACGATGCTCGACCCCGAGCAGCGCATCTGGGGCTTCGAGACCAACTTCGGCGGCCTCGCCGAGATCGCCCTGGTCAAGTCCAACCAGCTGATGCCGAAGCCCGACCACCTCAGCTGGGAGGAGGCCGCCGCCCCCGGCCTGGTCAACTCCACCGCCTACCGGCAGCTGGTCTCCCGCAACGGCGCCGGCATGAAGCAGGGTGACAACGTCCTGATCTGGGGCGCGAGCGGCGGACTCGGCTCCTACGCCACCCAGTTCGCGCTGGCCGGCGGCGCCAACCCGATCTGTGTCGTCTCCAGCGAGCAGAAGGCGGACATCTGCCGCTCGATGGGCGCCGAGGCGATCATCGACCGCAGCGCCGAGGGCTACAAGTTCTGGAAGGACGAGACCACCCAGGACCCGAAGGAGTGGAAGCGCTTCGGCAAGCGCATCCGCGAGTTCACCGGCGGCGAGGACATCGACATCGTCTTCGAGCACCCCGGCCGCGAGACCTTCGGCGCGAGCGTCTACGTCACGCGCAAGGGCGGCACCATCACCACCTGCGCCTCGACCTCGGGCTACATGCACGAGTACGACAACCGCTACCTGTGGATGTCGCTGAAGCGGATCATCGGCTCGCACTTCGCCAACTACCGCGAGGCCTGGGAGGCCAACCGGCTCATCGCGAAGGGCAAGATCCACCCCACCCTGTCGAAGGTGTACTCCCTTCAGGACACCGGCCAGGCCGCCTACGACGTGCACCGCAACCTCCACCAGGGCAAGGTCGGCGTGCTGTGCATGGCCCCCGAGGAGGGCCTGGGCGTGCGCGACCACGAGAAGCGCGCCAAGCACATCGACGCCATCAACCGCTTCCGGAACATCTGAGAGGCGTCGCATGACTGAGCGTCAGAAGGACCGGCCGTGGCTCATGCGCACGTATGCCGGTCACTCCACGGCCGAGGCGTCCAACGAGCTGTACCGGCGCAACCTCGCCAAGGGCCAGACGGGCCTGTCGGTGGCGTTCGACCTGCCGACACAGACCGGCTACGACTCCGACCACATCCTCGCCCGCGGCGAGGTGGGCCGGGTCGGCGTGCCGATCGCGCACGTCGGTGACATGCGCCGGCTGTTCCAGGACATCCCCCTGGAGCAGATGAACACCTCGATGACGATCAACGCCACCGCCATGTGGCTGCTGGCGCTCTATCAGGTCGTCGCCGAGGAGCAGGGCGCGGACATCACCAAGCTCCAGGGCACGACCCAGAACGACATCGTCAAGGAGTACCTGTCCCGCGGGACGCACGTCTTCCCGCCGGGTCCCTCGCTCCGCCTGACGACGGACATGATCGCGTACACGGTCTCCCACCTCCCGAAGTGGAACCCGATCAACATCTGCAGCTACCACCTGCAGGAGGCGGGCGCCACGCCGGTCCAGGAGATCGCGTACGCGATGTCCACCGCGATCGCCGTCCTCGACGCCGTGCGCGACTCCGGCCAGGTGCCGCAGGAGCGCATGGGCGACGTCGTGGCCCGCATCTCGTTCTTCGTGAACGCGGGCGTCCGCTTCGTCGAGGAGATGTGCAAGATGCGCGCCTTCGGCCGCATCTGGGACCGCATCACCCGCGAGCGCTACGGCATCGAGAACGCCAAGCAGCGCCGCTTCCGCTACGGCGTCCAGGTCAACTCCCTGGGCCTGACGGAGGCGCAGCCGGAGAACAACGTCCAGCGGATCGTCCTGGAGATGCTGGCCGTCACCCTCTCCAAGGACGCCCGCGCGCGTGCCGTGCAGCTGCCCGCCTGGAACGAGGCCCTGGGCCTGCCCCGCCCCTGGGACCAGCAGTGGTCGCTGCGCATCCAGCAGGTGCTGGCGTACGAGAGCGACCTGCTGGAGTACGAGGACATCTTCGAGGGCTCGAAGGTGATCGAGGCGAAGGTGGACCGGCTGGTCGAGGAGTCGTTCGCCGAGATCGACCGCATCCAGGAGATGGGCGGCGCGATGGCGGCCGTCGAGTCCGGCTACCTCAAGTCGCAGCTGGTCTCCTCGCACGCCGAGCGCCGGGGCCGCATCGAGTCCGGCCAGGAGAAGATCATCGGTGTCAACATCTTCGAGGGCACCGAGCCGAATCCGCTGACCGCCGATCTGGACACGGCGATCCAGACGGTGGACCCGGCGGTCGAGGCCCGGGTCATCGCCGGGCTCCAGCAGTGGCGCGACAGCCGCTACCAGCCGCCCTTCAACCACCCGCGGCCCTGCAAGGCCCTGGAGCGGCTGAAGGAGGCCGCGCGCGGCGACGAGAACCTCATGGAGGCCACCCTGGAATGCGCGCGCGCCGGGGCGACGACCGGCGAGTGGGCCGGGGCCCTGCGTGAGGTGTTCGGAGAGTTCCGGGCGCCCACGGGTGTCTCCTCGGCGCCGGTGGCCGTTCCGGTCGAGGAGGGCAGCGCGCTCGCCGTGGTCCGCCGCAAGGTCGACCTCACGGCCAAGGACCTGAACGTGGGCAAGCTGCGCTTCCTGGTCGGCAAGCCGGGTCTGGACGGGCACTCCAACGGCGCCGAGCAGATCGCGGTGCGCGCGCGGGACGCCGGGTTCGAGGTGGTCTACCAGGGCATCCGGCTGACGCCCGAGCAGATCGTGGACGCGGCCCTGGCCGAGGACGTGCACGCGGTCGGCCTGTCCATCCTGTCCGGCTCGCACGCCCAGCTGGTGCCGGACGTGCTCGAACGGCTCCGTGTGGCCGGTGCCACAGATATACCGGTGATCGCCGGTGGCATCATCCCGAACGGAGATGCCGAGCAGCTCAGGGAAGCCGGAGTGGCCGCGGTCTTCACCCCGAAGGACTTCGACATCACCGGAATCATCGGCAGCATCGTCGACGAGATCCGGAAAGCGAACAAGCTCGACCCCCTGGAGGTCCCCGCATGACCACGGTCAACCGCCTTCGCCCCCGGCGTTCCTGCCTGGCGGTACCGGGCTCGAACCCGCGTTTCCTGGAGAAGGCCCAGGGCCTCCCGGCCGACCAGGTCTTCCTCGACCTGGAGGACGCGTGCGCCCCGCTCGCCAAGCCCGAGGCGCGGCACACCATCGTCAAGTTCCTCAACGAGGGCGACTGGACCGGCAAGACACGTGTGGTCCGGGTCAACGACTGGACGACCGAGTGGACGTACCGCGATGTCGTCACGGTCGTCGAGGGCGCCGGCCAGAACCTCGACTGCATCATGCTGCCGAAGGTGCAGACGGCCCAGCAGGTCGTCGCCCTGGACCTGCTGCTGACGCAGATCGAGAAGACGATGGGCTTCGAGGTCGGCAAGATCGGCATCGAGGCGCAGATCGAGAACGCCCAGGGCCTGAACAACGTCAACGAGATCGCGCAGGCCTCGCCGCGCGTCGAGACCATCATCTTCGGCCCGGCCGACTTCATGGCGTCCATCAACATGAAGTCGCTGGTCGTGGGCGAGCAGCCGCCCGGCTACCCGGCCGACGCCTACCACTACATCCTGATGAAGATCCTGATGGCCGCCCGCGCCAACAACCTCCAGGCCATCGACGGCCCCTACCTGCAGATCCGCAACATCGACGGCTACCGCGAGGTCGCCCAGCGCGCCGCGGCCCTCGGTTTCGACGGCAAGTGGGTGCTGCACCCGGGCCAGGTCGAGGCGTCCAACGAGATCTTCTCGCCGTCGCAGGAGGACTACGACCACGCCGAGCTGATTCTGGACGCGTACGACTACTACACGTCCGAGGCGGGCGGCAAGAAGGGCTCGGCGATGCTCGGCGACGAGATGATCGACGAGGCCAGCCGCAAGATGGCGCTGGTCATCTCCGGCAAGGGCCGCGCGGCCGGCATGCAGCGCACCAGCAAGTTCGAGATTCCGGAGGGCTGAGCGCGATGCAGTTCGGGCGCACCTACGAGGAGTTCGAGGTCGGGGCGACGTACAAGCACTGGCCGGGAAAGACGGTCACGGAGTACGACGACCACCTGTTCTGTCTCCTCACCATGAACCACCACCCGCTCCACATGGACACGAACTATGCGGAGAAGACGACCGACTTCGGCAAGAACGTCGTCGTGGGCAACTACATCTACTCGCTGCTGCTCGGCATGTCCGTGCCGGACATCTCCGGCAAGGCGATCGCCAACCTGGAGATCGAGTCGCTGAAGCACGTGGCGCCGACCTTCCACGGCGACACGATCTACGGCCAGACGACCGTGCTCGACAAGTGGCCGTCGAAGTCGAAGAACGACCGCGGCATCGTCTACGTCGAGACCAAGGGCTACAAGCAGGACGGCACGCTCGTCTGCGTGTTCCGCCGCAAGGTGATGGTGCCGACCGAGACGTACATCAAGGAGCGCGGCGGCGAGCAGCCCGGCCGCCCCGAGCTCAGGGAGCAGGAGAAGTAGCCATGGCGCGACTCGCCCAGACCGCAGGTCTGACGGACGTCCAGCAGGAGATCCTGTCCACCGTCCGGGACTTCGTGGACAAGGAGATCATTCCGGTCGCCACGGAGCTGGAGCACCGCGACGAGTACCCGCAAGCGATCGTCGACGGGCTGAAGGAGTTGGGCCTGTTCGGGCTGATGATCCCCGAGGAGTACGGGGGCCTGGGCGAGTCGCTCCTGACCTACGCGCTGTGCGTGGAGGAGATCGCCCGCGGGTGGATGTCGGTGTCCGGCATCATCAACACCCACTTCATCGTGGCGTACATGCTCAAGCAGCACGGCACGCAGGAGCAGAAGGACCACTTCCTACCGCGGATGGCGGCCGGTGACATCCGGGGCGCGTTCTCGATGTCGGAGCCGGCGCTCGGCTCGGACGTGTCGGCGATCTCGTCGAAGGCGGTGAAGGACGGCGAGGAGTACGTCCTCAACGGCCAGAAGATGTGGCTGACGAACGGCGGAACGTCGTCTCTGGTGGCCGTTCTGGTAAAGAGTGACGAAGGTCACCCCGAGGGCACCGCGCCCCACAAGTCGATGACGACCTTCCTCGTCGAGAAGGAGCCCGGATTCGGCGAGGTGCGTCCCGGCCTCACGATCCCCGGCAAGATCGACAAGATGGGCTACAAGGGGGTCGACACCACCGAGCTCATCATGGATGGCCTGCGGATTCCTGCGAACCGGGTGCTCGGCGGGGTCACCGGCCGTGGTTTCTACCAGATGATGGACGGCGTGGAGGTCGGCCGCGTCAATGTGGCGGCGCGTGGCTGCGGTGTCGCTCAGCGTGCGTTCGAACTGGGCGTCTCGTACGCGCAGCAGCGTCACACCTTCGGGAAGGCGATCGCCCAGCACCAGGCGATCCAGTTCAAGCTGGCCGAGATGGCTACCAAGGTCGAGGCCGCCCATGCGATGATGGTGAACGCAGCACGCAAAAAGGACTCCGGGGAGCGAAACGACCTCGAGGCCGGGATGGCGAAGTACCTCGCCTCCGAGTACTGCAAGGAGGTCGTCGAAGACGCCTTCCGGATCCACGGCGGCTACGGCTTCTCCAAGGAGTACGAGATCGAGCGCCTCTACCGTGAGGCTCCGATGCTGCTCATCGGTGAAGGTACCGCCGAGATCCAGAAAATGATCATCGGCAGGCGGCTGCTCGAAGAGTATCGATTCCAGGGCTAGATGTCCGGATACGGGGTGTTTTCTTGGAGAAGAAGATCACACCCCGTCAACACTCTTCTGCCGCCGACTCGGCTGCCTGGCTTACCCAGTTACGGCTCCGAGCCGCTACGATCGCCGGAAAGCCGCCGTCCCCCGTCAGAGTGCGGCATCATCCGCTACGAAGGTCATCCATGCCCCACAGCCAAACCTCTGCACCACGCGACAGCCGGGCCGGCGTACGCCTCGCGCGCGGAGCATCGCCGTGGCTCCTTCCGACCGTCGCCACCGCAGCACTCAGCCTGGCCCGGGCCCGGCGCTCCGGCGCCGCCAAGGCCGTCGCCGTTCCCGCCACCGCGCTCGCGGCCGGAATGCTGTGGTTCTTCCGCGACCCCGAGCGCGAGATCACCCAGGGCCGGGTCATCTCGCCCGCCGACGGTGTGGTGCAGAGCATCATGCCGTGGAAGGACGGCCGCACGCGCGTCGCCATCTTCATGAGCCCGCTGAACGTCCACGTCAACCGCGCGCCCCTCGCGGGCACGGTGACGTCGGTCGAGCACGTACCCGGTGGCTTCGTTCCCGCCTTCAACAAGGAGAGCGAGAACAACGAGCGTGTCGTCTGGCACTTCGACACCGAGCTCGGCGACATCGAGATGATCCAGATCGCCGGCGCGGTCGCCCGTCGCATCGTCCCCTACCTGCCCCAGGGCACGAAGGTCGAGCAGGGCGAGCGGATCGGCCTGATCCGCTTCGGCTCGCGTGTCGACCTCTACCTGCCCGAGGGCGTGGAGGTCGCGGTCGAGGTCGGTCAGAAGACGGTGGCTGGGGTGACTCGCATTGACCGTGATTGATCCTGATACCAAGGCCGGCTGGGTCCCGGAGGCCGACGAGATCGACGAAGAAGAGGAGATGCCCCTCTCTCTTCGTCTGTCGATAGCGGACACGCTGACGCTCGGCAACGCCACGTGCGGCTTCATGGCGGTGTATTTCACCACCACTGGCATCCTGATCCCGGACCTCATGGGCAGCCAGGAGTCCGGCATGGCGCGCAACAGCGCGGCCACGGCGGTCATCCTGATGCTGTGCGCCGCGGTCTTCGACCTGTTCGACGGCCTGGTGGCGCGCAAGCTGCGCTCCTCCCCCATGGGCGCCGAGCTGGACAACCTCTCCGACCTGATCAGCTTCGGGCTGGCGCCGGCGTACTTCGTCCTCGTCTACGGCATGGTGGCGGAGGGCGCGTACCAGCGGGTCGCGGCGGTCGGTGCGATCGTGGTGCTGCTGGCGGTGGTGCTGCGGCTTGCGCGGTTCTCGTGCGTCACGGTCAAGGACGGCACCTTCCAGGGCATGCCGTCACCGTTCGGCGCGCTGACGGTCGTGTCCATCGTGCTGCTGGAGCTTCCCTTCGTGGCGACGCTGCTGGCGATCCTGGGGACGGCGTGGCTGATGGTGAGCCGCGTGGAGTATCCGAAGCCGCGGGGCCGGCTCGCCGTGGCGATGCTGTCGTGGATCGTGGTGGGCATGGGCATGATGGCCGCCTGGGCGTTCGACGCGCCGAGCGGCCAGCTGCTGCTCCAGACGGGTTGTGCGCTCCAGCTGGTCATGGGCGCGGTGATTCCGCTGTTCGCGACGGCTCGACGGGTGAACAACTTCCGCGGCAACCGGCGCGAGGCGCGGGCGGCGCAGCTGCCCTGATCTCGTCCCTGTACTGACGGGTGTGGCCCGGACCTTCGAGGTCCGGGCCACACCCGTTTCTCGTTCAAGGGCGTCTCACTCTTGCCCTTGACGGGTCAACTACCGCCGTTCGAAGCCGATTTGCGGAGAAAATACAGGAAGAGGAGGGTGGAAAGAGGGGGTTTCATCCACTTCGTCACACTTTTCCCATCGGGAGGCGGCCATGCCCGCACCCATCCTCAGAGAGCACAAGGTCACACTCCAGTCCAAGATCCCCGCGAACTTCGGCGACACGGTGACCCTGCCCGTACGGGAGTACGAGGGCACCAAGCCGAACCAACCGCACCAGCCGGTGCTCATGCTGCACGGCAGGAGCGTGCCGGCGCTGGCGGGGTTCGACCTCGCACCGGTCCCCGGCGGGCGCGCCACCCGGTACAGCTGGGCGCAGGAACTCGCGGACGACGGCTATGACGTCTTCATCATGGACCTCCAGGGCTCCGGCCGGTCGCCGCGCCCGCGGATGGACGACCCGTGCAACGCCAACCCGGCCCAGCAGCAGGTCCTCGTCCCCAATCCCCTCCAGGAGCCCTGCCCGCCCCCTCCCCCGTACGCCAAGCAGCTGGGCAACTCGGAGAGCGAGTGGGCAGAGGTGGACGCAGTGGTCGAGCACATCAGGGGCCTTCCCGGCCGGAAGAAGCCGATCCGTTTCATCGCCTGGTCGCTGGGGGCGGCCATCATGGGCACCTACACCCTCCAGCACCCCGGCAATGTGGAGAGCCTGCTCCTGCTCGCTCCGGTCTTCCCGCCCAAGGGACGGTGGTCGGGCGAGCTCGACGACCCGTTCGGCCGCCCGTCCGAGGCCCAGACGCTGCCGATGTCCACACCGGCCGTCACCTGGGGCTTCCCGATGTTCGTCGGCACCAGGACGGGGTTCAGGACCGGACTGGACGGCAACCCCGACCTGCGGGAACCCGGCGTCGTGGACCTCGCCTGGGAAGCCTGCATGCGCAGCGACCCCCTCGGCAGCAAGTGGGGCCGCGAGGTGGCCCCGGGTGAGTTCGAGGGCATTCTGCGGTACCGGAACACCTACTGGTGGGGCTGGAACAACCAGACGGTGCCGCACGAGAACCCGGCCCGCACGACCGTGCTCGGGGACCGGGTTCCCGTGCTCATCATCTACGGGGAACTGGACCGGGCCGCCAACAGCCCGGCCACCTTGCCCGACCCCATCCGCTTCTCCGTGCCGGACCTGTACAAGGCCGTCAAGGGACCCGGCAGGCTGATGTTCTGCCTCGAGGGTGCGGGCCACTCGCTGGTGTGGGAGGTCACCGCCCAGACGGTGCACCACATGTCGAAGCAGTGGTTCAAGAACGGCAAGGTGTGGGGCCAGAGCTCCGGCAGCTACTTCCGGGACTCCGACGGAGCGCTGATCCCCCTGCCGTGACGGATCAGGTCAGGAAGTCCCGCGCGATCCGCTCCGCCACCCGCTCCAGGATCGGGCCGGCCTCGGCGATGCACTTCGCCACGTCCGGTTCCTCGTCCGTCAGGGGGTAGGCCCGGCGGAAACCGGCCCGGCCCAGGGTCTGGGGCGGCAGGGCCAGGCGGCCGCAGACCGCCACGACGTCCTTGTCCGCGGCACGGGCCGCCGCGGCGACGCCGGCCGGGGCCTTGCCGTGGAGGGTCTGCTCGTCGAGGGAGCCCTCGCCGGTGATGACCAGGTCGGCGCGGTCCAGGGCGGGTGCGAAGCCCAGAACGTCGAGCATCACCTCGATGCCGGGGCGGAACCGGGCGCCCAGCAGCAGGGCGCCGTAGCCGATACCGCCCGCCGCGCCCGCACCCGGTGATGCCGCGTACGCGGCGGCCTTCGGGCCGGCCGGGCCCTCCAGCACCTTCGCGAAGTGCGCGAGGGCGGCGTCCAGGGCCTCCACGTCGTCGGGCGAGGCGCCCTTCTGCGGGCCGTAGACCGCGGGTGCGCCCTTCGGGCCGGTCAGCGGGTTGTCGACGTCGCTGGCGAGGACCAGCTCGACCTCGGTGAGGCGCGGATCCAGTCCCGACAGGTCGGCCGTCGCCAGTTCGGCCAGGCCGCCGCCGCCCGGGGGCACCGGCTCCCCGTCGGCGTCCAGGAAGCGGGCGCCCAGCGCGGACAGCATCCCGGCGCCACCGTCGGTGGTGGCGCTGCCGCCGACCCCGAAGACGATCGTGCGGGCTCCCGCGTCCAGCGCGGCCCGCAGCAGTTCGCCGGAGCCGTAGGTGGAGGCCGTGCGCGGGGCGAAGACCCCGGCGGGCAGCCGCTGCAGCCCGCTCGCCTCGGCCATCTCCACGACCGCGGTGCCCTCGCGCAGCGCGTACGCCGCCGTCACCTCGTCGCCGAGGGGACCGGCCACCCGCACCTCCCGGCGCTCGAACCCGGCCGCGACCGCCGCGGCCACGGTTCCGTCGCCGCCGTCGGCCACGGGCAGCGCCTCGACCTCGAGACCGGGCAGCACCCGGCGCAGTCCGGCCGTGACCCGCTCGGCGACCTCGACGGCCGTCAGCGACCCCTTGAACTTGTCCGCGGCGACGAGCACCCGCTGTGTCGTCCGGGTGTCGCTCACTGCAGCGTCCGCCACTTGCACTCCCCTTGCTCTCCGGGCCCTCACGCATGTCAAGGCCAGTCGCGCCGCTGCGACCTTAACCGGAGGACGCCCCGGCCGTCAGCATCTGCCCAACCCGCGGACGACGCGCCCGCGGCCGCCGATGCGGGTAGACCGTAACCATGGCCCCTGCGCACACCGACACAGACCTGGCCGACCGCATCCTCGGCGGCTGGACCGGCCGCGTCGCCGGCAACATGCTCGGCAAGCCGGTCGAACAGGGCGAGGTGTGGACCCGCGACCGCATCGACCGCTACCTGAGGCAGGCCGCGGCCTTGCCGCTCACCGACTACCTGCCCGAGCCGATCAGCGAGCACGACGGGTTCGAGCTGCGCCCCGAGTGGCGCCAGTGCGTGCGCGGCCGCATCCACGGCAGCTGCCGTGACGACGACGTCGACTACGCGATCCTCGGTCTCGACCTGCTGGAGACCCACGGCTTCGGCTTCAGCACGGAGCAGGTCGGCGACCTGTGGCTGCTGCGGCTGCCATATCTGCAGACGTTCACCGCCGAGCGGGCGGCGTACCGCAACCTCGCGAACGGGCTGAAGCCGCCGCTGACGGCGACGTACGACAACCCGTACCAGGAGTGGATCGGCGCCCTCATCCGCGCGGACGTCTACGGCTGGACCTGCCCGGGTGCCCCGCGCCGGGCCGCCTCGCTGGCCCGCCGGGACGCGGTGCTGTCGCACACCGGAAACGGGGTCTACGGGGCGATGTGGGCGGCGGCGCTGATCGCTGCGGCGTTCACGGCGCCCACCGTGCGGCACGCCGTCGACGAGGCCCTGGCCGTGATCCCGGCGAGCAGCCGCCTGGCCCGCACGGTGCGACGGGTGGTCTCCCTGCACGACGCCCGGCTGTCCTGGGAGGACACGCTCACCACGGTCGCCGAGGAGACCGGCGGCATGGGCTGGATCCACACCGTCCCGAACGCGGCCGTCCTCACCGCCGGTCTGCTCCACGGCGACGGCGACTTCACCCGCACCATCACCCTGACCGTACGCGGCGGCCTGGACACCGACTCCAACGGCGCGACCGCGGGTTCGGTGGCAGGCGTGTTCGGCGGGGCGGCCGCCATTCCCGACCAGTGGAAGACGCCGCTGGAGGACACGGTCCGCAGCGCGGTGTTCGGCTTCGACGGGGTGCGGATCAGCGAGCTGGCGGAACGGACGCTGCGGCTGGCGGAGCCCGCGGCCTGATCACCCGGGGTATGAGGCGGCGATCCGGTGGTTACCCTGCACGGATGACCACCTCGCCTGACTACGCCGCCTACATCGCCTCCCTGCCCCGCATCCTGGCCGGCGCCGCCGCGCTGTTCCGGGACGGCGAGGGCCGTGTGCTGCTCGTCGAGCCCAACTACCGGGAGGGCTGGGTGCTGCCCGGCGGCACCGTCGAGTCCGACGACGGCGAGACCCCGCGGCAGGGCGCACGGCGCGAGACGGCCGAGGAGATCGGCCTGGACCGGGAGCTCGGCCGGCTGCTGGCGGTGGACTGGGTGCTCGGCACGGGCCGCCCGCCGCTGGTGGCGTACCTGTACGACGGCGGGGTGCTGAGCGAGGACGAGTTCAAGGCGATCCGCCTCCAGGAGGAGGAGCTGCTGTCCTGGCGCCTGGTCCCGCGCGAGGAGCTGCCCGAGTATCTGCGGGGGTCCCTCGGCGGCCGTGTCCTGGCCGCACTGGACGTGCTGGCGGACGGGTCGGGCACGGCGGAGCTGGAGAACGGCCGGCGGGTGTTCTGACGGGGCCGGCCGCGCACCCCTCGGTGTGCCGTTCGAAATCCGCTCGCCGCCGCCCCGCGGCCCGTCCTACTGTCGGCGGCATGACCACACCGCTCGTCGCCCTGCTCACCGGTGCCGGCATCAGCACGGATTCCGGCATCCCGGACTACCGCGGGCCCAACGGACTGTGGCGGCGGGATCCCGAGGCAGAGAAGCTCGTCACCTACGAGTACTACATGGGCGATGCCGAGATCCGCCGTCGCTCCTGGCTGATGCGGCGTGAGACGGGGGCGCTGCGGGCCGAGCCCAACGCCGCGCACCGGGCGGTGGCGGAGCTGGAGCGGTCCGGGGTGCCGGTGCGGGTGATCACGCAGAACGTGGACGGGCTGCACCAGCTCGCCGGGATGCCCGCCCGCAAGGTGCTCGAGCTGCACGGGTCGGCCCGCGGTGTCGTCTGCACCGGCTGCCACGCCCGCGGTCCCATGGCGGACGCGCTCGCCCGGGTGGACGCCGGTGAGGACGATCCGCCGTGCCGGGAGTGCGGCGGGATCCTGAAGCCCGCGACGGTGATGTTCGGTGAGCGGCTCGACCCCGTCGTCCTCGGCGAGGCGGCCGCCATCAGCAAGGCCTGCCAGGTCTTCGTCGCCGTCGGCACGAGCCTTCAGGTGCAGCCCGCCGCCGGTCTCGCCGGTGTCGCCGCCGACCACGGCGCCCGTCTGGTCATCGTCAACGCCGAGCCGACCCCCTACGACGACCGTGCCGACGAGATCGTCCGCGATCCCATCGGCACGGCGCTGCCGGAGTTGCTGCGCGGGCTCGGGGGGACCCCCTAGAACAGGGCGGCACCGCGTTCGAAGTCCAGCAGGCGCTGTTTGCGCTCCAGTCCGCCGCCGTACCCGGTCAGGCCGCCGTTCGCGCCGATCACGCGGTGGCAGGGGACGATGATGCCGATGGGGTTGCGGCCGTTGGCGAGGCCGACCGCGCGGGAGGCGGTGGGGGTGCCGAGGATGTCGGCGAGTTGCCCGTAGGTGCGGGTCTCGCCGTAGGGGATACGGCGCAGTTCGTCCCAGACGGCGCGCTGGAACGGGGTGCCGGCCAGGCTCAGTTCGACGGTGAACTCCTTGAGCTCGCCCGCGAAGTAGGCCTTCAGCTGCTCCTCCGCCTCCGCGAAGAGGGTGTCGTCGCGGGTGCCGAAGGTCTCCTGCTGCGGGCGGTGGCGCTGGTCGGTCATGTAGAGGCCGCACAACACGCCCTCCTCGGCGACGAGGGTGAGCGGGCCGTACGGGCTGTCGGTCACGGTGTGCTGCTTCATCGGACGTCCCTATACCGGAAGGAAGTTGATCGGGTGGCTGTCGGTCGCCCAGAGGTACTGGACGGCGTAGGCCCGCCAGGGGCGCCAGGGCGTGGCGCGTACGGTGAGCGCGGCGGGGGTGGACGGCAGGCCCAGTTCCCGGGCGGCGCGGCGGATGCCGAGGTCGGTGGGGAGGAAGGCGTCGGGGTCGCCCAGGGCGCGCATGGCGATGACGTCCACCGTCCAGGGGCCGAAACCGGGCAGGGCGAGGAGCTGGGCGCGGGTCTGCGGCCAGTCGCTCTCCACGCCGAGACGCAGCTCGCCGTCGGCGAGCCGGCGGACCAGGGTGGTGAAGGTGGTGCGGCGGGTGCGGGGCATCGCCAGCGACTCGGGGTCCAGCGCCGCGAGGGCCTCGGGGGCCGGGAAGAGGTGGGTGAGGCCGCCCTCGGGATCCTCGACCGCCTGGCCGTGCGCGGTGACCAGGCGGGCCGCGTGGGTGCGGGCGGCGGCCGTGGAGACCTGCTGCCCGAGCACGGCCCGGACGGCGAACTCGCTCTCGTCGACCGTGCGCGGCACGCGCCGGCCGGGTGCCTTGTCGACCAGCGGCTCGAGGACGGGGTCCGTGCGGAGCTGGTCGTCGATGGCGACGGGGTCGGCGTCCAGGTCGAGCAGGCGGCGGCAGCGGCTGATGGCGACGGTCAGGTCGCGCAGGTCGCTGAGGGTGAGGCGACAGGCGATGTGGTCCGGGTTCGGGGTGAGTGCCACGATGCCGTGGCCGTACGGGAGGCGCAGGGTGCGGCGGTAGGCGCCGTCGCGCCACTCCTCCACGCCGGGTACGGCCGTCGCGGCCAGGTGGCCGAAGAGATTGTCGGGGTTGAGCGGGGCGCGGAACGGCAGCCGCAGCGAGAGCGCCCCGGGGGTGCTCGCGCCCTGCCGTCTGGGGGCGCGGGCGCGCAGCTCGCTCGGGGGCAGGGCGAAGACCTCGCGGACCGTGTCGTTGAAGGTGCGGATCGAGGCGAAGCCGGCGGCGAAGGCGATCTGCGCCATGGGCAGGGCGGTCGTCTCGATGAGCAGCCGGGCCGTCTGGGCGCGCTGGGCGCGGGCGAGCGCGAGAGGGCCCGCGCCCAGCTCGGCGAGGAGCTGGCGCTCGACCTGCCGGGTGCTGTAGCCGAGCCGGCCGGCCAGGCCGGGCACGCCCTCGCGGTCCACGACGCCGTCGGCGATCAGCCGCATGGCGCGGGCCACGAGGTCGGCGCGCTGGTTCCACTCCGGGGAGCCGGGGCTGGTGTCGGGCCGGCAGCGCTTGCACGCCCGGAACCCGGCCTGCTGACAGGCGGCCGCGCTGGGGTGGAAGACCATGTTCTCCGGCTTGGGCGGCACCACCGGGCAGCTGGGACGGCAGTAGATGCCGGTGGTCAGGACGGCCGTGAAGAACCAGCCGTCGAAGCGGGCGTCCTTGGACCGGACGGCGCGTACGCAGCGCTCGGTGTCGGTGTGCATCCCCATCTGCATGGGTCCAGCATCCGGCACCGGGGCGGTGCGGGCTGGCGAGAATCCGACATCGACGTGCCGGCGCCACCGCCACCGGACCCGGTTAGATGAAGATTCATTCATGTGTTCGCACGGGGCCGGTACGATGACGTCATGGGTCATGGAGCCGTCACCCCCGTGCAGGATGCCGCCGAGCGAGTACGCCTGGACGCGGACAACGTCGCGAAGGTCGCCACCACGCTCCAGGCCCTCTCCACGCCCTCCCGGCTGCTGATCCTGGCGCGGCTGCGCGAAGGCCCGCTGCCGGCCACGGAGTTGGCCGCCGAGGTGGGCATGGAGCAATCGGCGTGTTCGCACCAGCTGCGGCTGCTGCGCAATCTGGGCCTGGTCGTGGGCGAGCGTCGGGGCCGTTCGGTGGTCTACGCACTGCACGACCACCATGTCGCCGAGCTGCTCGACCAGGCCGTGTATCACGTGGAGCATCTGCGTCTGGGCATCAGCGACGCCGCCGACTGAGGCGGCGCCGCTGACGGACCGCTGGTGCTATGCGGTGGCGGTCGGCCGGCGTGAGGCCTCCATCGCCTCGCTCACCCGTGCCAGCGGACGCAGCCGGTAGGTGTACGCATAGTCGCGGTCGGCGAGCAGCTTGAACTCGGCGTGCGTGTGCGCGCCCCAGCTGTCGTCGCCGCCGACGCCCATCTGGCGGTGGTTGAGCCGCAGGACCACCGCGTCCCGGGGGGTGAGCTGGTAGTCGTGGCGGGCTCCCACGGACAGGTCCTCGGGAGTGAAGTGCGAGGCGTTGACCTCCAGCAGCGGCTCACCGCTCACCAGCAGTCCGCGCCCCCTGCCGTCGGTCAGCGCGGCCCACCGGACGTCGGTCTTGTTGCCGTTCTCCTGGGGGCGCAGGTAGGGGGTCCACTGCTCGGAGACGGTGCCGGAGTACAGACCCACGTCGGTGGCGTCGTTGCGGTCCCACATGTTCTCCTCGGGACCCCGGCCGTAGTAGTGCAGCCGGTCCAGGTTCCGCGGCAGGAACAGCAGGGTGCCGACCTCCGGGATGTACGGCAGGTTGGCCGCGCCCGGGTGCAGGGTGTTGTCGACCCTGATCTCGCCGTTGCCGAAGACCGTGTACGTGCTGCTGTACGTGGACTCCGTGCCGGTGGGCAGCGTGCCGGTGACGGTGATCTCGACGGCCCGGTCGTCCAGGGGCCGTACCCGTACGTCGGCAACCTTCCGCTTCGCTCCGGCGTCGCGCCACACCTGGTTGCGGGTGTGCTGGCCGTTGCCGCGGTCGTTGTCGGTGGGCGCCCGCCAGAAGTTGGGGACGGGGCCCGAGGTGAGGAGACGGGTGCCGCCCGCCTCGTAGGACGTGATGGTCCCGGTGCCCTTGTCGACGGTGACGGAGAAGCCCTTGCCCTTCACGGTGACGGTCTTGTCCCCGTCGGTGTGGCGCAGGGCGGGCACGCCGCGCAGTGGCGCCGGTTTCACGGCCGGACTGCCCGCGTCGAGTGCGAGTTGCTGCTTGGCCACCTCGAAGCCGGCCTTGGCCCACGGGGTGGCTTCCTTGGTGGTGAAGGAGAGCTGGAGGAAGTACTCCGTACCGGGCTCGGGCTTCGCCGGGAGCCGCACCGGGACCTTGATGTCCTTGCTGCCGAGCGGGGCGACGTTCAGCTGGTCGCGGGTCAGCCGGCCGCGCTGGACGACCTCGCCGTCGGCGACGAGGGCCCAACGGCCGTTGAACTCGCGGAGGTTGGTGAACAGGTACTCGTTGGTGAGGGTGACGGCGCCGGGGCCGCCCGAGGCCGGGGTGGCGTTGACGGCCTGGTAGATCTGCTTGACCTCGGCGGACTTTCCGGTGAGGGTGCGGTCGGGCAGGACGATGCCGTCCCCGGCGAAGGCGCCGTCGTTGGGGTTGTCGCCCCAGTCGCCGCCGTAGGCGTGGAACGTCTTGTCGCGCGGACGCTTCTCGGTGAAGCCGGCGGTTGCGGCGTCGAACCAGAAGCGCACGCCCTCGTCGCCCGGCTTGCGGGTGTCCGAGGCCAGTTCGGCGGCGCTGAGCGCGCGGGCGTACACGCGGGCTTGGCGGACGGTGCCGCTGAACTCCCGGGTCGGGTTGTCGACATCGGTGGCGAGCGACAGGGACGCGGTGTTGTTCGCGGGGCGCCGGGTGGTCGTCCTGGTACCGCGCACCTGGCCGTCGACGTACAGGGTGAGCGTGCCGGCGTCCGCGTCGAAGACGCCGGCGATGTGGTGCTCCCTGCCGGTCCAGCCGTCGGGCAGCGCCCAGCTCGCGGTGACCCACTGGCCGCCGCCGTGGATGAAGAACTCCAGGTTCCTGTCCGTCTGCTTGAGGGCGTACTGGGTGTCGCCCTTGGCGAGGATCGGCTGGTGGAAACCGGTCACGTGCGGGGTGACCCAGGCCTCCAGCGTGAGGGAACCGGTGAGGTCGAGGCCGGTGTCGCGGGGGAAGACGGTGCCGCCGGAGACGCCCTCGGCCCGGTCGAAGGTGCCGCTGGGGTTGATGACCTCACCGCGGAGCCCGCCGGGCCCGGTCTCCGTGAGCAGCTTGCGCGTGGGCGTGGGCCAGGCCAGGGCCTGGTCGACGAAGTCCCAGATCCAGCCGCCCTGGAGGACGTCGTAGCGGCGGACGATGTCCCAGTACTTCTTGAAGTTGCCGCTGGAGTTCCCCATCGCATGGGAGTACTCGATCATCACGTACGGCCGGGTGTCGCCGGTGTCCTTGGCGCGCTGCTCGACCCGTTGCGGGCTGTCGTACATCTCGGAGCGGATGTCGCTGATGCCCGGGCGGTCATCGCCCTCGTACTGGATGACGCGGGTGGAGTCGTAGGAGCGGATCCAGTCGTGCATGGCGTTGAAGGTGGTGCCGCCGCCCGCCTCGTTGCCCAGCGACCAGATGACCACCGAGGCGTGGTTCTTGTCGCGGTGGACCATGTTCTGGGCGCGGACCACGCACGCCTCGGTCCACTCCGGGTGGCCGCTGCCGGGGAACTTGTCGCGGATGCCGTGGGTCTCGAGGTTGGTCTCGTCGACGAGGTACAGGCCGTACTCGTCGGCCAGTTCCAGCCACAGGGGGTTGTTGGGGTAGTGCGAGGTGCGAACGCTGTTGATGTTGAGCCGCTTGATGATCCCGATGTCCTCGACCATCTGCGCGCGGGTGAGCGCCGAGCCGGTGACGGGGTGCATCTCGTGCCGGTTGGTGCCGCGGAGGGAGACCGGTTTGCCGTTGATGCGCATCAGGCCGTCCTTGAGCGCGAACTCGCGGAAGCCGACCCGGTGCGAGAGGGTCTCGACCACCTTGCCGGCCGGGTCGCGCAGGCGGAGCACGGCGGTGTAGAGGTTCGGGTGCTCGGCCGACCACAGCTTCGGCGAGGGCACGGCTCTGGACGCCTCGACGGTGACCTCGTCGCCGGCGGGGACGTCGGCGGGCCGGTTCAGGGGCCGCGACCAGACGGCGTGGCCGCGCGCGTCGTACAGCTGGGTCTCGACGGTGTAGCGGCCGGCGCCCTTGCCGCCGTAGTCGCGGACGTGCGCGGTGACCTTGAGTTCGGCGGTGGTGTAGCCGTCGCCGAGCGGGGTGTCCAGGCGGAAGTCGCGCAGGTGCACGCTGGGCGTGGAGTAGAGGTGGACCGAGCGGAAGATGCCGCTCAGCCGGATCATGTCCTGGTCCTCCAGCCACTCCGCGTCGGAGTAGCGGTACACCTCGACGGCGATCTGGTTGGTGCCGGGCTTGAGATGGGGCGTGATGTCGTACTCGGCGGAGGTGTAGGAGTCCTCGTGGTAGCCCGCCAGTTCGCCGTTGATCCACACGTAGTGGGCGGACTTGACGCCCTCGAAGTGCAGGAAGGTGCGGCGGCCGGACCAGGTGCGGGGCACGGTGAAGGTGCGGCGGTACTGCCCGACGGGGTTGTAGCGGGTCGGGGCGGCCGGCGGCTGGGCGTCCTCACCACCGCCGTTGGGCCCCCACCAGGGGTAGGTGATGTTGACGTAGATCGGGACGTCGTAGCCGTGCATCTGCCAGGCCGAGGGCACGGGGATGGTGTCCCAGCCGGAGTCGTCGACGTCGGTGCCGTAGAAGTCCTGGTCCCGGTCGTCGGGGCGGTCCACGTAGGCGAACTTCCAGGTGCCGTCGAGGCTCAGCCGGTACGGCGAGCGCTCGCGGTCGCCCTTCAGGGCCTGTCCGAGGTCCGCGTAAGGCATGAGGGTGGTGTGCGGCGGCTCGGTGCCGACCCGGTAGACGCTGAGGCCGTCGTTCCACTCCGGGGCCTTGTCGGCCGCCGGGCTCCGGACGGCCGCGTGCGACGCGGTGGGCGACGCCGAGAGGGCGAGCGCGCCGAGTACGGCGGCACCCCCCTCCAGCAGACGACGGCGGCTGACGACGGGCCGGTCGGCGGGGGACGGGTGTGGGGGGTGCGGCATGAACGTGGCCTTCCTCGGTTCGACAGGTGCGGTGCTGCACGGACTGAGGGCACGTCAGATGCGATCCTCAACTGCCCACCGGAGATGGGTGTTTCTGTTGAGTCGCGTGGCAACTGACGGTGAGGGAGCAACTGCTGAGCAGGCACACCCTAGGACCCGCACACAATCGAAGCAATGATCCCGTCGGACTTTGTGCGTTCCTGATGGTTCAGGCCATGAGGAAGGCGAGCAGCTCACTCGTGAGCCGGGCGGGGGCGTCCAACGGGACGAGATGGCCCGCTCCCGGGACGGACACCAGCCGCGCCCCCGGGATCAGGGCGGCCAGTTCCTGCCCCCTGACGAACGGGATCCAGGTGTCCTCGGTGCCCCAGCAGACCGTGACGGGCAGGTCGATCGACGGATACAGCGGCTGGATCTCGTCGGTGTAGCGCTGGTCGGCCTGCGCGATCTGCCGGTAGAAGGCGGCCTGGCCCTCCTCCCCCGTCCAGGGCCGCACGAGCGCTTCGAGCGGGGCGGGGCGCAGGCCGAGATGGCTGGCGGAGGAGACGTACTCGCGGACCAGTGCCTCGTGGAGCGCCGCCGGGAGCTGTTCGAAGACCCGACTGTGCTCCCCGACCAGTCGGAAGAAGGGGGAGCCCCAGGGCCGCAGGGCCACCGGGTCGACCAGGGCGAGCCGCCGGTAGCGGGCCCCGTGCAAGAGGTGGGCCCGCAGTGCCACGCAGCCGCCGAAGTCGTGCGCGATCACGGACGGCTCCCGAAGCCCCCAGTGCGCGAGCAGCTCGGTGAGGATCCGGCCCTGGGCGCCCAGTGAGACGTCCTGGCCGGGGTGCATGCCGGAGGTGCCGTACCCCGCCATGTCCCAGACGTGCACGTGGTACCCGACCGCGGCGAGGGCGGGGGCGATCTCGTGCCACACGTACGAGGAGAAGGGCGTCCCGTGCAGCAGCACGACCGGCTCGCCGCCCGGCTCGCCGAACCGGTCCCAGCGCACGGTCCCCGACACGGTGACCAGGCTCTCCCGTAAGAACCAGTCCTCCATGACGCCACTCCCTCCCACCGCGGGCGGCGACCCGCTGTTTTTTGTCATTTCGGCGCGACAGTGTCGCTCCTCCGACCGTAATGTGACCTCATCGGACATCCCGCGCAACAGATCATGGCGGTACCTTTTGCCGCGCCGGAAGGAGCGGCTCGCATGAACGGGTATGCGACCCCGGACCGCGACGCCGTCACGGCCGCGCCGGGCGGGCTGCTGGATCTGCTGAAGGTCGCGGCCGTGGTCCTGGACTCCGGCGGGCACATCGCGCTGTGGAGTCCCGAGATCGAGCAGCTGCTCGGCTGGACCGCGGCGGAGGCCCTGCGCCAGCGCGCCGACACCCTTCTGGTCTCCCCCGAGAACCGGCCCCGGGGCAGGGAGCTGTTCGCCCAGGTCAGCACGGGCGCCCGCTGGGCCGGTGTCTTCCCGCTGCGGCACCGCGACGGCACGGAACGCGCCGTGGAGTTCCGCACGATGCGCCTCCTCGACCCCGAGGGACAGCCCCACCTGCTGGGACTCGCCACGGACGCGACGACCGTACGGCAGGTGGAGCGCGACCTCGCCCTCTCGCACAGTCTCGTCAACCAGACCCCGCTCGGCATCGCCGTCTTCGACAACGACCTGCGCTGGGTCGGGGTCAACCCGGCGCTGGAGCGGATCAACGGGGTGCCCGAGGAGGCCGTGCTGGGGCGACGGGTCGGGGAGGTGCTGCCCGGCCTGGACGTGGAGGCCATCGAGGCCCGGATGCGGCACGTCCTGGAGACCGGCAGGCCCCTGATCGACCAGCAGACCGTCGGCCGTACGGCGGCGGACCCGCGGGAGCGCGCCTACTCGGAGTCCTACCACCGCATCGAGGACATCGACGGCCGGGTACTCGGCCTCGCGATGGCGGTCCTGGACGTCACCGAGCGCCAGCAGGCCGCGGCCGAGGTCGCGCAGGCGCGCCAGCACCTGTCGGTGATCGCCGACGCGGGGATGAAGATCGGCACCACGCTGGACCTCCAGCAGACCGCCCGGGAGCTGGCCGACGTGGTCGTGCCGCACCTCGCGGACCTGGCCGCCGTGGACGTCCTGGAGTCGGTCGTGGCCCGCGGCACCATCACGCCCGTCTCGGGCGGCGCCCCGGCCGAGTTCCGGGCGCTGGCCGTGGCGGCCGGCTACCCCACCGACGCCATCCACGCCGCCGACCCGGTGGGCGAGCTGGCCACGTACGGCTCCTCGCGGATCATCACCCAGTGTGTGCGCAGCGCCCGCCCGGTCCTGGTCGAGCGCGTGGACGGCACGATGCTGCGGCGTCTGGCCCGGGACTCACGGGCCGCCCTGGCCCTGCACGAGGCCGGCGCCCACTCCTACCTGGCGCTGCCGCTGGTGGCCCGGGGCAAGGTGCTCGGCACGCTCTCGCTGTACCGCACGGTCAACGAGCGCCCCTTCGACGACCGGGACCAGGCGCTCGCCTCGGAACTCGCCGCCCGCGCCGCGATCTGCATAGACAACGCCCGCCTCTACGGCCGCGAGCGCGGCACCGCCCTCACCCTCCAGCGCAGCCTGCTGCCGAGCACGCCCGCCGAGCGGGAGGGGCTGGACATCGCCGCCCGCTACCGCCCGGCCCTCAGCGAGGTCGGCGGCGACTGGTACGACGTGCTGCCGCTGGGCCCGGGGCGCACCGGGCTGGTCGTCGGGGACGTCATGGGCAAGGGCGTCCAGGCCGCGGCGATCATGGGGCAGCTGAGCACGGCGACGCGGGCGCTGGCCCGGCTGGACCTGCCGCCCGCCGAGCTGCTGCGGCACCTCGACGACATCGCTGGCTCCCTCGGTGACGCGATCGCCACATGCGTGTACGCGGTGTGCGATCTGCGGCGCGGCACCTGCGAACTGTCCAGCGCCGGGCATCTGCCGCCGGTGCTCGCCGGGGCGGACGGCCGTGCCGAGCTCGTCGACGTGCCGGGCGGGGTCCCGCTCGGGGTCGGCGGCGTGGACTTCGGCACGGTGGAGGTGGAACTCGCCCCGGGCTCCCTGCTCGCCCTCTACACGGACGGGCTGGTCGAGACCCGCGGGGAGCCGATCGACACCGGCCTGGACACACTGACCCGGCTGCTCGGGAACGCGGGGCCCAGCCTGCAGCGCGCCAGCGACAGCCTGCTCAGCGCGCTGAGCCCGGAGCCGGACGACGACGTCGCCCTGCTGCTGGTCCGCACCCGCGCCTGAGCGCGGGGGCCGAGGGCGCGGCGCGGCCGTGCCCAGCCCTTCCGGGCGGGGCACGGCCGGCGGGCTCTCAGACGTCGCCCTTCTTCACGGTGCACAGGGCCCAGATGATGAACGCGGACATCGCGATCATCACCACGGACCAGACCGGGTAGGACGGCAGGGACAGGAAGTTGGCGATGAGGACGAGCCCGGCGATCCCCACGCCGAGGACGCGCGCCCAGGTGGAGGCCTGGAACAGCCCTAGGCTGATGAGCACGGCGACCACGCCCAGAGCGAGGTGGATCCAGCCCCAGCCGGTGGTGTCGAAGGCGAAGACGTAATTGGGGGTCGTGACGAAGACCTGGTCCTCGGCGATCGCCGAGATGCCGCGCATGATGCCGAGAATCCCGGCGAGCATGAGCATCACGGCCGCGAAGATCATCAGGCCTGCGGCGGCGGTTCCGTGCCTCGTCCTCGAGGTCCCGTGCGTCGGGTGTGTGGCGGTCATCCTGCTCCTCGATTCTGCTGCGTCCGGCGCGGTCAGCGACCGGAGGTGGGGGTACCGGCGGCCGATGCTCCGGAGCCGCTGAGCACCAGTTCCTTCGCCCTGCGGAACTCCTCGTCCGTGATGTCGCCGCGGGTACGGATCTCGGACAGCCTGGCGAGCTCGTCGACGCTGCTGGGCCGGTCCTCGCCGCCCCGGGCGGTCTCCCTGACGTAGCTGTCGAAGGCGTGCTGCTGGGCGCGGGCCCGGTCCGTCTCCCGGCGGCCCATGTTCCGGCCGCGGGCGAGGACGTAGACGAACACGCCCAGGAAGGGCAGCAGGACGCAGAAGGCCAGCCAGCCGGCCTTGGCCCCGCCGCTCAGGGAATCGTCGCGGAAGATGTCGAGGACCACCCGGAAGAGCAGGACGAACCACATGATCCACAGAAAGAACCACAGCATCGACCAGAAGGCGCTCAGCAGCGGAAAGTCGTACGCCAGGTAGTTCTGCGCGCTCATGTCAGTCCTCCGTCCCGGGGGCACCCCCGGCAGTCGTCCCCGTCGACACCACCCTGCCCGGGGCAGGAGCCGGGCTGCCTCACCCGTGGCGGGTGATCCGTGCGAGGCGCCCGGACGCTGAGGTGGTAGGGCAGGCGTTGTGGGGCGCTCCGGCACCGGGGCGGGACCGAGACCGGAAGACACGCGATGGACGATCCAGCTGAGGTTCCCGACCGGCGGCGGCCGAGGCGTCGCCGACGGGCGGCGGTCACGGCCCTCGTACGCGCCGCGCTCATCGCGGCCGGGCTCGTCACGGTCTACTACGTGCTGCCCTTGGACGGGCGCGGCACGAGCGGCGATTCGGTGCTGCTGGCCTGTGGTCTGCTGCTGGTGATCGTGGTCTTCTGGTGGGAGGTGCGGGCCATCGTGACCTCGCCCTACCCCCGGCTGAAGGCCGTCGAGGCCCTGGCCACGACGCTGGCGCTGTTCCTGCTGCTCTTCGCGGGCGCCTACTTCCTGCTGGAGCACACGACCCCGGGCTCGTTCAGCGAGCCGTTGACCAAGACGGACTCCCTGTACTTCACGCTCACCACATTCAGCACCGTCGGCTACGGCGACATCACGGCCCGCTCCCAGACCGGGCGAGTGCTGACGATGATTCAGATGGCGGGCGGGCTGCTGCTGGTGGGCGTGGCGGCACGGATCCTCGCCGGCGCGGTGCAGACGGGGCTGCGCCGGCAGGGCCGGGAGCCCTCGGACGACTTCCCCTCGCGGCCGGAGCGCTGAACCATGACCGTACCGAGTCCCTTCACCACCTTCATGTCACCGGCCGAGCGGGCCGCCGCGGGCCGGAACGCCCGGCGGCGGGTGCCGCGTTCCTCGCACGCCGGGTTCGAGGCCGGGCCCGACCGGTTCGACCCCGTCGAGGTGCTGGAGCGCCAGTCCGCCACCCGGGTAACGGAGTTGGTGCCGATCCGCTACGGCCGCATGCTCGAGTCCCCGTTCCGCTTCTACCGGGGCGCGGCGGCGATCATGGCCGAGGACCTCGGGGCCCACTCGGACACCGGCCTGCGGGTGCAGCTGTGTGGGGACGCCCATCTGCTGAACTTCCGGCTGCTGGCCTCGCCGGAGCGCCATCTGGTCTTCGACATCAACGACTTCGACGAGACGCTGGCCGGGCCGTTCGAGTGGGACGTCAAACGGCTGGCGGCCAGCTTCGCCATCGCGGGCCGCGCCAACGACTTCTCGGCGGCGGAGCAGAACAGCGCGGTGGAGACGTGCGTGAAGGCCTACCGGCGGCGGATGCGGGACTTCGCCGGGATGCGCACCCTGGACATCTGGTACGCCCAGGACGACGCCGACCACGTGCGGGAGCTGATGGCCGCGTCGATGTCCAAGGAGGCCCGGCGCCGCACCGCGAAGGCCACGGCGAAGGCCCGGACCCGCACCCACATGCAGGCCTACGAGAAGCTCACCCGGGACACGGCCGTGGGGCGGCGGATCACGCCGGACCCGCCGCTGATCACCCCGCTGCGGGACCTGCTGGAGGACGACTCGGCGCACTTCCGGGAGAAGGAGCTGCGGGCCGTTCTGGAGGGCTACGCCAGGACGCTGTCGTACGAGCGACGACACCTGCTGCGCCGCTACCGCCTGGTGGACATCGCCCGCAAGGTGGTGGGGGTCGGCAGTGTCGGCACCCGCTGCTGGATCGTGCTGCTGCTCGGCCGGGACGACGACGATCCGCTGCTGCTCCAGGCCAAGGAGGCGCAGGAGTCGGTGCTCGCCGCCCATTGCGGCGGCGACCGCTACGACAACCAGGGGCGGCGCGTGGTGTCGGGGCAGCGGCTGATCCAGACGACCAGCGACATCCTGCTGGGCTGGACGCACGCGGTGGGCCTCGACGGGCACGAGCGGGACTTCTACGTACGCCAGCTGCGGGACTGGAAGGGCATCGCCCAGCCGGAGACCATGGACCCCGGCCTGCTCCGGCTGTTCGGACAGCTGTGCGGGGCGAGCCTGGCGCGGGCCCACGCCCGTTCCGGCGATCCCGTCGCCATCGCGGCCTACCTGGGCGGCGGCGACCGCTTCGACCGGGCACTCACCGTGTTCGCCCAGGCGTACGCCGACCAGAACGAGCGGGATTTCGAGGCGCTGGGCGCGGCGGCCCGCTCGGGCCGGATCCACACGGCGACGGAGTGATCGCCCGGGTCGCCGGGACCGGCGAGGCGGGTCGGCGTCCGCCGCCGTTCCACGCGGGCCGCCTCCGCAGGGCAGCCGCCACCGCCCGCCGACGGCACTCCGGCGGCGCGCGGCGCCGGCACGAGACGCGCCCCGTTGTCTGCCGTCCGTTCCACCACGAGCGGCGCTCACTCCGCTCCGGGTCTACAGCGTTCACCCAGCCCCGCACGCCCGGCCCGGGTCCGTAACCACCCGCGGCGGGCGATGCGTGCAGGGCGCGAGGGAGGTTCGCTGGGTCCACGCACACCACCTACGGAGCCGCGCGGCCCGGCCGGGTCGGCTCGGAACAGGGGTATCGGTCATGTGCCGCTGGCTCGCCTACTCGGGCACTCCCGTGATCCTCGACGACGTCCTCTACCGCCCGGAGCACTCGCTGATCGACCAGAGCCTGCACGCGAGGATGGGGGTCGAGACCACCAACGGCGACGGCTTCGGCGTCGGCTGGTACGCGTGGCATCTGCGCACCCCCGCCGTCATCCGCGACACCGGACCGGCCTGGAGCAACCGCAACCTGCGGGAGATCGCCGACCACGTCCGCTCGCCGCTGTTCTTCGCGCATGTGCGCGCCTCGACCGGCTCGGCCGTGCAGCAGACGAACTGCCATCCGTTCCGTCACGGGCGGTGGATGTGGATGCACAACGGAGCGATCGACGGGTTCCGCGAACTCCGCCGGGATCTCATGCTGGCCGTGGAGCCGGAGCTGTTCCCGTCGATGGAGGGCACGACGGACTCGGAGGTGATGTTCCACGTGGCGCTCACCTTCGGGCTGGACGGCGATCCGCCGGGTGCGGTGGCCCGGATGACGGGGCTCATCGAGCGCCTCGGCCGCGAGCACGGGGTACCGCAGCCGCTCCAGATGACGGTCGCGGTGACCGACGGGGAGCGGGTGTGGTTCTTCCGCTACTCCAGCGCGGGGAAGTCACGGTCGCTGTACTACAGCAGCCGGGTGGAGGACGTGCGGGCCCTCCACCCCGACCTGGGGTTCCTGAACCATGTCTCCGACGAGACACGGCTGGTCGTGTCGGAGCCGCTGGGCGATCTCCCCGGGGTGTGGAACGCCGTGCCGGAGAGCACCTACGGGGTCGTCCAGCCCGGCCGGGACCTGCTGCAGCACTTCGATCCGGAGCCGGTCTGAGCCCTGCCGTGCCGTGACTCAGCGCAGCTGCGCCGCGAACGCCTCGTAGGCCCGTTCGTCGAAGAGGACGAATCTGACCTCCTCGACCGTCGTGTCCGCCGCCCGTACCGTCTCGACGGCGATGCGGGCACCGTCGTCCATCGGCCATCCGTAGACGCCGGTGGAGATCGCGGGGAACGCGACCGTGCGGGCGCCGAGCTCGCCGGCGACGCGGAGCGACTCGCGGTAGCAGGACGCGAGGAGGCCGGAGCGGTCCTCGGTCGCGCTGTACACCGGGCCGACGGTGTGGACGACCCAGCGGGCGTCCAGGTCGCCCGCGGTGGTGGCGACGGCCCGGCCCGTGGGCAGGCCCTTGCCGAGGTGCGCGCCGCGGAGCCGGCGGCAGTCCTCAAGGATCGCGGGTCCGCCGCGGCGGTGGATCGCCCCGTCGACCCCTCCCCCGCCCAGCAGTGAGGAGTTGGCCGCGTTGACGATCGCGTCGACGCTCTCGCGGGTGATGTCGCCCCGGACCAGTTCGATGGCGGTCATGTCTGCCTCAGCCGCTTCCAGACGGCCTTCGCCGCGTTGTGCCCCGACATGCCGTGCACTCCGGGGCCCGGCGGGGTCGCCGACGAGCAGATGAAGACGGCCGGGTGCGGGGTGTTGTAGGGGAACAGGGTGGCCCTGGGGCGCAGCAGCAGCTGGAGGCCGGAGGCGGCGCCGGAGGCGATGTCCCCGCCGACGTAGTTGGCGTTGCGGGCGGCGAGTTCGGGCGGGCCCGCCGTGGCCCGGGCCAGGACGCGGTCGCGGAACCCCGGGGCGAAACGCTCCAGTTGGCGCTCGATGGTGTCGGTGAGGTCGCCGGTCCAGCCGTGCGGGACGTGCCCGTAGGCCCAGAAGACGTGCTTGCCCGCCGGGGCCCGGGTGGGGTCGACGACGCTCGGCTGGACCGTGATCAGGAACGGTTTGTCGGGGGCCCGGCCCTCCCGGGAGACCGCGCGCAGGGCCGCGCCGATCTCCGCGCTGCTCGCGCCGACCTGCACCGTGCCGGCGGCGCGGGCCTCCTTGGCGGTCCAGGGCACGGGGCCGTCCAGCGCGTAGTCGACCTTGAAGACGCCCGGCCCGTAGCGGTAGCCGTCGTAGTGGTTGCCGAAGCCGGCGATGCGGGCCAGGGCGGTGGGCGAGGTGTCGAAGACGTACGCCCGGGCCGGCGGCAGATCGTCGAGGCGCTTGACCTCGTAGTCGGTGTGGACGCTGCCGCCGAGGTCCCGCAGGTAGCCGGCGAGGGCGTCGGAGAGGGCCTGGGAGCCGCCGCGGGCGACGGGCCAGCCCCGGGCGTGCGCCGCGAGGGCGAAGACCAGGCCGATCGCGCCGGTGGCGAACCCGCCGAGCGGGGCCATGACATGGGCGACGAGCCCGGAGAACAGGGCCTTGGCCGGTGCGTCGCGGAAGCGGCGCATCAACAGCGTCGACGGGGGCAGCCCGGCCAGGCCGAAGCGGGCGAGGGTCACCGGGTCGCGTGGCAGCGCGGTCATCGGCAGGGACATGAAGTCCCGGGCGAGGGTGTCCCACTTGGGCAGGAACGGCTCGATGAGCCTGCGGTAGGCGCCGGCGTCACGCGGGCCGAAGGAGGCGGCCGTCTCGCCGACCGTCCGGGCCAGGACGGCCGCCGTGCCGTCCGGGAAGGGATGCGCCATGGGCAGCTCGGCGTGCAGCCACTCCAGGCCGTACCGCTCGAGCGGCAGGGCGCGGAACGCCGGGGAGTTGATCGCGAGCGGGTGAGCCGCGGAGCACGGGTCGTGCCGGAAGCCGGGGAGGGTGAGCTCCTCGGTGCGGGCACCACCGCCCACGGTGCTCCGGGCCTCGAAGACGGCCACGGAGAAACCTCTGCGGGCCAGCTCCACGGCCGCGGTCAGTCCGTTCGGCCCCGCACCCACTACGACGGCATCGAGCATCGACGGCACCTTCGGACCCCTTCGTCAGCCGACGGCCACTGGGGATCAGGATATGCCCGGAGACTGACAGTCACCGGCCGCCCGGGATATCCGCTGCGGAAGGCCGCTCTCCAGCAGCCGGAACCCGGTTGCGTGCACACTGAGTCATCAAGTGTGTGCTTCACGCAACAGTCGCGCCCTGTCATGCCCCGCCCGACAGCAGGCCCACCACCCGGCGGGCCGTGGCCGCGTCTCGGGCGGCGGTGAAGGGAAGGGCATTGCCGCCCGCGATGTGGAACGGCTCCCCCGCGAGTGTCAGGTGGGCGCCGCCGGCCTCCTCGACCAGGAGCAGACCGGCCGCGTGGTCCCAGGCTGCCTCCCAGGAGAATGCGACGGCGTCCGACTCGCCCCGGGCGACGGCGAGGTACTCCAGACCGGCCGAGCCGCACGGGCGCGATGCCACCCCGTCGGCGCGCAGGCCGAGCAGGGCGTGCTTCTCCTCGTCCGTCGTGTAGTCGGGGTGGGAGGTGGCCACGCGCAGGTCCCGGCCGGGCTCCGGCACTCCCGCGAACAGCCGCTCCCCGTCGAGGTGGGCGCCCCTGCCCCGCTGGGCGGTGGCGAGCCGGTCCCGGGCGGGCGCGTACGTCCAGGACGCGAGCAGGGTGCCGCGGTGGGCCAGCGCGACCAGGGTGCAGAACCCTGCCTCGCCGCGCACGAACTGGCGCGTCCCGTCGACCGGGTCGACGATCCAGACCGGGGCGTCGCCGCCTATCGCCCCGTACGACGCGGGGTTGGCGTGCACCGCCTCCTCGCCGACCACGACCGAACCGGGCAGCAGGGTGGCCAGGGCCTCGGTCAGGTACAGCTCGGCCTTGCGGTCGGCGTCGGTCACCAGGTCGTGCGGGCCGCTCTTCTGGTCGACCTCGTGCGCCGCCAGCCGGCGCCAGCGGGGCATGATCTCGGTGGCGGCGGCCTTGCGGATCGCCTCTTCGACGTCGGAGGCGCGCTCTGCGAGAAACTCTTCGATGGTTTCGTTGGTGTCGATCACTCCTCCATGACAACACGTGCCACTGACAACGCCCGCCCGCCGGGTGCACTGCGGGTGGCATGGCGATGAACAGCGGCGCGGGGGATCACCGGCCCACCGCGTTCACCTGCCCACCGCGTACCCCTGCATCCCGCGCGGGTTCGCCGCCGCCGACAGCACGCCGGTCTCCGGGTCCCGGGCGACCGCGCACAGCCGGCCCTCCGACCAGGGGCCGCCCACGGTGACGTCGTGGCCGCGGCGCCGCAGTTCCCCGACGACGGCCGGGTCGGTGCGGGACTCCACGGTCACGCTGCCCGGGCGCATGCCACGCGGGTAGAAGGACCCGGGGAAGCTGTCGTTGTGCCAGTTCGGGGCGTCGATCGCGCCCTGGAGGTCGAGGCCGCCGCGCACGGGGGCGCGCAGGGCGACCGCGAGGAAGAAGTGCAGCTGCCACTGGTCCTGCTGGTCCCCGCCCGGGGTGCCGAACGCCATGACGGGCCTGCCGTCGCGCAGGGCGATCGAGGGCGTCAGGGTGGTGCGGGGGCGGCGGCCGGGGGTCAGTGAGTTGGGCAGGCCCTCCTCCAGCCAGGTCATCTGGAGCCGGGTGCCGAGCGGGAAGCCGAGTTCGGGCACGACCGGGTTGGACTGGAGCCAGCCGCCGCTGGGCGTGGCCGAGACCATGTTGCCCCAGCGGTCGACGACGTCGAGGTGGCAGGTGTCGCCGCGGGTGGTGCCGTCGGCCAGGATCTCCGGTTCGCCCGGCACGGGGGACGCCGGGCTCTTGGCGACGGTCGGCTCACCGACGCCCAGGGCGTCGTAACCCTCCTGGGCTGCGGCCGCCACGCGCGCGTGCGCGCACAGCCTCGGGGTGCGGCCGCCGGGGCTGCCGGGGCGCAGGTCGTGCTCGGCCCGCTCGCCGACGAGGGCGCGGCGGGCCGTGTTGTAGGCGTCGGACAGCAGGTCGCCCAAGGGGACGTGCGCGGCGTCGCCGTACCAGGCCTCTCGGTCGGCCATGGCGAGCTTGCAGTTCTCGACCAGGAGGTGGACGTAGTCGGCCGAGCCGTAGCGGGGCAGTTCGGGCGGGAGCAGGGCGAGTTGCTGGAGGAGGACCGGGCCCTGGCTCCAGGGGCCGGGTTTGCACACGGTCCAGCCGTTCCAGTCGTATGTCGCCGGTGTCTCGTAGGTGGCGGACCAGGTGGCGAGGTCGGCGGCCGTGAGGGTGCCGGTGTGGCGTTCTCCGCTGGTGTCCCTGGTGGGCCGCCCGGCCTGGCGGACGAGGGCGTCGGCGATGAACCCGGTGCGCCAGACCTCCCGGGCGGCCTCGATCCGCGCCTCCCTGCCGCCCGCGCCGGCGGTCTCGGCGAGCAGGCGCTTCCAGGTGGCGGCGAGTGCGGGGTTGGCGAAGAGTTCGCCGGGGCGCGGCGCCTTGCCGCCGGGCAGGTAGACGTCCGCCGACGAGGTCCACTCCGTCTCGAACAGCTCGCGCACGGTCTCGACGGTCTCGCCGACGCGCTCCACGGGCGCGTGTCCGTGCTCGGCGTAGCCGATGGCGTACCGCAGGACGTCGTCGAGGGAGCGGGTGCCGTGGTCGCGCAGGAGCAGCATCCAGGCGTCGAACGCGCCCGGTACGGCGGCGGCGAGCGGCCCGGTGCCGGGGACGAGGTCCAGGCCGAGGCCCCGGTAGTGCGTGACGGTCGCGCCGGCCGGGGCGACGCCCTGCCCACAGAGCACCCGCACCTCGCCGCCGGCCGGGGCGAGCAGGATCGGCACCTCGCCGGCCGGGCCGTTGAGGTGCGGCTCGACGACGTGCAGCACGAAGGCGCCCGCCACGGCCGCGTCGTAGGCGTTGCCGCCGCTCTCCAGGACGGCCATCGCCGACTGCGAGGCGAGCCAGTGGGTGGAGGAGACCATGCCGAAGGTGCCCTGGAGGGTCGGGCGGGTAGTGAACATAGAGCCTCTCACCTCGCTGTTTACGCATACCGGCCCGGACGGTGGGCACTGAGGACGGGTGCTGGGGAGAATCTGGGGAGTTTGCGCCAGGGACCTCCTCCTCCCGCTCCCCCAGAAGGCTATCGATCGCCCTGGGATGGACGGAAGAGAAGCTTTTACCAACGATGAGGCAACCAGGAGGCAATGCGGGGTCTCTGAAGTCTCGCGTCCCGCGACCGATTGGAGACACGAGATGAGCCCTCATCCAGCGAACGACCGTCGGCTTCGGCCAACGGCCTCGGTCCGTCTGTCTGGATGGGTTCCGGCTGCAGCGCTCCTCCTGGCCATGACGACCTCCTGCATCAGCTCCGCGTCGGGGGACAGCGCCGCCGCGTCCTTCAAGCCCGGCACGGCCGGGGTGGGGGACCGGCTGTTTCCCGCACTCGGCAATGGCGGCTACGACGTGGCGCATTACGGACTGACCCTGGATTACGCGCCCGAGACCAACCGTCTGAAGGGCACGGCTGTCATCACAGCCCGCGCCACCCGGAACCTGAGCCGCTTCAACCTGGACCTGGCCGGGCTGCATGTACGCCTGGCCACGGTGCAGGGCGCTGAGGCTCGGTATGCGCGTGAGAAGGACGAGCTGCTGGTGACACCGGCGAAGCCGGTCAAGGACGGCGATGTCTTCAAGACGGTCGTCACCTACGACGGCACCCCCCGCACGATCGAGAATGACGACGGAAGCCTGGAAGGCTGGATCGAGACCGACGACGGCTCGACCGCCCTCGGTCAGCCTGCCGGTTCCATGACCTGGTTCCCGGGCAACCACCACCCCTCGGACAAAGCCACGTACGACATCACGGTCACCGTGCCCAAAGACGAGGACGGCGACCCCTACGACGTGGTCAGCAACGGGGAATTGACCAGGGAAGAGGACAAGGGCGAGACAGTGACCCGGCACTGGCGCACCAAGGAGCCCATGGCCACCTACCTCGCCACCATCTCCGTGGGGTACTTCGAGGTCGACAAGGGCTGGACCGACGACGACCTGCCCGTCTACATCGCCACCGACCCCGACGAGTCCGAAAACGCCGCAAACGTCAAAGATCTGGTGCCCGAGATCCTCGGCTGGGCGAGCGGACGCTTCGGCCCCTACCCCTTCTCGTCCACCGGCGCCATCGTCGACCATGTCCCCGATCTCGGCTACGCCCTGGAAACGCAGACGAAGCCCTACTTCGAGGAGGCGCCGGACGAGACGCTGCTCGTGCACGAACTGGCGCACCAGTGGTTCGGTAACTCCATCACCCCGCGCGTGTGGAAGGACATCTGGCTCAACGAGGGCATGGCCACCTACGCGGAGTGGCTCTGGGAGGAGAAGCAGGGCGGCAGGAACGCCGATGAGATCTTCGAGGACTTCTACGGCGGCACGGATTCCGAGAGCGAGGGCATCTGGGCCTTTCCTCCGGCCGATCCCCCCAGCGCGGCGCGTGTCTCCGACCCGCCCGTCTATGGACGCGGCGCCATGGTCGTGCACAAGGTGCGTAAGGCCGTCGGCGACGAGACCTTCTTCGACATTCTCCGTACCTGGACCCGACAGCACCGGCACGGCAACGCCGACACCCCACAGTTCATCGACCTGTGTGAGGGCAAATCCGGGAAGAACCTGACGAAGCTCTTCGACGTCTGGCTCTTCGACAAGAAGAAGCCGTCCCGGATGCAATGAGAGCGGCCGGATGGGAGAAGGGCTAGATCGCAGGTGAGGGGGCACTTCTCGGCAGGAACCACCCCAGCCCCCCGGCTACACACGCACCTGCACCAAACCACCCACCGGCCGCTCAACTGGCCGAATCCGGGCGCTGAACGGCGGGTCCCCGTCACCGCGCGGCCACGGAGCGAGTTCGCACTTCCGCACCACAGACACTCGTGTGACACTGTCGTTCCGTCCGCCGTGCGGACCCGCTCCGCACCTTCCGTCCCCCACGAGAAGGGCGCCGTGCGTTCCCTACCTCTGCCCCTCGCCCTGACCGCCCGGCTGTCCCCGGTGGTGGTGCTCGCCGCGGCGGGCTGGGCACTGTCGTCCGGTCCGTTCGCCGCGCCGCAGGCCGCCGAGCACAAGCCGGCCGAGGAGAAGACCGAGACCCGGTCCGCGTCCGCCCCGTCGACGTCGACGGCGCCGAAGGCGTACTCGGCCGCGCCCGCCCCGTGCGAGAGCGTCGCCGAGAAGACGATCGAGTCGCTGGTGCCGGGCGCCAAGACGGCCGGCAAGGAGATCCCCTCCACGGACACGGAGCTGCGCCGCACCTGCTCCTGGAACGCGCTCAAGGGGTACGACTACCGCTGGCTCGACGTCTCCTACGAGGTCATGGAGTCGGACGACGCCGCGCAGAAGTCGTACGAGGCGCACCTCGGCAAGAAGAGCGGCGGCGGGGCCGTCCCCGGTCTGGGGGACAGCGCGTACTCCGTCGTCAACCTCACCACCGAGGACAAGCAGCAGACCCGCGAGGGCGTCGTCATCGCCCGCGCCTCCAACGCGCTGGTGACGATCACCTACAACGGCAGTGACTTCGAGTCGAAGAAGGCGCCCAGTACGGACACGATCAACAAGGGCGCCATCAAGGCCGCGAAGGAAGCGGTGGCCGCGCTGGAGAGCGACAAGGGCTGAGCGCCCTCCAGCGCGCCGCCTTTCTCAGACGGTGCTCCGGCGCCGCGTGGCCATCAGCGCCAGGTACAGCACCATCGACGTGCCCAGGCCCACCGCCCAGCCGTAGTCGGCCAGATCGGCCAGCGCCGGGACGGGACGGCCGTCGATCAGCGGCTTGAAGCTCGCGCCGCCGACGGCGAGGATGCCGCCGACCGCGAAGGCGACGACGGCCCGCCAGTTCCAGCCGCCCTCGTACCAGTAGCGGCCGCCCGGGCGGTACAGGTCGGCGAGGTCGAGCCGGGCGCGGCGCAGGATCCAGTAGTCGGCGATGAGGATGCCCGCGACGGTGCCGAGCAGCCCGCCGACCAGGCCGAGCCAGGTGAAGATGTAGCCCTGCGGGTCGGAGTACAGCTTCCACGGGAAGATCAGCACACCGAGGACGCAGGTGGCGAGGGCGCCGGCCCGGAAACTGATCCTGCGGGGAGCGATGTTGGAGAAGTCGAACGCCGGCGAGACCAGGTTGGCCGCGACGTTGACGGAGAGGGTCGCCACCAGGACGGTGACCAGCGCGAAGAGCAGGCCCACCGTGCTGTCGGTCTTGGCGGCGAGCTGTACCGGGTCCCAGATGGCCTCGCCGTAGACGGCCTGGGAGCCCGAGGTGACCATCACCGACAGGAACGCGAAGAGGGTCATGGTGGTCGGCAGGCCGAGCGCCTGGCCCCGGGTCTGCGCCTTCTGGCTCTTGCCGTAGCGGGTGAAGTCGGGGATGTTCAGCGACAGCGTGGACCAGAAACCGATCATGCCCATGAGGGCGGGGGCGAACAGCTTCCAGAAGTCCGCGCCCCAGCCGAGCTTGGAGGGCTGGTCGAACAGCGGGCCGAAGCCGCCCGCCTTGTCGCTCATCCACCACAGCATCACGAACGCGCCGACGAGCACGAAGGGCGCCGCCCAGTTCTCGAAGCGGCGGATGGTCTCCATGCCCCGGTAGATGATGACGACCTGCAGCGCCCAGAAGATCGCGAACGACAGCCACATGGTCCAGGCATAGCCGCCGACCTTCGCCGCGTCCGTCCAGCCGGTGCCGATGAGCTTGCCGGCCAGGAAGTAGATGGCCTCGCCGCCGATCCAGGTCTGGATGCCGAACCAGCCGCACGCCACCAACGCCCGTACGACGGCGGGCAGGTTGGCGCCGCGGATACCGAAGGAGGCCCGGGCGAAGACCGGGAAGGGTATGCCGTACTTGGGTCCGGCGTGCCCGGTGAGCAGCATCGGTATCAGCACGATGACGTTGGCCAGGGCGATGGTGAGCACCGCCTGCTTCCAGTCCATGCCGACGGCGATGAGCCCGGAGGCCAGGGTCCAGGAGGCCGTGTTGTGGGCCATGCCGACCCACAGCGCGGAGAAGTTGTACGTGGTCCAGGTGCGCTTCTCGACGGGGACCGGGAGCAGGTCCTCGTTGGCGTAGGGGCCGGTGGGTGCGGGTGCGCCCGGGGCGATCTCCACCCGGCCGTCGGCGAGGGTGACTTGGGTGGGCGGCGGTGGGGCCGTGGGAGCGGTATCGGTCATGGGCCGGGCCAATCAGGGGAGGTGGGACGGGAAAGGCCGTGCGGTGACGCCGATGGGGGGTGCGCTCCGGGTGCGGCGGGGAGCGTCCTGGGCCCCCTTCCCGAGCCGCTGGGAAGGGGGAGTTCACAGGGGGTGGGGCGGCGGAGGTCAGCCGTTGACGGCCGGGATCACCCGGGATCCGTAGGCCTCGATCACGGCCTCCTGCGCGTCGTGCATGTCGTAGACGGCGAACTGGTCCACGCCGAGCGCGCGCAGCGCGTCCAGCTTCTCGATGTGCTTCTCGACCGGGCCGATCAGGCAGAACCGCTCGACGATCTCGTCGGGCACGAACTGGGTGTCCGGGTTGCCGGTGCGGCCGTGGTGGGAGTAGTCGTAGCCCTGGCGGGCCTTGATGTACTCGGTGAGTTCGTCGGGGACGGCGGCCGAGTGCTCCCCGTACTTGGAGACCAGGTCGGCCACGTGGTTGCCGACCATGCCGCCGAACCAGCGGCACTGTTCCCGCGCGTGGGCGAGCGCCTCGGGCGAGTCGTCCTCGGTGACGTACGCCGGTGCGGCCACACAGATGGTGACCTCGGCGGGGTCCCGGCCGGCGGCGACGGCCGCGTCCTTCACGGCCTTGACCATGTACTCGGTGAGGTAGAGGTCGGCCAGCTGGAGGATGAACCCGTCCGCCTCCTCACCGGCCATCTTCAGCGCCTTGGGGCCGTACGCGGCCATCCACACGGGCAGTTCGGCGCCCTCGCCGATCCACGGGAAGCGGACGACGGTGCCGCCGCCGAGGTCGGCCTCCCGTCCGCTGCCGAGGTCCCTGATGACCTTCATGGCCTCGCTGATCCGGGCCAGGGTGTTGGGCTTGCGGCCGGCCACGCGCATCGCGGAGTCGCCGCGGCCGATGCCGCAGACCGTGCGGTTGCCGAACATGTCGTTGAGGGTGGCGAAGGTGGAGGCGGTGACCTCCCAGGTGCGGGTGCCCGGGTTGGTCACCATCGGGCCGACCTTCAGGGTCGTGGTGTTGGCGAGGATCTGGCTGTAGATCACGAACGGTTCCTGCCACAGCACGGCGGAGTCGAAGGTCCAGCCGTAGGTGAAGCCGTTGCGTTCCGCCCGCTTCATCAGGCTGATCACCCGCGAGGCCGGCGGGTCGGCCTGCAGCACGAGTCCGAAGTCCATCTGCGCCACTCCTAGTTGAGGTACTGACAGGTGGATCGCGGGGTGAACACGCCGTGCCCGGCGCGGCCGGTGTACTCCCGCTCGGTGATGACGGGCTCGCCGCGCGAGAGGACCGTCTCCACCCGGCCGGTGGTGCGTTTGCCCTCGTACGCCGAGTAGTCGACGTTCATGTGGTGCGTCTCGGCGGACATGACCTGCTCGGCGTGCGGGTCGTAGATGACGACGTCGGCGTCGGCGCCCGGGGCGATGGTGCCCTTCTTCGGGTAGAGACCGAACATCCGGGCCGGGGTCGCGCAGGCGATCTCGATCCAGCGGCGGCGCGAGATGTGCCCGTCGACGACCGCCTGGTGGAGGAGGTCCATACGGTTCTCCACGCCCGGCAGCCCGTTGGGGATCTTGGAGAAGTCGCCGCGGCCCAGGTCCTTCTGACCGGTGAAGCAGAAGGGGCAGTGGTCGGTGGAGACGACCTGGAGGTCGTTCGTCCGCAGCCCCCGCCACAGCGCGGCCTGGTGCTCCTTCGGCCTCAGCGGGGTGCTGCACACGTACTTCGCGCCCTCGAAGCCGGGCTCGGCGAGGTTGTCGGTGGACAGGAACAGGTACTGCGGGCACGTCTCGCCGAAGACGTTCAGTCCCTCGTCGCGGGCCCGGGCCAGCTCGGCGACCGCCTCCGTCGCCGAGACGTGCACGACGTACAGGGGCGCACCGGCCACCTGCGCGAGTTTGATCGCCCGGTGGGTTGCCTCCGCCTCCAGCAGGGCCTTGCGGACCTCGCCGTGGTAGCGCGGGTCGGTCTCGCCCCGGGCGAGCGCCTGCTCGACCAGGACGTCGATCGCGATGCCGTTCTCGGCGTGCATCATGATCAGGCCGCCGTTGTCGGCGGAGCGCTGCATGGCGCGCAGGATCTGGCCGTCGTCGCTGTAGAAGACGCCCGGGTAGGCCATGAACTGCTTGAAGGAGGTGATGCCCTCCTCGACCAGGTGGTCCATCTCCTTGAGGGTGTGCTCGTTGACGTCGGAGACGATCATGTGGAAGCCGTAGTCGATCGCGCAGTTGCCGTCGGCCTTGGCGTGCCAGGTGTCGAGGCCCTCGCGCAGGGTGTGGCCGACGCTCTGCACGGCGAAGTCGATGATCGTCGTCGTGCCGCCCCAGGCTGCGGCCCGGGTGCCGGTCTCGAAGGTGTCGGAGGCGAAGGTGCCG
Organism: Streptomyces luteogriseus; assembly: GCF_014205055.1. Lineage (NCBI taxonomy): Bacteria > Bacillati > Actinomycetota > Actinomycetes > Kitasatosporales > Streptomycetaceae > Streptomyces > Streptomyces luteogriseus. The sequence continues at coordinate 1,423,024 of NZ_JACHMS010000001.1, forward strand.
CCGAAGGGCAGTTCCATGTGGGTGTGGGCGTCGACGCCGCCGGGGATGACGTACTTTCCGGTGGCGTCGATGGTCCGGTCCGCGGTGAAGGATTCGGCGGCGGCGGTGCCGGAGGCTGCGAGGGCGGCGATTCGGCCGTCCTCGATCAGGACGTCGGCGTGGATCTCGTCGGACGCGGTGACTACTAGGCCGCCGCGAATGACTGTACGGCTCATCGGTCGCTCCTCACGGTGTGCGCGTGACGGTTGTTCGTGGCTGGTCGCGCAGTTCCTCGCGCCCCTAAGGCGCCGTCAGCGGACCGTAGGCTCCCGGCGCGCGGTCCCGGTAGAACTGCCAGCGGTCGCGGACCTCGCGGAGTTTGGCCATGTCCAGGTCCCTCACCACCAGTTCGGGCTCCTTGTCGCTCGCCACCTCGCCGACGAACTGGGCCTCGGGGTCCACGAAGTACGAGGTGCCGTAGAAGTCGTTGTCGCCGTACTCCTCGACGCCGACCCTGTTGATCGCGCCGACGAAGTACTCGTTGGCGACGGCCGCCGCCGGCTGTTCCAGCTGCCAGAGGTAGCCGGACAGGCCGCGCGAGGTGGCCGACGGGTTGAAGACGATCTCGGCACCCGCGAGGCCCAGGGCGCGCCAGCCCTCCGGGAAGTGGCGGTCGTAGCAGATGTAGACGCCGACACGGCCGACCTTCGTGTCGAAGACGGGCCAGCCGCTGTTGCCCGGGCGGAAGTAGAACTTCTCCCAGAAGCCCTTGACCTGGGGGATGTGGGTCTTGCGGTACTTGCCGAGGTAGGAGCCGTCCGCGTCGATCACGGCGGCGGTGTTGTAGAGGACGCCGGGCTGCTCCTCCTCGTACATCGGCAGCACCAGGACGATGCCCAGTTCTTTCGCGAGGGCCTGGAAGCGGCGCACGACGGGGCCCTCGGGGATCTGCTCGGCGTACTCGTAGAAGGCCGGGTCCTGGACCTGGCAGAAGTACGGTCCGTAGAACAGCTCCTGGAAGCACAGGACTTGGGCGCCCTGGGCGGCCGCGTCGCGGGCCGCCTGTTCGTGGACCTGGATCATCGACTCCTTGTCGCCCGTCCAGGCGGTCTGGAAGACGGCGGCGCGGATCACTCGGCTCATCGGGACCTCCGGTCGCTCGGTGTGCCGTGAGCCTAGGGAGGGCGGAAGGCGTCTTTGAGTTGCAGCGTGTCACGTCCGAGGGCGTGCGGCGTGCCACCGTGTCACTCTTTCGTGGACCCATGTTTCACCGCCGTTTTCCCAGGTGGTCGCGTGTTTCACTGCTGTTGCGCGTCGTGTGCGAGGAGTGCGATGTGCACCGAGGCGGCCTGCTCGAAGTCGTCGAGGTCCACCCCGAGGCGCACCTGTATGGACTCCAGGCGGCGGTAGAGGGCCGGCCGGGAGACGTGGTGGAGCTGGGCCGTGCGGGACTTGTTGCGGCCGGTGGCGAGGTAGGTGCGCAGGACCGACAACAGGTCCTCGTCGGTCTCGCGCAGCAGCCCGTCCAGCTCCCGCTCCGCGAACGACTGAACATGCGGATCGTCGCGCAGCAGCCGGATCAGGCCCCGCAGGTGGACGTCCTTCAGACGTACGACCGGCGGGAGTTCGAGGACGGTGGAGGAGTCGGCGACGGCGTCCGCGACGTGCTGGGCCTCGCGCAGTCCGGTGGGTACGTCGTCCCAGGCGGCGCGGGGTTCGGCCGCCGCCACGACCGTGTGGTCCGGGCCGGTCTCGGTGCGCAGCCGGGTCGCGAAGTGCGCGGCGAGGGCGCCCGCGTCCTGGTCCCGGGGCAGGCTGAGCAGCACGGCGGTGGCACCGTCCGCGAGTTCGGCGACCAGCCCGGGCAGGCCCAGCAGACGCAGGAGCCGTTCGAGCCGGGCGGGGTCGCCGTCGCGGACGACCAGCGGCACGAAGGTGCGCCGGTTGACCGGCAGCCCGGCCGCGCGCGCCCGGGGCAGCAGTTGCCGTGCCGGCACGACACCGCTGACCAGGTCCGTCAGCAGGCTCTGTGCGGACTGCTCCTCCCAGGAGCACGCGGCGCCGCCGCCGAGCATGCGGTGCAGGACGAGGGCCTCGGCGGCGCGGTCGGCCAGCAGCCGTCCGGTGGCGGTGTCGCCCCGGTAGCCACACAGCACGATCCGGCCCCACCGCTCGCCGCGCCCGCCCAGTTCGGCGCGGATCCAGCCGTCGCCCTCGGTGCCGCCGGCCTGCCGGGCGATGCGCTCCCAGTCGCGCAGCACGTCGTCGACCGCGGGACGCTCCCCGGCCGTGCCGAGGACGCGGTGGGCGAGGTTGGTGACGACGACCGGGCAGGCGCTGTGCCGGGCGACCTCGTCGAGCAGGCGTTGCAGGGGGGCGCCGGCGGTGATGAGCGCGGTGAGTTCGGTGCGGACGGCCTCGGAGAGGCTGACGGCGGCGAACTTGCGCCGCACGAGCCGCGACTGGACCTCCTCGGTCAGTTCGGCGAAGGGGAACGGCCGGTGCAGGACGACCATCGGCAGTCCGCACCGTTCGGCCGCCCGGCGCATCACGTCCGGCGCCGCGGGGAAGGCGCGGCCGAGTCCGAGGACGACGGCGGCGGCCTCGGCACGGTGCAGCGACCGGACGTACTCGGCCTGTTTGTCCTCGTCGCCGGCGAGCAGCACACCGGTGGTGAGGACCATCTCGCCGCCGGTGAGCATCACTCCGACGTCGGCGGCCTCGGCGACGTGCACCCAGCGCACCGGCCGGTCGAGGTGGCTCGCGCCGGCCACCACCTCGGGCTCCCCGGCGAGCACCCGCTCCAGCGTGAGGACCTGCCGCACCGAGAGCGCGGGCTCCAGGGAATCCAGGGTGATGGTCATGGCGCCGTATCCCTTGCTCAGTGCACTGCTACCGGATGCTCCTCAGAGCGTTCTCGAGGATCGCGGCGCCCTCCTCGGCCTCCGCGACGTTGAGGGACAGCGGCGGGGCGACACGCAGCGAACTGGTGTTGTGCCCGCCGCCCTTGCCGATCAGCAGGCCGCCCTCGCGGGCCGCCTCCTGGACGGCCGCGGCGGTGAGCGGATCGGCCTCGTCGGTCCCCGGTTTCGTGATCTCGATGCCGATCATCAGCCCGCGTCCGCGTACCTCCCGTACGGCCGGGACCTGCGCGGCGACGGCCCGCAGCCGCTCGATGAGCAGGCCGCCGACGCGCCGGGCGTTGCCCTGGAGATCGTGCTCCAGCAGGTAGGTGAGGTTGGCGAGGCCCGCCGCCATGGTGATCTGGGTGCCGCCGAAGGTGGAGATACTGTTGGAGTCCAGGCAGTTCATGATCTCGGAGCGGGCGACGACCCCGCCGATGGACATGCCGTTGCCGATGCCCTTGGCGAAGGTCATGATGTCGGGCGGCCCGTTGCGCCCGTGGGCCTGCCAGCCCCAGAAGTGCTCGCCGGTGCGGCCCCAGCCGGTCTGCACCTCGTCGGCGATCCACAGGATGCCGCGCTCGTGCAGCACCTCTCGGAAGGCGGCGTACAGCCCGTCCGGCGGGGCCGTGAAGCCGCCGACGCCCTGGACGGGTTCGGCGATCAGCGCGGCCGGTGCGCGGGTGTGACCGAGCAGGTCCTTGAGGTCCTCGACGCAGGCCGCGATGTAGGCGTCGTCGCTGAGGGAGGCGAACGGGCCGCGGGTGCGCACGCCGCCGTGCACGTACAGCGTCTGGAGCGGGGAGAGCGAGGTCGGGGACCAGCCGCTGTTGCCGGTGATGCCGACGGCGCTGAAGGAGCGGCCGTGGTAGCTGTTGCGCATCGCGAGGATCGTGTTGCTGCGCCGGTACGCCGTGGCCAGCAGCAGGGCGGTGTCGTTGGCCTCGGTGCCGGACGTGGTGAAGAAGACCCGGGCGTCCGGGATGCCGCTCAACTGCGCGATGCGCTCGGCGAGTTCCACCATCGGGCGGTTGAGGTACAGGGTCGAGGAGTGGATGATCCGCCCGGCCTGCTCGGTCACCGCCTTGGTCACCTCGGGCAGCGCGTGCGCCGTCATGGTGGTGAGGATGCCGCCGAAGAAGTCGAGGTAGCGGTTGCCCTGGGCGTCCCAGACGTGGCGGCCCTCGCCGTGGGTGATCTCGAGGGGCTCCTCGTAGTAGAGGGCGAGCCAGTCGGGGAGCACGGCCCGGTGGCGGCCCAGGAGGTCGTTGGTCACGGCTGCACCAGTCCTTCGTAGGCGTCGGGGCGGCGGTCGCGGTAGAAGGCCCACGTCTGCCGTACCTCTTCGATGAGGTCGAGGTCGATGTCCCGGATCACGAGCTCCTCCTCGCTGTCGCTGGCGACGTCTCCCACGAACTGCCCGCGCGGGTCGACGAAGTAGCTCGTGCCGTAGAAGTCGTTGTCGCCGTACTCCTCCTGCCCGACCCGGTTGATCGCGGCGATGTAGTACCCGTTGGCGACGGCGGCCGCGGGCTGCTCCAGGCGCCACAGGTGGGACGACAGGCTCCGGTGGGTCGCCGAGGGGTTGTAGACCAGCTGGGCCCCGGCCAGGCCGAGCTGCCGCCAGCCCTCCGGGAAGTGGCGGTCGTAGCAGATGTACACGCCGACTTTGCCGGCCGCCGTGTCGAAGACGGGCCAGCCGAGGTTCCCGGGCTTGAAGTAGAACTTCTCACGGAAGCCCTTGAGCTGGGGGATGTGGTGCTTGCGGTACTTGCCGAGGTAGGTGCCGTCGGCGTCGATCACGGCCGCGGTGTTGTAGTAGAAGCCGGGCTGCTCCGCCTCGAACACCGGCGCGACGATCACCATGCCGGTCTCGCGGGCGAGCGCCCGCATCCGCCGCACGGTCGGCCCGTCGGGGACGGGCTCGGCCCAGCGGTAGTGCTCCGGCTCCTCGACCTGACAGAAGTAGGGGCTGTTGAAGACCTCCTGGAAACCGATGATCTTCGCGCCCCGGCGGGCCGCCTCGCGGGCGTGCTCCTCGTGTTTCGCCACCATGGACTCGGTGTCGCCGGTCCAGGTGGCCTGGACCAGGGCGGCACGTACGACGTTGGCCATGAGCTGCTCCTTCGACGCGAGTCTGCGCCTCTACGCCCGTAGAAGCGGGCCGTAGAGCCACGAACGTAAGCCTCTGGCACGGGGTTGCCAAGACCATCGTCGCCAACCCGCGGGGCATTGCGCGATTCACACTCCTGTGGGTGAGCCACCCGGGGCGCGACCTCGCCGGTCAGGCGGCGAATCCGGCGACCCGCAGGGCGTGCACGAGATCCCATCGGCGCTCGACCGACACGCCCTGGGCGGCCTCCAGCAGGAGCGGTACGAGGCGCTGCGGATCGGGCTCGGCACTGCGGGCGGCCTCCTCTGGGGTGCGGGCCCTGACGTACGCGTCGAGCAGGACGCGCACCTCGCGGTGGCGCCTCTCGGCGGTCAGGCCGAGTACGGCCTCTCCGACCTCTCCAGGGGGCCGTGCGACCCCCTGCCGCAGCATCTGGCGCCCGTCCCCCGCCCGCCCGGCCGCGACCAGCGCGTCGGCGGCGGCGACCAGCCGCCCGGCGGGCAGCGAGGCGGCCTCCCACAGCAGGGTCTGCCAGTCGGCCTCCAGCCCGGCGATGCGCAGCCGCTCCGCGAGCAGCGGAAACCGGCCGGGCTCCCACGACGCGACCTCGGCCAGCAGGGCGTGGGCCTCCCCGCTGCGCCCCTCGCCGCGCAGCCGGGCCAGCAGGTCGACGGTCCGCTCGACCTCGGCCAGGTCCGCGGCCCCGACCGCGCCGCCCTCCCGCGCCGGACGCTCCACCACGGCCTCCTCCGCGGCCCCGGCGAAGCGCGCACCGCGGGGAGTGCGGCCGGTGGCCGCGGGGGCTGGTGCGGGCAGGGTCGGTACGACAGCGGGCGGTACGACGACGGGTGCGGCCTCCTCTTCGGCCATCCCGGCGAAACGGGCACTGCCGCGGCGCCGTTTACGCGCTTTGGGGGCGGGGGGTTCAGGGGGTGGGGCGCTCGGCGCACCGGGCGTGCCGTCCGCGACGACTTCCCCGGGCATGCCCCGGCCGACCGGGCGCTGCGGGGTGTGCTGCCCGCCCCCGGCCCTGGCCGGGCCGGAGAACGCACCGGGTGTCGCCCCGGGGCCGGACAGGCCGACCCGATCCTGCTGCGCCTGCCACCCCGCCCCGGAACCGGCCGAGTCGCGAAAGGCGTCGGGCGCCGCCCCACCACCGGCCTCCCCCGAGCCGGACCGGCTCGCCGAATGCCCCTGCGCCTGCCACCCCACCTCACCCCCGGCCGGGTCGGCGGTTGTCGCCGCGGCAGCAGCCTCCCCGGGGCCGGACCGGCCGGCCCGCTGCCGTTCCGCCTGCCACCCCACCTCACCCCCGGCCGAGTCGCGGAACGCCTCGGACACCGCCCCACCACCGGCCTCCCCCGAACCGGACCGGCTCGTCGAATGCCCCTGCACCTGCCACCCCACCTCACCCCCGGCCGAGTCGCGGAACGCCTCGGGCGCCGCCCCACCACCGGCCTCCCCCGAACCGGACCGGCTCGCCGAATGCCCCTGCGCCTGCCACCCCACCTCACCCCCGGCCGGGTCGGCGGGTGTCGCCGCGGCAGCAGCCTCCCCGGGGCCGGACCGGCCGGCCCGCTGCCGTTCCGCCTGCCAACCCACCTCACCCCCGGCCGAGTCGGCGGACCTCTCGGGGGTCGTCCCGCCACCCGCCTCCCCCGAACCGGACCGGCCGGCCCGCTGCCGTTCCGCCGGCCAACCCGCCCCGGAACCGGCTGGGTCGGGGAACGCGTCGGGCGCTGCCCCGGCGGCGGGTTCTCCGAAAGCGGGTCGGCGCATCGGGGGCTGCCGGGCGGCCCACGCGGCGTCCAGGTCGGCGGTGCCGGGCTGGCCGGAGGAGCCGGTCGGCGCCTGGTCGGGTTCGGCGCCCGCAACGGCCTGGCCGGAAACGCCCTGGGTGGCCGGACGCTGTCGGCCGGCCGACCCGTGCCCCGGGTCGGCAGCCCCGTACCGGTCCGCCGACGCTGAGGCCGAGCCCGTGCCGCCGGGCTGCGGCGCCGCGGCCGCCGATCCCGCCCCGGCGCCGCGCGGTCCGTCACCGTCGCGCCACGCCGCCGGCACCCCCTGTTCGCGCCGGTCCAGGTGAGCCATCCGGGCCCGGAGCTCGGCGCACCGGGCCCGGGCGCGTTCGTGGTCGTCGCGTGCCCAGGCCAGGTCCAGGCGCAGGGCGTCGGCCTGTTCGCGGGTCGTGGCCGAGGTCAGGTGACGGGCGAGGGCGGCCTGGCGTTCGGCGGCGTACTTCTGTTCGCGGAGCATGACGCCGAGGCGATCGCCGAGGGCGTCGCGGCCCCCGGGCCGGGTGTCGTACACCGCGAGCGCGGCGGCGTGCATCGCGCGGGCGCGCTCCGACTCCGGGCCGGCTCCGCCCGGACCGTACTGCCCGGCGAGGTCCCGCAGCAGCGCCTCGACCACGTCCCAGGGCGGCACCTCGCGCCCGTCGAGACAGGCCCGCATGCCCTCCGGGTCGCGCTGCCAGAACACCGCGCACCAGCCGCCGGACGGATCGAGGCGTGCCAGCAGACCATCCAGGTAGGTCGCGAACTCCCCGACTTCAGCCGGGAGTTGATCCGCCGCCATCGCTCAACTCCCGTGAGGCCGGAGCATTCCGCCCCGTAGGCAACACCAGTCGTGTTACGGACGTGCTACAGGGAGTTTTCACGCGCGGCGCGGGTGCCTCAGAGGGGCACCAGCACGCACTGCCCGGCCAGGTCGTCCATGGACAGCTCGAGGACTCCGGCCAGCGCGGCCACCGTGAAGAAGGCCGGGGTCGGGGCCCGACCCGTCTCGATCTTCCGGAGGGTCTCCGCGGAGATGCCCGCGCTCGCCGCGATCTCCGTCATGCTCCGGCCACCACGCGCCTCGCGCAGCAACCGGCCGAGCCGCTCGCCGCGTTCGCGCTCTTCAGGGGTGAGAGGGGTGCGCACCATGCCCCCATTCTAATACCGGTATAGTAATTGGCATGGTGGAGCTGAAGACGGACACTTCTATCGACGCGATGTACGAGGCGGGCCAGGTCGTCGCCCGGGCCCTGACGGCCGCACACAAGGCCGCCGACGTGGGCGTCTCCCTGCTGGAGCTGGACGAGGTGGCGCACGGCGTGCTGCGCGAGGCGGGCGCGACCTCCCCCTTCCTGGGGTACCGCCCGTCCTTCGCACCGACCCCCTTCCCCGCCGTCCTGTGCGTCTCGGTCAACGACGCGATCGTGCACGGCATCCCGGACCGCTACCGCCTGCGCGACGGCGACCTGGTCTCGATCGACTTCGGCGCCGAACTGGGCGGCTGGGTCGGCGACTCGGCGCTCAGCTTCGTCGTGGGCACCCCGCGCGCGGCGGACCTCCGCCTGATCGAGACCGCCGAGCGGGCCCTCGCGGCCGGCATCGAGGCCGCTGCCGTGGGCAACCGCATCGGCGACATCGCCCACGCGATCGGCACGATCTGCCGCGGCGCCGGTTACGGCATCCCGGACGGCTTCGGCGGCCACGGCATCGGCCGCCGCATGCACGAGGACCCCGGCGTGCCGAACGAGGGCCGCCCGGGCCGCGGCATGCGACTCCGGCACGGCATGGTGCTGGCGATCGAACCCATGGTCGTCGCGGGCGGCGGGGATGACTACCACGCGGCCCCCGACGGCTGGACCCTGAAGACGAACGACGGCTCGCGCGCGGCCCACGCGGAGCACACGGTGGCGATCACGGACTCGGGGCCGAGGATCCTGACCGCACGCTGACATCGGCCGGAATTGCCCGGATGCATCCCAAAGGTGCCCCTCGTCGGCGATCGTGCGAAGGTGTTCTACGAGCGCGCCCCAGGTGTAACCGGCTGCCACCCGGGTTACCCGACCCCGGCACGTCGACCAGCGAGGGCGTCCCCCGCCCGCGCGCCGGGGACGCCGGGAACGGAAGGCCCATGAGCAGCGGCTTCACCAGCCCGGAGGGCTACGGCTCGGATCCCTTCGGAGAATTCCTCGCACGGTTCTTCGGCGGACCGCGTCCCGGTCCCCGGCAGATCGATCTCGGGCGGCTGCTGAGTCAGCCGGCCCGGGAACTCGTCCGCGGCGCGGCCCAGTACGCCGCCGAGCACGGCAGCCGGGACCTCGACACCCAGCATCTGCTGCGGGCCGCGCTCGCCACCGAGCCCACCCGTACCCTGCTGAGCAAGGCCGGTGCGAACCCCGACTCGCTGGCGACGCAGATCGACGACCGGTCCGGGCCCGCCCAGCACACCCCGGACGACGCCCCGCCGCCGACCGCACTCTCCCTCACCCCGGCCGCCAAGCGGGCCCTGCTGGACGCGCACGACATGGCCCGGGCCCGCGGCTACGGCTACATCGGCCCGGAGCACGTGCTGAGCGCCCTGGCGTCGAATCCCGACTCCGCCGCCGGGCACATCCTCAACGCGGCCCGCTTCGCCCCCTCCGAACCGCCCGAGGCGCCGGAGGTCCCCCAGTCCGAGCGCCCGCGCCCGACCAACACACCGACGCTCGACAAGTACGGCCGTGACCTCACCGAGCTGGCCCGGCAGGGCCGGATCGACCCGGTGATCGGCCGGGACCAGGAGATCGAGCAGACCGTCGAGGTCCTGTCCCGGCGCGGCAAGAACAACCCGGTGCTGATCGGTGACGCGGGGGTCGGCAAGACGGCCATCGTGGAGGGGCTCGCGCAGCGCATCTCCGAGGCGGACGTGCCCGATGTGCTGATCGGGCGCCGCGTGGTCGCCCTGGACCTCACGGGCGTGGTCGCGGGCACCCGCTACCGGGGTGACTTCGAGGAGCGGATGAACAACATCGTGAGCGAGATCCGCGCCCACTCCGACCAGCTGATCATCTTCATCGACGAGCTGCACACGGTCGTGGGCGCCGGTTCCGGCGGTGGCGACGGCAGCTCGATGGACGCCGGCAACATCCTCAAGCCCGCCCTCGCCCGGGGCGAGCTGCACATCGTGGGCGCCACCACGCTGGAGGAATACCGCCGGATCGAGAAGGACGCGGCGCTGGCCCGCCGCTTCCAGCCGATCATGGTGCCGGAGCCGACCGCCGCCGACGCGATCGAGATCCTGCGCGGACTCCAGGACCGCTACGAGGCCCACCACCAGGTCCGCTACACCGACGAGGCCCTGGTCGCCGCCGTGGAGCTCTCCGACCGCTACCTCACCGACCGCCGCCTGCCCGACAAGGCGATCGACCTCATCGACCAGGCCGGTGCCCGGGTGCGGCTGCGGGCCCGGACCAAGGGCACGGACGTACGGGCCCTGGAGCGGGAGCTGGAGCAGCTCACCCGGGACAAGGACCAGGCCGTCGCGGACGAGCAGTACGAACAGGCCACCCAGCTGCGCGACCGCATCATGGAGCTGAAGCAGCGGATCACCGCGGCCGGCGGCGACAGCGAGGTCGACGAGGGCCAGGACCTGGTGGTCGGGGCCGAGTCGATCGCCGAGGTCGTGTCCCGACAGACCGGCATCCCGGTCGCCAGCCTCACCCAGGAGGAGAAGGACCGTCTGCTGGGGCTGGAGGAGCACCTGCACCAGCGGGTGATCGGCCAGGACGAGGCCGTGCGGGTCGTCTCCGACGCGGTGCTGCGCTCACGCGCGGGGCTCGCGGCCCCCGACCGCCCGATCGGCAGCTTCCTGTTCCTCGGCCCGACGGGCGTCGGCAAGACCGAACTGGCCCGGGCGCTCGCCGAGGCCCTCTTCGGCAGCGAGGACCGCATGGTCCGGCTCGACATGAGCGAGTACCAGGAGCGCCACACCGTCAGCCGGCTGGTCGGCGCCCCGCCCGGCTACGTCGGCCACGAGGAGGCGGGCCAGCTCACCGAGGTCGTGCGCCGTCACCCGTACTCGCTGCTCCTGCTGGACGAGGTGGAGAAGGCCCACCCGGACGTCTTCAACATCCTGCTCCAGGTCCTCGACGACGGCCGGCTGACCGACTCCCAGGGCCGCACGGTCGACTTCAGCAACACCGTCATCGTGATGACGAGCAACCTCGGCTCCGAGGCGATCACCCGCCGGGGCGCCCAGACGGGCTTCGCCGCGGGCGGCGCCGACGCGGACGAGGAGGCCCGCCGCGAGCAGATCCTGCGCCCGCTGCGGGAGCACTTCCGCCCGGAGTTCCTCAACCGCATCGACGAGATCGTCGTCTTCCGCCAGCTCACGACGGAGCAGCTGCGCCGGATCACCAACCTCCTGCTGGACCGCACCCGGTCCCTGGTGCAGGGCAAGGGCATCACGGTGACCTTCACCGACCGGGCGGTGGAGTGGCTGGCCGAGCGCGGCTACCAGCCGGAGTACGGGGCCCGCCCGCTCCGCCGCACGATCCAGCGCGAGGTGGACAACGAACTGTCACGGCTGCTGCTGGACGGCAGGGTCGACGAGGGCGGCCGGGTGACGGTGGACGTACAGGACGGCCACCTGGCCTTCGAAGCGCAGGGTTCGGCAACGCCCTCTTAGGGGCGCGGGGAACTGCGCGACCAGCCCCCACGCACCCGCACACGGCAATCAGCGCACGGGCCGCACCACCATTGCCGACCCACCACCACGCCGCACGGTCTCGGCGGCTGCCAGCCACTTTCCTCCGGGCAGCCGCTGAACCCCCGTCGCCGCCCCGATCTCCGGGTTGACCTTGAAGGAATGCCCGATCGCTTCGAGCTGCTTCCTCACATCACTGTCGTACAGCCCGGGCTCCACCTCGGTCTGCGCGGCGTTCCGCTGACTCGCCCGCGGCGCCGCGATCGCGTCGACCAGCGGCAGCCCCCGGTCGACGAACCCGGTGAGCGTCTGCAGAACGGTCGTGATGATCGTCGCGCCACCCGGCGACCCCAGCGCCACCACGGGCCGGTGGTGCCGGTCCAGCACGATCGTCGGCGAGATCGACGACCGCGGCCGCTTACCCGGCCCGGGCAGGTTCGGGTCGTGCACGGCAGGGTTCGCCGGGGCGAAGGAGAAGTCCGTCAGCTCGTTGTTGAGGATGAACCCTCGCCCGGGGACGGTGATCCCGCTGCCGCCGGTCTGCTCGATGGTGAGGGTGTAGGCGACGACGTTGCCCCACTTGTCGGCCACCGTCAGGTGTGTGGTGCTGTCGCCCTCGTACGTCGTCGGAGCCGCCTTGTCCCCCGAGCCGCAGCGCGCGGGGTTGCGTGGGTCCCCCGGCGCCACGGGACTCGTGAGTACCGCGTCGTCCTTGATGAGGCACTCGCGCGAGTCCGCGAACCGCTGCGACAGCAGCTCCTTCGTCGGCACGTCCTCGAACGCGGGGTCGCCCACCCAGCGCCCGCGGTCGGCGAAGGCGATCCGGCTCGCCTCGATGAAGCGGTGCAGGTACTTCGCCTTGCTCGCCTTGGACAGGTCGGTCCGCTCCAGGATGTTGAGCGCCTCACCGACCGTCGTTCCACCGGAGGAGGACGGCGCCATGGAGTAGACGCCGAGGCCGCGGTACGAGGTCCTGGTGGGCGCCTGGAGCTTGGTGCGGTAGGCGGCCAGGTCCTTCGCGGTCAGGTCGCCGGGGCGGGCGTTCCAGCCCGAGGCGGGATCGACCGGCGGCTTGTTGACGGTGTCGACGATGTCCCGGCCGAGCCGCCCGCGGTAGAGCGCGTCGACGCCCTTGTGTCCCAACTCCGCATACGTGCGGGCGAGATCGGGGTTCTTGAAGGTGGAGCCGACGACCGGGAGCCGTCCGCCCGGCAGGAACAGGTCGGCGGTGTCCGGGAAGTAGCGGAAGCGGGCCTCGTTGGACGCCGTCTGCGAGCGGAAGGTCTCGTCGACGGTGAACCCGTCGCGTGCCAGCCGCTCGGCCGGCTTCAGGACACTCGCGAGCCGCTTGCTGCCCCACTGGTCGAGTGCGGTCTGCCAGGTGGCGGGCGTGCCCGGCGTGCCGACGCTCAGGCCGCTGCTGACGGCGTCGGCGAAGGCGAGGGGCTTGCCGTTCTCGAGGAACAGGTTCTTGTCGGCGCTCAGCGGGGCGGTCTCTCGACCGTCGATGGTGCGGACCGTGCGGGACTCGGCGTCGTAGTAGACGAAGTAGCCGCCTCCGCCGATACCGGCGGAGTAGGGCTCGGTGACGCCGAGCGCGGCGGCCGTGGCGACGGCGGCGTCGACGGCGTTGCCGCCCTTCCTCAGGACCTCGATCCCGGCGGCGGAGGCGTCGGGATCGACGCTGGAGACGGCGCCCCCGTAGCCGACGGCCAGCGGGGATTTCTCACCGCCGGGGCTCTGCGCGGCGGGTGGCGGCGCCGCCGCTCCCACCGACACCACCACGGCGGCCGAAACCGCCAGGACCGTCAGATTCCGTGCCACAGGGCGACGCATCCGCACCTCCAGTCAAAGGCCGTCCGCGCAGCTTAATTCATCGCCATGGCCGCGTCAGGGAGGCGTCGAACACCGGTGCGTCGGGCCCGCTACCATGCGCGCCCATGAATGACGACGTGCGCAACATCGTTCTGGGTGTGGTCGCGGCGGGCATCAGTGCCGCGCTCGGCTGGGTGGCCCGCACCTACCTGTGGCGGCGCAAGCTCCGCCGGAAGCAGGTGTTCTTCGGGCTTCCGGACAACTCCGAGTCCCTGCTGGTGGTGAACCGGGGCGCCACGGGCCCCGAACTCGCGGTGATGCGCTACGACGTGTTCGCCCTGCTCGAACTCGCCGCGCTGATCAAGGACTGCAACGCCCACGCCCAGATACTCCCGCACGACACGGCACGGCAGGGCTTCGGGGAGCGCACCGAGTTCTGCGTGGGCGGCCCGGCGTCCAACCGCCGGATGGCGGCCCATCTGTCCTCCCTGCTGCCGGGGGTGCGGGTGAACGTCGACTCCGAACCGGGCCCGGACCGGGGCGCGTTCCAGGTCGGCACCGAGCGCTACCGCGTGGAGAACGGCAGGGAGGAGTACGCGCTGCTCGCCCGGGTCACGGCGGAGCGCAGCCAGAACACCCGCCCGGTCTTCCTCTTCTGCGGCCAGACGTCGATCACCAACCAGGCCACCACCCGCTACCTCGCCCGCAACCACGAGAAGCTGACCCGCAAGTACGGCAACAGCTCGTTCGTGCTGCTGCTGAAGGTGATCAACTCGCAGGCGTACGGCCCGGACGTCGTCGAACTCGTGGAGGACGTGACGCGCGCGGCGCAGACCGCGCTGCCCGCCGCCGCAGCGACGACTCCACGCAATACCCACCGCGCCTCCTGAAGTCCTCCACTGCTCAACAATCGTTACTGGCACGTAACTTACCGACGGGTTACCTCTGGTAAGAGGTCGAGGTTACCGTTCGGTCACTTTGCACTGACACGAGTGAGGAGTGACCGTGGGACCCCACCGCAAGGCCCTGCGCACCACCGCCGTAGGCGCCGTCTCGGCGACCCTGGTCGCCGGCACCGCCCTCGGATTCGCCCCCACCGCCCAGGCGGCCCCGAACCCCGTCCGCTTCGTCGACATCGCCGGCGACGGCGGCACCGTCCTCAAGGCGAACGTCGTCACCCCGGCCGGGGCCGGCGCCACCGACCGCTACCCGCTGCTCGTCATGCCCACGAGCTGGGGACTCCCCCAGGTCGAGTACCTGGCCCAGGCGCAGAAGCTCGCCGACTCCGGGTACGTCGTGCTCACGTACAACGTGCGCGGCTTCTGGCAGTCGGGCGGCGAGATAGAAGTGGCGGGCCCACCCGACGTCGCCGACGCGTCGAAGGTCATCGACTGGGCGCTCGCCCACACCCCCGCCGACGCCGGGCACATCGGCATGGCGGGCGTCTCCTACGGGGCGGGCATCAGCCTGCTCACCGCCGCGCACGACAAGCGCGTCAAGGCGGTCGCCGCGCTCAGCGGCTGGGCCGACCTGATCGGCTCGATCTACGCCGGGCGCACCCAGCACCTCCAGGCCGCCGCCCTGCTGGACGGCGCGAGCGTGGTGACGGGCCGCCAGAGCCCGGAACTCCGGCAGACCTTCAACGACTTCTACGGCTCCAACCTGGCGAAGGAGCCGGAACTCGTCGCCTGGGGGAAGAAACGTTCCGCTGCGACCTATGTCGACCGGATCAACGAGAACGGCGCGGCGATCATGCTCGCCAACGCCTGGGGCGACAGCGTCTTCCCGCCCAACCAGTACGCCGACTTCTACGAGAAGCTGACCGGCCCGAAGCGGCTGGAGATGCGGCCCGGAGACCACGCCACCGCCGAGCTGACCGGCCTGTTCGGGCTGCCCAACGACGTGTGGAAGGACACCGGGCGCTGGTTCGACCACTACCTCAGGGGCGAGGACAACGGCATCGACCGCGAGCAGCCCGTCCAGCTCAAGTCCCGTTCCTCAGGCGGCTACGAGGGCTACCCGAACTGGAAGTCGGCCGGCGCGACCGACCGGAAGATCGACCTCGGGGGTACGAAGACGATCCGCGCGAACGTGAACTCGGGGGCGGACGGCGGTGTCGTCTTCCTGTCCAGCATCCTCGACCAGGTGGCCCAGCTGCCGCCGATGGCCTCGATCCCGCTGCTCCCCCGCCGCTGGGCCGCCGTGTGGCAGTCGCAGAAGTCGGCCACAGCCCAACAGGTGCGCGGAACGACGAAGTTGCACACGACCCTCACCCCGACCAAGGAGAGCGGCACCCTCGTCGCCTACCTGTACGACGTGGGGCCGCTCGGCCTCGGCAAGCTGGTCACCCACGCGCCGTACACCTTCCACGGGCGCACCCCCGGAAAGCCGTTCGGCGTCGACCTGGAGCTGTACTCCACGGCCTACGACGTCCCGGCCGGGCATCGCCTCGCCCTGGTCGTCGACACGGTCGACCCGCTCTACATCGAGCACAACCCGTCCGGCGCGCAGCTGACCTTCTCCTCGCCGGTGAACGACCCGTCGTACGTGTCGGTTCCGCTGCGCGAGCAGTGATCTCCGGCTGCCGCCGGACGGGCCTGGCCGATGTGAACCGCCGCCCCCGTGGCCTTCGGGCCGTGGGGGCCGCACCCGGTGGGAGATGCCCCGCGGACCGGGCGGGCGGTCTGCTCACCCCCGGCGGATTCGGCGGCCTTCGGCGAAGTCCCCCTCTCCGACAGGGATGAAGGGCACATCGTAGTCGAGGTCCGATGCGATGAGCCGTCCGGTGCCTTCCCGTTCAGTGCTTGAGGATCTTGGAGAGGAAGTCCTTGGCGCGGTCACTGCTCGGGTTGGTGAAGAACTCGTCAGGGGTGCGGTCCTCGACGATCCGGCCGTCGGCCATGAAGACGACACGGTTGGCGGCCGAGCGGGCGAAGCCCATCTCGTGGGTGACGACGATCATGGTCATGCCGTCGCGGGCCAGTTGCTTCATGACCTCCAGCACCTCGTTGATCATCTCCGGGTCGAGGGCCGAGGTCGGCTCGTCGAAGAGCATCGCCTTCGGCTCCATGGCCAGGGCGCGGGCGATCGCCACACGCTGCTGCTGACCACCGGAGAGCTGCGCCGGGTACTTGTCCGCCTGGTCGGCGACGCCGACCCGGTCGAGGAGTTCACGGGAGCGCTTGTCGGCGTCCTCCTTCCGGCGCCCGCGCACCTTGACCTGCCCCAGGGAGAGGTTCTGCAGGACGGTCTTGTGGGCGAAGAGGTTGAACGCCTGGAAGACCATCCCGACGTCGGCGCGCAGCCGGGCCAGGGGCTTGCCCTCCAACGGCAGCGGCTGCCCGTCGAGGACGATGTCCCCGGACTCGATGGTCTCCAGCCGGTTGATCGCCCGGCAGAGGGTCGACTTCCCCGACCCCGACGGGCCGATCACCACGACCACCTCCCCCCGGCCGACGGTGAGGTTGATGTCCTGCAGGACATGCAGCTCCCCGAAGTGCTTGTTGACGTCACGCAGCTCGATCAGCGGCTCGACGGCCATGCTCAGCCCTACTCACTCTCAGCTGTGTGGTGGTTGCCGCAACGTATCCAGGCAAGATCGGACTTGTCGGGCGACACGCACTTTTCGATCATTAGCCGTATTTACGTCGGACTTTGGGCCAAAGGTTGCGGCCATGGGGCTCACGACTCCGCGACTTCCGCGTACAGCTGTGACAGCTCGGGCACCCCGTACGCGGCCCACTCGTGGCCGGAGTCGACGACGTCGAACTCGCGACCGGAGTCCAGGCGTACGACGGGCTGCCCGTCGGGACGGATCTCCCAGGCGGCGCCCGCCACGGTGCGCACGATGACGCTGCCCAGGTAGAGACCGGCGTCGTTGCCGAGCCAGTTCAGGGTCTCCTCGTCGTCCCGCCAGCGCGGCAGGAGCTGGTCGAGCGCCTCCAGCGAGGCAGCCGTGTCGTCCAGCCGGACACCCGCCCGGGACGCCTGGGAGCGGAGAAGTTCGCACTCGGCGAGGAGTTCCGCGATGCCTGCCGGATCGGGGACCCCGACCTTCTGGCGCCGGTTGCCCAGGAAAGGGATGTTCATACGTCCAGCGTGTCATTCGTACCGCCGTACGCACCACAGGGCGCGCGGACCCGCCGATCCCGGACGAGTTCAGGCCGAGTTCAGGCAGCGTGCGTTGACGGGTCACTCCTGTCTCCCTAACTTCACCGTGCGCCTTGCGTCTCTGCCGTCGTTACCTCATCAGTTCCGTCCCTGCGTTTGCCGTTGTCGCGTCGTGTGTCGATGAGCGGGAGGAGTCGGCCGTGCGCCGATGTGTCCGGGGGATCCTGATCGTCCTGGCCCTGTGCGGGTCGCCGGTCCCGGCGGTGTCGGCGCATGCCGCCGCGGAGGGACGGGCCGCGCCGGTGCCGCTTGAGCGGCTGTTCGACAACGTGGCGGTCAGCGACGACGGCTCCCCCGAGGAGGCCGACTTCGACGGGTCCGGCGCCTCCCTGTCGGCGCGGGACCTCAGCGCCGCAGGCTGGACGCCCGGCCGCGCCCTCACCGTGCAGGGCGCCCGGCTGGCCTGGCCGAAGCGGCAGCCCGGGGAGCGGGACAACGTCCGCGCCGCCGGGCAGGACGTCCGGATCACGGGGCGCGGGGACGCCCTGGCCTTCCTGGTGGCGGGCACCGCCGGCACCGAGGTGGGCGGCCCGGGCACGGTCACCTACGCGAACGGCACCCGCTCCGGGTACCGGCTGACCGCGTCCGACTGGCGCACCGGGCCGCTCGCGACCAAGGCGGTGACCCTGCCGCACATCAACACACCTGGTGGCCAGGTCGCCCGGCAGGCCCGCCTGTACGTCGTGACGGTGCCCTTGGTTCCGGGCCGCGCGGTGACGTCCGTCCGGCTGCCGCGCGCGGCCGGGCTGCACGTCTTCGCGGTGTCGGTACGGACCGCCACACCGGGCTGGACGGGCAGTTGGACGACGGCCACGGGCGGCTACGCCGCCGTGGGTCCGTGGACGGACCGGACGCTGCGGCTGGTCGTGCACACATCGGCCGGCGGGCCCCGGGTGCGGCTGCGGTTCGACAACACCTTCGCCGCGGCTCCGGTACGGATCGGGAGCGCCACGGTCGCGGTGCAGGCGTCAGGCGCGGCCTCGCGGGCTACGCCGGTGGCGCTGTCGTTCGGCGGTGCGGCGGGCGTGACGCTCCCCGCCGGGGCACAGGCGTACAGCGATCCGCTCGGCTTCTCCGTCCCGGCGGACACCAACCTCCTGGTGAGCTTCCATCTGCCCGGGACGGTTTCCGCGGCGCCCGTGCACGGGCTCGCGCAGCAGCGTTCCTACGTCAGCGAGCCCGGCGACCACACGGCGGAGGGCGCCGCCGGGGCGTACACCTCGGTGATCACCCGCTGGCCGCTGCTCGCCGGGGTCGACGTGAGCGGCGGTCCCGGGTCGGTGGTGCTGCTCGGGGACTCGATCACCGATGGCGACAAGTCGACGGTGGACGCCAACCGGCGCTGGCCGAACGTGCTGGCCGGCCGGCTCCTGAAGCAGAGCACCGTCCCGCGCTACGGCGTGCTGAACCTGGGCGTCTCGGGCAACCGTGTGGTCACCGACCGGTACCCCGGGGACGGGGTGTCCACGGACACGGCCGGGGTGAGCGCCCTGCACCGCTTCGACCGGGACGTCCTCGCCCAGCCGTCGACGCGTACGGCCGTCGTCTTCGAGGGCATCAACGACCTGCGGTGGGGCACCTCGGCGGAGCAGCTGATCGCGGGGCTGCGCGAGCTCGCGGCGCGCGGGCACGCCCGGGGGCTGCGGATGCTCGCGGCGACGATCCTGCCCTGTGAGGGCGAGGCGCGGTGCACGGCCGCCGTCGATGCCGAGCGGGCCGAGGTGAACGCGTGGATCCGCGCCGGCGAGGTCTTCGACGGCGTGCTCGACTTCGACGCGGTGGTCCGTGATCCGCAGCGGCCGTCCCGGATGCTGCCCGCCTATGACAGCGGGGACCATCTGCATCCGGGCGACACGGGGCTTGCGGCCCTGGCGGACTCGGTCGATCTGCGGCTGCTGAGGCCCTAGACGTCCAGGTCCACGACCACGGGCGCGTGGTCCGACGCGCCCTTGCCCTTGCGCTCCTCGCGGTCCACGTACGCGTCGCTGACGGCCTTGGCGAAGGGAGCGTTGCCGTACACCAGGTCGATGCGCATGCCGCGGTTCTTCGGGAAGGAGAGCTGGCGGTAGTCCCAGTACGTGAACGGCTGGTCGTACTTGAGGGGCCTCGGGACCACGTCGGACAGGCCCGCCTCGCGCAGGGAGGCGAGGGCTGCGCGCTCGGCGGGGGTGACGTGGGTGGAGCCCTCGAAGAAGGCCGGGTCGAAGACGTCGTCGTCGGTCGGCGCCACGTTGTAGTCGCCCATCACCGCGAAGGGGCGGCTGCCCGCCGCGTCACCGGCGACGGCGGCCTTCAGCGCCTCGAACCACTGGAGCTTGTAGGCGTAGTGCGGGTGGTCCACCTCGCGGCCGTTCGGCACGTAGACCGACCAGACGCGGAGCGGGCCGCAGGTCGCCGAGATGGCGCGGGGCTCCACCGAGCCGTCGAACCCGGGGTCGCCGGGCACGCCCTTGACGACGTCCTCGATGCCGACGCGGGAGAGCACCGCCACGCCGTTCCACCGGCCGGTCGCGTGGACCGCCGCCTCGTAGCCCAGCTCGCGCAGTTGCTCCGACGGGAACTGCTCCTCGGCGACCTTGGCCTCCTGGAGGCACAGCACGTCCGTGCCGCTGTTCTCCAGCCAGGCCAGGAGCCTCGGCAGGCGGGCGGTGATCGAGTTCACGTTCCAGGTCGCGATGCGCATGTCCCACAACCTACCCGGCGGGTGTGACACCCGGCCCCGTCAGACCTCGGCGGACTCCCCGGGCGTCAGCCGCAGGTGGTCCGAGCCACCGAGCTGCCCGATCTGCCGGTCGTAGATGGGGCGGGCCAGGTCGGTGAGGAGGGCGTCGTGGATGTCGTAGGCGCGCTGCGGCTTCAGCTCGCGCACGTAGTCGATGACCTCGGAGATCTTGCTCCAGGGGGCCATCACGGGGAGCATCAGCGTCTCCACCGGGTGGTCCGGGACGGTGAGGGCGTCGCCGGGGTGGAAGACCTTGCCGCCGTCGACGAGGTAGCCGACGTTGGTGATGCGCGGGATGTCCGGGTGGATCACCGCGTGGAGTTCGCCGTGCACCTGGACGTCGAAGCCGGCGGCGGTGAAGGTGTCGCCGTGGCCGACGGTGTGGACGCGGCCGGGGAAGGCGGCGGAGAGCTTCTCCGCGACCGCCTTGAGCGTCCAGATCTCGGCTGCCGGGTTGTGCTCCATCGCGGCGCGCAGCCGGGACTCGTCGAAGTGGTCGGGGTGCTCGTGGGTGACGAGGAGGGCGTCGGCGCCGAGCGCGGCGTCCTCCTCGCTGAACCCGCCGGGGTCGAGGACGAGCGTCCGGCCGTCCTTCTCCAGGCGGACGCAGGCGTGCGACTTCTTCGTGAGCTTCATGGTCTCCATCCTGCCCCGGGGGCCGTGGGGAGGCTCACTCCTGCGGCGTGGTCTCCTCGCGGATGACCTGCTGGGCCACCTTGAACGCACTGTTCGCGGCCGGAACGCCGCAATAGACGGCCGCCTGGAGCAGCACTTCCTTGATCTCGCCCGGGGTGAGGCCGTTGCGCAGGGCGGCTCTGGTGTGGAAGGCCAGCTCGTCCAGGTGCCCCCCGGCGACCAGGGCGGTGAGGGTGACGCAGCTGCGGGTGCGCCGGTCGAGGCCGGGGCGGTCCCAGATCTCGCCCCAGGCGTAGCGGGTGATGAACTCCTGGAAGTCCCCGGAGAACTCGTCGGCCTGGGCCAGGGCCCGGTCGACGTGCGCGTCGCCCAGCACCTCGCGGCGGACCTTGATCCCGGCGTCGTAGGGGTCGGGCCGCCCCTGCGCCTGCGGCGGCACGGCGACCGGGGCGATCTCGGCGACGGGCCCGGTCTGCGGGGGCTGCGGCGGGGCCGGCGACAGGACCGGCTTCAGGGCGGCCGGGGGCAGGACGTTCTGGCCGGTGGAGGTCTCGAACGCGGGCTGCCAGGCGGTGGAGAAGTGCCGCACCAGCAGGTCGGTGACGGCCGCGGGCTGCTCCACCGGGACCAGGTGGGAGGCGCCGGGGACGACCGCGAGGCGCGCGTCCGGGATGCCCGCGACCAGCGTGCGGGCCTCGGCGGGGCCGGTGACCTGGTCGTCCGAGCCGACCAGTACCAGGGTCGGCACGCCGACCCGCCCGAGCTCGGGGCGGACGTCGAACGAGGCGAGCGCCTCGCAGGAGGCGATGTAGCAGCCGGGGTCGGTGGTACGCACCATCTGCACGGCCCACTCGGTGATCGCGGGCTGTGCGGCGGCGAACCCGCCGGTGAACCAGCGTTCGGGCGCGGTACGGGCGATGGGGTCGAGGCCGTTGGTGCGGACGATCACGCCCCGCTGCCGGAACTCGTCGGCCGTGCCGAAGCGCGGCGATGCGGCGATCAGCGCGAGCGAGGCGAGCCGCTCCGGGTGGCGCAGGGCCAGCTCGATGCCGACGGCGCCGCCGAGCGCGCAGCCCGCATAGCCGAAACGCTGGACGCCGAGCCCTTCGAGGGTGGCCAGCAGCCGCGTGCCGAGGTCACCCACGGACCCGGCCGGGTAGGCGGGGGCGCCGCCGTGGCCGGGCAGGTCGAACCGGAAGACGCGCCACTGTTTGATCAGCTCGGGGATCTGGCGGTCCCACATGTGCCAGGTGGTACCCAGTGAGGGACCGAGGATCAGGACGGGAGCCTCTTCTGGCCCGTCAAAGCGGTATTGCAGGGTGTTCGACGGTGTCTCACTCACGCCCCAGACCCTCTCACGTCTCACGGACGCCCCTATAACGAGGGGCTCTGGATGCCGTCCTGACCAGGTCGAAGACCTCTCGGGCGGCATATCGCTCGAGGCATCGAATGATCTCCCGTCGGGTCATGCCCTCCTGGGTGCGGCGTTCGTAGTGCGCCTGGGTGCGCGGGTCGTGGCGCAGCCGGGTGAACACGATCCGGTGCAGAGCAGCGTTGGCCTGGCGGTCGCCGCCGTGGTTGAGCCGACGCGAGACCCGCCGGCCGAGGAGTACTCGACGGGACTGCTTCCGCACAAAGCAGCGAAGGGCGCCTCGGTGTTCAGCCGCTCGGGATTGTCTCCCATGGTGATCAGGAGAGTGACGGCACTGCCCGGGTCGATGCCCACCGGTGTGAGTAGCTGTGGGGCGTGGTGCTCGACGAGCTGGGTCAGGCGTTGGTTCAACTCAGACACCGCCGTCAGCAACCGGTCGGGCAACTGCGCCCCGGCCATCACCGCCGTGGCCGCCTCGGCGCCCGCGGCGAAGAAGACCACTCGGCCCGCCGGGCACGGCCGTCCCCACCAAGTCCGGTGCCCGAACCCAGTCCGGCCCGTCGCCCGAATCGCTCCCGGTTCCCCCGCAGCGGAGCTCGGAGCCCGGACCCGCACACGAGCCGTCCCCCGACTGCCCCGACCTCCGGTACGTGTCCAGCGGTCCCGCGCCGACCGTCGGCGGAAACCGGGGATCCTTCCTGATCGCGACCGCCGCACACGACGGTGTGGAACCGGCGGAGGGCCGCGATCCGTGAGCGTGGCGCACGGCAGTGATCCGTGTACGCGCCGACCCCAGGGGGCACTCGTCGCGCCGGAGTCCCCTGGGGGCCGGAGTCAACCGCACCCTCGGGCAGCGCCCCACCGCACCTGCGGGAGGCAACATGATCAGCCATCAGCATCTGGTGGAAGAGGTGGCGTCGCGGGCCCGGCTCGGCGATGCGGACGCCGCCGACGCCGCGGTTCACCTCGTCCGTGCGCTCACCGTCCAGACCCGCTCGGTGCAAGCCGTGACCACGCTCGACCTCGCTGACCGGATCGACGACGCCGTCATGGCAGTCGGAGGCGGATCCGCCACCTGATGGCCGGTCCCGGGCCCGGCCGCTCAGCCATCGGGCAGCGGGCACCGGGCTGCGCGGCGGCGGCCCCCAGCGAGGTCCGGCCGAGGAACTCACCCCTGCTGGCCGACCAGTTCGCGCACCTTCTGGTAGCCGTCCTCCTCGCGCCGGATCCTCACCAGTGAGTCGATGAGGCCGTACGAATTGCGGTCGTCATCCACGAGAGAACGCAAGGAGCCTGCACTCCCGCCCAAGGCGAGCCGATCGGCTGCGTCGAGCGCCTTCTTGTCCGCGAACGGGCCCAGCTCCTGCCACAGCAGCTGGGCTTCCCGGAAGAAGGCATCCACCACGTCGTCATCCACGTTGGCGAAGTGCCGGAGCAGTTCCCCTTCCCGCTGCGGGTCATTTTCCGCGTCCTGGCGCAGTCCGCCGAGGTCGCCTCCGTGATCTTCTAGCAGGTGCAGTGCCGCATCGGCCATAGCCGTGGAGATGCGCTTGCGCGCCGGAGGCCGGGCCAGGAACGGGGCCGGGGGCGCACGAAGATTTTGAGCGGCAAGGCCGTATGCTGCAGTGGGCGAGGCAGGCGCTGCTCACGCGTCGTGTCCATCCTTTGCAGCCGGGTAACCCCAGTCGTATCAGGTACCCGACGAACGACCTGGAGGTTGACCGGTGATCACTCTGACCGCAGTCGGAGGAGTAGCACTGGTCGAACTGGGCATGGCGCTGACTCCGGGACCGAACATGGTCCACCTCGCCTCCCGCGCGATCACCCAAGGCCGCAGGGCCGGCCTGGTTAGCCTCAGTGGTACCGCCGTGGGATTCGTGTGCTATCTGCTGGCCGCGGCTGCGGGCCTGTCCGCGTTGTTCGCCGCCGTGCCGGTGGCATTCACGGTGGTCAAGCTTGCCGGGGCCGCCTACCTGGCCTACCTCGCCTGGGGCATGCTCAAGCCCGGCGGCCGCTCGCCCTTCGCCCCGGCCCAAGACCTGCCTCCGGTCTCCGATGCCCGCCTGTTCTCGATGGGGCTCCTGACCAACCTGCTCAACCCCAAGATCGCTCTCATGTACGCCGCCCTACTGCCCCAGTTCTTGGACCCGCAGGCAGGTCCGGCCTGGGGACAACTCCTCCAGCTCGGTGGTGTGCAGATCGTCGTGGGCATCGCCGTGAACGCTCTGATCATGCTGGGCGCAGCACGGGTCTCGGGGTTTCTGGCCGCCCGGCCCCGCGCCATGACCGCCCAACGGTTCACAGCAGGCGGCCTGCTCGGCGCGTTCGCGCTGCGCACCGCCCTGTCCCGCACTGCTGTCTCCACCTGAGGTTCTCCCGCTGCGGGGGGGGCTGACTGGGCCCTGTCCGAACGCTTCAGCCGTGAGAGTTGATGAAGCGGTCCAGCCGTGAGACGACTTGCCGCAATGCATCAACGGATCCCGCGGCGTCATCCGCGAGCTCCAGGTCGTGATCCGCTGAGGGGAACTGCGACTCGCTCAGGGGCACCGTCGAAGCGGGTGGGGACCGCGAACCGGGAGGGGTCAGGCATGGCCGCAGGCTACTAGCCAGCCGATCATGTGACTGGCGTCCTGTCGGATCGCTGTTCGGGGCATGGGGCGAGGTGATCTATCGGATGCGGGGTGCGAGCGGCATGAGCTGTTCCTGCAGGTCAGCAATGGCCGTTGTGACCGGTGACGGGAGCAGCGGCAGGCGATCGACGGCATTTTGCACGGGTGCGGACCGGGGTGCAGCGGCGGGATCTGCCCGAGCGGCTCGGGCCGTGGAAGACGGTCTACGAGCGCCATCGACTGCCCGATCCGCGATGCCGCCAGGGCCGCCGCTACCGGCTCGGTGCACTGCTGGCCCTGTGCGCCCCTCGACGCTGGTGGCGATCGCCCGGTTCGCGATCGGGGCACCCGAGGAAGTCCGGACCCGCCTGGGTGTGGACGGACGAATGCCGCGCGCCTGTACGCGCGGCCCGCTGCTGGCTCGCATCGACGGCGACGCGCTCGATGCGGCCGTCGGCTCCCGGTTGGCCTGCCGGCTTGGTTCGTCGCCGGCAGCGCGGCCATCAGGCAGGCGATCCTCGACCGGCAGACGGAACAAGATCAGCCGGGGCTGCCATGACGTCAAGGCTCATCCTGCCGGCTTGTGCGTGCTCAGCGGACGAAGGACCGGACGGATGTGCAGACGTAGCCCAGCAGGACGAGCAGGAAACTGGCCCCCGCCAGTAGCAACTGGAGCACACCGGCCTCGTGCCCCAGCAGCGTCGGACTCCAGGCCCAGAACACCGCCACGGCCAGCGCGGCACGGACCGTCTGGAACGGCGCCGACCCGGCCAGCCGCTGCAGCACGTCGGCCTGCGGTGCGAGAGTGAAGACAACGCCCAGAACGCCCCCGAAGACGACCACGATGACGAGGAAGGCGAGCAGGGATGCGACACCCAGCTCGTCGTCCGCGAAGGCGTTCCAGCGTGCTTCGGCGAGCACGCGCAGGTTCTTGCTCTCGTTGACGTAACCGCCCAGCTCCGGTGCCGATCTGGCCCACAGCACGTCGACCTCGGTGCCGGCACGGGGCCGGTCGTAGGTGTAGGCGCCACGCACGGGGAGCCGCCCGGGGCCGCCGGGCACGGAGACCACGAGCCGTGAGACATACCCCTTGACGGCATGCTCGTCGGTCAGCTCTTCGCGGATCGCCTGCGGCCCGCCCACGACGGTCGCCGTGCTGGCCTCGGCGCCCGCCGTGCGCAGGTCGTCGAGCTTCTCACCCGCGTTGGCCGACGTCAGCAGCGCGACGAAGAAGGCCCCCGAGGCGAACGCCACCAGCGCCCAGACAGCGCCGGTGCGCAGTTTGATCCACCCCCGGGCTTCGTCGAGGTCGCTGAAGGAGAACCCGAGGGCCTCACTGAGCGACACGGAGCCGGACACGGACCGCCGATCAGCCACCTTCGACAAGGACACCGGCTCTCCCGGCGTCCTGTTCTCCCCGGGCAGCACCCGCAGACCCCACAGCGCCAGCACGCGTACCACCGCACACGCCACGGCGACGGCTCCCCACACATATGGCTCGGTCCACGGCCGAGGCATGGCGGTGGCACCCAGCAGCCAGAAGCACGCGACCGCGGTCGCGACCCAACCCACCAGCGCACACAGCCGAACTACCCAGATCAGCAGAGAACGCATGAACCCTCCCCCGTCGTTCGGCGACCCGTCCTCCGCACCGACCAGCAACGGTCGCGGCATACAGGTGCCAACGCCACGACGCACACCGGGAGGAGGCCGGGAACCAGGCCGCCGGCTGCCCTCGAAGATACGGGCGCCCTCCATCGGGGAGGCACCCGGGTGGAGTTTCCGGACGACGTCGTTGAGCGAGCAACCGCAGCCGGTCAACGCGTGACATCTGACGCGCACTGGCGTGGAGCAGCACGACTCGGAATGCCGGCCCCGGGGCGGTTCACTGGTCCAGGGCTTTGAGAGCCGCCAGGAGGCGTGGGACGAGGGGGTTTGAGTCGTTCTTGCGCCAAGCGACGGCGACTCGTGTGCGCACTGCGTTGGGCTCGATCCTGCGAAAGGCAACGCCTTTGAGGCGGATACGGCGGATGCTCTCCGGGGCCAGTGACACGCCCAGGCCGGTTTCCACCAGGGCGCAGACGGTCTGCCATTCCACGGCGTGCTGAGTCACCTGGGGTGTGAAGCCTGCCGTGATGCACAAGTCGGTGATCTGGTCGTACAGCGAGGGGCCGACGGTGCGCGGCATGAGCACGAAAGGGCAGTCGGCCAACTGCTCGACTCGGACGGCTCGCTGTGTCGCGAGTGGGTGCGAGGAGGGCAGGACGGCCACGAACGGTTCGTGCAGCACGGTCTCGAATCCGAGTTCCGTGTCATGGGCAGGCGGTTCGCGCAACAGGCCGATGTCGATCGCCCTTTCGCGCAGAGCGGCCAGTTGCGGTGTGGTGGTCATCTCCCGGATGTCCAGGTCCACGGCGGGAAGTCGTCCCCGGAAGGTTCGCAGCAGGCCGGGGAGGACAGTGAGGGCGACGGAGGCTGCGAAGCCGATCCGCAGGCGGCCGGCCCTGCCGCTCCCGGCCTCTCGGGCTGCGGTCAGGCCGTCCGCGAGGTCGGTCAGGGCATGCCGGGCGGCGGGGAGAAGCTCCCGGCCGGCCGGGGTGAGTCCGATGCGCCCGGGTTCGCGGCTGAACAGCGCGTAGCCGACCTTGTCCTCCAGACGGCGGATCTGCTGGCTCAGCGGCGGCTGGGCGATGCCCAAGCGGGTAGCGGCGTGGCCGAAGTGGAGTTCCTCGGCGAGAACGACGAAGGCGTGCAGCTGCGGAAGGGGAAGTTCAGGGCGCTCCATACGCCCAGAGATATCACTCCACACGTGAGGCCGTATTAGACGTATCGGTCCTGGTCACCTAGCGTTCGGCGCATGACGGAGCGACGTTCAATACTCAGCGGCTCGACGTTCGAGGAACAAATCGGCTATGCCCGCGCTGTGGTCGACGGCGACTGGGTCCATGTGTCCGGAACAACCGGATTCGACTACACCACCATGACGATTTCCGACGACGTGGTGGAGCAGGCGGAGCAGTGTTTGCGCAACATCGAGGTCGCCCTGACCGAAGCGAAGTGCACCTTCGCTGACGTGGTGCGGGTGCGCTACCTGCTGCCCGACCGGGCGGACTTCGAGCCCTGCTGGCCGGTGCTACGTCGCGCGTTCGGAGAGGTCCGGCCGGCCGCCACCATGCTCATGTGCGGCCTCGCCGACCCCCGCATGAAGATCGAGATCGAGGTGTACGCCCGGCGGATCACCGCGCAACCGCCCGCGTGATGCGATCTCTTTGGCAACTCCCAGCAATCGCGGAGGAGTTCGCGGAGTTTTCCTTGGCGACGCGGGCTCGGCGCGGACGCGAGCCGTCGCACCCGGTCGGCTGGCCAGACATGCCGCGATGCCGGGGCTGGTGACTGACGGGGAATGCATCGCGACGCCGGTCGCCCATACCTTTCCCTGGCCCGACCCGCAGGCATGGTCCGACCCAGTGCGGCGACTCACGTCACGAGTCGGGCCGCCCCGGTGAACGTCAGCCGGGTGAACTCACAAGCCGGGCCTGACCTCGAACCGGGCCCCGTGTCCGGCCTGTCGGATCCGGCCGGTTCCAGTCGCGGTGCCGTGCACGGTGACCAGGTCGTCAAGCAGCCCAGAAGTCTCCTCGGGAGGCAGCCCAGAGGCACGCGCCACCTCGTCCAGGTGGACCGCTTCGCCCGTGTGCGGATCCGCAGCCTCAGGTGCATGGCCGGGGATCGATCCGCCGGTCCGGTTCCGGACCACTCAACGCCTGCCTGCCGGGGCACCGTGTTCGTGCAGTGCCTGCATGACCTCCTCGTCGCTGGCCTGGTCGAAGTCGTCGTACCACTGTCCGACTGTGAGGAAGTCCGGCGGCTGGTGCAGACAGACGACGTCATCGGCTTCCGAGCGCGTCGCTGCGGCGGTGTCGGGAGCACAGACGGGGACGGCAAGGATCAGCCGCGCCGGGCCCTGGCGGCGCAGGTAGCGCAGGTGGCGCAGGTGGCGCAGGGCGGCGCGTGCGGTGGCGCCGGTGGCGAGCCCGTCATCGATGAGGATCACGGCCCGGTCCTTGATTTCGGGCCTGGAGCGGTCACCTCGGTACCGCAGTTCCCGGCGGTGCAGCTCGATCCGCTCGCGGGCCATGTCCGGGGCGAGTCGGTCCTCGCTCAGGCCGAGCATGTCCAGTGAATGCCGGTCGGACAGCGGGGGATCGTCACCCACGATCGCTCCGATGCCGGTCTCCGGGTGGCCTGGGACGCCGATCCCGGCCCGGGGAACGGGGGGGTGATGGTCCTGCCGGGCGGGGATACGCCGTCGGAGAAACGGCGCATGCTCGACGAGCTTTCAGGTGGACAGACCCGAGTGCCGCAGGTCGCAGGCGCGCTTCGCGAGCGGATGCCAGCCGTAGAAGCAGCGGGTGCCGGGGAGTTCATGAGCCTGAACTCACCGGCCGGCTCCGGGACCACGCTGTCGCGCTCACCGTCGAACCGCCGCATGCGTCTGTGTCAGGCACCATCCTCCCATCTGTCCGCACGGGGGTGCTCCCGCACGCTGTTGCTGCCTATGGCTCATCCGGACGCGGCGATGTCTGAGCACGGACCGGCTCCTCGCCTACGGACCAGTCCGACAGGAGGTAAGGCCGACTCCCGAAGGGAAGCCGGCCTTACTGAGGCTGCGGGATCAGGCGGGGCGGATGTTCTCCGCCTGCGGGCCCTTCTGGCCCTGGGTGACGTCGAACGTCACCTTCTGGCCCTCCTGCAGCTCGCGGAAGCCCTGGGCGGCGATGTTGGAGTAGTGGGCGAAGACGTCGGGGCCGCCGCCGTCCTGCTCGATGAAGCCGAAGCCCTTCTCGCTGTTGAACCACTTCACAGTGCCCGTGGCCATGACCGTCTCCTTTGAGAGAGAACCGGGCCCGCGACCTGCGCACCCGGGAGGTGATCGCCCTGGTCCGGAGAGGCGCTGAACAGCAAGAACGCCCGTGATGGCGATCACGGGCGAACGGGACTTCGGAACCACGACTGCTGAATCACAACGCTATACCGGCGCAGCGGCAGCCGCTAGCGATAACACGGCGGCATCAACACACGCCGTGTCGGTGAACGCCTGTCGTCGACCGCCGCACACGGTGGATGCCGTCCGCTGTCCATGAGCTGGCAAGGATCAACGCAGGCTCTTTGCCGTCGTTCTTCTAGGTTGGAGCGCTCGCCCAGCCGAGCGATTCGTGTGGACGGCAGTGTCGCTGACCTCGATCTCGTTGGTCCCGCCCCTCCTCTCCGGGGCAAACACCGCCACCACCATGCGACACCTGCCCGTCTTCCCTGGTAAGGGGTACCTCGACTGGCAACTCGAGGACCCGGCCGCGCAGGGTGTCGAGGCCGTACGCCCCATCCACGACGCGATCGAGACCCGCGCCCGGGTGCTGATCTCGGAAGTGACGCCCGGCTGACGGCCAGGTCACCCGCGCTGCCCCGCCGGGCCGCACCCGCGGGGCTTCTCGTCTCACGGACGCCCCTATAACGAGGGGCTCTGGATGCCGTCCTGACCAGGTCGAAGGCCTCTCGGGCGGCATATCGCTCGAGGCATCGAAACGAGTCGGCATTTCGTCCATGGGTGACCGGCATTGGCGGATAGCATCCGGCCCGCCTCACCAGTTGTCCACGTGTGCGTCCGTGGGTGTTCGGCTTCCCGTGCCGTGAGCACGGTCAGGGCGTCACCGTTGCCGGTTCGGCACGAGCGCGCGCCTCCGCCCACGCTCCTGCGCCGGGTGTGGGAGCACTTCATGCAGGCTCTGCCGCTCGGTTCGCGAGGCGGACCAACACGGCTCCTGTGACGGCGGCGACGGTAGCCGCCATGAGGAGACCGGCGAGAGCTTCGATCCCGGCGATCAGCAAGGGAGACTGGCCGGGGTGCCACAGTGGCACGGCTGTCGCGCAGGAGACGACCAGTCCGGCCAGCCAGGCGACAGCGGTTGCAGGGATCCATGTGCCGGCGCCGGTGATGTGGTGGTGCAGCACCCACCACTGGGCGGCACCCAGGCTGAGCAACAGGAGCAGCCCGTCGACGGCGGCCAGTCCGGCTGCGGCCGGCCAGTTTCCGATTCGCGGGAGCATCGCGAGCACAATGCGGTTCACCGCTCGCGGCCGACGTACCCAGGTGACTGCGTTCGTCGCCGGCACGCTCCCTGTGTCCATGCCTCCGGAGTCCGGGCGGTCGCGTGGTCCTGGCCAGGGCCGTTCGTCTCTGGCGGAAGAGCCGAACGGCTCCCGCCTCGCGGAGCCTGGTAAGGGCCGGCCCGCGACAGTTCGGGCCGGACACGGGCCTCGGTCGGCGACGTCGGGGGGCATAGGATCTGACTGCCACGACGAGCGACCCTTAACACATGCGTTCGAGTGCGGGCAGGGTCGTTCGGGCATGATCAGGGGGTGCCCATGGCACCTTCCGGAGGGAGCGGGAATGGCGGAGAGGCCGGCCGAAGGACTCGACAACGGTCCGACGGCGCCCCAGTTGCGGCTGGATGAGCTGCTGGAGGGCCTGCAGGCGCAGATCACCCAGGTGCGTGCGACCCGGGACCGGGTGCACACCCTGCTGGACGCGGTGCTCTCCATCGGCTCCGACCTGGATCTCGACGTGGTGCTGCGGCGGATCACCGAGTCCGCGGTCGCCCTGGTGGATGCCCAGTACGGGGCACTGGGCGTGCTCGGGGACGAGAGACGGATTCGGCAGTTCATCACCGTGGGCATGGACGAGGACACCGTACGGAGGATTGGCCACTATCCCGAGGGACACGGCATCCTCGGGCTGCTGATCAAGGAGCCGGAGCCGCTGCGTCTGGCCGACCTGGGCCGCCATGCCGCCTCCGTCGGCTTTCCCGAGGGGCATCCTCCGATGACCACGTTCCTCGGAGCGCCGGTTCGGGTGCGGGACCAGGTGTTCGGCAACCTGTACCTGACCGACAAGCGCGGTGGGGCGCAGTTCGACGACGAGGACGAGGCGGTACTGCGCACGCTGGCTGCCGCGGCCGGTGTGGCGATCGACAACGCCCGGTTGTACGACGAGACGCGGCGCCGTGAGCGGTGGCTGGCGGCGAGCAGTGAACTGACCCGTAGCCTGCTGTCGGGTACCGACCCTGCGCAGGTGCTGCGCCAGGTCGCGGCCACCGTCAGAACGCTGTCCGATGCGGACCTGGTGACGCTGGCGGTGCCGTTCGACGGCGGCGAGGAGCTGGTGATCGAGGCAGCCGACGGCGAGGGCGCCGAACGGGTGCAGGGACTGGTGCTGCCGGCCACCACGCTGGCCACGAAGGTCTACCACTCCAATCAGCGGATCTCCAGCAGTGCGCTGTCGCAGGAGCCGCAGGCCGGCGGCGGTTCCGCGGCACAGATCGATTTGGGGCCGGGATTCCTGCTTCCGCTGGGAGGCGGAGAGCACGTGCGCGGGGTACTGCAGGTCGCCAACCTGCCCGGCGGTGCGGAGTTCTCCGAGGCGGCCATGACCATGGTCGACGGTTTCGCCGACCAGGCCGCGCTCGCCCTGGAGATCGCCGAGCACCGGCGCGAGGCCGAGCAGCTGCTGGTGCTCAGTGACCGGGACCGAATCGCCCGCGACCTGCACGACCTGGCCATCCAGCGGCTGTTCGCCTCCGGACTGACCCTGAACTCGGTGATCGGCCGTGTCTCCGACCGGCCCGAGGTGGCCGAGCGCGTCCAGCGGGTGGTCGACGATCTCGACGACACCATCAAGACCGTGCGGGGCACGATCTACGCGCTGCGCGAGCGCGACCGTGATGACGGGCACGGCGGGCTGCGCTCCAAGCTGCTCGCCGAGACCGACCAGGCCGCCGAGACCCTCGGCTTCACGCCCGCCCTGCGTATGACCGGCCTGCTGGACACCGACGTACCGGCTGAGCATGCCGAGCATGTGCTGGCGGTGCTGCGCGAGACGCTGTCGAACACCGCCCGGCATGCGCACGCGAGTGCCGTCGAGGTCACCGCCGAGACGGACGGCACGCGGTTGGGGCTGCGCGTAGCCGACAACGGGTCCGGCATCGACCCGGCCGTCAACCGTCGCAGCGGCCTGGACAATCTCCGCCGGCGCGCCACCGATCTCGGCGGCAGCCTCACCATCACACCCAACCAGCCCACCGGCACGGTCGTGGAATGGACCGTTCCCTTCCCCGCCCGGGCAACCAACTGACACACGGCGGGGGGGCTCACGGCTTCTCGGAAGGCGCCGCCGCCGTGGAGCGCGGCCGGCGCGGGCAGGCGACGTCGGCCACATGCTCGTCGGGCTGCGCGGTGGCCCCGTTCGGGTTCTACAACACCTCGCGCTGAGAGCCGGTGCGGGCGTACTCGCGTTGGATGAGCCAGGCGCCTACGGCATCATGGGCGGCCGCCACCCTCGTGCCGCTTCGCATTCGCCGGCGGACCACGCCCGTGGTCCCACGTGTCCGGGACGGGACCGGCCGTCATGGACCCGTCCGTTCCCAGCCGCGGTGCGGGGCACGGGCGCCTAGTTGGGCGTCGCGGCTGCGGTAGACGATGTAGGGGCGGGTCAGGTAGCCCAGCGGCGCGGTGAGCATGTGGACGAGCCGGGTGAAGGGCCAGGCTGCGAACAGCAGCAGAGCGCTGATGGCGTGCAATGTGAACAGCACCGGGGCGCCGGACATCAGGGCCGGGTCAGGCTGGAAGTAGAAGATGGACCGGAACCAGGGGGAGATGGTCTCGCGGTAGTCGTACCCTCCGCCGACGACGTTCGCGGCCACGGTCGCGGCCAGGCCCAGCACGATGGTCAGCGTCAGCGAGACGTACATGGCCTTGTCGTTGCGGGTGGTGGCGGAGAAGACCGGACCGACGGTCCGCCGACGGTAGATCAGGATGGCCAACCCGCCGACCGTGGCGACGCCCGCGATCGTGCCGAGGACGACCGCGCCGACGTGGTACATGTGCTCGCTGATCCCGGCTGCCTCGGTCCAGCTCTTGGGGATGACCAGGCCGCCGATGTGGCCGAGGAGCACGACGAGGATGCCGAAGTGGAACAGTGGGCTGCCGATGCGCAGCAGGCGGCGTTCGTAAAGCTGCGAGGAGCGGGTGGTCCAGCCGAACTTGTCGTAACGGTAGCGCCAGACGTGGCCGAGGACGAAGATCGCGAGGGCCACGTAGGGCAGGACGACCCACAGCAGCGTGCCGCCGGTGCCTGCCTCCGCCGCCAGGGTGAGGGGCTGCGCGGACGCGGTCATCGGGGACCTCCTACGACGGGGTCGGGCAGGAAAACCGGGGCTGCGTACGGGTCGAGGCCGACCTGTTCCTCGGGCGGGCCTTCGGCGGCGAGGCGCATGACGGCTTCGCGGTCGTCGCCGGCGAGGGCGGGCAGCGTGGCGGAGACGGAATCCAGGACGTGGGCCCAGGGCGAGGCGTCGTCGGTCAGGGCCAGGCGCAGCAGCTCCAGTCCGGCGCGGTGTTCGGTCAGCAGGCGCGCTCCGGTGTCCGGGTCGGTGGCGGCGAATTCGAGGACGACGGCGAGGTGGTCGGGCAGTTCGTCGTCGCCCAGGCGCCAGCCGGCTGCGGCGTAGGTCTGCTTCAGCCGCAGCAGGCCGACGCCGCGCTTCCTGGTGTCGCCGTGCGCGTAGTACGTCAGGTAGAGGCAGCAGCGTTTGCGGTGGTCGAACGTGGCCACGTAGGCAGCCGCCAGGTCCGCGGGGGCGGTCTTTTCGGCGTGCGCGGTGAAGCGGAGCAGCGGGCGGGCGACCGGTTCCGGCAGGGTGGCGGTCACCCGGCCGGCCAGGGCCAGGCGCTGCTCGAACTGCTCGTCGGGGTAGGCGAGCAACAGCGACTGGGCCTGCCAGGCATGGGGATGCCAAGGCGCGGTGCGGGCGGTGCGCTTGGTCTTCCTGTTCATGGCTTCGGTTCGACCTCCCCGCCGCTGTCCGCGCCGGCACCGCTTCCCGTGCCGGATGGTGTGTCCGGGAACAGGCCGGGCGGGGAGCCCTTGCCGTCCCAGTTGAGGAGGTTCACGCGGGTGGCCTTGTCGGTGGGCGTGGCCGGGGTGTCGCAGGTCTGCCGGTCGCGCAGCGCGTGGAAGTTCTCCACGGCGATCGGCGCGGCGCCGCCGGATGTCTCACCGAAGGGACCGGAGCCGCCCATGCCGGGGCCGCCCTCATAGTCGAGGCTGCACTCGGTGGCGAGTTCCTCGAGCTTGTGCGCCTGTTCGGCGTGGGCCGGGGGGATGACGTACCGCTCGTCGTATTTAGCCAGGGCCAGCAGCCGGTACATGTCGTACATCTGTTCCTCGCCCATCCCGACGGCCTTCGGGATGGAGGCGTCGGGTTCGCGGCCGAGATTGATATCGCGCATGTAGGCGCGCATGGCGGCCAGGCGGCGCAGCACCGCGTCCACCGGCTGTGGATCACCCGCGGTGAACAACTGGGCGAGGTAGTCGACGGGGATACGCAAGGCGTCCACGGCCGCGAACAGGGTGCGGTGGTCCTCGGCGTCCTCGCCGGTGTCGCGCACGGCGTCGACCACCGGGGACAGCGGCGGGATGTACCAGACCATGGGCAGGGTGCGGTACTCCGGGTGCAGTGGCAGCGCCACCTTGTAGGTGTTGATCAGAGCGTGGATCGGGGAGCGCTGGGCGGCCTCGATCCAGTCCCGCGGGATACCCGCCCGCTCCGCCTCGCGTACGACGTCGGGGTCGTTCGGGTCCAGGAAGACCTGCCGCTGGGCCTCGTACAGGCCGGTTTCCTCCGGGGTGGAGGCGGCTTCCAGGACGCGGTCGGCGTCGTAGAGGACCAGACCGATGTAGCGGAGCCGGCCGACGCAGGTCTCGGAACAGACAGTGGGCAGACCGACCTCGACGCGGGGGAAGCAGAAGGTGCACTTCTCGGCCTTGCCGGTGCGGTGGTTGAAGTAGACCTTCTTGTACGGACAGCCCGTGACGCACATCCGCCAGCCCCGGCAGCGGTCCTGGTCGACGAGCACGATGCCGTCCTCCTCCCGCTTGTAGATCGCGCCGGAGGGACAGGAGGCCGCGCACGAGGGGTTGAGGCAGTGCTCGCAGATGCGCGGAAGGTAGAACATGAAGGTCTGCTCGAACTCGAACTTGATCTTCTCGGAGACCTCGTTCAGCAGGACGTCCTTCTCGCTGGTCGCCGTTGATCCGCCGAGGTCGTCGTCCCAGTTCGCCGACCAGGCAATCTTCATGTCCTTGCCCGAAATCAGGGACTTGGGCCGGGCGACCGGGGTGTGTTCCTGCAGCGGGGCGTTGGTCAGCGTCTCGTAGTCGTACGTCCAGGGCTCGTAGTAGTCGTCGAGGGACGGCAGTACGGGGTTGGAGAAGATCTGGACGAGCTTCTTGAACCGGCCGCCCGCCTTCAGCCCGAGGCGGCCCTTCTTGTTGAGTTCCCAGCCGCCCTTCCAGGCGTCCTGGTCCTCGTAGCGGCGGGGGTAGCCCTGGCCGGGGCGGGTCTCGACGTTGTTGAACCACACGTACTCGACGCCGGTGCGGTTGGTCCACGCCTGTTTGCAGGTGACCGAGCAGGTGTGGCAGCCGATGCACTTGTCGAGGTTCATCACCATCGCCATCTGGGCCATCACCCGTCCGATGGTGGCTTCGCCACGGGGCATCAGTACGTCACCTCCTGATTCGTGCGGCGGCGGATGACGGTGACCTCGTCGCGCTGGTTGCCGGTGGGACCCAGGTAGTTGAAGGCGTAGGAGAGCTGGGCGTAGCCGCCGATGAGGTGGCTGGGTTTGATCAGCAGGCGGGTGAGGGAGTTGTGGATGCCGCCGCGTCGGCCGGTGGTCTCGGTGCGGGGCACGTCGATCAGGCGGTCCTGGGCGTGGTGCATGTAGACGGTGCCCTCGGGCATGCGGTGCGAGACGACCGCGCGGGCGGCGACCACGCCGTTGCGGTTGACCGCCTCGATCCAGTCGTTGTCCTTCACTCCGACCTTGGCCGCGTCCTGCGTGCTCATCCAGATCGTGGGTCCTCCCCTGGAGAGGGAGAGCATGAACAGGTTGTCCTGGTATTCGGAGTGGATGGACCACTTGTTGTGCGGGGTGAGGTAGCGGACAGTCACGCCGAGCTCGCCCGTCTCGCCGATGCGCGGCTCGTCGAACAGGGCGTGCATGTTCAAAGGGGGCCTGTAGACCGGTAGTTGTTCACCGAGGGCGGTCATCCAGTCGTGGTCGAGGTAGAAGTGCTGGCGGCCGGTGAGGGTGTGCCAGGGCTTGAGGCGCTCGACGTTGACGGTGAACGGCGAATAGCGGCGCCCGCCCGTCTCCGAGCCGGACCACTCCGGGCTGGTGATGACTGGGACGGGGGCGGCCTGGGTGTCGGCGAAGGTGATCTGCTTCCCCTCGTGCTCGGCGGCCAGGTCAGCGAGCTGCGTGCCGGTGCGGGCTTCGAGGCTGTGGAAGCCCTGGGTGGCGAGGTGGCCGTTGGTGGTGCCGGACAGGGCGAGGATCGCCTCGCAGGCGTTGACGTCGCGGGCGATGGAGGGCCGGCCGTCGGCCGCGCCGCCGCGCACGGTGCCGTTCTTGTGCCGCAGGTACTCCAGCTCGCGCTCGACCTTGAAGGTGACGCCCTTGGTGGTCGCGCCCAGGGTGTCGAGCAACGGGCCGAGGGCGCCCATCTTGTCGGCGACGGCCGCGTAGTCGCGTTCCACCGTCACCAGCTTCGGCATGGTGCGGCCGGGCACCGGCTCGCACTCCTCCGCCTTCCAGTCGAGCACCCGGCCGTGCGGGTTGGCCATCTCGTCCGGAGTGTCGTGCTGCAGCGCGGCGGCGACCACGTCCTTGCGGACGCCCAGGTGATCGGCGGCCTGGCGGCTGAACTCCTTGGCGATGGTGTGGAAGGCGTCCCAGTCGGTGCGGGTCTGCCACGGCGGGGCGATCGCCGGGTTGAAGGCGTGCACGAAGGGGTGCATGTCCGTGCTGGACAGATCGTGCTTCTCGTACCAGGTGGCGGCCGGCAGGACGACATCGGAGAAGACGGTCGTGCTGGTCATCCGGAAGTCCAGGGTCAGCAGCAGGTCGAGCTTGCCCTCGGGTGCCTCCTCCCGCCACACCACGTCCCTCGGGCGGGCGTCCGGCGGGGCCTCGGTCGCCCGCACCGAGTGATCGGTGCCCAGCAGGTGTTTGAGGAAGTACTCGTTGCCCTTGGCCGAGGAGCCCAGCAGGTTGGCCCGCCAGATGGTCAGCACGCGGGGGAAGTTCTCGGGGGCGTCCGGGTCCTCGCCCGCGAACCGCAGTCGCCCGGCCTTCAGCTCGTCCACGACGTGCTCGGCGACCGGGCGGCCCGCCGCCTCCGCCTCGTCGGCCAGGTCGAGGGGATTGCGGTCGAAGGTCGGATACGACGGCACCCAGCCCATCCGCGCCGACTGCGCGATCACATCCGCGGTGGCCTTCCCGGCGAACGGGCCGGCACCGGAGCCGTCCGCGGCGAGGGTGTCGGCGGAGAACGGGTCGTAGCGGAACTGGTCGGCGTGCAGGTACCAGTAGGCGGTCTGGATCATCTGCCGGGCCGGCCGGTTCCAGTCCGCGGCGGTCGCGATCGCCGAGTAGCCGGTGATCGGGCGGACCTTCTCCTGGCCGACGTAGTGGGCCCAGCCGCCGCCGTTGACGCCCTGGCAGCCGGTCAGTGTGGTCAGGGTCAGAAACGCCCGGTAGATGGTGTCGGAGTGGAACCAGTGGTTCGTCCCCGCACCCATGATGATCATCGAACGTCCGCCGGACTCCTCGGCGTTGGCGGCGAACTCCCGCGCGACCCGCGCCGCCTTCCCCGCGTCCACTCCGGTGATCGCCGCCTGCCAGGCCGGCGTGTACGGCTCCTCCGCGTCCTCGTACGACGTCGGCCACTCGCCGGGCAGACCGTCGCGAGCCACCCCGTACTGGGCCAGCAGCAGGTCGTACACCGTCGTCACCAGACGCCCGGCGACCCGCTGAACCGGTACGCCGCGCCGCAGCCGCCCCGCACCGCCGTCCGGGGCGTCGAAACGCGGCAGCTCGACGGCGACCGGCATCTCCTCGCCACCCTCGGCGGACAGCAGGGGCTGGGTGTCACCGAGGTCCAGGTTCCACTTCCCGGCGCCGGCCTCGCCGTAGCGGTCGCCGAGCGTGCCGTTCGGCACCACGGGCTGCCCGGTTGCGGCGTCGAGCAGTACGGTCCGGAACTCCGCGTGCTCGGCATCGGCGCTCTCACCGCCGAGATCGGCGGCGGTGAGGAACTTGCCCGGCGTGAAGGTGCCCGGCTTGCCCTCGACCTCGTCGAGGGCGACCAGGAAGGGCAGATCCGTGTACTTCTTGACGTAGTCGGTGAAGTACGGGGTGGCCCGGTCGACGAAGAACTCCTTGAGGATGACATGGCCCATGGCCATCGCCAGCGCCCCGTCGGTGCCGGGCTGGGCGGCGAGCCACTCGTCGGCGAACTTCACATTGTCCGCGTAGTCAGGCGACACCGCGACGACCTTCTGGCCCCGGTAGCGGGCCTCCGCCATCCAGTGCGCGTCCGGCGTCCGGGTCACCGGCAGGTTCGACCCCCACATGATCAGATATCCGGCGTCCCACCAGTCCCCCGACTCCGGTACGTCGGTCTGGTCGCCGAAGACCTGCGGGGAGGCCACCGGCAGGTCGGCGTACCAGTCGTAGAACGACAGCATCGCCCCGCCGAGCAGCGAGTAGAAGCGGGCCCCGGCCGCATGCGAGACCATCGACATCGCCGGGATCGGCGAGAAGCCTGCCAGCCGGTCCGGCCCGTACTCCTTGATCGTGTGCACGTGCGCGGCGGCGACCATCTCCACTGCCTCGTCCCAGCTCGCCCGCACCAGGCCGCCCCTGCCGCGCACCTGCTT
Organism: Streptomyces luteogriseus; assembly: GCF_014205055.1. Classification (NCBI taxonomy): domain Bacteria; kingdom Bacillati; phylum Actinomycetota; class Actinomycetes; order Kitasatosporales; family Streptomycetaceae; genus Streptomyces; species Streptomyces luteogriseus. The sequence continues at coordinate 1,462,645 of NZ_JACHMS010000001.1, forward strand.
GTAACGGCGCGCCTTCCCAGGATCGGAGACGATGTCCGCCCAGGCCGCCACCGGGTCACCGAGGCGGGCCCTGGCCTCGCGGTACATCTGCAGCAGCACGCCCCGCACGTACGGGTAGCGCACGCGGGTGGGCGAGTAGGTGTACCAGGAGAACGCCGCCCCGCGCGGGCAGCCCCGCGGCTCGTACTCGGGACGGTCCGGGCCCACCGACGGGTAGTCGGTCTGCTGCGCCTCCCAGGTGATGATGCCGTCCTTGACGTACACCTTCCACGAGCACGAACCGGTGCAGTTGACCCCGTGTGTGGAGCGCACCACCTTGTCGTGCGACCAGCGGTCCCGGTAGAACTCGTCCGCCTGCCGGCCGCCCTTGCGGTGCAGGGTGCGCAGGTCGTCGGAGACCTCCGCCCGGGTGAAGAACCGGCGGCTGCGCACCAGCGCCTGCGCCAGATCGCTGTCCATGCCCGCCCGCGTCCGCTCCGAGCTGGTGTCCGTGCTCACCGCGGCACTCCGCTCCCGGGCGCCACGGCCCGTTCGAGTTGTGATCGGTTCCGGCCACAAGACTCTACGACCGCCGTCCCCCGGAAGGTCAACAGCCACACCATCAACGGCTCGGAGCTTGGCAAAGATCGTCAGCGCGCAAGGCCGGTCACCCCGGTTTCGCCGGCCGTCCCCGTGTCCGTACGTCAGAGGTTGCATCCCCCTGGACGTTCGCCCAGCGCAAGACGCTGGTTCGTCTGTCGTGGAGGGGTCCCGTGGACCGAAGCTGTTCCGCGGCCGTGACCGTCGACGCGCCGTTGCGAACCCCACCGCGGGCGGCCCGAGCCAAGGTCGTGCGCCGACACGTACAGGCGGCGATGGACAAGCCGGCGCAGACGGCGTCACCTCGGCGCCGCCTGTGAGCACCTGGCGGCCCCGGGGCCGTCGTCGTTCCCTCCGAACCGCTGGTGCCGGCGCGGAAACCCCGGGCTCTGCCACGTCATTTCCGTTCAGCTTCCAAGGGCCCGGTGACGCCCGCTCGTGGCGAGCGGGGGTGACCGGGCCAACGGGAGCGCTGCGCTGTGGCGGGTGGGCCTTTCAGGCGGCCGGCCGGGACAGGGTGCTGCCCGCCTTGGCGCGCGCGGCCTCGACCGCTTCCCATTCCTCGGTGCCGAGGTTCGCCAGCGCTGCCGGGAAGACGCCGTCCTGCTCCTTGAGGATGTGGTCCCGCAGGACCGCCATCGCCTCCATCAGGCGGTCCGGCCAGCTCGGGTCGGTCAGGAACGCGCCGCTCGCCTCGGCCAGCACCGCCTCGATGCGGCGGTGCTCGGCCTCCAGGGCGGCGATCTGCTCGGGGAAGTCCCCGGCCAGGGCCGGGAACAGGCCGTGCTCCTCGACTTCGGTGTGCGGGCCGAGCACCTTCGCGATCTCCCGGGCGACCTCCGCCATCCGGAGCACTCCGCCGTCCTCGTGGGCGGGGCGGAGGTGGCTGATCAGGCGGACCACCTCGTCATGCTCCTGGGTCAGTTCGTCGATGGTCTCCAGGGCCTGGCAGCCGCAGTACTCGCACACCGGTCTTCTCCTTCGTCCTCTGCACGTCGCTCTCGTCTTTACGCGGTGGTGCCCGCGGCGCGGCGCCCGCTCCGGCCGCTGGTGCGGGGCTTGCGCTCGCCGCCGCCCGTGGCTGCGCGCACCCCGGTGAGGGTGAAGGCCAGCGCGGCAGCGGCCACGATCGCGAGAAGGGCGAGGCCGGCTGCGTAGGTGCCGTACTCGCCGTACAGCGAGCCCATCACCAGCGGCGGCAGGAAGCCGCCCAGGCCGCCCGCGGCGCCGACCACGCCGGTGACAGAGCCGACCTGGCTGGCCGGGGTGCGCAGGGCCACCAGGGCGAAGGTCGCTCCGCTGCCCGCACCGAGCGCGGCGGCCATGGCCAGGAAGGCGATGGTGCCCACCGGTGCCAGCGCCGGGGTGAACGCCTGGGCCACCGCTCCGGCCACGACCACGACCAGCGAGCCGGCCAGCACACGGACCGGGCCCAACCGGTCGGACAGCCAGCCGCCGATCGGGCGCATCGCCACCGCGACGAGAACGAACCCGGCCATGCGGTTAGCGGCGTCGGCCTGGGTGAGGCCGTAGCCGGTCTTGAGGTAAGTGGGCAGGTAGACGGAGAAGGCGACATAGCCGCCGAACGCGACCGCGTACAGCGCGGATGCCTGCCAGGTGATGGGCAGCCGGGCGGTGGCGGCCAGGCGGCGGCCCAGCGGCTCGGTCGGCACGGTGCGGCCGGGTGCGTCCCGCAGCAGCAGCGCGGCGGCCGCGGCGTAGATGGCCAGCACCGCGGCGGTGATCAGGAAGGGGGTGGACATGCCGTTCGCGTCGACCAGCTTCACCGTGGTCAGGGCGCTGATCGCGGTGCCGCCCATGCCGGCGCCGAAGACGCCGATGGCCAGGCCGCGCCGCTCGGGCGGGAACCAGGCGTTGACCAGCGGCACGCCGACGGCGAACGCGGTGCCGCCGATACCGAGGAAAAAGCCGCCGATCAGCAGGGCGGCGAGGGAGTCGTGTCCGGCCAGGCCGAGGTAGAGCACGGGCACGATGGTGGCCGCCGACACGGTCGGGAACATGACCCGGCCGCCGAACCGGTCGGTCAGGGCGCCGACGGGGATGCGGCCCAGGGAACCGACCACGACCGGAACCGCCACCAGCAGCGACTGCTCGAACGACGACAGGTCGAGTCCGTCTTTGAACCGGGGGCCGAGCGGGCTCAGCAGCGCCCACGCCCAGAAGTTCACGGCGAAACCGACCGTGGCCAGGGCCAGCATCAGCCAGGCCCGGCCGGACACCGGGGCGCCCGACGGCGAACTGCCGCTCTTCGACTTCAACGGCTGGACCATGTTGTCCGTCCCTTTCGTCTTCTGGTGGTACTGCGCCACCTGGATCGCGCATTGCCGCAGGCCCCTTGCCTGCGGAACGGCTTCCGGGAACCACTGTCCGCGTCAGGGCCGACCGCAGGCATGGGCCGACAGTCCCTACCGACGGACGGACGGTCCCCGGATTCGGACCCGGCAGTCCCTCCGCGCAGCCCCGCCCACCGGCTTGCCCGCACGGCTCCCGCGAAACGACGGCAGCAGTCGGCCGTCCGCACACGCGAGGGGGCCCGTGGGGGTAGGGCCGGTCGGCCCTACCCCCACACGGCATCCGCGGAGACGATGGACTGATGTTCCACAACGATGCCTTTCGCGCACTCGACCGGCAGGAGTGCCTGCGTCTGCTCGCCAAGGTGCCGGTGGGCCGCGTGGTCTACACCCGGCACGCGCTGCCCGCGGTCCTGCCCATCAACTTCTCCCTGGACGCGGACGCCTCCGTCCTGCTGCGCACCTCACCGGGCTCGGATCTCGTGCGCGCCATCGACGGCGTCGTGGTCGCCTTCGAGGCGGACGAGTTCGACGCGGCGACCCGGGCCGGCTGGAGCGTGGTCGTCACCGGACGGGCCACGATCGTGACCGATCCCGACGAGCACGCCCGGCTCTCGGAGACCGGCCCCACGTCATGGATGCCCCCGCAGGACGCGCAGTTCGTACGGATCGAGTCGGAGATGGTCACCGGACGCGAACTCAGGGGAACGCCCGGCGTGCGGTGAGGCGCAGCCTGGGCGCCGGCCGCTGGGCTTCCGGTGGGCCGCGACGGCCAGGACGGAGCAATCAATGGCGCCGCCGCGGGCCAGGACCTGGGGCCGGGCCGGCCGCAGGCCGGTCGTGCGGGTCCGCAGCCGGGGAAGTGGCCGTCAGTCCATGGTGGGCATGTGCTGCTTCAAGCCGGGGCCCAGGTCCAAGCTGTTCTACGGGCTGCGGGAGTACCGGGACCGAAAGGGGGAGCCGAAGGGTTTCGGGTGGCGTGACTTCTGCCGCCTTCTCGTCCGGGCTCGCATCCAGCTCGGTGGCCCGATCCTGCTGGTCCGGGACAACGTCCGCCTCCTCACTCGTGGCATGCGCGAGCTCATCGACCGGAACTCCGAGTGGCTGACCGTGTTCCGGCTGCCCACATGCGCGCACCGCGGCGCTCAGCCCGCTTCGGTTTCGGCTGCCGGGGGCGGTGCTGGACGAGCAGCGGAGTGCCCGAGTGCTCGAGGTGCGCCGGCGCCGTCCGGGCCGTAGCCGAAGCGGATCAGCACATGCGGATGGCACCGCTTGTTTCGCGGTAGGGCGGTCGCGGCCCGCAGGTCGGGCCATTCCATGGCCTGGTGCAGCAGTGACGTGCGCACCCCGTGGGCGGTCGCCGTGAGCAGGACGTACTGCAGGGCCTGGCCGGCCCGCAGCCAGTCGTCCCGCCGGTCGTGTGCCGTCCACAGCAGACCGAGCTGGACGTGGCGTTCGAACCACAGGGCGGGCCGGCGGCCCGCGGGGATGGGCCCGGTGAAGTCCCGCATCGGTATGCGCCTGCCGGCGTCCGGCGGGCCGAGCGCGGTGACGGGTATGCCATAGGGGGCGTCCCTTCCTGGGGCGGTGATCCAGGTGAGGGTTTCGGCGGTGCGGCCGGGGTGGGCGTGGTTGCGTGCCTCGGCTACGCCGGTCAGGCGCAGCAGCCGTCGTGTGCCGGCGATGTCCGGTACGTGAAGGCGCGCGCCGGCGGCGTGTGCCGCCGACGTCATCTCCGCCACGATCGGCTCGGGCACGGGGCGTCCGGTGAACGGCATCCGGCTCGTGTGCCGCAGTGGGATGGCCCCGTAGAGGGCGGGGTCCGGTGGCTGGTCGTCCGCGCCGAGGGGTCCGGTCAGTCGTACGGTGGCCAGCAGGCCGGGGTTGTGCGGGTCCGGCAGCAGCCTCACCTCCGGGCGCCAGCCCAGGTGGAGGGCGGCGAGGCGGAGGTTGAAGACGGCGGCACCCACGGACAGGTACTGGGCGCGGTGCATCGGGTCGGTCAGCTGCAGGGTGCGCTCCGGTGCTGAATGGACCTCAAGCACCTGGTGGTGGGGGTCGAGGCGGAAGCGCCAGGGCTGGGTGTTGTGGATCGACGGGGCTGCCACGGCGGCTGCCAGGAGCGACTCCACGGTGGCCGCGTCCAGAACGGCTTGGATGCGCATGATGCCTCCTCTTTTTTCTTCCTTTTTCTTCTTCGTGGCTGCTGGTCAGGTGGCGGGCAGGGCCGTGGCGAGCAGGACGACGCCTAGTGAGCCGACGAGGGAGACGACCGCCAGGGCCCGGGCCAGGTCGGCGCGGCCCTTGGCGTGGGCGATGCCGTGTCCGGCCGCGGCGAGCATCACCACCACGAAGAGGGCGAGTTTGGTCGCCAGGGTGCGGCCGTAGCCGGGTTCGGCGAGCGAGGCCCACGAGACTCCCCGATGCCAGGCCATGGCCCAGCCGGTGGCCAGTTGCACGGGCAGGAACACCGTCCCGGTCAGCATCCCGAACCGCCGTCCGGCCGCAGCGGTGAAGCTGTCCTTGGCCTCCGGGCCGAGCAGATGGCGGGCCAGCGGCAGGATCACCAGAGAGAGGGCCAGCTGGCCCCCGACCCACAGGGCGGCGCCGGCCACATGCGCGAACCGCACCAGGGACCACCAGCCGACGGTGTCCACTACCTGCTCACCTCCACCACGCCGTGCGCGCCGGCCTCGGCGTGACGCATGTCGTGGTCGACGAACGCGTAGTGGCCGGCCTCCGGGAACGTCGTCTCGACGAAGCCGCCCTGCGCCGGGGCCAGGTCCAGCAGCTGCGATCCGCCCGCATCGCTGGGCTTCAGCGCGTAGGCGCCCTCCTTGTACACGGTGTCGAAGACGGTGCCGACGACGTGGAAGGCGATGCCGTCGCTCGGTCCGGCCGCGATCACCCAGAACCGGGCCCGCTCCCCCGACTTCACCTTGAGCGGCTGCTTGGCGTACTGGTCCGCGATGCCGTTGAACGCCCAGGCGTCCGGGGTGTTCTGACGCATCTTCGTCACCTGGGCGGTGCTCCCGGGCATGCCGAGGTAGAGCTCGGAGGAGACCAGCACGTACTCGTGGTCGGCCTTCGCCAGGCCGGGCGGGTCGATGATCACGGCGCCGTACATGCCGTTGCCCATGTGCTGGAGCATCGGCGAGGTGCTGCAGTGGTACAGCCACGCTCCGGCCTTCTCGGCACGGAACCGGTAGACCAGCCGCTCGCCCGGGTCGAGGGTACGCATGGGCTTGTCGGGGGCGAGGGCGCCTGCGTGGAAGTCGATGCCGTGGCCCATGCCGGTGTCGTCGTTGACGAGCGTGATCTCGAAGGTGTCGCCGACTTGGCCGCGCAGGGTGGGGCCGGGTGCGCTGCCGCCGAAGGTCCACATCTGCTGTTTCACGCCGGGGGCGACCTCCACCGTGGTGTGGGCGGCGTGCAGTTCGACCTTGTGCACCGTTGCGCCGGGCGCGGGGGCGAGGTCGGCATCGCGTGCTTGCCAGCCGTCGGAGAAGTCGGCGGCGAGGTCCAACCCGCCCGAGACGGTGGTGGTGGAGTGCCCGTCGTGACCGTCCGCGTGCTCGGTCGTGCCGTCCTTCGCGGTGTCCTTCACGACGATGGCCATGGTCATCCCGACGGCACGGTGGCCCGCCTGGGTGCACCACGCCTCGCGGTCCTCGGTGACGGCTCCCAGGTCGAGGGTGTCGCTGTCGCCCTTGCCGAGCATCGGAGTCGACGGGCCGTCCTCGACCTCGAGGTCGTGACGCTGGGCGTCAACGTTGGTGACCTTCAGCCGTAGCGTCGTTCCCTCGGTGACCTCGATCCGGCCCGGGCGGATACGCATGTTGGCGAGGGTCACCTCGACCGTGCGGTTCACGATCGCAGCCCCGCTGCCCGCCGCGGAGGCGACGGCCGGCTCGCCGGTATCACCTCCGCTGTCGGCCACGAGCACGGCCAGCACGGTCAGGGCGACGCCCGCGGCCGTGCCCCACAGCGCGGGGCGCCGGGACGCACCGGCGGTTCCTGCGTCCGGGGACGCCTTCCGGCCGCTGTGGACGAGTACCGGCACCGCGAGGGTGAGGAACGCGGCCCCCGCCAGCGCGGCCAGCAGCATGCCGGTCGTGGCGGCGGGGCCGGGCAGCGGAAGTGCCGCGAGCGCTACACCGGTGTTGAGGGCGACCAGTCGCGTCAACCAGCCCCGTTCGATCAGTCCCCGCACGGCCGCACGATCCTTGGGGCCGCTGCTGAGGACGACCGGGAGCAGATAGGTCAGCGCGCCGATGAGGATCTGGGCGACGAAGCCGATGAGCAGCACCGGCAGCAGAGCGTCGATCGCGGCCTGTGCCTCCGCGAGCGGCCGGGCGGCCAGCCATGCCAGATCGGCCGCCACGGCGATCAGCAGCCAGCAGGTGGCCGTGGCGAGCATCCAGGCCGCTGCCGCAGAGACGGGGCGGGTGCCGCGTACGGTACGCACGAGCAGGTGGACGGCGAGGGCCGCGCCCGCCACGTAGAGGGCGAGGCCCGCCGCGGCCGGCCGACGCCAGCCGAGGGCCAGGGCGGCTGCCGCGATCAGGAGTCCGCCGCCGGTGAGCCACAGCACCCATCGGGACACCTTGGTGGTGCGGTCCTTCATCCGTACGCCCAGCACGGTCGGCCACAGCATGAACAGCGTGCCCAGGACAGGCAGCCCGATCCAGCCGAGCAACGTGACGTGGATGTGCGCCAGGCGCAGTCCGGCGTACCGGTCGGGCCCGCCGGCCCCGCCGCCCGACAGCATCCAGCCGAGCACCGCACCGGCGATCAGGGCGGCGGTGGCCGCCCGGTAGTAGGAGACGATCGGCTTGAGCCGTCCGCCGAGCGCGCCCCGCCCCAGGCGGACCAGCAACACCAGGTGTGCGCCGACCGCGGCAACCAGCAACGCGGCGGAGACGGCGGTGAGTACGGGAGCGGCGGTCCACACCCCGATGAGCAGCCCGGCCACGGCGAGGTTGGCCGTCGCGAGCCGGGCGGTGCTCCAGCCCTCGTCGGGGATCTTCGCGTGCAGCAGGGCGACGGCGAAGTGCTCGCTCCAGATCAGGATGGCGGTGGTGACGGCACCGAGCAGGAACATGTGCACAGACAGCCAGCGGGCCACCGGCATCGTCTCCTGCGCCGCGGCCGCGAGCAGGGCCAGGCCCAGCCACACCACGACCAGCACGTGGGCGCGCAGATGCCGGGCCTTCACGCCCGACGCCCTGAACCTGTTCGGGTACTTGGCGGGTCCGCTCGCGTCGCCCGTCTCGGTGGGCCCGCCGGCGATGCTGGTCATGCCACTCCTTGGTGCTGATTCGAACCCGCGTCGCTGTCCTTGTGCGGCGCGTTCCTGCCGTCGCCGCCGGGCAGCAGCGCGGTCAGCTCCGCCTGGTAGGGGAAGGATCCGGGGACGTATCCGCACCACGGTTCCTCGGCGTACGGGTCGCCGGTGACGCCGTACGCGCGCGATCGCGAGCCGCCGCAGACCCGGCGGAACTCGCACGCTCCGCACCGGCCGCCAAGCCGGTCGGCGTCCCGCAGTCCGGTGAAGAGCTCGGAGGTGCGGTAGATCTCCGTGAGCGGCGTTTGGCGGACGCTTCCGGCCCCCAGCGGCAGGAAGCCGCTGGGGTGCACGGTGCCGGTGTGGGAGATGAAGACGAAGCCGCGGCCCGCGTTGACGTCCAGGGGCGGGCGTCGCGTCCGGCGCGTTGCGTCGTCCAGCCCGAGGGAGGCGGCTCGCTCGCGCAACTCCCGGTACAGCGGGCCGAGTCGGAGGACCGCCATGTGGTCGTCGCCGGTGGCGGCGAGGATCTGGCGTTGCAGGGCGACGCGTCGGAAGTGGTGGGCTTCCGTGGTCTTGGCGGGCACGGTCAGGCCGACGTCGTAGACGAAGTTGAGGACGTCCTCCGTCTCCGCCGGGGTGAGTGCGCCGAGGGTGCGGCCGCGGCCGGTGGGCACCAGGAAGAAGGCGCTCCACAGCATCGCGCCGTGCTCGGCGACGAGGCGGGCGATGTCGGGGAGGTCGCGCAGGTTGTGCCGGGCGACCGTGGTGTTGATCTGCACTTTCATGCCGAGGGCGCGCGCGGTGTCCCAGGCGTCCAGGGTCCAGCGGAACACTCCGGGCACGCCGCGGAAGGTGTCGTGGAGGTCGGCGGTGGATCCGTCCAGGCTCAGTGAGAGGCCGACCGTACCGGCCGCGTGCAGCTCCCGCAGCCGCCCGGCGGTGAGCGTCGGCGTGCCGGAGGGGGACACCGCGACGCGGACGCCGATCTCCCGGCCGTGGGCGATGAGTTCGGTCAGGTCGGGCCGCTGGAAGGGGTCGCCGCCGGTGATCACGAACAGCGGGGCGGGCTGCCCGAAGGCGGCCACCTGGTGCAGCAGGTCCTTCGCGGCGGCGGTGTCCAGTTCGCGCGGGTCGCGGTCGGGCACGGCCTCGGCGCGGCAGTGCAGGCAGGCGAGCGGGCAGGCCCGGGTGGACTCCCAGATGACGATGAACGGCCGCTCCCCCGCGTCGTGCCGCTGACGCCGGATGGCATGGCCGGGGGCGCTCATCGCGCAGCCCTCCCTGGCACCCGGGGGCTGTGTCCGGCCGCCCTGGAGCCAGGGCGGACGAGGCGGGCGGCCGGACGGTGAACGGCCCGGACCGTGCGCGGCACCCACCGCGAGCGACAGCGGTGGAATCGGCCTCGAGGGTGGTCGATGTGGTCGTGCACGGTGTTACCTCCGGATCGGTCGCCGTCAGCATCCACCGGCGGCGGTGGTCGGCGCGGCGGCCGATGGTCTTGTCGAACAGGGCCGTTGGTCCTTCTTCGCGGCAAGCACAGGAGGGCCGGACGGACCGTCGGAGAGGCAGCGCGCGTGGGATCCCCTGCGGCAGCCGGGCACCCCGACGAGACGGGAGTGCCGGTCCCGTCCGTGCGTGCCGCGACAGGGTCAAGGACGGTTCGGAGAGCGGGCTGTCAGGGCGTCCGCCGTGGTCACCAGGGCGGCTCCCAGGCCGGTCAGTGCGGCGCCGAGGCCCGTGACCAGGGTCGTGAGGTGCCACGCCTGGTAGGCGGACATCAGTGAGGCGCGCAGGGACTGGGCCATGAACGCGGTCTGGCGCAGCTCGGCGAGCTTTACGTCGTCGCCGCCGACGGCTTGCAGCTCTGCGCTGATCTCGGCGTAGGTGCGACCGCCCGTGGCGTGGGCGAGATTGCCCTTGATGAACTCGGCGTAGGCGTGCGCCTCGGCGCCGGTTTTCACGCGGCGGCCGGCGTAGGCGGCGAGTTCGGCGGGCAGTCCGCGCTCGGGGAAGGTGATCTTCTGGGCCGCCAGCTCGGTGCGGATCTCCTTCCGGCCGCTGCGGCCGCGCCACAGCATGACCGGTCCGGCGACCACCAGGGCTGCGCCGACCGTCCCGAGCAGGGAGCCGGCCCGACGGTGCGATCCGTCCATGGCGTTTTGTCCTTCTTTCCTCATGTGCGTGCGGGTGCGACGGTGCGGACACACCGGGTGGAGCGACGTGCGCGCAGACCGCCGCGGGTGAGTGGTTTCGGCTCAGCGGTGGCTGAGCCGCAGCCGCCAGGCTTCGGGGCCGCGCTCCAGATACTCCACGGCGAAGGCTCCCGGGTTGCGCTGTTCGATCTGTGCGAGAAGCGGCAGCGGGTCGTGGTGGGCGACCAGCACCATCGCGGTGCCCGCGGGTACGGCGTCGAGCGCGCCGAAGACCGTGGCATGGCGAATGGCGTGCGGTACGTCCCTGACATCCAGTTCGGGTTCGTTCGACTCCTCGGTCCCGCCGCAGCCGCACACGCCGCCGCAGCCGCCGGTCTCCTCGATCTGCCCTTCGTACATGTCGTGCCCTTCCTCGTTGTGCTGGTCTTCTTGGATGCCCTTGGCGGACGAGTCGTTCGCGAGCCGGTGGTGCATGTCCGCGAGCAACTCCGCCAGGGAGATCTCGGGCGTCATGGCGAGCAGCGGCAGCACGAGGCCGTTCTCCTTGGCCAGGTGCTCCTCGAAGAGCACCTGGAGGGCCCTGGCGTCTGCCACCGCATCCGCCGGACCGGGTGCTGCGCGCAGGGCGTCGACGAGCGCGGTGAGGCAGCGGTGTTCGCCGATCAGGCTCTCGATCAGCAGACGGGCCTCGCGCATGCGGTGGGCGGCGGGGTAGAGGGCGGCTTCCTCGGCCGCGGCGTGCGGCAGCAGCGAGCGGTCACAGAAGGCCACGAGCCCGGCGTGGATCCTCTCCGCGGCACTGGGGTCGCGGTCCACGGCGGTGAACAGCATCGTTACCCGGCCGGCCAGCTCACCGGCCAAACGGGCATGATGTGCCTCGGCGCTCTGCAGGGCCGTGGCGTCCTCGGGGGCCGAGGCGAGGGTGAGCACGCTCATGACGGGGTCTCCAGCAGGTCACGGTCGGCTCGGCCGGCCGGTGTGGGTATGCGGTTCCGCGGGGTGGGTGACGGTGAGGAGGATGTGGCGTCCGGCCGCGAGGGGCGGCCGGACGCCCGACCGAATCGGACTGCACGCGCCGTACGCGCTACACCTGCGGCAGCCAGGGACGGGGGAATCGGCCGCCTGGCAGGCACGGAATGCGGTCGTACAGAGGGGCATCTGCGGTTCGATCAATGCCCAGCATGCACGGTCGGGCACGCTGACTCCTCGGCCGACCGGACCCCACCACAGGGACCATTGGGCCCTATTGCGACCTGCAGGATTGGGCCGGAAGGCCATCCGGCAGGGACCGCCAGCCCCAGGTGGGGGACGTGGTGTGCCGCCTAGCGTTCTCGGCCATGGAGAACGATCAGAATGCACGGCGTGAGGCGCTGCGCGCTGGTGAAAGCTGGCCGCTGGCCGCCCGCAGGCTGCTCACCCGCCGCGAGGTGTCCGCCGACGGGCGCGCCGTGTTCGGCACGGGCGATCCGAAGTGGGAGGGCTTCTACCGGGACCGGTGGTCGCACGACAAGGTGGTGCGCTCCACGCACGGTGTGAACTGCACGGGCTCGTGTTCGTGGATGGTGTACGTCAAGGACGGCATCATCACCTGGGAGCACCAGGCCACCGACTACCCGTCGATCGGCGCGGACTGTCCCGAGTACGAGCCGCGCGGCTGCCCGCGCGGCGCGTCGTTCTCCTGGTACACCTACTCCCCCAGCCGCGTCCGCTACCCGTATGTGCGCGGCGCGCTGCTGAAGCTGTGGCGCGAGGCCCGCAAGCGGCTGGGCGACCCGGTGGCGGCCTGGGCCGAGATCACCGGCGACCCGGCGAAGGCGCGGGCGTACAAGCGGGCGCGGGGCAAGGGCGGTCTGGTGCGCGCCGACTGGGACGAGGTGAGCGAGCTGATCGCCGCCGCGCAGGTGCACACTGTCAAGGAATACGGCCCGGACCGTGTCGCGGGTTTCTCGCCCATCCCGGCGATGTCGATGGCGTCGTTCGCGGCCGGGGCACGGTTCCACTCGCTGATCGGCGGCACGCTGCTGTCGTTCTACGACTGGTACGCCGACCTGCCGATCGCCTCGCCGCAGGTCTTCGGCGACCAGACGGACGTGCCGGAGGCCGCCGACTGGTGGAACGCCGGCTACCTGATCATGTGGGGCTCCAACATCCCCGTGACCCGTACGCCCGACGCGCACTTCCTGACCGAGACCCGCTACAACGGCACCAAGGTGGTCGCGGTCAGCCCGGACTACGCGGACAACGTCAAGCACGCCGACGAATGGGTCGCGCCTCATCCCGGCACCGACGGGGCGCTGGCGATGGCCATGGGGCATGTGATCCTGCGCGAGTTCCTCGTGGACCGCGAAGTGCCCTACTTCCAGGACTACATGCGCAAGTTCACCGATGCGCCGTTCCTGGTGACCCTGCGCGAGCACGACCGCGGTCTCGTGCCGGACGGGTTCCTGACCGCCACCGACCTCGGCCAGGACGGCGAGGAGAACGCGGAGTCCAAGACCGTCCTCCTGGACCGGGCCACGGGCGAGCCCGTGGTCCCCGGCGGCTCGCTCGGCTTCCGGTGGGGGGAAGCCGGGCGCGGCCACTGGAACCTCGAACTGGGTGACGTCGTACCCGAGTTGAGTCTTCTGGAGCGTGCGGAGGACACGGCTGAGGTCGCGCTGCCCCGCTTCGACGAGGGAACCACGGAGGGCGGTTCGGTCATGGTCCGAGGCGTTCCGGTCCGCCGGGTCGGCGGCCGGCTGGTGACCACCGTCTTCGACCTGATGCTCGCCCAGTACGGCGTGCACCGCCCCGGCCTCCCGGGAAGCTGGCCGTCGTCGTACGAGGACGCCTCCGAGCCGTACACCCCTGCCTGGCAGGAGACCATCACCTCCGTGCCGGCCGGACAGGCGGCCCGGATCGCCCGGGAGTTCGCCCGCAATGCCGAGCGCACCCAGGGCCGTTCGATGATCGCGCTGGGCGCCGGCACCAACCACTGGTTCCACTCCGACACCATCTACCGCGCCTTCCTGGCCCTGACCACCATGACGGGATGCCAGGGCGTCAACGGCGGCGGCTGGGCGCACTACGTCGGTCAGGAGAAGGTCCGCCCGGTCACCGGGCAGCAGCACCTGTCGTTCGCCTTCGACTGGCAGCGGCCCACCCGGCACATGGCGGGCACCTCGTACTGGTACCTGAACTCCGACCAGTGGCGCTACGAGGCGTTCGGGCCCGAGGAGCTGGCCTCCCCCCTCGGAGAAGGGCGGTTCGCGGGCAAGGGGTTCGCGGACTGCCTGGCACAGGCGGTGCGCCTCGGCTGGACGCCCGGTCACCCCGGCTTCAACCGCAACCCGCTCGACCTGACGGACGAGGCCCGGGCTCAGGGCAAGGAGGTCGCCGAGCACGTCGTCGACGAGCTGAAGTCCGGGCGGCTGCGGTTCGCCGTCGAGGACCCCGACGACCCGGCCAACTTCCCCCGTGTCCTGACCGTCTGGCGGGCGAACCTGCTGGGCTCTTCCGGCAAGGGCAACGAGTACTTCCTGCGTCACCTGCTGGGCACCGACGCGGCGGTCCGCTCCGAGGAGACCCCGGCCGCGCACCGGCCGAAGGACGTGGTGTGGCGGGCCGAAGCCCCCGAGGGCAAGCTCGACCTGCTGGTCACCATGGACTTCCGGATGACCTCCACCAGTCTGCTCTCCGACGTCGTCCTGCCGGCCGCGACCTGGTACGAGAAGGACGACCTGTCATCCACGGACATGCACCCCTTCGTGCACGCCTTCACACCGGCCATCGCCCCGCCCTGGCAGGCCCGCACCGACTACGACACGTTCCTGACCATGGCCGACCGGTTCAGCGAGCTGGCCGCCGAGCACCTGGGCACGCGTACCGACGTCCTGGCGGTACCGCTGCTGCACGACACCCCCGACGAACTCGCCCAGCCGGGCGGCGTGGTGCGGGACTGGAAGACCGGGGAGTGCGAGCCGGTCCCCGGGCGGACCATGCCCAAGCTGGTCGTCATCGAACGGGACTACGCCGCGATCGCGCAGAAGATGCGCGCCGTCGGCCCGCTGCTGGACACCCTGGGCACCACCACCAAGGGCGTCACCGTCCACCCGAACCAGGAAATCGACGAGCTGCGGCACCGCAACGGCACCGTACGGGACGGGATCGCCGCCGGACGGCCCTCGCTCGCCACCGCCTCCGACATGTGCGAAGCGATCCTCGCCCTGTCCGGCACCACCAACGGCCGCCTGGCCACCGAGGGCTTCCGCGAGATGGAACGGCAGACCGGCAGCGAAGGGCTCGTCGAGCTGGCCTCCGAGCGGGAGGCCGAGCGGATCACCTTCGCCGACACCCGCACACAGCCTCGGTCGGTCATCACCTCGTACGAGTGGTCCGGCAGCGAGACCGGCGGGCGCCGCTACTCGCCGTTCGTCATCAACACCGAGCACAAGAAGCCCTGGCACACCCTCACCGGCCGCCAGCACTTCTTCGTCCAGCACGACTGGATCGCCGAGCTGGGCGAGCAACTGCCCGTCTACCGTCCCCCGTTGAACACGCCCCGGCACTACGGCGACGAGCAGCTGCGCGAGGACGGCCGGGCGGAGGTCACCGTCCGCTATCTGACCCCGCACTCGAAGTGGTCCATCCACTCGAACTACCAGGACAACAAGTACATGCTCGACCTGTCCCGGGGCGGACCCACGATCTGGATGTCCCTGGAGGACGCCGAGAAGATCGGCGTGAAGGACAACGAGTGGATCGAGGCGTACAACCGAAACGGCGTCGTCGCCGCCCGGGCCGTGGTCACCCACCGCATGCCCGAGGGAACCGTGTACATGTACCACGCCCAGGACCGCAACGTGAACGTCCCGAAGACCGAGGTCAGCGGCAAGCGCGGCGGCATCCACAACTCCCTGACCCGGCTGCTGCTCAAGCCGACCCACCTCGCGGGCGGTTACGCCCAGTTCACCTACGCCTTCAACTACTACGGCCCGACCGGCAACCAGCGCGACGAGGTCACGGTCATCCGCCGTCGCTCGCAGGATGTGGAGTACTGACATGCCCCGTGGCGAAGCCACCATCGGACGCGTAATGGCTCAAGTGGCGATGGTCATGAACCTCGACAAGTGCATCGGCTGCCACACCTGCTCGGTCACCTGCAAGCAGACCTGGACCAACCGCACCGGCGTCGAGTACGCCTGGTTCAACAACGTCGAGACCAAGCCCGGCGTCGGCTACCCCCGCCGCTACGAGGACCAGCAGCAGTGGAAGGGCGGCTGGATGCTCGACAAGCGCGGACGGCTCGTCCTGCGCTCCGGCGGCCGGATCAAGCGCCTGCTGTCGATCTTCTCCAACCCCGACCTGCCGTCCATCGAGGACTACTACGAGCCGGTCACCTACGACTACGACAACCTGGTCAGCGCCCCCGCACAGAAGGACATCCCCGTCGCCCGCCCGCGCTCGGTCCTCACCGGCAAGCCCACGGCCATCACCTGGGGCGCCAACTGGGAGGACGGCCTCGGCGGCGCACCCGAAAACGCGGGTGGCGACCCGAACCTCAGCGGTGAGTGGGCCGAGAAGGTGAAGTTCGAGTTCGAGCAGACCTTCCTCTTCCACCTGCCCCGCCTGTGCGAGCACTGCCTCAACCCCGCCTGCGTCTCCGCCTGCCCCTCCGGCGCCATGTACAAGCGGGTCGAGGACGGCATCGTTCTCGTCGACCAGGACAAGTGCCGCGGCTGGCGCATGTGCGTCACGGCCTGCCCGTACAAGAAGGTGTACGTCAACCACGCCACCGGCAAGGCCGAGAAGTGCACCTTCTGCTTCCCGCGCATCGAGGCCGGACAGCCCACCGTCTGCTCCGAGACCTGCGTCGGACGGCTCCGCTACCTCGGCCTGCTCCTCTACGACGCCGACCGCGTGGGCGAGGCCGCCGCCACCCCGGACGAGAAGGACCTCCTCGACGCCCAGCGCGGGGTGTTCCTCGACCCGCACGACCCCGAAGTCCGCGCGGCGGCCCGGGAGTCGGGCATCCCCGAGGACTGGCTGGAGGCCGCCCGCCGCTCCCCCGTGTACGACCTCGTCATGCGCTACAAGGTCGCGCTGCCCCTGCACCCCGAGTACCGCACCCTGCCGATGGTCTGGTACGTGCCCCCGCTCTCCCCGGTGCTGGACGCCGTCGACGCGGCGGGCGGAAACCAGGACGACCCCGACCACGTCTTCGCCGCCGTCACCCGGCTGCGCATCCCGCTGGAGTACCTGGCGGAACTGTTCACCGCCGGCGACTCCGAGGTGGTCGCCGGGGTGCTGATGAAGCTCACCGCGCTGCGCTCGTACATGCGCGAGCGCACCCTCGGCGAGGACGGCGACGAGGCCGTACTCAAGGCCGTCGGGCTCACCGTGCGCGAGGCGGAGGACCTGCACCGCCTCCTCGCCATCGCCAAATACCAGGACCGGTACGTCGTCCCCGCCGCCCACAAGGAGGACGCCGCCGCGCTCACCGCGATGGAGAACCGCTGCCCGGTCGAGACGTCCGGCGACCCCGAGCCCCGCACGATCATGCTCGGCGTCCCCACCCTGCGCCGCAACACCACTGCCGGAGGCCGATCGTGAGCCCGCACCCCACGACGATTCCCGCCCTAGTTCGCACCCGCGTTCGGGCCGCCGTACGCCGCCCGGCCCGGCTCACACTCGAGGAGAGGGCGGGCCGAGCGCTGGTACTGCGGCTCGTGTCGCTGCTCCTGCAATACCCTGACTCCGAACTGGCCTCGGCGCGGACGGAGTTGACCACCGTCGTGGAGGCCCTGCCGGCCACGCCCGGGGCGGAACACCTTGCCCGGTTCACCAACTGGTTCGCCGCACAGGAGCCCGAGGCGCTGGAGCGGCACTACGTCGAGATGTTCGACCTGCGCCGCAAGAGCAGCCTCTACCTCACCTACTACCTGCACGGCGACACCCGCCGCCGCGGCATGGCCCTGCTCACTCTCAACCAGCGCTACCGGGCCGCGGGCTGGGACACCGACGGCGGAGAACTTCCCGACCACCTCCCGGTCGTCCTGGAGTTCGCCGCCCTGGCGGGCCCCGGTGGCGGCGAGGCACCGCTGCGCCAGCACAGGCGCGGCCTGGAGCTGATCCACCGGGCGCTGACGGACGCAGGCTCCCCCTACGGGCACGTCCTGGCCGCGCTGCTCACCCTGCTGCCGCCGCCCACCGAGGCGGACCGCGCGGCGGTGGCCCAGCTCGTCGCCGAGGGCCCGCCCAACGAGGAGGTCGGCCTCGACCCCTACGGGACCTACGGGGAGGGGGAGTTCGCTCCTCCCGGCACCTTCGTGCCGCCGATGCCCGCCCCGCCGACGCATGTTCCGCCCGCTTCGACCAGCCGTAGGGAAGGCCCTCGATGAACGCCGCCGTCTCCCCCTTGGCCGCCGCCTCGGCGAGCGGCGCCGATCTGCTCCTGTGGGTCGCGATCCCCTACATCTGCCTCGCCGTGTTCGTGGTCGGGCATGTCTGGCGCTACCGCCAGGACCAGTTCGGCTGGACCTCCCGCACCACCCAGCTCCTCGAACACCGCTGGCTGCGCTGGGGCAGCCCGCTGTTCCACCTGGGCGCCTTCATGGTGATCGCCGGGCACGTCGTGGGGCTCGCCATTCCCGACTCCTGGACCGAGGCCGTCGGCATCACCGAGCACGGATACCACACCACAGCCGTGTGGGCGGGCTCGGTGGCGGGCGTCGCCATGGTCGCGGGCCTCGGCATGTTGTGCGCCCGCCGGCTGCTGACCCGTCAGATCAGGCTGGGCACCGACCGCAGCGACAAGATCCTCTTCCCGCTGCTGTCCGTCACCGTCCTGCTGGGCATCACCGCGACCGCCGCCCACAACGTGTTCGGCGCCGGATACGACTACCGCTCCACCGTCTCCGTCTGGTTCCGCGGCCTGTTCGTCCTCCAGCCGGAGCCCGGGGCGATCGCCGGGGCACCGCTGCTGTTTCAGCTCCATGCCATGAGCGCCTTCCTGCTTTTCGCCGCTTGGCCGTTCACCCGGCTGGTGCACGTGTGGAGCGCCCCGATCGGCTACCTGGCCCGCCCGTACCTGGTCTACAGGCGGCGCACCACACCGACGGCAGCCACGACGGCGGGCGGCCGGACCCGGTCGGCCTCGGGCTCCCGGCGAGCGGCATGAGTCACGGACCCGCGCTCGCACCGGCCGCCCCGTCCACCCGGCCTCCCACCGCGGTGGGCGCGAGCCGCCGCACGGGGTGGGTGATGGTCCTCACCGGGATCGTCGGCTGGCTGGCCTCCTTCCAGCTCACCGTGGACGACTGGCGGCTACTGCGCGACCCGGCCCACCAGCCGCCCTGCGACATCAGCCCCGTAGTGAGCTGCGGCAGCGTCATGTCCAGCCCGCAGGGCAGCCTGTTCGGCTTCCCCAACATGCTGCTCGGCCTGGGCGCCTTCGCCGCCGTGACCGCCCTGGGCATCGCCGTGCTCTCCGGAGCGCGCCTGCACCGCCGGCTGTGGCTCACGCTGGACGCCGGGGCGCTGGTGGGGGTGGTGTTCGCGCACTGGCTGATCGGACAGTCGCTCTACGAACTCAACAAGCTCTGCCCCTACTGTGCCGTGGTCTGGATCGCCACCATCGCCCTGTTCTGGTACGTGACCCTGCACTGCCTGGAACAGGAAATCGTCCCCGTGCCCCGGGGCGTCCCGGAGGTCGTACGGGACACGCACTGGATGCTGCTCGGCGCCTGGTACGGGATCATCGTGCTGCTCGTCCTCACCCGGTTCCGGCCGTACTGGAGCAGCCTTCAGTAACCGGCCAACGCCCTCCGCACAAGCCGCTCACACGAACGACGGCCCCGGCCGGCCTTTCGTAACAGGGCCGATCGGCCCTCCCCACACGACCCGGTTGGTCTCTGCCGCCATCGATCACCGATCCGTCACCGTGGTCGTGTGATCTTCAGGTCCGTCGCGCTCGGAGGGATGCACGCATGTCCAAACGCGGTGGCGGAGTGTGGCTCTGGCGCTGGCGGCGCAACCCGCTCAAGCGGCGCTCCGACGTCACCGAGACCTGGCTGGGCGTCACAGCGCTGGCGGTGCTGCTGCTCGCGGCGCCGTCGGTGGGCGCAGCCGTGACCGCCGTAGGTGAGCGCTCAGCTCTCGACCGGGCGCAGGGCCTGCACCGCACGGCCGCGCGGATCGTCGAAAGGGTCCCCGCGGCGCCGTCACGATTCTCCGACATGGCGAACGACCAGGTACGGGTGACCGTACGGTGGGCGATGTCTGACGGCTCCTCCAGGACCGGTGAGGCTCTCGTGTCGGCGGGCAGCAAGGCGGGCTCGTCCACCACGGTGTGGCTCGACGACACGGGCCGCCTTCGTCCGGCCCCTCCCACCCCTGCCCAGGCCAGGTCGCAGGGTGCCGCGCTCGGTGCGGCCGCCGGAACGGGCGTGTGCGTCCTGGTGGTGGGCGTCTGGTGGGCTGCCCGTCTACGGCTGGATGTGCGTCGCGGGTCGCAGTGGGACCGAGCGTGGATCGCATTCAACGCCAGTCGGGGTCACCGGCACGCGTAGGACGTCTCCGGCAGCGGGCCCATCTCCCGGGTGCCTGCCTGTTCAACTCCATAAATCGTTCCCCCTCTTGAAGGTAGGCTGATTCACGTCGGCAACTTCCGGGGGGTTCTGTGGCCAGCGCAGACTTGATGACCGTGATGCTCGAGGGTGCACCGGCCAGCGATCGGGTCGAACTCGACGAACTCACGATCCAACTCCGAGCCTCCCTGCTCGAATTGGAAGTTGATCGCGTCGAACTCGTCCGCTCCCGGAGCGTGCCCGCGGGTTCCAAACCCAGTGACGCCATCGCTCTTGGCGCTCTTGCGGTCTCCCTGTCGCCCATCGCCTTGCGGGGGGTGCTCAGGCTCCTCGAGACCTGGATCACGAACCGTCCCATCCGCAAGGTGCGAGTGTCTTTCGGTGAGGACAGCATCGAGCTGGAGCAGGCTTCGTCCGAGGACCAGCGGCGTCTGGTCGACGCCTTCATCGCGGCCCATCTGCCCATCCCGGGTGTGCAGCCGGACAGAGACGACGCACCCTCCGGGACGTGATATGCCCTGCTTGATCCTGGAGAGACACATGGCTGGTGGCCATGCCCGGTAGCCGCCAAGCACTGCTCATCGCCACCGGCGAGTACGAGAATCCCGCCCTGCAACGGCTCCGATCACCGGCGCGTGATGCCGCCGGGTTGGCCGAAGTGCTGCACGATCCGCGCATCGGACACTTCGACGTGGTTCAGGTGATCGATCGGCCTCATCATGAAGTGACGCGCTCCATCGAGGGCTTCTTCCTGGATCGAAGTCGCGACGATCTGCTCCTGCTGCACGTTTCCTGCCACGGCATCAAGGACGACAACGGGAGGCTCTATTTCGCAGCCAAGGACACGGACAGAAGGCTCCTCGCGTCGACGGCGATATCCGCAGCCTTCGTGCAGGATCAGATGAACCGTTGCCGGGCGAAGTCGATCGTGGTGCTCCTGGACTGCTGCTACAGCGGTGCTTTTCTACCGGGGGCCAAGGGCGACACTGCTGTGCACGTGAACGAGGTCCTCGCAGGCCACGGCAGGGCCATCCTCACGGCCACCAATCGCACCGAGTACGCCTGGGAGGGCGAACACCTCAGTGAGTTGCTGCCTGAGCCCTCCAGATTCACTGGGGCGATCATCGACGGGCTGCGCACCGGCGACGCTGATCAGGACCAGGACGGGATCGTCACCGTGCCCGAGTTGTACGACTACGTCTACGAGCGAACCCTCAGCGCCGGCGTACGGCAGAGGCCGCAGATGTGGGCCGAGCTGGAATATCGGGTGGCCGTCGCGAGATCGGTCAAGGTCGCCGCACAGCGAACACTCCGGCCCCCGGCCACAGTCCCCGGGCCCTATCCGCCCTCGCCCTTCGACGCGCACGTCAGCACGGCCTTGGACGCCATCGCCCTTGAATCGCGGACCAACCGACGTACAGAGAAGGCGCGTGCCGTCGCCGAGGGCACGCTCTCGTCCTGGCCCACACGGCCCGCTACAGAACCGCCACGGGTGTCCGGCGACATCCTCTACTCCCTGCCCTCCCTCGACCTCCTCACGCGCGGGGCCCCCGGCAAGGCGCGCAGCGCCGCCAACGACCGCGTCGTCGCCTCACTCACCAATGTCTTCTCCGAGTTCAAGGTCGATGCCCGCGTCACCGGCTTCACGCGCGGGCCGGCGGTCACGCGCTACGAAGTCGAGCCCGGGCCCGCCGTGAAGGTCGAGCGGATCACCGCGCTGACGAAGAACATCGCGTACGCCGTCGCCAGCCCGGACGTACGGATCGTGAGCCCGATCCCCGGCAGGTCCGCGGTCGGCATCGAGATCCCCAACACCGACCGCGAGATGGTCAGCCTCGGTGACGCGCTGCGCCTCGCGGCCGCCGCCGAGGACGACCACCCCCTGCTCGTCGCGCTCGGCCGGGACATCGAGGGCGGCTATGTGATGGCCAACATCGCAAAGTTGCCGCACTTACTCGTCGGCGGAGCCACCGGTTCCGGCAAATCGTCCTTCATCGACTGCCTGATCACGTCCGTCATGATGCGCGCGACCCCGGAGGACGTGCGCATGGTCCTGATCGACCCCAAGCGCGTCGAGCTGGCCCTCTACCAGGGCATCCCGCACCTGATCACGCCGATCATCACCGACCCGAAGCGGGCCGCCGAGGCCCTCAAGTGGGTCGTACGGGAGATGGACCTGCGCTACGACGACCTCGCGGCATACGGCTTCCGCCATATCGACGACTTCAACCAGGCCGTGCGGGGCGGCAAGGTGAAGGCGCCGGAGGGCAGTGAGCGGGAGCTCCAGCCCTACCCGTACCTGCTGGTGATCGTCGACGAGCTCTTCGACCTGATGAAGGTCGCGCCGCACGACGTCGAGGACGCGATCGTGCGCATAACACAGCTCGCGCGCGCGGCCGGCATCCATCTGGTGCTCGCCACGCAGCGGCCGTCGGTCGACATCGTCACCGGTCTCATCAAGGCGAACGTCCCCTCACGGCTCGCCTTCGCCACCTCCTCGCTCGCGGACTCGGGGGCCATTCTCGACCAGCCCGGCGCCGAGAAGCTGATCGGCAAGGGTGACGGGCTGTTCCTGCCGATGGGCGTGAACAAGCCGACGCGCATGCAGGGCGCGTTCGTGACCGAGGACGAGGTCGCGGCGGTCGCCCAGCACTGCAAGGACCAGATGACGCCCGTCTTCAGGGACGACGTCGTCGTGGGCACCGAGCAGAAGGGGGAGATCGACGAAGGGATCGGCGACGACCTCGACCTGCTGTGCCAGGCAGCCGAACTGGTTGTCGCCACGCAGTTCGGGTCCACCACCATGGTCCAGCGCAAACTGGGCGTCGGCTTCGCCAAGGCGGGGCGGCTGATGGACCTCATGGAGTCCCGCGGGATCGTCGGGCCCGGCGAAGGGTCCAAGGCTCGTGGCGTGCTGGTGAAACCTGACCAGCTGGACGGCGTGCTCGCCGTGATCCGGGGACAGGCGGGTGCCTAGGCGGCATGGTCACAGATACACCATCGCCGTAACCTGCTGCTCTCCCGGATTTCAACAGCCAGCCGGTCAATGAGGCAGTCGAGCCCTACGGCCCGGCCGAGCGGCGCGGCACCTCGTCATACGCTCTCCAGGACGTCCCGTACCGGACGGCGAGGCGTGGCCGGGCCGCGCGGGCCATAGCCCAGACGCAGCACCATCTGTACCTGGCCGGTGCCCGAGCCGGGGTCGCGGGCCAGCAGGCGCAGCTCGCGGTTCTCCAGGGCGTGGGAGGTCAGGGAGGTGGCCAGGTCGGCCAGAGTGGCCTCCAGCAGGACTCGCTCAAGGGCCTGGCCGGCGCGCATCCAGTCGGCGGGGCTGTCGCCCGGGGTGCTCAGCAGGGCGAGGTGCGGGGTGCGCTCGAAGGTGATGGTGCCGCGGTCGGCTACCTGCCGGCGCCCGGCGAAGTCCCGTACGGGAGCCTTGCCGTCCCGTTTGCGGGGCCCGAAGGCGTACTCGGGGACGCCGTCGACGGCGGTGTCCGCCTCCGGTCCGAGCCGGGTCCAGCGCAGCAGGTCCTCGTTGGCGCCGGGGGCCATGACGTCGCGGCTTTCCGCGTCGCGCACCAGGTCGAGCACGGTCTCCGCATGCCAGGCGCCGGGGAAGTGCAGCTCGGCTCCCTCCTGCGCGGCGGCGTCCTGCAAGGTGGTCCGGACGTCTTCGGGCACGTCCTTGTCGGCGAAGGGGTGGCGGCTGGTGTGCCGCTGTCGGATCGCCGGGTGCAGCCGCGCCAGCTCGTCCTCCCGCGGGCGCCCGGCCGGGGCGGCCAGGTGCAGGGCGGCGAGCAGCAGCGGATCGTGCGGCTCGGGCAGCAGGTGCGCCTCCGGGACGAGGTCGGCGTGCGCCGCGGCGACGCGCAGGTTGAACAGCGCCGCGCCGCAGCCGATGTGCAGCGCCCGGTTGTCAGGATCCGAGTGGGGCATGGCCCGCTCCGGGTCGGCATACAGCTGGACGAGCCGCTCGCCGGTCAGGAAGCGGAAGCGCCACGGCTGCGCGTTGTGCATGGACGGGGCCGCCACGGCGTCGGCCACCAGCCCCGCCACCGTCTTCTCCTCCAGCCGCGATGCCATGACATCCTCCTCGCGCGTTCCCGATACGACAGGGTCCCACTCCGTCGGGTACCCAGACGAGCGGATCACCGTACGTCCCTGTGCCACGACGAGCTGTTTCCCCGTTTGCCGACGAGCCGGCGCGGGGTTCCGCAGAACGTCGCGGTATGGCCACCCGAGGCGACGGCCGCCTGCCGCTTCTCGTCTGACAACCCGGCCCCGTCAGGCATACGGGAGGCGAGCGGCGCCGTACTCGGTGAGGTCGAGCAGACGGTTGGTGTAGCCCCACTCGTTGTCGTACCAGCCAAAGACCTTGACCAGCTCGCCGTGCGCCTGAGTGAGCGGGGCGTCCAGGACGCACGAGGCCGGGTCGCCCACGATGTCGCGGGAGACGATCGGGGCGTGGGACACCCTCAGTACGCCCTTGAGCGGCCCGTCGGCGGCCTCCCGGAACGCGGCATTGACCTCGTCCGCGGTCACCGGCCGGTCGAGGACCGCGCTCAGGTCGGTCAGCGAGCCGTCCTCGACCGGCACGCGGACGGCGATGCCGTCCAAGGTCCCGGACAGCTCCGGCAGGACCAGGCCGACGGCCCGGGCGGCGCCGGTGGACGTGGGGATGATGTTGACGGCGGCACTGCGGCCGCGGCGGAGGTCCTTGTGTGGGCCGTCGAGGACGACCTGGTCGTCGGTGTAGCCGTGGATGGTGGTCATCAGTCCCTTGACCAGGCCGAAGTGCTCGTCGACCACCTTGACCACAGGGGCCACGCAGTTGGCGGTGCACGAGGCGTTGGAGACGACGTGGTCGTGCTCCGGGTCGTAGGTGCCTTCGTTGACGCCCATCACGATCGTGGCGTCGACGCCCTTGCCCGGCACGGACAGCAGCACCTTGCGCGCCCCCGCAGTCAGGTGCAGGCCCGCCTGAGGTGTCGTCGTGTCCGACGGTGCGGCCGAGGCGGCCGTACGTCGAGTCGTACGCCAACAGGTGCGCCAGTGCGGCCGACGAGGTGATGTCGTTGATCGCCACGATCTCGACCGGTGTGCCGGCGGAGGTCTCCGCGCGCTCCAGGACCAACCGCAGGTAATTGCGTCCGGTACGGCCGAAGCCGTTGATTCCCAGCCGCACGCCCATGTCCGTCGCCCTCCCGGTCGATCCGCCTCTGGATGCACTGCCAGCCTGCAGGCGGGAAAGGAGAGGGAGCTTGGGCCGGACGGGGGCGAGCCGGGGGACGTTCGGCCCACGGCTCGCCCGGGGGCGTCAGCGGCCTTCTTGCTTGAGCCGGTCCTGGGCCTGGGTGGCGATGACGGCGGCCTGGATGCGGCGCTCGACGCCGAGCTTGGCGAGCAGCCGGGAGATGTGGTTCTTGACCGTCTTCTCGGCAAGGTAGAGCCGCTGGCCGATCTGCCGGTTGGTCAGCCCCTCGCCGATCAGGGCCAGGATCTCCCGCTCCCGCTCGGTCAGGCCGGGCAGGGCGTCGGGCTCGGGCTCCGGCTCCTGTCCCTGGCGCAGCCGGGCCATCAGCTTGGCGGTGGCGCTGGGGTCGAGCAGGGACTGACCGCGGGCCACCGTGCGCACCGCCGAGACCAGGTCCGAGCCCTGGATCTGCTTCAGCACGTACCCGGAGGCACCCGCCATGATCGAGTCCAGCAGGGCCTCCTCGTCGTCGAAGGAGGTCAGCATCAGACAGGCCAGCTCCGGCATCTGCGAGCGCAGCTCCCGGCACACGGTCACGCCGTCGCCGTCCGGCAGCCGCACGTCGAGCACCGCTACCTGCGGGCGCAGTGCGGGCACGCGCACCAGCGCCTGCTCGACATTGGCGGCCTCGCCGACGACTGTGATGTCCGGTTCGTCGTTCAGCAGGTCGTGCACCCCACGCCGTACCACCTCGTGGTCGTCCAGCAGGAAGACCCGGATCGGGTTGTCGGGGCCGGGCTGCGCGCCGTCCGCCATCGGATGCTCCTAGTTCTGCGCTTCCACACCGTCTGAATCCTGTACCGGACGTCACCCGCTGGGCGCGACCGATCCTTTCTTACTGCAGATCTTGCGCGATCGCGGGCCAAAGGGCCAGGGCCGATCGGCCCTACTGGTCCCAACGCCTCGGTCTACCGCCGGGGTACCCGGTCGGAGCGCCCGCCCAGAGCCGGTTGAGGCATCTCGGGGCCGATCGGCCCCACCCACGAGGACGTCCAGCACCTGCCACCACGCCGCGCCGCGGCCGACCCTGGGACTGCCCGCACCGACAGAGCTTTGAGGAGCATTCCATGAAGGCAGCAGTCGTCCGGTCGTTCGGCGAGCCGCTGGTGATCGAGGAACGTCCCGACCCGGAGCCCGGCCCCGGCCAGGTCCGTGTCCGGCTCGAGGCGTCCGGGCTGTGCCACACCGACATACACGCCGCGCACGGCGACTGGCCGGTCAAACCCGATCCGCCGTTCGTCCCCGGCCATGAGGGCGTCGGCATGGTCGAAGCGCTGGGCGAGGGGGTGACCCACCTGGAGATCGGGCAGCGGGTGGCCGTGCCCTGGCTGGGCTGGGCCTGCGGACGGTGCGAGCACTGCCTGTCCGGCTGGGAGACGCTGTGCGAGCAGCAGCAGAACACCGGCTACAGCGTGGACGGAGGGTACGCCGAGAAGATGCTCGCCCCGGCCGACTTCGCCGCCCCTGTCCCCGACGGCATCGACCCACGCGACGCGGCCCCGCTGACCTGCGCCGGCGTCACCACCTACAAGGCCCTCAAGGTAGCCGGTGTCCGGCCGACCCAGCTGGTGGCGATCTCCGGGGTCGGCGGCCTCGGCCACCTTGCCGTCCAGTACGCGAAGATCGCCGGAGCCACCGTCGCCGCGATCGACGTCACCGACGACAAGCTCGACCTCGCCCGGGAACTCGGCGCGGACATCCTCATCGACGCCCGCAAGGAGGACCCGGCCGAGGTGCTCAGGCAGCACGGCGGCGCCCACGCGGCCATCGCACTGGCCGTCGACGAGCAGGCGTTCGCCTCCGTCCATCGCGGTCTGCGGCGCGGCGGCAAGCTGGTCATGGTCGCCCTGCCCGCCGGCGGAACGATCCAGGTGCCGATCTTCGACACCGTCCTGAACGGCACCTCCGTCATCGGCTCCATCGTCGGCACCCGCCAGGACCTCGACGAGGTCTTCCAGCTCCACGCAGCCGGGCGCACCAAGGTCATCTACGAGACGCGGCCGCTGGACACCGTCAACGACTCCATCGCCGACGTCCTCGACGGGCGTATCAAGGCCCGCATCGTCTTCGAGATGTGACCCGCCCGCGTCCCGGGCTGCGGCCGCTCGGCCGACAGAGCCCGTGCGCTCCGGCCCCCGATGCCATCGCAGACGCCGTGTCCCACCGGACTTCACGCCGGCCCGCGTCCCGGCACAGCAGCATCCATCACGTTCCCCCTGCGGACGGTGGACGAGGAAGGGAGTTGGCGTCATGGCCCGCACGGTCGGCGAGGTGATGACCAGCGAGGTCGTCGAA
Source organism: Streptomyces luteogriseus (assembly GCF_014205055.1). Classification (NCBI taxonomy): domain Bacteria; kingdom Bacillati; phylum Actinomycetota; class Actinomycetes; order Kitasatosporales; family Streptomycetaceae; genus Streptomyces; species Streptomyces luteogriseus. Next base: position 1,490,094 of record NZ_JACHMS010000001.1, read on the forward strand.
GCACGCCGGGAGACATCGTTCAAGGAACTGGCCCTGCTGCTGGACCGCCACCGCATCACCGGCCTGCCCGTGGTGGACCACGACGACAAGGTCGTCGGCGTGGTCTCCGAGACCGACCTGATACGCCGCCAGGCAGCCCAGGCCACCCGTGGCCGCGTACGGCGGTTCCGCAAGGCGGCGCCGCGCCGTTCCACCCGGCACGCGACCACGGCGGCACGGACCACAACCGCGGAAGAGCTGATGTCGACGCCCGCCATCACGGTGCATCCCGAACAGCGCGTCGCGGACGCCGCTCGGGTCATGGAACGCCACCACGTCGACCGGCTTCCCGTGGTGGACGAGGAGGACCGGCTGATCGGCATCGCCACCCGGCGGGACCTGCTGCGGGTCTTCCTGCGAACGGACGAGGAGATCCGACGGGACGTCACCGACGATGTCCTCACACGCGCCATGTGCCTGCCGCCCCACACCGTGATCGCCTCGGTTCGGGACGGCATGGTCACACTTGAGGGGCAGGTCGAGCAGCGCAGCGACATCCCCCTCACCATCCAGCTGACCTGGCGGGTGGACGGCGTGGTCGGCGTCGTGAACAACCTGACGTCCAGTGTCGACGACACCCCTCCGTCCGAGCAGCACCCCTCGGGCGGAGTCACCCACCCCTGGCTGCGTTGATCTTGGCCGAGACTGCCCGACAGTCCTCCCGCGGGTCGGGCTCTTCCGGCCTGCGCCACGAGCCACCCACGACGAGGGCGGAGTCGACCCCGGTCCATGGGCGGTTGCCCGGGTCAGCATGGGCGCGATCGAAGCGAACAGGCCGGAAGTCGGCTCCGGGCAGTGCCGCAGCCAGGAGCTGACAGGGCTCCGGAACCTCGCGCCACGGACCGTCGTGAAAGTCCCACCAGCCAGTCGTCCAACTGCACTTTGGCCGCGACCAGTTGTGCACAAGCCTGCCTGAGCGCACCTGCATCCATCCGGTTCCCTCCCCCAAGGGTCAGCGGAGGCGGGACACCGGTCACAAGCCGCACCGCACCGGGAAAACCGGCCTAAGGCAGGCGCCGTGAACGGCGCCTCAGTCACAGGGCCCGCAGGCCGTGCTCCCGGAACTGCTCGCGCACCCGATCCGTCAGCTCAGGATCCGGCGCGGGTGTGTCGCGCAAGGGGAAAGGGATGCCCAGCGCGTCGTACTTGTGCGCGCCGAGCTTGTGGAACGGCAGGACGTCCACCCGGTCGACGTTGCCCAGCCCGGCGAGGAACGTGCCGAGCCCGTCGACGGCCGCCGGGTCGTCGGTCCAGCCGGGCACGAGGACGTAGCGGATCCACACCGGGACGCCAAGCCGGTCCAGGCGGGTGGCGAAGGTGAGGGTCGGGGCGAGGTCTCCGCCGGTCAGCTTCCGGTAGGTGCGGACGTCGAAGGACTTGATGTCCAACAGGACCAGGTCGGTGTCGGCGAGAAGTTCGTCGGTCGCGCGGGCGCCTAGGAAGCCAGAGGTGTCGAGGGCGGTGTGCAGACCGAGTTCCTTGCAGCGGCGGAGGATGCCTGCCGTGAACGCGGGCTGCAGCAGGGCCTCGCCGCCCGTGAGTGTCACTCCCCCGCCCGCGGTGGTGATGAAGGGCCGGTACTTCTCGATCTCGGCCATCACCTCGTCGACGGTGGCCCTCTTGCCGTCGCGCAGGTGCCAGGTGTCGGGGTTGGCGCAGTACAGGCAGCGCAGCGGGCAGCCGCTGAGGAACAACACGAACCGGGTCCCGGGGCCGTCCACTCCCGTGGACAGGTCCCAGGAGTGGATCCGGCCCGTCACCGGCTCGGCCCTGGTGGTCACAGCGATCCGTGGAAGGTGCGGCTGATCACGTCGAGCTGCTGCTCGCGGGTCAGGCGGACGAAGTTGACGGCATAGCCCGAGACGCGGACCGTCAACTCCGGGTACTTCTCCGGGTGTTCCATGGCGTCCTCGAGCATCGCCCGGTCCAGGACGTTGACGTTCATGTGGAACCCGCCGGAGGCCATGTAAGCGTCCAGGATGCCGACCAGATGCCCGGCGCGCTCGGCCGGGTCGTGGCCCAGTCCCTCGGGCGTGATCGTCGTGGTCAGCGAGATGCCGTCCCGGGCCTGCTCGTACGGGAGCTTGGCCACCGAGAGGGCCGAGGCGGCGACGCCGTGCCGGTCCCGGCCGTTCATCGGGTTGGCACCGGGTGCGAAGGGCGCCCCGGCGCGGCGGCCGTCGGGGGTGTTGCCGGTGTGCCTGCCGTAGACGACGTTGGAGGTGATGGTCAGCACCGACTGGGTGTGCTCGGCGTTCCGGTAGGTGGGGTTTTTGCGCACCTTGGCCATGAACGACTCCACCAGGTCGACCGCGATGCTGTCGGCGCGGTCGTCGTTGTTGCCGTACGCCGGGAACTCCCCCTCGGTCCGGAAGTCGACCGCGAGTCCGGTGGCGTCCCGGAAGACCTTCACGCGCGCGTACTTGACGGCGGACAGGCTGTCCACGGCGACCGACAGGCCGGCGATGCCGCACGCCATGAAGCGGTGCACCGGGTGGTCGTGCAGAGCCATCTCGATGCGTTCGTAGGCGTACTTGTCGTGCATGTAGTGGATGACGTTGAGCGTGTTGACGTACGTGGCCGCGAGCCAGTCGAGCATGTGGTCGTACGCCGCCCGCAGCTGCTCGTAGTCCAGGTACTCGCGGGTCAGCGCGGGCGCCTCGGGGGCGACCTGCTCGCCGGTCATCTCGTCCCGGCCGCCGTTGACCGCGTACAGCAGCGCCTTGGCCAGATTGACCCGCGCGCCGAAGAACTGCATCTGCCTGCCCACCGCCATCGCGGAGACGCAGCAGGCGATCGCCGTGTCGTCGCCGGTACGCGGACGCATCAGGTCGTCGGACTCGTACTGGATCGCACTGGTGTCGATGGAGATCTGGGCACAGAACCGCTTGAAGCCCTCGGGCAGTCGCGGCGACCACAGGACGGTGAGGTTCGGCTCGGGGGCGGGGCCCAGGTTGTGGAGGGTCTGCAGGAAACGGAACGAGGTGCGGGTGACCAGCGGGCGGCCGTCGGTGCCGACGCCGCCGATGGACTCCGTCACCCAGGTGGGGTCGCCGGAGAACAGGGTGTCGTACTCGGGGGTGCGCAGGAACCGTACGATCCGCAGCTTGATCACGAAGTCGTCGATCAGCTCCTGCGCGCGCGACTCGTCGATGGCCCCCTCGTCCACGTCGCGCTGGAGGTAGACGTCCAGGAAGGTGGAGGTACGGCCCAGCGACATCGCGGCGCCGTTCTGCTCCTTCACCGCGGCCAGGAAGCCGAGGTAGAGCCATTGGACCGCCTCGTGCGCAGTGGCGGCGGGGCGCGTGACGTCGCATCCGTACGAGGCCGCCATCTCGGCCAGCTCGTCCAGCGCCCGGATCTGCTCGGCGAGTTCCTCGCGGTCGCGGACGACGTCCGGGCTGGAGGGCCGCGCGTCCAGCAGGGCACGCTCGGCCCGCTTGGCCGCGATCAGGCGGGCCGTGCCGTACAGCGCGACGCGCCGGTAGTCGCCGATGATCCGGCCGCGGCCGTAGGCGTCCGGCAGCCCGGTGATGATCCCGGCCTTGCGGGCGGCCCGCATTTCGGCGGTGTAGGCATCGAAGACGCCGGCGTTGTGGGTCTTGCGGTAGGTGCTGAAGACACGATTGACGAAGGGATCGGTCTGGTAGCCGTACGCCTTCAGCCCGTTCTCCACCATCCGCAGCCCGCCGTTGGGCATGATCGCCCTCCGCAGCGGGGCATCGGTCTGCAGACCGACGATCAGTTCGCGGTCGCGGTCGATGTAGCCCGGCCGGTGCGAGGTGATGGTGGACGGGGTGCCCGTGTCGACGTCGAGGACACCGCGGCGCCGTTCCTCGGGGAACAGAGCGGCCACCTTGCCCCAGACGGCGAGCGTGCGCTCGGTCGGCCCGGCCAGGAAGGTGGAATCGCCTTCGCACGGCGTGTAGTTGGCCTGGATGAAGTCGCGCACATCGACGTGCTCCCGCCAGTCCGTGCCGACGAACCCCCGCCATGCCTCGGTAGTCGACCGAAGTCCAGCTGTCACCGTTGCCGTCATCGCCGGTCTCTCCCTCACTGTGCAGGTGAACTGTCTGCACTGTCGATCCTCGTTGCTCGCGGTGCCCCCGAGGAGGGCCGGCCGGCGTACCAGGGGCGCGCCGTCCGTCCCTCGCTTTCCGGGCCATTGGGCCCAGGCAGGCGCGGCCTCGCCACACCGAGTCGGCGCGGGCGAACGAACGGACCGGGGCACCCCGCCGACGAGCGGAGGTGCCCCGGTCAGACGAGCGCGCGGCCCTCACAGCAGCCAGCGGTTGCGGCTGACGAGGGGCAGCCGCGCCCACGCCTTGCCCAGTCCCCAGGTGGCGCCGGCGCCCGCGACCGCCAGGGCGATCAGGACGATGGCGTAGATGAGGTGGTAGTCGGCGAACGGGTTGGTCGACATGCTCGCCGACCCGTCGGACAGGTGCTTGGCCGGCGGCCATTCGGCGATCCACATGAGCGCCATCATGGCGGTGCCGGCGATGGCGGCGAGCCGTAGGCCGATGCCCGCGATCAGGGCGAGGCCGATGCCCAGCAGACCGAGCATGAACAGCCAGTCCGCCCACGCGGCCCCGGCCCATTCGTGGAACGTGGACTCCATGGGGCCGACGGCGACCCCGCCGAGGAAGCCCTTGGCCGGTGAGCCGCCGTCGATCCAGCCCTTGCCCGCCGGGGTGGCATAGCCGAAGCCGAAGGTCTTGTCGAAGAACGCCCACAGGAAGACGAACCCGGTCAGCAGACGCAGCCCGGCGAACACGTACGCGCTCGTCGCGGTCGTCGCTGCCGTGTCGGTCGCCGCCGGTGCCGTCCCGGTCCTGCGCAGGGACGGGAAGCGGAACCCCGTGTGGCGGTGCGGGTGATCGTGGACTGCCATGATGCTCATCCCCTCCGAGGGAGCTGCTCCTGAGATGTCGTCTCTCGTCGCGCTTTCAATGTGCCGCTTGCGTGACGTGCGTCGGAGAGGCTGCTGGGCCCGGACGATGGCCCGAACGTCCCTTCGTACGGGGCCCTTTGGCGTGGATCAGCCGACCCAGGTCCAGTCGGCGACGTCCGAGAGGTCGGTGCCGTGGGCGCGGATCCCGTCGCGGTGCCGCAGGCGGGCGTCCTCCATTCGCGTCCGCGCTCTCCCCCGCCAGCGCCCGCACCGCGCCGCCTTCCACGGCCCTGGTCTCCACCGGCAGACCGCTATGGCGCTCGTGGACCCGTGCCGCGGCCGAGGCCAGAACCGGTCCCGCCTCGTCACGGTCGGCCACCGCGTAGACGATGCGCAAAGCGGTGCCGCGGCGCACCGCTTCCTCTGCGGCCCGGTCAAGCGCCCGAACGGCGACCAGCGAACCGTCCAGTCCTACGCTCACATGACGGTCAGTCATCGACTCTCTCCCTTCTGTTGCCCGGGCTGTCGCTCCGGGGTGCTGAGCGCGGTGGCGCGCTCGTCGCCGATCGGCTGAGCGTCGATCCCACGCGGCTCCACGGAGGATGCTCGTCGTCCGCGGACTCTGCGGGCAGAGGCCGGCGGAGCCCGTCGGCACGCCATGCGGCCCCGTCCCTCCGGGCCGTGCGGCCCCGGGCCCGGCCGGACGAGAGGAGAGTGGAAAGGAGAGGGGGGAGGTCCCGCCGCCCATGCTCGATCCGCCGCCCAGACCGTCATCGACCGGCTGCGCGCGCCCGCCGACGTGACGTGCGGACCTACGTCCCGGACCACGCGGCGAGCCGCTGAGACGCCGGTCAGGCGTCCCGCTCCGGGTGCGGTACGACGGCGACCGGGCAGGCCGAGTGGTGCAGTACCGCGTGGGCGACCCGCCCGAGCTGGAGCCCGAAGCGCCCCTCGCGACGCTTGGCACCGACCACCAGCAGGTCGGATTCGTGCGAGGCCCCGACCAGCACCCGCCGGGCGGGGCCCTCGACGGTACGCCGCCGCACGCTGACGTCCACGGGGAGGTCCCGCAGTGCCGCCTCCAGTTCCTCGGCGGCCTGCTTCTCGTGCAGTCGGGCGGGCTCGCCGGCCAGCAGGGGGTGGTCGGTGCTCTCGTGCGCGGGGCACCGCCAGGCCCGTACGGCCTCCAGAGGTACGCCGCGTCGCCGCGCCTCCTCGGCGGCGAACCTCACGACTGCCGACTCCTTTGCCTCGTCACCGACGCCCACCACGACGCGTCCATGGACCGCGGGCGTCGCCTGGTTGTCGTGACTACCGCGCAGTACGATCACCGGGCAGTCGGCGTGGGCGGCAACGGCCAGGCTGACCGAGCCGAGAAGCATCTCGGCGACGCCGCTGCGGCCGCGGGTGCCCACCACCAGCGCGGAGGCGTTCCGGCCCTCGCGCACCAGGGCGTACTCCGGCTCCTCGAACACCACGTCGGCGGTCACCCGCAGGTCGGGATGCCGGACGCGGGCCCGCTGCGCGGCGGCGCCGACGACGTCCTGGGCCAAGGGCAGCGCGGTCGGCTTGCCGATGTCCCGGGCGAGTGCGGCCCCCTCGTACCGCTCCCACAGGCAGGCGTACACCACCCGCAGCGGCACCCCGCGCAGCACTGCCTCGCCGGCCGCCCAGTCGACGGCACGCAGGCTCGGCTCGGAACCGTCCACGCCCACGACCAGGGGCCCAGGGGCTCGTTCGGCCGGTGCGTTCATGATCTCCACTCCCTCGGATGGTGCGTTCAGTCGTGCGCGATGACGGCGACGGGGGCGGTGGCGTGGTGCAGTACCGCGTGCGTCACGGATCCGATGCGGGCGCCGATCGGGCTGCGGCGGATCCGGCGGCCGACGACGACCAGCGATGCCTCGTGGGAGGCGTCGATGACGTGGTTGGCAGGGCTGCCGGAGCGGGACTCCTCGACGACCTCGACGTCCGGGTACTTCTGCCGCCAGGGGCTCAGGACCCTGGCGAGAGCGGCAGCGTCCTGTCGGCCCAGTTCGGCGTTGAGCTGGGGGTCGGCGGGCAGGCCGTAGGCGAAGTAAGGCGGCAGGTTCCAGCCGTGCACGACCTTCAGCGCGGTGCCACGGCGGGCGGCCTCCTCGAACGCGAAAGCGATCACGGTGTCATGGGGATGGTCGGTGTCCAGGCCGAGCACCACGGGCCGGTAAGCGGTGGCGGCGGACGGGATGCCCGCAGGGTCCTTCTCGTGCTCGTCGGCGGCCTGCTCACCGGCTCGCACGAGGACAACGGGGGTCTCGGTGCGAGCGATCACGGCCGCGCCCACGGACCCGACGAGGAATCCACCGATCCCACTCAGTCCGCGGGAGCCGAGGACCAGCAACTCGGCGTCCTTCGCCGCCTCGGCCAATGCGTCCGTCGGCCTGCCGGAAATCTGCTCCATGGCCACGTCAACGCCCGGGTGGCGCAGGCGAAGTCCCTCAGCCGCCTCGCGCGGAATCCGCTCGCTCCAGTGCGCCTGCGTCTCGGAACCCAGAAGCGGGGCCTGCGCGATGGGCTCCGGGACGGGCTCCCAGACATGCACCAACTTCAGCGGCAGGCCACGCAGCTTCGCCTCGCGGGCCGCCCACTCAGCAGCGGCACGGCTCTCGGGCGAGCCGTCGAGGCCCACGGTGACGGTACGGGACATGATGTCCTCCTCCTGATCGGGGTTCCGAGTCCCAGGATGGTGGCGGGGCAAGGGCACGGTGCAGAGACCGCAGGTCCCTCGTCGGGGGCCGATAGGCCCCATGGGCCGAGCATTGGCTCGCCATGCAGCGTCCGTCGACTCCGGCCGACGACAGGGCGGCGCGTGCGAGCGGAACGAAGTCGAGCGGTGGCGTCCGGGCGCGCCCAGCCTCGGTTCTCGGAGCGCTCGTGTGCAGTTTGCTCCCCAAGGAGGTGTCAGCTGCCGCTGCCCGGCATGTCGACGAGCAGCGCTGTGTCAGCAGCGGATGCCTCGCGGGCCGTTCGGCACCTCGCGGTCGGCCGGAAGCCCGGAGGATCCTGAGTTCCTTCGGCCCAAGGAGGATCATGTCCCAGAGCTCGGTCGACCGTGCTCCGAGGTGGCGCCGCCTGGTGCCCGGGCTCGGCGCGCTGCTCGGCTATCGGCGCTCGTGGCTGAGGGGCGACGTCCTGGCCGGAGTGACGGTGGCCGCGTATCTCGTGCCCCAGGTGATGGCGTACGCGGGCGTGGCCGGCCTGCCGCCGGTCGCCGGGCTGTGGGCGATCCTGCCCGCGCTCGCCCTGTACGCCCTGCTGGGCTCCTCCCGCCTGCTCTCCGTCGGCCCCGAGTCGACGACCGCGCTGATGACAGCGACGGTGGTCGGCCCGCTCGCCGCCGGAGATCCGGCACGCTACGCGGCGCTGACGGCCACCCTCGCGATCGCGGTCGGCCTGCTGTGCTTGCTGGCATGGGCGGCGCGGCTCGGCTTCATCGCTGATCTGCTGTCCCGGCCGGTGCTGATCGGATATCTGGCGGGCGTGGCACTGATCATGATCGTGGACCAGCTACCCAAACTGACCGGTGTCCCGACGACGGGCTCAGCCTTCTTCCCCCAACTGTGGTCCTTCGTACGCCACCTGTCGCACCTCCACGTGGCCACGGCCCTGTTCTCCATGGTGGCGCTCGGCGTCCTCTTCACGGTGGCCCACTTCTTCCCCACCGTCCCCGGCCCTCTGCTCGTCGTGGTGTTCGCTACTGCGGCCGTGGCCCTGTTCGACCTCGACGACCACTACGGCATCAAGGTGATCGGCGACGTCCCGTCGGGCCTGCCCGCCGTGGCGCTGCCCGAGCTGACCGAACTGCCGCATCTGGTGCTCCCCGCCCTGGGCGTCCTCCTGGTCGGCTACACCGATGTCATCCTCACCGCACGCGCCTTCACCACGCGGGACGACCAGGGTCCCGGGCTCGACGCCAACCAGGAGTTCCTCGCCCTGGGCGCGGCCAACCTCGGCGCGGGCACGCTGCACGGCTTCCCGGTCAGCAGCAGCGCCAGCCGAACCGCGCTCGCCTCCTCAGCGGGCGGGCACAGCCAGGCGTACTCACTGGTGGCCGGTACGGCTGTCCTCGCGGTCCTGCTCTTCCTGAGCCCGCTGCTCTCCCGCACCTCCACGGCAGTCCTCGGGGCGCTCGTCGGCTACGCGGCCGTCCGCATGATCGACCTGACGGGCTTCCGGCGACTGGCGTCCTTCCGCCGCCGGGAACTCCTGCTGGCGCTCGGCTGCCTGACCGGGGTTCTCGCCCTGGACATCCTGTACGGCGTGCTGGTCGCCGTAGGCCTGTCCGTGGCCGAACTGCTGAGCCGGGTGGCCCGCCCGCACGACGCTGTTCAGGGCCTGGTCCCCGGCGTAGCCGGCATGCACGACGTCGACGACTACCCGCAAGCCCGCACCATCCCGGGCCTGCTCGTCTACCGCTACGACTCCCCGTTGTTCTTCGCCAACGCGGAGAACTTCCGCCGCCGGGCCCTGGAGGCCGTTGACGAACAGACCGAACCGGTCCGCTGGTTCGTCCTCAACACCGAGGCCAATGTGGAGGTCGACATCACCGCCCTGGACGCGGTCGACGAAGTCCGCCGCGATCTCACCCGCCTCGGCATCGTCTTCGCCCTCGCCCGCGTCAAGCAGGACCTGCTGGACGACCTGACGGCCTACGGCCTGACGGACACCGTCGGCCGCGAACGGATCTTTCCCACTCTGCCGACGGCGGTGGCCGCGTACCGGAAGTGGCGCCGCGATCAGTAGACCGCCCGGAGGCCCACCTCCCACAGGGGGAGGACTGCGGAGCGCCTGGCGATCACACCACCGCCGGCGCTCACCGGAACGGCTGCGACAGACAGAGCCGAAAGTCGGTCGTCCCGGTGCCGTACGGCCCTGCGACGGTGCGGGTTTCGGGACCGATACGCCCCGACCCATGGGGCCGTTCGGCCCCTCTTCGCCCAGCGCCGTGAATCAGCGCCGAAACGCGGTCGGGTGCCTGCTACACAGGAGGTGTCGCCGGATGCGAGCGGCGCCCTTCCCACCCCACCCCCTGCCCGGGAGACCTCATGCTGTCCGCAGAATCCGCCGCTGTGGTCCGTGCCACCCTGCCCGCCGTGGCCGGTGCCCTCGACGAGATCACCACCCGCTTCTACGGCGCGATGTTCCGCGACCGGCCGGAGTTGCTCGACGGGATGTTCAACCGCGGCAACCAGGCCAGCGGAGCCCAGCGCCGCGCGCTGGCCGGTTCGATCGCCGGGTTCGCGACCGCGCTGCTCGACGATCCGGAAACCCGCCCGGACACGCTGCTGGACCGGATCGCGCACAAGCACGCCGCGGTCGGCGTAACCGACGACCAGTACACGATCGTGCACAAGTACCTGTTCGGCGCGATAGCCGAGGTCCTCGGCGACGCCGTCACCCCCGAGGTGGCCGCCGCCTGGGACGAGGTGTACTGGCTGATGGCCGGCGCCCTGATCGGCCGTGAGGCCCGCCTGTACCAGGACGCGGGCGTGGAACCCGGCAAGGGGTGGCGGCAGTGGACGGTCGTCGAGCGCCGCATCGAGACCCCGGACGTGGTGTCTTTCCTGCTCCGCCCGGCCGACGGCCAGCCGGCCCCGCGGGCGCGGGCGGGCCAGTACGTGAGCGTGCGGGTCCCGATGGCCGACGGGGTGCACCAGCTGCGCCAGTACAGCCTGTCCTCGGACCCGGGCGGAGATCAGCGGCGGATCACCGTGAAGCGGGTCGCCGGGACGGCCGGGGCACCGGACGGCGAGGTCTCCAACCTGCTGCACGCGCAGATCCACGAGGGCGACGAACTGACGCTCTCCGCGCCCTTCGGCGATGTCTTCCTCGACGATGCGGCCGATGCCACCGCGCCCGTCGTCCTCGTCTCCGCGGGCATCGGCGGCACCCCCATGACGGGCATCCTGGCCCATCTCACCGCCCTCGGCTCGGCCCGCCCCGTGCTGGTCCTGCACGCCGACCGCTCCCCGGCCGACCACGCCCTGCGCACCGAGACGAGCAAGCTCGCCGGGCAACTGCCGGACGCCCGCGCCGTCTTCTGGTACGAGCGGCCCGGCACGGAGGAACCCGACGCCCGCGAGGGCCTGATGAACCTCGACGGCATCGAACTGCCCGAGAACGCCACGGTGTTCCTGTGCGGCCCGCTGCCGTTCATGCGTGACGTTCGCGCGCAACTGCTGCACGCCGGGGTTCCGGCACAGCGCATCCGCTACGAGGTCTTCGGCCCCGACCTGTGGCTGCCCGGCCCGACAGCCTGAACGCCGTCGGGACCTCCCACCCCGCTTGGAGGGCTGCGACACCCCCCGGCTGTTCTGCCCGGACAGGTGGCCAACCGCCCGCTGGCGGGCGCGACAGACGCGGGAATCACTGATGGTGCGGTTCCCGACCGACGGGTGACAACGAGGGGCACGTGATGGCGAAGGCATATCTGGTGGGAAGCGGTGTCGCGGCGCTCGCCGCGGCCACGTTCCTGATCCGCGACGGCGGATTCGACGGAGCTGACATCCACCTCTTCGAGGAACGACGGGAGATCGGCGGCGAACCGGACGCGGACGGCACGGCCGGCGCCGGTCACGCCATGCGCGACGGGCGGATGTTCGAGGCCGAGTTCCGCTGTACCCACGACCTGCTCTCCGGCATTCCCGCCCTCGACGACCCCTCGGTGCCGGTTACGCAGGAAATCCTCGCCGGACACGTGGACTTCGCCCGGGACGACGTCGCACGCCTCATCGACGGCGACGGGAAGATCGTCGACACCCGCTCGATGGGATTCTCCGAGCGCGACCGACTGGAGCTGGTCCGGTGCCTGGCCACCCCTGAAGGGCACCTGGACGGCAAGCGGATCACCGACTGCTTCGGCGAGCACTTCTTCTCCACGAACTTCTGGTTCATGTGGTGCACCGCGTTCGCCTTCCAGCCCTGTCACAGCGCCATCGAGTTCCGCCGCTACCTCAGGCGCTTCATCCACCTCTTCCCCGAGTTCTCCGCCATGTCAGGCATCCACCGCACGCGTTACAACGAGTACGACTTCCTCGTGCGCCCCCTGACCGCCTGGTTGAGCGAACGCGGCGTCACCTTCCACACCGGATGCCACGTCACCGACCTCGGACTCGCACCGGAACGCCCGAACACGGTCGTCAAGACCATCTTCCTCTCCCGGCACGGACGGGACGAGAGGATCGTCGTGGCACCCGAGGACCTGGTCCTGGTGACCAACGGCTCCATGACGGACGCCTGCAGTCTTGGCTCGCACACCGCCCCACCGTCCCCACGGCCCCACCGCTCCGACGCCTGGCTGCTCTGGCACCGGCTGGCCCGCGGACGGGACGACTTCGGCAACCCGGCCGTCTTCGACAAGCACATCAAGGAGTCCCGCCTGGAGTCGTTCACCGTCACCGCCAAGGAGCCGGGCTTCCTCGAAGCGCTGGAGGAGTTCAGCGGCCGCGAGACCGGCGAGGGCGGCCTGATGACCTTCACCGATTCGAACTGGCTCCTCACCATCGTCGCGCCCCGCCGGCCCATCGGTCCCGACCAGCCTGAGGGGGTCTCGGTCTGGTGGGGCTACGGCCTGTTCCCCGGCCGTGCGGGCAACCACACGCCGAAGCCGATGACGATGTGCTCCGGCCGGGAAATCCTGGAAGAGGTCCTTCACCACCTGCCGTTCGACGAGCGGGTGAGCGCTCGCGTCCTGGAGACCTCCACCGCCGTGCCCTGCCTGATGCCGTACCTCACCAGCCAGTTCCTGGCCCGCCGCCGCGACGACCGGCCCAAGGTCGTCCCCGAGGGATCAGTGAATCTCGCCTTCATCGGACAGTTCGCCGAAGTACCCGACGACGTCGTTTTCACCGTCGAGTACTCCGTACGCACTGCCTGGACAGCGGTGGCCCGACTCCTCCGCCTCGACAAGCAGCCTCCACCCGTCTACAAGGGCCACCACGATCCCCATGTCCTGGCCGCCGCCCTGGAGTCCATGCACCGCCGTCACGCGTGAGCCCCGAGGACGCCCCGGGGGGCTCCATCAGAGGTCGCCCGGCAGCCCGAGGCCGGTGAGGGCGCCGACCGGGTCCAGGTCCGGCGTGCCTCTGGGCCACCAGTCGTCGCGGCCCGGCTCGGACTCGTACGCGTACCAGAGGCCGTCGCGGCCGAGACGGAGCTGGACGTGGCCCTGGGGGTGGGTGAGGTGGTTGCGCCGGGGCCGGAAGGCGGGCAGGTCGGCGGCGAGCAGGAGAGGGCGGGCCCGGTCGAACCGCCCGGCCGGCGGATCCCACGGCTCCTCCAGTACGGCGAGGCCCTCCGGTCCGCCCTGACGCCAGGCGGCGACCGCCCGGGCCAGCTCGGACGGGGTACGGCCCGCCGCGGCGGCGAGGGACGCGTAGAGCGCCCGGGTGCCGGCGGTGAGTCCCGCCCCGGGTCGGGCGGCGGCCAGGCGGACGGCGTCCTGCCAGAAGGTGAGCTGCCCGACCGGGTCACGGCCGGTGCCGAGCAGGGCGTGGGCGCGGGCCGCGGCGTCCGTGGCCAACTGGTCCAGCGCGAAGGGGTCCGGGCCGCCTGGAGCCGCCGGGTAGGCCGGGGGCTGCTCGGGGTGGGCGGGCGGAGGCAATGGAGCGGGGAGGGGCGCGGGGGCGCGCGAGGCGAGCACCTCCGCCGCCCGCACGCCGGGCAGGGGCGCCGGGCCCCTGTCCTGCGCGGCGCGCGCCGCGCGGGTGGCGCTCAGCCGCGACAGCGCGTCGAGCAGGTCCCGCTCGCCCCGGCCGCGCAGCAGGAGCAGGACGAAGGGGTCGGCGTCGAGCAGCCGGGCGGTCTGGTAGCAGAGGGCGGCCGCGTGCTTGCAGGGGTGGCCGCGGTCGGGGCAGCTGCAATGGGGCTCCAGGTCACCGGGGCCGGGCAGCAGCGGCACGCCGCACTCCGCGAGGGACTGGGGCATCTCCTTGTCGAGCAGGGCCGCGATGTGCCCGGGGCGGTCGGCGGCGGCGTCCAGGAAGCGGTCCCAGTCGGTGTCGTCGAGCGTGCGCAGGCGCACCTGGACGCGGTACGGGCGGGGGCGGCTGCCCTGGACGTAGGCCAGCACGAGGCCGGGGGTCACGGTGATGGCGTCGACATGCCCCTGTCCCGCGTATCCCCGCCCGCGCTCCAGCCGCTTCACGTCGAGCGCTCCCTGCTCCAGCGCCTCGACCCAGGCGTTGCCCCACCAGCTCTCGGCGAAGCGGTCGCCGTCCCGGGGCGGGAGGGGCGGGAAGGTACGGCGGAGTTCGTTGTCACGGGACGGGGCGGCCATGGACCGGGGGGATCGGGCCGACCGGGGGGCGTGGGACGCGGAGCTCGTGGGCGCGGGGTGGCGGGGCCGGGTGTGGGACGGGGGTGGGGTCGCGACGGAGGCCGGGGCAGGCCTGGTCGGGGTGTCTGAGGGCGGGGTATCGGTGGTGGGCGGGGCGTCGTGGTGCTGGGCGTCGTGGTGCTGGGTGGGGGCGAGATCCTGGTCGGCCCGGCCGTTGCCGTGCGGGATGGGGGCCGGTTCCCGGGGGGCCGGGTCACTCGTGCCGGTGGTCGGGGCAGCCGAGGCCTCGGGACGAGATTCCGGGCTTCCTGCGCTGCGCGGCGTTTCCGGGCTCGGCGCGGTCAAGTCGTGCCCAGTGTCCGGCGTGTCGGGGCGCGGCACGACCAAGTCGTGCCCACGGTCCGGCGTCTCCGGGTTCGCCGCGGCCAAGTCCTGCCCGCTGCCCGACGCCTCCGGGCCCGATGAGGTCAGGCCGTGCCCACGGTCCGGCGTCTCCGGGTTCGCCGCGCCCAAGTGGTGCCCACCACCCGGCGCATCCGAGCTCGGCGCGGTCAGGCCGCTCCCACTGCCCGACGCCTCCGGGCTCGCCGCGGCCAAGTCCTGCCCGCTGCCCGACGCCTCCCGGCTCGCCGTGGCCAAGTCCTGCCCGCTGCCAGGCGCATCCGAGCCCGGCGCGGCCAGGCCATGCCATGTGTTCGGCGCATCCGGGCCCGATGCGGCCAGGCCGTGCCCGGTGTCCGACGTCTCCGGGTTCGCCGCAGCCAAGTCCTGCCCACGGTCCGGCACATCCGAGCCCGATGCAGCCAAGCCGTTCCCACGGTCCGGCACATCCGAGCCCGCCGCGCCCATGCCCCGCAGCGGGTCGGCCGTGCGAGCGGACCGGCTCTCCTGCCCGGTCGTCAGCTCATGGTCGTCCGAGGTCGCGTCCGACAGGTCCGGCATCCGGAAGGCGTCGGACAGCAACTGCCGTAGGCCGTGCGCGCCCCTGCCGGAGGCGTCCGCGCCCGCCCGTCGCGCAGCTGCCGCCCTGTCGTCCACGGCGCGCTGCCGGGCCCGGCGCCTGCGGCGGGCACCTTCCCGCTCGGTCTCCTCGCGGGCCCGCCGTGCGTCGTCCCGAGCCGCGCGCAGCGCCTCGCGTGCGACGTCCGCGGCCCGCGGCTCGGCGCCCGGCCGGTCGGCAGACCGTGCGGGGGCCGCACCGGCCGGGGTGGTCTCCTCCGGACTCGTCCGCGGGGCGCCGGATTCCCGCGGCTCCGGATTCACGACCGCCGGGCTGTCCGCGCGTGCATCGGCGTCGCGGGGCGTGCCGACGTCCTCCGGCCCACTGTCCACACCGGGGGCAGTCGTGTCGTGCCGCTCAGCGCCGCCTTCGGAAGCGGAGGGGCCGGCGACCTCGCAGGCATCGTCCCCCCGCCGCCCGGACACCGCCCTCCGCAGCGCTTCGCGTGCCGCGTCCGCCGGACCGGGAGCCTCCTCCTGGGCGGCGGCTCCCCCGGCCGGTGAGGGTTCCGTACGGGCCGGGTCCTGAGCCGCCCGCTCGCGGGCCTCGCGCAGCGCGCGGCGGGCCTCGTCGGCCGGGCGGGCGCCCGTCGCGTCGTCCCCGGGGGCGGGTGCACGGTCCTCGCGGGGTGTCATGCCGACCTCCGCAGGGACACCAGGTCGGTCAGCTCCCGGTCCGTCAGTTCCGTGAGGGAGGACTCGCCGGAGCCGAGGATCGCGTCGGCCAGGGCACGCTTGGACCGGAGCATCTCGGCGATGCGGTCCTCGACGGTGCCCTCCGTGATGAGGCGGTGCACCTGGACCGGCTGGGTCTGGCCGATGCGGTACGCGCGGTCGGTGGCCTGTTCCTCGACGGCCGGGTTCCACCAGCGGTCGAAGTGCACGACATGGCCCGCCCGGGTGAGGTTGAGGCCGGTCCCGGCCGCCTTGAGCGACAGCACCAGGACCGGCGTCGAACCGGCCTGGAAACGGTCCACCATGCGCTCCCTCTCGGGGACCGGCGTGCCGCCGTGGAGGAGGTCGACCGGGACGGCGCGGGTGGCCAGATGGGACGTGATCAGGCGGGCCATCCCGACGTACTGGGTGAAGACGAGGGCGGACCCGTCCTCGGCCAGCAGGGTGTCCAGCAGCTCGTCCAGCAGGGCGAGTTTCCCGGAGCGGGCGGCGAGCCGGTCGCCGGCGGACGGGGTGTGCTCCTCCTTGAGGAACAGCGCGGGGTGGTTGCAGATCTGCTTCAGCGAGGTGAGGAGCTTCAGAACCAGGCCGCGGCGGGGCATGCCCTCGGCCGTCTCGATGGCGAGCATCGACTCGCGGACGACCGCCTCGTACAGCGCGGCCTGTTCACGGGTGAGCGGCACCGGATGATCGGTCTCCGTCTTGGGCGGCAGCTCGGGCACGATGCCCGGGTCGGACTTCTTGCGGCGCAGCAGGAAGGGCCGGACCAGCCGGGCCAGACGCTCCACCGCCTCCTCGTCCTCGCCGTTCTCCACGGCGCGCGCGTGCCGGGCGCGGAAGGACTTCAGCGGGCCGAGCAGGCCCGGGGTGGTCCAGTCGAGCAGCGCCCACAGCTCCGAGAGGTTGTTCTCGACGGGGGTGCCGGTCAGGGCCACGCGCGCGGGGGCCGGGATCGTGCGCAGGGCCTTGGCGGTGGCCGAGTAGGGGTTCTTGACGTGCTGCGCCTCGTCGGCGACGACCATGCCCCAGGTGCGGTCGGCCAGGGCGGGGGCCGCCGAGCGCATGGTGCCGTAGGTGGTGAGGACGAAGCCGCCGTCCAGGTCGTCGAGGCTGCGGTCCGGGCCGTGGAAGCGGCGGACGGGGACGCCGGGGGCGAAGCGGTTGATCTCCCGCTGCCAGTTGCCCAGCAGGGAGGCAGGGCAGACCACCAGGGTCGGTTCGCGGCGGGCCCGCTTGAGGTGCAGGGCGATGAGGGTGACGGTCTTGCCGAGGCCCATGTCGTCGGCGAGGCAGCCGCCGAGGCCGAGGGAGGTCATCAGGTCGAGCCAGGCCAGGCCCCGGAGCTGGTAGTCCCGGAGGGTGGCCCGAAGGGCCGGGGGTGGTTCGGCCGGGCGGATCCCCGCGGTCAGGCGGTCGCGCAGGGCGGCCAGCGCACCGACGGGGACGGCCTCGACCGTCTCGCCGTCGACGTCGGCCGTGCCGGTCAGGGCTACGGACAGCGCGTCGACCGGGTCGAGCAGGCCCAGGTCCCGTTTGCGGGCCTTGCGGACGAGCGCCGGGTCCACCAGCACCCACTGGTCGCGCAGCCGGACGACCGGGCGGTGGGCCTCGGCGAGGGCGTCCATCTCGGTGTCGGTGAGCGGGTCGCCGCCGAGCGCCAGCTGCCAGCGGAACTGGAGGAGGTCCTCGCTCTCGAAGAAGCCGGTGCCGTCGGTCGCCGAGCCGGGGGCCGTTCGGACCACCGCCGCGGCGGACAGGTCCTGCGCGAGGTCCCGGGGCCAGTGCACGGCGACCCCGGCGGCCGCGAGCCGGGTCGCCGCGACGCCGAGCAGGTCGCTGAGCTCGTCCTCGGTCAGGGCCAGCACGTCGGGCACGTCCTGGTCGGCGAGCCGGTCGAGCGGGGGCCAGACGCGGGCCGCGCGGCGCACGGCGAGGGCGGCGTCCACGCGCGCGCGGGGCCCGAAGGCGTCGGCGGCGCCCGCCCACAGGGCCGCCGCGTCGGCGACGAGGGTGGGGTCGGCGAGGCTGTGCACCTGGACGATCGCGGCTCCGGCGCTGCGGGCACCGCCGGAGGCGTCGTCGAACAGGTCGTACGCCGACAAGTCCAGGCGCAGCGAGATCCGCACGCCGGCGTCCATGCCGGCGGCGACCTCGGCGGCCCAGTCGTGGGCGGTGGGCAGGTGCTGGGCCTCGCGGGCGGCGAAGGGCCTGCCGGAGGTGTGGGGCGCGGCCGGGGTGCGGGGCAGGGTGTCGGCGACCGCGTCGAGGAAGGCGCGTACCAGGGCTTCCGGTTCGGGCAGCAGGATCGGGCCGGGGCCCGGCAGCGGCACGGCGTGGCCCTCGTAGGGCAGGGCGGCGGCCACCGCGCGCAGGTGCGCGATGTCGTCGGGGTCGAGGGGGCCGGCCCGCCAGGCGTCGTGGCCCATGGCGGTGAGGCCGGGCAGCAGCCGGCCGCGGGCGGTCAGCCGCAGGGCGTGCAGGGCGGCGGCGCCCCAGCAGGCCGTGGCGGGGTGGGCCGCGGGGTCGTGCCGGGCGCGCACGAGGAGCGGCAGGGCCGCGTCGAGCGGGAGGGTCAGCGCACGGGTGGTGCGGCGCCGGACTCCGGCGGCGCCGTGCCGTCGTACGACGGTCAGCTCGGTGTCCCGGGCGTCCGCGGTGTCTTGCGCGTCCCCTGGGGGGAGGGGCTCGCCCTCGGGGTCCCAGAAGGCGATGCGGCCCTCGCGCGGGAGGGGCGCGGGCAGGAAGACGGCGGGGAGCCGGACCGGGACAGTGGTGTCCCCCGTCCGCTCGGCCACCTGGGCCGCCTCTCGCATACGTCCTGCCACCTCCCGCCCAGCGTGTCGGATCAGTTGTCTCCGACTCTACGGGCGGCCTCTGACAATCGGCCCCGGCGGCGGGCCAGGGGGCTGCTGACGGATCTCCGCGGCGTCACGCCCCCTAGGGCACCGTCCGGCCCACGACGTACACCCAGGGGTACGCCGGGTTGGACAGGTCCACGACCACGTCGTGGGTGGGTGCGGGGTTCTTCTGCCGGTGGACGAAGCCGTACCAGGAGTCGGTCGTGGCGAACTTCCAGCCGGTGATCTTCCGGTCGCGGGCGCCGATGGTGATGTGGCCCTGCTTCAGGTCCTTGCGGGTCACGCCCAGACCCGTCAGGTAGGCGTCCAGACCGGCAGCGTTGGTCTCGAACTGGGTGTAGAGGCGGCTGGTCTTCCAGTTGTTGGTCTCGTAGTACGCCACGTGCCAGGCCGGGTGCGGGACGGGCACCTGGTAGATCCGGCGCTGGAGCTTGGAGGGCCAGCCCTCGGTCAGGCCGGTCGCCGAGTACTTCGCCTCCTTGTCCTTGCCGCTGTCGCGGCTCTGGTTCGCGGAGATCACGAGGTAGCCGGCCGGGACGCCGATGAGCAGCACGATGATCAGCAGGGTGAGGGCCCTGCGGCGGATCATGTGACGGCGGTCCTCGGCCGGACGGTCCGGCTCGTCGGGCCAGGAACCCTGGTGGGGCAGGGAAGCGGTCACAACGTCTCCTGGGTACTGCGCAGCGACTGCGTGTACCGCTCGTAGCGCTCGTACCGCTCCACGCGGCGGCGCTTGGCGCGGCGGAAGCGGCGGGCGACCAGCCGGGCGAGGTCGGCGGCGCCGACCATGCCGGCCTCCGGGCCGAGCTGGGCCCGGACGATGCGGGCCTCGGGGCGGTAGCCGCGGCCGGTGAGATGCCGCTTGAAGGCGTCCCGGGCGGGGCCGATCAGCAGGTCGTCGGCGGCCGAGACACCGCCGCCGATCACGAAGCAGGAGGGGTCGAGGGCGGCGGCGAGGTTGGCGATGCCGACGCCGAGCCACTGGCCGATGTCCTGGAGCAGTTCGATGCACATGGCGTCGCCGTCGCGGGCCAGCTCGGTGATCATCGGGCCGGTGATGTCGCCGATGCTGCCCTTGACGTGCTCGATGATCCCGTACGCGACCGGCGAGTCGGCGGCGGCCAGCTCGCGGGCCTCGCGCACCAGGGCGTTTCCGGAGCTGTACTGCTCCCAGCAGCCGCGGTTGCCGCACGGGCAGCGGTGTCCGCCGGGTACGACCTGCATGTGGCCGAACTCTCCGGCGACGCCGTACTTGCCGCGCTTGACCTGGCCGTCCTCCAGGATCGCGCCGCCGATGCCGGTGCCGAGGGTGATCATGACGAGGTGGTCCTCGCCGCGCCCGGCGCCGAAGCGCCACTCGGCCCAGGCGGCGGTGTTGGCGTCGTTGTCCACCAGGACCGGGACGGACAGCCGGCCCGAGAGGCGGTCGCGGAGCGGTTCGTTGCGCCAGGACAGGTGGGGGGCGAACAGCACGCGGTTGCGGTCGGCGTCCACCCAGCCGGCCGCGCCGATGCCGACGGCGTGCACGTCGTGCCGGTCGGAGAGGTCAAGGACCAGCTCGGCGATGGTGTCCTCGACGACCTTGGGGCTCTTGGACTTGTCCGGGGTCTCCGTGCGGAGCATCTCCAGGATGTTGCCGTCGGCGTCGACGACACCCGCCATCACCTTCGTACCGCCGATGTCGATGCCGACCGTGGGCACGCGGGGGGCCGTCAGGTGCGAGCGGCGCTCCCGGGTGCCGACGGTGCGGAGCACGGTGGCACGGCGGGAGCCGATGGGGGCGGTGAAGTCGCGGTAGGTGCTCATCGCCGCCGATTCTGCCTCACCAGGGGGCAGGGTGCGGAGCAGAGGGGGGTGCGGATCATTGCCGAGTGCGGCCCGGTGGGGGCTTGTCGCGCCCCCGCGGCGGAGCCGCTGATCAGCCCAGCCCCGTGCCCCTCATCAGCATGACCATCACGTCCGTACGAGCAGCTGGAACTCGAAGGAGTAGCGCGTCGGACGGTACGTGTGTGTGCCGAATTCCACTGCTCGACCGGTGTCGTCGAACGTCACCCGCTGCATGGTCAGCAGCGGCGCGCCCGCCTCCTCCGCCAGCCGCTCCGCCTCCTCCTTCGTCGCCGCCCGGGCGCCGATCGACTGACGGGCGCTGTGCAGGGTGATGCCCGCCGACCGCATCATGCGGTAGAGGCCGGTGGTCTCCAGCTGGTCCGTGTCGAGGTCGATGAGGCCGGGCGGCAGGAAGTTGCAGAGGTAGGCCATGGGCTCGCCGTGGGCGAGGCGGAGGCGTTCGACGCGGTGGACGTCGCTGTCCTCGGCGACGCCGAGTGCGGCGGCGACCTCGGCGGAGGCGGGGACGAGCCTGTTGACGAGCACGCGGGTGGCCGGGCGCTGGCCCGCCGCCTCCAGGTCGTCGTAGAGGCTGCTGAGCTCGAGCGGGCGTTTGACCTGGCTGTGCACGACCTGGGTGCCCACGCCCCGGCGGCGTACGAGGAGGCCCTTGTCGACGAGCGACTGGATCGCCTGACGGACGGTCGGCCGGGACAGGCCGAGCCGGGCGGCGAGCTCGATCTCGTTGCCCAGCAGGCTGCCGGGGGTCAGCGTGCCGTGCTCGATCGCGGCCTCCAGCTGCTGGGACAGCTGGAAGTACAACGGCACGGGAGAGCTGCGGTCCACACTCAGCTCGAGCTGCACGGTCGGGTCCACTTCTGGTTTCGGCACGGGCCGAGCGTAGCTCCGTGCGTTGTTGACGGGAAGTCGTGTAGTCAGATTGTCCGGACATACAGATTGACAGCGGCGAGCTGTGCACGCACTTTGTTTTCATGCGCATCGGCGTCATCGGTACGGGCCGCATCGGCACCCTCCACGCGAACACGCTCAGCCGGCATCGCGAGGTCGGCTCCCTGATCCTCACGGACGCGGACGCCGCCCGGGCCCAGGGACTGGCGCACCGGCTGGGCGAGACGGCGGCGCCCGGCGTGGAGGAGATCTTCCGCTGGGGCGTCGACGCCGTGGTGATCACGACGGCGACGTCGGCCCACGCCGAACTGATCGGTCGGGCAGCACGCTCGGGTCTGCCGGTGTTCTGCGAGAAGCCCATCGCGCTGGATCTGCCGGGGTCCCTGACCGCGATCGCCGAGGTCGAGGCGGCCGGGACTGTTCTCCAGATGGGCTTCCAGCGCCGCTTCGACGCGGGCTACACGGGTGCGCGCGAGGCCGTGCGGTCCGGCCGGCTGGGGCGGCTGCACACGGTGCGAGCGTTGACCAGCGACCAGGCGCCGCCGGACGCCGCGTGGCTGCCGTTGTCCGGCGGCCTGTACCGGGACACGCTGATCCACGACTTCGACGTGCTGCGCTGGGTGACCGACCGGGAGGTCACGGACGTCTACGCGGCCGGGTCCGACGCCGGGCCGCGGATGTTCCGCGAGGCGGGCGACGTCGACACCGCCGCCGCGCTCCTCACCCTCGACGACGGGACCCTCGCCACGCTCACCGCGACCCGGATGAACGGGGCCGGCTACGACGTGCGCATGGAGCTCGCCGGGGAACGCGACCAGATCGTGGTCGGCCTGGACGACCGTACGCCGATCGCGTCCACCGAGCCGACCGGGCCACCGGCCGCGGACAAGCCGTGGCCGGGTTTCCTGGAGCGGTTCGGACCTGCCTACGAGGCGGAGCTGAACGCGTTCGTCGAGGTCGTCCGGGGCGAGCGGGCCAACCCCTGCGACGGGCGCGAGGCGCTGCAGGCACTGCGGATCGCCGAGGCGTGCGAACTGTCGCGGCGGGAGCGCAGGCCGGTGCACCTCGCGGAGATCGCCGGCGGTTCCCCGCCCCCGTTCGCCTGACGGCGTACCCGGCCGGTCAGTGCTCTTCCTGCTCCTCCTCCAAGAGCCCCGCGTCGTAGGCGAGCAGCGCGATCTGCACGCGGTTGTTGAGGTCGAGCTTGGCCAGGATGCGCGAGACGTGCGTCTTCACGGTGGCGACGCTCATGAAGAGGCCGGTGGCGATCTCGGCGTTGGCCAGGCCCCGGCCGACCGCGACGGCGACCTCGCGCTCGCGGTCGTTCAGGACGGCGATGCGTTCCCGGGCACGGGTGCGGCGCGTGTCGGGGCCGGTGCCGACGGCGTGCCGCATCAACTGGCGGGTGACCGCGGGCGACAGGACCGGGTCGCCGGCCGCGACACGGCGCACCGCCGCGATGATCTCGGCCGGCGGGGTGTCCTTGAGGACGAATCCGGCGGCGCCCACGCGCAGCGCCCGCAGGACCTGCTCGTCGGCGTGGAAGGTGGTGAGCACCACCACCTGCGGGGCGTCCTCGCGGGCGCGCAGCCGCTCCGTGGCCGTGAGACCGTCCACCGTCGGCATCCGGATGTCCATGAGCACGACGTCCGGGCGGGTGCGGTCGACGAGGGCCTCCGCCTCGGCGCCGTCGGCGGCCTCACCGACGATCTCGAGGTCGTCGGCGCCGCCCATCATGAGGGACAGCCCGGCCCGCACCAGCGGATCGTCGTCGACGAGGAGCAGTCTGATCGCAGTCATGGGCCTTACGTAATCACGGCGGGCCGGGCTTCGGGACCGGACGGGCGGGGCCAACGCCCGGCGCCGCGCGTGAGGTTGACGGCCGGAGGCCAGGGCGAGGGGTGCTCATTGCCACGGCAGCCACGCGCGCACCTCGAAGCCGCCGCCGGGCGTGCGCGCGTGCTCCAGCCGGCCGCCCGCGAGGGTCGCCCGTTCCGTGAGGCCGATCAGGCCCTGCCCGGAGCCGGGGACGTGCGGCACCTCGCCCACGGGCGGCGGGTTGTGCACGCGGACGGTGAGGCCCGTGCCCGGCGTGCCGGTGACGGTCACCGTGACCTCCGTGCCGGGGGCGTGCTTGCGCGCGTTGGTCAGGCCCTCCTGGGCGATCCGGTAGGCGGTGCGCCCGACGGAGGCCGGCACGGTGGCGGAGTCCTCGACGCGCTGCTCCAGGGCGACCTTCATGCCGGCCTCGCGGGACTCGGCGACCAGCGTGTCCAGCGCCGCCAGGGTCGGCTGCGGCCGGCCCGTGTCGTCGGGCTCGCCCGCGCGCAGCACGCCGATGATCTCCCGCAGGTCCTGGAGCGCCTCGTGCGCGCTCTCCCGGATCACGCCCGCCGCCCGCGCCGTCTGCGCGGGAGGCGCGTCGGGCCGGAATTCCAGAGCGCCCGCGTGCACGCTCAGCAGCGTCAGCCGGTGGGCGAGCACGTCGTGCATCTCCCGGGCGATGGCCTCGCGGGCGAGCCGCTGCGCCTGATCGGCCCGCAGCCGCGCCTCCGTCTCGGCGCGCCGGGCGCGGTCCCTGAGGCTCACCATCAGCTGCCGTTTGGCCCGTACGAACATGCCCCAGCCGACGATCGCCACGGTGAGCACCACCACGAAGGCAACGCTCACCAGATAGGGGAGGTCCGCGTCGGGCCGCACCCAGTAGTAGAGCGGCACCAACGCCACGTTGATGCCGCCCACCCAGGCCACGTACCGGAAGGGGCGGTGCACCGCGAGGGTGAACAGGGCGATCAGGCCCGCGCCGCCCGAGGTGTCCGAGACGAGGGTCAGGGGCGTCATGGCCACGGCCAGCCCCAGCGGCCAGCGGCGCCGCAGCCAGACCGCCGCGCAGGCCAGCGCGCCGATCACCTGGTCGACGGCGGCGAGCCCGGGCGGCACGTGGGGGTTGTCGGCGAGCGCCTCCATGGCGGTCGCGCCCACCAGCACGGCCAGCAGGAAGCAGGAGAAGTCGACGATCCAGTCGCGGGCGGTGCGCCGGGGCCGCCTGCCGGCCCGTGCGGCGTCGGGATCGAGTTCGTGCAGGAGGGCCGATGGGAAGAACCATCTGCGCCCGGTGATCAGCGCGGGCGTCCCTCCCGCCGGTACCGGGGAGGCGTGCCCCACGTCGTCACCACTCACGAGCGACAAATCTACGCAGCCGATGTCCGTCCCACCCGCCCTCGGGCGGGATCGTCGACCAAAGTCGGCGCACCGCAGACTTTCGGCACGGTCGCGGCGCCGGGGCGGGGACTTCCGTCCTGCTGGGCTCGTCCCGCGGCCGATGTGCGTGGGGGGTCCGCGGGACGAGGCTGGCGGTATGAAGCAGGTACTGGAGATTCTCGGCTTCCTCGCCCTGGTCCAGGGCGTGGCGGGCCTGGTGCACGAGTTCACCGACTGGAACTGGGGCCTGGTCCAGCGCCTGGGGTTCCTCGACGGCTACGAGATCTACGCGAGCGTCGCACTGCTCGTGCTGGGCGTTGCCCTGTTCGGGGCGGCCGGGAGCCGGAAGTCCGTCTGAGCTGCCGACGGACGTCCGGCCCGCGGTCCCTCAGGGCTCAGCAGCCGTAGTCGACCAGGTCGAACGACTCGTAGTGGTCGGCCGTGTAGTAGTCCTCCTGGTTCTGCTCACCGGTGACGATGCGCCGCGCACCGCGGGTCGAGGAGCCCGGGGTGATGACCGTGTACTCGTGGTAGTAGCCGGAGGACTTGCTCGGCAGGACGCCTTCCCGGTTCTGGAAGACGGTGCCGTCCTGGTCGAACGGGTAGGGGCCGCCCTGCTCGATCAGGTCGAGCGTGTCGTGGGCCTGGGACGGCAGGGCGCTGTAGCAGATGTCGCCGACGGCGGTGGGGGCCGCGTCGGCCGTGGTGGCGGAGACGGTTCCGCCGACGAGGAGAGCGGACAGAAGGGCGGCTGCTGCGCCGAGCCGCGTGGCGCGTGGGGGGAAATTCATGACGTTCATGATGACGCGCGTAGACGCTGGCATGTCAATGACAAGCATGGAGAATTTCCTGTGAAGCCCCCGGAGTTCGCGGGAAGTTCACCGGCGGCGCGGCGCCCTCACGCGCCGTCCGGCAGGCCGGAAGACCCCGTCGGCACCCGCCAGGTCACCGCTGGTCCGTACGCCGCCTCACTGGGCGTTGGTGGAGAACAGCCCGCCCGTCGGGCCCTGCTTGTCGCCACCCTGGGCCTTCTTCAGGGCGTTGGCGAGGCTCTCGATGGTGAGGGACTGCAGGATCACGCGGCCGTCGCCCTCCAGGGTGGCCAGGGACAGGCCCTCACCGCCGAAGACGGCGTTCATCACACCCTGGCGGTTGAGGCCGCCGACGCGTTGGACGCCGTACCGGATGCCCTCCTCGAAGGCCACGACGCACCCCGTGTCGACCTCGACGCGGCCGCCGAAGTCGGCCGGGTTCAGGTCGATGAAGTTGCCGGCTCCGGCGATGATCACCGTCCCGCGTCCGGTGAACTTCTCGAGGACGAAGCCCTCGCCGCCGCTCCGGCCGGTGCGGCCGCCCTGGAAGGCGATGCCGAAGTCGACGGTGGACTCGGCGGCCACGAAGGCGTCCTTCTCGGCGAACCACGCGCGCGTGCCGTCCAGTTCCAGCGCGCGCATCTCCCCGGGGAGCACGCCCGCGAAGCCGACGGTGCCCTCGCCGCCCTGGGTGGTGAAGTACTGGAACGCCAGCGACTCCCCCGCGAGGGCGCGCTGGCCGGCCTGCATGGCCGTGCCCATGGCCTGGCGCAGCAGCCCGCCCATGCCGCCCGAGCCGCTGCCGCCGGGCTGCGACTGCTGCCCGCCACCGCTCGACGGGCCGCCCAGGCGGGTCTCCATGGTCACGTTCGTGGTCTTGAACAGGAACTTTCCGGCCTCGCAGTACACCGTCTGACCGGGCTGCAGGCTCACGACCGCCATCTGCATGGCGTTGCCGACGATCTCTTGCTGAAGGGTCACGACCGGAGAACGCAAGAAGCGGAGGGAAAGGTTCCGAATGTGCTCCGAACCGGGTGTGCGCGGTGAAGACGTCGACGTCCGTTCGCCGCCAGCGCCGGTGCCGTGCGGCCGCTGGGATGGACCCATGACTTCTCAGGGAACTCTGGACGGCAAGGTGGCTCTCGTGACCGGCGGGAGCCGTGGCATCGGAGCGGCGACGGCGGTACGGCTGGCCCGGGAGGGCGCGGACGTGGCCGTCAGCTATGTGAACGGCAAGGAGGCGGCGGAGGACGTCGTACGGGCCGTGGAGGCGCTGGGGCGCCGGGCGGTGGCGCTGCGCGCGGACACGGGCGACGCCACGGAGGCGGCCGGGGTGGTGGACGCGGCGGCGGAGGCGCTGGGCGGGCTCGACATCCTGGTCAACAACGCCGGCGTGGGGGTGCTCGGTCCGCTGGACACCCTGTCGCTCGCGGACGTGGACCGGGTCCTCGGCATCAACGTACGGGGTGTCTTCCTGGCCTCCCAGGCGGCCGCGGCGCGGCTGCCCGAGGGCGGGCGGATCATCACGATCGGCAGTTGCATGGCCCAGCGGGTGCCGGGGCCGGGCGGGACCCTCTACGCGACGAGCAAGGCGGCCCTGGCGGGCCTGACCAAGGCACTGGCCCGGGAGCTGGGCGGGCGCGGGATCACGGCGAACCTGGTCCTTCCCGGCCCGATCGACACCGACATGAACCCGGCGGAGGGCCGTACGCGTCCGGGCAGGCGGCGATGACGGCGCTGGGCCGGTTCGGGACCGCGGAGGAGGTGGCGTCGACGGTCGCCCACCTGGCGGGGGCGACGTACGTGACCGGGGCGGAGTTCTCGGTGGACGGAGGCCACGCGGCGTGAGGCAGGCGTGGACGTACGTGTTTCTCACGGCGTGCTCCCGGTGAGGCACGGGCGCCGTGAAGAGCGTTCCCCCGTGAGGGCACGTGTGCCGTGACGTACGTGGGGCGCACCGGTGCTGTCCGGCCGGTGCGCCCCGTGGGCCGGTTCAGCCGCCGAGCTCCTGGTGGCGTGCCGCCAGCCTGCTCGTGCCCTCCGGGGTCAGTGAGCCGAACAGGCGGAGCCGGGAGATGCCACCGTCCGGGAAGATGTCCACGCGTGCGTGCGTGCCGACGGCCGGGGCCGGGAGGACGAAGCGGTGGTTGGTGTCGGGCTGGAGGCGGGTGCGGGGCAGGATCTCCTGCCAGTCGCCGTCCTCGCCGTCCTTGACCGAGACCGAGGCCCAGCCGGCGCTGTTGCCCTTGAGGTAGGCGGTGTCGATCTCCAGGGCGCGGACCTGGGCCTGGGCGGCCAGCCGGTAGCGGATCCAGTCGTGGCCCCGGTCGCGGCGGCGGCGGGTCTCCCAGCCGTCGTCCATCTTGCGGGAGCGGCCCGGCTGGATGGTGTTGGAGGCGGGCGAGTAGAAGAGGTCGGAGGCGTCCTCGGCCCGGCCCCCGTTCTCCAGGGCGACGACGTCGAAGGTGCCCAGCGCCTCCAGCCACGCGGGGTCGGGGACGACCTCGCCGTGGACGCGCAGGCGGGCGATGCCGCCGTCGGGGTGCTGGTTGACCCTGAGGTGCGTGAAGCACTGCTCGGCGGCGACGGCGAAACCGTTCGCCGCGTGGCCGCCGATCGCGGTGCGCGGGACGAGGGTCGTCCACTTCACGTCGTCCCCGAGGAGCTCCTCCGGCGACGGTGAGCCGGGGAGGCGGGTGCCCTCGACGGACACGGCCTGTGGGTAGTTGCCGCGGAAGTGGGCGGTGTCGACGACGATCCCGCGGATCACGCCGGGGGCGCCGAGGCGGACCAGCGCCCAGTCGTGGTCCTCGGCGGTCGGCCAGGGGTGGTCGGCGCAGGCGCCCCGGCGGCGGCGGGTCTCCCAGCCGTCCATGATCTTGCCTTTGTGGCCGAAGTGCTCGGGGTCGAACTCGGCGGGCTCGGGCACCAGCAGGTTCTCGCGCTGGGCGAAGAACTCGTCGTTGGCGGCGATGACTCCGGCTCCGAGACGCCGGTCGGCGAGGTCGGCGTACTGAGTGAAGGGGAAGTCGGCGGTGCGGTAGTCCGCGTACGGGTCGCCGCCTCCGTAGGGGTTCGCGTCGCCGGTGAAGCTGGGAATCGCCGTCACGGTGATCAGATCTGCCTTTCGAGGTCCGGAATGGGATTCAGTGGGTCCGGGTGAGGAGCCGCCCCTTCGGTTCGGTGAACTCACCGTCCACGACGATGCGCTGCCCGCGCAGCCAGGTCGACTTCACGACGCCGTGCAGGGTCCTGCCCGCGTACGCCGTGACGTGGTTGCGGTGCTGGAGGGACACCGGGTCGACGGTGAAGGTCTCGTCGGGGGCGAGGACGGCGAAGTCGGCGTCACGGCCCACCGCGATGGCGCCCTTGCGGTCGTCGAGCCCGACCAGTTCGGAGGTGCGCGCGGACATCCAGCGCACCACGTCCTCCAGGCCGTGCCCGCGCCTGCGGGCCTCCGTCCACACCGCGGCCAGGCTCAGCTGGAGTCCGGAGATGCCGCCCCAGGCCGTCGCGAAGTCGTCGGTCTTCAGGTCGGCCGTGGACGGGGAGTGGTCGGTGACGATGCAGTCGATGGTGCCGTCGGCGAGGGCCTGCCAGAGCAGGTCCTGGTTGGCGGCCTCGCGGATGGGCGGGCAGCACTTGAACTCGCTGGCGCCGTCGGGGACTTCCTCGGCGGTCAGGGTCAGGTAGTGGGGGCAGGTCTCCACGGTGATGCGGACGCCCTCCGCCCGCGCCTCGGCGATCAACGGCAGGGCGTCGCTGGAGGACAGGTGCAGCACGTGCACGCGGGCGCCGAGGGCCTTCGCCTCGCGGATGAGCTGGGCGATGGCGGTGTCCTCGGCGTCCCGGGGGCGGGAGGCGAGGAAGTCGGCGTACTTCGGGCCCGGCCGCTGCGGGGCGGAGGCGAGCAGGTGGGGGTCCTCGGCGTGCACGATGAGCAGGCCGTCGAAGGCGGCGATCTCGGCCATGGTGCGGGCGAGGGGGTCGCGCTCCAGGTGGGGGAACTCGTCCACGCCGGACGGCGACAGGAACGCCTTGAAGCCGAAGACGCCGGCCTCGTGCAGCGGGCGGAGATCCTTGACGTTGTCGGGCAGGGCGCCGCCCCAGAAGCCGACGTCGATGTGCGCCTTGTCGGCGGCGACCTGCTGCTTGGTCCGCAGGTGCGGGACGGTCGTGGTCGGCGGGAGGGAGTTGAGGGGCATGTCGACGAGGGTCGTGATGCCACCGGCGGCCGCGGCGCGGGTGGCGGTCCAGAAGCCCTCCCACTCGGTGCGGCCGGGGTCGTTGACGTGCACGTGCGTGTCGACCAGGCCGGGCAGCAGGACGTGGTCGCCCAGGTCCTCCAGGCGGGCACCCTCGGGTACGGGCGCGTCGTGCGGGAGGACGGCGGTGATCGTGCCGCCGGTCACCGCGACGGACGCGGCGCGCGTCCCTTCGGGAGTGATGACCCGCGTCGAGCGCAGCACCAGTTCAGCGTCGGACACCCGAACCCCTTACTTCCGCGTAACGGAATTCAACTTTCTGTTGAAGGAGTCTTCACTCCCCCTTCCGTGCAGTCAAGGGCACACTTGACTGTGGCGCCTTTCGGCGAAACTCCTGGACGTTTCCACAAAGCGGAATTAAACTTCCAGCACGCAGAACGTAGCTACGTACAAGCGGGGAGTCAACCGGCTGCCGGGTAGGCTTCTGCCCTTCCCGCCCGCCCCGAAAGGAACGCCGTGCCGACGTCCAGCGCCAGCACCACCGACTCCGCCCGGTCCTCCGCCAACGGCGGCGTCCAGTCCCTGGAGCGCGCCTTCGACCTGCTCGAACGGATGGCGGACGCGGGTGGCGAGGTCGGCCTGAGCGAGCTGTCCGCGAGCAGCGGTCTGCCCCTGCCGACCATCCACCGCCTGATGCGCACGCTGGTGGCCTGCGGGTACGTACGTCAGCAGCCCAACCGTCGGTACGCGCTCGGCCCGCGCCTGATCCGCCTCGGCGAGTCCGCCTCCCGGCTGCTGGGCACCTGGGCACGGCCGTACCTGGCACGGCTCGTCGAGGAGACCGGCGAGACGGCGAACATGGCGCTGCTGGACGGGGACGAGATCGTCTACGTGGCACAGGTACCGTCGAAGCACTCGATGCGCATGTTCACGGAGGTCGGCCGGCGGGTGCTGCCGCACTCCACGGGCGTGGGCAAGGCCCTGCTCGCCGGTTTCCCGCCCGAGGAGGTGCGGGCCCTGCTGTCCCGAACGGGCATGCCCGCCGCAACGGAGAAGACGATCACGACCGCCGACGGCTTCCTCGCGGCCCTGGAGGACGTACGCCGGCAGGGCTACGCCATCGACGACAACGAGCAGGAGATCGGGGTCCGCTGCCTCGCGGTGCCGGTGCCCGACTCCCCCACCGCCGCGGCCATCTCCATCTCCGGCCCGGCGGGCCGGGTCACCGAGGCGGCGACGGACAAGATCGTGCCGGTGCTCCAGCAGGTCGCCGTGGAGCTGTCAGCGGCACTCGCCAGCCAGAGCCCGGCGTAACGACGGCGGACTCAGGGCGCCACGCCCCCGGGCCCGACCACCCCTCAGGACACCGCGCCACCCCGGGCCCGACCGGCCCGGGGCGACTACCCCTGCCCCCGCACCGGACCCCCGAAGAGATCGACCGCCCGCCGGACCTCCGTGAGGTCCGCGGACAGGGCGCTCACCGAGCCGATCGCGCCCGCGATCAGCAGGAGGGAGCGGCGCAGACAGGGGGTCTCGGGGATGCCGTCGGCGGCCATGGCCGCCAGCGCGGCCAGTTCCTCCTCGGCGATGGTCCGGTCGGCGAACTCGCCGGGATGGGCGGCCAGTCGGCGGCGCAGCCGGGACACCGCGGAGCGCAGCTCCGTCACGCGCGGGTCCTCCTCGCCGCCGGTCACAGACCCCTGCCGCTTCTGCTCCACGCTCCGCAACACAGTCCTCCCCCTCGCACCTCGTCGTGCGCATGCCCTTCCGACGCGAAGTCCCCCACACCGGGCAGCGGTCGGGTGCCCGGCCGGTCGGTGCGGGCGACAGTAAACGACGCGGACCACCGGGCGCCAGTCCATTGCGTCATCGACTTGTTTCGCTGAGTGACTTTCTGGCCCGAGGCGCACGCCCGTGCGGCGCGCACCCCGCGGCGTCGCACCCCTGTACGGGGCGTGCGGTATGCAGGAGCCATGACGACACGGGAGACGACGGGCGGGGCACGAGCGGTTGCGGGACTGCTGCTCGCGGCCGGCGGCGGACGGCGACTCGGCGGGCGACCCAAGGCACTGCTCCCCCACCGGGGACGGCCCCTGGTGGAGCACGCGGTGCGGGTGCTGCGGGAGGGCGGCTGCA
Organism: Streptomyces luteogriseus; assembly: GCF_014205055.1. Taxonomy (NCBI): domain Bacteria; kingdom Bacillati; phylum Actinomycetota; class Actinomycetes; order Kitasatosporales; family Streptomycetaceae; genus Streptomyces; species Streptomyces luteogriseus. Next base: position 1,521,965 of record NZ_JACHMS010000001.1, read on the forward strand.
CGACCGTCCACGTGGTCCTCGGCGCACAGGCCGACGACGTGCGCGCGCGGGCCTCGCTGCCGGGCTGCGTCCTGGTCGACAACCCCGGCTGGGAGCAGGGGATGGGGAGTTCCCTGCGCGCCGGACTCGACTCGCTCACCGGCACGGGCGCGCGGGCCGCCCTCGTGTCCCTCGTCGACCAGCCCGGCATCGGACCCGAGGCGGTGGCCCGGATCCTCGCGGCGTACGGGGGCGAGGAGTCGCTCGTCTCCGCCGCGTACGACGGTGTGCGCGGCCATCCGGTGCTGTTCGGTGCCGCCCACTGGGCGGGCATCGCCGCGACTGCGACCGGGGACCGGGGGGCACGCGCCTACCTGAAGGAGCACCGGCCGGCCATCACCCTCGTCGAGTGCGGGGACGTGGCCCGGCCCTACGACATCGACACCGAAGCCGATCTGACCCACCTGGAGTGAGCGGGGTGGCACGGAGCGCCACCTTGCCTCGACCCGGAGAATCTCGACATCAACAGACGATTGAACTTCCACCATGAGGAAACTAGTATCCACTGTTCAGAAGCGCCCGACGGCTCCCCGGGCGCCGAACGCCGTATCCGGGAAGACTGGCACCCGGTGCCAAGCACGCCGGCTCGTCTTCACAGCTCGCTGAAGGAAGTGACCGTTCATGTCCGCTCCAGCGCCGTCCCCGCTGGCCATCGTCGACGCCGAACCCCTGCCCCGGCAGGAGGAGGTCCTCACCGAAGCGGCGCTCGCCTTCGTGGCCGAGCTGCACCGGCGGTTCACGCCCCGGCGTGACGAGCTCCTCGCCCGCCGCGCCGAGCGCCGCGCCGAGATCGCCCGCACCTCCACCCTCGACTTCCTCGCGGAGACGGCCGCGATCCGCGCCGACGACTCCTGGCGGGTCGCCCCGGCCCCGGACGCCCTGAACGACCGCCGGGTCGAGATCACCGGTCCCACCGACCGCAAGATGACCATCAACGCCCTCAACTCGGGCGCCCGGGTGTGGCTCGCGGACTTCGAGGACGCCTCCGCGCCCACCTGGGAGAACGTCGTCGGCGGCCAGCTGAACCTGAGCGACGCCTACACCCGGAACATCGACTTCACCGACCCGAAGTCCGGCAAGGCGTACGCGCTGAAGGCGGACGAGGAGCTCGCCACGGTCGTCATGCGCCCGCGCGGCTGGCATCTGAACGAGCGTCATCTCGTCGACGCCGACGGCACCCCGGTGCCCGGCGCGCTCGTCGACTTCGGCCTGTACTTCTTCCACAACGCCCAGCGGCTGCTGGACCTGGGCAAGGGCCCGTACTTCTACCTCCCGAAGACGGAGTCCCACCTGGAGGCCCGCCTCTGGAACGAGGTGTTCGTCTTCGCGCAGGAGTACTGCGGCATCCCGCAGGGCACGGTCCGCGCGACGGTCCTCATCGAGACGATCACCGCCGCGTACGAGATGGAGGAGATCCTCTACGAGCTGCGCGAGCACGCCTCCGGGTTGAACGCGGGCCGCTGGGACTACCTGTTCTCCATCGTCAAGAACTTCCGTGACGGCGGCGCCGAGTTCGTCCTGCCGGACCGCAACGCGGTGACGATGACGGCCCCGTTCATGCGCGCGTACACCGAACTCCTCGTCCGCACCTGCCACAAGCGCGGCGCCCACGCCATCGGCGGCATGGCGGCCTTCATCCCGTCCCGCCGGGACGCCGAGGTGAACAAGGTGGCGTTCGAGAAGGTCCGCGCCGACAAGGACCGCGAGGCCGGCGACGGCTTCGACGGCTCCTGGGTCGCCCACCCCGACCTGGTGCCGATCGCCATGGAGTCCTTCGACAAGGTCCTCGGCGACAAGCCCCACCAGAAGGACCGCCTCCGCGAGGACGTCCACGTCGAGGCGGCCGACCTGATCGCCGTCGACTCGCTCGACGCCAAGCCGACGTACGCGGGCCTGGTCAACGCCGTGCAGGTGGGCATCCGTTACATCGAGGCGTGGCTGCGCGGCCTCGGCGCCGTCGCCATCTTCAATCTGATGGAGGACGCGGCCACCGCCGAGATCTCCCGCTCCCAGATCTGGCAGTGGATCAACGCGGAGGTCGTCCTCGACAACGGCGAGCAGGTCACCGCCGACCTGGCCCGCAAGGTCGCCGCCGAGGAACTCGCGAACATCCGGGCCGAGATCGGCGACGAGGCGTTCGCGGCCGGCAACTGGCAGCAGGCGCACGACCTGCTGCTGACGGTCTCGCTCGACGAGGACTACGCCGACTTCCTGACGCTCCCGGCGTACGAGCAGCTCAAGGGCTGACCCGCCGAGCCGGACGCTAACGTTCCGAGTGGCCCAGGGACTTCTTCGGGGCCACTCGGTCGCGTACGGCCTTCTTCACCGCCGTCGGCTCCGGGAAGCCCTGCTCGCGCCGGTCCCAGACGACCTCGCCGCCGACGCGGACGGTGAACACCCCGCCGGTGCCGGGCTTGAGGGCCAGTTCCGTCAGTTCCGCCTCGAAGGTCGTGAGCAGCTCCTGCGCCAGCCAGGCCGCGCGGGGCAACCAGCGGCACTGGGTGCAGTACTCGATCTCGACCCGTGCCGAGGCGCCCGGGGCGTCCTCCGTCAGTTCGATCCCGATCCGCTGAACATCCGTCATCCGAGGTGCACCGACCAATCCTGCTCGGCCGCGGGCTTTCCGTGCAGGTCGGGCACCTGCTTGAGCCACGCGGGGCGTCCTTGCTGGTTCCTCGCCGCCCGCAGGGCCTCCTCGGCGGCGAGTTCCTCCCGGGTGGGGAAGCCGGTGGGCAGCCAGTCCGCGGAAGCCCGCACGCGCGCGTGCAGGTACGTCACGTAGGCCGCGCGCACCTCGTCCGCGCCGGCGAAGCCCGGCTCGTCCGCGAGCCAGGCGTCCGGGACCTCGGCGAGGATCCCGCGCAGCAGCTCCTCGGTGACGCGGGGCGCCAGCTCGGCGTCGGCGGCCGGGATGTCGGGGCCGTAGTGACCGAGGGCGTGGTGCCGGAAGTCGTAGGCCTTGCGGGGGTCGGTGGCGTCCCAGCGGTGGTGGAAGACCAGGGCGGCGCCGTGGTCGATCAGCCACAGGCGCGCGGGTGCGACGCCGAGGGTGGGCCAGACCATCAGGTTGGAGCTGTGCACCGTACGGTCGACGTTCACGGTCAGCGCGTCGAGCCAGACGATCCGCCCCGCCTCCAGGGGATCGACGGGGAAGACCCGGGCGACGTCCGGGGTGAAGTCACGGGCGCCCGGTAGGTGGTCCATGCCGAGGTTGAGGCCCGCGCTGGCCGCGTGCAGCTCCCGTACCTCCTGGTGGGGTTCGTGGTCCGCGATCGCCGGGTCGAAATGCACCAGGACCAGCTCGGGGAAGCGCAGCCCGAGGGCGCGGGCCAGCTCCCCCACGATCACCTCGGCGACGAGTGCCTTGCGGCCCTGCGCGGAGCCGGTGAACTTCACGACGTAGGTGCCGAGGTCGTCCGCCTCGACGACCCCGGGGACGGACCCGCCGGAGCGCAGGGGTTCGACGTAACGGGTCGCGGTGACCTCTCTCAGCATGGTCCTCGGCCCCACGAACCGTGTGCCTGGTCTCTCACGGGCAACTCCCTCGCATACCGCCCGAGCATACAAAGCGGGGCGCCCGGGCGCGGCGGCGGTCACGCGGACCGACGGGCCGCCGACCCGCCGCAGCCGGGGGCATCCGCACCTCAGCAGCCATTCAAGTAAGGCAAGGCTTACCTGCCCGGCTAGGCTTCCGCTCGACCGCCGCACGCACGCACCCTGGGAGCCGGCCTTGCCGCACACGATCGACACCACCGGCAAGGGGCCGGACACCGGGGCCGAGGAGGGCTGGGTCGAGCTGGGCTCACGAGCCGAGTTGCGTGAACTGCTGGGCGAGCCCTGGCCCGTGGTCATCGACAAGGTCCACGACCGGCTCACCGAACAGGATCTGGACATCCTGGCCCGCTCACCCCTGTGCCTGCTGGCCACCTCCGACACCCAGGGCCGGTGCGACGTCTCCCCGCGCGGCGATCTGGCCGGATTCACCCACGTCGTCGACGGGGGCACGCTCGCACTGCCCGATCGGCCGGGCAACCGCCGCGGCGACAGCTTCCACAACATCCTCGACAACCCGCACGCCGGACTGCTCTACCTGATACCCGGCGGCAAGGAGGTCCTGCGCGTCAACGGCCGGGCTCGCGTCCTCACCGACGCCCCGTTCTTCGACGCCATGGCGCACGAGGGCCGCCGCCCCGACCTGGCCCTGGTGCTCGACATCGAGGAGATCTATCTGCACTGCCCGATGTCGCTGCGCCGCTCGGGGGTGTGGGACCCGTCGTCCTGGCGGACCGGATGAACCCGGCACCGCACCCTCTTGTCAAGTCGATATTAGGTTAGGCTAACCTTCGCCACGTGAGATCTGGTGAAGAATCCGTGGGCGGATCGCGGCTGCGCGGGCATCAACTGTCGGCCACCGGCGTGACCGTGTCGTACGACGGCACGGACGTCGTGCACGACGCGGCGATCGCGCTGCGGCCCGGTGAGGTGACCGTCCTGGTCGGTCCCAACGGCAGCGGCAAGTCGACGCTGCTGCGGACCATCGCCCGGTTGCAGCGGGCCCGCCGGGCCGAGCTCAGCATCGACGGCGACACCGACGGCCTCGCCCTGACCGCCCGGGAGTTCGCGCGGTACGTGGCCCTGCTGACGCAGGGTCGCCCCACGCCCAGCGGGCTGACCGTGCGCGACGTCGTCGAGTTCGGCCGCTACCCCTACCGGGGCCGCTTCGGCCGCCCGGATCCGGACGCCCCGGCCGCGGTGGAGCGGGCGCTCGCGCTGACCGGGGTCACGGACCTCGCCGAGCGCGGCGCGGACCACCTGTCCGGCGGGCAGTTGCAGCGGGTCTGGCTGGCGAGCTGTCTCGCGCAGGAGACCGGCGTGCTGCTGCTGGACGAGCCGACGACCTATCTCGACCTGCGCTACCAGATCGAACTCCTCGACCTCGTCCGCGATCTGGCGGACGACCACGGGATCGCCGTCGGGGTCGTGCTGCACGACCTCGACCAGGCGGCGGCCATCGCCGACCGGATCACGCTGCTCGAAGCGGGCCGGATCGTCGCCGACGGCCGGCCCGAGGACGTCCTGACCCCGCAGCGGCTGACCGCCGTCTACGGCATCCGGATCGATGTCGACACAGACCCCCACACCGGCCGACTGCGGACCCGTCCGATCGGCCGGCACCACACCCGCACCACCCGAAGCGAAAGGCTCGGCACCACCTCATGAGACGCCTCCTGCTCACCGCGGCCACCACCACCGCCGCGGCGCTCACCCTCGCCGCCTGCGGCACCACCGAGCCGGCCGCCGACAGCGCGAAGAAGACCTCCGGGGCCATCAGCCTCACCGACTCCACCGGAGCGAAGGTCACGCTGGACGGCCCGGCGAAGAAGGTCGTCGCGACCGAGTGGAACGAGGTCGAGAGTCTCCTCACGCTCGGCGTCGACCCCGTCGGCGTCGCCGACGTCAAGGGCTACAAGACCTGGGACACCGCCGTCCCGCTGAAGAACGAGCCGAAGGACATCGGCACGCGCGGCGAGCCGAGCATGGACACCATCGCCTCGCTCTCCCCCGACCTCATCGTGGCCAGTTCCGACCTGCCGGACGCGGCCGTGAAGCAGCTGCGGAAGATCGCCCCGGTGCTGGAGATCAAGTCGGCGGACGCCTCCGACCAGATCGGGCAGATGTTCACCAACCTCGACCTCATCGCCAAGGCCACCGGCACCACCGACAAGGCGAAGACGGCCCGCGAGAACTTCGAGGCCAAAGTCGCCGAGGGCAGGAAGGCCCTTGCCGACGCGAAGCTCGACGGCACCGACATCGCCTTCGCCGACGGCTACGTGACGTCCAACCAGGTCTCGCTGCGCCCGTACACCGACGGCTCCCTCATCGGCTCCGTCAACAAGCAGCTGGGCCTGAAGAACGCCTGGAAGGTCAAGGGCGACCCGGCCTACGGCCTCGGCACCACCGACGTCGAGGGCCTCACCGCCCTGCCCGAGGACGTGCAGTTCGCCTACATAGGCAACGACGACGACAAGTCCAGCAACCCGTTCTCCGGGCAGCTGAAGAAGAACGCCGTGTGGACCTCCCTGCCGTTCGTGAAGGCGGACAAGGTGCACCGGCTGCCCGACGGCATCTGGATGTTCGGCGGTCCCGGGTCGATGGAGGCGTACATCGACGCCCTCGTCGGCGCGCTGACGAAGTAGCGGAGTCATGGCCGTCACCGAAGCGCCCCCTGTCACCCGTCCGCCCGCGGCCGCGTCCCGGACCGGTGCGGCCGCGGTGACGGCCGCTCTCGTCCTCCTGGTCGCCGCCCTGGCCGTCGTCGACATCACCCAGGGCACCGCCGCCGTCGGACCGGGACAGGTCCTCAAGGCCCTCACCGGGCAGGCCGATCCGGGCGACGCCTCCGTGGTCATCGCCTCCCGGCTGCCGCGGATGGCCGCCGGCATCCTGGTCGGCGTCGTCCTCGGCATCGCCGGTGCGGTCCTTCAGGCCGTCAGCCGCAACGTGCTCGCCTCGCCCGACACCCTCGCGGTGAACGCCGGTTCGTACCTGGCCCTCGGGCTGGTCGGCGCGAGCGGTGTGTCCCTGCCGCTGCTCGCCTCCTCCGGAGTGGCCTTCGCGGGCGGACTGGCCGCCGCGGCCGTCGTGCTCGCCCTGTCCGGCCTCGGCACGGGCACCGTACGGCTGGTCCTCGCCGGCACCGCGCTCGCGCTCGGCCTGAACTCCGTGACGGAAGGGCTGCTCCTGCTGTTCCCGCAGCAGACGGAGGGCCTCTACCAGTGGAACCAGGGCAGCATCGGCCAGAACGGCTTCGACGGCGTCCTGCAGATGCTGCCCGTAGCCCTGATCGGGCTCGTCGGACTCCTGCTGGTCGCCCGCCGGGTCGACGCGCTCGCCCTCGGGGACGACGCGGCGCGCGGTCTGGGCGTCCCGGTGCGGGCCACCCGCGTCACGGTGGTGGTCCTGGCGGCACTGCTGTCCGCGGCGGCCGTCACGCTCGCCGGGCCCATCGGCTACGTCGGACTGTGCGCCCCCGCGCTGGTACGTCCGCTCGCCCGCCGGTTCCGGGGCTTCGTGCGCGCCCGGGCGGTCCTGCCCGTGGCCGGGCTGGCCGGTGCCGGGCTGGTGCTCGGGTCGGACGTGCTGCTGCGGGCCCTCATCCCGGCGGACACGGCGGTCGCCGTGCCGACGGGCGTCGTGACCAGCCTGGTCGGTGCCGTCTTCCTGGTGGTGACAGCCCTGCGGCTGCGCGACACCGCCGGGGCCGACGCGCCGGACCGGCTGCGCATCCCGAGCCGGACGGCCTTCCTCGTCACCGTGACCACGCTCGTGGCCGCGGTCGTCGGCATCACCCTGGCCGGAGTCCTGCTGGGCGACAGCAAGCTGCTGCTCGGCGATGTCGCCAACTGGGTGCAGGGACGGGCCGGTCAGACCGTCTCCTTCGTCCTGGACACCCGCGTGCCGCGGGTGCTCGCCGCCCTGTTCGCGGGCGCTGCGCTCGCCCTGGCCGGCACGCTGGTACAGGCCGTGACCCGCAACCCCCTGGCGGAGCCCGGGGTGCTGGGCGTCTCCGGCGGTGCCGCACTCGGCGCCGTCCTGCTCGTCACCACCCTGCCCGCGGCCGGGTCCTGGGGCGTGGCGGGCGCCGCGTTCGGGGGCGCCGCGCTGGCCTCCGCGATCGTCTTCGGGCTCTCCGCCCGGGGCGGCTACCGGCAGAACCGGCTGGTCCTGGTCGGCATCGGCATGGCCGCCGGTTCCACGGCCCTGATCAGCCTGCTCATCGTGCTCACCGACCCGTTCAACGCCGTCAAGGCGCTGACCTGGCTGTCCGGTTCGACGTACGGGCGGACCATGCCGGACGTGCTGCCCGTCGCGCTCGTGCTGGCGCTGGGCCTGGCCGTGGCGGTCGCCCGCCGCACCGAGCTGGATCTCGTCTCCCTGGACGAGGACACCCCGCGGCTGCTCGGCCTCGGACTGCCCCGGGCCAGGCTGGGGTTCCTGGTGGTGGGCGTGCTGCTCGCTGCGACCGCCGTCGCCTCGGCCGGCACGATCGGCTTCGTGGGCCTGGTGGCGCCGCACGCGGCCCGTGCCCTGGTGGGCCGGCGGCATGTCCGGGTCGTCCCCGTCGCCGTCCTGCTCGGCGCCGCCCTGGTCGGCACGGCCGACCTGCTGGGCCGTACCGTCATCGCCCCCGCCCAGCTGGGCGCCGGCCTGATGACCGCGGTGATCGGCACGCCGTACTTCCTGTACCTGCTGGTCCGCAGCCGGAGGGCGACATGAGGCCCTGAAAGGGCGTCAATGGGCGAAGTGCCCCGAAAGCACCTGTTGTATGGATGCACACACAACGGGAGCGAGGGAGCATGGCCAAGGACATCACGGACTCGGGCCCGCCCCGGGAGGCGAGCCTGAAGCCCGACGCGATCGGGTTCGTCGACGCGCTGGTCATCGGGCTCAACGCGACCTCCCCCGCGTACTCCGTGGCGGCGGTCATCGGCCCGATCGTCGCGCTGGTGGGCATCTACGCCCCCGGGGTGATGCTGGCGTCGTTCGTGCCCATGCTGCTGATCGCGTCGGCGTTCTACTACCTCAACAAGGTCGACCAGGACTGCGGCACGACGTTCTCCTGGGTCACCCGCGCCATGGGGCCCTGGGCGGGCTGGCTCGGCGGCTGGGCCATCACCATGACGGGCGTCCTGGTCGTCGGGTCGCTCGCGGACGTCGCCGTGACGTTCTTCCTGCTCGCCGTCGGCCTGGACGGCTGGGCCGACAACGACGTGGTGCGCCAGGTGCTGACGGTGCTGCTCATCCTGGTGATGACGGCCGTCTGCGTGATCGGCACCGAGATCTCGGCCAAGGTGCAGAACGTCCTCATCCTGGCCCAGGTCGCCTGTCTGTTCGCTTTCGCCGTGGTGGCGCTCTACCGCGTCTACGCCGACACCGGCACCCTCGACGCCATCGACCCGAAGTTCAACTGGCTCGACCCCTTCGGAGCCGGCGGTGCCTCGCTGACGGCGTCCCTGCTGCTGGGCGTGTTCATCTACTGGGGATGGGAGTCCGCGGTCAACCTCACCGAGGAGGTCGAGGACTCGGCCACCGCCCCCGGCAAGGCGGCCGTGTGGTCGACGGTGCTGCTGCTGGTGACCTACATCGCCGTCGCCTACGCGGTCGTGGCCTACGCGGGGACGGACTTCCTCGCCGAGAACGCGGCGGAGGAGGAGTTCGTCTTCGCCCTGCTCGCCGAGGAGGCCATGGGCGACTGGGACTGGGTCGTGCTGCTGGCGGTCTCGACGTCGGCGCTCGCCTCGACCCAGACGACGATCATCCCGGCGTCCCGCACAGGCCTGTCCATGGCACGCCGGCATGCCCTGCCCGCGCACTTCGGCCGCATCCACCCGCGGTTCCGCACCCCCGACGTGAGCACCTGGTGGGTCGCCGGCATCGCCATCGCCTGGTACCTCGTCCTCTACCACGTCAGCGAGAACGCCCTCTTCGACTCCCTCACCGCCCTGTCCCTGCTGATCGCCTTCTACTACGCGCTCACGGGCCTGGCCTGCGCGGTGTACTACCGCCGCCACCTGACCCGCAGCGCCCGCAACTTCTTCCTGATCGGCCTCGGCCCGCTGATCGGCGCGGGGCTGCTGGCCTGGCTGCTGGTGGAATCCGTGGCGGACATGTCCGACCCCGAGAACTCCTACAGCGGCGTCTCGTGGTTCGGGCTCGGTCCGCCGCTCGTCATCGGCATCGGCATCGCCGCGGCGGGCGTGGTCCTGATGCTCGTGTGGCGGCTGATGGCGCCCGCCTTCTGGTCGGAACACCCGAGCGTGGTCGACCCGGCCCTCGTCGACGGCAAGGAGTCCTGAAGATGTCGGTGGTCCTCGGATACGACGAGTCCCCGGGCGCTCAGCAGGCCCTGCGCGTGGCCATCGAGGTGGCGACCGCCTACGACGAACCCCTGGTGATCGTCTACGGTGTCGCCGCCCCCGGCGTCACGGGCGAGGAGTACGGCGCTCATCACGAAGCCGTCCGCGAGGCCGGCAGCACCGCGCTCGGTCATGCGGTCCGGGTGGCCGAGGAGGCCGGTGTCCGGACGTCGGTGGAGCTCATCGACGAGAAGCCCGCGCAGGCGCTGATCGAGGCGGCGGCCCGCCATGGCGCCCGGGTCATCGTGGTGGGCACCTGGGGTGAGAGCCCGGTGCGCGGGGCGCTGCTGGGCTCGACTCCGCACAAGCTGCTCCACCTGTCGAGCGTGCCGGTGCTGTGTGTGCCCGCCGTGTCATGAGCCGTCGGTGCGGCGGCGCGCGAGGGGTGTGAAGGCGTACAGGCCGAGGATGTCGGGCAGAGGCGCGACGCCGGGGCCGCCCTGCCGGACCCAGGAGACGACGTCCTCGGTCGCCGCCGGGTCGTTGACCAGGCCCAGCCACACCGGCCGGCCCCCGGCGGCCCGGCCCGCGGCGGAGGGCTGGACGACGATGACGTTGGCCTGGTCGCAGACGTCGAGGCAGTCGGAGACGCGCACCGGGGCCGCTTCGCGCAGGCGCTCGGTCTGGGCGGTGTGATCGACGCCGGTGACCTTGGGGCTGCCGCAGCAGCAGTCCCGGCAGACGACGACGCGGCAGGGGACTCCTGCGTCCGGCGTCGCGGACATGCCGCACCCTCCCTCTCCAGCCGTTGTGATCATCATTTCATCCGGGGGCCGCCCGCGAGGGGCCAGGGCCCGTCCGCGAGCGGGTTGGGCAGCGGCCGGTAGCGGGCGTCGGCGCCGTCCGCTCCCGTCCAGCGCAGCAGCAGGTTGGTCTTGGCGGGCAGGGTCGGTGAGGTGAGCAGGGCGGGGATCTCGGGGAGGTCGTGGCGGGCGAACGCCCGGCGGGCGGCGGGCCAGGGGTCGAACCCGGGATGCCGTTCGGTGAGGGCGCCGGCGATCTCGACGAGGTGGTTGACGACCAGGCAGTACACGAGCCGCTCCCAGCCGGTCTGCCGCGTCACGTCCGGCAGCAGTTTCACGCCCTCGGCGTCCCGGTACAGCGCCTGCACCGGGAGGCCGTCGGCGTCCACGGCGACCAGGGTGTTCTGCAGGTGGGCCTCGATGACGACGCCGTGCCCGGCGAAGGCCGTCAGCGCAGGGGGCACGACCTGGGCCAGGTAGGCCTCCCACCAGGCGGCGGGCTCGGGGGCGCGGTCGAGCGGGCTGCCGTCGAAGCCCTCGACGAGTCCGGCGGCGAGCAGGGGGGTCGTACCGGGCAGGAGGTGGTCGCCGAAACCGTCGCGGACGAGGACGGCGAGGGCCTCGAAGGCGAAGTCGGCGGTGCGGTACCCGCGGTCGCCCAGCCAGGCCGGGGGCCCGTCGAACGTCGCGAAGGCGGCGCACACGGCCGCGTCCGTCCGGCGCAGGGCGAGCAGGTCGTGGCGCCACAGCCGGCGGATGTCGTTGGTGATGCGCACGTCGAGGCTGAACTTGAGGAAGAGGTCGTGCCGGGGCGCGTAGAGCGTGCGGATCGCGGCCGTGGGCCAGGTGTCGAAGCCGGTCGTGCCGAGCCGGATCAGCCTGCCGTCCACGAAGGCGGCGGCGAGCTCCGGGGCGGCCAGGTCGAGCTGCCAGGGGTGGGCCGGGAGCAGGCGATAGCCGGGCGGGGCCGTGCCGAGGGCGTCGAGGGCGGAGGTGTCGCCCTCCTCGACGACGGTGTCCTCACGGAGCCCGAGCAGGGTCATCGGGAAGCGGGCGTACGCCTCGGGCGCGTACGGCAGCCAACCGGCGGCGGGGCCGCCGCCGCGCGCCTTGGGCGCCGGGTGGTGGGTGTGGCCGGTGAGGAGGGACTGCTCGGAGCGCCGGTAGAGGTCGTCGGGCGGGGTGGCCCGGGTGCGTGCGGCGAGCAGCGCGGCCACGGCCTCCCGGCTGTCGAGCATCTCGGCGGGCAGTTCGTGGTTGGACGTGCCGGTGTGCCGGCGCAGTTCCTCGGCGACGAGTTTGACCAGCTCGGTGTGGCCGAGACGGTGCCAGGCGCCCGCCCCGTGGATTTCCGGTTCGGCGGGCCGCCGGGTGTCGCGCACTCGCAGCAGGCGGTCCCCGCCGGGCAGTCGGTAGACGCGGTGTCCGCCCTCCTGCCGCACCGGCCGGGCCACTTCCCGCAGCAGGCAGTTCAGCAGGGGCACGGCGGCGTACGCGTCGGCGAGAGCGCCGGCGGCCGGGCCGTCGCCGGGGGCGGAGGCGCCGGGGGCCGAGTCGTCGTCGGCGGGCGGGGGCATGAGGTCCACGCGTTCCACTCGTCCCTACGGTCGTTCCAGCGCTCCGGGCGGAGATGATCAGTATGTCGGTCGTCGCCACTCCGCTGTGACACCCCTGTTCGTACCCGCTTTCGTACCCGAGGAGCCCGCCCGTGCACCGTCCCCCCACCACCGAGACCGAGGTCGCCGACGAGCTGTCCGTCGTGCGGCCCGGTCTCCTGGCACGGTACGAGGCCGAACTGCCCGGCGCCCGGGCGGCCGTGCTGTCCCGGCTGTGGCGCGGTCTGGCCCACGATCCGCTGCCCTGGGTCGCGCGCCGCGAGCAGCACGGGGACGGGCTGACACTGTCCCTGCCGGACGGCCGCCGGCTGCACGGCCCCCGGCCGGATCCGTACGCGACCGGCGCGTACGTCACCGTCGTACGGCTGGACGAGAGGGCCTACGAGGATCCGGCGCGGCTGTTGACGGACCTCGCCGTACCGCACTCCGTCTCCTTCGCCTCCGAACTCGGGCACAGTGTCGCCTCGTTGGCGCTGTCGCGAGCGGGGCAGGAGGGCGACCGGGGCGAGGGGCCGGAGCACGACTGGGAGTGGGAGCAGCGGATCGTCGACGGTCATCCGTTCCATCCGACGTGCCGGTCCCGGCCGGGCTTCTCGGTGGCCGAGCAGCTGGCCTACGGGCCCGAGCACCGGCCGGTCGTGGAGCTGGGGCTGGTGCCGGTGCGGGCGGAGGAGTGCCTGGTGACGGGCGTGTGGCCGGACGAGCTGCGGGACGGGGGGCGGGTGGTGCTGCCGGTGCACCCGTGGCAGGCGGCGCATGTGCTGAAGCGGACGTGCGAGGAGCGGAGCCCCGCGCATCCGCTGATGTCCCTGCGGACCCTGGCGCTGCCCGGCGGGCCGCATGTGAAGACCTCGCTGAGCGCCCGGCTGACGTCCTCGGTGCGGGACATCTCCCTTCCCTCGGTCGCCGCGTCGGCGATGCTGTCGGAGTTCGCCGGGACGCCCGCGGCGCGCACGGACGGCCTGCTGCACGTCACCCGCACTCTGGGCGCGGCGGCGGCCGGCTCCTCCGACTTCGCGGCCGTTCTGCGGGAGTCGCCCGAGACGTACGCGGGCAGCGGTGAACGGGTGCTTCCGGTGGCGGCGCTCGCCACCACCGCCCTCCCCGGCTCCCCCGCCTGGCTGGCCGGTTTCGCCCGGCTCACCCTCACCGTGGGCCTGCGGTTGCTGGAGCTGGGCGTGGCGCTGGAGGCGCACGGCCAGAACCTCCTGGTGGTCCTCTCGGCGGCGGGCGAACCGCTGCGGCTGGTCTACCGCGACCTGGCCGACATCCGCGTCAGCCCCGCCCGCCTCGCCCGGCACGGCATCACGGTGCCCGAGCTGCCCGCCCGGATGGTCACCGACGACGAACGCGCGCTGCGCCGCAAGCTGTTCGGCTCGCTCGTGGCGGGCGCGCTGGCCGGCACGGCCGGCTCCGGCCCGGCGCTCGCGGCGGCGCTGGAGACGGCCGTACGGGATCTGCCGCGTACCCCCGACCTCGCGGCGCTGTGCACGGATCCCCTGCCCACGAAGGCGCTGACGCTGATGCGGCTCTCGCCGCAGACGCCCGGGGACCAGTGGGCGGAGCTGCCCAACCCGCTCCGGTAAGGCCCGTTTTGGAGCCGGACCGGGGTGATCAATAGGATCCGGCGATGATCATAAGAACACGGCTGGCGGCAGGGGTCTGTGCCCTTCTCGCCGCGCTGACGGCCGGGCTCGCCTTCCCGGCCGGGGCGGCCGCCGGCGAACCCACGGGCCAGGACGCCCCCAAGGTCGACCTCGTCCTCGATGTGAGCGGCTCGATGCGGGCCAGGGACATCGACGGCCAGTCGCGTATGGCCGCCGCCAAGCAGGCGTTCAACGAGGTGCTCGACGCGACGCCGGAGGAGGTCGAACTCGGCATCCGCACCCTCGGCGCGAACTACCCCGGGGACGACCGGAAGACGGGCTGCAAGGACACCGCGCAGCTCTACCCGGTCGGCCCTCTCGACCGCACCGAGGCGAAGACGGCCGTCGCCACGCTCACCCCGACCGGCTGGACACCGATCGGCCCGGCCCTGCTGAAGGCGGCCGGCGACCTGGACGGCGGCGACGGCTCCAAGCGCATCGTGCTGATCAGCGACGGCGAGGACACCTGCGCCCCGCTCGACCCGTGCGAGGTGGCCCGCGAGATCGCGGCCAAGGGCATCGGCCTGACCATCGACACCCTGGGCCTGGTCCCGACCGCCAAGCTGAGCCGGCAGCTGAGCTGCATCGCGGAGGCCACCGGCGGCACCTACACCTCGGTCGAGCACCAGGACGAACTCACCGACCGCGTCAATCAGTTGGTGGACCGGGCGGCCGATCCGGTGGTGACGCCGGTGCCGGCGGAGGGTGCCGACCGGTGCGCGGGGGCGCCGACGCTGAAGTCGGGCCTGTACACCGACCGCGAGGAGTTCGGGCAGCAGCGCTTCTACCGGGTGGACGTACGGCCGGGGCAGGAGCTGCGCGCCTCGGTGAGCGTCGCGGCCGACCGGGCCGTGAACCCCGGCTACGGCGTGCTGATGCGGGCCGTGACGTCCAAGGGCCGCGAGATCGTGCGCGGCGAGGCGGCGGGCAACGGCCGTACGGACGTGATCTCGACGGGTCTGCGCTACCCGAAGGCCGAGAGCGACGACGAGGACGCTCCCGCGGAGGCGGTCTGCCTCGCCGTCTCGCACTCCTTCTCGGCTGCCTCCGGCGTGAAGACCACGCCCGGTCTGCCGCTGGAGCTGACGGTGGACGTCGTGGACGCCCCGAGCCAGGCGGGCGACGTGGCCGCCTTCGGTCTCGGCCGCGGCTGGTGGCTGCTCGGCGTGCTGATCCTCACCGGCTTCCTCGCCGGTCTCGTCTGGGGCTGGCTGTCGCGCTGGCGGTTCGCGGTCTGGAGGACCAACTGATGCGAGTGGCACGAGCGTTGAGCGCCGCGTTGCTGACCCTCGGCCTGGCGGCCGCCCCGGCCGCGGCGGACGCCTCACCGAGTCCGTCGCCGGACGACACCTCGGCCCCCACGCAGGCCGGCACGTCGTTCCGTACGGCCACGGAGATCGAGCAGGGGCAGCAGGCCACGGCGAGCGGCTCCACCGGTGACTACCTGTACTGGTCGTTCCCCGCCGACACCGGACAGCGCCCCACCGTCGAGGCGACGGTGAAGCTGCCGCAGACCCACGCCCCGCAGACCTGGCAGATCGACGTCTACGACGGTCTGCGCCGCCGTCAGGCATGCCAGTACGGGGCGCAGACGCGCACCGCAGCGGCGGACACCTCCTCCGTCGAACTGGCCTGCGTGCTGCGCACGGTGCGGGCCTGGTCGGAGCCGTGGGCCAACGACCCTCTGCCGGGCACCTACTACATCCGGCTGACCGCCACCGGCGTCCCCACCGCCGACCTCGGCCTCCCGGTCGGCAGCGAGGTGCGGGTGGACTCCAAGGACATCGGCGGATCGGCGGCGGTGGACGGCTCACTGGCCGAGCCGCTGGTGCCGGGCGTCGCCACGAAGCCCGAGGAGGAGCAGGAGAAGGCCGCCGTGCTGGCCGGTCTCGAACCCGAGGACGGCTGGGCGTCCGGCTGGTGGTCGGACCGGTGGGTGTGGACCGCGATCGGCGGGATCCTCGCCGCGCTGGCGGGGGTCGGCGGCTACGCGCTGACGCGCGGGACGGGACGGCCGTCCCGGGTGCCGCCGGGGGCCTGACCGCCTCACACCTGATTGGCCCTCACCTGACCGCCCCTCATCCGATCGACCCCACCTGATCGGCCCTCAGAAGGCCCGCCCCGTGCGGGCCTTCTCTCCTTCCTCGTGCAGCACCTTGGCGAGGGGGCCCTCGCCGCTCACCGCGACCCGGCCGTCCCGCACGGCGTGGGCCAGGCTCAGCTCCCCGCGGGCGAGGGCCGTGCACGTGGCGGTGTCCAGGACCAGCCGCGCGTCCGGCTCGCCGGGGGCGGGCCCGTCGCCGTACACGGACCCCTCCTCGGCGCCGGCGTGCAGATGGAACAGGCCCTCCTCCAGACGGACTTCCACGAGCCCCTCGCCGTCCAGCAGGCGCAGCAGCGGCAGGGCGAACCAGTGGGCCCGGACCGCGTCCGTCGGCCGGCGTTCCCCGAGTTCGGCCTGCCCCCACTCCCCCAGCGCCTGCAGCACCGGCAGCAACTCGCGTCCACGAGGCGTGACTTCGTACACGTACGCCGCGCCGGGCGGCGGCAGCCGGCGCCGGGTCGCCAGGCCGTCGCGCTCCATGTCCTTCAGCCGTGAGGCGAGGACGTCGGTGCTGACGCCGGGCAGGTCCGCGTGCAGGTCGGTGTAGCGGCGGGGACCGGCGAGGAGCTCCCGGACGATCAGCAGGGTCCAGCGGTCACCGACGACGTCGAGCGCACGGGCGGCGGAGCAGTACTGGTCGTAGCTTCGGCGAGGTGGCATGCGACGCAGTCTAGACAACTTGTTGGACTTTCCAAGCGCGTACTTGGTAAAACCAAGCAGAACCAGTCGCCAGAGGGGAAGCAGCGCATGGAGTTCCGGCAGTCGAGCAAGCTCAGCGAGGTCTGTTACGAGATCCGCGGCCCGGTCATCGAGCAGGCCAACGCGCTGGAGGAGGCGGGCCACAGTGTGCTGCGCCTGAACACCGGCAATCCCGCGCTCTTCGGGTTCGAGGCGCCGGAGGAGATCCTCCAGGACATGATCCGGATGCTGCCGCAGGCGCACGGCTACACCGATTCACGCGGCATCCTCTCCGCCCGCCGCGCCGTGGCCCAGCGGTACCAGACGCTCGGCCTGGAGGTCGGCGTCGACGACGTCTTCCTCGGCAACGGCGTCTCGGAGCTGGTGTCGATGGCCGTGCAGGCGCTGATCGAGGACGGCGACGAGATCCTCATCCCCGCCCCGGACTTCCCCCTCTGGACAGCGGTCACGACGCTCGCCGGCGGCAAGGCCGTCCACTACCTGTGCGACGAGCAGGCCGACTGGTACCCCGACCTCGACGACATGGCGTCGAAGATCACCGACCGTACGAAGGCGGTCGTGATCATCAACCCGAACAACCCCACCGGCGCGGTCTACCCCAAGGAGATCGTCGAGGGCATCCTCGACCTCGCCCGGCGGCACGGCCTCATGGTCTTCGCCGACGAGATCTACGACCAGATCCTCTACGACGACGCCGTGCACCACTCGGCCGCGGCCCTCGCCCCCGACCTCGTGGTCCTCACCTTCTGCGGCCTGTCCAAGACCTACCGCGTGGCGGGCTTCCGCTCCGGCTGGCTGGTGGTCACGGGCCCGCGGCAGCACGCCAGGGACTACCTGGAGGGCCTCACCATGCTGGCCTCCATGCGGCTGTGCGCCAACGCGCCCGCGCAGTACGCCATCCAGGCCGCGCTCGGCGGCCGGCAGTCCATCCGCGAGCTGACCGCGCCCGGCGGCCGGCTGCACGAACAGCGCACCGTGGCCTGGGAGAAGCTGAACGAGATCCCCGGTGTGACCTGTGTGAAGCCGAAGGGCTCGCTCTACGCCTTCCCGCGTCTCGACCCCAAGGTCCACCAGATCCACGACGACGAGAAGTTCGTCCTGGACCTGCTGCTGCGGGAGAAGATCCAGGTCGTCCAGGGCACCGGCTTCAACTGGCCGACGCCGGACCACTTCCGCATCCTGACGCTGCCCCACGCGGAGGACCTGGAGGCGGCGATCGGCCGGATCGGGCGGTTCCTCGGCGGATACCGGCAGTAAGGGCCGAGCGTTTCCCGCCGACCTGCGGGGACGGCCGGAAAGGGCCTTTGAGCCGGATGGAGGCCCTGAGCAGGGCGTGAGCGCCGCGCAACGGGGAACGTCGTCCTCGGTCCTTCCCCCAGGCAGGAGCGGAGACGAGTGATGGCCACCACGCAGGGCGAAGCCCGATCCGGCACGGCACGACCGGCGGACCTCCGGCTGCCGGGCATCGTGCTCGGGGTCGGGATGGGCGGGTTCGCCGACGGCATCCTGTTGCACCAGCTGCTCCAGTGGCACCACATGCTCTCCAGCACCAACCAGGACCGCATCGGGGTGCGGTACTACAACCCCCACACCGTCTCCGGCCTGGAGATGAACACCCTGTGGGACGGCGTCTTCCACACCGTGTGCTGGCTCGCGGTCCTGCTCGGGCTGGCCGTGCTGTACACGCGGGTCACCCACGACCGGCGGCGGGTGTGGACCTCCCGGGTGCTGTGGGGCTGGATGCTCGTCGGCTGGGGCCTGTTCAACCTCGTGGAGGGCGTGCTGGACCATCACATTCTCGGCATCCACCACGTCCACGCCGGGGAGGGCCGGCTGTGGTGGGACATCGGCTTCCTCGTCCTGGGCGCCCTGCTGGTCACCGGCGGCCACCTGCTCCAGCGCGGCGGACAGTTCTTCGACCCCGGTGCACCTGCCGACCGGCATGAGGGCCTGCACGGCTGATGGGCCACCATCTGCACGGGCACGGGCACGCCGCGGGCGGCGGCACCCCGGACTGGCTTCCGCCGGCGCTGATGCTGCTCGTCGCCTCCGGTGTCTACCTGCTGCTCGTCCGCCGGGCACGCCACCGCCATCCGGTCCTCGGCTGGAGCCGGTGGCGGACCGGCTGCTTCCTGGGCGGGATCGTCCTGCTCGGTGTCGCGCTCCTGCCGCCCGTGGCCCCCTTCGCCCACGCGGACTTCCGCGGGCACATGGTCCAGCACCTCCTCATCGGCATGTACGCGCCGCTCGCCCTGGTCCTGGCCGCCCCCGTCACACTCCTGCTGCGCACCCTGCCCGCATCCGGGGGCCGTCGCCTGACCGCGGTGCTGCACAGTCCGCCCGCCCGTGTGATCGCCCACCCGGCGGTCGCGCTGGCGCTCTCCACGGGCGGCCTCGCGGTGCTGTACTTCACTCCTCTGTACAACGCGATCACGGCCGACCCGGCAGCGCACTGGCTGCTGCACGCGCACTTCCTGCTCTCCGGATGCCTGTTCGCCCATGTCATCGCCGGCCCCGACCCCGCCCCGGACCGGCCGGGAGTCAGGGCCAGGCTGGTCTACCTCGGCGTCGCGGTCGCGGCGCACGCCGTGATCTCCCAGTTGATGTACGGCGGTTTCTGGGCCGACATCCACGCGCCGATCGACCAGGTGCGGGGCGGCGCCGAGATCATGTACTACGGCGGCGACCTGGCCGAGTTGCTGCTGGCCGCCGCGTCGGTGGCCACCTGGCGGCCCGAGCGGCGGGGCGCGGTGGGCCGGGGGGCGGCGGGCCGGAGCGCTGGGCGGGGAGTCGCGCGGGCCCGGAATGTCAGTGGCGGGTCGTAGCCTTCGAGCAGGTGGGGCGCGGAGCCCCGCAGACCCCCGGGGCCCGTCGCAGGCCGGAGAGGAGCACGCCGTGACCCGACCGCCGACCGCCGCGCAGCGGCGTGTCATCGACGCCGCCGACCCCGTCACCGGGCGGCTCCGGGGCACGGAGTCGCAGCTCACTGCACTGGTGAAGCGGGGTCTCGCCTTCCGCCACCCCCGCCCGCCGCACGATCACTTCCTGACGCCGGAAGGGCACCGGGTACGGCAGGGCATCACGCAGGTGCCCGAGCCGGAGGGGTCCGTGGATGCTCCCGCCTCGACGGGGGTGTTCGCCGCGCGCGTCGGCGGGGAGGAGGCCGCCGCGGATGCCTCGCCCGCCCGGCGCCGAGAGGTGCAAAGCGCCTGGCAGGGGCTTCTGGAGCTGCGCCGGATGACCAACCCGGGCGGGGATGTGGACCGGCCGTGCGGGTGGGAGCGTACGCATCTGGTGCGGGCCGCCGCGCTGGCGCTGGAGGCGGCCGGGCACGATCCGGCGGGGCGGGAGGGCCCGGGATATCGCGTGCGGGAGACCCCGCAGCCGGAGGCCGTCGCCGTCCACGAGCCGGACGGCGAGGCGCTGCGGGCCTGCGCGGCCACCCTGGAAGGGGCAGGCTGGCAGGTGAGCGAGCACCGCGAGCCACGCGGCGGGACCCGGTATCTGCTGGCTTCGCCACGCCGGACGTAATGGGCATGCCAAGATCGGTGGATCGTTGTGCGGTGCACGAGAGTCCGGTGTGAGAGATCCGGCGCGAGAAGGGAAACCCGTGAGCAAGCCGTTTTCCGTCCCTGTGACCGTCCGTGGGTACGAGACCGACGTCCAGGGGCACCTCAACCAGGCGGTGTACCTGAACTACGCGGAGCACGCCCGCTGGTCGCTGCTCCACGCCGCCGGCATCAGCCAGGCCGCGCTCATCGGCGGCGGCGTGGGTCCGGTCGCCCTGGAGACGACCATCCGCTACAAGCGCGAGCTCCTCGCGGGTGACGAGGTCGAGGTGACGTGCGCCTTCGAGTGGGGCGGCGGCAAGACGTTCCGGATCGAACAGAGCGTCCTGAAGGCCGACGGCTCGGTCGCCGCCGAGATCACGGCGGTCGGCGGCATCCTGGACCTGGAGCAGCGCAGACTGGTCGCCGACCCCGCGGAGGTCTTCAGGAAGCTGGCGGCGGATCCGGGCATGTTCGGGCTCTGAGCGGCGTCGCGCCAGATCGTCATGTCCATCGTGAGGGCAGCGAGTTCCGGCAGCGCGGTCGACTTCGTCGTGAGCACGAGCAGGGCGAGACGCCCTCATCGGTGAACATCGGCACGGACACGCTGGTGTCGCTCTCCAGCGCGCAGTCGGTGTCCTCGCAGTCGAAGCGGATGTCGCCCTTGCGGTCCTCGCGCTGGAACGGCTCTTCGCCTCAGCGAGCTCTTCGCGTCCGGCCTCTGGAGAGCGAGGCTGCGGCCGGATGGCGGGACAGCCTGCCGACCGTGGCGGCCGCCCGTGCCGACCGCGGCGATCTCTCGGTCGCGCTCATCCGCCGTACGGCGTCGTCGCCGGGGCCGCCACCCCGGGCGCGCCCGCAGACACCGCTGCTCTGGCGGCCGCGCTGCGCCCATGGCTCGGCGAACCGCACACGGATGACGAACGGCCAACAAGGTGAACCTGGTCATCCTGCAGGCAGGAAAAGCACCGGACAACGCACAGGGGAGGTCTGATGGTGCGCGATCCACTCAAACGTCCGAGGAGCAGGAACGACGATGGCAACCGATCCGACAATCGCCCAGGTGACCATGACCCTGGCTGCCCTCGCAGCCACCGGGGCCACCCCACGTCCGTCCGGGGAAACCCCGATCCAACAGACCGAACGGATCATCACCGGCATCAACGCGCAACTGAGCGATCCCCGCCTTGCGACGCAGGGCGCGTGGAAGCTGGTGTGGCTCGCCCTGAGCGACGCCAACGCCAATATGGCCTACATCGCCCGGAGCACCAACGGCTCGAACGAGTTCGCCGTGGTCGCTCGCGGAACGGACGCCGATCTGACCGACATCCTCGAGGACCTCGACGTCGGCACAGTCGTCCCGTTCCCCGAGAGCGGATCGCCGAAGCCCGTCGTTTCCAAGGGAGCCATGGACGCGTTCCAACGGGTGGTCAACGCCCGCTCGATCGCCTCACCCTCCCCGAACGTCACGCTCGCTCAGGCGCTCGCCGCCGCGCTCAACGCGGCACCCTCCTCGCCGCGGCCGACCGTCTATCTGACCGGTCACAGCCTGGGCGGTTGCATCGCCACCATGCTCGCGCCGTACCTGCAGGCACAGACCTGGAAGAATCAGCCGCAGTTCGCGGTGATCACCTATGCCGCTCCCACCGCCGGCGTGCAGAGCTTCGCCGACTACTTCGACTCCCTGCCGTGGGTCATCGACGAGCGCCACAACAACGCCTACGACCTGGTACCGCACGCGTGGGCCGATCTCGACACCGCCGCCGGCTGGTACCCGAGCCCGGGACCGCAGGCGACCGAGGAAGTGAAGCTGCTCATCGGGGCGATCTCCAAGCGCACCAAGGGCAACGTCTACGTCCAGCCCGGCACGCTCTTCCCGATGAACACCGGATACACGAGCCTTGCCAAGAACCTGGTCAACAAGACCACCCAGGACTTCCTCGGCCAGGTCGCCTTCCAGCACGCCAACTCCACCTACCTGGGCCTGGTGGGGGCGCCTGCCGTTCCTTCCGGGCCGGTGGTGACCGACGTGACCCCCACCTTCGGCGCACCAGGCGCCACGGTGACCATCAACGGCAGCGGTTTCAGTCCGGACAGCATGGTCGACTTCGGCCACGTCGCCTGCACCACGCTCAACATCGACCCCTCCGGCCTCAGGATCACCGCCAAGGTCCCCAACGGAACAGGCGTCGTCCACGTCCGCGTCACCAACACCCTCGGCACCTCCCCGGCGGTCGCGATGGGGCAGTTCGCCTATGGCGGACCCGCACCCGTGGTGGTCAGTGCGGTCAGCCCGACCAGCGGAAAGGCCGGCACCTCGATCACCATCAGCGGCTCGGGCTTCGCCGGTGGCGCCACCGTGCACTTCAAGGACAAGGCATCCGATTCGGTCAAGTTCGTCTCCACCGGCCAGATCACCGCAACCGCGCCCGGTCAGCTCGACGACAACCAGACGGTGAACATCACCGTGACGGTCGGCCAGGCCACCTCTCCCACCAGCCCGGCCGACGAGTTCACCTACACCGGACGGTAGCGTCCGCACGCCCCGTATCGGTGGGCTCAGGACGCGGCCGGAGCTTTCGGCACGCCCGTGATCTCCTCGCCCGCCTCCATCGGGTGGGTCACGTCGTGGGCGTCGCGGCCGCCGCGGCCCAGGTGGTTGAAGACCAGGTTCAGCAGGACCGCGGCCACACAGCCCGTCGAGATGCCGGAGTCCAGGACGATCCTGGCCGTCTCCGGGAAGGCGTGGTAGAACTCCGGCGCCGTGATGGGGATGATGCCGACGGCCAGGGAGACGGCCACGATCAGGACGTTGTTGTCCTTGTCCAGGGCGGCCCGGACGAGGGTCTGGATGCCGCTGGCGGCGACCGAGCCGAACAGGACCACGCCCGCCCCGCCGAGCACCGGGCGCGGTACGACGGCGATCAGCGAGGCCGCCATCGGGCACAGGCCCATCAGCACCAGGAACCCGCCGCCCGCGGCGACGACGTACCGGCTGCGGATCTTCGTCATGGCGACCAGGCCGATGTTCTGCGCGAAGGCGCTGCACATGAAGCCGTTGAAGAGGGGGCTGACCGCCGAGCCGAGGGTGTCGGCGCGCAGGCCGGCCGCGATGGTCCGCTCGTCGGCGGGGCGCTCGACGATCTCGCCCAACGCCAGCATGTCGGCGGTCGATTCGGTCATCGACACCACCATCACCACGCACATCGAGATGATCGCGGCGAGCTGGAACTGCGGGGCGCCGAAGTGGAACGGCGTGGGGAAGCCGATGACGGCGGCGTCCGCGACGGGGCCGAAGTCCGTGGCGCCGAACGGGATCGCGATCAGCGTGCCGATCACGAGGCCGAGCAGCACGGCGATCTGCTTGACGAAGCCGGTGGTGAAGCGGCGCAGCAGCAGCACGATCAGCAGGGTGACGGCGGCCAGGCCGAGGTTGGTGGCCGAGCCGTAGTCGTGTGCCGCCGGGTTCGGCCCCTGTGCCCAGCCGAAGGCGACCGGCAGCAGCGATATGCCGATCAGGGTGATGACGGTGCCCGTGACCACGGGCGGGAAGAAGCGGATCGCCTTGCAGAAGACGGGGGCCGCCAGGAAGCCGAGGAGTCCGGCGACGATGACCGCGCCGAAGATGACGGGCAGGGCGTCGGACTTGTCCTCGGTGGAGGCGACGATGGCGGTCATCGGGGCGACACCGGCGAAGGTGACGCCGTTGACGAACGGCAGCCGGGCGCCGATCTTCCAGATGCCGAGGGTCTGCAGGAAGGTGGCGAGGCCCGCGGTGAACAGGCAGGCGCCGGTGAGGAAGGTCAGGTCGGTGGCGGAGAGGCCGATGGCCGCGCCGACGATCAGGGGCGGGGCGACGACGCCCGCGTACATGGCGGCCACGTGCTGCAGGCCGGTCGTCGCCATCTTGAGCGCGGGGAGTTTTTCGTCAACGGGGTGGTCGGCCACAGCGGCGTCCCTCCGGTCGGTTACACGGCTGCGTCGGATCGCCGCCGTGGGTGTCAGGGAGGTGGTGCGGGTGGTCGTGCGGGACCAGGTGACGGGAGTGGCCGTTCCGGGGCGCACGCGTTCACGCGCACCCCGGAGACGACCGCCGTGGTCCCCGCTCGGGTCCACGGCCACCGGCCGGGAGCCGTCCCTCCCGGCCGGAGTATCCGGGTGTTCAGGCCTGCGCGGCGATCCTCGCCAGGCGCTGGGCCTCGTCCCGCGTGGCGCGGGCGATGGCGTCCTCGTCGGCCGTGAGCAGCCGCCCGTCCTCGACGATCTGCCGGCCGTCCACGAAGGAGGCGGTGACCGGGGCGGCCGCGCCGAAGACCAGGGCGGTGACCGGGTCGGCGATGGAGGCGTGGGCGAGGGTGTCCAGCTTCCACAGCACGAGGTCGGCGAGCTTGCCGGGCTCGAGGGACCCGGTCTCCGCGGCCCGGCCGAGGACCTGGGCGCCGCCGTAGGTGCCGAGGCGCAGGGCCTGACGGGCGTTCAGCGCTGCCTCCCGGTGGCCGCCGAGGCGGTTGATGAGGAGGGCGTTGCGCAGTTCGGTGTGGAGTTCGCCGGACTCGTTGGAGGCGGTGCCGTCGACGCCGAGGCCGACGGGGACGCCGGCCGCGAGCATGTCGGGGACGCGGGCGATCCCGGCGGCGAGGCGGGCGTTGGAGGACGGGCAGTGCGCGACGCCGGTGCGGGACCGGGCGAAGGCGGCGATGTCGGAGTCGTTCATGTGGACGCAGTGCGCCATCCACACGTCCTCGCCGAGCCATCCGGTGGACTCGAAGTAGTCGGTCGGGCCCATGCCGAACAGCTCGTGGCAGAACTTCTCCTCCTCCACGGTCTCCGAGCCATGGGTGTGCAGCCGGACGCCGAGGCGGCGGGCCAACTGGGCTCCGTCGCGCAGCAGTTCGGTGGAGACGGAGAAGGGCGAGCAAGGCGCGACGGCGATCTGGGTCATGGCGTCGAAGGAGGAGTCGTGGTGCTGCCGGACGGTCTCCTCGGTCGCGGCCAGCGCCCCGTCCAGGGTCTCGACGGCGAAGTCCGGGGGCAGGCCGCCGTCCTTCTCGCTGCGGTCCATGGAGCCGCGGGCGAGGGTGAAGCGGACGCCCATGTCGCGGGCGGCGCCGATGATGGCGCCGGAGAGGTCGCCGGAGCCCCGCGGGAAGACGTAGTGGTGGTCCATCGCGGTGGTGACGCCGCCGCGGGCCATCATCGCGAGCGAGCCCTGGGCGGCCGCGCGGACCATGGGCTCGTCGATGCGCGCCCAGGTCGGGTACAGCGCGACGAGCCAGTTGAAGAGGTTGTGGTCCGTGGCCAGGCCCCGGGTGATCCACTGGTAGAAGTGGTGGTGGGTGTTGATCAGGCCGGGGGTCACGAGGTGGCCGGAGGCGTCGATGCGGCGTGCGACGTTCTCCAGGCCCTCGGGGGCCCTGCCCGCTCCGAGGGACTCGATGCGGTTGCCGGCGAGGACCACGTGCCCGGAGGCGTACTCGGTGTCGTGTCCGTCGACGGTCGCGATCGCGCAGTTCTCGATGACGATGCGCCGGTCTGCTGCCATGGTTCGTCCTTTGCGCTGTGATGGAGAGGGCACGGCAGGACCCCGGAAGTTTTGAGTGCCGTGGCCGGGAGAAGGGTTCCCCGGCCACGGGTGCCGAAAGAGGGAACCTCAGAGGTTGGTGAGGTCCACGGGGATCTTCGCCTCGCAGCCGTCCCGAAGGACCGTCGCCTCGATCAGGCCGTAGGGGCGGTCGGCGGCGAAGTACACCTCGTTGTCGTTCTTCAGCCCGAACGGCTCCAGATCCACCAGGAAGTGGTGCTTGTTCGGCAGGGAGAAGCGGACCTCGTCGATCTCGCTGCGGTTGTCGATGATCCGCGCACCCATCTGGTACAGGGTCTGCTGGAGCGAGAGCGAGTAGGTCTCGGCGAAGGCCTGGAGCATGTGCTTCCTCACCTGCTCGTAGGACTTCTCCCAGTTCGGCATGCGCTGCTCGTCGTCGGTCCAGTTGAACCGCCAGCGGCCGGAGACCTCGGTGGCCAGGATGCGGTCGTAGGCCTCCTTCAGGGTCGTGTACTTGTCCTTGACGTAGCCCCAGAACTCGGAGTTCGTCGAGTTCATCACGACGAGGTCCTTCAGGCCGGAGACGACCTCCCAGCGCTCACCGTCGTAGGTGATCTGCGTGAGCCGTGTCTCCTGGCCCTTGCGGACGAAGGAGTGCTTGACCTCGTCGGCGCCGATGAACCGGGAGTTGGCGTCGGAGGCCTCGATCCGCTCCCAGGCGTACTCCTCGATGCGGATCCGGGCCGTCCTGATCGGCTCCTGCGAGGTCACGAAGTGCCGGGCGAGGTGGATGCCGAACTGCTCGGCCGACTCGATGCCGTGCTCCTTGGCGAACGCGTACACCGTGTTCTTGGTGGTGTCGGTCGGCAGGACGTTGGCGTTCGAGCCGGAGTAGTGGACCTCCTCCATGTCGCCGGAGAGCGCGACCGAGACGTTCAGGTCCTTGATGTGGTGGGTGGCGCCGTCCCGCGTGATCTTCACGACTCGGTTCTCGGCCTTGCCGTACTGGTTCTGTCCCAGAATGGTGGGCATGAGTAGCTAGCTCCCTCGGTAAACGGAGTAGCCGAACGGGTTGAGCAGCAGCGGTACGTGGTAGTGCTCGCCCGGCACGACGGCGAACGTGATCGCCACCTCCGGGAAGAACACACCGGCGCCGCTGTCCCGATTCGCGGGGGCGTCCTGCTGCGCATCGGCTTGCTGGTTCGCAGATTTCTCGAAGTACGCCTCGACGGCGAAGTCGAGCCGTACGTGGGTGGTGCCCTCGGGCAGCGCCGGGAGGTCCTTGCACCGGCCGTCCGCGTCGGTCGCGGAGCCGCCGAGCGTCTGCCAGTCCGCGGCACGCCCGGAGCGGGCGGAGAGCTGGACGGCGACGCCCTCGGCGGGGCGGCCGACGCTGGTGTCCAGGATGTGTGTGGACACGGATGCGGTGGTGCTGGTGCTCATGGTGGGGCGTCCTCTTCAGTCTTCTTCGACGAGGCGGGCGAGCCGGATACGGTTGATCTTGCCCAGCTCGGTGCGGACGATCTCCCGCTCCCGCTCCGGTGTGTTGCCGATCCGTTCCCTGACCGCGTCGCGCATCTGCTCGCCGGTCCGGCCGGTGGCGCAGATCAGGAAGACATGGCCGAACCTCTCCTGGTAGGCGAGGTTCAGTTCCAGCATCTCCGCCTTGAGTGCGTCGGAGGCGCCGGCCATGCCGCGCTGCTCCCGCGCCGAGGTGGGGTCACCGGGCTTGGGGCGGCCGATGGGCGGGTGGCCGGCCATCGCCTCGTCGAGGTCCGCGGCCGTCAGCTCCGCCATGGCGGCGTCGCTCGCGGCGTACAGGTCCTCGACGGTGGCGTAGGGGCGGGCGGCCAGCAGGCGTTTCGCCCACGCCGTGGAAGCGCACGCCTCGTGGAGCGCGGCGAGGGCCGCGTGCTCCTCGAGGGTGTTGAACCGGGCCAGGCCCGGCGGCGTGGAAGTGGAAGTCACGGGAGCCTCCGTGGCCGGATTCGGCCTTCGTGCTGAACGGGCGTGCCGATAGCTAACGCCCCCCGCGACAGCACGTCAACAGTTTGTTGAAAATTCGGTGGCGCGAAACCGGACCCGTGCGGCGCGGTGCGGTCAGGCCCCCTTCTCGCGGTTGAGGTAGTTGTAGACGGTGAAGCGGCTGACGCCGAGGGCGCTCGCCACGGTCTCCACCCCGTGCCGTACGGAGAAGGCGCCGCGCGCCTCGAGTATCCGTACGACCTCCTGCTTGGCCCTGCGGTCCAGATCGGCCAGCGGCATGCCCTTGCGGCGCTCCATGGCGGCCAGAATGTGATCGAGGGAGTCGGCGAGCTGGGGCAGCCGTACGGCGACGGCGTCCTTGCCCTCCCAGGCCAGGACGACGTCGTCGGGGCCGGCCTCGTCGGGCGGGATCATCTCGCCGCCCATGGCGTCGACCAGGGGCTTGACGGCCGCGATGAACGGCTCGTCCCCCGCGCCGCTCACGCCTCGCCCTCCTCGACCACGTTGACCTGGAGCGAGACCCGGGTGGCACCGGCCTCCAGGGCCTTGCGGAGCAGGGCGTCCACGGCGGTGAGCACCGCGTCGGCACCGCCCTCGGCGGTGTTGCCGAACGGGCCCACGTCCACGGCGTCCAGCTCGGCGGCCTCGATGACCTCCCGGGCCACCAGCGCGTGCGCGGGCGCCTCGTCGAGGTCGAAGGGCTCGGTCGTGAACTCCACTTTCAGTCGCACTGTGCCCCCATGCATCTGCTCCGACCCGCGCGTGCCGCCAGGTCCGCGATCGGGACCGGAACGCCCCGGCCGCTTGGGGAGACCTTAACGGACACGGTCGCGGACCTCGCCTGCTCAGCGGGCCCCGATCCGTGCGACGGATGTGCCGCCCCACCGCGTAGAGCAGAGGACGAATCCACACAGGGAGGGGAACGCGAGGTGCGCACATTCAGGAGTGCTGTTCTCAGGGGTGCCGGAGGTACGGCGATCGCGGCGGCGGCCATGGCCGCGCTGACCGCGTCCCAGGCGCCGGGGGCGCTCCCGGCCCGGGCGGCGGAGCCCGCGCGTCAGGCGACACCCGCCGAACGCGGGCCGAGCGTGTCCGGCGACACCCCCTACCGCACCGAGCTGCCGCCGCTGCGGACGGGGAAGCGGAAGAAGGGCACCGGGCCGATGACGGAGGGCGGCGCCCTCCCGGCGAGCATGTTCGCCGCGTACCGGCACGCCGAGCGGGAGCTGGCCCGCACCACCCCCGCCTGCGGACTGCGGTGGCAGCTGCCGGCCGCGATCGGGCAGGTGGAGTCCGGGCAGGCGCGCGGCGGCCGGGTGACGGCGGACGGCACGACCGCGACGCCGATCCTCGGCCCCCGGCTGAACGGCGGCCCCTTCGCCGTCATCCGCGACACCGACCACGGGGCGTACGACGGGGACACGGCCTACGACCGCGCGGTGGGCCCGATGCAGTTCATCCCGTCCACCTGGGCCCGCTGGGGAGCCGACGGCAACGGCGACGGCCGGGCGGACCCGAACAACGTCTTCGACGCCGCGCTCGCCGCGGGCCGCTATCTGTGTGCGGGCGGCCGGAACCTGTCCGACCCGGCCGACCTGGACCGGGCGATCCTCGGCTACAACCACTCGCGGGCGTACCTGCTCATGGTCAGGGCCTGGTACGCGCACTTCCTGGAAGGGCACCGGGTGGTGCCGGACGGCCGCGGCGAGATGCCGGGCCGACCGGAGCCGGGGCGCCGCCCGGGCACGCCGAAGCCCGCCGCGCCGGAACACTCCGGCCGCCCGAGTGCGGCCCCCTCCCGTTCGCCCGCCACGCCGCCCGCCTCGCCTTCCCCCGCTCCGTCCCGTCCGGCAGGCGGAGCCGGGGAGTTGGACGAGCCGCTGCTCCCCGTGCCCGACCCGGAGGTGCGGCTGCCCGGGGACGGGGTGCTGCCCGGCGACGGTCCGCTGACCAGCAACGGTGAGGACACAATGGGAACCGACCCCTCCACAACCACGGCTACCGGGGGGTAATGTCGCCAGCCGCCGGACGGCACAGGAACCGGCGGGTGAGCGTGGAGGGGCCCTCATGGCGACGGACATGCCTGCTGAGGCAGAGGCGGCCATGGCTGCTCGGACACAGGAGGCCCACGACCGTTGGCAGCGCATGTGGAGCCACCGCGAGCAGCTGCTCAAGGTGGCCCGGCGGCGGTCGATGAGCCTGGAGGACGCCGAGGACGCCGTGCACGAGGCGATGCTGCGCGCCGCGGAGCGCCCGGACCTCGACGACGAGCGCCTCGGCGCCTGGCTGACCACCGTGACCATGCGGCTGTGCGTCGACCGGTACCGCCAGGTCAACCGGGAGGCCGAGGTCCGCACCAGCCCCACGCTCGTCGCGCCCGGTCCGGTGCCCGTCGACGAGGTCGTGTGCGACCGGGCCGAGGCCAGGTGGCTGGCGGTGCGCAGCGGGGACCTGCCCGCCCGCCAGGCGGAGGCGCTCCGGCTGAAGTCCGAGGACCTGGACGTCGGGCAGGTCGCCGTGCGGATGGGGCTGAGCTACCGGACCGTCGAGTCGTTGCTGGCCCGGGCCCGGCGCACGCTGCGCGCCTCGCTGGCCGGGACGCTGGGGGTCGTGCTGTTCCTGATCGGGCGCGGGCGGCCACGCGGGGGCGGCAAGGCACACGCGGTGGCCGTCGCCTCCACGGCCGCGACCCTGGCGGTGGCGGGGTTCGTCCTGCCGTACGCGCTCGACGGGGGCGGGAGCGGGGGCGGCCCCGCGTCGAAGCCCTCCGTGTCGGGGCCTTCCGAGGCGATCCGGCCCGACGGTGACGGCCGGGTGGGCACTCCCGGATCGCCCGGGTCGTCGTCCGTGCCGGCGGTGCCCGGTGGGCGGGCGGCGGAGTCTCCCGCCGCCGGTCCGCTGCTGCCGCTGTCCGTGCCGTCCCTGCCGGAGGCTCCGGTGCCCCCGCTTCCGGCGCTGTCGGCCCCCGAGGTCCCAGTGGTTCCGCAGGTCCCGGACGTGCCCAAGGTGCCGGAGCTGCCCGAGCTCGCCGACGTGACCGAAACGCCGGGCCTCCCGGATGTGCCCGACGTCCCGGATGTGCCGGACGTTCCGGCCGAGTCCGCCGTCCCGTCGGTCGGATCGACCCCGGCGACCCCCTCCGTTCTGGACACGTCCGCCGTGCCGGACGCCCTCCCCATGACGCCCGCGCTCCCGTAGAACCGCACGTCGGGCCGCCCCTGGAGCGGCCCGCCACCCGGCCCGCGAAACCCGTTCGAAAAAAATCCGCCCCGGTCGCGACGGACGCCCCGCCCTTCCCCGTAGAGCAGATGTCGGAGCTGCTCCACGGCTGAAGGGTGAACCGGATGGGTGTCGAGATCTGCGTGGAAGGGCTGACCAAGTCCTTCGGTCACCAGGTCATCTGGCAGGACGTCTCGCTGACGCTGCCCGCCGGGGAGGTCTCGGTCATGCTCGGCCCCTCGGGCACGGGCAAGTCGGTGTTCCTCAAGACGCTCGTCGGACTGCTGAAGCCGGAGCGCGGCTCGATCACGATCCAGGGCCGGGACATCACCAAGCTCCGCGAGCACGAGCTGTACGAGGTGCGGAAGCTGTTCGGGGTGCTGTTCCAGGACGGCGCGCTGTTCGGCTCGATGAACCTCTACGACAACATCGCCTTCCCGCTGCGCGAGCACACCCGCAAGTCCGAGAGCGAGATCAGGCGGATCGTCCTCGAGAAGATGGACATGGTCGGCCTGATCGGCGCCGAGGAGAAGCTGCCCGGCGAGATCTCCGGCGGCATGCGCAAACGGGCCGGGCTGGCCCGCGCCCTGGTGCTCGATCCGGAGGTCATCCTCTTCGACGAGCCGGACTCGGGGCTCGACCCGGTGCGTGTGGCCTATCTCAACCAGCTGATCGTCGACCTCAACGCGCAGATCGACGCGACGTTCCTGATCGTCACGCACGACATCGCCTCGGCCCGCCAGGTGCCCGACAACATCGGGCTGCTGTTCCGGCGCGAGCTGGTCATGTTCGGCCCCCGGGAGAAGCTGCTGACCAGCGACGAGCCGGTCGTACGGCAGTTCCTGAACGGCCGGATGCAGGGGCCGATCGGCATGGCCGAGGAGAAGGACGCCGCCCAGGTCGAGCAGGAGCTCGCGCAGCTCGGCGCCGGCGCGCGCACGGAGACTCCCGGCGGCCGGGACCTGACTCCCCGCCTGCTGCCGGGGCCGGGCATCACGCGCCCGCCCCGCTGGGAGGCGATCGCCGCACGTGAGGCCGAGCCGCACCGCCGCAAGGAGGTGGCGGACGCATGAGCCTGTCGCCCACCGGGGCGCTGCGGCACTCGGGGAGCCTGTTCGCGATGGCGCTGGACGTCCTGCGCACGATGCCCCGTCGCCCTTTCCAGGTGCGGGAGTTCATCCAGCAGGCGTGGTTCGTCGCGAGTGTCACGATCCTGCCCACCGCGCTCGTGTCCATCCCCTTCGGGGCGGTCATCGCGCTGCAGATCGGCAGCCTGACCCGGCAGCTCGGCGCCCAGTCGTTCGCCGGTGCCGCCTCGGTGCTCGCGGTCCTGCGGGAGGCCTCCCCGATCGTCACCGCGCTGCTGATCGCGGGCGCCGGCGGTACCGCCATCTGCGCGGACCTGGGTGCGCGCAAGATCCGCGAGGAGATCGACGCGATGCAGGTGCTGGGCATCGACCCGATCCACCGCCTCGTCGTCCCTCGGGTGCTGGCGTCGATGGTGGTCGCCCTGTTGCTCAACGGCCTGGTGTCGGTGGTCGGCGTCGCGGGTGGCTACTTCTTCAACGTGGTCCTCCAGAACGGCACGCCCGGCGCGTACCTGGCGTCCTTCACCACCCTCGCGCAGCTCTCCGACCTGTGGGCGGCCGAGCTGAAGGCGCTGGTGTTCGGGGCGATCGCCGCGATCGTCGCCTCGTACAAGGGACTGACCGCCAAGGGCGGGCCGAAGGGCGTGGGAGACGCGGTGAACCAGTCGGTGGTGATCACCTTCATGTTGCTGTTCGTGACGAACTTCGTGATGACCGCGGTGTACTTCCAGGTCGTCCCGCAGAGGGGTTAGCCGATGAGACTCCTCGACCGCCCCCTGCGCTCCCTCGAAGAGCTGGGCACCCAACTCTCCTTCTACGGCCGCTCCCTGGCCTGGACCGGCCGCACCCTGCGCCGCTACAAGAAGGAGGTCCTGCGCCTGCTCGCCGAGGTGACCTTCGGCCGTGGCGCGCTGGCCGTCGTCGGCGGCACGGTCGGCGTGATCGCCTTCCTGTCGTTCTTCACCGGCACCGAGGTCGGCCTCCAGGGCTACGCGGCCCTCAACCAGCTCGGCACCTCCAACTTCGTGGCGTTCCTGTCGGCGTACTTCAACACCCGGGAGATCGCCCCGCTGGTGGCCGGGCTCGCCCTGTCCGCGACGGTGGGCGCCGGCTTCACCGCCCAGCTCGGCGCGATGCGGATCAGTGAGGAGACCGACGCCCTGGAAGTCATGGGCGTCCCCTCGCTGCCGTTCCTCGTGACCACGCGGATGATCGCCGGGTTCGTCGCCGTGATCCCGCTGTACGTGGTCGGGCTGCTGTCCTCGTATCTGGCCGCCCGCACCATCACCACCGGCTACTACGGGCAGTCGGCCGGCACCTACGACCACTACTTCCAGCAGTATCTGCCGCCGGTCGACGTGCTCTGGTCGTTCGGGAAGGTGATCGTCTTCGCCGTCCTGATCATCCTGGTGCACTGCTACTACGGCTATTACGCGAGCGGCGGACCGGCGGGTGTCGGCGTCGCGGTGGGCCGCGCGGTGCGCACCTCGATCGTCGCCATCAACGTCCTGGACTTCTTCCTGAGCCTCGCCATCTGGGGCGCCAGCACGACCGTACGGATCGCGGGGTGAGTCACATGAACCGGATGAGAGTGCTCAGGCTGCGGTTGTACGGCATCGCCTTCCTCACCGTGCTCGCCCTGCTGCTGTCCCTCGCCGTGGCCGTCTACCAGCAGGCCTTCACCCCGGTCGTGCGCGTCACGCTGGAGGCCGGCAGCCTCGGCAACCAGCTCGATCCGCGGGCCGACGTCAAGCTGCGCGGGCTGCTGGTCGGCGAGGTGCGTTCGGTGCGCGCGGACGGTGAGAAGGCCACGCTCGACCTCGCGCTCAAGCCGGAGCACGTCGCGTCCATCCCGTCGGACGTGCACGCGCGGCTGCTGCCCAAGACGCTGTTCGGCGAGAAGTACGTCGACCTGGTGGCACCGCGCGGCTCCACGGCCGCCCGGCCCATCCGCGCCGGGGACGTCATCACCCAGGACCGCACCAAGGTGGGCATGGAGGTGCAACAGCTGATGAACGACCTGCTGCCCCTGCTGCGGACCGTCGAGCCGGGTGAACTCAACGCGACGCTCTCGGCGTTCGCCACCGCGCTGGAGGGCCGGGGCGACCGGATCGGCGACAACCTGACCCGCGTCGAGGACTATGTGCGGCGCCTCAACCCGCACCTGCCGTCCCTGAAGGAGGACATCGCGCGCTTCGCCGACGTCGCCGAGGTGTACGGGGACGCCGCGCCCGACCTGATGAGGATCCTGCGCAACACGGTCACCACCAGCCGCACCCTCGTCGAGAAGGAGGACCGGCTGGCCGCCGCCCTGCGCACGACCGCGACCATGGCGGGCACCACGGAGGACTTCCTGGCCGAGAACGGCGACCGGCTGATCACGCTGGGCCGGGTCTCCCGCCCCACGCTGGCGCTCTTCGCCCGCTACTCGCCCGAGTACCCGTGCCTGCTGGACGGCCTGGTGCGGCAGGAGGAGGCCTCCGAGGAGGCGTTCCGGGGCGGCAGGATGCGGATCACCCTCGAAGTGGTGCGGGCCCAGCGCGCGTACGAGCCCGGCGAGGAGCCGCGCTACGGCGAGCGGTCGGGGCCGAACTGCCGGGGTCTGCCCGGTCCGCCGGTGCCCGGCCCGAAACCCCAGCTCAACGACGGTACGTCGGCCGACGGTTCGGACGGCGCCCTGCCCGGAGGTACGCACGTGTCCGCCACCGAGGCCGAGCAGCGGGCCGTCGGCTCGCTCGTGGCCCCCGTCCTGGGCGTGCCCGCCGACGAGGTGCCGCCCGTCACGACCCTGCTGTTCGGACCGCTGGCCCGCGGGACGGCGGTGAGCGTCGCATGAGGGCGACCGGAGCACGCAGCACAGCCGCGCCGCTGATCAAGTTCAGCCTGTTCGCGCTGGTCACGATCACGGCGACGGCCCTGCTCGCCGCGACCATCGTCAATGTCTCCCTCGCCGAGAAGCACACCTACCGCGCGGTGTTCAGCGATGTGACGGGCCTGGAGGAGGGGGACGACATCCGGGTGGCCGGGGTGCGGGTCGGCGAGGTCGAGGGCATCCGGATCAAGGACCGGACGCTGGCGGAGGTCAGCTTCACGGTGGCGGCGGAGCGCCCGCTGCTCACCAGCACGCAGGCCGTGGTCCGCTACCGGAACCTGGTCGGGCAGCGGTACATCGCACTGACCGAGGGTGTGGGCACGGACACCCGGCTGCGGCCGGGCGGCACGATCCCGCTGTCGCGGACGCAGCCGGCGCTGGACCTGAACGCGCTGCTGAACGGCTTCAAGCCGCTGTTCGCCGCGCTCAGTCCGCAGGACGTCAACCAGCTCGCCACCGAGATCATCAAGACCCTCCAGGGCGAGGGCGGCACCGTCAACAGCCTGCTCGCGCACACCGCGTCGCTCACCACGACGCTCGCGGGCCGCGACAAGCTGATCGGCTCCGTGATCGACAACCTCAACACCGTGCTGGCCACGCTCGACAAGCGCGGTGCCCGCTTCTCCGGACTGCTGAAGCAGCTGCGGCGGGTGATCTCCGGGCTGTCCGCCGACCGCAAACCCATCGGGACGTCGCTGGTGAGCATCGGCAACCTCACCGCGGCCACCTCGGGGCTGCTGGAGGACGCCCGCCCGGCCCTGAAGGACGACATCGCCGGGCTGACCGATCTCACCGGAACGCTGAACAGGAACGAGAAGACCGTGGAGGGCGTGCTGAAGCGGCTGCCGAACAAGCTGAACGAGCTGACGGGGACGGCGTCCTACGGCTCGTGGTTCAACTTCTACCTCTGCGACTTCGACGGCCGGATCGTGCTGCCGAAGACGAAGCAGGTGCTCACTCCCGAGATGCACGTGGCGCGGGCGAGGTGCGGCGGATGAGCCCGCGCGTCATACGGCGGCGCCGCCGTCGCCCCGAGCCGTTGGTGAAGGTGCGGACTTTGCCGCCGAAACTGCCGGGGCTGCCGAAGCTGCGAAGGAGCCCCAAGCCGCCGAAACGCGGGGCCCGTCGGCCCGAGCCGCTGGTGAAGGTGCGGATCCTGCCGCCGAAGCTGCCGCGGCTGCCGCGCGTCCGGCTGCGCCGCCCGCGCACGAAGCCGTTCCGCGACCGCAACCCCGTGGTGATCGGCGCCGTCGGCCTGACCACCCTGGCCCTGCTGACGGCCGCCGCGTTCAACGCCGACAGCCTGCCGCTGATCGGCGGCGGCGAGACGTACAGCGCGGCCTTCTCGGAGGCCGGCGGGCTGAAGCCGGGCGACGAGGTGCGGATCGCCGGGGTGAAGGTCGGCAAGGTCGAGGAGGTCGATCTGGCCGGCGGCCACGTCGAGGTGACCTTCAAGGTCAAGGACGATCCGGAGTTCGGCACCGAGACCGGCGCCTCGATCCGGGTGAAGACGATCCTCGGCGCCAAGTACCTCGCCCTGCACCCGAAGGGGCCCGGCCGGCTGAAGCCGGGCAGCGAGATCCCGCTGAAGCGGACGGTCTCGGCGTACGACGTCGTGCAGGCGTTCAGCGATCTGACGACGACGACCGAGGAGGTCGACACGCAAAGGCTGGCGAAGGCGCTGGACACCCTCTCCACCACCTTCCAGGACTCGCCCGAGGAGGTACGCGCCTCCATCAAGGGGCTGTCGAGGATCTCCCGGACGGTGGCCTCGCGCGACAAGGCGCTGCGCGGGCTCCTCGACCACGCGAACGGGGTCACCGGCGTGCTGTCCGACCACACCGAGGACTTCTCCGCGCTGGTCGAGGACGGCGACAAACTGTTCAAGGAGATCAGCAAGCGGCGCACGGCGATCCACAAGCTGCTCAAGAGCTCCGCCGCGCTCGGCATCCAGCTCTCCGGCCTGGTCGAGGACAACCGCGACGAGATCGGGCCCGCGCTGAAGGGCCTGAACACCTTCGTCAGGATGCTCGAACGCAATCAGGCGAGCCTCGACCGCAGCGTCGCACTGCTCGCCCCGTACGTGCGGGTCTTCACCAACACCCTGGGCAACGGCCGCTGGTTCGACGCCTACGTCCAGAACCTGGTGGCCGCTCCGGTGGCCCCGCGGAAGGGAGGCGCGCCGTGAACAAGCGCCTGAAGGCTCTCGCACTGCTCACCGCGCTCGCGGTCGCCGGCGCGCTCACCGTCGCCCTGTGGCCCCGCTCCGGATCCGTCCGCGTCACCGCGTACTTCCCGCGCACCGTCGGCATCTACCCCGGCTCGGACGTCCGTGTGCTCGGCGTCCGGATCGGCGAGGTCAGGAAGATCACCCCGGAGGGCGGCCGGGTGCGGGTCGAGCTGGAGTACGACGAGGGCCGCGAGGTCCCCGCCGGAGCGCAGGCCGCGATCATCAACTCCTCGGTGGTCAGCGACCGTTACGTGCAGCTGCTGCCGGTCTACCGCAAGGGCCCGCTGCTGCGGGACGGCGACGTCATCCCCGAGTCGCGAACGGCCGTACCGGTCGAACTGGACCGGGTCTTCGACAGCCTGCACACCACGTCCGAGGCGCTCGGCCCGAAGGGCGCGAACCAGGACGGCTCCCTGGCGCGCCTGCTGGGCGTGAGCGCGGACAACCTCGAAGGGCAGGGCAAGAACCTGAACCGGACGGTGGAGGACCTCTCCAAGGCCGTCACCACCCTGTCCGACGGCCGCGGCGACCTGTTCGGCACCGTGCGCAACCTCCAGGTCTTCACCGCCGCGCTGGCGGCCGACGACAAGAGCGTGCGGTCGTTCAACGGCAGCCTCGCCAAGGTGGCCGGTCAGCTGGCCGGGGAGCGCAAGGACCTGGCGGCGGCGCTGAAGTACCTGGCGGCGGCGCTCGGTGACGTGGCCGACTTCGTGAAGAAGAACAAGAAGACCCTGGCTTCGGACGTCAAGGGCCTCAGCAAGGTCACCAAGGTGCTGGTCACCCAACGGGCCGCGCTGAAGGAGCTGCTGGAGGCGGCCCCCACCGGACTGGGCAACCTGCAGAACGCCTACAACCCGTCCGCCGGCACCCTCGACACCCGCAACAACGCGCAAGCGTCGCAGGACCCGGCCGACCTGCTGTGCTCCCTGCTGAGGACGACCGGCGACGAGGGCGGCGAGAACCCCGACTGCGAGGAGCTGGACAAGCTCTTCGACTCCCTGCCCGAGGTGCCGAAGGCGCCGGCGGTGCCGAGCACGGGCTCGGTCGACCGGACACTCGGCGGACTCCTGGAGGCAGACGCATGAGCGGCGGGCGCACGAGCGGCGGGCGCACGAGAGCCGGGCGCACGAGAGCCGGGGCGGTCGCGTGGGCGACGGTCGGGACGCTGCTGCTGTCCGGCTGTGAGTTCAACGGCTGGTACGACGTCCCGCTCCCCGGGGGCGCCGCCGCGGACGGCCGTGCCTACCACGTCACGGTCGAGTTCAGGGACGTGCTCGACCTGGTGCCGCAGTCGGCGGTCAAGGTCGACAACGTCACCGTGGGCGCCGTCGAGAAGGTGGACCTCGACGGGTGGCACGCGCGCGTACGCCTGCGGGTCGCCGACTCGGTGAAGCTGCCGGGCAACGCGGTCGCCGAGCTGCGGCAGACCAGCATGCTCGGCGAGAAGTACGTGGCCCTGTCCGCCCCGGCCGGCACCGCACCCGCCGGACGGCTGCGCGACGGCGACCTGATCCCCCTGTCCCGCAGCGGCCGCAACCCGGAGGTCGAGGAGGTGCTGTCCGCCCTGTCCGCGCTCCTGAACGGCGGCGGGGTCGCCCAGCTCAAGACGATCACCGTGGAGCTGAACAAGGCTCTCCAGGGCCGCGAGAACCGGGTGAAGTCCCTGCTCAAGGAGCTGAACACGTTCCTCGGCGGCCTGGACGGCCGGCGCGAGGACATCGTCCGCGCGCTCAAGGGCATCGACCGGCTGGCCAAGCGGCTCGGGAAGGAGAAGAAGACGATCGCCACGGCCGTCGACACGATGCCGCCCGCGCTGAAGGTCCTCGCCGACCAGCGGCGCGACCTGACGAAGATGCTCACCGCCCTGTCGAAGCTGGGCAAGACGGGAACCAGGGTCGTCAACGCCTCGCGGGACGACACGGTCGCCAACCTCAAGTCGCTGCGGCCGATCCTGGAGCAGCTCAACAAGGCGGGCGACGACCTGCCCAACTCCCTCGAGATGCTCACCACCTACCCGTTCCCGCGCAACGCGGTGGACGCCGTCAAGGGCGACTACGTCAACCTCCATGTGACCGCCGACCTGGACCTGGCGGGCATCTACGGCAACCTCTCCGACAAGCCCGGCAGCAAGGACGGCGACTCGGGCAAGCCCGAGACCCCGGACCTTCCCGGCCTCCCCGACGTGCCCGACGTTCCCGACGTGCCCGGCCTGCCCTCACCGACGGCCCTGCCGGACGCACCGGACGTGCCGGACACTCCCGTCGAACCCTCGGCTCCCTCGGACAGCGACCCGCTGTGCCCGCCGGTGTGCACCGCGGCCCACGGCCCCCTGCCCGACTCGCGCCGCCTCCCGCCGGGGATCGACCTCGCGCTCGCGGAGCTCATGCTGAAGGGGATGCAGCCGTGATCACACGTACGGTCAAGGCCCAGCTGCTGGCCTTCGCCGCCGTCACCGCCGTGGGGGTGTCGTATGTCGGCGCCGAGTACACGGGCCTGGTGGACGGCCTCCTCGACCGCGGCTACACCGTGCGGGCCGACTTCGCCGACTCCGGCGGCATCTTCAGCGGTGCGGAGGTCACCTACCGCGGGGTGCCGGTGGGCCGGGTCGGGGATCTGCGGCTGACCGGTTCCGAGGGGGTCTCGGTGGCCCTGGAGATCGAGGACGGCGCGCCACGCATCCCGGCGGACACGCTGGCGGTGGTGGCCAACCGCTCGGCGGTGGGCGAGCAGTACGTCGACCTGCAGCCGCGCCGCTCGGGCGGCCCGTACCTGCTGGACGGCAGCGCGATCCCGCGCGAGGACACCCGGGTGCCGCTGCCCGTCACGGACATGGTCGTCAGCCTCGACCGGCTCGTCACCTCGGTCGGCAAGAAGGACCTGCGCATCACCGTCGACGAACTGGGCGAGGCCTTCTCCGGCACGGGACCTCATCTGAGCCGGCTGGTGGACTCGGGCAACGCGCTCGTCGAGTCGGCCTCCGACTCGCTCCCGGAGACGATCTCGCTGATCGAGGACTCGCGGAAGGTGCTCAAGACGCAGGCCGACCAGGGCTCGTCCATCAAGTCGTTCTCCCGCGATCTGGCGGCGCTCACCTCGGAGTTGAAGTCGAGCGACGGCGACCTACGGCGGCTGATCGGCAACTCGGTGCCGGCCGGTCAGGAGGTCAACTCGCTGCTGCGGTCCACCCGGCCGCATCTGCCGGTCCTGCTGGCCAACCTCATCAGCGGCGGCCAGGTCACGGTGGCCCGGCTGCCCGGCGTGGAGCAGGCCCTGGTCACCTTCCCGGTGGTGGTCGCGGGCAGCCACACCGTCATCCCGGGGGACGGCACCACCCACTTCGGCCTCGTCCTCAACGCCGACGACCCGCCGCCGTGCACCCAGGGCTACGGCACACGGCGGCGCGACCCCGCCGACACCGGCACGCGCGCGGCGAACACCGACGCGCGCTGCACGGCGCCGCGCGGCGGCGGCACCTCGGTGCGCGGGGCGCAGAACGCCCCCGGCGCGTCCGGCCGTTCCGGCGGCGCCGGACCGGCCGCGTACGTCGCCCCGTACGACCCGGAGACCGGTACGGCAACCGGCCCGGACGGAACGCCCGTCGAGATCGGCTCGACGGGCGGCGAACAGACCGTGTTCGGAAAGGATTCGTGGCAATGGCTGCTCGTCGGACCGATGGCATGAGCGGGGGCCTCCTCCCGCTGATAGGCGGCTCCCTCACCTCGGCGCTGCGACCGCTGCGGCGGCTGGCCGCCGGACGGGCGGACAGCGGCCGCCGCACCGGGCGGTCCGCCGGGCGTCGCAGGGCGCAGTCGGCGGGGCTCGTCGCCGCGACGATCCTGACCACGGTGCTCGCGGTCTGGCTCGGCCTCCAGACGGTCGAGCAGCGCGCGGCGGAGCAGCGCCGCCAGGAGATCCTGGCGGCGGCCCGGCAGTCGGCGCTGAACTTCACCTCGCTCGACTACCGGCACTACGCCCGGGACAGCCAGAACGTGCTGAAGGGTGCGACCGGCGACTTCAAGAAGCAGTTCGCCGCGCAGACCGCGCAGTTGACCAAGCTCGTCGCCGGGAACAAGTCGGTGTCCGAGGGCCAGGTCCTCGAAGCGGGCATCGTGCGGTCCGACGCGCGTTCGGCCCGGGTGCTGGTCGTCGCCGACAGCAAGGTGACCAACACCGCCGTGCCGGACGGGGAGGCGCGCACCTACCGGCTGCAGCTCGACCTCGTGCATCGGGACGGCCGCTGGCTGACCTCCGACGTCGAGTTCGTCGGCTGACCACCCGTACCACCCCGTACCGCCTGTGAGGAGAAAGACCGTGGCGAACCCGACCTCCCGCGTTCGCGGCGCCGGCTCCCCCGCCCGCCGCACCATGACCGCGGCCGCCCGCGCGGCGGCCAAACGCGCCCGGCGACCCGAGCTCCCCGAGCACGGCAGGAGTGCCGTCTCCTCCCCGGCGGACGAGGCACCGCGGCAGGCGGAGGAGCCCGGCTACGGGCGCACGGTGCTCGTCGACGCGCCGGACGGCGTCTGGGACGACCCGCCGGAGCCGTCGCCCGAGGCCGCCGAGGAGGAGCCGCGGGAGAGCACGCGCGGGTGGCGGTTCCCGCGCGGGAGGCTGCTCACCGCCGCGTCGGCCGTCCTGCTCGTGGCGGGGCTGGTCGCCGCCGCCGTGCTCGGCTGGCAGTACCGGGAGGGGCAGCGCGCGGACCGGGCCCGGGGGGAGGCGCTCGACGCGGCGCGGAAGGCGGCGCCGGTCGTGCTGTCGTACGACTACCGGCGCCTGGACCGCGACTTCGCCCGGGCGCGCACGCATCTGACCGGCGACTTCCGCGACGAGTACGGCAGGACCACGAAGACGGTGGTCGGGCCGACCGCCCGGAAGTACCACGGGGTGGTGAAGGCGACGGTCGTGGAGCCCGCGGGCGGTGGCGCCCGGGCGGCCTCCGTCGTGTCGGCCTCGCCTGACCGGGCGGTCGTACTGCTCTTCGTCAACCAGGTGACCAGGAGCACCCAGGTCACGGGGTCCCGCGTGGACCTGAACCGGGTGCGGATGACGCTCACCCGTACCTCCGGGGGCTGGAAGGTGAGCGGCGTCGACGCGCTCTGAGCCTCCCCTGTCGATGCGTCCCCGCGCCCCCGCGCGGGGGCGCTTTTTTGCGGTCGCTCTTGACAGTCCTTCCCGGTCACGGGCAATCTTCCAGTAAGCAGAAAGCAACTTCCACATTACGGAAAATCCAGGAAGGGAGCGCCGAGCCCGATGGGATTCGCAGACCAGCGCTTCAACGTCAACCTGTCGATCCTCTTCACGGAGCTCCCGCTCCTGGAGCGTCCCGCGGCCGCCGCCGCGGCGGGTTTCACCGCGGTCGAGTTGTGGTGGCCCTGGGTCGACTCGCCGGTCCCCGAGCGGTACGAGCTCGACGCCCTGAAGCGTGCGATCGAGGACGCCGGTGTCCAGCTCACCGGCCTGAACTTCTACGCCGGACAGCTCCCGGGCCCGGACCGCGGCGCCCTGTCGATTCCCGGTGAGGAGTCGGAGCGGTTCCGCGCCAACATCGACGTGGCCGCCGACTTCGCCGCCTCCCTGGGCTGCACGGCGCTCAACGCGCTGTACGGCAACCGCGTCGAGGGCGTGGACCCGGCCGAGCAGGACGCTCTCGCCCTGGAGAATCTGGTCCTCGCGGCCCGGGCCGCCGACCGGATCGGCGCGGTCCTGCTGATCGAGGCGTTGAACCGGCCCGAGTCCCCGCTGTACCCGCTGGCGTCGGCCCCGGCTGCCGTGGAGGTCGTCGACAAGGTCAACGAGGCGACGGGGCTGGGCAACGCCCGCTTCCTGATGGACCTCTACCACCTGTCCATGAACGGCGAGGACCTCCCGGCGGTGATCGAGCGGTTCGCGTCGAAGACGGGCCACGTGCAGATCGCCGACAACCCGGGCCGCGGCGCGCCGGGCACGGGCTCACTGCCCCTCGAAGACCTCCTCGACCAGCTGAACAAGGCGGGTTACGACGGCTGGGTCGGCCTCGAGTACAAGCCGGGCGAGCGCCCGAGCACCGAGGCCTTCGACTGGCTGGCCCGCTGACCCCCCTTCACCGAAAGGCACCCCATCATGAGCACCACTCTCCCCAAGGTCGCCTGGATCGGCCTCGGCATCATGGGCTCCCCCATGTCCGAGAACCTGATCAAGGCGGGCTACCAGGTCACCGGCTTCACGCTGGAGCAGGACAAGCTGGACCGCCTGGCCGCCGCCGGTGGCACCGCGGCCGGTTCGATCGCCGAGGCCGTGAAGGACGCCGACGTCGTCGTCACGATGGTCCCGGCCTCCCCGCAGGTCGAGGCCATCGCCTACGGCCCCGACGGCATCCTGGAGAACGCGAAGTCCGGCGCGCTGCTGATCGACATGTCCTCGATCACCCCGCAGACCTCGGTCGACCTGGCGAAGGCGGCGAAGGACAAGGGCATCCGCGTCCTGGACGCCCCGGTGTCCGGCGGTGAGGCCGGCGCCATCGAGGCCGTGCTGTCGATCATGGTCGGCGGCGAACAGGCCGACTTCGACACCGCGAAGCCGATCCTCGAGGCGCTCGGCAAGACCATCGTGCTGTGCGGTCCGCACGGCTCCGGTCAGACCGTGAAGGCAGCCAACCAGCTGATCGTCGCCGTGAACATCCAGGCGTGCGCCGAGGCCGTGGTGTTCCTGGAGAAGTCCGGCGTGGACCTGAAGGCGGCGCTGGACGTCCTCAACGGCGGGCTCGCCGGCTCGACCGTGCTGACCCGCAAGAAGGACAACTTCCTCGGCCGGGACTTCAAGCCGGGCTTCCGGATCGACCTGCACCACAAGGACATGGGCATCGTCACGGACGCCGCCCGCAATGTCGGCGCGGCCCTGCCCGTCGGTGCCGTGGTCGCCCAGCTGGTCGCGTCCCTGCGTGCGCAGGGCGACGGCGGCCTGGACCACTCGGCGCTGCTGCGGGCCGTGGAGCGGCTCTCCGGCGCGCAGCTCTGACCCTCCCCCGACCCTCGTAGCCCCGGGGTCCCCCCCATCCCCGGGCGGCGCCGCCGCTGACACCTGTCCTGTCGCGCCCAAAGGGGCGGCGCCGCCCGGAACCAGCCATGTCCACCGCTTCAACAAACTGTTGACGCTCCGCTCGCCCCGAC
The DNA here is from genome assembly GCF_014205055.1 of Streptomyces luteogriseus. NCBI lineage: Bacteria > Bacillati > Actinomycetota > Actinomycetes > Kitasatosporales > Streptomycetaceae > Streptomyces > Streptomyces luteogriseus. The sequence continues at coordinate 1,566,362 of NZ_JACHMS010000001.1, forward strand.
CCTAGGCTCCACAAAGCGGAAACATATTTCCGCTGCCCTCTCGTACGGAAGGTCACGATGTCGCAGCGCGTGCTCACCACCGAGTCCGGCGCCCCCGTCGCCGACAACCAGAACTCCGCCACCGCCGGTGTCGGCGGCCCGCTCCTGCTCCAGGACCAGCATCTGCTGGAGAAGCTGGCGCGCTTCAACCGTGAGCGCATCCCGGAGCGCGTGGTGCACGCCCGCGGCTCGGGCGCGTACGGCCACTTCGAAGTGACCGACGACGTCACGGACTTCACCCACGCCGACTTCCTCGGCGCGGTCGGCAAGCGCACCGAGGTGTTCCTGCGCTTCTCGACCGTGGCCGACTCGCTCGGCGGTGCGGACGCGGTGCGCGACCCGCGCGGTTTCGCGGTGAAGTTCTACACCGAGGAGGGCAATTACGACCTCGTCGGGAACAACACGCCGGTGTTCTTCATCAAGGACCCGATCAAGTTCCCGGACTTCATCCACTCGCAGAAGCGTGACCCGTTCACGGGTCGTCAGGAGCCGGACAACGTCTGGGACTTCTGGGCCCACTCCCCCGAGGCCACGCACCAGGTGACCTGGCTGATGGGCGACCGCGGCATCCCGGCCTCGTACCGGCACATGAACGGCTACGGCTCGCACACCTACCAGTGGACGAACAGCCGGGGCGAGTCGTTCTTCGTCAAGTACCACTTCAAGACCAACCAGGGCGTCCGCTCCCTGAGCAGCGAGCAGGCCGCCGAGATCGCGGGCAAGGACCCGGGCTCGCACCAGACGGATCTGCTCCAGGCCATCGAGCGGGGTGTGCACCCGTCCTGGACGCTCCACGTCCAGCTGATGCCGGCGGCCGAGGCGGCGGACTACCGCTTCAACCCGTTCGACCTGACCAAGGTGTGGCCGCACCAGGACTACCCGCTCAAGCGCGTGGGCCGGCTGGTACTCGACCGCAACCCGGACAACGTCTTCGCCGAGGTCGAGCAGGCCGCGTTCTCCCCGAACAACTTCGTGCCGGGCATCGGCCCCTCCCCCGACAAGATGCTCCAGGGCCGCCTGTTCGCCTACGCGGACGCCCACCGCTACCGCCTGGGCGTCAACCACACCCTGCTGGCGGTCAACGCGCCCCGCGCCACGACCGCGCGGAACTACGGCCGGGACGGCCTCATGGCATCCAACCCGCAGGGCCGGTACTCCAAGAACTACGAGCCGAACTCCTACGACGGCCCGGTCGAGACCGGCCGCCCGCTCGCGGCGCCACTGGCGGTGAACGGCCACACCGGCACCCACGAGGCGCCCCCGCACACCAAGGACGACGACTTCTTCCAGGCCGGCGAGCTGTTCCGGCTGATGTCCGCCGAGGAGAAGTCCCGGCTGGTCGCGAACATCGCCGGGGGCCTGTCCCAGGTCTCCCGCGACGACGTGATCGAGAAGAACCTCGCGCACTTCCACGCCGCCGACCCCGAGTACGGGCGGCGCGTGGAGGAGGCGGTCCGCGCCCTGCGCGAGGACTGAACTCCCTGACCGTGTCCGACCGCCCGGGGCGACCCGGATGAGGGGTGGTCCCCCGGGCACGGACACGGTCAGGGCGCGGACCGCGGCGGCTGCGAGCCAGTGCGGTGGTGAAGGGCCCGGGCCGGCTTCTCGACCTGAGGGAAGCCCGCCCGGAGCCCGTCGCACCCGCCGCGGTCCCAGCACCACCCACCCCTCCCCCCCCAGACCCCGTCCGGCGGCGCGAACGTCCTGTCGCGCCCAGCCTCGCGCCGCCGGACGGCCAGCCGTTCCCAGGGTGCGGACCGGTCCCGTTCGCAGCAGCCTGAAGACATGGCACCTCCCACCGAGCATCCGCATGTCGTGGTCCACGCCCCCGCCCTGGACGGCTCCCGCCGGGTCACCCTGGGCGAGGAGCCGCTGGGCGTCGCCACCCACACCGACGACGTCGCCGAGATCCTGCGCCTGGCCGACCTGTATGTCACGGACGTCGCCGAGAGCGACCTCGTGGAGTGGCAGGGCGGCGGGCCGGACGACTGGCCGGGGCTGTCGGAGCACCACGAGGCGTGAGCGCGTCTACGCCACCGGTCGTACAGCCCGTACGGAACCCTCAAGTAATCCTCTGAACCCGGCCCCGGGGGCTTCAACCGCCCCCGGGGCCGGGCACATTCTCGTCACACGGGGCCCGTCGGCACGGGGGCGGCGGGACCCGGTACGGGGGTGGAGCCATGAGCGACGGTACGGCGGTCCGGCTGGAGCCGCACGAGATCGCACTGCTGGGGGGCGGTTCGCGGGCCGCCGTCACCGTCGCCGTGGTGGAGCTGTATCTGCGGGGCCAGGTGGAGGCGGGCCTGCCCGGGACGGTCCGGGCGGGTGTCGCGGACGCCGGGCGGGCGGAGCAGCCGCTCTCCCCCCTGGCGGCCGCGGTGCACGCCTGTCTGCGCACGCCCGCGACTCCGACGGCCTTGGTGAAGGATCCCGGGGTCCGCCTCGCGGTGGCCGTGATGCGCATCCCGCTCGCCGAGGCGGGCCTGCTGCGCCGTCCGCTGCTCGGCGCGACCCGCGCCGCGCGCCGCCATGTCCGGGACCTGCGGCGCGAGCACTCCCTGCCGGCGAGCAGGCACGGCCTGAGCGACAGCGAACGGCTGCTGCTGGTCGGCCTGCACGGCGAGGGGGCCCTGCGGCTGCTGGTGCCGCGTTTCGCCCTGCGGGCGGGTCTGGTCCGCCGGGCCGAGGTCGGCCGTGCGGCCCTCCTCAAGGACTCGCCGAGCGGAACGAACGGCGGTGGCGGCGCCTTCCTCTCCTGCGGTGGGGGCGGTGGAGGCGGAGGCGGCGAGTGAAGGTCCCCGGCGCCCTTCGAGGGGGCCGGGGACGGGTGAGGGGCGGGAACGGGTGAGGGGCAGGAACGGGTGAGGGGCAGGAACGGGTGAGGGGCGGCTCGTCCTCACGGACGGGCCGCCCCTTCTGCCGCGCGGGTCTCAGACCTTCAGCGGTTTGATCGACGTCGGCGCATGGCCCGGCTCCGTGGCGATCTCCTCGAACTCCACGACGTTGCCGATGTCGTTGGTCGTCGACATGGAGATGTTGGTGACGCGCTCCAGGATCGCCTCGACGACGACCGGGACCCGGTGCTCCGCGGCCAGCTTCTTGGCCTGCTCGAAGGCGTCTCCCAGCCCGGCGGGGTCGGTGACGCGGATCGCCTTGCAGCCGAGGCCCTCGGCGACCTTGACGTGGTCGACGCCGTAGACGCCGAGCTCCGGGGAGTTGAGGTTCTCAAACTCCAGGTTGACCTGGAAGTCGATCTCGAACGCCCGCTGCGCCTGCCGGATCAGGCCCAGGTAGGAGTTGTTCACCAGGACGTGGACGTAGGGGATCCGGTGCTGCGCGCCGACCGCGAGTTCCTCCAGCATGAACTGGAAGTCGTAGTCGCCGGAGAGCGCGACGACGGAGGCCTCCGGGTCGGCCTTGGCGACACCGAGCGCGGCCGGGATGGTCCAGCCGAGCGGGCCGGCCTGGCCGCAGTTGATCCAGTGCCGGGGCCGGTAGACGTGCAGCATCTGGGCGCCGGCGATCTGCGAGAGGCCGATGGTGGAGACGTACCGGGTCTCCGGGCCGAAGGCCTTGTTCATCTCCTCGTAGACGCGCTGCGGCTTGATAGGGATGTCGTCGAAGTGTGTACGGCGCTGGAGGGTCGCCTTGCGCTCCTGCGCGGCCGCGGCCCACTCGGAGCGGTTGGGCAGCCTGCCGGCCGTCTTCAGCTCGCGGGCGATCTCGACGAACAGTTCCAGGGCGGACCTGGCGTCGGAGGCGATGCCGTAGTCCGGGGCGAAGATCCTGCCGATCTGGGTGGGCTCGATGTCGACGTGGACGAACGTCCGCCCGGCGGTGTAGACGTCGAGCTTGCCGGTGTGGCGGTTGGCCCAGCGGTTGCCGATGCCGAGGACGAAGTCGGACTCGAGGAAGGTCGCGTTGCCGTAGCGGTGCGAGGTCTGCAGGCCCACCATGCCGGCGTTCAGCTCGTGGTGGTCGGGCAGCAGGCCCCAGCCCATCAGGGTCGGCACCACCGGAGTGCCCGTCAGTTCTGCGAACTCGACGAGGAGTTCGGCGGCGTCGGCGTTGATGATGCCGCCGCCCGCGACGATCAGCGGCCGCTCGGACGCGTTCAGCATCCCGATGGCCTTCTCGATCTGGGCGCGCGACGCGGCGGGCTTGTAGACCGGGAGGGGTTCGTAGGTCTCCGGGTCGAACTCGATCTCCGTCAGCTGCACGTCGATCGGCAGGTCGATGAGGACCGGGCCGGGGCGGCCGGAGCGCATCAGGTGGAAGGCCTGCTGGAAGACGCCCGGGACCTGCGCGGCCTCCAGCACCGTGACGGCCATTTTCGTGACCGGCTTGGCGATGGAGGCGATGTCGACGGCCTGGAAGTCCTCCTTGTGGATCACGGCGGTCGGGGCCTGGCCCGTGATGCACAGGATCGGGATGGAGTCACCGATCGCGGAGTACAGGCCCGTGATCATGTCGGTGCCGGCCGGGCCCGAGGTGCCGATGCAGACCCCGATGTTGCCCGGGTGGGTGCGGGTGTAGCCCTCGGCCATGTGCGAGGCGCCCTCGACGTGCCGGGCGAGGGTGTGGGCGATACCGCCGGAGGCCTTGAGCGCCGCGTAGAACGGGTTGATCGCCGCGCCGGGGACACCGAACGCGTCGGCGACGCCCTCACGCTTGAGGATCTCAACTGCCGCGCGGGCAGCGGTCATTCGAGCCATCGAGTTCTCCTGCTTCGGCTGTCGGATTCGCACTCCCGTCGCGCCCCGCGGTGAGCTCTTCCGTATTGCGGAAATTGTTTTCTACGATCTGGAATGAATGTATGCGGGGCGGGTGAAGGGCGTCAAGAGACGGCAAGCGCCGGACAGGGCGGGGCCCGAGGGAGCACGATGGGCTCCTCGTCCCGATGCGACACGGTTCTGGAGTGGCCATGGCCGAGACCGTTCCGGTGCGCTGCCCGGCCTGCCGCCGCGAGCACCGCTACACGGCGCCGGCGTACCCCTGCGTGTGCGGCGCGCCCGTCGCCCCGCGCCTGGACCGCGACGGCCCGGCGACGCCCGTGTCGCAGCGGGTCTGGCAGGACGACTGGGTGACGGTGCGGTGCGGCTCCTGCGGTCGGCACGGTGAGTGGCCGCGCCCGGAGGTGGGGTGTGCGTGCGGGGTGGTGCTGCGGGTGGCGGTGGTGGAGGGACGGGGTTCGACGGCGCGGGCCGCGGCGGGTGACGGGAGCGGAACGGCAGCCGCCCAGGGCCCGGAGACCGACCAGGACGGAACGGCGGCCGACCAGGACAACCAGCAGGGCTCGCCCCACCGGCCCGACCAGCCCGACCGTCCGCGAGATGCCGCGACGGTCGCCGCCGAGGCGCGTCCCGCCCGGCCCCCCTTCCCCTCCGTCACGATCCGTACCGCGCGCGATGCCGTCACGGCCACTGCCCTGTATCTGCGCTGGCTCGGCTACCGGGGCGTTCGCAGGGCGGACCAGCGTCCGCCCTGCGGCATCGGTCTGGCCGCCCGCGGTGTCGTCGCCCAGGTGGACCCGGCCGCACACCCGGCGACCCTGCGGGACGTGGAGTGCCTGTGGCTGACGGCCATGACGGAGTCCGCGGACTGCCTCTACTTCTCGCTCGCCGGGTACGCCGACGACGCCCGCGCCCGCGCCGACTCCCTCGGCGTCCCGCTGTTCGTCCTGGACCTCACCGGCACCCCGAGGCCGGTGAACGCCCCGGCCGAGACGCTGGCGGCCACCGGCGCCGGGCAGCGGACACCCTGACCCCGGACGCCCGGACCCCAGGCTCCACGGCCCCGCATACTCACCGCATGCGCATCCGCCTCGCCACCCGAGCCGAACTCCCGGCCCTCCAGGACATCGAACGGGCCGCCGGAGCCCCCTTCCGCGACCTCGGCATGCCGGAGATCGCGGACGACGAACCGCCCGCGCTCGACATGCTGGAGCGCTACCGCCGGGTGGGCCACTGCTGGGTCGCGGCGGACGAGGAGGCCCAGCCGGCCGCCTACCTCCTCGCCGAAGCCGTGGACGGCGCCCTGCACATCGAGCAGGTCTCGGTCCACCCGCGCGCGGCACGCCGGGGCGTGGGCCGCGCCCTCCTGGCCCACGCCGCCGACCGCGCCCGCGAGGAAGGCCTGACGGCCCTGACGCTGACCACCTTCACGGAGGTCCCCTGGAACGCCCCGTACTACGCCCGCCTCGGCTTCCGGCCCCTCCCCGAGGCGGACCTCACGCCCGGCCTGCGCGAGATCCGCGCGACGGAGGCCGGGCACGGCCTGGACCGCTGGCCGCGGGTGTGCATGCGAAAGCCGCTGTGAACGGGCTTCCGCCGCTGCGACGATGCACTCCATGGACACCACAGACCCCGCCGCGCTCACGCTGCGCCGAGCCGGGCCGGCCGACTGGACCGCACTGGCCGGGACGGACCCGCTCGCGGCATCCGGGGACGAGGCACGACGAGCGAGTATCCGCCGCTGGTGCGAGGCAGGCCTCGTCACGCTGGCAGCGACCGCCCGCGGCCCCGTGGGCTACGCCGTACTGGAATACACCTTCTTCGAGCAGGGCTTCCTCACCCTGCTGAGCGTCGCACCCGACGCCCGGCGGCAAGGGGTGGCCACCCGGCTCCTCACCGGCGTCGAGGCCGGGTGCGCCACCCCCAAGCTGTTCACCTCGACCAACGTCTCCAACCAGCCCATGCAGCGACTGCTTCTGAAAGCGGGCTGGCAACCGGCGGGCCTGGTGCACGGGCTGGACGAAGGCGATCCCGAACTCTTCTACCTCTGCCCGTCCGCGAACCTCTCCCGCAGCTCCACCTTGCGCACCTTCCCGGACACCGTCATCGGGAAGGAGTCGAGGATCCGTACCCGGCTCGGGACCTTGTAGTGCGCCAACCGCCCCTCGCAGAAGGCCCGGACCTCCTCCAGCGTCGGCGGATCGGCCGGGTCGCGGGCGATGACGCAGGCCAGAACCTCCTCGCCGTAGCGCTCGTGCGGGACGCCGACCACCTGGACGTCCTGGATCTTGGGAAGTCCGTAGAGGAACTCCTCGATCTCGCGGGGGTAGATGTTCTCCCCGCCCCGGATGATCATGTCCTTGATGCGGCCGACGATCTCCACGTAGCCGTCCTCGCGCATCACGGCGAGGTCGCCCGTGTGCATCCAGCGGCCTGCGTCGACGGCCTCGGCGGTCTTCTCCGGCTCGTTCCAGTAGCCGAGCATCACGCCGTAGCCGCGGGTGCACAACTCGCCTGCCGTGCCACGCGGTCGGGTGACTCCCGTCGCCGGGTCGACGACCTTGACCTCGATGTGCGGCAGGACCCGGCCGACCGTGCCGGTGCGGTGCTCCAGGTCGTCGTCCCTGCGGGTCTGGAGGGACACCGGGGACGTCTCGGTCATGCCGTAGCAGATGGAGACCTCCGCCATGTGCATCTCGGCGACCACCCGCTTCATCACCTCCACCAGGCAGGGCGAGCCCGCCATGATGCCGGTGCGCAGGGAGGAGAGGTCGTAGGAGGCGAAGTCGGGGAGGTTCAGCTCCGCGATGAACATGGTCGGGACGCCGTAGAGCGAGGTGCAGCGCTCCTGCTGGACCGCTTCCAGGGTCGCCTTCGGATCGAAGGACGGGGCGGGGATGACCATGCAGGCGCCGTGCGAGGTGGCGGCCAGATTCCCCATGACCATGCCGAAACAATGATAAAAGGGGACGGGAATGCAGATTCTGTCCCGCTCGGTGTAGGCGATCGACTCACCCACGAAATAGCCGTTGTTGAGGATGTTGTGGTGGGAGAGGGTCGCGCCCTTCGGGAAGCCGGTCGTGCCCGACGTGTACTGGATGTTGATCGGGTCGTCGCAGGAGAGTTCCTCGTACACGGCGTCGGCGGTCGCCCGGCCGAGCAGCGCCTCCCACCCCGGGTCGCCGAAGTAGACCACCTCCCGCAACTCCGGTACGCGGCCGCGTACTTGCTCGACCATCGCCCGGTAGTCGCTCGTCTTGTGGCTGAGGGAGGCGAACAGCAGGGACACGCCGGCCTGCTTCAGGACGTACTCCACCTCGTGGGTGCGGTACGCCGGATTGATGTTCACCATGATCGCGCCGATGCGGGCGGTGGCGTACTGGACGAGCACCCACTCGGGGCAGTTGACGGCCCAGATGCCCACCCGGTCGCCCTTGGCGACGCCGGAGGCGTGCAGGGCGGAGGCGAGTTCGCCGACCGCCGCGCCGAACTCGGCGTACGTCCAGCGCCGTCCGGACGGCACGTCGACCAGGGCCTCGCGCTCCGGCCATGTGGCGACGGCCCGGTCCAGGTCGGCCCCGATGGTGTCGCCGAGCAGCGCCGTCGCGCCGGTGCCGTGGCTGTAGGAGTTCACCGGAAGTCCTCCTCGCGGTACTCGGCGTCCGATCCGGCCGCCGTGGCCTCACGCAGCTCGATCCGGCGGATCTTGCCGGAGACGGTCTTGGGCAGCTCGCCGAACTCCAGACGGCGGATGCGCTTGTAGGGGGCCAGGGCCTCGCGGGAGTGCTCGAACAGGACCTTGGCGGTGTCGGGGCCGGGCTCCCAGCCCTCGGCCAGCACGACGTACGCCTTGGGGACGGCGAGCCGCAGGTCGTCCGGGGCGGGCACGACCGCCGCCTCGGCGACCGCCTCGTGCTCCAGCAGGGCGCTCTCCAGCTCGAACGGGCTGATCTTGTAGTCGGAGGCCTTGAAGACGTCGTCGCTGCGCCCGATGTACGTCAGGTACCCCTCGTCATCCCTGGAGGCGACGTCGCCCGTGCGGTAGTAGCCGCCGGCCATGGCCTCCGTCGTGCGGTCCGCGTCGCCGTGGTAGCCGGTCATCAGGCCGACGGGGCGCTCCGACAGGTCGAGCGCGATCTCGCCCTCCGTGGCGCCCGGCGCGCCGGAGACGGGGTCGAGGAGTTCGACGCGGTAGCCGGGGCTCGGCCGGCCCATCGAACCGGCCTTGAGCGGCTGGCCGGGGCTGTTGGCGACCTGGACGGCCGTCTCGGTCTGGCCGAAGCCGTCCCGGATGGTGAGGTGCCAGGCGCGGCGGACCTGCTCGATGACCTCTGGGTTGAGCGGCTCCCCGGCCGCGACGACCTCGCGGGGCGGGGTGCGCAGCTGCGTCAGGTCGGCCTGGATGAGCATGCGCCACACGGTCGGCGGGGCGCAGAAGGTGGTGACGCCCGCCCGGTCCATCTCCGTCATGAGACGAGCGGCGTCGAAACGCGTGTAGTTGTGCAGGAAGACCGTAGCCTCGGCGTTCCACGGGGCGAAGAGATTGGACCAGGCGTGCTTGGCCCAGCCGGGTGAGGAGATGTTCAGATGCACGTCGCCGGGTTTCAGGCCGATCCAGTACATGGTCGACAGATGGCCGATCGGGTACGACGTGTGGGTGTGCTCGACGAGCTTGGGCCGGGCGGTGGTGCCCGAGGTGAAGTAGAGCATCAGCGGGTCGTCGGCCCGGGTCGGGCTCTCGGGGGTGAAGTCGGCGGAGGCCTCGTAGGCGTCGTCCAGCGGCAGCCAGCCCTCCGGCACGGCTCCGGCGGCGGCCGCGGCGATGCGGGTGTAGTCGCCGGGGACGTCGGCGAACTTGCCGGTGTCCTCCGGGCGCGCGATGACGTGCCGGACCCGGCCGCGCTCGACGCGGTCCCGCAGGTCGGCCGGGCCGAGCAGCGGGGTGGCCGGGATGACCACCGCGCGCAGTTTCATCGCGGCGAGAGCGGTGATCCACAGCTCCGCCTGGTTGCCGAGCATGACGAGGATCCGGTCCTCGGCGCGCACGCCCCGCTCGCGCAGCCAGGTGGCGAACTGCGCCGACCGCACCGACATCTCCCCGAAGGACAGCCGGGTCTCACGGCCGTCCTCCTCGACCAGGTGCAGGGCGGTGCGGGCGTTGCCGTGGGCGATCACGTCGAACCAGTCGAGCGCCCAGTTGAAGTACTCGGGGCGGGGCCAGCGGAAGCCCGCGTAGGCGGCCGGGTAGTCGTCGCGGTGTTCCAGCAGGAAATCCCGCGCCTCGCGGAACATCTCCGTCGCCGATGTCATCTGTCCTCCTGGGTACCGGACCATTGCCGGGCGGCTCTGAGCCATCGTGTAATCCGTGATGCAGGTCTCACTACCCCCGAACGGGGGGTGCGCCCGCACAGGAGCCGTAGCGAAGGGGCGATCAGGTGACGACGGACGCGTCCGACGCGGTCGAGATACGGAACGCGCTGCTGCGTCTGCGGCGGGGCACCAGCCTCCCGATCGCCTTCGGCGGCCTGATGGAGGCCGGGCAGCGGATGCGCATCAGCGAACTGAGCGGCACGGCGACGCACGCCCTGCGTTCGCTGGCCGTGACCTCCGGCACCGGTCTCGGCGGCAAGACGGTGGCGCTGTCCCGGCCGTGCGTGGTGACGGACTACTCCGCGTCGCGACAGATCAGCCACGAGTACGACGCCCCGGTGGCCGCGGAGGGGCTGCGCTCGGTGCTGGCCGTGCCGGTGGTGGTGCGCCACCGGGTGCGCGGGGTGCTGTACGGGGCGCTGCGCACGTCCCTGCCGCTGGGCGGACGGATGCTGGACGTGGCCGTGGAGGCGGCCCGGGACCTGGAGCGGGCGCTGGTGGTCCGGGACGAGGCCCGCACGCTCGCCGCGGAGGCCGCGGCCGGTGCCGGGGCGGGCCCGGGGTGGGAGCAGGTACGGGAGGCGCACACGGCCCTGCGGGCGCTGGCGCCGCGGATCGCGGACCCGGAGCTGCGCGCGGAGCTGCTCGGCGCGTGTGCGCTGCTGACGGCCGAGCCCGCCGGGCCGCCCCTGGTCCGGCTCGCGCCGCGCGAAGTGGACGTGCTGGCGTGTGTGGCGGCGGGGGCGACGAACGCGGTCGCCGCGGAGCGGCTGGGCGTGACGCCGGAGACCGTCAAGGGGTACCTGCGGTCGGCCATGCGGAAGCTGCGGGCGCGTACCCGTGGCGAGGCCGTGGTCGCCGCGCGCCGGGCGGGGTGGTTGCCGTAGTTTTGTGGTGTTTTCCGTTGCGCCCAATCGTTCGATCCGACAGGGTGTCGGCCTCGTGTTCCGCCGCATTCGGGAGCCCGGTGAATTCGTCCGCCGACACATGTTGTTATTTCCCTCACGACCCCGTCCCTCCGAAATTCAAAGAACCGTTGCCTAATATTGGCCAGGACACGACACAGGGAGGGGAGCGGTGACCGTGCGACGGGACTTCCAGGAGCCTCCCAGGAGCCGCCCCGACCTGGTCATCGGCCGGGAGGACCTGTTCACGGCGGCACGTGAGCAGCTCGGCCGAGGGGGCAGTGTGCTGCTCCACGGCCCCGCCGGAATTGGAAAGTCGACGGTCCTGCGGGCGCTGGCCGCGGATTACGGCGGTGCCGACCGGACGGTGTTGCGCTGCTCGGCGACCGAGTCCGAATCGCACCTGCCCTTCCTGGCGCTGGCCGACCTGTTCGGTCTGGTCCTCGACGACGTGTCCGGTGCGCTGCCCGGCGCCCAGCGCACCGCCCTGGAGTCGGCGCTCACCGGCCGCGGCGAGTCCACGCTCCAGCGGGACGGGCTCGCGCTGCGCCTGGCGGTGCTGTCGGCGCTGCGCGTCCTCGCCGCGAAGGGCCCGGTGCTGGTGGTCGCCGACGACCTCCAGTGGCTGGATGCCGCCAGTGCGGAGCTGCTCGGCTTCGCGGCCCGCCGGCTGGGCGACACGCCCGTGCAGATGCTGTGCGCGGTGCGGACCGAGGGCCAGGAGTACGACCGCCACCTGCCGGCCTCCCCGCCCGACACGCTCGCCGTGCGGCTGGGCCCGCTGAACCGTACGCAGGTCTCGGCGCTGCTCGACCACCGCGGCTACACGCCTCTGTCCCGCTCGACGGTCCGCGACATCCACCGCACCAGCGGCGGCAACCCGCTCTTCGCGCTGGAGCTCGGCCGGGCCCTGGCCGAGAGCCCGGCCCGGCCCCGGCCGGGCGAGCCGCTGCCCGTGCCCACCTCGCTGCGGGCCCTGGTGCTGAGCCGGCTGGAGATGCTGTCCGACGAGGCGCGCCGCACCCTCCTGGTGGCCAGCGCCGGTGCCCGTCCCACGCTGGCGCTGCTGCACGCGGCCGGGCGGGAGCACGCCGAGGCCGAGACGGCCCAGGCGGCGGCGCTGGGCCTGTTGGCCTTGGCCACGGACCCCGAGGCACCGGCCCTGCGGTTCGCGCACCCGCTGATCTCGGCGGCCCTCTATGCCGAGGCCCCGGTCCAGGAGCGGCGGGCCGTGCACGCCGCGCTGTCCACGGCGGCCTCCGACCCGATCGAGCGGGCCCGGCACCTGGCCCTGGCGACCACCGGCACCGACCCGGACGTGGCCGCCCGGCTCGCCGAGGCCGGTGCGCTGGCCCGGGACCGCGGGGCTCCCTCCGTGGCCGCCTCGCTCGGGCTACTCGCCGCCCGGCACACCCCGGTGGACAGCACCCCGGGCCCCGACGAGCGGCGTCTGCAGGCCGCGGAGGACGCGATCACCGCCGGCGAGGCCGATCTGGCCCGGGACATCGCGCGTGACGTACTGACGCGTGCCACCGTGCCCACCGAGCGGGTCCGGGCCTGGATGGTGGTCATCGAGGCAGCCGGCCAGGCCCTCGGCGACGTCGACGCCGTCTTCCCGCAGGTCCTGGCCGACGCGGGCGACGACCCGCGCCTGCTCGCCCAGGTCCACTACCAGCTGGCCTGGCGCGGCCTGGTCGTCGAGGGCGACTTCGCCGAGGCCCGTCAGGAGGCCGCGCACGCGGCGGAGCTGGCCGCCCGGGGCGGGGACCGGCGCTCCGAACTGATGGCCCTGGCCTTCCAGGCCTCCACCGAGACCCTGATGGGCCATCCGGACGCCCCCGTGACCGTCAAGCGGGCGCTGAAGGAACCCCAGGACCCCGATGTCGCCTGCCACCACAACGGCGCCGGGTCGGCCCGGTTCCGCTGGCTGATCATGAGCGACCAGCTGCCCGAGGCGCGGGCGACGATCACCGCGCTGCTGCGCGAGGTGCGCCGGCGCGGCATGGTCGAGAGCGAGGTGCACTTCCTGCGCTTCCTCGCCGACACGGAACTGCGCTCGGGGCACTGCGGCCGGGCCCTGGACCTGGCCCGCGAGAGCCTGCGGCTGGCCCGGGACTCCGGGATCGGCGAGGGCGCCTCGGCCATGCTCGCCTCCCTCGCGGAGGCCTCGGCCGGGGACGTCGACCGGGCCCTGGCCCTGGCCCGGGAGGCGGCCGACCACGCCGAGGTCGACGGTGACCAGATGTACCTCTCCCGGGCCCTCGCGGCACTGGGCTACGCCCAGTTGGTGGCCGGCGACCCGGCCGCCACCGTCCGTTCGCTGCGCCGGGTGCGGGAGCTGGAGCAGGGGCTCGGCATCAACGACCCCGGACGCGGTCGCTGGCACGGCGACCTCGCCGAGGCCCTCGTCCGCATCGGCGAACCGGGTGAGGCGCAGGACGTCATCGACACGACCCGGGCGCACGCGCTGCGGCTGGGCCGGCAGAGCGTCCTGGCCGTCCTCGACCGGGCCGAGGCGCTGGTGCGGGCGGCACGCGGTGAACACGAGGCCGCCGTCGTCCGGTTGACGTCCGTGCAGGACCGGCTCGGCCGGCTCGGGTACGGCCTGGAGGAGGCCCGGGCCGCCTTCGCGCTGGCCCGGCTGCGCGCCCAGGCCGCCGCCTCCCCGCGGGCCGGTGCCAGACCCCTGCCGGGACCGGCGTCGTACGACGAGGCCGCCCGGCTGTTCCGGCGCTGCCGCGCGCTGCCCTGGCTGCGGCAGGTCGACGCGGCCGCCACGGCGGGTCCCGCGGCGGTGGAACCGGCCGCCGCCGCGCCGGCCGCCGCCCTCGACGCGCTGGAGGGCCTCGCCGCGATGGAGCGTCAGGTGGCCTCGCTGGTGATGGAGGGCGCGACCAACCGGGAGATCGCGGCGCGCCTGTTCATCAGCGTCAAGACCGTCGAGGCGACCCTCACCCGGGTCTACCGCAAGCTCGGCATCCGCTCCCGGGTGGACATCGTCCGGCTGGCCGCGGGCCGCCGAACAACCTGACCCCACCTGGGTTTACGCAGCCGGACCGAGGGTTATCCCTGCCCAACTCCCTTAGGGGGTTCCCTCATTGGGAGCCCCCTCGTCCTGGCTCTAGCTTTGGGGCGTGCCGCTCGCCGGGCACACGGAGATCCGAACAACGGCGTCAGGGTCCCCGTGCACCACCACCCGCGCGACCCCCCACCGGCAACTCCCCAAGGAGACCCATGTTCGGGCTCAGCATTGCCAAGAAGGCCGCCGCCGTCGCCGCGGCGACCGCCGCAGCCGCCACGACCGCGCTGCTCGCCGCCCCCACGGCCGTCGCCGCGCCCCAGCCGATCGTCGGCGGCACCACGACCACGACGTCCGCGTACCCGTTCGTCATGCAGATCACGGACGCCTCGCAGAACCAGTTCTGCGGCGGCACCCTGGTCTCGCCCACGAAGGTCGTCACCGCCGCGCACTGCATGGTCGGTGAGACCACCAGCAGTGTGCGCGTCGTCGGTGGCCGCACCTACCTCAACGGCACCAACGGCACGGTCGCCAGAGTCGGCAAGATATGGATCCACCCGAGCTACACCGACGCCTCCAACGGCGACGACGTGGCGGTGCTGACGCTGTCGACGTCGATGCCGTACACCCCGGCGAAGTACGTCTCCTCCTCCCAGACCTCGGTGTACGCGGCCGGCACCACGGCCCGCATCCTCGGCTGGGGCACCACCTCCTCGGGCGGCAGCAGCTCCAACCAGCTGCGCACCGCGACCGTACCGACCGTGTCCGACTCCGGTTGCGCGAGCTCCTACGGCTCCGACTTCGTGCAGAGCGACATGGTCTGCGCCGGAAAGACCTCCGGCGGCGTGGACACCTGCCAGGGCGACAGCGGCGGCCCCCTGCTCATCGGGGGCGTCCTGGCAGGCATCACTTCCTGGGGCGAAGGCTGCGCCCAGGCCGGTTACCCGGGTGTCTACACCCGGCTGACCACCTTCTCCAACCTGGTCACGACGCAGGTCAACTCGTGACCGTGCATTAGCTCCTGAGTAACCCTCAGGTGAAAGACCAGGGGGCGTTGCGGGCCTCCACGAGCGGCCCGCAACGCCCCCTCTCCATGCCGTGAAGCGGACTTCTAGGTCCGTACGGCACCGAAGCGGATGTCGTACGAGGACCGCGGGTGCATGACGCGCAGCATCCGCTCCCCCTCGGCGATGACGTCGTCCCTCTGGCTCCTGGTGAGGCGGTCGAAGGGCTCGATCACGAGCGCGTCCGACTCCAGTCGCCACAGCCCCGCGAGGAAGCCGTCGACGAGGAGCGTGCAGTAGGCCATGTTCCCCTTCCACGAGCGGCCGCGGTGCTCGGGCGGGACGACGCGGGTGCGGTCGGCGTGCGAGAGCAGCAGGTTGTCGAACTCGGGGAGGAAGCGTGGCGGTGCCGGGGTGTCCGGGTCGGGACGGGGGGCGTCCGGGAGGTCGAAGAGTTCGACGCCGGTGTCGTCCCGGAAGGTGATGAGCTGCGGGCGGAGGCGTTCGAAGGCGTCGCGCAGGCGGGTCATGCCGGCCCAGGCCTGCATGTCCTTGACGGAGGCCGGGCCGAAGGCCGCGAGGTAGCGCAGGACGACGGCGTCGGGGGCGGGGGCCGGTTCCGCGGGACGGCCGAGCCAGTGCTCGGCGGTGGTGAGGCTGACCTGTCCGCTGCGCCCCCACAGGCCGCGCGGCGTCACCTGCACGAGCGGGAGCCGGCAGCGGGCCGCGACGGCCAGGGACTGCGGATCGGCGTCGGGCCACTCCCGGAGCAGGGCCTCACGCAGTTGCTTCATGGTGCGGGGCTCGGCCTCGACCAGGTCGCGGGCGATTCCGGCGAGCCGGTCCAGGTCGACGCCTTCGAGGCCGGCGCGGAAGGCGACCAGTTCCCGGTCCCGGGCGGGCTGCACCAGCGGCCGCAGGGTGAGGCAGTCGTCCGCGGTGTGGGTGTGGATGGTGGAGCGCATGGTGACGATGCGGACGACCTCGCGGTCCGCCATCGGTTGCGACAGCGCCTCGGGGGTGAACCCGTCGACCCGGGCGGCGAGCGCGTAGTACGGAGGCTTGACGTTCTGCGCCTGGAGCCCGAGCAGATGCTCGACGGCCGCCGCGACGGAGAGCCGGGCGGGGCGCAGGAGCAGCTGCCGGTCGAGGGTCGCGCGGTTGAGGGCACGCGTGCCGAGCAGGGGTGCCGTGCCGGTGACGCTCCGCTTGGTGTTCGTCATACGAGGCACGGTAGCCGGGCTTGCGGACAGGTTCTGGCCGCGACTTCGCGCCTTCACGTGGGGACGGCCGGGAGCTTCGCCCGCAGCACCTGGCCGCGCCTTCGCGTGGGGACGGCCGGGAGCTTCGCCCGCAGCACCTGGCCTTGCGGGCAGCTCGACGCCGTCCGCTGATCTCGCGTACCACGCCTGTGATCGCCCCGGGCCCGGCTCCCCCGCGCGGACCCCGGCCCGGAAGCGGGAGGACGCGTCGCTGCCGTCGAGCAGTTCCGCGACCCGGCGGCGGTAGGGGCGCAGCGACATGCCCAGTTCCCGTGCGGCTGCCTCGTCGGTGGCGCCGGATCCCAGGGTGCGCAGGACCTCGGCGGTCCGGTCGTCGATGCGGGGCCGCCGGGAGCCGAGGGCGGCGTTCAGGTCGGCGGCGCTTTCCCAGGCCGCTTCGAACAGCGCATGGGTACCGCCGATCAGGGCCGTGAGGCGCTCCGGGTGTAGGTGCGGGGGGCCGTGGGCGGCCGTGGCGGGGGCGCCGGGTCGGTGAGGATCATGGTCCGCCGGTCGATGATGACGGCCCCCTGCGGCAGCGGGGCGGGTGGCGATGCGCACCTGGAAGCCGTGGGCGGCCCTCTCCCGCAGCGTCTCCCGGTCGCCCGGATCCTTGAGGGCCGCGGGGCTGTACAGCTTGCGTCCACGGGATGCGCCGCCCGCGACCGGCACCACCGGCCGCCACGTCGTCGACCTGGCCCTCGACGCGGGCGACACGGTCAGCGTCCTGGCCCGCAGACCCGAGGCGCTGGAGCGTTCCTCCGGAACATCCACGCGAACAAGGAGCTCTCCGAGCGGATGATCCGCGCCGGCGGGCTGGGCTGGACGCTGGTCGAGCCGACCAGGCTGACCAAGGGGCCCGCCGAGGGCCGCTATCGCGTCGGCGAGCGCCTGACGATGAAGGGCGACCCGACCATCAGCCGCGCGGACGTCGCCGCCTTCCTCGACAAGGCGGCCCGCGACCCCGAAGTGGATCCACCGCGACGCCGTCTTCTCAGACTGACGACATCGGCGCAGGTTGTTACGCCCGCGGCGCCGTCGGGTACTCAGCTGTACGTTCCCGGAACCCGCACCACACGCACCACTCGGGAGATCCGATGCACCGACCTCCTCCACGACCAGAACGCCCCCGCACCCCCTGAACCACGGCACCGAACAGAAGGGCGGAGGCATGGAACGAGGCACAGACCCCGGGCGGTCGGCTCTGATCGTGATCGACATGATCAACACCTACGACCACGAGGACGCCGAGCTTCTCGTGCCGTCCGCGGAGCAGGTCGTCCCGGTCCTGACCGAGTTGCTCGGCCGGGCCCGGGAGGCGGACGTCCCCGTGATCTACGTGAACGACAATTTCGGGGCGTGGCGCTCGCACCACGGAGAGCTGCTGGACGCGGCCCTGTCCCAGCGGCACGCCCACCTGATCGAGCCGATCCGGCCGGACGACCGGTCGCTCTTCGTCATGAAGGCCCGCCACTCGGTGTTCTTCGAGACGCCCCTGTCCTACCTCCTGTGGAGCCTGGGCGTCGGACACGTGGTCCTGACGGGCCAGGTCACCGAGCAGTGCGTCCTCTACTCCGCCCTGGACGCGCACATCCGCCATCTGGAGGTGACGGTGCCGAGGGACGCCGTCGCCTCGATCCACCCCCACCTGGCGTCAGCGGCCCTGGAGATGATGGAGCGCAACATGGGCGCCCGCATCGTCGCGGCGAAGGAGACCGACTTCGCGCCCCCCGGCGCCTGAGACCTTCCTTCACTTCGCCGCCCTTAGCTGACTAAAGTCAGAGAATGACGAAGGAGCAGGTGGAGCAGGTACGGCGCTTCAACCGGACGGTCGCCGAGCGGGTGGGGGTCCTGCACGACCGCTATCTCGGCGGTGCGCGTCCCTACGGCCAGGCGCGGCTGCTGTGGCAGATCGGTGACGGCGGCACGCACGACCTCCGCGGGGTACGGGAGCGGCTCGGTCTCGACTCGGGCTACGTGAGCCGGTTGCTGCGGGCACTCGAGCGGGACGGCCTCGTCACCGTCGAACCCCACCCCGACGACCGGCGGGTCCGCACCGTGCGGCTGACCGAGGCCGGCGGACGGGAGCGCGCGCTGCTCGACGACCGCAGCGACGCACTCGCCGCCTCCCTCCTCGACCCGCTCGACGCCCGGCAGCGGGAGCGGCTGACCTCCGCCATGGCGGAGGTCGAGCGACTTCTGACCGCCTCGACGGTCCATCTGGAAGAACTCGACCCCGATCATCCGGACGCCGCGCACTGCCTGCGGTCCTACGCCGCCGAGCTGAGGGAACTCTTCGACGGCGGCTTCGACCCCGCCCACAGTCTGCTGCCCGACCCGCGCGAACTGCGCGCTCCGCGCGGGCTGTTCCTCGTCGCTCGGCTGCACGGCGAGCCGGTGGGCTGCGCCGGGCTCAAGCTGTCGGCCGGGGCCCCCGCGGAGATCAAGCGGTTGTGGGTCTCCCCGCGGTCCAGAGGTCTCGGCCTGGCCCGGCGCCTGCTGTCCGAACTCGAGGCCCGCGCCGCCCGGCACGGCAGCGACCGGGTGCGGCTCGACACCAACAAGGCGCTGACGGCGGCCACTCGTCTCTACCGCGACAGCGGGTACACCGAGGTCGCCGCCTTCAACGACGAGCCCTACGCCCACCACTGGTTCGAGAAGCCGCTGTGAACAGGGGCGCCCGTCGGGCTCAGCCGCAGCGGCGGCCGGAGTTGATGCAGCTCACGGCCTGCTTCATCAGCCGCTCGGGCATCGCGTTGATGAAATCGCCGTGGTCGGTGATCGGCTTGTGCAGCGACTCGGGGAAGCTGTCCACGGCGAAGGCGGTGCTGCCGGCCAGACCGCTGTAGGTGAGGCGCTGTACGAGCTGCGGGACCGCCTTGAACCCGGCCGGGCACCTGCCCCGGGCGTCGGCGAAGGCGACATGACTGCGGTGGTTGGCGCTGTCGGTGTTCCGGCCGTCCCAGCAGCTCTGGAACCGCTCGGTGCGGACCACCTCGCTGCCGGCGGGGCAGATCGGGTACTTGTCCTTGAGCTGGACGCGGTTCTCGAAACCGGTGCAGGACCAGGCCGCGTTGGCGTTGGCGCCGCCGTTGGCGTTGGCCTTGGCGTCACCGGTGATGATGCGCAGGAAGCGCGGCATGGCGACCACCTTGGTGGTGGGGCTGCCGACGAAGGTGAGACTCGCAGACGTGGGGGTGAGGATCTTGCCGATGTTGCCCTCGGCTCCACCGCCGGGCTTGCCCGCGTCCGCCTGCTCGACTCCGCCGCGGTCGCGCAGCACCGGCCAGTAGTAGGTCGACCGGTCACCATTGGTGCATGTGGTGTCCGCCGCGGCCAGGGTGTCGTCCGTCGTGAAGGCGTCGACGCCTATGGCGCCGACGTAGTCGTGGGTGTGGTGGGCCCCGTTGCCCACTCCCGGGGCGACGATCACGTTGTCGGAGTTGTGCCGGCCTTCCGCGTTGACACCGCAACGGGTCTTGAACACGCCCTTGGAGGCGTTGCGGCCGCTCCGGGGCCGGGCGGGCACGTTGGGGGCGACCTTGGTGATGTCCACGAAGTCCTCGGGTACCGGGCCGTTGCCGGCAGCCGGTGACGGGCTCGCTCCCTGCCCTTGCTGCCCCTGCTGACCTTGCTGTCCCTGGCCCTGCTGCCCCCGGCCCTGCTGTCCCCGGCCGCCCGCGAGCGTGCAGGCGGCCAGGCCGCTCAGACCCTGCGGACGGGGTGCGCCCGTGCGGCTGATCGCGAGGGCGATGCGGTCGACGGTGGCGGTCCGCTTGTCCTTCAGGGGGCCGAGGATCGCGTTCTGCACGAAGTCCGGACCGCCCTGGCCGCGCGTGGTGGCCAGCCGATTGCCCGCCTCGGCGATCTGGGACCGCAGCAGTTCCAGATTGCGGTCGACCTCCGCACGCGCCTGTTGGGGCACGTCCGGCAGCCGGTCGGCCACCGAGGGGCAGGAAATGGGTGAGGCCGCGCGGGTGGTGGCACGGGGGGCGTCGGTCGCGTTGGCCTGCATGGTGACCAGCGCGAGTCCGACACCGCCCGCGGCCAGCCCGGCGACCAGGACGATCGCGTTGCGCCGCTTCCGGTTGCGCCTGTGTCCCTGGTTCATGGTGACCTTTCCGTTCCTGTGTCAGGTGTGACCACCGTGACCGCTGGGACGAGGGCCGACCACTGGTTCCGACTGTGCGTCACCGTCGCGTAAGAACTGGCACCTTGGCGTCCGCCCCGCCGTTCAGCGGTGCTCGGGGTTGTCCGCGCCGGGGCGGCAGCCTGCGTCCCATTGCGCGCGCTGGTTGCCGTGGGCCGGAATTCCTCCGGCGCGTTTCAGCAGGGCCGCGATGTGCATCAGGTTCCAGGTCATGAAGCTGGTGTTGCGGTTGGTGAAGTCGTTCTCCGGGCCGCCGGAGTCAGGGTCCAGGTACGACGGCCCGGGGCCTGCCGCGCCGATCCAGCCGGCGTCCGCCTGGGGCGGGATCGTGTAGCCGAGGTGCTGGAGGCTGTAGAGGACGTTCATCGCGCAGTGCTTGACGCCGTCCTCGTTGCCGGTGATGAGACAACCGCCGACGCGACCGTAGTAGGCGTACTGCCCCTGCGAGTTGAGCAGCGAGGAGCAGGCGTAGAGGCGCTCGATGACCTGCTTGGTGACGGAGCTGTTGTCGCCCAGCCAGATGGGGCCGGCCAGGACGAGGATGTCCGCCGCCATGACCCTCTCGTACAGTTCCGGCCACACGTCCGTGGCGAAGCCGTGCTCCGTCATGTCCGGGTAGACGCCGGGTGCGATGTCGTGGTCGACGGCGCGGATCAGGTCCGTGGCCACTCCGGCGCTCTCCATGATGGAGCGGCTCTTGTCGATCAGGCCCTGGGTGTGGCTGCGCTGCGGGGACGGTTTGAGGGTGCAGTTGACGTAGAGGGCGGTCAGGTCGTCGAAGCCGTGGACGGCGTCGGGTGCGGAGAGGGCTGCCATGAGGGCAGGGTCTCGCGGCAGGCCCGGTTTGTTGCGGTTCGGCACACCCGTGCCCGTCTTACGGAGTCATGACGTACGGCCGCGTTCCCGTGAGGCGACGGCCGTGGGCGCCTAGCGTGCCCGTATGCGCGTACTGGTCACCGGCGGTGCCGGGTTCATCGGGTCCCACGTGGTCGCCACCCTGCGGGAGCGGGGGCACGAGGCGGTCGTGTTCGACGTGCGGGAGGATCCCGCGGCCGACGTGCGGGACGCCGCGGCGGTGCGGCGGGCCCTCGCCGGTGTGGACGCCGTGTGCCACCAGGCCGCGAAGGTCGGGCTGGGCAACGGGGTCGCCGACGCGGCGGACTACGTCTCGCACAACGACCTGGGCACGGCCGTGCTGCTCGCGGCCATGGCGGAGGCGGGTGTGCGGACCCTTGTGCTCGCCGGGTCGATGGTCGTGTACGGCGAGGGACGGTACGCCTGCGCTCGGCACGGGGTGGTGAGGCCCGGGCCGCGGGCCGTGGCCGAGCTCGACGCGGGCCGGTTCGAGCCCCCGTGCCCGGTGTGCGGGGAGGACCTCTCCCCGGGGCTGGTCCGCGAGGACGCCCCGGCCGATCCGCGGAACGTGTACGCGACGACCAAGCTCGCCCAGGAGCATCTGGCCGCCTCCTGGGCCCGCTGTACCGGGGGGTCGGCGGTGTCGCTGCGCTACCACAACGTGTACGGGCCAGGCATGCCCCGGGACACCCCCTATGCCGGTGTCGCCTCCTTCTTCCGCTCGGCGCTCGCCCGGGGCGAGTCCCCGCGGGTGTTCGAGGACGGGCGGCAGCGCAGGGACTTCGTGCACGTCCGGGACGTGGCGGCGGCGAACGCCGTGGCGCTGGAGGCCCCGGCCGCGTCCGGCGCACTCACCGCGTACAACACCGGCAGCGGCGACCCGCACACCGTCGGCGAGATGGCGCGGGCACTGGCCGCCGCGTACGGCGGGCCCGAGCCGGTCGTCACGGGCGAGTACCGGCTCGGGGACGTCCGGCACATCACCGCGGACTCGTCGCGGTTGCGGGCGGAGTCGGGGTGGAAGCCGGAGACCGGCTTCGAGGAGGGCATGACGGAGTTCGCGCGAGCGGGGATGCGCGGGGCGTAGCCGGCCGGACCGCGGGCGGCCACCGCGAAACCGGAGCGTCCGTGGGCGCCGGAACGCGGCAGGAGTTCCGCCGCGAACCGGAAGCACCCGCACGCGGCAGGGCCCCACCGCGAAACCGCAGGCCTCCCGGACGTCCGCCCACAACGGCGGCACCGGCGCGAGACCGACACACCGGCGGACGTCAACGCGCCGCAGGGGACCAGGGCAAAACCCAGAGACGCCCGGCACCCGCACGCCGCAGGGGACCACCGCACAACCCAAGGACGTCCGGCACCCGCCCACAACGGCGATCCCGGCGCGAGCCCGGCACACCGGCCAACGTCAGCAGGCCGCAGGGGACCACCGCGAAGCCGGAGCGTCCGTGGGCGCCGCCACGCCGCAGGGGGGTGCGGCGTGGGCCTCGTGCGGGTTCACGACGCTGCCGCCGGAAGTACCACCTCGAAGCGGCAGCCCCCGGGGATGTTGCGTACGCCGGTCCGGCCCTGGTGGGCTTCCACGATGCCGCGGACGATGGCGAGGCCCAGGCCCGCGCCCGCCGGGGGCGTCCGGGCGTGCGTGCCGCGCCAGCCGGTGTCGAAGACGCGCGGCAGGTCCTCCTCGGGGATGCCACCGCAGCCGTCCGTCACGGACAGTACGACGCCCTCGGGGGAGCGCTCGGCCTCGATCGCGACCGTGCCGTCGGCCGGGGTCCGGCGGATCGCGTTGACCAGCAGGTTGCCCAGCACCCGGCTCATCTCCTTGCCGTCCACCTCCACCGGCACCGGTTCGATGAGGCCGCCCACCAGCCGCACCCCGTGCTCGCGGGCGAGCGGGTCGACACCGGCGAGGGCATCGCCGACCAGGTCGTACAGGGAGATCCGGGTGGGCGTCAGGGCCAGGGCCCCGGCGTGGATACGGGAGAGCTCGAAGAGGTCGCCGACCATGCCGTTGAGGCGTTCGACCTCGGTCCGTATCTGCCGGAGGTAGCGGTTCGGGTCGGCGGCGACGCCGTCCTCCAGGGCCTCCGACATGGCGCGCAGACCGGCCAGCGGGGTGCGCAGGTCATGGGAGATCCAGGCGACGAGTTCACGACGGGAGGTCTCCAGGGCGCGTTCCCGCTCCCGGGACTCGGCGAGCCTGGCGCTGGTGGCCGCCAGCTCGCGGCTCACCGCCGCGAGTTCGGCCGTGGCGGGACCGCCGGGCGCGGCGAAGTTCCCGCCGTCGCCGAAAGAGCGCGCGGCCACGGCGAGTTCACGGCTGCGGGCCACGACCCAGCGGCCCAGCAGCAGCGCGGTGGCCAGGGAGACGACGGCCGCCATGGCGACGACCGTCGTGACGACGGTCAGGTCGTGCGGCGACAGGAACATCGCCCAGGCGACGACGAGCGTGCCGGCGAGCATCGCGACGACGCCGACCGCCGCCACCACCGCGAGCGAGACGGTCAGCGAACGGCGGCGGATCAGACGCAGTACGCCCGCTCCCGTCAGACCCGTCGCGGCGGCACCGGCGAAGGCGTACAGGGCGATGAGGAGGTTGTCTCGCACGGTCAGTCGTCCCCTTCACCGGGTTCGAAGCGGTAGCCCACGCCCCACACGGTCTGGATCAGGCGGGGCCGGGCGGGATCGTCCTCGACCTTGCCGCGCAGGCGGCGGACGTGGACCGTGACCGTCGACAGGTCGCCGAAGTCCCATCCCCAGACCTCACGCATCAGATCCTCGCGCCCGAAGGCCTGCCCCGGGTGCCGCAGGAAGAAGGCGAGCAGGTCGAACTCGCGGAGGGTGAGGGCGAGTTCGGTGCCGTTCTTGGTGGCCCGGCGGGCCGCCGGCTCGACGGTCAGACCCGCCGCTCCCAGCCGGTTCCCCGCGGCTGCGGGGCGGCTGCGGCGCAGCACCGACTCGACACGCAGCACGAGTTCGCGGGGGCTGAAGGGCTTGGTGACGTAGTCGTCCGCGCCGACCTCCAGGCCCAGGATGCGGTCGTCCTCGTCACCCCGGGCGGTCAGCATGATGACGGGCACGGGGCCGCGGCCGCGGATCCGCCGGCACACCTCCAGGCCGTCCATACCGGGCAGCATCAGGTCGAGCACGACCAGGTCCGGCCGCCGGGCGGCGGCGCGGGCGAGGGCGGTCGGGCCGTCGTCGGCGCGGTCCACGGCGTAACCGGCGCGGTCCAGATATCCGGCGACGACCTCGGCGACGGTCGGATCGTCGTCGACGACCAGGATCCTGCGGGACGCGTCCGCGGTCCCCGGGGGCTCGTACGGCTGTCGGTGCATGCCCCCAGCCTGGCACCGCGCCAGCGCCGGCGGGGGCGCGGGCTCCACTCCGGCCTCGGACGTCCGCGTTTCGTAAGGAGCGGCTGTCCGGTATGCCCGGTTCGCGTTCGTAGGGTGAAACCGTGACGACGACACCTTCGGACGTCGACGTGGTGCTGCCCTGCCTGAACGAGGCCGACGCCCTTCCCTGGGTGCTCGAACGGATTCCGCCGGGCTGGCGCGCACTCGTCGTCGACAACGGTTCCACGGATGGTTCGGCCGAGGTCGCCCGCGCAGGCGGCGCGACCGTGGTGCACGAGCCGCGCCGAGGCTTCGGCGCGGCCTGCCACGCCGGCCTGACGGCCGCCACCGCCGAGGTGGTGTGCTTCTGCGACTGCGACGCCTCCCTCGACCCGGGGCTCCTGGTCCCCTTCGTGCGCGAGGTGCGCGAGGGCGCGGCCGACCTCGTGCTCGGGCGGCGGCGTCCGCAGGGGCGGGGCGCATGGCCGCCGCACGCCCGGGCCGGGAATCTCGCGCTCGCGCGGATGCTGCGCCGCCGCACCGGGCTGCGCCTGCACGACCTCGGCCCCCTGCGCGCCGCCCGCCGGGAGCCGCTGCTCTCCCTCGGTCTCAGCGACCGGCGCAGCGGCTATCCGCTCCAGATGGTCGTCCGCGCGGCCGACGCGGGCTGGCGGATCGCCGAGCACGACGTGCCGTACCTGCCGCGCACCGGCGCCTCAAAGGTGACGGGCACGTGGCGCGGTACCTGGCAGGCCGTTCGGGACATGAGCCGCGTCCTGGCCGAAACGCCCGTACCCGAAGGGGGAACCGTCCGTTGAACACGCTCCTCGTCATCGCCAAGGAGCCACGGCCGGGCCGGGTGAAGACGCGGCTCACGCCGCCGTTCACACCCGAGGAGGCTGCCGGACTCGCGGAAGCGTCCCTGACGGACACGCTGCACGCGGTGGCCGCCACGCCCGCCACCCGGCGCGTCCTCGTGCTCGACGGTGCCCCCGGCCCCTGGCTGCCGCCCGGCTTCGACGTCGTGGCGCAGTGCGCGGGCGGCCTGGACGAGCGGCTGGCGAAGGCCTTCGCGGGCTGTGCCGGTCCGGCCCTGCTCATCGGCATGGACACCCCGCAGGTGACCCCGGACCTGCTCACCGTCGACTTCGCCGACTGCGACGCCTGGTTCGGCCCGGCGGAGGACGGCGGCTTCTGGGCCCTGGGCCTGGCCTGCCCGGACCCCGCCCTGCTGCGGGGTGTGCCCATGTCGACGCCGATGACGGGCGCCGTGCAGCGGGAGCGGCTGGTCGCCGCGGGACTGCGTGTGCGCGACCTGCCGAGGCTGCGGGACGTCGACACCGCCCCCGACGCCCACGCGGTCGCCGCGCTGGCTCCGCGAGGGCGCTTCGCGGCCCGGCTGGCCCGCTGTCCGGTGGCCGCGGAAACCGCCGCCGAGCCGGTGTCGCGTCCGGTCGGCCCCCGATGAGCGCCCCGCCCGCCCCCGCCCTGGCCTGGGCCGCCGCCGACCCCTACGACGCCGCTCTGCGAGCCGGCCGCGGCCCCCTGTTCCTGCGGCGCACCGACGGCTGGCTGCTGCCGCTGGAGGTGGAGCGCTGGTGCGCCCGGGCCGACCCGGTCGACCGGGACGTGCTGGACCGGTGCGAGGGGGCCGTGCTGGACGTGGGGTGCGGGCCCGGACGGCTCGTGGCCGAACTGGCCACCCGGGGCCGGGCCGCCCTCGGGATCGACGTCAGCGAGGCCGCGGTGGAGCACACCGTCCGGCTCGGGGGTCAGGCGCTGCGGCGGTCGGTGTTCGAGCCCCTGCCCGGCGAGGGCCGCTGGGACACCGTCCTGCTCATGGACGGCAACATCGGCATCGGCGGCGACCCGAGCGCCCTGCTGGAGCGGGTCGCCGGGCTCCTGCGGCCCGGCGGTCTGCTGATCGCCGAGACGGCCCCCGCGGAGGTCGACGAACGGGTGCGGGTCCACATCACCGACGCCCGCACGACCGCCGGTGATCCCTTCCCCTGGGCCCGGCTCGGCACCCGCGCGCTGCTCCGCCGCGCACGGGGCCGCTGGGAGCGGGACGGTCAGTGGACGGCCGGCGGACGGCGCTTCGCCGCGCTGCGCAGCCGCAGCGCCAGCACCAGCGCCGAGCCCGCGAAGAGGGCCGCGGTGATCAGCAGCCAGCGCGTGAGGAACCCCTCCGGCGGCAGGCCGGTGGCGGACCGGTAGCGCTCCTCCACCATGCCGCTGATCAGCGGGAACCACACGAGGAGCAGCAGCCCGGAGAGCGCTGCCGGTACGCGCACGTACATCGCCCACTCCCGGCGGCGGACCCGGCCGAGCCCCCGTACCACCGCCCGGTCCGCCACCGCGTACAACGGCAGCAGCACCAGGTCGTGCAGCACCGCGGCGCCCACGACCCACAGCGCCACGCCGAGCCAGTCACCGGCGAGCAGGCGCACCCCCGCGTAGACCGCGAGGGCGAACGAGCAGGCCAGCAGCAGGAGGTGCAGGGGGCTTCCGATGACGAAGCGTCCACGCATCACAGGTCTCCGAACGTCATCCGGGCCACCCACTTGGTGTTGAGCACACCGGGGGCCGCGGGCACGATGATCCGCGCCGGGTGGCCGTGGTCGGGGGACAGTTCCTCGCCGTTGACGTACAGGGCGAGCAGGGAACGCGGGTCGGCCACCTGGTTGGCGCGCAGGGCGGCCTTCCGGAAGGCGCCGTGACGCTGGAGGGACTCGACGAACACGTCCGGCGGGTCGTCCTCGTACCCGACGAGAGCCGCGAGGTCGCGCAGCCGCACCCCGCGCCACCACTGGTCCGGCGTGGACCAGCCCTCCACGCAGGCGATGGGCAGCGCCGAGCTGTACAGGGGCAGCTCGGCGAGCTGGGCGCGGCTGAGACGGACCGTGCCCGTGCGCCCCGTCACCACGAGCCGCCAGGCGTCCTCGGCCGTTTCCGCCGTGTCGATCCCGGCGTACGCGGCGGTCTTGTTGATCTGGAAGCCGTTCGGGCCGCTGCCCGGCTCCCCGCCGCCGTGCGGGGCGAGGAGGGCGGTACGCCGCAGCGGGCCGCCGAGGTTCTGCCCCACGGTCGTGGCGAACAGCAGCAGGGAGCCGCCCCCGACGAACCACAGGGCGCCCCGTCGGGAAACGGTCGGCCGGGCGGGGCGCGGGGAGACCAGGTCGTCCTTCTCCTCCCGCAGCCGCCGCAGATTGCGCAGAGCCGTGGGCGTCTTCAGCAGCGCGTGGGCCACGAAGGCCGCGAAGAACACCCAGGCGCCGTAGAAGTGCAGGGGGTAGAACGAGCCGGGGAAGACGTAGTCGAGCTGGACGTTGAGGACGCCGGTGACGAACTCGAACAGCGCGCCGCCGACCAGCAGCAGCAGGGAGACCCGCTCCAGGGCGTGCGCGAGCGAGCGGGCCGGCGGCAGGGCGAACAGCCTCGGCACGACGGACCACAGCTTGGCGAGCAGAACGGGGATCAGCGTGATGCCGAGGGTGACGTGGACGCCCTGGTTCAGCCGGTACAGCCAGTGCGGGTTCGTCGGCCAGGCGAAGAGGTAGAAGCCGAGGATCCCCTTGTCCGGTGTCTTGTCGTTGACCGGCGAGAGGTTCGGGTTGTAGGCGGCGTACGAGAGAAGTCCCGTCACGAACAGCACCGTGATGCCGGCCAGGAGGACGAGGCCCAGCACGGAGGTGAACCAGGGGCCGCGCAGAGGGCTGCGCCAGAAGCCGGGGGACGTGGGAAGCCGCGGATCGCGTGGATCGTCTCGCATGGGCCGACGGTAGGCCGCCAGGACCCCGCGAAGGGGTGCGCGACCCATGACGAAACGCTGACATCGGGCCCGGTCGGCGGCCCGCGACCGGTCGCGCGGCCTAGCGTGCCGGTGTGATCCGCACCCTGCCCTCCCCCGCTCGGACCCGCGAGTCCGAGCCCCCCGGCCGTCTGCGCCGTGACCTGTACGCCGCCGGGGCCGCCGCGGTGCTCGTGACGGTGGCCGTGGTGGCCGGCCGCCACATCGAGGACACCAGCCGGACGCTGTTCGTCGACTGGCCGCCGCTGCTCGCCTCCTGGGGGCCACACGTGGGCCCCGGCACCCCGGCGGCCGTGCTGGTGGCGGTCGCCGTCGTGGCGTACGGCCCCGTCCTCGCGGCCCGCCTCCCCTGGCGGGCCCTGCTGCCGGTGGCCTGGGGCACCTCGACGGCCTGGATCCTCTCCCTCGCCCTGATCGACGGCTGGGACCGGGGCATCGCGCGCAGGCTCACCACCCGCTACGAGTATCTCCAGGTCATCGACCGCTTCCACGACATCCCGGCAGCGCTGCGGGACTTCACCCAGCACATCCTGCTCGACTCTCCCGACAACTGGCCGGCCCACATCGCCGGGCATCCGCCCGCCGCCACGCTCACCTTCGTGCTGCTCGACCGGATCGGGCTGCGGGGCGGGGGCTGGGCCGGCGTGTGGTGCATCACCGTCGGGGCGACCGCCTGCGTGGCCGTGCTGGTCACGATCCGCGCCCTGGCCGACGAGGCGGTGGCCCGCCGGGCGGCCCCGTTCCTGGTCCTGGCCCCGGCGGCCGTGTGGATGGGCACCTCGGCGGACGCGTACTTCGCGGCGGTGGCGGCGTGGGCGGTCGCCCTGCTCGCTCTGGCCGTCACCCGGGGCTCCCTGGGGTGGGCGGGCGCGTCGGGGCTGCTGTTCGGCCTGACCTGCTACCTGTCGTACGGCCTGACCCTCGTCGCGCTGATCGCGGCGGCGGTCCTGGTGCTCGGCCGCCGCGGGGTCCGGGAGCGCCCGGCTCTGCTGCTGCCGCTGCTCGCCGGTCTGTCAGTGGTCCCCGTGGTGTTCACGGTCGCGGGCTTCGACTGGTGGGAGGCGTATCACCTGCTGGTCACGCGCTACGCCCAGGGCGCGGGCGGCATCCGCCCCTACGGGTACTGGGTGTGGGCCAACCTGGCCTGCACGGTGCTCGTCACGGGACTGGCGACCGCGGCGGGGCTGCGGCGGGCCGGGGCCGCACTGGTCCGGCGCCGCCCCGCGCCCCGGGCGGCACTCCGTCTCGCGTTCCTCGTGTTCGCCGCGCTCCTCGCCCTTCTGATCGCCGATCTCTCGGGCATGAGCAAGGCGGAGACGGAACGCATCTGGCTCCCCTTCGCCCTGTGGCTGCTCCCGGCCTGCGCGCTCCTCACCCGCCCCCGCGCCTGGCTCACCGCCCAGGCGGTGCTCGCACTGCTCCTCAACCATCTGTTGCTCACGGGCTGGTGACCACCGCCGGGAGAGCCCTGTCATGGGTGTTCAGACCGTCGAGGTGGCTCGGATCATCGCGTCGGCGCCGTTGCCCGGGGCAGGACGCAGGCAGGCGGTGATCTGCTTGCCGTGGCCGAGGGGCGTGACGGTGACCTCGCTGCTGACCGTGTGCACCACGTGCATGCCATGGCCGCCGAAGCGCCGCCCGTCGCGCTCCCTGACCACCGGATGCCGGGTGGAGGTGTCCCACACCGTGATGGCCAGTTCGTCGCCGGAGAGCCGCAGAATCATCCCGCAGGGGCCAGGAGCGTGCCGGATCGCGTTGGTGACCAGTTCGCTGACGACCAGTTCGGCGTCGATCGCCAGCGCGGCCGGCACGGGTGTGCGGCCGGTACACGGTACGTGCGCCAGGAAGGCGTGCAGCGCCCGGCGCGCCTCGACGGCGCAGGCTGCGCCTTCGTCCCAGACCGCGCCGCACCGCAGCGGGCCCTGCTCGTCCGTGCCCGGCTCATCTGCCGCCTGCTTCATAAGCGGGATGACCATATGGGGCTCTTTCATTGTTGTTCGTGTGGCTGAGTGGCCTTTCGGACGTCGTCTACCCCACCGGGGAGCGCGCATACTGCCGGCGACCCTCCCTTGTGATGTGCTCTGCGCCGCATGGCCCACGGTCGGGCAGCGCGACCGGCGGGGGCCGACGGCACGCGGAGGAGAAACGTTCATCCGCGAGGGGTGTCCCGGGCGGCCGGAGCGGTGGCGACGGCGGAGGCGGACAGGAGCGTCGCGGTGGCGAGGCTGCCCCACAGGGCCGTCGGGCCGTACGGGGCGAGGGCGGTGATGACCGTCGGGGAGATGGCGAGGCCGAAGCCCGTGGAGAGCTCGAAACGGGCGAGGGTGCGTCCCAGGGCGTGGGCGGGGGCGAGGTGGGTGACGAGCGCGGTCGCGCTGCCGGCGTAGACGATCTCGCCGAGGGTGCAGACCACGGACACCGCCGCGACGGCCGGGGCGCCCCGGCCGGGCCCCAGTGAGGCGGCCGCGAGGAAGCCGGCGTAGGACGCGCCGAGTATCACTCCGGCGAGCGCCAGCACGCTCCGCCGGGAGTAGCGGGACATCAGGACGGTGACCGGCACCTGCAACGTCACCACCAGGACCGTGTTGATCACGAAGACGGCCGCCGACCAGACCGGGGACGCCTCCAGCTGCGTCACCAGGATCAGCGGGAGCGCGATCTCCGGGACGTTGAGACAGAAGACGTAGACGACATTGGCGGCGAGCAGGGTGCGCATCCGGGGCGCGGGCCCGCCGTCCCCGTCGTCTTCCGGCGTGGCGGCGGGGTGCGCCCGGAGGCGGACCGACCAGGCCAGGGCCGCAGCGGCGAGATACGCGAGGCCCGTGACGGCCGCGAGTGCCCGCAATGCCGTGGCGCCGCCGGCTAGGGACACGGTGGCGATGAGCGCGCCCACGCCCAGGCCGGCGTTGCGCAGGGCGCGGCCCGCGGCGAGGGCGGCGTCGCGTTCCCTGCCGTGGGAGACCGTGGCCACGAGAGCCGCGTGGGCGGCGGGCCAGGCCTGGTTGCCGATGCCGAGGAAGAGCGCCGCCGTCGCGAACGGCCAGGCATGCCCCGCCGGAGTGACCAGGAGCAGCGCGACACCCAGCACGCGCACCAGCATCGACGCGGCCACGACCGTGCTGCGGGCGCCCCGGTCCAGCCGGCGGCCCACCGCGGGCATGCACACCAGGCCCGCGACGATGCCGGCCGTCATGGCGATGCCGGTGACCGGGGCGGAGAGCCGCAGCACCAGTACGCCGTAGAGCAGCAGGAAGGGCCGCAGCAGACCGGTGCCGAGGGCGTCCACGGCCAGAGCGACGGCGTAGCGGGGGCCTCCTGAGGCGCGGACGAGGGCACGGGGCCGGATCTTGGTGGTGGTTGCCATGGCGTCACACGGTGCGTGCGCCGGCCCGGCCGGACACGTCGCTTGACGGACACCGTCAAGCGACGCCGGCGTCGGCGGGCCGCCCGTGATGATGGGGACATGACGCTGAGGATCGACATCGGCGGTCTGCCGTCCGGGGGGCTGCGGTTCGCGGCCTCGCCGCTGGCCGAGCTGACCGCGATGCTGCACGTGCTGGCCGAGCCCGGTCACCATCCGCAGCACGCCGGCTGGGCCGCGGACGTCTGGGCCGGGCTGCGGCCGGAGCGGGCCGAGCGGCTCAGGGAGGCGGAGTTCCTCTGGCGGTCCTCGCAGGCCGACTTCCTGATCCCCGCCCGGCCCCGGCCCACCCTCGCCGAGGAACTGGACGACGTGGACCGGATCGACGACGACCGGTATGTGACGGCCGCCCTCGTCACGACCTGCGGCAGCGGCCGGATCCCCCGTACCGCGCCGTCGCCGCTCACGGACGCGGCCGCGCGGGAGCGGGCCCTGGACCTGGCGCAGGCCCGCGGCCCGCGGCAGGAGGCCTTCGCGGAACGGCTGCTCGCCGACCCGGCGGCCGTGCGGGCGCGTGTGCGCGACACCCTCGAACAGTGCGCCGAGGCCTTCTTCGACGCCGCGTGGGCGGGTGTCGTGGTGCAGATCGCCACCGATCTGCGTCTGAAGAACGACCTGTTGAGGCGTCAGGGGATCGGGGCGGCCCTCGCCTCGGTGTCCGGGGCGGTCACTCTGGCGCCGGACGGCGACGTCATCGTCGTGGACAAGCTGCAGGACAAGGCGACCACCGCCGACGGCACCGGGGTCACCTTCATCCCCAGTGTCTTCGGCCGTCCCCACCTGGTGGCGGTCCACGCGCCCGGCTGGCGGCCGGTGGTGCAGTACCCCGTGGCCGAGCCGGGTCCGCCGGAGCCGGTGGCGCTGGAGACGGTGACGCTGCGGCTGGAGGCGCTCGCCCATCCGGTACGGCTGCGGCTGCTGCGCACCCTGGCCCGCGGTCCCCACACCACCGGCGAGCTGGCCCACGCCTGGGAGCTCACGCCTCCGGAGGTCTCCCGCCATCTCGCCGTGCTGCGCCGCGCGGGCCTGCTCACGACCCGGCGGCACGGCCGGTACGTCCGCAACACCCTCGACCTGCCCGCGCTGTCGGCCCTGGGCACCGACCTGCTCACGGCCGTGCTGCGCTGAGCTGCTGCTCAGTGCTTCGCCACGAGCTCCCGGAGCGCGATGTCGAGCGCGAGGACGTTCACGCGGAGGTCTCCCATGAAGCCCAGGGTGCGGCCCTCGGTGTGGCGGTCGACGAGCCGCCGGACCTCGGCGACGGAGAGGTGGTTGCGTGCGGCGACCCGGTGGACCTGGAGGGCGGCGTAGCGCGGGGAGATGTCGGGGTCGAGGCCGGAGCCGGAGGAGGTGACGGCGTCGGCGGGGTTCACCCGGTAGGCGGCGGTGGAGTTCTCCCGCACCACCTCGGCCTTGGCCGCCCGCACCGACTCGACCAGCTTCCGGTTGTCGGCGGAGAGGTTGGTGGCGCCGGAGAGGATCAGCTTGTACTGCGTGTTGACGGTGTTCTCGCCCAGGCCGTTCGCGGGGCGGGGCTGGAAGTAGTCCAGGCTGTACCCCTGTTGGCCGAAGCTTGCCACCCGCCGCCCTTGATCCTTTCGACGCCCCTGATCCTTCGGGACGGCCTCGTCAGCCGGGCAACGGCGCGAGGAGTTCCGCGCACCAGGTGAAGCGCGCCGTCCCCGCTTCGTGCGCGACGACGAATCCCGTGGCGCAGGCGGCGATCGAGGAGACGGCGGCGGGGAGGTGAAAGGGGCCGGCGAGCTCCTGCCGGGTCACGAGGTCCCAGATCACGACCCGCCGGTCCTCGCCGCCGCCCACGGCGAGGACCCGGCCGCCCGGCAGCCGGGCCGTGGCCAGTGCGGTCACCCGGCGCCGCAGACCGGTAAGAGGTTCGGCGGCCTCGGGACGGTCGAGGTCCCACACACGGACCTCTCCCCCGTCCCCACCGGACAGGGCCACCGCCCGTTCCCCGGGCAGCACCGCGGTGGCCACCGACTCGATCCGTCCGCCGCGGCGGGCCGGTGCCGCCATCTCACGCCCCGTCGACACGTCCCACACCAGCAGGTTGCCCCGGCGGTCGCCGCTGATCGCGACACCGGGGGCAGGACCGCCGTCGGTCAGGGCCACCGCCAGCACCCAGCCGCGGTGCCCGGTGAAGGTCCGCAGCCGTGCCCCCGTCGCCAGGTCCCACACCGTCACGACGGCCATGTCCCCACCGGCGAGCAGGACTTGGCGGCCGTCCGCGGCGCGGCCCACCGCCACCGTCCTGACGCGCCCCGTGCAGTGGGGGAACCCGCGGACCAGGCCGCCGCGGGTCAGTTCCCACATCCGCAGTGAGCCGTCCCGGCCGCCCGCCACGACGACCGGGCCCACGTCCGGCAGTTCGGCCGTCGCCAGCGCCCGCACCAGCAACCGTCGCCCCGAGTCCTCCAGCACGTGCCGTTGGTCGCCCGTCGCCAGGTCCCGCACCTCCGCGCCCCGCTCGCCGCCTCCGGCGACGCACAGCGCCCGCCCCTCCCCCGGCACGGCGACGGCCACCGCCTCCATGACCTCCTCGCGGCCGGTCTCCGGGGCGTCCGGACGGGCGTCCGTGACGTCCCAGACCACGGCGTGCCCGTCGGCGCCGCCGCTCACCGCCACGAGACGGTCGTCGATCGGCGCGACGTCGACGCTGTGCACGCCACCGGGGTGCGCGGCGAAGACATGGGTGGGCCGGCCGGTGCCGAGCTCCCACACGGCGACGCGTCCGTCGGCGCAGCCCGTGACGATTCGCCCGCGCTCGCCGTCCCCGCCCAGCGCGAGGCAGGTGATCACCCCGTGGCCCGCGGAGACCAGCTCGTGCAGCCGTCGGCCCTCGGCCAGGTCCCACACCAGGACGCGCCCCGCGCGGTCGCCGCTCACGGCGACGCGCCGGTCTCCGGCCGTCCCCGCGGCCACCCGGGTCACCCGGTCCTCGTGCCCCGTCAGCGAGTGCAGCCTGCGCCCGTCGGCCGCGTTCCACACCTGCACCCGGCCGTCGTAGCAGCCGGTGACCGCCACGACGGTGCCGTCGCCCAGCGTCGCCGTGGCCACCGCCCGGACGAAGTCGACGTGCGGGCCGAGGGTGCGGAGCAACTGTCCCGTCCGCACGTCCCAGACGCGGGCGTCCCGGTCCTCCCCCACGGCGACGGCGACCGGGGTGCCGTCCGGCAGGAGTGCGGCGGCCAGCCCGGAGAGCAGCACCATCGAGCTGGCCAGCCGCGTCGGCGTGCCGCCGTCGGGGTTCCACAGGACCGCCCGGTGGCCTTGCCCGGCGGCCACCGCCCGGGTGCCCCCCTCGGGGAGGGAGACCGTGACGAGCATCCGGACCGGCCCGACACCGGCCGCCTGCCGGCGGACCAGGTCGCCGGTGCGCGGGTCGTGGACGTACAGCCGGCCGTCCTCACCTCCGGAGAGGAGAACGCGGCGGCCGTCGGCGAGCCGGGCCGGCGCGACCGTCCGGGCCGGGCCCGACAGGCCGCCGAGGGTGCGCAGGACCGTACCGCCGAGCGGGTCCGACAGCCGTGTGCGGTGGGTGTCCCCGGTGCTGAGGACCACCCGCTCCCCGTGGCTTCGCGTCCCTTCCGCTCCGTCGTCGCCCGGCGTCCGGGCGAAGAGCACCTCGAAGACCGGTCCGGCGTGCGGGCCGAGGGTCTGCAGCCGTGCCGTGGTGGCGGTCCGGCTCACGGCCCAGACCGGCCGGGTGGACACCGGGGGCGGGCCCGGCCCGGAGGCCAGCGCTTCGGACAGGGCGGTGTCCCGCCACACGGCCGCGTCGAGGCTGAGCAGGTCCCGTCGTACGGCCGTGATGTGCCGCAGCGGATGGTGGGCCGTGCTCTGCCGGTAGACGTCGGCGTGCGTCCGGGCCCGGCGGCCGCGGGCCCGGTGCAGGTGCCGTACGAGCCGCTCGGGGTCCGCGTGCAGCAGGTACGACACGTCCTCGAGCAGCGCGTCCAGCCGGTCCGGGCCGACGTCGGCCGCGTGGTCGGCGGCGTGCCTGCGCAGATAGCGGTCCGCCCGGGACCAGTCACGGACCCCGCGCTCGGCCGGCACGGCCGACAGCAGGGCGTCCAGCACGGCGCGGCTGTCCGTGCGCCCGGCCAGGTGCTCGGCGGGCGCCCGGTGGAAGAAGCTGTAGAGCTTGCCGTCGTCCACGGCCGGGTCGGCACCGGGATCGTGGGTGGTACGGAGATAGAACCGGGCCCCGGTGAGGACCTCCACGGTGTCCCGCGGCCGTGGCGGCAGCGCCCCGTCACGCACCTCGGGCCGCAGCGCGAGCGCCACCTCGTGCAGGAGGCCGGACGGCATGCCCTGCCCGGCCGCCCGGGCGAGTACCGCCAGCACCGCGTCGGTCCAGGGCAGTTCGGCCGTGAGGGTGCGCAGGTCCAGGTCGAGCATGCCCGGCAGGTCGCACGGAAGTTCCCGGGCGATCTCGGCGCCGGTGAGGATCGTGCCCGCCCGGGCGAGTCTGCGCAGGTGCGCGCCGTACACCGCCGCGGTCAGGAACGCCCCGTGCTCGGCGGAGCCCGACAGGCGACAGGCGATCATCTCGGTCACGTCGGTGGAGTAGTCGGTGTCCAGCAGCCGGCCCAGATAGGTGCCGAGGTGCTCTGCCAGCGACGCGGGCTGCTCAGCGTCGAGGTCGAGGTGTCGTTCCGGGTGGCCGGCGAGGGCCGCGTGCAGGTCGGGCAGGCTGTCCGGCCACAGCCGGGTGCCGAGCAGAACCCGGCAGCCCGGCACCGGATCACCGCCCATGCCCGTCAGCGGCAGCAGCACCTGCCGCAGCAGCCCGTCGGGGTCGTCGGCCTCGTCGAGCGCGTCGAGGACGACGGTGACGTCGCCCACCGCGCCCAGCGCGGCGGCCAGTTCCCCGAAGGCCGCGTGCGGCGCCCCGGCTCGGGGCTGTGCGCGTCCGCTCTGCTGCCGGGGCAGGCGCAGTGCCTGTGCCTGCCGGTGCAGCGAGTCCACGACGTCCTGGGTGGACAGGTGGTGGGCGTGCACGGCCAGCAGCCGCGGGTCGGGCGGCGGCCGGAAGTCGCGCAGGCCGAGGCGGTCGCGCAGGGGTCGCAGCCGGGGATGGACGGTGCACACCGTCACCCCGAGGAGCGCCGACTTCCCCGCCCCGGGTCTGCCGGTGACGGCCAGCAGGCGCTGTCGCGGGGGCCGGGGGGCGCCGAGCCACTCCTCGATGCGTTCGAGCTGGCCGCGGCGCCCGCTGAAGAAGAACGCCTCCGCGTCCGGGGTGCCGGCCGCCCGGGCGGCGAAGTGGTGCAGGTCCAGCCGGGGATCCAGCCGCTCGGCGTACCGGCGCAGGGAGGCGACCGCTTCGGCCCGGAACTGCTCCTCGGCGTCACCGGAGTGGCGGGGGTTGCGCAGGAACGGCGCCGGAGGCAGGGCCGCCTCGTCGTGCCTGGTGCAGACCACGTCTTGTTTCGGCATGTCCGCGGCGGTGTCGACGCGTTGCAGTTCCTTGTCGATCTCCTCCGCCAGCAGGGCCACGGGTACGTGTTCCAGGTCCGGGGGGACGTCCAGGGTGCCGCGGGCGATGCGGTCGATCACCGTCGCGGCCGCCTTGCTGAAGCGCGCTCCGTAGGTGATCTCCCCGGCGCCGCAGGCCGCGATCACCCAGGCGTCGCGGCTCTTCACACCGAGCAGGCGCTGGGTGAGCTGGGCCGTGAGGGCCGTGCCGCCGCCGCACACGTCGAGCAGGAACAACACCGGCCCACCGTCCTCGTGTTCGACGTCCCGGAGCAGCTGGTCGGTGTCCACGCTGGTCCTGCGGATGCCGTTGGGGAGCGCGGTGGTGTTCCTCATCGCCAGGTAGAGCACGGGCCCGACAGTCTGCGCGTGGCCGCTGAAGTGGACCACGAGGGGGTCCTGGCCCGCCCGCTCCCGCGCTGTCTCCCACGCGACGCGGAACTCGGCGGGCGTCGGGTCGAGCACGGGCTCGGTCACGTCGATCCCGGCCCGAAGGAGAGCGTGGGCGACGTCGCGCACGGCCCCGGCCACGCTGGGCAGGGGTTCGAGCGGAAGCACCCCCGCGGCCTCTTCCTCCTCGGTCGGGACACGCGTGGGGAAGTCCCCCGCCCCCACCACGAGTGCGTGCACCGTCACCGCCGTGCTCCCCTCCGTACGGCATGAGTTCTCGGGCGCGGGTCCGCTGTACGGGATCAGTCCGCGCAGTGGGGTGCGAGCGCGGCCGCCGTCAGTCCGGCCGCGAGATAGCCGCCGAGGGTGTGGGGATCGAAGAGGCCGATGTCCGTGGTGGCGTGCACGTCGACCGGGAAGGCTCCGCCCAGTTCCCGCGGCACCGCCAGCAGGTCGCCCACGTCGGCGATGTTCACCCAGTGCCGCACGCCGGGGGGCCGCGCCCCGCGGCCGTCGACGGGTTCGGGCTCCAGCTTGCGCATGATCGCCGGGAGGCCGAGCGGCGAGCCGAGGGTGAGCAACAGGTCGATGTCCACATCCGGATGGGCGTGCAGGGTCTCGTACGCGACCACACTGCCCAGGGAGTGGGCCACGACGACCCGTGCGCCGTGCTCGCGGACGGCTTGGGCCACCGTCGCCCGAACGGCCTCCCGCCGGGCGGGGCGTGAGGTGTAGGCGTCGGTGTCCTGGAGCGTGGCCACCACCAGGCGCGACAGCAGTTCCGCCAGCCGCTTCCGGGCGGCCGGCTGCGCGTCGCCGGCCCGCTGTTCCACGAGCCGGTCCACGGCCCACCGCAGCGGCGAGAGCATGCCTGCCTGGCCTTCCCGGGGCCGCGCGACTCCGGCCGTCTCCAGCCACTCCCACGCCTCGCCCTCCTGGGCGGACGTCAAATCCTCCAGGACGCCCCTGCCCGCGGACTGCCGCTCGGGACGGTAGTCGTCGGTGAGTTGGTGCGCGTAGTACGCCATGACCAGACCGGGCAACGGCACGTGGGAGAGTCCCGCCGCGCTCAGCCCCTTGCGCAGCCGGTCCGCCGCCGCGGCGGCCTTGAGTTCCGCGGCCTGCTCCGGGGACGCGCCCCGCACGAGGTTCCCGATGCCGTGCACGAGCACCACGGTTCCCATCCCCACCACCCCCATGGCCCGGCCGACGACCTGATGCGCAGAGTCTTGTACCCCGCGCGCGGTCCCGCCCAACACCGGCCGGCCAGGGAGGAGACGGACCGCAACGCCGGTTGCCTTCGCGGCACTAGTTCTCCGTGCGCCCGGCCCGGTTCCGCTCCGACCAGCGCGCGCGGTGGAGGTCCGCCTGCCGCCGTGCTTCCCGTACGGCGGACTCCGGCAGCGGTACGGTGCGCAGCTCCGCCAGGGCCTTGCCCATGGTGGCGACGAACCGGCGGCCGGTACCGGTCAGTCCGCTCCGGTCGGCCAGCATCGCCTCCTTCGTCTCCGACGCCGCCTCACGCCACCGGGCACACCGCACCTGCGCCCGGTGCCGCTCCGCCGGGTCGGACACGAAGGCAGCCTCCCGCGACCAGAAGCGGGCCACGGACAGAAAGGCGTACGTGCCGTGGAGCAGCCCGTACAGGGGCCTCGGGTCGTCCCGCCAGGGCGCGTAGTACCGCGCTCGCGGCTCCGCCGCACCCGGCTCGGCGAGCAGGTCGACGAGGTGCATCACGGCCGCCAGTTTGCTGTGCTGCATCTCGTGGACCAGCGTCTCGGCCAGATCGCGGGCGTGCAGGGGCCGGGACAGCGTCACTCCGCCGAACATCTCGGCCGTGCTCCCGCTGCGCCGCGCCGCCGAACCCTCGGCGAGGGGCAGCGGGGTCAGTGTGCGCAGGCCCGCGTCCAGTTCCGCGGCGTAGTCGGTGTGCCGGGCCCGCAGCAGCCTCATCGCGCCGGCGGCCGTGGACCGCCAGACGCGCAGTTCGTCCTCGGGCAGCCGGTACGGCCGCTCCGCGTCCGACACCACGACCTGGTCGACGTCGTCGACCAGGAACGACGCCTCCGGCCCCCACGTGGCGCCCCGCAGCGGCCACCAGCCGGTCCGCTCGGCACCCAGCGCCGAAGCCGGTGGCAGGTCCACCCGCAGGCCCGTCCCGGTTTCGAGGACACCGCCCGTGCGCCCGCCGCGCAGCAGCAGAGCGGCACCGGGGGCCGCTTCCGGGAGGCGGACCGCCCCCACCCCGGGCAGCACGACGCCCGGGGGGACGGCGGCCAGCCCGATGGAGACGTCCAGGCCGGTGGCGGTGGCGGCCGCGGCAGCCACCGAGGCCAGCGGCAGGGGGTCTACGGCGGCCGGCCCGCTCCCGTCCAGCGTCCGCCACGTCGTCACCAGCCGCGGCCCCACCGAAGGGTGGCCCAGGATGCGCCGGGTCACGTCCGGCGCCGTACGCCAGGCGTCGGTGAGCACGCCGAACAGCCGGTTCATGCCGCGCCAGGTGTCCCCGCCGTGCTCCCCGGCCCGGTCCAGCATGGCCCGGAGCAGCAGCAGCCGGCGGCTGTACTCGCTCTCCCGGAGCATCCGGACGGTTTCGGCGCCCCCGCCGCCCCGGGCGAGTGCGGCGAGCAGCCGGCCGTCCAGGCGGTAGGCGGACGGTGTCACCGTCGCGTGTTCCGGACTCGGTTCCGCTCCCGGAGCCGCGCGAGGTCCATTGCAGGTCCGGGGGAAAGGGGCACGTCACCTTTCGCGGGAGCGTCGTGCGCCACTTCCGGCTCACCCGTTTCGGTACCCATGGAGCTCCCGTGTACGAACGAATTTGCGCTCCGGACCAGAAGTTTCCCGCGGCGTACGAGACGATCCGAGGACCGCCCGAAGCGCCGCACTTGTCGGTAGACTCATTTGAGTCTGACAGCAAGTCATCAGTTTGGCAGCCGAGTTGAGAGGCCAAACCACAACTGTCCGGCAGTCCTCCACTCGTGGCGGATTCTCGACTCAATCGGGACGGCGGGGCTCCGTATGGATGATCAGACCGAAACGCGGGAGGTGCTGGATTCTCCCCTGGTTGATCTTTCGAATTTACCCTTCGACGCAATCCGGTCACTGCCCGAATCCGTGATAGTGAGTGCCTTGCGGCGTGTGCGACGGGAAGCGTCACACCCCGAAGCCATGTTCACCACGAATCACGAGAAGGACCCCGGCGGCGGTGAAGCGCAGAAGGAGTGACCGCCCGACCCCGCGCACCGCCCGTCCCCCGCGTCCGATCACCACCGACGAAGCGAAGCGGAGCCGAGATGTCTGAGGCGGACGGCCGGGTCTCCCGCCCCCGTGTGACCGCGTTCTGTTCCACGGCGGAGGACATCGGCCAGACGACGACCCTGCTCAACACGGCCGTCCTGCTGGCCCGTTCGGGCCGCAGGGTGCTCGTGCTCGACGGCCGCAACGCCGATGTGCGCACCCGGCACTACGTCCGCTCGGTCGCCCCGGCCACCGCGCTGCTGCCGGGCGAGGAGGGCGGCCCCTCCGTGGAGGAGTGGTTCCCCTCCGGTGCGGCCCGCCCGATCGGACTGGCGACCCTGAAGGGCCCGGACCCGCTGGCCGTGGTGTCCGGGGCGGGGCCGGATCATCCCGCCTTCCAGGGCTACGACGACGTGCTGATCGACGCGCCGCTGCCCCGGACCGAGGAACAGACCGCACAGCTGGCGCGGTTGCCGGATCTGCTCGTGGTCTGTTTCACCGCCGACTCCTCGTTCATCGAGGACGCCGCCGCGCTCGCCTGGGGCATCCTCCGGCACACCGAACGCCGGCTCGACGTCATCGCGCTGGCCCTGCAGACCGACTGGTCGCACGAGGACCAACTGCGCATCGCCCGCGACCGCGTCGGGCCGAGCTTCGCACGGCTCTACGGCCGCCCGGTGCGCTACCTGGAGATCCCCTACCACGCGATGTCCGCCCGCAGCACCCGGCTCGGCACGGAGCTGGACGGCGGCAACGGCTTCGACGAACGGGTCCTGCCGGCTCTCGAACGCCTCGTCGCCGCCCTGGACCGGCCGCACCCGGTCGCACCCACG
The DNA here is from genome assembly GCF_014205055.1 of Streptomyces luteogriseus. Lineage (NCBI taxonomy): Bacteria > Bacillati > Actinomycetota > Actinomycetes > Kitasatosporales > Streptomycetaceae > Streptomyces > Streptomyces luteogriseus. The sequence continues at coordinate 1,608,231 of NZ_JACHMS010000001.1, forward strand.
CATGTGACCCTCGTCCACACCTCGCGCCACACGGTCTGGGCCGACTGGATCGAGGCCCAGCTGCGGGCGCTCGGCCTGAACGTCGTACGGCGGGCCTACGGCGGCCGGCGTCCCGAGCGCCCGGCCGACGACGCCGCCGTGCTGCTGCTCCAGCCGACCACGGTGCGCCCGGACGAACAGCGGGCACTGCGGGCCCTGTCCGATCCGGGGATCCGGATGGTGCTGATCGACGGCGAGACGTTGCCGCCCGGGTTCGCCCACCATCAGCAGATCGACCTGCGCCGCCACGACGAGCAGCGGGCCGCAGAACTGCTGCTGCGCGGGCTGTCGCTCCCCGTGCCGCGCCGTCTGCCGTGCTCCCCCCATCGCTTCCCCAGCGTCCCCAACTCCACCAACATCGCCGCCCGCAGCGTCACGTTCGTGGGCCGGGAAGCCCTGCTGGACGACATCCGCACCGCGTTGAACGGCCTCGCAGGCCAGGGCCGCCCCTGCCGGCTCCACGGCGCGCCCGGCGTCGGCAAGTCCGAAGCGCTGCTCGAGTTCTGCCACCGCTTCGGCGGCTCCTACGACGTCGTCTGGTGGCTGCGGGCCGACGCCCCCGAGAGCGTCCGGGCCTCGCTCGCCGCGCTCGGGGACGCCCTCGGCGAACCCACCGCCCAGGAACTCAGCGGCCACATCCGGGCGTTGCGCGCCCGGGCCGACGAGACCGGCAAGCGCTGGCTTCTGGTCTGCGACGAGCTCGACGACACGGCGACCCTGGACGAGGTGTCGGACCTGCTGCCGACACCGTCCGCCGACTGCCACATCCTGTTCGCCACACGCAGCGGGCCGGGCCCCGCACCGTCCGGCGCCGTTCAGATCCCGCCCTTCTCCCGGGGGGAGAGCGAGGCGTTGCTCCTGACGTTGCTGCCCGGGCTCAAGCCGTCCCACGCACGGGACGTCGTCCACCGGGTCGGTCCACTGCCGCTCGCCCTGCACCTGGCCGCCTGCTGGATCGGGGCCGAGGCCACCCGGGTCGGGGAGAGGGACAACCTGAGCGGGACCCAGGCCCGGCAAGCCGCCGTCGAGGCGTTCCTCGACGCCTTCACCGACCAGCAGCAGTCCTACGGCCCGGGCGCGCTGGCCGGGACACAGATCCTGCTGCGCATGGCCCGCTCCTCCGTCCGCTCCAGCGCGGCGGCCGAGGCGTGGTCCCACGAACCGGCCGGTGTCGCCGCGCTGAACTGGCTGATCGACGCCTGTGCGCTGATCACCGGCGCGGGGGTCGACCTGCGGATGCTGCGCTCCCGGCCCATGAGAGCGGCGCTGGCCCAGGCGGGACCGGACCACACCGTGGACGGCAGACCGGTCCGCCCGGCGGACGTCCTCCTCGTCGACGCCGCGCTGTGGGTCCTGCACCAGCACGGTCTGGTCGACTTCGACTTCGCCCGCCCCGGGCAGCCCGTGCGCCAGCACCGGGTGCTGCGGGATCTCATCGTGGCGGGACTGGGCGAGGAGCCGCGCATCGAGACCCAGTTGCGCGCGGCGCTCGGCGCCGACCTGCTCGGCATGGTCGACGGCCCCGCCCCTCCCGGCTCCGAGACCGTCGCCCGCCGCGGCAGACAGATCGAGGCGCTGCGGCTGTGGGAGGACACCCGCCCCTCGGTGCAGCAGGCGCTGTTGCGCCACCTGGCCGACCTCGTCCGCACGCAGGAGGAGGAAGCGCTCAAGGAGTGTCTGCGCGTGGGCCGGCTCGCCCTGCGGAGCTGGACCGAACACGACTCCCCGGAGCACCGGCGACTGCGCGCCCTGCTGTCCGACGCGCAGCACCTGCGCGGGGCGTACGCGGAATCCGGTGAGCTCGCCCTCGGCGTGCTGCGGGAGTACCGGGGCAACCTGGGCCTCACCCATCCGCGTTCCCTGCTGATGGCCGACAGCTACGCGGCGAACCTGGGCTCGGCGGGCCATGTCGCCGACGCGCTCGACGAGGCCCTGCACGTCGCCCGCGGCATGGTGAGGCTGCTCGGCCCGCGGCACGCCGGCACCGAGCGGGTCCACCGCAACCTGGCCTGGTGCTACGCCGCCGCAGGCGACTACACCGAGGGCATGCGGCTGTATCGCCAGGTCTACGAACAGCGCCGGGCCATCGGCGGCGACGACGACCCCGCCGTGAGGGACATGGTCCCCGGGCTGGCGGAGATGCACCGGCTGCTCGGCCAGGACGCGGAGTCGTACCAGTTGCTCAAGCACGGCTGGACACCGCGGAGCACGGCGCGGCCCGCGGTCAACCGGGTGCCGATCACGATCGTGGCGGAGAACGGGCTCGCCGTGAGCGAGCGCCGTCTGGGCGATCCCGACCGGGCCTGGGAACGCGACACGCGGGCCCTGGACATGGCCGTCAGTGTGCTGGGAGAGCAGCACATGATCACTCAACGGTGCCGGTTCAGTCTCGCCATCGACCACCATCTGCTGGGCGAGTCCGGACCGGCGGTGGAGTACGCCGAGCGCTGTCTGCACACGCTGGCGGGCCGCTACGGCCCCGAGCATCCGTCGACCCACCTGTGCCGTATGCGCCTCGGCGTCCATCTGCGCGGCGCGGGCCGGCCGGAGGAGGCCCGCGAGGCCGGCCGGACCGCGAGACGCGGCCTCGAGACGGTCCTCGGCGCCCGTCACCCCTGGACGCTGGCGTCCGCCATCGCCCTGGCGGGCACGCTGGTGGCGTGTGGAGCCGAGGAGGAGGCGGTGGAACTGGAGGAGAGCGCCCAGCGCGGCTACGACCACCTCGGCCTGAACCGGCACCCGGCCAGGGCGATCGCCGCCGGCAACCTCGCCATGACCCGTGCCGGGCAGCGGGGCGCGCAGGACAGCGGCGAACTTCCCCGGGTGCGCCGAGACATCGACGTGGAGCTGTTCGTGTGAACCACGGGCGCGGTGTCCCGCGTACGTCGTCTGCCAGAAGGAGTTGCACCCCGATGAACCCGGACGCCTCCGCGGCGGTGAGCGAGCCCCGGCTCCTGAGCGTGCCGCAAGTCAGCCAGAGCTACGGGCACCTGAGCAAGGAGTGCCGTGCCGCGGTCGCGGCCTGCCCGGAGATCCGGTCCATGACCCACGTCGTCCGCAACACCGTCGTCTTCGCCGTCCGCGAGGCGGAGGCCGAGCCGTTCCCCGGAGGGCTGTCCTGGGAGGACGAGGCCGACGCCGAGGGCCGGCCGGGGCGGCGGCTGGTCCGCTGGGTCCTGGAGACGGAGGAGGCGATGCGACGGCTCGACGTCGGCGACCTGATGCGGACCCTCGTCGTCACGCCGGAGGGCGGCATGCAGTGCTCTCGTCTGCATTCCGCCCAGTACCTGGTGGGCATCAGCGCGTCGGAGCCCGGCTGCGATGCCATGGACGACACGATGAACCGGCTGGTCACCAAGATCAGGGCCGAGCGGCTCATGGTCGACGAACTGCCCGGCGGCCGCGCGGGGGAGGTGAAGGAGCCGTTCGTCCAGGGGAGTTCGCTGTCCATGCACGTCCTCACCCGCGACATGCAGGAGGCGCAGCGGCTGCGGAGCATATGGCACCGCCATCTCAACCCGGGCGACCTGCACTACGCGGCCTACTACCGCGACTGGTCGCTGGTGTGCTCCGGCGACGCCTTCGAGCACCAGGAGCTGGAGGACTCCTTCGCGGTCGTCTCGGTCGCGGCCCGCCGGGCGATATACCGCGACATGGTCAGCCGCCTGCGTGAGGAACTGACGGGTCTTTCGGCCATTCTCGCCCCGGTCACCCGTGCCCCGATCCGGCGCCTCGTCCTCGACGTCGTGGACGGGGCCTTCTACATGCACTGGCTGGGCGACGCGGAGGGCGACTTCGTCGTGGGGGTCACGTTCCGCCAGCCCCGGGTGGGCGTGGCGGAGGAACGCCTGCGCGATCTCATCGCAGAGGTGCGCGTCCGCCACTGACCGCGTCGCCCAGCTCGCGCAGCACCCGGTCGGCGAGCTGGGCGAGCCTGTCCTGCGCCCTCTCACCCGGCTCCGTCGCCGTGGCGGGCAGGCCGCTCAGCGGGTCGGCGCCGCCCCGGTCCAGGCGGGGCAGCGACTCCAGCGAGATCTCGAAGCCTCGGCAGATGGCGAACAGTTCGCCCTGGTCGCGTGCGACGGGCTCGGTGTCGCTGCCGGACGCGTCGGTCTCCCACCAGCCGACGACCGCCTCGCGGAACGCCCCGAGCAGTCTGCGGGCCAGTACGACCGCTCCCATGCTCCGCAGGGCGGAGTCGTCGACGAGCAGCCGGCGCGGGCGTGGGGGGCGGCCGGCGGCGGTCCGGGCGAGGGGCACGAGGCTGAGCCGTGGCCCCTCCCCCTCCTCGAGCAGCCGGTCCAGCGCCTCCTGGGTTTCCCGGAAAGGCGCCCGCACCGGCTCCGGCAGCCGCTGCCCCAGGGAACCGGCCGTCGGCGGCGGGGCGACGACACGCGGGTTGTCGAGACTGTGGTCGATGCTGTCGACGCGTTCCAGGAGGGTCTTCTGCTGCCCTTGGATCACGTCCAGCCGGTGGGACAGCTTCTCCAGCACGGTGTTGTCCTGGCTCGCCCGCAGCCGCTCGGCGAGGCTCTGGACACCGCTGCGCAGGGCGATGTCGAAGCGGGGGTCGTCGAGCACCAGGGGCATGGTCCCGGTGGCGTCGGCGACCTGTCGGCGCATCTGCCTGCAGGCGTGGCCGTTGACCACGACCAGCATCTCGATACTCGTCGCCCCCGCGACGTCGCGCGCGTGGCCGAGGAAGCCCGCGATGTCACCCACGGCGGAGCGGGTCAGCAGCGAACGCACCGGCAGCAGGACGATCCAGGCCGTGCGGGTGACCTCGATCCAGCGGGGTTCGCCCGAGCCCGGTGGCCCCGGCAGGTCTCCCAGGTCACGCGGCGGCACGTTGTGCCACCACTGGTCGCCGGCGAGTACGCGTTCCAGCCGGCGTGCCGCCTCGCTCATCGGCCGCTTCTCGTGGGTGGTCCGGATCGCCTCGTGCACGGCCTCGATGTCGATCCTCGGACCGCCGCCGAGCGCGGCATGGTCCCAGGCTCCTTCGCAGATCCGCAGGATCTGCCGGGGGACCCCGTCGGAGAGGGTCACGACCTGGGTCACGGCGGGGTCGGTGAACGGCGCGCAGGTCTTGTCCTGCGGCACGCGGCCCGAGCCGAGCAGGTGCTGTTTGATCAGGTCCTCGGTCGCGGGGCGCTCCCAGCTGTCGAGCCACAGCGGCAGCACCCGCTCGTGCAGGGATGCGGGAAGTGAGCTCCAGAGGTCGGGCCGGACACAGAAGACCAGCAGACCGCCCTGGTTGACATACCGGTTGACCAGCATCTCGAAGGCGTTGAGGAACAACGCCCGGTCCTGCGCCGTCCATTCGGCGATCTTGTCGACCTCGTCCAGCACCAGCGCGTACGGCCGGTCGCTCTGGCCGTAGACGAGGCTGAACACCGCGAACGCTTCGAGGACGCCCTGGATGCCCTGGATCGGCTGGGTGACGCCCCGCTGCTGGAGGGGAGCCGAGGGGGCCTCGCCGGACAGCCAGCGGAAGATGTCCGTCTGGTAGACCTGGTTGGGGAGCAGGGCGAGTGCGGTGGCGAAGGCCCGGTGGTCGGTGACGCCCCGCAGATGCCGGCGGAGGTGGCTGTGGATGAGCTCCTCGTCGAGGTCGAAGGCCCGCGCGATCTTGTGCGGGTCCAGCCGCCGGTCCCTGAGGCCGCTCAAAAACTCGTCGCGGGCGCCTCCCAGCCGGCCCGTCTCGTCCTGTTCCAGCAGTTCCGCCGTGACGTCCGCGTAGTAGTCGGTGATGGCCTGCATGAAGTCGGCCATGGCTTCGAGGTCGTCGCGGGGGCTCATGACGCGGTGCTGGAAGACGGACCGCATGTCCACCGAGGGCTGACCGATCACCCACAGCGCGGGCGTCGGGGTGCTCTGCCTCAGGACGTCCGTGACCTGGGCGGCGAGGTGGCTCTTGCCGAGGCCGAACTCGCCGACCAGGGCGAGGACACGGCCCCTGGTCGAGGAGTCCCCGGTGTGCCGGAGGTAGCGCTGTACCTGTTCCATGAGCTGTTCGTTGATGCGCCTGCGCACATGGATGGGCGGACGCGGGGGGCCGGTACCGACCTGGGTGGTGTCGCCGAATCCCTCCAACTGGACGCTCGTACTGCCTCGGAAGGGGTTCTCCCCCGCGACCGGGAAGGCGTCAGGGCTCATCTCGTCGGTCCTCTTCGTCGTCAGGAAGCTCATTCGGTTCAAGACCGGCCGTCTCGGATGGGTCTTCCTCGGGGGCGTCCGGTTCCGACGGGCCCCCTCTGAGGAAGTCGTCCGGCTTCGGTTCCTCCTCGGCGAACCGGAGAACTATGCGACTTCGCCGCAAGTAGGCCTCGTCGGCCTGCAGTGCCTCGTCCGCCGCCTCACGCAGAAACGTCTGGAGCTTCGCGATGCTGACGAACACCCAGGGCGCCGGCTCGCACTCGAGCAGGTCCTCGTGAATATCGACCTTCGGGCTCGGGATATCCGGAAGCTCCATCCACAGCCGTAGATATCTGCCCCAGTCCTCCCGGGCGAGCCTTCCGGTCTTGAGGTGCGTGACACCCCGCAACTGGGTTTCATCGAAAATCAGATCGATCTCCTTTTCGAGACCGGTGTATTCCGTCTCGACGAAGAAGACCACCCCGCGGTCGGCCTTCTGGTGACAGAACCGGAGGAAGGCCCATCGGGAGTCCTGGTCCTCCCACTTGATATGCGGAATGATCACCGCGAGTCTTCGGCCCAATTGCGCCAGCGCGTCGGTGAGGGCGTGCCAGGAGTCGAAGTGGTCGGGCGAGTCGATCTCCGGGCCGCAGACTTCCGCGAATCCCGGTGTCTTCTTCAGCGCCTTGACGACGGTGCGGAAGATGCGGTCGATCACCGTACTGAGCTCCGGCGCTTCCGTGTGTCCGCTGGGCGACGACTCAAGATCGCGCCCGTTGTTCCGCACCCCGGTGACCGGCACGACGCAGACCGCACCGGACGGCTCACGCCTGCACCATGGCTTCGAGCTCTCGTCCCGGGGCTCGGTGTCGGGCCGGTCGGCGTCGCCGTCCTTGGGCTCTTCCAGTCCCGAGACGAACTCATGGACGCAGCGGTGCAGGAGACTGCTTTTTCCGGTGCCGGGCAGTCCGCTCACCACGACCAGGTGCCCGCGTCCGTCCCGGTCCGGGGTGATGTTGCGCGCGACCTGCACCAGCTGGTTGCGGAAGGTGTGTACCGCCACGGGCACGTGTTCGAGTTCCACCCACAGGTCCTCGTGACCTTCGATGCACCACGGAACCAGTGGCTCGTACGGGAGCCACGGCGGTTCACCCCCCGCGGGAGGCGTTCCGAACATGTTGCAGTGGATGTACGGCATGGTGTGTTCCCCCGAGGTCGTGCTCCCGGGCGTCCCGTCCCCTTGGATCGCCCGGTGTCGTACATGGTGTGCGGTGGCGCCGGGGTGCCGGCGAGGCGCGCGACGGACCCATGCCTCCCCCTGACTCATCCGGGTTCCGGTTTCCATTCCTGGCTCATGGCCGCGGGAGCCTGCTGAGGCTCCGGTGCGGTGGAGAGGTCCTGCCGCCACCTGTCGACGCGGGCCCACTGGAAGGTGTGGTGGAGGAGGTTGACCGTCACGATCGCGGGTCCGACGACACCCACCGTGCCGGGGAACCTCGGTTCCAGGGCGAGGGCGAGGAGGATCGCGGTGATGCCGTTCTGCTGACCGAATCCGAGATGGGCGAGATCCGGCCAGGTCAGCCGGGGGCGCACCAGCCGGCTGATGAGCAGGGTGACGAGCAGCTGCGCGGCGAAGGCGCTCACGCCGAGGACGAGCCCTTCCCGCAGGAAGACCTCACCGGACGCGAGGACCACGCCGAGGACGGCCGAGGCGGCGAGGAAGGCCAGGGCGACCGCCGTGTCGAGGCCCGCGCCGAAGCGGCCCAGGCGCACCAGCAGTCCGGTCAGGGCCACGGCGAGGACCATCATGTCCTGCGCGGCGAACAGGATCAGCGCGACCACCAGCGCCAGCGCCACGACGTCGGCGGCCGGCCGCCGGGTACCGTGCCGCCGCCCGCGCCCGAGCCAGGCGGCGGCCGCCCACCAGAGGGCCGCCACCAGGACGAACAGTCCCAGGTTGAGGAGCAGATCGCCGAACACCGTGGCGGTGTCCGTGACGACCGAGCCGTCACCGGCCGGTCCGGCGCCGTACCGGACGGCGAGGGCGGAGAAGTAGAGCGTGAGCAGGACCGTCATGGGGTCGTCGAAGGCGGCCCAGACCGACAGGATCGCCTTGGCCCGCGGCGACACCCGGTCGCTCTTCTGTGTGGCGGCCACCGACAAGGGGTCGATCTGCGCCACGGCGATGCCCAGGACGAGGTATTCCGGCCTGTCGAAGGCCAGCACCATGACGGTGGCGATGAGTGAGGCTTTGACGAGGACGCCGACGGTGACGGCGACCAGGACGACCTTGAGGGAGCGTCTGACTTCGGCGAAGTCGATGTCGTGCGTACTGCCGTAGAGTCCGATCGCGAGAAGCAGTCCTGCGGCGTACTGGTATCCGGCCGCGTGCGAGAGGTTCTCCGGGTCGGTCAGCAACCCCAGGATCGCCCCGCCGGCCAGAGCGACACAGGCGCCCACGACGACACGCGGCAGGCCTGCGCTGGTTCTGCCTCGTAACCGGCTCAGTCCCAATGCCATTGCTCCGTCCGCCCTGATATCGGGTTTCGTCGCGCGGCGTGGGTCCGGGAACCATGAGGTTCGTCATTGTCGTGGCAGCGCGGGTGGTTCATCATGCACCACACGCGTACCACCGCAGTCAAAGATCGGCTGACAAGCAACGCCTTCTCACCCCCCGTAGCTGCCCGCTCGACAAGGCGCACCCAATTCAGCGTATCGGGATAGTCGCCCGTCGGGCAGGGGATCGACGCCTCTCTTGTTGCTCATACGGATCACCGGGCCCAAGGACGCCGATCAGGCACGCACAGTACGCGGACGGGGGACGCCCGGGGGTTGACACCGGGCACCCGTTCACATTCCATCTGATCGGCGCCCCGGAATGGCAGGGAAATGCGCCGCTTCGTTCGAAAGTCGTCTCAGCACTGTGGACGGTCGGCCGCAACCACTCTGTGGTGGTGCCTGACCAGATCCGATTCAGGAGCGGCAGAGGGAGATCGGGGCCACATTCCCGGCGAGGGCAAGGTCACAGCCGCCCCCTCTGCTGTTCGCTCGTGTCCGTGACCTAGCATCCGAGCATGACGGTCCTGCCTGACGACGGGCTTGAGCTGGCCGGCGAGTTCCCTGACGTGCCCCATGAGCAGTGGCAGCGCCTTGTGGCGGGTGTGCTGCGCAAATCGGGCAAGGACGTCGAGGGGGCCGAGGCCGAGGAAGCCCTGTCCACCGCGCTGGAGGACGGGTTGCGCACCCGTCCCCTCTACACCGCCCACGACTCCGCGCCCGAGCCGGGCCTGCCCGGGTTCGCGCCCTTTGTGCGCGGCGGCCGCGCCGAGGGAAACACGGTCGGCGGCTGGGACGTACGGCAACGGCACACGGTGGCCGACCGTGACGCGGTGCTCGGGGACCTGGAGAACGGTGTCACCTCCCTCTGGCTGACGGTCGGGGTAGGCGGCATCGCGGTGCCGGACCTCGGCCGGGTCCTCGACGGCGTGTACCTCGACCTGGCACCCGTCGTCCTCGACGCGGGGTGTGATGCCGAGCCCGCCGCGCGGCAGTTGCTGCGGGTGTACGAGGAGCGGGGCGTCGCCCGGGACGCGGCGCGCGGCAATCTGGGCGCGGATCCGCTCGGGCACGAGGCCCGTACCGGCCGGCGGTGCGACACCGCGCCGGCGGCGGAGCTCGCACGGCTGTGCGCCGGGGAGTACCCGGGGCTGCGGGCGCTGACCGTGGACGCGCTGCCCTACCACGAGGCCGGTGGTTCGGCCGCCCAGGAGCTGGGCTGCTCGCTGGCCACCGGGGTGGCGTATCTGCGGGAGCTGGCCGGAGCCGGGCTGGACGTCGAACAGGCCTGTGCGCAGCTGGAGTTCCGGTATGCGGCGACCGCCGACCAGTTCCTGACGATCGCCAAGCTGCGAGCCGCGCGCCGGCTGTGGGCCCGGGTGGCCGAGGTCTGCGGAGCGCCCCGGGCGGGGGCGCAGCTCCAGCACGTCGTGACGTCGCCGGTGATGATGACGCGCCGCGACCCGTGGGTGAACATGCTGCGCTCGACGATCGCCACGCTGGCCGCGGGGGCGGGCGGGGCCGACGCGGTCACCGTGCTGCCCTTCGACCACGCCCTCGGCCTGCCGGACGCCTTCGCGCGCCGCATCGCCCGCAACACCTCCACGATCCTCATCGAGGAGTCGCACCTGGCCCGGGTGATCGACCCGGCGGGCGGCTCCTGGTACGTGGAGCGGCTGACGGACGAACTCGCCCGCGCGGGCTGGGAGTTCTTCCAGGAGATCGAGCGTGCGGGCGGACAGGCCGCCGCCCTGCGCTCGGGGCGCCTCGGCCAGGACCTGGCCGACACGTGGCGGGCCCGGAGCGCCAAGCTCGCCAAGCGGCGCGAACCCATCACCGGTGTCAGCGAGTTCCCGTTCCTGGCCGAGAAGCCGGTGGTGCGCCAGAGCGCGCCCGAGCCGCGGTCCGGCGGGCTGCCGAGGGTGCGCCGCGACGAGGCCTACGAGGCGCTGCGCGCGCGCTCCGACGCCCACCTCGCCGCGACCGGCGCCCGGCCGCGGGTCTATCTGGCCGCGCTGGGCCCTGCCGCCGCGCACACCGCGCGGCTGACCTTCGCCGCGAACCTGTTCCAGGCCGGCGGCGTCGAGCCCGTCGCCGAGGGCTCCTTCGAGGACAGCGGCGCCACGGAGGTCTGTCTGTGCTCCAGTGACGCGCTGTACGAGGAGCAGGCCGAGGCCGAGGCCGCGCGGCTGAGGGCCGCCGGCGCCTCGCACGTGTTCCTCGCCGGGCGTCCCGGGCAGCACTCCGGTGTCGACGCCTACGTGTTCGCGGGCTGTGACGCCGTCGCCGTGCTGTCCGCCACCCTTGACCGCATGGGAGTTGCGTCCTGATGGGAATCCCCGACTTCTCCGGGATCGAGCTGGGCACGCCGGCCCCCGACGGCGGCGCCGACGAGTGGCGTACGGCGGTCAAGAACGCCTCCGGCGGGGACGACCTGCTCTGGGAGACCCCGGAGGGCATCACCGTCAAGCCGCTCTACACCGGCCGTGACCTGGAGGGCCTGGACTTCCTGGACACGTACCCGGGGGCGGCGCCGTTCCTGCGCGGCCCGTACCCGACGATGTACGCCAACCAGCCCTGGACCATCCGCCAGTACGCGGGCTTCTCGACGGCCGAGGAGTCCAATGCCTTCTACCGGCGCAACCTCGCGGCCGGCCAGAAGGGCCTGTCGGTCGCCTTCGACCTGCCCACGCACCGCGGCTACGACAGCGACCACCCGCGCGTGACGGGTGACGTCGGCATGGCGGGTGTCGCCATCGACTCGATCTACGACATGCGGCAGCTGTTCGACGGCATCCCGCTGGACAAGATGACCGTGTCGATGACGATGAACGGCGCCGTGCTGCCGGTGCTGGCGCTGTACATCGTGGCGGCGGAGGAGCAGGGCGTACCGCCCGAGAAGCTGGCCGGAACCATTCAGAACGACATTCTGAAGGAGTTCATGGTCCGCAACACCTACATCTATCCGCCGAAGCCGTCGATGCGGATCATCTCCGACATCTTCGCCTTCACCTCGCAGCGGATGCCGCGCTACAACTCCATCTCCATCTCCGGGTACCACATCCAGGAGGCCGGTGCGACGGCCGACCTGGAGCTGGCGTACACGCTCGCGGACGGGGTGGAGTACATCCGGGCGGGCCGTGAAGCCGGCCTGGACGTGGACGCGTTCGCGCCGCGGCTGTCGTTCTTCTGGGCGATCGGCATGAACTTCTTCATGGAGGTCGCCAAGCTGCGGGCGGCGCGCCTGCTGTGGGCGAAGCTCGTGAAGCAGTTCGACCCGCAGAACGCCAAGTCACTTTCCCTGCGCACCCATTCGCAGACCTCGGGCTGGTCGCTGACCGCGCAGGACGTCTTCAACAACGTGACGCGCACCTGCGTCGAGGCGATGGCGGCGACGCAGGGGCACACCCAGTCGCTGCACACCAACGCCCTGGACGAGGCGCTCGCGCTGCCCACCGACTTCTCGGCGCGCATCGCCCGCAACACGCAGCTGCTGCTCCAGCAGGAGTCCGGCACGACCCGGGTGATCGACCCGTGGGGCGGCAGCGCGTACGTGGAGAAGCTGACGTACGACCTGGCCCGGCGGGCCTGGCAGCACATCGAGGAGGTCGAGGCCGCGGGCGGTATGGCCAAGGCCATCGACGCGGGCATCCCCAAGCTGCGCATCGAGGAGGCCGCGGCCCGTACGCAGGCCCGGATCGACTCGGGCCGCCAGCCGGTCATCGGCGTCAACAAGTACCGGGTGGAGACCGACGAGCAGATCGACGTCCTGAAGGTCGACAACTCCTCGGTGCGGGCGCAGCAGATCGAGAAGCTGCGGCGGCTGCGCGCGGAGCGGGACGAGCGGGCCTGCCAGGACGCGCTCGACGCGCTGACCCGGGCCGCCGGCGGCGAGGGCAACCTGCTGGAGCTGGCCGTGCACGCGGCCCGCGCGAAGGCCACCGTCGGGGAGATCTCCGACGCCCTGGAGAAGGTGTACGGCCGACACGCGGGGCAGATCCGTACGATCTCCGGCGTGTACCGCAACGAAACCGGAGAGTCCCCGAGCGTGGACCGCACCCGCACCCTGGTGTCCGCCTTCGAGGAGGCCGAGGGCCGCCGTCCGCGCATCCTGGTCGCGAAGATGGGCCAGGACGGCCACGACCGCGGCCAGAAGGTGATCGCCACGGCCTTCGCGGACCTCGGTTTCGACGTGGACGTCGGCCCGCTGTTCCAGACGCCCGCCGAGGTGGCCCGGCAGGCCGTCGAGGCGGACGTGCACATCGTCGGCGTCTCGTCGCTGGCGGCCGGTCACCTCACCCTCGTCCCGGCGCTGCGCGAGGCGCTGGCCGAGGAGGGCCGCGAGGACATCATGGTCGTGGTCGGCGGGGTGATCCCGCCGCAGGACGTGCCGACGCTGCTGGAGATGGGCGCGGCGGCCGTCTTCCCGCCCGGGACGGTGATCCCGGACGCGGCCCACGACCTGGTGCGGCGCCTGTCGGACGGCCTCGGGCACGCCCTGTGATCGATGTCGACGCGTATGTGAAGGGCGTGCTCGACGGGAAACGGGCGATCATCGCCCGTGCCATCACACTCGTCGAGTCGACGCGGCCGCAGCACCGCGCGCTGGCCCAGGAACTGCTGACGGCGCTGCTTCCGCACAGCGGCCGGGCCCGGCGGATCGGCATCAGCGGGGTGCCCGGCGTGGGCAAGTCGACGTTCATCGACGCGTTCGGCACGCTGCTGACCTCGCTCGGGCACCGGGTGGCGGTGCTGGCCGTCGACCCGTCGTCCAGCCGTACGGGCGGTTCGATCCTGGGTGACAAGACCCGGATGGAGCGCCTGGCCGTGGACCCGGCGGCGTTCGTGCGCCCCTCCCCCACGGCGGGCACGCTGGGCGGGGTCGCGAAGGCCACCCGAGAGTCGATCGTGGTGATGGAGGCGGCCGGCTACGACGTGGTCCTGGTGGAGACGGTCGGTGTCGGCCAGTCCGAGACGGCCGTGGCGAACATGGTCGACACCTTCCTGCTCCTCACCCTCGCGCGCACGGGCGACCAGCTCCAGGGCATCAAGAAGGGCGTGCTGGAGCTCGCCGACGTGATCGCCGTCAACAAGGCGGACGGGCCGCACGAGCGCGACGCCCGTGCCGCCGCGCGGGAGCTGGCGGGCGCGCTGCGCCTGATGCACGGCAAGGACGCGTTCTGGACCCCGCCGGTGCTGCACTGCAGCGCCCGCGAGTCGACCGGCCTGGACGCGCTGTGGGAGCGCCTGGAGCAGCACCGCACGCTGCTGGACTCCACGGGCCGCCTCACCGCGAAGCGCCGCGACCAGCAGGTCGACTGGACCTGGACCATGGTCCGCGACGAACTCCTCGGCCGTCTGCACGCCGACCCGGCGGTACGGGCGCTGGCGCCGGTGCTGGAGCAGCGGGTCAGGGAGGGCGAGCTCACCCCGACGCTGGCCGCCGAGCGGATCCTCGGGGCGCTCGGCGGCTCCGAGGCAGCGGGTTCCTGAAGCGGTAGCAACCGGGCCGGACATGTTCCGGGACGTCGATGTCCCGGCACGGCGGCGTTCCGGCACGGCGGCGTTCCGGAACGACGATTCCGCATATCCGGCTTGCATGACTATGCAAAGTGATACATACTCTTTCTATGTCCAAGGTCCTCACCTCCCTGCCCGCCGGCGAACGCGTCGGCATCGCCTTCTCGGGCGGTCTCGACACCTCCGTCGCGGTCGCGTGGATGCGCGACAAGGGCGCCGTCCCGTGCACCTACACCGCCGACATCGGCCAGTACGACGAGCCCGACATCGCCTCGGTGCCCGGCCGCGCCAAGACGTACGGGGCCGAGATCGCGCGTCTGGTCGACTGCCGTGCCGCGCTCGTGGAGGAGGGCCTGGCCGCGCTGACCTGCGGCGCGTTCCACATCCGCTCGGGCGGGCGGGCGTACTTCAACACCACCCCGATCGGCCGTGCCGTCACCGGCACGCTCCTGGTCCGGGCGATGCTCGAGGACGACGTCCAGATCTGGGGCGACGGCTCGACCTTCAAGGGCAACGACATCGAGCGGTTCTACCGCTACGGCCTGCTCGCCAACCCGCACCTGCGCATCTACAAGCCCTGGCTGGACGCGGCCTTCGTGACGGAGCTCGGCGGCCGCAAGGAAATGTCCGAGTGGCTGGTCGCGCACGGGCTGCCCTACCGGGACAGCACGGAGAAGGCGTACTCCACGGACGCCAACATCTGGGGCGCCACCCACGAGGCCAAGACCCTGGAGCACCTGGACACCGGCGTCGAGACCGTCGAGCCGATCATGGGCGTCCGGTTCTGGGACCCGTCGGTCGAGATCGCCGCCGAGGACGTGACGATCGGCTTCGCCGAGGGCCGTCCGGTGTCGGTCAACGGCAAGGAGTTCGCCTCCCCCGTCGACCTGGTGATGGAGGCCAACGCCATCGGCGGCCGGCACGGCCTGGGCATGTCGGACCAGATCGAGAACCGGATCATCGAGGCCAAGAGCCGCGGCATCTACGAGGCCCCGGGCATGGCCCTGCTGCACGCCGCCTACGAGCGCCTCGTCAACGCGATCCACAACGAGGACACCCTCGCCCAGTACCACACCGAGGGCCGGCGCCTGGGCCGGCTGATGTACGAGGGCCGCTGGCTGGACCCGCAGGCGCTGATGATCCGCGAGTCGCTCCAGCGCTGGGTCGGCGCGGCCGTCACCGGCGAGGTGACGCTGCGGCTGCGGCGCGGTGAGGACTACTCGATCCTCGACACCACGGGCCCGGCGTTCAGCTACCACCCGGACAAGCTGTCCATGGAGCGCACCGAGGACTCCGCGTTCGGCCCGGTGGACCGGATCGGCCAGCTCACCATGCGCAACCTCGACATCGCCGACTCCCGCGCCAAGCTGGAGCAGTACGCCGGCATCGGCCTGATCGGCACCGGCAGCCCCACCGTCGGCGCCTCCCAGGCCGCCGCGACCGGCCTCATCGGCACCATGCCCGAGCTGCCGCAGGGCGGCGCCCAGGCCATCGCCTCCCGGGGCGAGGTCTCGGAGGAGGACGCGTGGCTGGACCGGGCCGCGATGGAGTCCGGCACGGACTGACCCCACGGCACCGCGAGAGGCCGGCCCGACGGGATGTCGGGCCGGCCTCTCGGCGTCCTACCGGTCGAGGGCCGCCGCGCCCTCGGTGGACACCTCGTCCGGCAGGCATCCGTCGACCCCCAGCTCCTGCCCCAGGGTGAAGGCGTCGACCCGCTCGGAGGCGCTCCCGTGGTCCCCTTCCTTCGTCCAGGGGGTCTTGTCGGCGTCACGGACGAGGGCCGTGTACACCTCGTCGACGTCCCCCGCCTCGAAGACGACCGTTCCGTCCTGCGCGGCACCCTCGAGTTCCGCGCCCGCCAGGCAGTCCGCCTGCAATTCGGCGTCCATGGTCTGCAGTTGGGCGTCGAGGCGGTTCTGTATCGCGTGACCCCACTCGTGCGCGACGACCAGATACACGAACGCGTCTCCGTACCGGTAGCCGAACCGCA
The DNA here is from genome assembly GCF_014205055.1 of Streptomyces luteogriseus. Lineage (NCBI taxonomy): Bacteria > Bacillati > Actinomycetota > Actinomycetes > Kitasatosporales > Streptomycetaceae > Streptomyces > Streptomyces luteogriseus. The sequence goes on from NZ_JACHMS010000001.1 coordinate 1,624,477, forward strand.
TGAGGTCGGTGTCCCAGGCGACGTAGTCCTCGGCCGTGGCACAGTATTGGGCGTTGTCGTCGTCCAGCGGTTCCCCGCCGCAGGTGGGGACGTCCGCGGAAGCGCCGTCGTACTCACCCAGGACCGTGGGCGGGACGTACGTCTGCGTGAAGAACTCGGACCAGTGGGCGTCCCAGTAGGCGTCGACGCCCTGCACGGCCGTTTCGATGTCCTGGCCCATGTCGTCACGCGCGGGGGCCCCATACGCATAACCACCTGAAACCGCCAGCACAGCAATGGCGAGCACTGCGCACACGCGCATCCGAAGCTGATGGGTCATGGTCGACTCCGCAACTAGCCGGTGTCGCAGCGCGGCTGCGTCGTTCCGCCGCGTGCCAGGCGTTGTCTGATCCCTCTCCTACCAGTCAACGCCGGTACCGAGCCGACCGCACCCCCGGACGGCCGGTGCCCCGCCGGCCCGTACCGGCGGGGCACCGGGCTCAGCGTGTCGTGCCGGCCATCTCCCGGACCGGTGCGTCCAGGGAGTCCAGGCCGCGCAGGATGTCCTCCACGCGCTGCCTGGCGTCGCCGAACAGCATCTGCGTGTTCTCGCGGAAGAACAGCGGGTTCTGCACGCCCGCGTAGCCGGCGGCCATGGACCGCTTGAAGACGATCACGTTGGCCGCCTCCCACACGTGCAGGACCGGCATCCCGGCGATGGGGCTGGAGGGGTTGTCGGTCGCGGCCGGGTTGACCGTGTCGTTGGCGCCGATGACCAGGACGACCGAGGTGGCGGCGAAGTCGTCGTTGATCTCGTCCATCTCCAGGACGATGTCGTAGGGCACGTTGGCCTCGGCGAGCAGCACGTTCATGTGCCCGGGCAGCCGGCCCGCGACGGGGTGGATGCCGAAGCGCACCTCCACGCCCCGGTCGCGCAGCTTGCGCGCCAGTTCGGCGACGGGGTACTGGGCCTGGGCGACGGCCATGCCGTAGCCCGGCGTGATGATGACCGAGGTGGCGTTGCCGAGGAGTTCCGCGGTCTCCTCGGCGTTGATCTCCCGGTGCTCGCCCTGCTCGTCGTCGTCGGCGGACGCCGCCGGGGTGCCGAAACCGCCCGCGATCACCGAGATGAAGGAGCGGTTCATCGCCTTGCACATGATGTACGACAGGTAGGCACCGGAGGAACCGACCAGCGCGCCGGTGACGATCAGCAGGTTGTTGGCGAGCAGGAAGCCCGAAGCCGCCGCCGCCCAGCCGGAGTAGCTGTTGAGCATGGAGACGACCACCGGCATGTCACCGCCGCCGATGGAGGCGACCAGGTGCGCGCCGAGAGCGAGCGCGATCACGGTCACCGCGATGAGCAGGCCCATGCCGGGGCGCACGACGAACGCCACCGTGAGCCCCACGAAGGCCACGAGCGCGCCGATGTTGAGAATGTGCTTGCCCGGCAGTGTCAGCGGGCGGGAGTTGATGCGCGCCGACAGCTTCAGGTAGGCGACGACGGAACCGGTGAAGGTGACGGCGCCGATGAACACCCCGATGAACACCTCGGCGTGATGGATGCCCAGCAGCGAACCGGACAGCTCGGCGTCGACGTCGAGGTAGCCGTTCCAGCCGACGAACGCGGCGGCGAGGCCCACGAGGCTGTGCATGATGGCGATCAGCTCCGGCATGCCGGTCATCTCCACCACCCGGGCCCGCCACAGGCCGATGCCCGCGCCGAGAGCGGTGGCGACGACGATCAGCACGAGCCCGCTCGCGGTGATGCTGCGGGAGGCGAGCCCGACAGTGGCGGCCAGGGCGACGACCATGCCCGCGATGCCCCAGACGACTCCCGAACGGGACGTCTTGTGCTGGGAGAGTCCGGCGAGGCTGAGGATGAACAGCAGCGCCGCGACGACGTAGGCGGCCTGGGCGGCCGTGTCTGTGGTCATCCCTGATCAGCCCTTCGAGAACATGCCGAGCATGCGGCGGGTCACGGCGAATCCGCCGAAGATGTTGATGCTCGCCAGCAGGATCGCGGCGAACGACAGCACGGTGACGGCGGTGTCGCCCTGCCCGATCTGCAGCAGCGCACCGACCACGACGATGCCGGAGATGGCGTTGGTGACCGACATCAGCGGGGTGTGCAGCGCGTGGTGCACATTGCCGATGACGTAGAAGCCGATCACGATCGCCAGGACGAACACCGTGAAGTGGCCGAGGAGTTCGCTCGGGGAGAGGGCCGTCACCAGGAACAGCGCGAGCGCTCCCACGCCCACCAGGGCGTAGGAGGACCAGGCCGGGCGGGCGGACTTCGCCGGTGTCTCGGCGGGGGCGGGTTCAGGCTCCTTCGCCGCGACGGGTGCGGGTGCGGCGGACACCTGGACGGGGGGCGGCGGCCAGGTCTTCTCGCCCTCGCGGACCACGGTGATCGAGCGCTGCACCACGTCGTCGAAGTCGAGGACGAGCCGGCCGTCCTTGCCGGGCGTGAGCAGCTTCAGCAGGTTGACGATGTTCGTGCCGTACAACTGCGAGGCCTGGGCGGGGAGCCGGCCGGGCAGGTCGGTGTAGCCGATGATCGTCACGTCGTTGTCGGTGACGACGGCCTTACCGGCGACCGTGCCCTCGACGTTGCCGCCCTGGGAGGCCGCCATGTCGACGATCACGCTGCCGGGCTTCATGTGCGCGACGTCCTCGGCGGTGATCAGCCGCGGCGCCGGGCGGCCCGGGATGAGCGCGGTGGTGATGATGATGTCGACGTCGGCGGCCTGCTCGGCGTACAGCTGCGCGGCGAGCCGGTTGTAGTCGTCCGAGGTGGCCTTGGCGTAGCCGTCGGTGCTCACCTCCTGCTCGGCGGTCACGGACAGGAACTCCCCGCCCAGGGAGCGCACCTGCTCGGCCACTTCGGGCCGCGGGTCGGTGGCGCGGACGACGGCGCCGAGACTGCGGGCCGCGCCGATCGCCGCGAGCCCGGCCACTCCGGCCCCGGCCACCAGCACCTTGGCGGGCGGCACCTTGCCGGCGGCGGTGACCTGGCCGGTGAAGAACCGGCCGAAGGCGTGTGCCGCCTCGACCACGGCCCGGTATCCGGCGATGTTCGCCATCGAGCTGAGCACGTCCAGGGACTGGGCGCGCGAGATGCGCGGTACGGCGTCCATGGCGAGCACGGTGATCGGACGCCCCGCCAGCTCCTCGACCAGTTCGGGGTTGAGGGCGGGGCTGATCAGCGCGATCAGTGTCGCCCCGTCGCGCAGCCGGCCGATCTCCTCGCTCGAGGGGGCGTTGACCTTCAGCACGATCTCCGCCTGCCACGGGTCGCCGAGCCGGGCTCCCGCCTCCTCGTAGGCCGCGTCGGAGAAGCGGGACGAGGCTCCCGCTCCCGGTTCGACCGTCACGTCGTACCCGAGCGCGACGAGTCTCCCCACGGTGGCCGGCGTCGCCGCCACCCTGGTCTCGCCCGCAGTGGATTCGGCCGGTATGCCGATCCCCTGGGGTTGCGGTTCCGCTGGGACCATCGTCTGCTTCTCCCGTCGTTCGACTGCCTGTCCTCCTTGGTGCCCGCATCCTGCACGTTCGACGCGGCATCCGTGGCGGGCCGTGGTCACATGGCCGAGGAGGTCGTCCTCACACCGCCGAGGGGTTGCCGAACGACGTGTTCGGGGGTATCAGTGTGCCGCGCGGGGCGAAAAGAGTCCTGTGATGCGACGCGACACTGCCGGGAGCAGACTGTTGTCGTGACTAGCACGCGCCCGGGGCGCGGCCAGGCCGCGACCCCCTCCCGATCCGCGCCTCACCAGACCGTCGCGCTGGCGGCGATGATGTTCGCCGTCGCCATGACCTTCATCGACCAGACCATCGTGTCGATCGCGGCCCCGGACATCGTCCGCGAACTGGGGCTGTCGTCCTCGGGCATGCAGTGGGTGGTCAACGCCTACCTGCTGGCCCTCGCCGCCTTCTTCGCCCTCGGCGGCCGTCTCGCGGACCTCTACGGGCCGCGCCGGGTCGTCGTCATCGGCACGGTGGTGTTCGTCGTCTCGTCGGTGCTGTGCGGTTGCGTCCCCGTAGGCGGTGCCGCACAGGCCTGGCTGATCATCTTCCGCGCCACCCAGGGACTCGGGGCGGCGCTGCTGTTCCCCGCGGCGCTGGCCGTGGTGGTGGCGGTGTTCCCGGTCGAGCGGCGCGGGCGTGCCCTCGCCCTGTTCTTCGGGGTCACGGGCGCGCTGACCGCCGTCGGCCCGCTGCTGGGCGGCTGGCTGACGAACTGGACCTGGCGCGCCGTTTTCTGGGTCAACGTGCCCGTGGCGATCGTCGCGCTGGTCCTCACGGCGCTGGCGCACATCTCCGACCGGCGGCGGTCCGGCACGCTGGACGTGCCGGGTGCCGTCCTCATCGCGATCGGCATGGGCCTGAGCGTCCTCGGCTTCCAGCAGGCGTTCTCCTGGGGCTGGGACAGCTGGGCGACCTGGGTGTGCATCGTGGGCGGCCTGGCGGTGCTGGCCGGGTTCGTGCGTTTCGAGCGCGGGGTGGAGCATCCGCTGATCGATCTGCGGGTCTTCCGCGACAAGGCGTTCAGCGTGGACGCGCTGGTGTTGTTCTTCGCGATGCTCGCGTTCGTCCCGCTGTTCTTCTTCGCCTCCGTCTACGCCCAGGTGTCGCTGAGCGCCTCGCCGAACCAGGCGGCGCTGTTCCTGCTGTACATCTTCGTGGGCTTCGCGATCGCCTCCCAGTGGGGCGGCCGGATCCTCGACAAGAAGGGCGCCAGGCCCGCGCTGAAAATGGGCGGGGTGGTGGGCGCCGTCGGATTCGCGCTCTGGGCGGGCGAACTCACCAACCTGACCATGCACGACCAGTGGCTCTACGCGGCGCTCGCCGGGGCCGGTATCGGTTTCATCCTGGCGCCGGCGTCGACGGACGCCGTGAACCGGGCCATCGGCGCCTCCTACGGCGAGGTCACCGGCATCACCCAGACCGTGCGCAACTTCGCGGCCAGCGTGGGCATGGCGATCTACGGCACGATCCTGACGCACGTCACGACCGACAACGTCACGGGCACCCTGGAGTCCCGCGGCGTGCCCGCCGGGACGGCGGAGAGCACGGCGCGCGACGTCACCGAATCGGTCACGGGCAACGGCGACGCCCGGCCGCCCACCGGCACCGGCCCCGCCGCCGAGGCGACCCGGGACGCGATGTCGGCGATCCGCATGGACTTCGCGGAGGCCAACCAGTGGGTGTTCTACGGCATGGCCATCGCGCTGGGCATCGCCTTCCTGTGCGCCCTGCGGCACCCGGGCGGCACGGTGGACGCGAACGCGAAGGTGGAGGAACCGGCGGCGCAGGCCCGCTGACGAAGCCCGTCAGGACGTAAACAGGTCCGTCGTCCGTTCCTGGATCTGCTCGGGCGTCAGGTCCTCGATGGTCTGGGAGATCATCCAGAGATGGCCGAACGGGTCGGCGAGGCGGCCCCCGCGCTGCCCGTAGTGCTGGTCGGCGACCGGGTACACCACCGTCGCCCCGCCCCGCAGCATGGCCTCGGCCACGGCGTCGGCGTCGGGCACGTCGAGCGCCATGATCACGGGGCTGCCGCCGAGGGACGTGGGCGCCGGGTCGCCGGTGTCGGCCTCCTTGACCGCGATCGCGGCGCCGCCGAGTCGCAGCATCGCGTGCACGATCGTGCCGTCGGGGCCGGTGTACCGCTCGATCTCCTCGGCGCCGAGGGTCGCCCGGTAGAAGTCGATGGCCCGGGCTCCGTCGGAGACCACGAGGCGGGCGTAGAGGCGGGTGACGGCGGGGTGGCCGGTGGCGTGCGGTGTGCCGGGTTCGCCGGGTGCGTTCGTCATGTCTTCACGATCGCGGGTCCCGGGCGGCGTGGATTGTAGAAAATCGCCGACCGGGCGGATTCCGTCGATCGCCGAGCGGTACGTGGTTGCGTTCGAGGGGCGTGCGCGGCGCGTACGCGGTCGGGGTGAGGCCGGCGAGGGCGCGGAACTCGTGGATCAGATGGGCCTGGTCGTGGTAGCCGCAGTCCGCGGCGAGGGCCGCCCAGTCCGCTGGCCCGTGTCCGGCGTTCACACGGTGCAGCAGCCGCTGGAAGCGCCGGATGCGCGCGTACCGCTTGGGTGTGAACCCCAGGTGTTCGGTGCATCGGCGCGCCAGCCGTCCGGTCGTCCAGCCGAGCCGGTCGGCGACCTCGCCGACGGGTGTGCCCCGGTCGAGCAGGGCCGCGGCGAGACGGACCCCCGGGTCGGGCGCCGGGGGGCCTGTCACGCGCCCCGTCAGGGCCGTCTCCAGCACCCGCAGCCCGGCCCGCGGGCCCTGTGCGGCGACGGCTTCCAGCAGCCGCTCGCGCAGCACCGCACCGTCCGTGCCCCACAGTTCGCCGAGGTCCACGAGTTCGTCGCGGAGGGCGGAGACCGGGACGGTGAGGAAGGGGCGGGCGCCCGCGGGACGGAACGCCACCCACAGGACGGCCCGCTGCTGCGCCGGGTCGATCACGGCCGGCTCCGAGAAGGGCCCGTGCACGGCCGCGCCCCGGGTACGCCGGTCCGCACCCCCCGGCGGCGACGTGGACAGGGCGTCCTCGTCGAGGTTCACCAGCAGTTGCGCCGCGCCCGTCGGCAGGGCCAGCTCGGCGGAGTGCGCGAACCGTCCCTCGGTGTAGCCCATCGCACCGATCAAGGGCGCGAGCGCGGGCAGCGACGGCCGGACCACCAGCCCGACGGGTGCTTCCTCCGCCGTACGCGCCATACGTCCACCCTACGGCCGGACCCCGATCCCCGAGGAAGTCCCCGCGCTTCACCTCCTGTCCGGCCTGTGCGATCCGTTGACGGGGGTCTGCGCCCCCCTTATCTTCTGACCGACTTCATGGCCGGTTTCCCGAACGTCGTTCGGAATACCGGACAGCCCGAGCACGTACACCGCACCCCGTCCTCCGGAGAACTCCCTTGAGACCCATGGCCGTACGGCTGCTCCTGGCCGTCCTCGTCACCCTCGCGCCCTGCCTGGCGGGCGCGCCCGCCCAGGCCGCCGTGCCCGACTCCCCCGCCGCCGTCCACACCAACCCGATCGCGGAGAAGCGGGCCGACCCGCACATCGTCAAACACACCGACGGCTACTACTACTTCACCGCGACCGTCCCCGAGTACGACCGCATCGTGCTGCGCCGGGCGACCACGATCCAGGGGCTGAAGACGGCCCCCGAGACGACCATCTGGACCAAGCACGCCAGCGGTGTGATGGGCGCCCACATCTGGGCGCCGGAGATCCACTTCATCGACGGCAAGTGGTACGTGTACTTCGCGGCCGGCGCCACCGGCGACGTGTGGGCGATCCGGATGTACGTCCTGGAGGGCACGGGCGCCAACCCGCTCACCGCCACCTGGACCGAGAAGGGCCAGATCAAGACCCAGTGGGAGAGTTTCTCGCTGGACGCGACGACGTTCACCGTGAACGGCGTGCGCTACCTGGCCTGGGCGCAGCGCGACCCGTCGGTGAACAACAACACCGACGTCTACCTCGCGAAGATGGCCAATCCCTGGACGATCACCGGCGCTCCGGTGCTGCTGTCGCGGCCCACCTACTCCTGGGAGACCGTCGGCTACAAGGTCAACGAGGGCCCGGCCGTCATCCAGCACGGCGGCAAGGTGTTCCTGACGTACTCCGCGAGCGCCACCGACGCCAACTACTGCCTGGGCATGCTCACCGCCTCCGCGAGCGCGAACCTGCTCAGCCAGGCGTCGTGGAGCAAGAGCGCCACCCCGGTCTTCACGAGCAGCGCCGCGACCGGTCAATACGGTCCGGGCCACAACTCCTTCACCGTCTCCGAGGACGGCAAGAGCGACATCCTCGTCTACCACGACCGCAGCTACAAGGACATCAGCGGCGACCCGCTCAACGACCCCAACCGCCGCACCCGCGTGCAGAAAGTGTACTGGAACGCCGACGGCACCCCGAACTTCGGGATCCCCGTGGCGGACGGGGTCACCCCGCAGCGCTTCTCCTCGTACAACGTCCCGGACCGCTTCGTGCGCCACTACGACTACCGGGCGCGGATCGAGGCCGACGTCACCAAGCTCGCCGACTCGCAGTTCCGCGTCGTGCCGGGCCTCACCGGCAGCGGGACCGTCTCCCTGGAGTCGGCCAATTTCCCCGGCTACTACCTGCGGCACAAGAACTTCGAGGTGTGGCTGGAGAAGAACGACGGCAGCACGCAGTTCGCGTCCGACGCGGCCTTCCGGCAGCGCGCCGGACTCGCGGACCCGGCCGGTGTGTCGTACGAGTCCTCCAACTACCCGGGGCGATACGTCCGCCACTGGGAGTACCTGCTGAACGTGCAGGCGGTGAGCACCGCCACCGACCGGGCGGACGCCACCTTCTACACCCAGTGACGGCACCGTATATGCGTGTAATGCCCTGAATGTCTTTCCCAGGGGCGGGCACTCAGGGCATGTGCACACACAACAGGGCAAGCGACCGCGCAGGGTGCTGCTCACCGGGTGGTTCAGCTTCCGGGACAGGGAGGCGACCGCCGGGGACGTGCTGGCCCTGCGCCGGGTGGAGGACGTCATGCGGGGGACGGGCATCCCCTACGACGTCGCCTGGAGTCCCCGTTTCCGTCCGGAGGCGCTGCATCTGGACCGGCTGTGGCCCGAGGACTACACCCACCTGGTGTTCGTGTGCGGCCCGCTGCACGGGCCGCAGGTGGAGGAGCTGCACCGGCGGTTCGCGCACTGCGTGCGGATCGCCGTGGGCACCTCGGTCATCGACCCCGGCAGTCCCGCCGTGACCGGCTTCCATCGGGTGCTGCCCCGGGACGGGCCGGACAGTGAGCCGGTGGAGGACCTCGCGGCCCGCGCCCCGGACGTACCGGCACGGCCCGTCGTCGGGGTGATCCTCGCGCACGGGCAGCACGAGTACGGGCAGCTGCGGCGGCACGGGCAGGTCGCCGAGGAGGTGACGCGCTGGCTGGCCGCGAAGGACTGCGGCCGCCTGGAGCTGGAGACCCGGCTGGACACGCACGACTGGCATCTGAGCGCGACGCCCGCGCAGCTGCAGTCCGTGCTGGCTCGGCTGGACCTCGTCGTCACCGACCGGCTGCACGGGCTGGTGATCGCGCTGCGGGTCGGCACACCGGTGCTGGCCGTCGACCCGGTCGCCGGCGGCGCCAAGCTGACCGCACAGGCCCGTGCCTGCGGCTGGCCCGCGCTGGTGCCCGCCGAGCGGCTGGACGTGCGGCAGTTGGACCGCTGGTGGGACTGGTGCCTGACCGGCGGCCGGGTGACCGCACGGCAGATCCGCGACGGGTTCCGCGAGGGCACCGTGCCGGACAGCGCGGACCGGCTCGTCGAGGCGCTGGCGCGGCCGGTTCCCGGTTAGCCCGGGGGTGCCACGGGGCACCCGCTTGTACGTTCCCCGCCGTGCTTCCCCCGCCGTACGTCTCCCCGAAGGAGAGACGGTCCGGCTGTCCGGAAGGAGAGAGCGTGTCCATCGGCAGACTTCCCGAGAACGAGCAGCGCATCCTCGACGAGATGGAACGCGCACTGCGCCGCGACCGTCGTCTGGACCGCAAGCTGCGCACCCATCGAGTGCGCCGCCGCCCCGACCCCGCCGGCGTCCTGGCCCGTCTGGCCGCCTACCGACCCCGTGTCTGGACCGTGGCGTTCCTGGTCGCGGTGTCGGCCGGGCTGATGGTGGCCGGGATCGTCACGTCCGAGCCGGGTGTGATCTGGGCGTTCGCCGCGATATGGCCCCTGACGATGTTCGCCTCCTTCCGGCTGATGTGCCGGTGGTGCGGAAGCTGAGCCACCCTTCACTCCGGGTCGGCCGTGAACGCCTCCTGGATGGGGCGCTCGTCGGCGAGGACACGGCCCTTCGGCGGTCCGTCCAGCACCGCGCGGACGGCGGTGAGCAGGTCCGGGGCGACGTGGTCGGCCCGGGCGGTCTCCTCGGGGCGGGTGTGCCCGTTCGGGACGAGGATGCCGTGGGCGCCGGCCCGGTGCGCGGCCCGCGCGCCGGCGGCGGTGGAGCCGATGACGACGAGTTCGGCGGGCCCGGTGCAGATCCGGCCCCCCGCCCAGAGCAGCATGCCGGGCTGGGGCCGGCGGCAGTGGCACCCGTCGTCGGGGCCGTGCGGGCAGACCGCGAACACGTCGAACGGGCCGAGGAGTTCGTCGACGCGGTGGTTGACGCGGCGAACGTCGGCGTCGGTGAGCAGTCCGTCCGCGACACCGGGCTGGTCGGTGACGACGCCGGTGCGGATGCCGCGCCCGCGCAGCAGGTCGAGCGCCTCGCGGGCCCCCTCGACGGGGCGGACGCGGTCGGGGTCGGCGTTGTTCGGGACGTCCTCGACGAGCGTGCCGTCGCGGTCGAACAGCACGGCTTTCACCGGGCTCACGGGGTGGCCTCCTCCTGCCAGGCGGGGGTGTGACGGTGGCGCCAGGCACCCGCCAGCCGGTGCCAGGTCGCGGTGGGCGGGATGAGCACGCTGGTCGCCACCATCGTCGCGACCTCGTGGCGGGTGCGCGGGCCGGGGGCGATCCGGGCGCGGGCGAACTCCGCGGTGCCGGCCGCCCAGCCGAGCGCGCAGGCGGTCGCCGCCCGGCCGTGTCCGGTGGCGGCGAGGGCGCAGGCGGCGACCCCGGCGGTCGTGATGGCGGCGTGGGTGCGGATCCGGCCGCGCGGTGCGACGGCCTTGTGCCACCAGTCGGGGCCGTGCAGATGCCGCATGAGGGCGTCGTCGGCGTTGCCGCGCTGCTGGCGCACGGACGCCCAGCGGGAGGCTGAGCGCACGGGGTGCCGGGTGGTGCGGCGGCCCTGCCGGATGCGCCAGCCCGAGTCGAGGACGCGCAGCGCGAGGTCGGCGTCCTCCCGGAAGGCGCGCTGGAAGCGTTCGTCGAAGCCACCGACCTGCTTGAGGACCTCCGTGCGGTAGGCCATGTCGGCGGTGACCCAGTGGGCGCGGACGAGTCCCGCGGTGCCGCGTTCCCAGTCGGTGGGGCGGCGTTCGCCGGGCAGCGGCACGGCGAGGACGCCCTGGATGCCGGCGGTGTCGTGGGAGGCCTCGGCGAGGTCCTCGGCGAGCTGCTCGCACCAGCGGGCGCCCACCTGGACGTCGTCGTCGAGGAACACGGTCCACGGCGTGTGCACGGCGCGCAGCCCGGTGTTGCGGGCGGCGGCGGGCCCACGACCGCCGCCGCCCAGCACGGTGGTCCGCTCCCGCAGGTCGCCGAGGACGCTCAACGGGTGCTGCAGCGGGCCGGGTTCGCGCTCGGTCCGGTCGTCTACGAGGACGATCTCCTCGGGGCGCGGTCCGGTCGCGGCGGCGAGGGCAGCGAGACAGTCGGCGAGGGTGTCCGAGGCGAGGGTGGGGATCACGACGGCGTACGGGGTCATACGGGCGGCCCTCCCTCCGGCGGCACAGGCGAAATACCGTGCTGGCGAGTGCCGCGGTACGGCTCCCTCAAACACCGGGCCGGGCCGCCGGGGCACGCTTCGGCGACTATAAATCACGCGTATACACGCGATGTATAGTCCCGGCATGCCTTCTCTGACCCAGAAGATGAAGAAAACGGGGACCGCGTTCCGAACGGCCGGAACGCTCGCGGCGACCGCCGCCCTCACCCTCGCCCTGAGCGGCTGCACCGGGGCCGACACCACGGCTCCCGCCGCCGTACGGGCCCGCCCGGCCACGGACATCGAGACGGTCCGCTTCGGCGCCGTCGACTGCCGCGAGGTCAAGTGCATCGCACTCACCTTCGACGCCGGGCCCAGCGAGCACTCCGCGCGGCTGCTGGACATCCTGAAGGAGAAGCAGGTCCCGGCGACCTTCTTCCTCCTCGGCAAGCGGCACATCGAGAAGTACCCGGAGCTGGTGCGGCGCATGGCCGACGAGGGCCACGAAGTGGCCAGCCACACCTGGGACCACAAGATCCTCACCACGCTCGGACCCGAGGAGATACGCGAGGAGCTGGAACGCCCCAACGAGGAGATAGAGCGCCTCATCGGCCGGCGCCCGACCCTGATGCGCCCGCCGCAGGGCCGCACCGACGACACCGTGCACGCCATCAGCCGCGAACTGGGCCTCTCCGAGGTCCTGTGGAGCGTGACGGCCAAGGACTACCAGACGACCGACTCCGACCTGATCACCCGCCGGGTCCTCGCCCAGTCCTCCCGGGACGGGATCATCCTCCTCCACGACCTCTACGACGGAACGGTGCCGGCGGTGCCCGGGATCATCGACGCGCTGAAGGAACGCGGCTACGTCTTCGTGACGGTGCCCCAACTGCTCGCGCCCGGCAAGGCGGAGCCGGGCGAGGTGTACCGATAACTCCCCGCCGGTTCCCTACGATCGGGGGGTGGCGAACTTCCTGCTCGAACGCACCGTCCCGCTCCCCCTCGACGAGGCGTGGCGGCGGATCACACGGTGGCCGCGGCACGGTGATGCGGTGCCGTTGACGGCGGTCGGGGTGGTACCGCCCGGGCCGACGCGCGAGGGCACACTCGTCGTGGCCCGCTCGGGCGCCGGGCCGCTGGCCTTCGACGACCCGATGGAGGTCACGGTGTGGCAGCCGCCGCAGGACGGGGCCGCGGGGATGTGCCGGCTGGAGAAGCGGGGCCGTGTGGTGCTCGGTTGGGCCGAACTCGAAGTGCGGCCGGGTCCGGGGGGCCGTACGCGGGTGATCTGGCGGGAGGAGATCCGGATCCGGTTCCTGCCGTCGCTCTTCGACGGCCTGGTGCTGCGCTCGTCGCGGTACGTTTTCGGCCGGGCCCTGAACCGCCTGCTCAGACAGGCCTGACGAGCCGCCCCGGCGGGACGGTTCCCGACGGGGCCTCAGGCGACCGAACCGATCCGCCCGACTGTCTTCGACTCCGGCTCGTGGTGGATCGGCGTGTGCGCCCCGGTCAGCGGGACCCCGCTGCCGCCCCGCTTCCCGGCGACGATCTCCGCCGCGATCGACAGGGCCGTCTCCTCGGGCGTACGTGCCCCGAGATCCAGGCCGATCGGCGAGTGCAGCCGACTCAACTCCATCTCGGTGACGCCCACTTCACGCAGGCGGGTGTTGCGGTCCAGGTGGGTGCGCCGGGAACCCATGGCGCCGACGTACGCCACCGGCAGCCGCAGTGCCAGCTTCAGCAGGGGCACGTCGAACTTGGCGTCGTGGGTGAGGACGCACACGACCGTACGGGTGTCGACGTCCGTGCTTTCCAGGTAGCGGTGGGGCCAGTCGACGACGATCTCGTCGGCGTCCGGGAAGCGCGGCCGGGTCGCGAAGACGGGGCGGGCGTCGCACACGGTGACGTGGTAGCCGAGGAACTTGCCCATGCGGACCAGGGCGGAGGCGAAGTCGATCGCCCCGAAGACGATCATGCGGGGTGCCGGGACCGAGGACTCGACCAGGACTGTGAGGGGCGCTCCGCAGCGAGAACCCTGCTCGCCGATCTCCAGAGTCCCGGTGCGGCCGGCGCCGAGGAAGGCGCCGGCCTCGGCGGCGACGGTGCGGTCCAGTTCCGGATGGGCGCCGAAGCCGCCCTCGCGGGAGCCGTCGGGGCGGACCACGAGGGCCCGGCCCGTCAGTTCACGCGGGCCCGAGACGATCCGCGCCACCGCCGCCGCCTCCCCCAGTGCGGCGGCGGTGAGCGCGGCCCTGACGACCGGGCGGACCGGATCGGCGGCCCGTACCGGCGTGACCAGGATGTCGATGACGCCGCCGCAGGTCAGGCCCACGGCGAAGGCGTCGTCGTCGCTGTATCCGAAGCGCTCCAGGACGGTTTCGCCGTCGCGCAGCGCCTGTTCGCACAGTTCGTAGACGGCGCCCTCCACGCAGCCGCCGGAGACCGAGCCGATCGCCGTGCCCTCGGTGTCCACCGCGAGCGCGGCGCCGGGTTGGCGGGGCGCGCTGCCGCCGACTGCCACCACGGTGGCCACGGCGAAGTCACGGCCCTGCTCGACCCACCGGTTCAGCTCCTCGGCGATGTCCAGCATCTGTCTCGGTCTCCTCGGGGTTGCGGCGGGCGGGACGTCAGTGGACGCCCAGCCAGCTCTCGATCGGGTTGAGGGCGAAGTAGACGAGGAACACCGCCGTGAGGATCCACATGAAGGTGCCGATCTCGCGCCACTTGCCCTGGGCGGTCTTGATGGCGACGTAGGAGATGACGCCCGCGGCGACACCGGTGGTGATGGTGTACGTGAACGGCATCAGTACGACCGTGAGGAACACCGGGATGGCGGTGGCCCGGTCGGCCCAGTCCACGTGCCGGGCGTTCATCAGCATCATGGCGCCGATGACGACGAGGGCGGCGGACGCGACCTCCTGCGGCACGATCGCCGTGAGCGGGGTGAAGAACAGGCAGGCCGCGAAGAACAGGCCGGTGACCACGGAGGCCAGGCCCGTGCGGGCGCCCTCGCCGACCCCCGTGGCCGACTCGATGAACACCGTCTGGCCGGAACCGCCGGACACGCCTCCGATCGCGCCGCCGGCCCCGTCGATGAACAGCGCCTTGGAAAGGCCCGGCATACGGCCCTTGTCATCGGCGAGTTCGGCCTCGGTGCCGACGCCGATGATGGTGGCCATCGCGTCGAAGAACCCGGCGAGCACCAGCGTGAAGACGATCATCCCGACCGTCATCGCGCCGACCTCGCCCCAGCCGCCGAACCGCACGTCCCCGAAGAGCGAGAAGTCCGGCATGGAGACGGCACTGCCGTGCAGTTCGGGTGCGCCGCCCGTCCACTGCTCGGGGTCGACGACGCCGGCGGCGTTCAGGACCGCCGCGACGACCGTGCCGCTGACGATGCCGATGAGGATGGCGCCCGGGATGTTCCGGGCCTGGAGCATGAAGATCAGCAGCAGGGTCCCGGCGAACAGCAGCACGGGCCAGCCGGCCAGTTCGCCCGCCGGGCCGAGCGCGAGGGGCGTGGCCTTGCCCTGGTGGACGAAGCCCGACTTGTAGAAGCCGATGAGGGCGATGAACAGGCCGATGCCCATCGTGATGCCGTGCTTGAGGGCGAGCGGGATCGCGTTCATGATCATCTCGCGCAGGCCGGTGACGACCAGGAGCATGATGATCACGCCGTACATCACGCACATGCCCATCGCCTGCGGCCAGGTCATCTCGGGTGCGACCTGGGAGGCGAGGACTCCGGAGACGGACAGGCCGGCGGCGAGGGCCAGGGGGACCTTGCCGACGAAGCCCATCAGCAGGGTGGTGAAGGCCGCCGCGAACGCGGTCGCGGTGATGAGGGCCGGCTGGGCGAGGGTGGCCCCGGCCGCGTCCTTGCCGGACAGGATCAGGGGGTTGAGCAGGAGGATGTACGCCATCGCCATGAAGGTCGTGATGCCGCCGCGCACTTCACGGGCGACCGTGGACCCTCTGTGGGATATGTGGAAGTACCGGTCGAGCCAGGACCGCCCGGCCGGGACGCGGGTGCCTTCACCCGCGTCGTCGGCTGTGGTCCTCGGCTCGGTGGACTGCTGGGTCATGGGTGCCGTCTCCCAAGTTTCAAAGGGGGTTGGGATGTTCACGACCCGGGGGACGGCCCGAGACGAACAAGGGACCCTGGGGGACGAAACCCCCAGGGGGACGTGACTGCTCAGCCCTCGGTGAGCTGGGTGCCCGTCAGGTGCTCGGGCCTCACCGGAGTCCGGTTCAGCTCGAGCCCGGTCGCGTTCCGGATCGCCGCGAGGACGGCCGGGGTGGACGACAGGGTCGGTGCCTCGCCGACGCCGCGCAGCCCGTACGGGGCGTGCTCGTCGGCGAGTTCGAGGACGTCGACCGGGATGGTCGGCGTGTCGAGGATGGTCGGGATCAGGTAGTCGGTGAAGGAGGGGTTCTTGACCTTCGCCGTCTTCGGGTCGACGACGATCTCCTCCATGACCGCCACGCCCAGGCCCTGGGTGGTGCCGCCCTGGATCTGGCCGAGCACCGACAGCGGGTTGAGCGCCTTGCCGACGTCCTGGGCGCAGGCCAGCTCGATGACCTTGACCAGGCCGAGCTCGGTGTCGACCTCGACGACGGCCCGGTGCGCGGCGAAGGAGTACTGGACGTGCCCGTTGCCCTGGCCGGTACGCAGGTCGAAGGGCTCGGTCGGCCGGTGCCGCCACTCCGCCTCGACCTCCACGGTCTCGCCCTCCAGGACGTCGGCCAGGTCGGACAGGACCTCACCGCCGTCGGTGACGACCTTGCCGCCCTCCAGGAGCAGTTCGGCCGTCGCCCAGGCCGGGTGGTAGGAGCCGAACTTGCGGCGCCCGATCTCCAGGACCTTCTCGCGGACCAGCTCGCAGGAGTTCTTCACCGCGCCGCCGGTGACGTAGGTCTGCCGGGAGGCCGACGTCGAACCGGCGCTGCCCACCTGGGTGTCGGCCGGGTGGATCGTCACCTGCGTGACGCCCAGCTCGGTGCGGGCGATCTGCGCGTGGACGGTGACGCCGCCCTGGCCGACCTCCGCCATGGCGGTGTGCACGGTGGCGACGGGCTCGCCGCCGACGACCTCCATGCGCACCTTGGCGGTGGAGTAGTCGTCGAACCCCTCGGAGAAGCCCACGTTCTTGATGCCGACCGCGTAGCCGACCCCGCGTACGACGCCTTCGCCGTGCGTGGTGTTGGACAGGCCGCCGGGCAGCTGCCGTACGTCGGCGCCCTCGCTGGACTCCCACTGGCGCTCCGGCGGCATGGGCATCGCCTTGACGCGGCGCAGCAGTTCGGCGACGGGGGCCGGGGAGTCGACGGGCTGCCCGGTCGGCAGGAGCGTGCCCTGCTCCATGGCGTTGAGCCGGCGGAACTCCACCGGGTCCATGCCGAGCTTCGCGGCGAGCTTGTCCATCTGCGCCTCGTAGGCGAAGCACGCCTGGACCGCGCCGAAGCCTCGCATGGCGCCGCAGGGCGGGTTGTTGGTGTAGAGGGCGATGGCCTCGATGTCCACGTCCTCGACCACGTACGGGCCGACGGACAGGGAGGAGGCGTTGCCGACGACCGCCGGGGAGGCGGAGGCGTAGGCGCCGCCGTCCAGGACCATCCGGCACTTCAGGTGGGTGAGCTTGCCGTCCTTGGTGGCCCCGTGCTCGTAGTACAGCTTCGCGGGGTGGCGGTGGACGTGGCCGAAGAACGACTCGAACCGGTTGTAGACGATCTTGACGGGCTTGCCGGTGCGCAGGGCCAGCAGGCAGGCGTGGATCTGCATCGACAGGTCCTCGCGGCCGCCGAAGGCGCCGCCGACGCCGGAGAGCGTCATCCGCACCTTGTCCTCGGGCAGGCCGAGCACGGGGGCGATCTGGCGCAGGTCGCTGTGCAGCCACTGAGTGGCGATGTAGAGGTGGACGCCGCCGTCCTCCTCCGGCACGGCGAGGCCGGACTCGGGGCCGAGGAAGGCCTGGTCCTGCATGCCGAAGGTGTACTCGCCCGTGACGATCACGTCGGCCCGCTCGCGGGCGGCCGCCACGTCACCGCGGACGATCGGCTGGCGGTGCACGATGTTGGGGTGCGGGACGTGGCCGGCGTGGTGGTCGTCGCGGTTCTCGTGGACGAGGAGCGCGTCCGGAGCTGTCGCGGAGGCCTCGTCGGTGATGACGGGCAGTTCGCGGTAGTCGACCTTGATCTTCGCGGCGGCCCGGCGCGCGGTCTCCGGGTGGTCGGCGGCGACCAGGGCGACCGGCTCGCCGTGGTGGCGGACCTTGCCGTGGGCGAGGACCGGGGTGTCCTGGATCTCCAGCCCGTAGTTCTTCACGTCGGTGGGCAGGTCGTCGTACGTCAGCACGGCGTAGACGCCCGGCATGGCCAGGGCCTCGCCCGTGTCGATGGACACGATCTCGGCGTGCGCGACGGTCGAGCGGAGGATCTGCCCCCACAGCATGTCCTCGTGCCACATGTCGGACGAGTACGCGAACTCGCCGGTGACCTTGAGGGTGCCGTCGGGGCGGAGCGTCGACTCGCCGATGCCGCCCTTGGTCTGGGATCCCTGGGTGATCTTCGTGGGGGTGCCACTGGGGGAAGCCATGATCAGACCGCCTCTCCCTGCCGGGCGGCCGCGAGGCGGACCGCGTCCATGATCTTCTCGTAGCCGGTGCAGCGGCACAGGTTGCCCGACAGCGCCTCGCGGATGTCCGCGTCGGTCGGGGTCGGGTTGCGCTCCAGCATCTCGTCGGCGGCGACCAGCAGACCGGGGGTGCAGAAGCCGCACTGCACGGCGCCGGCGTCGATGAACGCCTGCTGGACCGGGGAGAGCTCGGTGCCCTCGCCGGTGTGCGAGTCGCTGCCCTTGGCCTCCCACTGCTGGGCGTTCTGCAGGGACGTACCGCAGGCACCGGAGGCGCAGCCGCCCTCGGCGCGCTGCTTGGCGAAGTCGGCGAGCCCCTCGACGGTGACGACCTCGCGGCCCTCCACCTGCCCGGCGGCGACCAGGCACGAGCACACCGGCACACCGTCCAGGCGGACCGTGCAGGAGCCGCATTCGCCCTGCTCGCAGGCGTTCTTCGAACCCGGCAGGCCGAGCCGCTCCCTCAGCACGTACAGCAGGGACTCGCCCTCCCACACGTCGTCGGCTTCCTGCGGACGGCCGTTGACCGTGAAGTTGACACGCATCACGCAGCTCCCTCGGTGAGGCGGCGGGTGCCGCGGTAGGACTCCCAGGTCCAGGTCAGGGTGCGGCGGGCCATGACGCCGACCGCGTGGCGGCGGTAGCTCGCGGTGCCCCGGACGTCGTCGATCGGGTTGCAGGCGGCGGAGCACAGGTCCGCGAACTGCTTGGCGACCGACGGAGTGATGATCTTCCCGTTGTCCCAGAAGCCGCCCTCCTCCAGCGCGGCGTTCAGGAACTCCTCGGCGGCCTTGGCCCGGACGGGTGTCGGGGCGGCCGAGCCGATCCCCGTCCGCACGGTCCGCGTCTCGGGGTGCAGCGCGAGCCCGAAGGCGCACACGGCGATGACCATCGCGTTCCTGGTGCCCACCTTGGAGAACTGCTGCGGTCCGTCGGCCTTCTTCACGTGCACGGCGCGGATCAGCTCGTCGGCGGCTAGCGCGTTGCGCTTCACGCCCGTGTAGAACGCGTCGATCGGGATGCGACGCGAGCCGCGCACCGACTCGACCTCCACCTCGGCGCCCGCGGCGAGCAGGGCGGGGTGGGCGTCACCGGCCGGGGAGGCGGTGCCGAGGTTGCCGCCGACGCCGCCGCGGTTGCGGATCTGCGGGGAGGCGACCGTGTGCGAGGCGAGGGCGAGACCCGGCAGCTCGGCGCGCAGGTTCTCCATGATCTTCGTGTACGGCACGGAGGCACCCAGCCGCACGCTGTCCTCGCCGACCTCCCACTCGGAGAGGTCGCCGACGCGGTTCAGGTCCAGGAGGTACTCGGGCCGGCGGTGGTCGAAGTTGATCTCGACCATCACGTCGGTGCCACCCGCAATCGGCACAGCTGTGGGGTGCTCGGCTTTCGCGGCGAGCGCCTCCTCCCAGCTGGCGGGGCGAAGGAAGTCCATGACCGGCTCTCTTCTTCGTCTTCTCGTGGGGCGTTCAGATTGAGCCAATCCGTGTGCGGCGGTCCCGGCTCGTTCATGTGCTGTTTACGCGTAGTGGCCTCAGTACACAGCGCGCTGCGCCGACCGAGTCAGTCACGGAAACCATGAAGGAGTTGGCTGGCCAGGACAGGCATCTTGTAGATTCGTATGAACGGAGGTCCTCAGAAACCTCCTCGTTCTCCTGTGGAAACGCGCGACACGGTCGCGTGACCTGGGACACAGCCCGGGCAGGGTTTGATTTCGAGACAAAGAACGGCGGCGACGAGAATGCGGCTGCGCGCACTGCTGGACACCGACGCGCTGGGCCTCAAGCTGCTCGGCGGTGAGGACGAGCTGGACCGCACCGTTCGGGGTGTGATGACCACCGACCTGCGCGACCCCAGCCGCTACCTCGCCGGCGGCGAACTGGTGCTCACGGGCCTGGCCTGGCGCCGGGACGCCGACGACTCGGAGCCTTTCGTCCGGATCCTGGTGCAGGCGGGCGTGACGGCCCTCGCCGCGGGCGAGGCCGAGCTGGGGGACGTCCCCGAGGACCTGGTCGTGGCCTGCGCCCGGCACCACCTGCCGCTCTTCGCGGTGCACGAGTCGGTGGCGTTCGCGACCATCACCGAGCACGTCGTACGGCAGGTGTCCGGCGAGCGCGCGGGCGATCTCGCGGCGGTCGTCGACCGCCACCGCCGGATGATGACCTCGGGTCCGGCGGGCGGCGGCCCGGACGTGGTCCTGGACCTGCTCGGCACGGACCTGGACCTGCGGGCCTGGGTCCTCTCCCCCACCGGTCGCCCGATCGCCGGCTCGAAGACGGCGGGACCCGCCCTGCCGGCCGAGGCCTGCGCCCGGCTCGCCGGGGAACATCTGGCCGCCACCCGCACGGGCCGCCGAGGCCCCCACCGCGTCACCCTGGACGCCACGACGTACTCCCTGTTCCCGGTGCGCTCCACGGGCCGCTCCCCGCAGCCGGCCCGGGACGTCCGCGAAACCGTCCTGTCGGACTGGCTGCTGGCCGTGGAGGCGGACGCCGGAGACTGGCCCGAGGAGCGCCTGGACCTGCTCTACGGCGTCACCCAGCTGATCGCGGTCGAGCGGGACCGCCGCGACGCGGCCCGCACGGTCCGCCGCCGCCTGGCCCAGGAGGTCCTGGAACTGGTGCAGACGGGCGCTGCCCCCGCCGAGATCGCCGCCCGGCTGCGCGTGGCCGCACCGGTGCTGCTGCCCGGCCTGGGCGCCGCGCCGCACTGGCAGGTGGTGGTGGCCCGCGTCGACTGGGAGGGCGAGGAGATCGAGGCCGGCCCGGTGGCGCAGGCCCTGCTGGAGGAGGTCCTCGTCGACCCCGCGGTCGCCGGGCCGGAGCACTCCGACCGCATCGCCGTGGCCCACACGGGCGGCGAGGCCATCGCCCTGATGCCCCTCCCGGCCGTCTCCGCCGAGCACGACGGCTCGGAGACGGGTGTCCTCGCGGACGCGCTCCTGGCGTCGGTACGGGAGCCGCTCACGGCCGGCCTGAACGACGACGGCCGCCTCACCCTCGGCGTCAGTGCGGCCGTCCACTCGGCGGAAGGCCTGCGGGGCGCGCTGGAGGAGGCCCGCCACGCCCGGCGCGTCGCCGCGGCCCGCCCCGGCCGGGTCTGCGCGGCCGGCCACCAGGAGCTGGCCTCGCACGTCCTGCTGCTGCCCTTCGTCCCGGACGACGTCCGCCGGGCCTTCACGGCCCGCCTCCTGGACCCCCTGCGCGACTACGACCGCCGCCACCGCGCCGAGCTGATCCCCACCCTGGAGGCCTTCCTCGACTGCGACGGTTCCTGGACCCGCTGCGCCACCCGTCTGCACCTGCACGTCAACACGCTGCGCTATCGGATCGGCCGGATCGAGCAGTTGACGAGTCGTGATCTGTCGCGGCTCGAGGACAAGCTGGATTTCTTCCTGGCACTGCGCATGAGCTGATACGCGGGGTGTCCCGGCGGCAAACCCGGGGCACCCCCGAGTCCCACGACTTTGTGAAATCCTTCACCCACCCCCTTGGCCCGGCCCGCCGATTCGTGCTGAGATGCCGCCACCACTCAACAGCTCGATGGCGTGCTCGGGGAGGGCAACGTGGCGCATACCGCCATGTCTGGTAACGGAACGACCGCCGGTGACGATCCCCTCCAGACCGCGGTATGGCGGCTGCGCTCCCGCGGATGCTGGGCCGACGCGGCCGCCCTGCTGCTGCCGGCCACACCGGCGGCGGCGCTCCAACGCGCGTCGTTGCTGGTGGAACGGTGTCTGTACACCGAGCAGGGCTGGGAGGAGGCCGAGGACGCGCTGCGCACGGCCGAGGCGATGGCCCACAGCGACGACGAACGCGGCGCGGCCGCTTGTGAACGCGGTTACTTGGCCTACGCGGCGACACTGCTCGCGGTGCGGGACCGGGCCGACGAGGCGCGGGCCGCGCTCGGGCGGGCGGCGGCGCTGGTCCCTCCGGGGGCTCCGGCGCGGGCTCTGCTGGACTTCCGGCGCGGGCTCCTGGCGGAGAACCTGACGAGCGCGCCCCAGGCCGCGCGGGCCGCGTACCGCCGGGCCCACGCGGGCGCGACGGCGCACTCCGACCCGCTGCTGCTGTCCTTCACGTGGCGTCATCTCGCTGGACTCGCTCTGCGGGAAGGGGAGTTGGCGGAAGCGCGGCACGGTTTCGCGGAGTCGCTGCGGATCCGGGAGGAACTGGGCTATCTCGTCGGCACGGCCCCGGCCCTGGTGTCCCTGGCCGACACGGAGACGGAGCCGGAGGCGTCCCGGTTGCGGGAGGAGGCCCGGCGGTTGTTCCGGCTGCTCGGGGGCGTACCGACGTGGCTGTCCCGCCAGTTGGCTCCGCCGGTTCCGCCGGCTGCGACGGCTTGACACTCGGCGCCGGGGCTGGGGGCGGGTGGGTCCGCGACCCGGCGTCGAATGGTGCCGCTGCTCGGTGCTGAGGCCGGGTCGGTTCGCAGCCCGGCGGAACGGGGTGCCGCTGCGCCCACCCGTGCCGCCCCTGGCGGCACGGGTGCCCGCAGCTAGGCGGCTGCGCATGCCCGCGGCTGGGCCGGCCCGCACCCGCCGGACCACGCAAGGGGCCGTGTCGGGGGGTGTCCGCCCGCAGCGGTTGGCGCGTCAACGGACGGTTAGTCGGTACGCAACCCCATCGCGCCGTTCCGAGGACGGACACCCCCCGGCGCGGCCCCGACCCACACCCGGCGAGAAGGCGCAGGCGCGTCACTCAGCCCGCCGCAGCCGCCCCCGCGAAGTGCTCGCCCACCAGCGCCCGCACCACATCAAGGTCCCGTGCGACCAGCGCGTCCAGCAACGCCGTGTGCTCGTGCGCGTCCGCCACCAGATCGGCTCGCCCCCGGCCCCCCGGCCCTCCCCCGACCAGCGGCCACTGCGCCCTGCGATGCAGGTCCTCCGCGATCTGGACCAGCTGCTCGTTGCCCGAGAGGGACAGCACGGCCCGGTGGAACCCCCGGTCGGACTCCGCGTAGGTCGCGCGGCAGCCGGAGGACGCCGCGCGGACCGTCGCCTCGGCGAGAGGCCGCAGCTCGGCCCAGCGCTCGGCAGGCACGGTACGGGCCAGCCGGAGCATCACCGGGACCTCGATCAGCGCCCGGACCTCGGCCAGCTCCGCCAGTTCCCGCACACCCCGCTCGACCACCCGGAACCCACGGTTCGGCACGACCTCGACGGCCCCCTCGAGGGCCAGTTGCTGCATGGCCTCCCGGACCGGCGTCGCCGAGACCCCGAACCGCTCGCCCAGCACCGGCGCCGAGTACACCTCCCCGGGCCGTAGATCCCCCGCCACCAGCGCGGCCCGCAGCGCGTCCAGGATCTGCCCCCGCACCGAGGCCCGCTGAACCACCGGCCGGGGCCGGGGAGCGACGGGGAGCGGCGGCTCACTGTGCGTGTGCTCCCCCCGCACCGCCCCGCCCTGCTGCGGCACCCGGGCAGGCGCCGACGCCTGCCCGGACGGCACACCCGCCGCCGCACCCGCACCCATCACCGCACCCACCGCCGCCCACGGATCACCCGTGCCCGCGGAGCCCTGCGCTCCCTGCCTCACGGGTCCTCCTCCGGACGTATCGGTACTTGGGGTCATTACGGCGGGTTGTTACTCGTCCGTCAAGCACCATAAGCGCCCCGGCCCCCAGTTCAAATCCCCGTTCAACTTCCGGAGATCTTGAGTAAGGTTAGGCTTACCTTCAAGAGCCCCGTTTCACCCGACGGATCGGTGATCACATGCCTGCGCCCGTTTCGGCCGTCTCCGGCGCCTACACCCGTCTGGCCGAGGTTCTCCCGGGACTGGCGGTCACCGAACTGAGCGCTCACGAGGAGACCCCGTACGGCGGCGGCTGGACCACGGCCGCCGACCTCGCGGCCGCGGGCCCCGCCCTGGACCGCTTCCTCGCGTGGGACGTGGACCAGATCGAACGGGACTACGGCCGCCAGGCCCGCCCCGACGTCGTCGCCACCTTCGGCCTGCACCGTTACGCCTGGCCCGCGTGCCTCCTGATCACCGTGCCGTGGTTCCTGCACCGCCGGGTCCCCCGCTACCCCGTGACGCACGTCTCGTACGACCGCACCGCCCCGGACCACGCCCTCGGACGCATGGCCGTCCGCCCCGCCGGCTTCGCCTGCCTGCCCGGCGACGAGGCGGCCGCACTGCCCGGCGCCCGGGTCGTCCCCGACGAGGAGGCCCTGCGCGCGGAGGTGCGGGCGGCGGTGGCCGAGCACCTGGAGCCGGTACTGACCGGTTTCGGCCCCCGGATGCGGCGGCGCGGCCGCGCCCTGTGGGGTATGGCGACCGACGAGATCGTCGAAGGGGTCTGGTACGTCGCCCAGCTGCTCGGCGAGATCGAGGAACGGCGCGCGATGCGCGAGCTGGAGCTACTGCTGCCGGGTGCGACCAAGCCGTACGTCGGCACGGCGGCATTCCGGGAGCTGACCGGCCCCGGCGGCGAGCCGCTGCTCACCCGGGACCGCGCGAGCTGCTGCATGTTCTACACACTCCGCCCCGAGGACACCTGCGCCACCTGCCCCCGCACCTGCGACTCGGAACGCGTCACCAAGCTGCTGGCCACGGCCAGTTGAGCTCCCGCGGGGCCGAATCCCCTCCCGCTGCCCCGTAAGATCATCGCGAAACCGGACACCCGCACGCCCGCAGGCGATTCACATGATCCTCACGCGTGACGGGAACTTTCCGGGGAACCACTCGTACGGGTAGTCTTGTTCGAACTCAACTCCCGCCCCTCACGCGGCAGTTCGAGCAGAACGCCGCCCCGGGCATTCCCTTGCACTTCCTTGGCGGCCTCTTGCCCCGAAACCCCCTGAGGGCCGATGGGATTGGGCCACTATGGCGGGCGTTACGCCCTATCCCAATGCAAGGGACCACCCAGATGAGACTGACCGACATATCGCTGAACTGGCTGCTTCCGGGCGCCGTGCTTCTCCTGGGCATGCTGGCGGCGGTGGCGGTGCTCGCGCGCGGCAAGCGCTCCTCGGTCAAGGACACGAGCGCGGACGACTCCTGGGAGCGCAGCGAGGAACGCCGCAGACGCAAGGAAGCCCTCTACGGCACCCTCTCTTACCTCCTCCTCTTCTGCTGTGCGGCCGTCGCCGCCCTGCTCTCCTTCCACGGCCTGGTCGGCTTCGGCGAGCAGAACCTCGGGCTCTCCGGCGGCTGGCAGTACCTCGTCCCGTTCGGCCTGGACGGCGCGGCGATGTTCTGCTCCGTCCTCGCGGTGCGCGAGGCCAGCCACGGTGACGCGGCGCTCGGCTCCCGGATACTGGTCTGGACGTTCGCCTTCGCCGCGGCCTGGTTCAACTGGGTGCACGCACCCCGGGGCATCGGTCACGCGGGTGCCCCCCACTTCTTCGCCGGCATGTCCCTGTCGGCGGCGGTCCTGTTCGACCGCGCGCTGAAGCAGACCCGCCGGGCCGCGCTGCGGGAGCAGGGCCTGGTGCCCCGCCCGCTGCCGCAGATCCGTATGGTGCGCTGGCTGCGGGCCCCCCGGGAGACCTACCGCGCCTGGTCGCTGATGCTCCTCGAGAATGTGCGCAGCCTGGACGAGGCCGTCGACGAGGTGCGCGACGACCGGCGCAAGAAGGAAGAGACCCGGCAGCGGCGGCGTGACCAGCAGCGCGTGGAGCGGGCCCAGTTGAAGGCGATCAGCCGCGGTCACCGCGGCCACTTCGGCCGGGGTGGCGGACGGCAGCAGCTGGAGGTGCAGGTGGAGCGCGGCTCCTCGCAGGTCTCCGCGGAGCCTGCCATATCGGCGCCGGAGCCCCTGCCCGTGCGCTCGCGTCCCTCCCTTCAGCCGGCGCGCAAAGGAACTGACCCCGTGACCGTCGACCTCACCGCGGAGGACGACACCATGGCGCTGCCGCGTCTGGACTCCCTGGAGCGCAAGCTCAAGGACCTTGAGCAGCAGTTCGGTTAGCCGAGCCGGGGCGAAGCAGCCAGGGGGCGTGGCCTGCGGGCCGCGCCCCCTCGGCGTTCACACCGCCTCCGCCTCCAGCTCGAACCAGACGGCCTTGCCCACGCCGTGCGGCCGGACCCCCCAGGAGTCCGCGAGGGACTGCACCAGGAGCAGGCCCCTGCCGTTCGTACCGTCGTCGGCGACCGGTACGCGCAGCCGGGGCCTGCGGGCCACGAAGTCCCGTACCTCCACCCGCAGTCCGTGCGGCCCGACGGTGGCCGTGAGGACCGCGTCGTGGTCGGTGTGGACGATCGCGTTGGTGACGAGTTCGCTGGTGAGCAGTTCCGCCACGTCCGACTGCCCGTGCTTCCCCCACTGCCCGAGCAGTTCCCGCAGGGCCCTGCGGGCTTCCGGGACGGCCCGCAGGTCCGCCCGCCCGAGTCTGCGCCTCAACTGCGGTACCGATTCCTGCTCCGTGACATCGTCGGCCCCGTCCTCCACCGTCTTCGTCGAGAAGCCCCCGATCGCTATGGGACCGCCTCGTCGTGCCTGCCTCTCCATGACCCCCGCCCGCGCGCCGATGTCGGTTCCCCTCCTGCTCGAACACGTTCACGGGGATCCATGCCCCAACGGGAACGCGGCAGTCATGTCGAATCGTCAACGACCGGGTGTTCGGCCACCGGCACGGGACGGGCGGTCCGTGCGGCGGACCGCTGAGCGCTGCGGCGGTGAGGGGGAAGGGGACAAGAGGGTAGCCGGTCGGACTCCCCGGGTGGATCCTGACCGCCGGAGATCGGACGATGGGCCGATGGCCGGCTGCCGATCTCTGCGTACGCGGTGAAGGGCTGAGGCGGCGGGCGCCCGTGCGCGGCGCCCCGCTGAAGTTGGCCGAAGTACGACGGTCTTGACGTCCGCCGGGACCGGTACGGGGCCGTCCTCCCCACCCCCGTGGCGGGAGGACGGCCCCGGTCTTCCGTCGGGCGCGGTCAGTACAGCTTGTTGACGGCGGTGGTCGTGGTCTTCTTGAAGGCGGCCACGGGGGCGTCGTCGAAGTCGCCCATCTGGCCCCATCCCACGACGGTGACGGTCCTGCCGTCCCGTCCGACGGACATCAGCGAGATGTCCGTGGCACCCCAGGACGTCTCGGTGTGCAGGCCGCGGACGCGGGCGCCCTCCTCGACCGGCAGAGTGCCGTAGTCCCGGCCCTCGGCCTCGACGTCGGGGTCGTTCTTCTCGATGCGGTCGGCGCAGGTGCGGATCAGGTCGTCGTAGTGCTTCGCCAGGGCCTTGGCCAGGGCGGCTGTGTCCGCCACGACGGTCAGCTGCACGGCGTTGGTGTCCAGGTCGGTCCGGAACTCCCGGTGCCGGTAGTCGTAGGAGGGCACGCCCTCCGTGCTCACACAGGTGCCGAGTCCCTCCGGGAACCCTTCGGTGACCGGGCCGGCCGTCCAGGCCGATGTCGGGTGCGGCGGCAGCTGGGACGCCGACAGGAACTTCGGTGCGGCGGCCGGGGCGGCACCGGCGGCCGGGGCCGTGAGGACCGTGCCGGCCGCGAGGGCGGCGACGGTGAGTGCGGTGAGCGCGCTCGCTCGGATGTGCTTGGGCATGGATGTCCCCCGTGGGTGAATGCGTGGATGGTCGATGCCGCCGCGAGGCCGGCTGGTCGGCCCGGACCTGCTCGGTGCGACACCAGAAGCATCAGCGGTCACACCGGGCGGAAGCAACAGCCCGCATCCGATCCGGCACGGTGGAACCATCCCAGCCCGTCTGACGTGCAGGTACATGGGGTGCCTGGGATGCCGTTCCGGGCCGGGTCGGACCGAGAGGACGGGGGAACGGTGTCGGCACAGGACGACGTCGACGACGTCGCGGAGTTCGCGGCGCTGCTGAGGACGCTGAAGGAGCGCACGGACCGCAGTTACGGCTCGTTGGCCCGGCGCCTGGCGATGAACACCTCGACCCTGCACCGCTACTGCGCGGGCGAGGCGGTCCCGCTCGACTTCGCCCCCGTGGAGCGTTTCGCCGCCCTGTGCGGGGCGTCCCCGGAGGAACGTCTGGAGCTGCACCGTCGCTGGCTCCTGGCGGTGGCCGCGCGGCAGCGGCCCCGGACGGCGAACACGGCCGACACGGCCGACACGGCGAGCACGGCCGGTACGGCGCAGGAGGGCGCGGTCGCCGCCGCGGCGGACGAAGCGGAGCACGCACCGGACGTGGCCGACGACTCGGCGGAGGGCCCTGCGGAAGAACCACCGCTCCCCCGTCACCCCTGGTACCGGCGCAGACGTGGCGCGGTCGGGCTGACCGCCGCCTGCGTGGTGCTCGCGGCACTCGGGGGCCTCGCGGCGCTGCCGGACGGGCGGCGTGCACCCGCCGGCGACCGGGCGGGCTCGGCCGGTCCGGCCCCCTCCGCCATGACGGAGACCAGGGCACCGGACCGGCGCGACGCCTCCCCCACTCCGAGCGGTGGCTCCCCGAGTCCCCGGCGGTCCTCTCCCTCCGTCACCCCGGAGCAGCCGAAGCCCTCCCCGACACCCTCCCCCCGCACCACCCCGCCCACCGGCGGCTCCGCGCCCGCCCCGCCCCTCACCTGGTCGGCCGATTCCCAGGCCTGGAAACTCGGCTGCGGTCACGACTACGTCGTCGCCAAGCCGCCCGGGCAGGTGCCACCACCGCCCGTCCCGCAGGACGCGGGGGTCTGGGCCGCATCACAGAACGCGGTGCACGGCGGCGAGACGCTCGTACAGCTGACCGTGCAGGGGCGAACGGACACGGCTGTCGTACTGGAGGCACTGCGCGTGCGCGTGGTGGGGCGGACGGCCCCGGCGCAGGGCAACGCCTACGCCATGGGCCGGGGCTGCGGCGGTTCGATCACCCCTCGTTCCTTCGACGTGAACCTGGACAAGGACCGCCCCATCGCCCGCGCGGTCGCCGGGAGCGACACGGGCACGCCGATCCCGGCGGTGCGCATGCCGTACCGCGTCTCCGCGCGGGACCCCGAGGTGCTGCTGGTCAACGCCAGAACCCAGGGGTGCGACTGCCGCTGGTACCTGGAGCTGGACTGGTCCTCGCAGGGCCGCACGGGCACGGTCCGGATCGACGACGACGGCCGCCCGTTCCGGACCAGCGCCATCAAGGGGCTGTCCCGCTACGTGTACGACCTCTCGGCCCGCGAGTGGATGCCGTACAGCTAGAACCGGGGCACGTTGCGCAGGTTGGAGCGGGCCATCTGCAGCATCCGGCCGACCCCGCCGTCCAGCACGATCTTCGAGGCGGACAGGGCGAAGCCGGTCACCATCTCTGCCTTGATCTTCGGCGGGATGGACAGCGCGTTGGGGTCGGTGACGACGTCGACGAGGGCCGGCCCCTTGTGCTTGAAGGCGTCCTTCAGGGCCCCTGGGAGGTCCTTGGGCTTCTCGACGCGCACCCCGTACGCACCACAGGCGCGGGCGACGGCGGCGAAGTCGGGGTTCTTGTTCGCGGTGCCGTACGACGGGAGGCCGGCGACCAGCATCTCCAACTCGACCATGCCGAGGGAGGAGTTGTTGAACAGCACGACCTTCACGGGCAGGTCGTACTGGACGAGCGTCAGGAAGTCGCCCATCAGCATGGAGAAGCCGCCGTCGCCGGACATCGACACGACCTGCCGTTTGCGGTCGGTGAACTGGGCGCCGATCGCCATGGGCAGCGCGTTCGCCATCGAGCCGTGGGAGAAGGAACCGATGACGCGGCGCCGGCCGTTGGGTGAGATGTAGCGGGCGGCCCAGACGTTGCACATACCGGTGTCGACGGTGAACACGGCGTCGTCGGAGGCCACTTCGTCGAGCACGGACGCCACGTACTCGGGGTGGATCGGCGTGTGCTTCTCGACCTTGCGGGTGTACGCCTTCACCACCCCCTCCAGCGCGTCGGCGTGCTTCTTCAGCATGCGGTCGAGGAAGCGGCGGTTCTTCTTCTCCTTCACCCGCGGGATCAGACAGCGCAGCGTCTCCCGTACGTCGCCCCACACCGCGAGGTCCAGCTTGGAGCGGCGGCCGAGGTGTTCGGGCCGGACGTCGACCTGGGCGATCTGGACGTCGTCGGGGAGGAACGCGTTGTAAGGGAAGTCGGTGCCGAGCAGGATCAGCAGGTCGCACTCGTGGGTGGCCTCGTAGGCGGCGCCGTAGCCGAGCAGGCCGCTCATGCCCACGTCGAAGGGGTTGTCGTACTGGATCCATTCCTTGCCGCGCAGGGCGTGCCCGACCGGGGACTTGATCTTCCCGGCGAACTCCATGACCTCGGCGTGCGCGCCGGCCGTGCCGCTGCCGCAGAAGAGGGTGACCTTGCCGGCGCTGTCGATCATCTCGACGAGCCGGTCGATCTCGGCGTCACCGGGCCGGACCGTGGGGCGGGAGGTGACGAGGGCGGTCTCGGCCGCCTTCTCCGGGGCGGGCCGGTCGGCGATGTCGCCGGGCAGGGTGACGACGCTGACACCGCTGCGTCCGACCGCGTTCTGGATGGCGGTCTGCAGCAGCCGCGGCATCTGCTCCGGGCTGGAGATCATCTCGCTGTAGTGGCTGCACTCGGCGAACAGCCGGTCGGGGTGGGTCTCCTGGAAGAAGCCGAGGCCGATCTCGCTGGACGGGATGTGCGAGGCGAGGGCGAGGACCGGGGCCATGGAGCGGTGGGCGTCGTAGAGGCCGTTGATGAGGTGGAGGTTGCCCGGGCCGCAGGAGCCGGCGCAGGCGGCGAGCCCGCCGGTGATCTGTGCCTCGGCACTGGCGGCGAAGGCGGCGGTCTCCTCGTGCCGGACGTGGATCCAGTCGATGGCGGAGTTTCGGCGGACGGCGTCGACGACCGGGTTGAGACTGTCACCGACGACGCCGTAGAGACGCTTGACTCCGGCACGGGTCAGGATGTCGACGAACTGTTCAGCGACGTTCTGTTTGGCCATGGTTCTCGTCTGCCCCTTCGGTCTCCTGGGATCCCTCCGGGTTCCATCAAGTCACACCGCTCGCGCTCACGCCTCCCAAACCGCCGCGGCCGTACGGTCGTCCGCATAACCCTTGACCCGCACCTGGGAGTCGGCGAGGAACTCGGCGAGGCCGGGCGGTTCGGGACGGGACCACCGCTCGGCCAGGTACTCGCCCAGCTCGGGCTCCCCGCGCAGGGGCTCGGCGAGGCCGCCGCTGCACATCAGGAGCGTGTCACCCGGGCGGGCGACGGAGGTCCGGAAGCGGAAGGGCTCCCGGGGCGGTTCCGGGGCCGGTTCGTACGGGCTGGGCGGGGTCGGGATGCCCAGGTCCATGGTGAGCCGGTCGCCCCCGGGGGTCTCGGAGGGCGGCGAGCCGTAGCCCAGAACCGGTTCGCCCTTGATGTCGGTGACCTGCGGCTCGATGTCCTGCCACTCCCCCTCGCGCAACCGGAACAGTCCGCCCGGTCCGACCCCGAAGAACACGCGCGTGCGGCACCCGGGGTCGGCGGACAGCAGCAGGCAGCGCAGGCCGGCCGCGTACTCCTCGGGGTCGACGCCCTGCTCGTGGGCGCTGGCCCGGAGCTTGCCGAGGCTGCGGTCGGTGAGCCGGTGCAGCCCGGACTTCAGGTCGCCGCGCCGGCCGTCCCTTATGTCCTCGGCCAGACGTGCGTGGCTGCGTCCGACGGCCCGCCCGATCCAGTGACAGGCCTCGGCGGCGGCCCGGTGCGCACCCGGTGCGGCCCGGGCCCCGGTCGCCATCGCCACCAGCAGCAGCGCGTGCTCACCCGTCCCGAACCGGGCGGTGAGCAGCGAGTCCCTGCGGGGCTCGCCCCGATAGCGCGCGGAGTCGCCCCGCACGGAAACGGCCCGCAGCGTACAGGCCCCGTACCGTGCCCCGTCCAGCACGGTGTCCGCCACGAGATCGTCGAGGTCGTCCGGGTCGGCGGCCGGGAGAGCGGTGGGTTCGGCGTCGTACGTGGGCGGCCGGGTGCCCACGTGGCCTCGGGGCCGGGGAGCCGGGGTGGGACGCTCGATCCGGGGGCCGTCCTGGTCGGGCGGCGGGTTCGTGGGGGGTGAGGGCGGAGGATCGACGGGGCGCGTCGGCACCGGCCGAGGCACCGCGGCACGCGGATCCGCGGACGGCGGCTCGGTGGGGAGCGGCGGCAGGGGCGGCTGACCGTCGGGGCTGGACGTCACGTGTGGCGAGGTGACGGGGTGGGGCGTCACGGGCGGTGAAGCGGCGGGGCGCCGCGGCACGGGCGGCCACGCGGCCGGCGTCGGAGTCGGGGTCGGGTATGCGGCGTCTTGAGGCTCGGCATCGGGGGACGTGGCTCCCCCCGGCTCGGGCGGAGCCGACGCCGACGTGGACCCGCCGGGCTCGGGCGGATCGGACGCGGAGCCACCGGAGCCGGCGGCAGGGGCCTGAGAAGCGGGGCCGGCGGGTGGGCCCGCCTCGGTGGCCGACGACGCCTCCGCTTTCGGCCAGGCCGGAGGGGCCGTGGGAGGCGGCGGCACCGAGGGCGTCCGCGAGGCGGGGAACGCCGGGGGTGCAGGCGGCCCCAGGCTCTCCGAGGGCGGACGGGGGGCGGCCGCGGGCGTGGTGGCGCCGCCTGACCGCTCACCCGAGGACGAACGGGAGCCGGTCGCAGCCGAGGATGCGCCGCCCGGCCACTCGTCCGAAGGCGGACCGGCCGTCTCCGAGGACACGCTGCCCGGCTGCCCGTCCGAGGGGGGACGAGGCCCGGTCGAGGCCGTCGCGTCGCGTGGCGGTTCGTCCGTCGGGGCGCGGTCGGGGGTCCGCTCGGGGCGACCCGGCGGTTCCGGCGCGGTCGGGAAGCTCATGGGCCCGGTGGGCCGGGGCGGTGGCGGCTCCCAAGGGGCGCGTTGCGGCGCCCGGCCGTTCGGGCGGGTCGGGGCCGGCACGTCGTCGGCACCCGTCCGGGGCCCCGGAACCACCGGATCCGCGCCGAGGGACCGCGCCGCCGGCCGGTCCGGAGAGCCGCCGGTCCGCCCCTCCGTCCCGTCTCCCACCGCCCCCGACGCCGACGCGAACCGGTCGTCCAGCGAATCCCGTGCCGGTGTGGGGCCCGTGTCGTCGGTGGAGTCCTCGTACAACTCCCTCCACCAGTCGTCCTCGTGACCGGTGGGCCTTCCCCCCTGCTGGCTCATGCCCGTAATTGTCCACCGCACGAGCCGGATGAAAACGGGGCTTGTGGAAAAAACCGGCCGGCCGCGGGCAGGTGATCGACACGTCGGGTGAGCCGTAGAACGGTCATCCGAAATCCGCGGTCCGGCGGGGCGCGGGCGGCTGACCTGCGGGTCTGGGGCTCAGCCACGCTTCTGACCTGCGTGTTCTCCCGTGTTCCGGCAGTCTGGTCAGATGGGAGTGTGGGACCTCCTGCTGGTCGGGCTGGTCATCCTGCTCGGGCTGTGCGGAGTGCTGCTGCCCGCCATGCCGGGATCGTTGCTGGTGTGGGCCGCGGTCATGTGGTGGGCGCTGAAGGATCCGCGGCCCGTCACATGGTGGGTGCTGGTCGGGGCCACGGTCCTGCTGCTGGTCTCCCAGGCCGTCCGCTGGGCTCTGCCGCCGCGGCGGCTGCGGATGAACCGCACCAGCCGCCGCATGCTGGCGTGCGCCGGCGTCGGGTCCGTCCTCGGCTTCGTCCTGGTCCCCGTCCTCGGCGCGATCCCGGGGTTCCTCGGCGGTGTCTACCTCTTCGAACGGTTCCGCCTCGGCCGTCACGCCGACGCGGTCGCCGCCCTGCGCACGGTCATGCGCGCGGGCGGCTCCAGCATTCTGGCCGAACTGTTCACCTGCCAGCTGATCGCGGCGGCCTGGGTGGGCGCGGTCGTCTGGGGCTGAGCCCGCACCCCTCAGGCGGGAAGTCGGGGGAGAACTCAGGCGAGTAGTCAGGCAGGAAGGACGCCCTCGTGCGTCAGCAGCCGCACCTTGCGGTCCAGGCCCCCCGCGTATCCGGTCAGTGCGCCGTCCGCCCCGATCACCCGGTGGCACGGGCGGACCACCAGCAGCGGATTCGCGCCGATCGCACCGCCGACGGCCCGCACGGCAGCCCGGGGCGCCCCGATGCGCGCGGCGATCTCGCCGTAGGTCGTGGTCGAGCCGTAGGGGATGTCGTCCAGCGCTTCCCAGACCTTCTCGCGGAAGGCGGTGCCTTCGGTACGCCAGGTCAGGCGGAACTCCTTCAGCTCCCCGGCGAAGTAGGCGGCGAGCTGCTCCTCGGCCTCCCGGAAGGGCCCGGGGTCGCGTCGCCAGTCCTCCCGCACCTCGCGCCCGCCCTTCTGCCCGGGCACCGACAGTGAGGTCAGCTCGCCGGTCGGGGCGGCGGTCAGGAGCAGCGGCCCGAGGGGGCCGGGCACACTCGTCCAGTAGGTCGGGCAGGTCATCGGGACTCCCACTCCCCTGCTGCGCGCAGGTGGTTCAGTGCGTACGAGCGCCATGGGCGCCAGCTGTCGGGGACGTCGAGGCCGGGCGGGGCGACGTCCGGGTCGCCGAGGGCGCGGGTGCGGATGTCGGCCACCGTACGGGCGTCCAGGCCGGGCACGGACCGCAGGGCGTCCTGCGCGTCGTCCCGGTCGGCGCCCGGGTCCAGGCGTACGGCACCGTCGGCGAGGGCGGCGGTGAGCGCGCCGAGGGTGCCGCCGGGCTCGGCGCCGGCGAGCACGGCCGGCTCGGGGAAGAGGTGGGTGAGGCTGCCGCAGGGGGCGTCGAGGGCCTTGCCGTAGCGGCGTACGAGCCGTTCCGCCTCGGTGCGGCCGGTCAGGGCGCGTACCGCGAGTTCCTCCGGGTCGGCGGTGCCCGGCGAGCGCAGGCCGGGCCGGGCGGCGACCAGCGGGGCGAGGCGCGGGTCTGCGGCGAGGCGCTCGTCGACGGCGTAGGGATCGGCGTCGAGGTCGAACAACCGCCGCAGCCGCTGGACGGCGGTGGTCAGGTCACGCGGGTCGGTGAGGTGCAGCCGGGCGTCGAGCCAGCCGCCCGGGTGGGCGCCGAGTCCGGTCCGGGGGGCGCCGGGGCGTTCGTCGACGGCGACGATGCCGGTGCCGTACGGGAGGCGGAGGGTGCGCCGGTAGGTGCGGGCGCCGGGCGGGCCGCTCACCTCCTCGATGCCGGGTACGGCCTCGTGTTCGAGCAGGTCGAAGACGGGTCCGGCGAGGTAGGGGCCGCGGTGGGCGAGCCGGAGCGGGATGCCGGCGTTCGGGGTGGCCGTACGGCGGTTCCGGCCGTGCTTCGGCGCGGCGGCGCGCAGCTCGCTCGGGGTCGACGCGTACACCGCCCGGATCGTGTCGTTGAACTGCCGCACGCTGGCGAAGCCCGACGCGAAGGCGATCTCGGTGATCGGAAGTCCGGTGGTCTGGACGAGGACGCGTGCGGTGTGGGCCCGCTGGGCCCGGGCGAGGGCGACCGGGCCGGCGCCGAGTTCGGCGGTGAGCTGCCGCTGCACCTGCCGTGCGCTGTAGCCGAGACGTCCGGCGAGCCCGGCGACGCCTTCCCGGTCGACGACGCCGTCGGCGATCAGCCGCACGGCCCGGCCCACCACGTCCGCGCGGGCGTTCCACTCGGCGGAGCCGGGCACGGCGTCCGGGCGGCACCGACGGCAGGCCCGGAAGCCCGAGCCCTGCGCGGCGGCGGCCGTGGCGAAGAACCGTACGTTGGCCCGCTTGGGGGTGACCGCGGGGCAGCTCGGCCGACAGTAGATGCCGGTCGTCTCGACGGCGAAGAAGAACACCCCGTCGAAACGGGCGTCACGACTGCGCACGGCCTCGTACCTGGTGTCCTCGTCCGTTCCCTGGTCTCTCACAGGTCCAGTCTCCGCCGTCGCCCGGACGGTCGCTGGCGGAAATCGGACACCGCGATCGGGGGGGGTGCGCGGCGGCGGCGACCGGGGGCCGAGGCCCCGACGCGAACCGACGAGGGTCTGCCCGCCGTAGGCCGAATGACCCAGGCTTCTCGTCTGCCGGGTTCTGTGATCGGCCGGCTGCGGGTCCGTCGTGGTCGCTCGCGCGGTTCCCCGCGCCCCTGACAGGGCGCGGGAGCGGGCCCTGACCTGCGGCGCGGGGCGGGCCCGCCCCGCGCCGCAGGTCAGGCTACGCGCGCCAGTGCGCCCCCCGCTTCGCCTCCAACGCGGCCTTGCCGATCGCTCCCTTCCGCTTCCAGTCCTTGCGGATCTCGGCCCGGAGACGGGCGTCGGTCTTGGCGACGATGCGCTGGTTCTCCCGCAGCAGCTTGCGGTAGCTCTCCAGCCGCCGCACCGGCAGCTCACCGCTGTCGATCGCGGCCAGTACGGCGCACCCCGGCTCCGCCTCGTGGGCGCAGTCGTGGAAGCGGCACCGCTCGGCCAGTTCCTCGATCTCGGAGAACACCTGCCCGACACCGGTCCCGGCGTCCCAGAGTCCGACGCCGCGCAGTCCGGGGGTGTCGATCAGGACGCCTCCGCCGGGCAGGACGAGGAGATTGCGCGTGGTCGTGGTGTGGCGGCCCTTGCCGTCGACGTCACGGGTGGCCTGGACGGTCATGACGTCCTCGCCGAGCAGCGCGTTGGCGAGGGTCGACTTGCCCGCGCCGGACTGCCCGAGCAGCACGGACGTCCCCCCGCCGACGAGCGCGGCGACCACGTCGAGCCCGTCCCCGTCGACGGAGCTGACGGGCACGACCGGCACGCCGGGCGCGCTCGTCTCCACGTCCTGGACGAGGTGCGCGCGGGTCACGGCGTCCGGCACGAGGTCGGCCTTGGTGAGGACGACGACGGGCTGGGCCCCGGATTCCCAGGCGAGCGCGAGGAACCGCTCGATGCGGCCGAGGTCGAGCTCGACCGCGAGGGACACGGCGATCACGGCGTGGTCGACGTTGGCCGCGAGGATCTGCCCCTCGGACCGCTGCGAGGAGGTGGAGCGGACGAAGGCGGTGCGGCGCGGCAGGCAGGTGCGGACGTAGCGCGGGTTCCCGCCGGGTTCGACGGCGACCCAGTCGCCGGTGCACACGACCCGCAGGGGGTCGTGCGGGGTGACGAACGCGGTGTCGGCCCGCAGCGGCCCGTCGGCGGTGACGACGTCACACTGCCCGCGGTCGACCCGCACGACCCGGCCGATGAGCAGGCCTTCGGCCTCGTACGGGGCGAACTCGGTCTCCCAGCCCGCGTCCCAGCCGTAGGGCTCGAGCGGATGCGAGGCAGAGGAGGACGAACCCGGGAGAGAAGAGAAAGACAAGGGGTGACCCTTCACAAGGGTGGCCCCGGCACTGCGCTCGAAGGCGCTGAGAGAAAGAGGTCAGCCGGAGGCCACGGAGGTGGACTTGATGAACTTCCGGATGCGGGCAGCGCCCATCTCAGAGACAGCCATCGATCACACCTCCTGCTCGTCACACAGCCGACGGCGGCAGCAACAGGCCGCCGCGCGATTCGCCCCCACCTTAGAGGCGTGCGCCCCTCGGGCGCCACGGAATTAAACCCACCCTCACGGGGCCGTCCGGGACGGCTCCCCAAAGCCCCCCGTGCACGACGCGCACGTGATGGCCGGACGTGGTGCACTGGAATCACGGGAGGTGCAGCATGTCAGGTCGCGCAGGCAAGACCCGCAATATCTTTCTGGTGTGGCTGATCTGGCCGCTGATCACGCTGGGCATCTACCACCTGGTCTGGTACTACAAAGTGAATCGCGAGGCCCGGGAATTCGATTCACGCATCGAGGTCAATCCGGCGCTGGCGGTGCTGGCCGTCACGGTCGGCTGGCTGGTGATCGTTCCGCCCTTCGTTTCGGTCTACAACACCGGTCTGCGCATTGCGCGCATGCAGCAGTCGGCCGGGATGGAACGGAGCTGCAATCCCTGGATCGGCTTCATCCTCTACATCGTGGCCGTGCTGTTCCCGCTCTACTACCAGCACGAGCTGAACCAGATCTGGGCTCGGTACCAGAACGCTGAAGAGGGCGAGCAGGTGCCGCTCGCGGCCTGACGAGAGGGTTCGTCAACTGCCCTTCGCGCAGGCGTGGCCGTTCACCTCGAAGTCGTACGGCGGGGAGTTCTTGCCGTGCCAGGAGGCGAGGAAGCCGAAGGCCAGGTCGCCGCCCGCGGGGACCGACTTGTTGTAGTCGGCGGCGGTGGCGGTGACGCGGGAGCCGTCCTGGGAGACGGAGGCGTCCCACATCTGGCCGACCTTCTGGCCGTCCCGGAAGGACCAGGCGACGCGCCAGGAGTCGAGGGCCTCGGCGCTGGTGACGGTGACGGTGGCCTGGAAGCCGTCGGGCCACTGGTTGACCAGGTCGTACTCGACCCGGCAGACGGGGTCCCCGCTCTCGTCGGGTTCGGTGCGCTCGGTGGACGAGGAGGTGCCCTGCGGTTCGGTGTGGCGGTTCCTGCCCTCCGGCTTGCCGGACTTCTCCGGCTGCTTCGTGCCCTGGGTGGTCCGGTCGGCCGGCTTGGAGGTGGCGGGCGGCAGGGACGGGGCGGACGGCAGGGGCGGAGCGGGGTCGGCCACCGGCTGGCGGTCGGCGCCACCGGATGCGCCGAGGTCGTCGCCTCCGCCGCCGAAGGGCATCAGGGAGACGCCGAGAGCCAGCACGGAGACCAGGACCGCCGCGACGAGGAGGCCGTTGCGGGCGACGCGTGCCTTCTGCTCGCCGTCCTCCGGTTCACCGGCCGCCTTGTCCGCCGAGCCGGGGCGTCCCGCAGCGAGCCGCACCTCTGCGGCGCGGCGGCGGCGCTCCAGATAGGCGAGGCCGCCCCAGCCGATCACTCCGCCGGC
The DNA here is from genome assembly GCF_014205055.1 of Streptomyces luteogriseus. NCBI lineage: Bacteria > Bacillati > Actinomycetota > Actinomycetes > Kitasatosporales > Streptomycetaceae > Streptomyces > Streptomyces luteogriseus. The sequence continues at coordinate 1,663,061 of NZ_JACHMS010000001.1, forward strand.
CAGCGCCCCGGGCAGGGCGCCGCCGTGCAGGCGCAGGCAGGCGGCGGCCTCGGCGCACTGCACGCAGGTGGCGAGGTGCCGTGAGAGGTCGCCGGGGGTCTCGGCCGCGGAGGAGCGGGTGACGGCGTCCAGCAGCCGGGCGTAGCTGCGGCACCGAGCGTCCATCGGCGTGTCGAGGTGGTTGCGGTGGCAGCGGTCCCGGAACAGGGTGCGCACCTGCTGGAGTTCCTCGGCGGCGCCGTCCGGGTCGAGGCCCAGGCGGCGGGCGACCACGGACAGCGGCAGCGCCTCCACCTCGGTGAACCACAGCAGTTCCGCGTCCGCCTGCTGCAGATCGCGCAGGCCGCGCAGCGCGAGCGGGCGCTGCAGGGGCGGGCCGGAGTATCGGGCGGCTTTGTCCGAGTTGAGCCACAGGCGCAGGTCGGGGTCGAGTTTGTGGCCCTGCCCCTCCTCCTCCCAGGCCGCTGCCGTGGTGCGTACGGAGGTCAGCAGCAGAGGTATGCGGGGCAGCCGGGCCGGGCGGCGGGCGGTGCCGCGGACCGCGCCGGTCTCGGCGGCGCGGGCCTCGCGTATGCCGTGTGCGAACGCCTCGCGGCCGAGCTGTGCGGCGGCCGTGGAACCGGAGGTGCACAGGTCCGCGTACGCGAGGACCGCGTCCCAGCACTCGGAGAACAGCGCGGCCTCGGTGGCGTCCTGAGGGGTCGGCAGGTCGGGCATGAGTCTCCTGCATCCACAAGCGAGGTCAACTCACCACATCGGCATTGGAGTTGGGGGGAACCTCGCGGCAGGGGGAGAGCTTTTCACGCCTCCCACACAACTGACAAGCGCCCTGTTCAGATATCACGACAGGACGGCCGCACCCCATGACTCCACGCTCAAGGTGTCATACGGGTGCGGCCGCCCGGCGACTCAATGCCGTGCCGTGAAAAGGCACGACGTCATCGAACTGTTATCAGACGGCGGTGGGTTCGTCGGCCGGGAGGCTGTCCATGAAGGAGCTCACCGAGAAGACCGCGTTGCCGGCGCCGGGCGGGCCGTAGCCGGGGGGCGAGGAGAGACCGAAGTCCTCCATGGTCTGCCGGTAGGCCTGGAGCAGACGGATGTGGTACTCCAGCGGCGCGCCCTGCGGGTTGGCCTTGCCGAGCGGCGTCGTGGGCTCCGGGCACCAGGTGGTGAAGCGGGGCGTGATGCCGTGCGACATGAAGAAGCGCAGGCCCTCGGTGGTGGAGTCGATCGCCTCGTCGACCGTCTTGAAGCCGAACGGCTCCGCCATCTCGACGCCCGCGACGAAGTTGGGGATCACGTTGCGCGCCCCGAACACCTCCGCCGAGTCCAGGATCCGCTTGTGCCACACGTCCCGGCCGACGTACCGCTCCTTGCCCGGGCAGTACATCTTGAACAGGTACTCGTCCCACACCTCGTAGTTGGGGTGGTAGATCTGCACGCCGTAGTCCTTGAACCGCTGGACGTCGTCGCGCGGGAGGGCCTGGGCGACGACCTTGCCGATCCAGCGGCCCGGGAAGTGCTCCTCGATGGCCTTGGCGTACCGCCCGTAGAAGTCCGCCTCGTCCAGGCCCTGGACCTTCGACGTGATCGCTCCACCGGTGAGCGTGTACGCGGTGGACACCTTCGCGGTGTCGTACCTGTTGATGATCTCGAGCGCCTCGAGGACCTCGTCGACGTCCTTCACACCCGTGTACGGGCGGCCCGCCGCCTTGTGCTGGCGCCAGTTGTGGTTGATGTCGCAGTACTGGCACTCCTCCTTGGCACCGAAGTACTGGCACACGCGGAACGCGGTCAGGTAGATCAGGTAACCCCACTGGATGGTCGGGGCGACCTCCATGACCGACTTCCCGTTGGCGAGGGTGTGCCGGTAGTACTCGGGCATCGGTGGCACACCGACGTCTGAGATCCGCTTGCCGTCGAGGTAGAGGCCGAGCACGCCGTCGTCGTTCGCGGCGACGCGGTACGGCGAGGACGGGTTCACCCGGACCGAGACGACGGTGCGGCGCAGGTCGTAGGGGCCGCCGGTGAGGATGATCTCCTCGGGCGGCCGGCGCAGCGCCGCCTCGCCCAGCTCGGGCAGGGTGCCGTGGTCGAAGGAGAAGATGAAGTACGACTTCGGCTTGACCTCGCCGCCCTCGTTGTCGCTGAGCGCGGACGGGTCGAAGGCGACGCCGCCGCGGAGCAGGTCCTCCTTGAAGACGGCTTCCCGCGGCACGTGCGGGAACCGCTCCATCAGATCCTCGACCAGCGCGGTACGGCTGCCCATCCCGTGTCTCCTCCCGGTTCGGACGTACGACTCCTCACGGTATGCCCATGGGTGTGCGGGGCGGGTACCGGGTCCCCCCGAGTCTGGAGAATGCCCCGTTCGTGATGTTTTGCCAGGGTGATGTCAGGCTTCGCGCGCCAGCGCCGCCCAGTCGACGGCGTACGCCGGCTCCGCCCCGGCCAGCAGCCGCTCCGCCTCCTCGGCGACGGTCAGGCCGAGCCGCGCCAGCTCGTTGCCCTGCGAGCCCGCGAGGTGCGGCGTGACGAACGCGCCGGGGAGGTCGTAGAGGGGGGAGTCGGCGGGGAGCGGCTCCGGGTCGGTGACGTCGAGGATGGCGGTGAGGCGCCCGGCACGCAGTTCCTCCACCAGGGCGTCGTGGTCGACGAGCGCGCCGCGCGCGGTGTTGATCAGCACCGCGCCGTCGGGCATCAGGGCCAGCTCGCGGCGGCCGATCATGTGGTGCGTCTCGGGGGTCTCGGGGGCGTGGACGGTGACGATGCCGGACGTGCGCAGCAGTTCGTCCAGGGGCAGCAGGGGGACGCCGAGCGCCGCGGCCTGCCGTTCGTCGACGTACGGGTCGGTGAGGACCGGCCGCAGATCGAAGGGGCGCAGCAGTTCGAGGACGCGGCGGCCGATGCGGGAGGCGCCGATGACGCCGACCCGGCGGCCGTAGTTGCCGATGCCGGGGATCACGCCCCAGCCGGCGGAGGCGCGGGCCGTGCGCATCCGGTCGCGGGCGGCGAGGACGTCCTTTCCGGCGAGCAGGATCATGGCGAGGGTGTACTCGGCGACCGGCAGCGCGTTGGCGACGGCCGCCGAGGAGACGGTGATGCCGCGCTCCCGGACACCGGGGCCGGCGAAGGACTTCACGGATCCGGCCGAGTGCAGCACCGCCCGCAGCCGGGGAGCCGCGGCGAGGACCGTCTCGTCGAGCCGGGGGCAGCCCCAGCCGGTCACCAGGATCTCGGTCCGGGCCAGCACATCGAGGACGCGCGGGTCGGTGAAGTCCTGCGCCACGAGGTCCGGATCGATCTCCACGGACGTGCGCAGCCGTGCCAGCACCTCGGGCGGGAAGACCTGCGGCACGTTCTCGGCGGCCATGGCGAACAGTGCCTGGGGGCGCTGGCTCAAGGAGGGGACCTTCCGGCTCGGCGGTACACGGAGAGCAGAACGTAGAAACCGCTCTCTACAACCTCTCCACGGTAGGCCCAGCCGGGCGGCAGCGGCAATGGACACCGGGCCGGGGTAGGTTCCGGCCCGGGGACTTCCCGGTCCCCGCTGCCTCGGGGAAGGACGACGCCATGAACGGGACCGTGACCAACTGGGCGGGCAACATCACCTACGCGGCCAAGGAACTGCACCGGCCCGGGTCGCTCGCCGTGCTGCGGGCGCTCGTCGCGGACGGCGACCGGGTGCGGGTGCTGGGCAGCGGGCACTCGTTCAACGAGATCGCCGAACCGGGCCCCGAGGGCGTCCTGCTGTCGCTGTCCGGTCTGCCCCCGGAGGTGGACGTCGACACGGCAGCCCGCACGGTCCGGGTCGGCGGCGGCGTGCGCTACGCGGAACTGGCCCGGCGGGTGCACGGGCAGGGGCTCGCGCTGCACAACATGGCGTCCCTGCCGCACATCTCGGTGGCCGGTTCGGTCGCGACCGGTACCCACGGCTCCGGGGTGCTCAACGGGCCGCTCTCGGTGTCCGTGCGCGAGGTGGAGCTGGTCACGGCCGACGGCTCGGCGCTGACCATCGGCCGGGGCGAGGAGCGGTTCGGCGGGGCCGTCACGTCACTCGGCGCGCTGGGGGTCGTCACCGCGCTCACCCTGGACCTGGAGCCGGCCTACGAGGTCGAGCAGCACGTGTTCACCGAACTGCCGCTGGAGGGCCTGGACTCCGGGGCGTTCGAGACGGTGATGGCCACGGGGTACAGCGTCAGTCTGTTCACCGACTGGCGGGAGCCGGGCTTCCGGCAGGTGTGGCTCAAGCGGCGCACCGACCAGCCGCTGCCCGCCTTCCCCTGGGCCGCTCCGGCCACGGAGAAGATGCACCCGGTGCCGGGCATGCCCGCGGTCAACTGCACCGAGCAGTTCGGCGTGCCGGGGCCGTGGCACCAGCGACTTCCGCACTTCCGGGCCGAGTTCGTCCCGAGCAGCGGGGCGGAACTCCAGTCGGAGTACCTGCTGCCGCGCGGGCACGCGGTGGAGATGCTGCACGCTCTCGACGCGATCCGGGAGACCGTCGCCCCGGTCCTGCAGACGTGCGAGGTGCGTACGGTCGCCGGTGACGACCAGTGGCTCAGCCCCTCCCACGGCCGGGACACCGTCGCGGCGCACTTCACGTGGGTCGAGGACACGCAGGCGGTACTGCCGGTGGTACGCCGGGTCGAGCAGGCACTGGCGCCCTTCGGGGCCCGTCCGCACTGGGGCAAGGTCTTCACCCTGCCCGCCTCCGCCCTGGGCGGGCTGTATCCGAGGCTCGGCGACTTCCGGGCGCTGACGCAGGAGCTGGACCCGCGGGGGAAGTTCGCCAACACCTTCGTGCGAGGCGTGCTGGACCGGACGGAAGCGTAGGCGCACACAGGGAGCGGGGGCTGCCTGCACCGGCGGGGGCTGCCCGCACCGAAGGCGGGGGGCGCCTGCGTGCTGCGGCCCGTCGGGTCAGGTCGCCGTGCGCGGGCCCCTCCCGGTCACGGAGGTAGTGGCGCGGTCGGCCTCGTCCTTGACGAGCAGGGACATCAGGGAGGCCACGGTCAGACCCGCCTCGGCCGGGTGGCGCAGCACCTTGCCGGGATCGATGCGGTACGTGTTGGTCCTTCCCTCCCGAGTGTGGGAGAGGTATCCGTCCTGCTCCAGGTCGGCGATGATCTTCTGTACGGCCCGCTCGGTGAGCCGGCAGTGGGCCGCGATGTCCCGGATACGAGCACTGTGGTTGTCGGCAATGGCGGCCAGCACGCGGGCATGGTTGGTGAAGAAGGTCCATCCGGTGTGTGGCTCGGGCACTCCATCCATGCCGCAACTCTAACGACAGAACATTCACGCACTCAAATACATGTACTTCATTTCGTGTATCGATTGACGGGTGTGGGGTAGAGGGGCAACGCTGGAAGCGGAGGCAAGGCGAACAGAACGAGGGAGAACCGGGCCATGCCGGAGCCTGCGTACGCTGCGTGGTCTCACACACCGGAGAAGGCCGCACCCACACCGGTCGACCGTGCGCCGGCGGCGATCCCGCCCTGCATGGCGACCATGGACGTCGTCCCGGACGGTGACCGCATGACCGTGACGGTGTGGGGCGAACTCGACCTGGGCAGCCGACGGTTGCTCCCCGAGCTGTACGACATGCTCACCCTGTCCGGCACCGGCATCGACCTGCGCCTGGACGCGGTCGGGTTCTGCGACTGCTCCGGTCTCAACGCGCTGCTGGATCTGCGTACCCGCGCGGTCGACGAGGGCAAGACGGTCACCGTACGGTCCTGCGGCATCGCGGTCGAGCGCGTGCTCGACCTGACCGGCATGCGGGAGCTGTTCGCGGACTCCGGCAGGCCGGAAGGCGCCGCACCCCCGGCCGCGCCGGCCCAGGACCCGCCGGAGGAGGACGGCCGGGGCCTCCGCGCCGAAGTCACCCAGCTGCGCCGCGCCATGCAGACCCGGCCCACCATCGACCTGGCCCGCGGCATCCTGATGGCCTCCTTCGGCCTGAGCCCCGAGGAGGCCTGGAGCGTCCTGGTCAGGACCTCCCAGAACACCAACACCAAGCTGCACCACCTGGCCCAGGATGTGGTGGGCACCGCGGGCGGCAGGACGCTGCCGGAACAGGTGCAGCAACAGCTGGCCGCCGCGGTCGCCGGCGCGAACCGCTCGGGCGAGGCGGCGGCGCGCCCCGCGGGCCTGTCCGCCGAGGACGGGGACCGCACCACCGGGGGCTGACACACCCGTACTGAGGCATCATGGGCAGGCCACCACCGGCCAGTACCCACCCTCAGCAGGCGGGCACTTTATAAAGCCCCTTTCCAAACCCCTTGTCGAAAGTCCCGGCAGACCATAGCCTGGCGCCGCGCCGGTGCTGACGTCGACCCGGCCCGGCCGGTCTGGGAAGGAATGGGGCACCCCGGTGAAGCGCACATCACGTGACATCCGCACCGCGAACCGCTACGAGGTGCTGCGCCAGATCATCGCGGAGTCACCCACGTCCCGGCAGGAGCTGGCGGCCGCCACCGGCCTCAGCCTCGCCACGGTCGCCACCCTCGTCGGCGAGCTGCTCGACCTCCGCATGATCACCGAGGTCGGCTTCGAGGACTCGGCGGGTGGCCGCCCCCGGGGCCTGGTCGCCGTCAACAGCTCGGGCGGCGCACTGATCGGCGTCGACATCGCCGAGACGTACGTCCACGTCGAGCTGTTCGACCTCGGGCTGAACGTGCTGGCCCGCGCCGAGGAGGACGTCCGGCCCAGCGAGAGCCTGCCCGAGCAGGTGGTGGCCCATGTGGCCACCGCCGTCGGCTCGGTGGTCACCCAGGCCGGCATCGAGGGCGCCCGGGTGCTCGGGGTCGGCGTGAGCGTGCCGGGGCAGGTGGACCGCGCGACCGGCACCTCGGAGTACGCGCCCAACTGGGACTGGCACGACGTACCGCTCCTCGAGCTGCTCACCGAGCACATCGCCTACCCCCTTTACCTGGACAACCCGCTGCGCGCCAGCGCGGTCGCCGAGCTGTGGTTCGGTGCCGCGCGCGGGCACGGGAACGCCGTGGTGGTGAACCTCGGCACCGGCGTGGGCGCCGGTCTCGTCCTGGGCGGCGGACTGCACCGCGGGGTCAGCAACAGCGCCGGCGAGTGGGGCCACACCACGATGGTGCTGGACGGACGCCTGTGCCGGTGCGGCGACCACGGCTGTGTGGAGGCGTACGTCGGCGCGCGCGGCATCATGCTGAACCTGCGCGAACTCAGCCCCGACAGCCCGCTGCTGCATGCCGAGGACCAGACGGCGACCATCGACGCCCTGGCCCGCGGGGTCGCGGCGGACGACCCCGTGGCACGCCGGGTCGTCCACGAGACCGCCCGCTACCTGGGCGCCGGCGTCGCGGACCTGGTCAACCTGTTCAACCCCGAGATCGTCGTGCTGAGCAGCTGGGTCGCCCGCACCCTGGGCGAGCCGCTGCTGCACGAGGTGCGCGAGGCCGTGACCCGGCACGCGCTGCCACGGCCGCTGGCCGCCACCGAAGTCGTCCTCTCCCCGATCCCCACCGACCCGGTGTGCCTGGGCGCGGCCACGTTCGCGCTCGAAGGCGCCCTCCAGACCGTCGGGCAGAAGAACGGCAAACGCGCCGCCCCCGTGAGGAGCCGTACCACCACACCTTCGTAGCGGCGGAACCAACTCCTCCGCACCCTCCACGCGTTCGAAATCGCGAACCGGACACAACGCTTCGCACAGACTTCGTCCAACCCCTTGCCGAAGCCTTAGCCGAAGCTCTAGCGTCCCGCACCGCACCTCTCTTTGAGCCATCTGGCGCGAGCCTCCGGGCCGTGAGCCATCAGGCAGTGAGCCGCAGAGCCGCAGCCGCACTCGAGACAAGGACGTCAGCATGTCGGCATCGAGCAACATGAACTGGGACCGCCGAAACGTACTGCGGGCCGCGATGGGCCTGGCCGCCGCCGGCGGACTCGCCGCGTGCGGCAGCAACACCGGCCGGAGCGGCGGCGGGTCGGGCGACGGCCTGGTCCAGTACTTCCACGCATACGGCGAGGCCGGTGTCGAGCAGGCCGTGAAGCGGTACGCGAAGGACTACAAGGACGCCAACGTCACCACGCAGTGGATCACCGGCAACAACTACGAGCAGAAGCTCTTCGCCGCGCTGCTCACCAAGAACGCGCCGGACGTCTTCGAGTTCCACCCGCAGATCCAGCTCGTCAAGAGCGGCCAGGTGGCGGACCTGACCGACATCATCGAGCCGGTCAAGGACGACTTCAACCAGGCCGACATCAAGTCGCACACGGTCGACGGCAAGATATACGGCGTCCGGATGATCGACGACCCGCAGTTCCTCTTCTACCGGCCCTCGCTGTTCAAGAAGGCCGGAGTCGAGGTGCCGACCACGCTGGAAGAGCTGATCGAGGCCGCCGACAAGCTGACCACCAGCAAGGTCAAGGGCATCTTCCTCGGCAACGACCTGACCTCGATCGACCGCCCGCTGATCTGGTCGGCCGGCGCCGACACGCTCACCGCGGACAACAAGCCCGCCTTCAACACCGACGCCGTCGCCGAGGGTCTCAAGCAGCTGCGTGGCCTGTTCACCAGCGGCAACCTGCTTCTCGACGCCCCCGCCGACTCGTGGGATCCCTCGGCCTTCATCCAGGGCCTGACGGCGATCCAGTGGTGCGGCATGTGGGCCATGCCGGCCATGCAGAAGGCGCTCGGCGACGACATCGGCATCTTCCCCTTCCCGAAGGTCGGTTCGGCCGGCAAGCAGTCCGTCTACAACGGCGGCTGGTCGATGTTCGTCAACGCCAAGAGCAAGAACGTCGAGGCGGCCAAGGAATACGTGAAGTGGCTGTGGATCGACCAGAAGAAGCACCAGGAGGACTTCGCCACCTCCTACGGCTTCCACATCCCGCCGCGCACCTCGCTCGCCCAGTCCGCGAGCAAGCTGAAGTCCGGCCTGCCTGCCGAGGGCGTCAAGCTCTTCAACGAGTTCGGCCACTTCGACAACATCGGCTGGACCCAGGCCATGATCGCCGCCTTCTGGGACGTGATCGCCAACACCATCCGCAAGGACGGTGACCCGAAGGCCCAGCTCGACGCCTGTGAGAAGAAGGTCAACGCCGAACTCAAGAAGCTCTTCGGATAGACCACCGGACGGATCTCGACATGTCGACCACCACCACGCGCGGGGTCGCCCAGCCCGCCCCGGCCAAGGTCTCCCAGCCTCGGCCGCGGCGGGGCCTGAGGGCGAGCAGCACCTTCAACTTCTGGCTCTTCACCGGGCCGTTCCTGATCGGCCTGGTGATCTTCGTCTTCGTGCCGATCGGCTGGAGCATCTGGCTCAGCTTCTTCGAGGCGCGCTTCACCGTCACGCCGAGCGAGTTCGTCGGCTTCGACAACTACAAGCAGATCCTGACGGACACGAACTTCCGGAACTCGCTGGTCACGTTCACCGTGTTCGCCGCGTTCATCGTGCCCGCCACCTGGGCCCTCTCGCTGGGTCTGGCGCTGCTGGTCAACCGGCTGCGGTTCATGCGGGCGTTCTTCCGGTCGGTGTTCTTCCTGCCGACCGCGGTCAGCTACGTCGCCGCCGCGCTGATCTGGAAGATGTCCATCTTCAACGGCGTCCGCTTCGGTCTGGCCAACACCGTCCTCGGCTGGTTCGGCGTCGACAACATCGCCTGGCTGGCCAACCCGGACCCGCCCTGGTACTGGCTGGTCATCGTGACCGTCCGCCTCTGGCTGCAGTCGGGCTTCTACATGATCCTGTTCATCGCGGCGCTCCAGAACATCCCGCGGGAGCTGTACGAGGCCGCCTCGATCGACGGTGCCAAGCCGGGCTGGCAGACCTTCCGGCACATCACGCTGCCGCAGCTGCGGGCCACGTCCACCGCGGTGATCCTGCTGCTGCTGGTCGCTGCCTACCAGGCCTTCGACGAGTTCTTCAACCTGCTCGGCAAGGCCACCTGGGGCCAGCCGCCGCTGGTCGAGCTCTACAAGATGGCCCTCGGCCAGAACCAGAACTACGGCGCGGGCAGCGCGGGCGCGGTCGTGCTGACCCTGCTCATCTGCGTCGTCACACTGCTCCAGGGCAAGATCATGGGCTTCGGAAGGGGTGAGGAGTCCAAGTGACCACCACGGCACCCGACATCGGCAAGGCGGCGAAGCCGGCCAAGGCCAAGCGCGGCGGCGGCGTCATGGGCAGCACCGGTCTGTACATCGCGACCGGTATCGCCGCCCTGCTCTTCCTGATCCCCTTCTATCTGATCGTCCGCAACGCGCTGATGACGGACCCGGAGATCACGGGCGAGACCTGGAAGTGGTTCCCCACGTCCATCCAGTGGGGCAACATCACCGAGCCGTTCGACGACGTCACCGTCGACTTCGCGCAGTCCCTGTGGAACTCCGTGGTCGTCGCCGTCCTCCACACGGCGGGAATCCTGCTGATCTGCTCGATGGCCGGGTACGGACTGGCCCGGATCCCGTACAAGCACGCCAACAAGGTGTTCTACGCCGTCCTGGTGACCCTGATGGTTCCCACGGCCGTCACCTTCGTGCCGAGCTTCGTGCTGGTCTCGTCCCTCGGCTGGGTCGACAGTTACCGGGGTCTGATCATCCCGGGCCTCTTCAGTGGTTTCACGTGCTTCCTCTTCCGGCAGTACTTCCTGGGGTTCCCGAAGGAGCTCGAGGAGGCGGCGCGGGTGGACGGGCTCGGCTACTGGGGCGCGTACTGGCGGATCGTCGTACCCAACTCGCTGAACTTCTTCGCGGCCATCGCCACGATCACCTTCATCAACGGCTGGAACGCCTTCCTGTGGCCCCTGGTCATCGGACAGGATCCGAGTGCCTGGACAGTCCAGGTGGCGCTGTCGTCGTATATGACGAACCAGACCGTCAACTACCACCTGATCTTCATGGCCACGGCCATCTCGATCCTGCCCCTGATCTTCGTCTTCCTCTTCCTCCAGCGCTGGCTGGTGCAGGGGATCGCACAGACCGGCATCAAGGGCTGAGCTAGGAGACCGATGTCTTTCCGCACGACCCCATCCGTCGACTACGTCGAGGACGTCTCCCCGGGCAGCGGGGCCCTGCCGCCCCGCGCCTGGTACGCGTCCTCGGACGCGCGGTCCCTGTCGCTGAACGGCAGCTGGCGTTTCCGGCTCTCGGCCTCCGCCGGTGCCGAGGACGACTCGTTCGCCGAGGAGGGCTACGACGCCGGGAACTGGGCCGAGGTCACGGTCCCCGGGCACTGGGTCCTCCAGGGCGACGGGGCGTTCGGCTCCCCGATCTACACCAACCATCTCTACCCCTTCCCGGTGGACCCGCCGTACGTCCCGACGGAGAACCCCACCGGTGACCATCTGCGCGTCTTCGACCTGCCGCACGACTGGCCGTCGGACGGCGGGGCGGTGCTGCGCTTCGACGGGGTCGAGTCCTGCGCCCGCGTCTGGCTGAACGGCACGGAGCTCGGCGAGTTCAAGGGCTCCCGGCTGCCGCACGAGTTCGCGGTCGGTGAGCTGCTGAGGCCGGGCTCCAATGTGCTCGCCGTGCGCGTGCACCAGTGGTCGGCGGGGTCGTACCTGGAGGACCAGGACCAGTGGTGGCTGCCCGGCATCTTCCGCGACGTGACGCTGCTGCACCGCCCGTCCGGCAGCGCGGGCGACTTCTTCGTGCACGCCTCCTACGACCACACCACCGGTGAGGGCACCCTGCGCGTCGACTCCGACGTCGACGGCCGGGTGACCGTGCCGGCCCTGGACATCGATGTCGCGACCGGTGAGCCGGTGACGGCCGCGGTCGATCCGTGGACCGCCGAGACGCCGAAGCTCTACGACGGTGTGCTGGTCACGGACGGGGAGCGGGTGCCGCTGCGGATCGGTTTCCGTACGGTCGTCCTCGAGGACGGGCTGATCAAGGTCAACGGCAAGGCCGTGCTCTTCAAGGGTGTCAACCGGCACGAGTGGCACCCCGAGCACGGCCGCGCGCTCGACCTGGAGACCATGCGCGAGGACGTGCTGCTGATGAAGCGGCACAACCTCAACGCCGTACGCACCTCGCACTACCCGCCGCACCCGGCCTTCCTGGACCTGTGCGACGAGTACGGCCTGTGGGTCATCGACGAGTGCGACCTGGAGACCCACGGCTTCACCGAGCAGGACTGGCGGGACAACCCCGTCGACGACGACCGCTGGACCCCGGCCCTGCTGGACCGCGCGGCGCGCATGGTCGAACGGGACAAGAACCACCCGTCGATCGTGTTCTGGTCGCTGGGCAACGAGGCCGGCACCGGCCGCGGGCTCACCGCCATGGCCGAGTGGATCCACGACCGCGACCCCGAGCGGCTGGTGCACTACGAGGGCGACTGGAACTGCCGCGACACGGACGTGTACTCGCGGATGTACGCCTTCCACGACGAGGTCGAGAAGATCGGCCAGGGCCTGGACGGCGGCACGCGCAAGCGTCGTGAGCTGCCCTTCATCCAGTGCGAGTACGCGCACGCGATGGGCAACGGACCGGGTGGACTCGCCGACTACCAGGAGCTGTTCGAGAAGTACGAGCGGCTCCAGGGCGCCTTCGTCTGGGAGTGGATCGACCACGGCGTCCGGCACGCCGAGCTGGGTTACGCCTACGGCGGGGACTTCGGCGAGGAGCTGCACGACGGCAACTTCGTGTGCGACGGGCTGGTCTTCCCGGACCGGACGCCGTCGCCGGGCCTGATCGAGTACAAGAAGGTCATCGAGCCGGTCCACATCGAGGGCGACGGCGCGAACGGCATCGTGCGGGTCACCAACAAGCAGGACTTCGCGGACCTGTCGGCGCTGGCCTTCGAGTGGTCGTGCCAGGTGGACGGCGAGACCGTCGAGTCGGGTTCGCTCGCGGTGCCGGTGCTCGCACCGGGCGAGAGCGCCGAGGTGAAGCTGCCGGAGCCGCCCGTGGACGGCCGGGGCGGCGAGCGGCAGTGGACGGTGCGCGCGCTGCTCGCGGACGACACGTCCTGGGCCGCGAAGGGCCATGTGGTGGCCTGGGGCCAGTTCGCGGTGGGGGCACGGCCACTGCCGTCCTTCCCGGCGACCGACCGGCCCGTGCCGGACGGGGACCGGATCACGCTCGGCCCGGCCGGGTTCGACGCCCGCACCGGTGCGCTGCTCTCGATCGGCGGAGTGGAGGTCGGTGCGACGCCGCGGCTGGACGTGTGGCGGGCGCCGACCGACAACGACGACGGCGCCGAGTGGCAGACCGACACCCGCTACGGGACGCTGTGGCGCACGCTCGGCCTGCACCGGATGCGGCACCGCCTGGTCTCGGTCGAGGCGGGCGACGACGCGCTGACGGTCCGCACCCGGGTGGCACCGGCCGCCCGCGAGGTGGGTCTGGAGACGGTGTACCGCTGGACGTCCGACGGCGAGCGGCTGCGGCTGACCGTGTCCGTGACGCCGCAGGGCGACTGGACGGTGCCGCTGCCCCGGCTCGGAGTCCGCTTCGGGCTGGCGGAGGCGGACCGGGTGGAGTGGTTCGGCGGCGGTCCCGGCGAGGCGTACCCGGACACCGGCAAGGCGTCCATGGTCGGCCGCTGGCAGTCCACGGTGGACGGGCTGCAGACGCCGTACGTCCGTCCGCAGGAGAACGGTGCCCGGGGCGACGTCCGCTGGGTGGAGCTCGGCGGCCTCAGGATCGAGGGCGACCCGGAGTTCTGGTTCACGGCGCGGCGCTGGACGACCGAGCAGCTGGACGCGGCCAGGCACCGCACCGACCTCACGGCCGGCGACACCGTGTGGGTCAACCTCGACCACGGGCAGCACGGCATCGGCTCACAGTCCTGCGGCCCCGGCCCGCTGCCGCAGTACTTCCTGAAGGCGGAACCGGCGGAGTTCTCGTTCGTGTTCTCGACCACCAGGTAAGAAGACGATTAATCGATTGACCGATTGATCGACATTCCGAGAGTGTCGGGATGTCATCCGTGGCCGGTCGGCCCTCGTGCCGACCGGCCGCTGCTGTGTTCGCCGCAAGGGAGTTGGTGGGTCCGTTGAGTGTCGCCATCGAGGTCCGCGGGTTGTCCCGCACCTTCCACACCACCGTCCGCCGCCCCGGCTTCGCGGGCGCCGTCCGTTCCCTGGTCAACCCCGAGCGGGTGGCCAAGCACGCCGTCTCGGACATCACCTTCGACGTGGCCGAGGGTGAACTCCTCGCCCTGCTCGGCCCGAACGGCGCCGGCAAGTCCACCACCATCAAGATCCTCACCGGCATCCTCACCCCCACGTCGGGCGAGGCCCGGGTGGCGGGCGTGGTGCCGTACCGGGAGCGGGAGCGCAACGCCCGGAACGTGGGCGCGGTGTTCGGGCAGCGCACCCAGTTGTGGTGGGACCTGCCGGTGCGCGAGTCGTTCGCGATCCTGCGGGACATCTACGAGGTTCCCAGGGCCGAACACGCCGCCCGGCTGGCGGAGTTCGACGACATCCTGGAGCTGTCGTCGTTCTGGGACACCCGGGTCCGCCACCTCTCGCTCGGTCAGCGGGTGCGCAGCGATCTCGCGGCCGCCCTGCTGCACGACCCGCCGGTGGTGTTCCTGGACGAGCCGACCATCGGCATGGACGTGGTGGTGAAGGAGCAGGTGCGGGAGTTCCTGCGGCACCAGGTGGAGCAGCGCGGCCGTACGGTGCTGCTGACCACGCACGACATGACGGAGGTCGAGCGGCTCGCCGAGCGGGTGGTGCTGGTCAACCACGGCCGGCTGATGCTGGACGGCTCGCTCGACGAGATCCGCCGGAAGTTCGGCTCGACCTGGCAGGTGCGGGCCACGCTGGCCGATCCGCACACCGAGGTCGTCCCGCCGCCGGGCACCACGCTGCTGCGGCACACCGGCGGGCAGATCGTCCTCGGCCCCGACGGACCGGACGCGCCCACCGTCCAACAGGCGCTGAAGGCGGTGATCGAGCGGTTCGAGGTGACGGACATCGCCCTGGACGAGGCGGACCTCGAGGACGTGATGCGGGCCGCGTACGCGCATGCCGGGGAGGTCTGACGTGGCCGTGCTCCACGCCTGGCGCGCCGCCCGGGTCACCCCGCTCGGCGAACTGAACGCACCGCCCCGGATGACCGCCGTCGCCCTGCGGCTGGCCGTGCAGGTGGTGCTGGTCTGGTCGCTGTGGAGGGGGCTGTACGCGCAGACCGGCACGACCGCGGGGCTGAGCCGCGACCAGGCGGTCACGTACGCCGTGCTGGCCGTACTTGCCTCCCGGCTGCGGGAGCTGGACCAGTACGCGGGCCGGGACACCGTCCTGCAGCACATGCACTTCGGCACCATCGTGTACTGGTACCTGCGGCCGCTTCCGCCGCAGCGCTACTACGCCCTGCGGGCCGCCGGAGAGCAGCTGTACGGGCTGGCCTGGGCGTTGACGGGGTACCTGATCTGCCTGGCCGCCGGTGTCGTCGAGCCGCCCGGATCGCCCGCGGTGGCCGGGGTGTTCGCGCTCAGCATGCTGCTCGGCCAGTGGGTCCTGTACTACGTCATGCTCATGCTCGACCAGTTGTGCTTCTGGACGGTCCGCAACACCGCGGCGATGCTCATCCTGCTGTTCGCGCAGAACCTGCTGTCCGGGGTGTACGCGCCGCTGTGGTTCTTCCCGGACTGGTTCGTGACGATGAGCGCGTTCCTCCCCTTCCAGGCCACGCTGAGCGTGCCGTTGTCGCTGTACGTGGGCCGGATTCCGCTGTCCGACGCGGCGTTCCAGCTCTCCGTGCAGGCCGTATGGGTCGTGGCGCTGGCGTTGTTCACCCGGTTGCTGTGGCGGCGGGCCGCCCGGCGCGTGATCTCGCAGGGAGGCTGAGATGTCGTTGAAGGCTCTGCGGATCGTGTGGCGCGTGACCGCGCTCAACTTCCGCGCGCAGCTGGAGTACCGCACCGAGTTCCTGCTGATGATCGCGATCGGCGCGATCTGGCAGGTGTCGGTGATCGTGTTCGCCACGGTGCTGCTGTCGCGGTTCGCCGGCATGGGCGGCTGGGACAGCTCCGACGTGCTGCTGATCCCGGCGACGCGGATGCTGGCGCACGGGCTGTTCGTGCTGTTCCTGGGACGCATGCACTGGGCCGGCCGGCAGATCCAGGAAGGCCGCGTCGACATCTACCTGATGCGCCCCATGCCCGTGCACCGCCAGATCCAGCTGGCGTTCTTCCCGACCAACGCCATCGGGGACCTGACCGTGGCGGCCGGCCTGATGGTGGGCGCGCTCGCCCGCAGCGACCTGGACTGGACGACGGGCCGGATCACCTACCTGGTCGCGGCCGTCCTCGGCGGCATGCTGCTGGAGGCCGCCCTGTTCACGGTCGTGGCCAGTGCGTCCCTGCGCTTCCCGGCCGCCGACATGTGGGGCCGCTGGCTGGAGGAACTCCTCGGCACCTTCGGCAGCTACCCCCTGAACGTGCTGCCCAAGGCGGTGGGCGGATTCCTGACCTACGGCCTGCCGCTCGCGTTCGTCGCCTACTTCCCGGCAGCGGTCCTGACGGGCCACGGCCACTCGACGGGAGTCCCGTACTGGCTCGCGGCGGCCTCACCGCTGCTCGGGCTGCTGGCGTACCTGGCGGCGCGGATGCTGTGGAACTGGAGCCTGCGCCACTACAGCGGGATCAACGGATGAGCGCGCAGGAGTACGCCGCCGAGGCCGTCGTGTGGAGCCGGCTGGCCGGGCTGCTCTCGGCGCCCGGGGACCGCGAGGAGGTACAGGACTGCTGGGACATCGGGGAGCAGGAGGCCGGTCTGGAGCTGCTGGTCGACCGGCTGCTCGGACGGGGCACGCGCATCGAGGAGCCGGCCCGCGCCGAACTCGCGGTGATGGCCGAGCAGTGGGGCGAGTGGGACTGGCTCGGCACACGGATCACGTCCCTGCCCCATGTCGGTGAGGAGGCCGGTCGGCTGCGTGTGCTCCAGGACGGGGCGGAGGAGACGCGGCCCGCCGGGTTCGTCCTGCCGGAGCACCCGCTCGCCGCGTCGGTGCTCGTTCCGTGGATCGTGTGCGCGCCCTGCGAGCGGGTGCTGGCCCGGGCCCACCGGCGAGAGGAGTGGGGCGCCCTGTCGTTCCTGGCGGAGGGATACGTCGTGTTCGGGCCCGGCTTCGCTCCGGTGGTCTTCCCCCGGGAGGAGCCCGGGGCGGCCTGGGACGCGCTGGCAGCGCTGCGGGACGGCTGCGACCGCGGGTGAGCCGCGGCCGGGTCAGGGTCTGCCGGCCCCGCGGATCGGTGTGAGCAGGGCCGTCACCGCGAGCAGGACGCACATCGCTCCGGCCGCCAGGGCGACCGGGGCCGTGCCCTGTTCCTCGGCGGCCCAGGTGAGGACGGCGGCGCCGACGGGGGCCGCCGCGTAGTGAAGGGTCCAGAAGGCGGAGGTGACCCGGCCCAGGAGGTGTTCCGGGGTCACTTCCTGGCGGAGCGACATCGAGCAGGTGCCTCCCATGGCGGCACAGGCGAGGAAGACGGCGCTCAGGGCCGCGACGACCGGCACGTCACGCGCCCAGCCGAGACCGGCGAACGCCAGGCCGCAGCCCGCGACCGAGCAGGTCCACGTCGGCCCGAAGCCGAGGCGGCGGCGGATCCCGGCCACGAGCAGGGCGCCGGCGATGGTGCCGAGTGCACCGGCCGCCATGACGGTGCCGACGGTGCCGTCGTCATGCCCGAGGTCGTACTTGAGGTGGTAGATGACCAGGTCGTTGAGGCCGAGGGTGAGGAAGCTGAAGACGAACAGCAGGACGGTGAGCGAGCGCAGCACGGGGTGGCCGTAGAGGAAGGCGATTCCGGTGCGGAGGTCGTGCCACAGTCCGGTGCGGCCGCCCGGCTGTTCGTCCGGGGTGCGGGCGCGGAACCGTACGAAGAACAGGCACATCGCCGACACCCCGAAACTGGCCGCGTCCACGCCGACGGCCGCGGCCGGCCCGGACCAGGCGGCGACCAGCCCCGCGCACAGCGGCCCGAGGACACCCGCCGCGGCGGCCGTCGCGTTCAACCGTCCATTGGCCTCCGTGAGTTGCCCGGTACCGACCAGGGTGCGCACGACCGTGACATAGCCGACCGCGAACAGCATGCCGACGGCCTCGCACAGCGGCAGCACCGCGTACAGCAGCCAGATCCGCGGCCCGAACAGCCACACCAGCGGGATCACCCCGTACAGCCCCATGCGCACCAGATCGCAGGCGATGAGCAGCCGGCGGCGGTCCACCCGGTCCACGACCGCCCCGGCGAACACCGCCGCCACGACGGAGGCCGCACCGCCCACCGCGGTCAGCAGCCCCATCCGGGCGACCGAGCCGGTGGCCTCGAGCACCAGCAGGGGCAGAGCGATCAGCGCGAAGGAGTCACCGAGAACGGAGAGGGTCTGGGCCGCCCAGAAGATCCCGAAGTCGCGCTGCCGCCACAGCGGGCGGGCGCCGCGTAAGCCACCGCCGGCCTCGACGGCCGCGTCCGAGGGCCCGCCGCCGGGCTCGCTGCCGGGCTCGCCGCCCGGTTCGTCCGCGCGCCGTGCTGCCCCGTGCGTCATGCAACCTCCCCCGTCGCCGATGCACGGCAACCCTACGGCCGGGGGCGAAAAGCGGTACCGGCCAAAGGCGCGGGCGAGGTGGCGTCCGCCCCGTGAGCTGATCTCTCCCGCGGCGTCCCGGACACCGCAGCCCTGCGCGACGAACCCGCACCGCGGACGTTCCCACGCTCCGGCGGTCCCGGCTGCCGTTCCCGCGGGTTCGGAGCGTCGTCGCGTCTTCCGAACGTCATCGCATCTTCCGCAGGGAGAGATCACCGTGCACCTCACCTCGGGCAGCTCTCCTGAAGACACACTGGCGGCCTTCACGGCACGGGCGGCCGGGGATCCCGCGGTCGCCGGGCTGGTCCTCGGCGGCTCGCAGGTCCACGAGGACATGCCGACCGGCCACTCCGACTACGACCTGCACGTGATCCTCCGGGACGGGCAGGCCTCCGAACTCGCCGGGCTGGACCGGTTCCGCTCCGCCCACCTCGACCTCGTGGTCATCGAGCTGGCGGAGTTCCGCACGCGCGGCATGCCCGGCCGGCCCGGATCCAGTGAAGAGCGCGCGCTGGGTGGCCGGGTCGCCGTCGCCCAGGATGCGTCGCAGGACCGGCAGGAGACGGTCCGCGCTCTCGCGGGGTCGCCCAGCGGCCGCCGTTCCAGTTCCCAGCGCAGGTACTTGTTGTACGGCCGGACGCGGCGGTGCAGGACGAACAGCACCTCCAGGGCGTGCGGGACGGTCTCGGCGGCGGCCAGGTGGCCCGGGCCGGGACGGTCGTCGAGAGGACGGCGCGCGACGCCGGACACGGCGAGTCCTCGACTCCTGGGGCACGGATCTGGACCTGCTCCGTCACTCCTGACGCCAGGACGTCTCCCACTGTTCGCGCTGTTCCCCTTGCGCACCAAGGGCGTTGCCCTCGAACCTGAGCACCGTTCAACTTCTTTCCCCCTCGCCTCTCCGACCGGAGACACCCCCCATGAAGAGACTGATCGGCACCGTCGTGGCCGCCGCCCTGGCCGTCACGGGCCTGGCCACCACCAGCGCGACACCCGCCGCCGCGGCGGACTCCGGCTCCTTCACCGTCCTCACCTACAACGTCGCGGGCCTCCCCGAGGGCCTGAGTTCGGGCAACCCGGCGAAGAACACTCCGCTGATCTCGCCGCGCCTCGGGGCGTACGACATCGTCAACGTGCAGGAGGACTTCAACTACCACGCCGCCCTGTACGCGGGCGACGACCACCCTCACCGCACCGCGACCAGCGGCGGCGTCCCGTTCGGAGACGGCCTCAACACCCTCTCGGACCATCCCTTCGAGGACTTCCAGCGCGTGAAGTGGAACAAGTGCACCGGCACCAACTGCCTCACGCCGAAGGGCTTCTCCCTGGCGCGGGTCCGGCTCGCCGAGGGTGCCTTCCTTGACCTCTACAACGTGCACACCAACGCGGACGACACCGACGACGCGCTCGCCGCCCGCCGCGCCAACGTCGAGCAGCTCTCCGACTTCATCCAGGCGAACTCGTCCGGCAACGCGGTGATCGTCATGGGCGACACCAACACGCGGTACACGCGCTCCGGCGACAACATCCGCACGCTCGTGAGCGAGAACGGCCTGACCGACGCATGGGTCCAGCGCGTGAAGGGCGGGACGCCCCCGGCCCAGGGCGGTGCCGCGCTCGTCTGCCCCACCACGGCACCGCCGGACGACTGCGAGGTCGTGGACAAGGTCCTCTACCGCGGCAGCAGACTGCTGAGCCTGAACGCGACCCGTTACGGCAACGCGTGGGCGTCCTTCCTGGACCCCGCGGGCGGCAACCTCTCCGACCACTTCCCGCACGCGGTCGACTTCTCCTACACGCTCGACCCGTCGCTGCGCGCGAGCGACTTCTTCGGCGGCCCGCACGGCACGGCCTTCAACGACGCGGACGACCTGCCGTCCACCCCGTCTCCGCGCACGCTCACCCTGCGCGGCGGCGCCCGCCTGGACGCCGTGTCCCTCACCCACGACGGCGGCACGACCCTCACCCACGGCGGCACGGGCGGCACCGCGGCCTCCCTGACCCTGGCCGCGGGTGAGCACCTGACCTCGGTCAAGCTGACCCAGGGCCAGAAGGACGGCCGTACCCGCCTGTTCTCGGCGGCGTTCACGACGGACCGCGACCGCACCCTGTCCGCCGGCACGGTCACGTCCGACGCGAAGACCTTCACGGCCCCGGCCGGCCGGCAGATCGTGGGCTTCACGGGCCGCGCGGGTGACGAGCTGGACAAGCTGGGGGTGGTGTACGCGCCGATCCGCTGAGCGGGGCGGACCGACAGCAACCGGCCTCGCCCGCCCCTGTCCCGTACTACGCTCGATCCCTCTGAACTGCGCTGACGCAAATGCGCCGATGGACACCGGGGGGATCGGGCGATGGCACGTGTCGTGGTGGTGCACGGGATCGGGCACGAGTGGTCTGGATCGGCGCTGATGGGTCGGGACGTTGTCCCGGCCCTGCGCGACGGCGTACGGCACGGATCCGGGCTGCGGCTCGACGAGGACATCGCCTGCGCGTTCTACGGCAACGTCTTCTTCGAGGAGGGCACCCGCAACCTTGGTGTGCCGCCCTGGGACGAGCACGACGTCGAGGACGGTTTCGAGGCGGAGTTGCTCACCGCCTGGTGGGAGGCTGCCGCAGGCGCGGACCCGGCGGTGACGGCCCCGGACGAGCCGGGCACCCGCGCGATCCCCGGCACGGGACGGCTGCTGTCCCAGCGGGTCCGCTCCGCGCTGGACGCGCTGTCGGGGTCCCGGTTCTTCGGCACGTACTCGGACCGCATGATGGTGTTCGCCCTGAAGCAGGTGCGACGGTACATGAACGAGCCTGTCGTCTGGCAGGAAGCCCGGGCGCGGGTGGCGGAGGAGATCGGCCCCGACACACGCGTGGTCGTCGCGCACTCGCTGGGCTCGGTCGTGGCGTACGAGGCCCTGTGCGAGCACCCCGAGTGGCCGGTCACCGACTTCGTGACGGTCGGCTCGCCGCTCGGCCTGTCCCTGATCTTCAACCGGCTGAGCCCCCTGCCCGAGAACGGCACGGGGGCGTGGCCCGGCGGCATCCGACGTTGGACGAACCTCACCGACCCGGGCGACATGGTGGCGGTCGTCCACGAACTCGCGCCCCGCTTCGGCGCGGTGACCGACGAACTGCTCGACAACGGCCTGAAGCCCCACAGTCTGCTGCGCTACCTGACGGCCCAGAAGACGGGCCGGGTGATCGCGGAGGGGTTGGGGTGACCGACTCGAGGGCCGGACGGCGGTTTCTGATCTCGGTCGGGGTCGGCACGTACAAGGACTCCGGCATTCCGGACCTGCCGGGGGCGGTGGCGGACGCGGACCAGGTGGCGGCGTTGCTCGCCCCCATGGGCTACACCCGCGCCTTGGCGGACCTGTCCCGCAACCCGTCCCGCAACGCGCTGGTCGAAGGGCTCGACGAGTGGGCGCTCGAGACGGGGCTCGGACCCCAGGACGTCATCGTGGTCTACTTCGCGGGCCACGGACAGAAGAACGGCCCGAAGCACTATCTGCTGTGTGCGAACCACCGGCCCGGCCTGTGGTCCTCGACGGCGGTCAAGAGCGACGACTTCGCCGAGCCCTTGGTGCAGAGCGACGTCGGCCATCTGCTGGTCGTCCTCGACACCTGCTTCGCGAGCGCTGGCACGGAGAGCGTCGCGACCCTCGCGGCCCAGCTCACCGACCGGCGTCGCGGCAGTGCCCAGCGCGCGGTGCTCGCGGCGGCCCGGGGGAAGGAGCAGGCGAAGGAGAACAAGTTCGTCGATGCCCTGGCCAGGGTGCTGGCGAAGCCCCAGGCAGGGCCGTCGCAGCGGTACCTGAGTGTGCGTGAGGTGACTGCGCGGATCAACGAGCTGCTCGACTCCCCGACCCAGCATGCGAGTCACTCCGTCATCGACAGCGCCGGTCAGGACCCGTTCTTCGACAACAGGCTGTATATACCGGCAGCGGACCGGGACGGGCTGGACCTCGCCGTTCTTGCGCAGTTGCACAAGCGCCACGAGGGCCATTACGGCCCGCGAGGAAGAGGCCTAGAGCACGCTGGCGAGCGGGGCAGCTACTTCACGGGCAGGGTGCCCGCGCTGTCCTCCCTTGCGGGCTGGCTCGGGGCTCCGCACGACCGCAAGGCCAGGGTCGTCACCGGCGATCCCGGCTCCGGCAAGTCCGCGCTGCTGGGCCGCTTCCTGGAACTGACCGAAGC
This sequence comes from Streptomyces luteogriseus, assembly GCF_014205055.1. NCBI lineage: Bacteria > Bacillati > Actinomycetota > Actinomycetes > Kitasatosporales > Streptomycetaceae > Streptomyces > Streptomyces luteogriseus. The sequence goes on from NZ_JACHMS010000001.1 coordinate 1,685,768, forward strand.
GGAGCACCCGGCCCGCACCACGCATCCGGGCGCTGGCTGGCTGCCCCCGCTCGGCATGGACGTCGTACGCCTGTGGGCGCGCCGCGTCACGGGTGCGGACCTGGTCCGCGACCTCGGAGCGGCCCTCGCCCTGCCGGATGCGGGGCGTGACGAACTCCTCGAGGCTCTGGGTGAACGCTCGGACCCGGTCACCATCGTGATCGATGCCCTCGACGAGGCCGGCACCGCGGGCGACCAGTCGGAGGGGCGCCGTATCGCGCGCGAGCTGCTCCAGCCGCTGTCGGCCATGCCGGCGGTGCGCCTGCTGATCGGCACGCGCCGGAACCTGATCTCCGCTCTCGGTCACGCGATCGAGGTCATCGACCTGGACGCCGACGAGCACGCGCGCGAGGCGGTGACGGAGTACGCGCACGCGATCCTGCTGGACGCGCACGACCCGGACAGCCTGTCCCCGTACAGGGGTGATCCGGAGGCGGCCCGGGCGGTCGCCTCCGGCATCGCCGCCCAGGCCGGCCGCTCCTTCCTCGTGGCCCGGATGAACGCACGGGCGCTGGTGCACCGGCAGGAGATGGTCGACACGACGGTGGACGGCTGGGAGCGGTCCCTGCCGGGCGACGCACGCGAGGCGTTCGCGGCCTACCTGGACCGTTTCGGGGAGGGACGACAGCGGGTCGTCCGCCTGTTGCGGCCGCTGGCGTACGCGCAGGGCGAGGGACTGCCGTGGTCGACAGTCTGGGCACCCCTGGCCGAGGCACTGTCGGGCACGGCGTGCACCAACGACGACCTCGACTGGCTGTTCGAGAACGCCGGGTCGTACATCACGGAGTCGGACCACGGTACCGGGTCGGTGTACCGGCTCTACCACGAGACGATGGCGGAGTATCTGCGGGTGCCGAGCCGCGCGGCGGAGCATCACCGGGCCGTCGCGACGGGGTTGGCCGGACTGGTCCCGGCCGATCCCATCAACGGGGAGCGGGACTGGGCGACAGCCCATCCATACATCCTCACGCACCTGGCGAGCCACGCGGCGGCGGGAGGTGACCTCGACCGGTTGGTCACCGACACGGAGTATCTGGTCCACGCGCATCCGGCTTCACTGCTCCGCGCGCTGGACTCCGCGGACAGTGAGCGGGGGCGGCGGCTCGCGTCGGTCTATCGGACGTCAGCGCATCTGCTGCCGCGGCTGCCGGTCGACAACCGGCGGGACGTGCTGTCGGTGGACGCGGCGCGGTACAGGTGGCGGGAGTTGTCGCAGCGGTTCGCCCTGGGGCGGGAGTGGAAGGTGCGCTGGGCCACCGGAGCGCTGGTGCATCCGGCCCATCGGCGGACGGTTGCTGTGGGCAGACCCTCCGTGTTCGCGCTGGACGGAGTTAGTATCGGCAACCGTCCTCACGTGCTCACCCGGGGCGGCACGAGGGTGGAACTGTGGGATCTCCGGACCGGTGAGTGCACCCTCACGCTGGAGGAACCGGGTGCGCCCAGGGCCGCCTGCGGGCTCACGCTGGACAACCATCCCCACGCTCTGGTCGGCGACCAGAAGGGGACCATAGGCCTCTGGGACCTGCACACCGGCGAGCCCGTCCGCACTCTTACCGGCCACTCCGCAGCCGTCCAGACGGTGGCGAGTATGGACTTCGACGGCCGTCCACACGCCCTGACCGGCGGCGAGGACCACACGGTGCGCCTCTGGGACCTCAGCACCGGGGAGTGCAGGCTGGTGATCGAGACAGCGAACACCACCGCGTCGGTCCGCGGCGTCACCATCGACGGCCGGCCTCACGTCTTCGTCCGTGACCACCTCGGGCACGCGGCGGTGTGGGACCTCCACACCGGAGTGCGCACCCGCTCGCTCGGCCAACTCGACGGCCCGACCTGCTGTTCGACCCTCGACGGTCGCGCCCACGTCCTCGCCGCGAGCGGCACACACATGCACCTCTGGGACCTGACCACCGGACGGCAGGTCCGCTCGTTCACGGGACACACCCTTGCCGTGCGCGCCGTCCGCGGCATCGTCATCGACGGCCAGCCTCACGCTCTCACCGGCGGTGACGACGAATCGGTGCGCCTGTGGGACCTCCGGACCGGGGAATGCAAACTGGTCCTCATCGGGCACACCAACTTCGTGCACTCGCTCTGCGACTCGGATCTGGACGGGCACCCACACGCCATCTCGACCGGGTTCGACGGCACCCTCCGCCTCTGGGATCTGACCAGCACCCACGCGGTCCCGTCCTGCGAGTGGCACACCGACTGGATCACCGACATCACGGAAGTCGTGCTGGACGATCGCCCCCACGTCCTGACGGGCAGCTACGACGGGTCCGCCCGTCTGTGGGACATCGACGCCGGTGAGTGCGTCGACGCGTTACCGCTCCTGGAGCGTGGCGATGCCGTCGACTGCGTCGTCATCGACGATCGACCCCACGCCCTCACCCTCGACGCCGACGGCATCATGCACCTCTGGGACGTTCGAACGGGAGAGCGCGTCCGCAGCTTCAGCGGAGGAACCGGCGAACTGCTCGCCGGGGACCTCCTCACTATGGACTGCCGCCCCCATCTGGTCACGGCCTCCTACGAACGATCCGTCGAGCTCTGGGATCTGAGCACGGGACAGTGTTCTCGGAACCTGGACATCGGAGACCGTGCCATCGAGGCCATCGTAGGCGTGGTCGTCGACGATCGCCCGTACGCTCTCACGACCGCCTACGACCCCGAAGTACGCATGTGGGACTTCGAAAGCGGACGGTGCGTCCGCGTTCTCACGGGGCACACCTCCTCCGTGGAGGCGATGTGCCGCACCATGCTCGACAACCGCCCCCACCTGCTCACCGGCAGCTACGATCACACCGTGCATCTGTGGGATCTCCACACCGGAGAGACCGTCCTCCGCCTCACCGGGCACACCGCCCCGGTCAAGGTGGTCCGCAGTGTCACCGTCGACGGCAAGCCCCACGCCCTGACCGCCGCGGAGGACCACACCGCCCGACTGTGGAACCTCCGTACCGGCGAGTGCACGCACACCGTCGGCATTCCCCTGGCCATCACCGCGGCCACCGTCGTCGACAACCAGCTCATCCTCTGTTTCGCCAACGACATGGCCCTCTTCGAGAGGTAACCCCCAGCCCCCATGCCCAGAGCCGGTCTCACCCCCGAGCGCCTCGTCGCGGCCGCGGCCGATCTCGCCGACGAGGTCGGGGTCGAGGGGGTCACCCTCTCCGCCCTGGCCCGTCGCTTCGGGGTGAAGGACGCGAGTCTGTACACCCACGTCCGCGGCCTGCGGGACCTGCGGATCCGCATGGCCCTCCTCGCCGGTGGCGAGATGATCGACCGGATCGCGGCGGCGGTCGAGGGACGGGCGGCCGGCCGGGACACGCTGGCCGCCTTCGCCGCCGCCTACCGGGCCTACGCCCTGGAGCACCCGGGCCGGTACGCGGCGACACAGCTGCGGATCGACCCGGAGCTCGTCACCGATTCCCCCGCGATGCGCCGCACGGCCGACGTCACCTACGGCATGCTCCGCGCCTACGGCCTGGAGGAACCCGACCTCACCGACGCCGTGCGCCTGCTGCGCAGTACCTTCCACGGCTACTGCGCCCTGGAGTCCACCGGCGCCTTCGGCGCGCCCCGTGCCGTGCAGGTCTCCTGGGACAGGGCGATCGACGCCCTGCACGTACTGCTGCGGAACTGGCCGAGCGAGAAGAGGACACCCGATGGCCGAACCCACCCGATCCGTTGACACCGCCGGTGTCATAGCCGAGCTCCACTCCCTGGGCAGCGGCCCGTGGACGATGACGCCCGTCACCCGCGGCGCCCTCGGCCAGATCTGGAAACTCTCCGGAAACGGTTGCTCCTACGCCGTGAAGGAACTCCTCTTCGGCTGCGACGAGGCCCAGGTCGCCCGCGAGGCGGCGTTACGGGATCTCGCGGCCGGCCTGGGCATCGCCTCGCCGCGTCTTCACCCCGACCGGCACGGCGCGCACGTCTCCCGCCTCGACTCCCCGGGCGGCGGAACCTGGGTGAAGCTGTACGACTGGATCGATGGCGACCGGGCGGACCCCGGCGATCCTGACGTCCTGGACTGGTTCGGCCGGACCATGGCCCTGCTCCACCAGGCCGGTGAGGGAGCCGTGGAGACCCCGGTCGACTGGTACGAGCGGTGCCCCGACGACGCCGGCTGGGAGGCCGTCCTCAAGAAGGTGCGCGACGCCGGCCTGCCGTGGTCGCAGGAGCTGGACCGGTTCATCGCCACGACCGCGCCTGCGCTGGCCCACTGGGTGACCCCGTCGGCGCCGGGCGGCCTGGTGACCTCCCACCTCGACCTCCAGCCCCAGAACGTCCTGGTCGGCCGCGACGGGCCGGTTCTCCTCGACTGGGACAATGCCGGCCCCGTCTGTGCGGAACGGGAGTTCGCCCGCGCCGTCTTCGTCTGGTGCGGCGGCAACGACGTGGACATCGCCTCCGCACGGCGTCTGGCCCGGGCCTACCGCGAGGCCGGCGGCCGAGCCGTCCTCACCGGCCCGGAGTCCTTCTCGATGCTCTTCGCCACGGCCCTGAACTACATCCACGTGCAGGCCGAGACCTCCGTCGACCCCGCCGTGACCGCCGCGCAGCGGGAGTTCGCGGCCCGGCAGGCCGTGCTCTGCCTGCGCGCCGTGCCCGACCTCGCCGCCGTCTCCCTGCTGGTCGCCGCGCTCGACACTCCCTAGGTGTCCTGTCCCGGCAATTTGGTGACGCGGCCGGCTGGGGTGTGGCCGGGCGCGCCACCCGGCGCGGCGAGCCCCGCCACCTCGTCGTACGACGGTGTCGGACCCGCCGGTGTCCGGCCCGCGCGGAGGTCCGCCACCGCCTCCAGGGCCGCGCCCAGGGCCCGCCGGAACAGCAGCGAGCCGAGGCTGACGCGGCGTACGCCGACGTCGGCGAGATGGGCTACGGTCGGGCCGCCGGGTGAGTAGAGGACGTTGAGGGGCACGTCCAGGCGGCGCACCAGGGCCTCGATGCCGCGCAGGTCGGTGAGGCCGGGCACGAACACGCCGTCCGCGCCCGCCTGTCGGTAGACGTCGAGGCGTGCGAGCGTGCCGTCACCGTCGCCCAGCCAGTGGGTGTCGGTGCGGGCGTTGACGAACAGGCCGGGCGCGGCCCGCTTGACCGCCGCGATCTTCGCCGCGTGCCGGGCGGCCGGTCCGAGGCCGTCCTCGAGGTTGACGCCGATGACTCCGACGGCGTACAACTCCCGCGCGAACTCCGCCACTTCGTCCGGGTCGTCGCTGAACCCGCCCTCCGCGTCGACGGACAGCAGGATGGGCTCGGACCCCAGGGCCGTGGCCAGCCGCAGCGTCTCCGCCCGGGTCGCCGCCGCCCCGTCGGGGAGACCGGCGGCCGCGGCGACGCCCAGGCTCGTGGTCCCGATCGCCCGGAACCCCTGCCCCGCGAGGGCCCGGGCGGACGCGTGGTCCCAGGCGTTGGGCAGGAGCAGGGGCTCCCCGGCTCGGTGCAGGCCGGCGAAGGCGGTGGCGGCCCGGCCGGACGGTGTCTGCTGCGGATCTGCGGTCATACCGCCACGCTAGGCCCGGCTCGCTTCGGCGCGGACCGAAGTACGGCGGCCGCCGGCGAACCGGAGGCGGCGTGAGGAGGGCCCGAGGGCCGCAGCCCTCAGTCGACGTGCACGCCGGACCCGTCCAGCCGGACCCGTACGCCGGGCCCCTCGCTCCAGCGGACCGTCAGTTCCCGCTGCCCGGACGCGGTTACGGCGACCGTTTCCGCCAGCGGATCGGGGTCCGCCTCGGCGGTGAGCCGGGCCAGGGCGACGAACAAGGTGCTGTCCCCGGTGGTGACGCCGGTGAGGTCCTCGTCGAGGCCCACGGCGGGCAGCAGTTCGGCCCGGGCACCGTCCGGTGCGCTCCACCCGGTCACCCGGACCGCCGTGCCCGGCGCCGCCCCCGCGACCAGATGCGCCCGCACCTCCACCGCTCCGCGCACCAGCACCACGCTCGTCACCCGCGCTCCCCCGCCGGCGGTGTGCCGGGACGCCGCCCAGCCGTCGCCCACACCGAGCGGTTCGATGCCGGTGCGGCTCGGGTCGCCGTCGACCAGGACGCTGTTGTCGTACGCGTCCGAGGGTGTCGTCACCGTGGAGTACGCCAGCCGCGTGTAGTACGGGTCGTAGCGGACGTCCTCGCTGCCGTGGTTGTGGAGGCGGACCACGCCGTCGGAACGGGTGGACTGCAGGAGCCAGTTGGGAGGGCCGACGGGGGTGACGCGGTCCGCGCGTTCGGCGGGGGCGGCCTCCTCCGGTGCCGTCCAGACCTCGTGGTCCGGGGGCAGGAGCAGACCGAGGAAGCCCTTGCTCGCCCAGTACGGGGAGGCCGGGCCCGAATAGCCCTGGAGGACGGACTCGTCAGGGCCGTGCCAGCCGAGGGACAGCAGGCCCCGGTCGTCCACCGCGCCCCGGTCCAGGAAGTACTTCAGCGCGCCCGAGGCCAGCCGCCGGGTCTCGCCGGAGGGCAGGGGCGTACGGCCGGTCAGCGCGCCCAGCCACAGCGGGGCCGTCGTGGCGAAGCGGTAGGTCAGCGAGCGGCCCTGGTGCATGGGGGCGCCGTCGCCGCCGAAGAGGCGGGCGTAGTCCGAGAGGTGCCGGGAGAGGCGGTCGCCGTACAGCGCCAGCAGGCGCTCGTCCTGCTCCAGCCAGGCGTGCAGCACCGGGTAGAGGTGCATCGCCCAGCCGTTGTAGTAGTCGTACTTGCGGCCGTCGCCGTCGGTGTACCAGCCCTCGCCGACGTACCACTGCTCGATGCGTTCCAGGCCGCGGTCGACGGCCGCGCGGGCGGCGTCCGGCTCGTAACCGATTTCGGCGAGGAAGCCGCCCACCATGACCGGGAACAGCTCCCAGTTGCAGGGCCAGGGCTCGGCCGTGAGCGCGTCGGCCAGCCAGGCGGCCGTCCGCCGGCGTACGCCGTCGTCCAGGCGGTCCCAGAGCAGGTCCCGCGTGAGGCGCAGGGCCAGGGCGATGGAGGCCGCCTCCACCAGGGGCTGGCTGCGGTCCTCGATGCGGGGCCAGACGCCCGAGACGCCGGCGGCCAGGCCGGTCGCATAGCGTTCCAGGGACTTCTCGTCACGGCGGAAGGCGGCGAGCAGCAGGGTGCGGGCGTAGCCTTCCAGGCCGTCGGAGAGGCGGCCCGACCAGCCGGCCCGGTCGCCGGGCAGGTGGTACAGCGCGCGGTCCTCGGTCGCGTACGGCTCGACTGCGGCCAGCAGGGAGTCGGCCGCCGCCTCCCAGTGGGCGCGGGTGTAGCCGGTGAACGGGGACGTCGTGCGGTCAGCGGGAGGCAGCTGCATCGGTTGTCTTTCGTGCTCGGGCCGGTGGATACGGATCAGACCTGGAGCGCCCCGGTTCCGGTCGGGGCGCCCCAGGGGTTCATCCCACCCGCACGGTGCCCTTCGGCACCAGATGCCGGGTGACGAGTTCGTCGCGGACCAAGCCCGCGTAGGCCGTCGCACCGCGCACCGACGTGTGCGTGTTGTCCCGCGCCTCGTTGGTGAGGTACAGCGCCTTGGAGCCTTCCACGCCGAGGGACTCCACCAGCGCCTTGGTCTTCGCCGTGAGGTCGATCAGCGGGACGTCCCGCGCGGCGGCGACCGAGCGGATGACGGCCGGGTGGTCGACACCGAGGCCGTTGACCAGGAGCGCGGTTCCGTTGTTCAGCGTGCCGTCGGGGTTGAACCAGCGCCGCACGATGGGAGTGACAAGGACCGGCTGTCCGCCCCGCTCCCGGACGCCCGCGACCAGCGCTTCCAGGTTGGCCCGGTAGGTGGCCTCGTCCGTGGTCTTGTCGTTGTGGGCGAGCTGGACCAGGACCGCATCGCCGGGGCGGATCAGGGGCCGTACGGTGGCCCACAGCTGCGGGTTCCCCAGATACGTGACCGTACTCTCCCCGGAATCGGCGTAGTTGGCGACGGAGACGCCCTTGCGGAGGTACTGCGGCAGCTGCTGGCCCCAGCCGGAGTACGGATCGCCGGGCTGGTCGCAGACGGTGGAGTCGCCGACCAGGAAGATCTGACGGGCGTGCCGGGCCCGCTTGACCTCGATCCCGGCCAGGGCTGGGGCGGTGCCGCCGATCCTCAGGTCGAGGCCGTTGGTCCCCTCGGGGCCGGTGGGCTCGCCCTCGGGAGTGCGGACGTTCACCGTGAAACTGCGGGTGATCCGCTCACCCGCCGGTGCGGCTGTCTCGGGGAGCAGGGACCGGCGGCTCTCGCCGCTGATGCTCGTGGCGGACGCTGTCTTTCCGCCGACCACGACCCGCACGTCGTACGTGCCCGGCGGAACGTCGAAGTGGCAGGTGTCGGCGGTGCAGTGCGCGAGGCCCCGGCCCCCGCTCCCCGCACCCGCGTGGGCGGGAACGGACGACAACGCGGTCCCCAGGGTCACCGCCGCGACGACGGCGATGCTGAAACGTCTCACTCCAGGCTCCTCCCGGCACACGACAAGACCTGGACGGGGACCGTACCGCTCCGGACAAGCGCTTTCTAGACCCCGAACAGCATTCACCAGATCTACGGCCCGGCGCGGGTGAAAGCCCTTTCGCGAAATCGATTCAACTGTCACTCTCGCTCCCACCGCACTCCCCCCACCTTTCGCAGGAGGCACCCCCCATGCCCGGAGCCACGAACAGACCGGTCGGCCGCCGCGCGGTCGTCCTCGCCGCCACGGCCGGTGCCGTCGGCGCGGCCCTCGCCCGCCCGGCGCACGCGGCGGGTTTCGGCTGGACCGACGACGGCGCGAACTACGTCGTCGACACCGGCGCCCAGCTCGTCTTCAAGGTCGCCAAGTCCACCGGCGACCTGACCTCCCTGGTCTACCGGGGCACGGAGTACCAGGGCTACGGCGGCATGAACTCGCACATCGAGTCCGGCCTCGGCGCCTCCACCGTGAGCATCAAGCAGTCCGGTACGACGATCCTGATCTCCGTCACGCACGGCACGCTGAGGCACTACTACGCGGCCCGCAGCGGCGAGAACAACGTCTACCTGTGGACGAACAAGGCCGACACGTCCGTCACCGCGAGCCGGTACATCGTGCGGGTGCGAAAGGGCGCCTTCCTCAACGACGAGCCCGACTCCTACACCTACGCGCCCACCACCATCGAGGCCTCGGACGTCTTCCGGAAGTCCGACGGCCAGACCCGCTCCAAGCACTACTCCAAGCTGCGCGTCATGGACTACGCCCACATCGGCTGGTCCGCCGGCGGCGTCGGCCTGTGGATGGTGCGCAGCAACCACGAGAAGGCCGCCGGCGGTCCCTTCTACCGCTCCCTGCTGCGCCACCAGAGCGCGGACGGCGGGGGGCTCTACGAGATCCTCCACTACGGCCAGAACCAGACCGAGTCGCAGCGCTTCGGCCTCCAGGGGCCGTACGTCATCGCCTTCACGGACGGCGGGGCGCCCTCCTCGGCGCTGTACGCGGGCACGCTGACGACGCCCTGGGCCGACTCGCTCGGCATCGCGGGGTACGTGCCGGCGAGCGGGCGGGGCAAGGTGGCGGGCGTCGGGATCTCCGGGCGGAACACGGCGTACCCGTACACCGTCGGGCTCGCCAACCCGTCGGCGCAGTACTGGGGTCCGGCGCGTTCCTCGGACGGCTGGTTCTCCCTTTCCGGTGTGCTGCCCGGGACGTACACGCTGACCGTGTACAAGGGCGAGCTCGCGGTGTACACCACGTCGGTGAGCGTGTCGGCGGGCGGCACGACGACCCTGAACACGATCGCGATCCCGTCCTCCAACGACCCGTCGAACGCGGCCGCGATCTGGCGGATCGGCGACTGGAACGGCACGCCGGGCGGGTTCAAGAACGCGGACCTGATGACGTACGCGCATCCGTCCGACACCCGGGCCGCGTCCTGGACCGGGAACGTGGTCGTCGGCAACGGCGAGACGGCGGCCTTCCCCTGCTACCTCTGGAAGGACGTCAACAGCGGGATCCTGGTGTACTTCAAGCTGACGGCGGCCCGGGCGGCCGCCGCGCACACCCTGCGCATCGGGGTGACGACGGCGTACGCCAACGGCCGGCCCCAGCTCACCGTCAACGACGCCTGGACCTCGGCGATCCCCGCCCCGCCCGCCCAGCCGGACACCCGGTCGCTGACCAACGGTTCCTACCGCGGCAACAACCACACGTTCACGTACAGCATCCCGGCGTCCGCCTGGAGGACGGACACGAGTCAGTACAACGTGCTCAGGATCGACGTGGTGAGCGGGTCGGGGGCGAGCGGGTTCCTCAGCGCGGGGACGGCGGTCGACGCGATCGACCTGCTGGCCTGAGCGTCCCCCGGACCGCCCGCGTCGTCATGTCCCGCGCGTCCACTGCTGGTTGGTGCCTCCGTTGCACGTGTACGTGATGAGCGCGGCGCCGTTGGCGGTGGACGCGCCGTTCACGTCGAGGCACTCGCCGCTCGCGCGGGAGGTGACCTTCACGTACGAACCGGTGGTGGTCAGCGACCACTGCTGGTTCGTCGCGGAGGCGGCGCAGTTCTCCTGCGTGACGGTGCTCGCGTTCTCCTGCACGCACTGGCTGCTGTTCCTGACCATCAGCTGGTAGTAACCGCTTCCGACGGACTTGAACCAGTACTTCTGGTTGGCGCCGCCGTTGCAGTCGTACTGCTTGATCTGAGCGCCCGGCCAGAGCGACTGGCTTGTGACGTCCGCGCACTTGGAGGAGTGACGGGCGATCAGGGTGTTGTACGTGGCGGCGGTACCGGTGACGGTCCCGGCGGCCGTGTCGATCGTGACCTCGGGTGACCAGGCCATGGACATCGTGGTCGAGTTGGCGAAGGTCAGCGGCAGCCACACGTACCGGGAGTCGTTGACCGTCCCGCCGAAGGAGTTGCCCCAGCGGTCGCCCAGGTAGAGGTACGACGTGCCCGAGGTGCCCTGCACGGGCAGGACGAACGCGGTCTGTGAGCCGTACGCCGTCGAGTCGCCGATGTTCTTCATGGCCGTCCAGGGACCGGCGATGCTGGTGGCGGTGGCGTACTGCTGCTGGTTGGGGTTCCAGCCGGTGGCGCCCGAGGTCAGCATGAAGTAGACGCCGCCCCGCTTGAACAGCGCCGGGGCCTCGCGGTGGCCGCCGGGCCAGGGGTTGGCGACCAGGCTCGCGATGCCGGTGTAGTCGGCGGTGAGGCGGTAGATCTGGAGGTCGTAGTTCTCGCGGGCGGCGGAGATCATGTAGCCGGCGCCGTCCGTGTCGGTGAAGACCGTGATGTCGCGGGACATGTGCTGGCCGAGCGGGCGGAAGCTGCCCTTCCAGGTGTAGTCGCCGTCGACGGTGTCGGAGACGGCGACGGCCGCGCGAGCCTCGCTGTAGTCGGTGCCGTTCTCCTTGTGCATCCACATCACGAACGTGCCGGTGGAGGCGTTGTACATCACCTTCGGCCGCTCGATGTTGGCGGTCGCGAGCTCCGGATCACTGGCCTCGGTGAGGACGTGGTTGCGGAACTCCCAGTTCTTCAGGTCGGTCGAACGGTAGGCGTCGACGTACCGGAAGGTGTTGTCGGCGTTGCGGTGCTCGCCGAACCAGTAGTAGTAGGAGCCCACTTTGAGGACTCCGCCGCCGTGCGCGTGGACGGGGTTGCCGGAGGTGTCCGTGAACTGGGTGCCGTTGGTGATCTTCTGGGGCGCGGCCTGGGCGGGGCCGGCGGTGGCGAGGGCGCCGAACAGTGCGAGGCACAGGGCGAGAAGGGCGGCGTAGGCACGTCTCACGTCAGCCACCTGCCGTTGCCGTGTCGGCGACCGGGACGCCGAAGTCGGGGGTGCCGTCGCGCTTCCAGCCGAGCTTCTGGACGCGGGTGTGGCGGTTGGGATCGTTCAACGGGTCGCCGTTGATCTCCTTGTACTGCCGGGCGTGGTAGACGAGGACGTCGGTGCGGCCGTCCTCGGCGACCGTGAAGCAGTTGTGGCCGGGGCCGTACTGCTTGGACGTGTCGTTGCTGGTGAAGACCGGGGTCGGCGACTTGGACCAGCTCGTCGGGTCCAGGAGATGGCTGTCGGCGTCGGCGGTCAGCAGGCCCATGCAGTAGTTGAAGTCGGTGGCGCTGGCCGAGTACGTCATGAAGAGGCGGCCGTTGCGCTTGAGGACGTACGGGCCCTCGTTGACCTTGAAGCCGATGCACTCCCAGTCGTACTCCGGGGTGGAGAGCCGCACCTGCGGGCCCTTCAGGGTCCAGGGGTCGGCCATCTCCGAGAGGAAGATGCCCGTGTTGTTGTCCAGGCCGGGCTCGTGCTGGGCCCAGGCGAGGTAGCGCTTGCCCCGGTGGGTGAAGGTGGTGGCGTCCAGGGAGAAGGTTTCCCAGGCCGTCTTGACCTGGCCCCTTTCCACCCAGGTGCCCTTGAACGGGTTGGGGTGGGCGTTCTCCAGCACCCATATGCGGATCGCCCAGACGTCCTCGGCGGGCGCGGAGGCGAAGTAGATGTACCACTTGCCGCCGATGCGGTGCAGTTCGGGCGCCCAGATGTGGGCGCCCATGGGGCCGGTGGCGTGGGCGCGCCAGATGACGGACTCGTCCGCCGTGCCGAGGCCGCGCAGGGTGCGGGAGCGGCGCAGGATGATGCGGTCGTACTCGGGGGCGGTGGCGGTGAAGTAGTAGAAACCGTCCTTGTGCCGGTTGATGTGGGGATCGGCACGGTTGCGGACCAGGGGGTTCACGAAGGGGGCCGGCTTCGGGTGCCCGGCGGTTGTTCCGGCAGCGGCTCCTCCCCGGGGCGCCGCCTCTGCGACGCCGGGGAGGGCGGGGACGGCGGCCAGGGCGCCGGCGGCTGCGGCGCCCTTCAACAGCATTCTGCGGCTGGGGGGTTCGGGCAGAGCGTGGTCGCGGTCGCGGCTCATGCGGTGGGGCCTGCCTCTCACTGGGGGACACACGGCGTCGTCGTCGCATACGACGTCTGATATCTCGAACACCATCTGTCATTACGAACGCCGAAAAGGTAAGGGGGTGACACGTGGAGGTCAACGGGTCTGACGGGACGAACACGTCCGGCTCGGTGAGGAACCCGCCGGGGTCGGTGACGACTGCGCTTCGCCCTTTTTCGGAAACAGCGAGCGCCAATTTTCTGTTATCGGCGCAGCCATGAGCCGTCTCCGGTCATGTGCGCAGCCTGATCCACACCACAGCAGCGGCCGCGGGCGTCCTCGCGGCGGTCGCGTCCCTGGTCACCGTCACCGCTTCCCCGGTGGTGGCCGCCGGCGCCCGGGACGTCACGGCCGAGGTGCTGGCCGGCCGGGACGTGACGCTCGGCGGCGACACGGTCGTCACCGTGCCGCCCGGGACGACGACGTACGACGGCGTGTTCCGCGGCGAGGGCACGCTCACGGTGCGCGGCAGCGGGACGCTGATCCTGACCAGGGACAGCGACTTCACGCTCCCCCGGGCCCGACAGCGGCAACGGGTGCGGACGGCGGGCGGCAACCACCCCTACGTGACGGTCAGCCGTCCCGACCCTCCGGCGGTCACCGTCGAGCGCGGGGCGACGCTCCAGTACGGCGACGGCGGCACGACCGGCCTGATCGGCCACTTCCCGTACGACACCCCGGCGTTCCGCCTCAACCAGGACAACATCCGGGTCGACGGCACCCTCCGCCTCTCCCTCAGGAGCGCCTACACCCTGGGCACCATCAGCGGTTCGGGCCTGATCACACAGCCCAGGTTCCTGTGGGGCACATGGGACGTGCCGGGCACCCACTCCTTCTCCGGGGTGATCGACAACGGCACGCAGGCGAACGCCGGGCGCCCCGAGTACGCGACCTCGCTGCCGCGCGTCCGCAAGATCCTCAACCAGGGCACCTGGACGGTCGACACCCCGCTGGGCCGGACCGTCACGATGGGCATGGACTTCTACCAGCGCGAGTACGGCAGCGACATCAACGTCCAGTCCCGGCCGGGCGGCGAGGTGGTCCTGACCGGCCAGTACAGCTGGTCGGACCGGGGCGGCGACACCGACCCCTCGCTCAGCGACCCGGCCCTCAACTGGACTCCCGCCCGCAAGAACGTCAACAAGCGCGGCACCAACATCAAGGGCGCGAACGTCCGGTGGGGCGACGGCACGACCGACCGGATCTTCATGCCGGGTACGGCGGAGACCGTTTACATCAACCTGCTGGCGGCCCGCGAGCGCTCCCAACTCACCTTCGACTACAACGGCCCGGTGACGCTCGGGGCCCCCATCGGCGGCGGCAGATTCCACGACACCCTGTCGGCCCCCGGCGCCGGTGACGTCGTCATCGCGGGCACGCCCGGCAACGACGTGACCTTCGCGGCCGTACAGCACTACGACGGCTCCACGACGGTGGAGAAGGGCGCGGTCCTGCGCCTGGGCAGCGGCAGACGGGGCGGCGACGGCGGCCTGTACACGGGCGGCGCCCACTACCGGCTCGTCAACAACGGCGCGCTGGTCCTGCGCAACACGACCAGGCCCCTCACCCTCTCCCGCATCGCCGGTGGCGGCTCCCTCACCCAGTCGGGCACCGCCACCACGACCCTGACGGGCGGGGCGGTGACGTACACCGGGCCGACCACGGTCTCCACGGGCACGCTGGCGCTGCGCGGCGGGGCCACCCTCACCCGCAGCAAGGCGATCCGGCTCACCTCGGCCGGGGCGGAACTGGACGCGGGCCGGACGGGCCTGCGGGTGGCGACGACACTGACCGGCAAGGGCACGGTGAGCGGCGCGGTCACCAACGGTGGCACGGTCACGACGGGCCTCACCGTCAACGGCCCCTACACGCAGAGCCCGAAAGGCTCACTGGTCCTGCGGAAGGAGCCGCTGACCGTGACGGGCCGGGTCCGGCTGGCCGGGGACCTCGACGTCTCGGCCGCGCCCCGGGACGCCGCCGAGATCATGGTGCTGGACCACAGGGGCGAGGCCCGCACGTCGGGAACCTTCACCGGCCTGAAGGAGGGCGCCCGCCTCAGACTGGCCGACACCACCTACCGTCTCACCTACCGGGGCGGCGACGGCAACGACGTCGTCCTCGCCACCGATCGCGCTCCCCGCCCCTCCCCCGCCCCCTCCGCGCCCCCCGCGGTGACCTCCCGCAGCGCCGGTGCGTCCCCCCACCTCGGTTTCGGCTGGTGGCCCTACGCCCTCGGCTCCGCCCTGATCATCAGCCTCGCGGTACCGGTGGCGACGCGACGGAGGCGGGGCGGGCGGCATGCGGGCCGCCCGCGGCAGTGATCCGGCCGGTCCTCACAGCTCGGACTCGCCCCACACCGTGACCTCCACCTCGTCCCCCACCGCCACCCTGCCGGGCCGGAGGACCGCGTACTTCGTGCCGAAGGCGACGCCGCCCTCGGTGGCTCGGCGGTAGCCGGCGAGGGTGCGCAGGGGCTCCGGGCCCGCCCGGGTGCCGACGTCCTGGTCGACCAGCGTGACCGCGCAGCGGATGGCGAGCTTGGCGTATCCCAGTTCCGTGGTGCCGATGCGCAGGCGGTGCGCGCGGTCCTCGGTGTGGGGGTCGTCCCAGCCGTCGACGACGAGGTTGGGGCGGAAGCGGTCGACGGGGAGGGGCCGGGCGCCCCGGGCGGTCATCCTGGTGTTGAGGAGGTCGAGGGTGGAGCGGGAGAGGACGTGCAGGGCGCAGCTGTCGGCGTAGCCGGAGGTGCCGGGTGTCAGGCCGTCGGTCACCCGGCCGTGTTCCGGTGGGGTCCGTACCAGCCGGCTCCGTACGCCGAGCCGGTCCGAGAGCCAGTCCGCTGCCTCCTCGCCCTGGTCGATGCCCTGGTAAGCGGTTCCGAACAGGTCCACCTTCTGCCGGGTGCCGGACGTGTCCACCCGGAGGTGGAGGGGCTCGGCGCCGGGTGCGGTGAGCGTGAGGTGGCCGCCGTCGGAGGTGATGAGGGGGCGGATGACGGCCAGCAGTGGGTCCCGGCGCTGCGTCCGGTACACGCCCTCCTCGCTGACGACCATGAAGCTGCGGTCGTGCGCCAGTCCCGCCCGGGTCAGCAGCGCCTCGGGAACCGACGTACCGGCACAGCCCTTGACGGGGTAGTAGGACAATTCGACGACTCGAGCCATGGCCTTCCGTTCCGTACGGCGGTTCGACGGGTCAGCGGCCGCTGGGGGCTTCGGGGAACCCGAGCCGGGGCGCCAGCAGCCGCGCCTCGGCGGCCCATTCGGCGAGGTACGCCAGGGCCAGCCCCCTTTCCCGGTAGCGGAGTTCGGCCGGGACGGTGCCTTCGCCGCCGTAGGCCACCGGCTCCTCGTCCGCTCGCGCCAGCATCATTGCGGCGAGCCAGTCGTACTTCACCGCGGAGGCGCACACGCCGAGTCGGACGAGGGCTTCGTCGCCGCGCCAGCCGCTCCCGCGCAGTCCCTGCACGTAGGCGTCGTACGCCGCCTTGGCCAGGCCCGGCAGGTCGGCGGCGGGGACGAACAGGTCGAAGACGCAGTCCGGGAGGTAGTTGCCGAGGTCCTCGCCCAGGGCGCCGTCGCCGGTGAAGGCCCAGTCGAGCAGGACGCCCGCGTCGGGACCGTCCGCGCGGAGGTTCGCCGGCCACTGGTCGAGGTGGCACAGGGCGCGGGGCAGCGACTCCATGACCGTGAGGAACCACTCGCGGTCGTGGCGGAGGCGGACCATGTCCTCGCGCAGGCCGGGCGGGAAGTGCCGTCGGATCAGGGGGTGTTGCCACGCCTCGTCGGTGTCGAGCAGGGCCTCGCCCGTCGTCTTCCCCGCCGTGTAGTCGCGCAGGAAGCGCCGCGAGAGCCACGGGGTGTCCTCCCCCGCGCCCACCGTCCCCTGTGCGGCTCCCAGGCGGTGGGCGTGGTCGACGTGGCGGGTCAGGGACCAGGCGGTCGCCGGTGCGCCCGGCACGTCCTCCAGCCACAACGCCACGTCGCCGTCGGGGCGTTCGGCGCACTCCAGGAGCCGGGGTGCGCGGATGCCGTACCGCTGCCAGACCTGGGCGAGGCCGGCCCCGTAGACGTACGCCTCGCGGCGCCAGAAGTTCCAGTGGCGCGGATCATTGGACGCCGCCCAGCTGACGGCGGTCTCCTTCGTCCGCGTCAGGACCTTCAGGACGGCCGAGCGGTCGCCGCCGGTGACCCGCCACACCCCGGCCGTGACGCCGTTGCACGGGTTGTGCGTGAGCGGCTCGAACACCGCCCTGTCCGCCGGGACTCCCAGGACCTCACGTACTTCGGCTGGCGCTGCAGCGACCTCGGGCATCCCCCGATGCTATGCCGCCGCCTCCACCGTGTCCTTGCGTCCCCGCAGCCACACGTACACCGGGATTCCGGCGAACAGGAACAACACGCCCTGATAGACGGCGGCGTACCCGGCACCGGCGATCAGCCAGAACGAGAAGCCGAAGGAGAGGGCCGCGACCGTCAGGTCCCGGGCGAGTCCGGCGGGGCGGACGCGGTCGCGGGTGCCGCGGGCCAGCCAGTACAGCTGGGCCGCCGCCGACAGCAGGTACGGCACGCAGCCGGTGAACGTGGTGATCAGGACGAGGACACGGAACGTGGTGTCCGGGCCGGCCGTGTAGTTGAGGGCGATGAGGAGGCTGCCGAGGACCGCGCAGGCCCACACCCCGAACCCGGGGACGCCGCCCTTGCCGAGGCGGGCGAAGGGCGCCGGGAAGAGGCCGTCGCGGGCGGCGGCGTACGGCATCTGCGCGGCCATGAGGATCCACCCGTTGAGGCAGCCGGTGATCGAGGCGACGGCGACCAGGGCGATGGCGGTGCCGCCCCAGCCGCCGCCTGTGATCGCGTTCACGGCGTCGGCGAAGGGGGCGCCCGACTCGACGAGCCGGTCGTGCGGGACCAGTCCGAAGACGGCGATCGTGCCGAGGACGTAGACGAGGGCGGAGGCCAGGGTGCCGAGGACGCTCGCCCGGCCCACGGTGCGCTCGGGGTCGCGGACCTCGCCCGCGCTGACCGCGGCCGACTCGACGCCGAGGAAGCTGTACAGCAGCAGCGCGGCGGAGGCGGCGAGCGCGCCGGAGACGCTCTGGCCGGAGGCGTTGAACGGGCCGAAGTTGTCCGCGTCGACGAAGAACAGACCGATCGTGGCGAGCAGGAGCAGCGGCACGAACTTCAGGATCGTGGAGACGACCTGCACCGCGCCGACCCAGCGCGTGCCCGCGAAGTTCGCCGCGGCGGGCAGCCACAGGGCGGCCATCGCGACGAGGGCCTGGAGGGCGTGGTTGCCGTGCAGGGGTATCAGGACGTCGACGTAGCCGACGACCGCGACGGCCAGGGCGGCGATGCTGACCCAGCACATCGTCCAGTACGACCAGGCCGACAGGAATCCGGCGAACTCGCCGAAGGCGTCCCGCGGGTAGACGTACAGGCCGCCGGTCACGGGGCTGCGGCGTGCGAGCTTGCCGAAGAGCAGGGCGAGCAGCACGGCTCCGACGGAGAGCACGAGGAAGGCGAGCAGGCTGATCGTGCCGTAGGGGGCGACGGTGGCGGGCAGGGCGAAGATGCCGCCGCCGATGATGTTGCCCATGACGAGGGCCGTGGCGGCGGCGAGGCCGAAGGTGCGGCGGGGAGCGGGCGCCGCGGCGGTGGCCGACTCGGCGGGTTCGGCGGCCTCGGTGGGCCTGGGGACGGTCATGAGGGTTCCTGTACAAGCGGAGGGAGAGGGTCCTGATCGTAACCGTCATCCCATATGCTGGTCGATCTGTTCATCTGATGGACACAATCGGCTGGGGACCACGGGCGGATCTCGGCTACGGTCGTTCGCATGACGAGCACCATCACCCTCGCCGAAGCCCTCGCCGCCGGAACGGTCGTCCTCGACGGCGGCATGTCCAACCAGCTCGAGTCGGACGGGCACGACCTGAGCGACGAGCTGTGGTCGGCACGGCTGCTCGCCGAACAGCCGGAGGCGGTGACCGAGGCGCATCTCGCCTACTTCCGGGCCGGGGCGGACGTGGCGATCACCGCCAGCTACCAGGCCACGTTCGAGGGGTTCGCCAAGCGCGGGATCAGCCGTGACCGGGCGGCCGAACTCATGGCGCTGAGCGTGGAGTCGGCCCGGGAGGCGGTCCGGCGCGCCGCTGTCCCGCGGCCCTTGTGGGTGGCGGCGTCGGCCGGCCCGTACGGGGCGATGCTCGCGGACGGCTCGGAGTACCGGGGACGCTACGGGCTGAGCGTGGACGAGCTGGAGCGTTTCCACCGGCCGCGCCTGGAGGTGCTGGCCGCGGCCCGGCCTGACGTCCTGGCGCTGGAGACGGTCCCGGACGCCGACGAGGCCGCGGCCCTGCTGCGGGCGGTGCGCGGGCTCGGGGTGCCGGCCTGGCTGACGTACTCCGTCGCAGGTGACCGCACGCGTGCCGGGCAGCCGCTGGAGGAGGCCTTCGCCCTGGCCGCCGAGGCGGACGAGGTGATCGCGGTCGGGGTGAACTGCTGCGCGCCCGAGGACGTGGAGGCCGCGGCGGCGACGGCCGCGCGCGTCACCGGCAAGCCGGTCGTCGTCTACCCCAACAGCGGCGAGACCTGGGACGCCGAGGCGCGTGCCTGGTCGGGCCGGTCCACCTTCACCACCGGCCAGGTGAAGGGCTGGCAGCAGGCGGGGGCCCGGCTGATCGGCGGCTGCTGCCGGGTGGGTCCGGATGGCATCGCGGGCATCGCGGGGACCCTGGGAACGGCGTAGCCCTACGGCATCGCGCCCTGCCCGGAGGTACGCGCACACCCCTCCTGCGCCCCCTCCCCGCTGCCAGCCCCCGTCATGGGAACCGGTTGCTGCGGCGTTGCCGCGGTTCCCGAGGGGGTGGGTGCGGACCGGTGCCCGGAGAGCCGAGGCAGGCATGACGAGGAAGAGCGAGGACGCGGGCCGCAGCACCATCCGGGACGTCGCGGCGTGTGCGGGGGTCTCCGCGTCGACGGTGTCCCGGGTGCTGGGCGGGGTGTATCCGGTGAGCGCGGCGACCCGCGGGAGCGTGATGCGGGCGGTCCGCGAGCTGTCAGTGGCGTCGCAGAGCGCCGGCGCGGCGGAGTCGCCGTACGGCTGACCGCAGTTCCTCGCTTCGGTTGGGCGAGACGTCGGCCGGGACCACCGTGGGTGCGGGCTCCGGAGGCCGGAGGGCGTCGGCGTTCCAGAGGGCGAGTTCACGGTCCCGGGGGCCGTGGGCCGTGTAGGCGAGCCCGTTCTCGGCGTCCGGCGTGCGGTCTCCGAACACCCGCACCGGGTGCGCGTCGTCCCAGCGTTCCCAGCCGGGGTCGCCGTCCGTGGCGAACCGCACCCAGGCCGTGTGCATGGCGTCCGCCAGCTCCTGCGGCGCGCCCTCCCCCGCCAGTTTCCGGGATTCGGCGACGTCCCCGGTGTCGAAGACGAAGCCCAGCTCCAGCGCGTGGCAGGAGCCGAGGTCGGGGAGGTTCGAGGGCCAGGCGAACTCGTAGACGTACGACGGTTCCGTGCGGGCGTCGGCCAGGTGGTGCAGGGGGATGCGGAGCAGGTGGTCGGTGACGAGCTGTCCGACGATCTCCGCGGTGCCGGCCTCGGGGTGCAGGGTGCGGTAGCCGCGCGGGACCTCGCTCCCGCAGTGGCAGCGGGCCATGGCGCCCGCGAGGGCGACGGCTCCGAGGCGGTCGACGCGCTCCAGGAGTCCGCCCGGTACCAGCCAGAGCCGGTATTCGTCGCGGGTCCAGCCCAGCAGCAGTTCGACGCCGGGGGCCGCGCCACCGTCCGTGAGGGCCTCCAGCGGGTCACGGGGGACGACGTCGCCGTCGATGACGAGGCCGAACGCGGGGCCTCCGACCACCGGGCCGCTCAGCTTGCCCACCTCGGCCTGGGTACGGAGCAGCAGGTCGCGGTCGACGGCCGCGAAGGCCTCGGCGGTGGCGGGGATCTTCAGCCGAGAGGCCATCCGGCGGACCATGCGCCGTACCTTGGCCCGCTCGGACGCCTCCGGCGGCCCGCTCTGCAGGACGGCCCGGCGGACCAGCCCCTGGGTCTGCGGGGCGGCGATGAGGGCGCCGATACTGATCGCCCCGGCGGACTGCCCGAAGAGAGTGATGCGGCCGGGGTCCCCGCCGAAGGCCTCGATCGTCTCGTGGACCCAGGTCAGGGCTGCGATCTGGTCGCGCAGACCGGGATTCGGGGGCGTGTCCGGGAACAGTCCGTAGCCCTCGACGCCCAACCGGTAGTTGATGGATACACAGACCACGCCGTCGCGGGCGAAGGCGTGGCCGTCGTAGACGGGTACGGCGGAAGAACCCCTGGTCAGGGCGCCGCCGTGGATCCACACGAGGACGGGGAGACGGGCTCCGGGGTCGGGCTGCGGGGTCCAGACGTTGAGGTTGAGGCAGTCGTCGCCGGGCACGACCGGGTCGGACAGGTAGTGGGCGAAGGCGTCGGAGTACGGCGGTTTCGGCGGGGTGGGGCCGAAGGCGCCGGCGTCGCGGACACCGTCCCAGGGCGGCAGGGGCACGGGCGGGCGGAAGCGGCGAGGACCGAAGGGAGGGGCCGCGTACGGGATGCCACGGAAGACCGCGACACCGCCCTCGTACCGGCCCCGGAGGGCACCATGGGGCGTGCTCACCACGGGGTCTGCCTGGTCTGCCGTCATCCGTCCACCGGCCTCCTCACCGCGCTCGTGCACCGTGAGGATCAGAGCAACTCATTGTGTTCCGGTATTCCGGCGCACGAGCGGATGAGGGGGCTGTTCGGGGTACGCGGTTACACCGCGTGCGCCGTCACCCGACGGGGGCGGTTACTCGATGTACACGGCTACTTCGCGTACATCAGCGTGCCGAACCCGAGCTGGTCGAATCCGCCGCTGGTGGTGCCGTAGTCACCTCCTCCGCCCTCGGGGCGACGGAGAAGCACATCTGGGAGATGTACTTGTCGTCGAGGAGCAGCCGGCGGCCGTCATAGGAGTAGAGGTCGTCGCCCTGGTTCCAGGCCATCTCGCAGAGCGCGCCCATCTGGCCCATGCCCATGACGGTGTGGCCCTGGTCGCGGCGACCGCGGCCATGTTGCACAGGTCCCAGGTGGCCCAGTAGTTGGTGATGCAGGCGTCGTTGTGGCCGGTGAGGAACTGGTTGTTGAGCGGGTAGAAGACTCTGACCAGCATCTCCTGGGCGGCGGCGAGGTCGAACCCGGAGTAGTCGCGCATGAGTTCACAGGCGTTAGCGAACTGCACCCAACCGGGGTGATGGCGGGGTCCATGCCCGGGACCTCGTGGACGCGGCGTTCACGGCGGACTTCACCGGGTTTCGGCTGACCTGCACACCTGACTGAGGGACTGTTCGGGGTTTCGAAAGTTTTGACCGGCGTGTGGCGGTGAATTCACTTTCCCTTCCCGCCGTCCTGCGCCGCACCTAGAGTAGGAAGCGCTTTCTGCCCGGCCGGACCTCGTGCCCGCCGTCGGCAGCGCTGGTCGAAACTTTCCACGGCCCACGGGCGGGCCGGAGAGGTGGGTTCCCCGATGGTCCGTACGGCGAGTGCGAGCGTGGCTGCCGGTCCGACACTGGCGGTCGTGGCGCGCGAGGCGGGGGTGTCGGTGCCGACCGCGTCGAAGGTGGTCAACGGCCGTGAGGACGTGGCACCCGAGACCCGCCGCCGCGTGACCGAGGCACTCGACCGGCTCGGGTACGTGCGCAGACCCCGCTTCGACGCGGCGAAGGCACCCCGGCTGGTCGACCTGGTCGTGCACTCGCTGGAGAGTTCCTGGTCGGGCGCGGTGCTGCACGGCGTGGAGGAGGCGGCGCACGACGCGGGCCTGGAGGTCGTGGTGTCGGCGGCTCTGGTCCGCTCCCGGGTCGGCCGCCCGGAACGCGGCTGGCTGGACAAGCTGGTCGCCCGCGGCTCCTCCGGCGTCCTGTTCAACCTGGCCGAGCTGAGCGACTCGCAGTACGCGTGGCTGGAGCAGCACCGCATCCCCTTCGTGATGATCGATCCGGTGCAGGAACCGCCGGAGGGCGTCGTCTCGGTGGGGGCGGCGAACTGGCAGGGCGGGCTGACGGCCACGGAGCATCTGCTGTCCCTGGGCCACGAGCGGGTCGCCGTCATCGCCGGTCCCCGGCGCACGCTGTGCAGCAGTGCCCGGGTCGCCGGGTACCGCTCGGCGCTGGCGGCGGCCGGGGTCCGGCACCGCGCCGAGTACGTCCGGCACGCCGGTTTCGACGAGAGCGTGGCCCATCGCCGCATGCTGGAACTCCTCGACCTGCCCGAGCCGCCGACCGCCGTCTTCGTCTGCTCGGACCGGATGGCACTCGGGGTCTACGAGGCCCTGGCCGAAAGGGGGTTGAGGGTCCCGGACGACATCAGTGTGGTCGGCTTCGACGATCTGCCCGAGGCGCGCTGGGCCTCCCCCGCCCTGACCACCGTGCGCCAGCCGCTGTCCGAGATGGCCGCGACAGCCCTGCGGTCGCTGCTGCGCATGATGGACGGCCATCACCCGGAGAGCACACGGACGGAACTGTCGACGCGGCTGGTGGAGCGGGCGAGCACGGCGGCTCCGCGGTCCGCATAGCGCCCAGGGGTGCTCCCGGCCGAACCGTGGTCGTGCGGGCGCTCGCCGCACCCCCCTTGTGCGCGTCGCGCGCCCGCCATCGGGGGGAACTGGCCGGAACGGGCCCGCGTCGAACGTTGCGGTGGGGAGGGGGCGGGGACGGCGGCGAGCAGTGGGGGGGGGACGACCATGACACGCTGGCGGCCGCTTCCGGACGTACGGCCGAGGGAGGCGCGGCACCTGGTCGAGCAGCTGAGGGCCCTGAAGGACCGTACGGGTCTGAGCCTTGCCGAGCTGGCCCGGCGGACCGCCTACAGCAAGTCGTCGTGGCAGCGGTACCTCAGCGGGGCCAAGCAGCCGCCGCGGGGAGCGGTGCAGGCACTGTGCCGGATGGCTGGGACAGAGCAGGTGCGGCTGCCGGCGTTGTGGGATCTGGCCGACCGGACGTGGCCGCACGGGGCGGCGGTGGCGGCCGGGCCGGCGGAGCCGGTGGCGGACGAGCCGCCGACCGGTGCCGCGTACCGGCGGTGGCGGGCGGCGGCACCGACCGGTGCCGCGTACCGGCGGTGGCGGGCGGCGGCGCTGGTGTCGTTCGGGGTCATCGTGGTGCTGCCGGCCTGGCTGCTGTGGGTGCTGCCGGTGGGGAGCGGGTGACCGTCACGGCCCTCCGCTCCCCGGCGACGGTGTCGCTCAGCCGAGCGTGCGGTAGCGGGCGTACTTCCACGGACCGACGTTCTTCAGCTTCACCTGGTACTTGCCGCCCACGCGCTTGAAGCAGCCGAAATTTTCGGGCCCGCGCCAGGGTGCGGCACCGCCGAGCACGACCGGACCGGGGTGTCCGATTCGTTCAAGACCGGACAGCGGGGCCCTGCCTACGGTGGCCCCATGACTGCACGATTCGATGCCATCGGCCTGGTCGTCTCCGACATGGCCGCCTCCATCGCGTTCTACCGGCGGCTCGGGTTCGCCTTCCCGGAGGGCTCCGAGGACCAGCCGCACGCCGAGGCGGAACTGCCCGGCGGGCTGCGGCTGATGTTCGACACCGAGGCGACGGTCCGTTCCTTCCTGCCCGAGTGGCAGCCCCCTGCGGGCGGGGGCCGGGCCTCGCTGGCCCTGCGCTGCGACGGACCCGAGGAGGTGGACGCGCTGTACGGGGAACTGGTCGGCTCGGGGTACCACGGCGAGCTCAAGCCGTGGGACGCCTTCTGGGGGCAGCGGTACGCCGTCGTCCACGACCCGGACGGCAACGGAGTGGATCTGTACGCCCCGCTAGCCACCGCCGCCGAGTAGCTCCCCCAGCGGAAGTCCCGACAACTCCCTCACGTCACGGGCCAGATGGGCCTGATCGGCGTAGCCGGCCCGGGCGGCCGTCTGTGCGAAGGGCACACCGGCCCGGGCCAGCGCGAGGGCGCGGCGCAGCCGCAGGATGCGGGCCAGGGTCTTGGGGCCGTAGCCGAAGGCGGACAGCGAGCGGCGGTGCAACTGGCGTGCGCCGAGACCGAGTTCACCGGCGGTGGCGGCGACGGGGCGGCCCGCGTCCAAGGCGGTGACGACCTGCCGGAGCAGCGGGTCCGGGGGTTCGGCACCGGCCGCCTGCCGCACCGCCAGGTCCTCCAGGCCGCTCGCCGGGTCGGGGGCCGCGTTCACCTGGTCGGCCAGGCGCCGCACCTGCGAGGCCGGCCACAGGTCCGCGAGCTCGACGCGCCGGTCGCGCAGCTCGTGCGCCGGTACGCCCAGCAGCGCCGGTGCCGTGCCCGGGTAGAAGCGGATCCCGGCCCAGGGGCCGGTCGCACCCCCCGGAAGGTACGCGCGGGTGTCGGGCCCGGCGACCATCAGCCGCCCGTCGTGCCAGAGCAGGTCCATGCACCCGTCTGGCAGGACCCGTCCCACCCCGGGCCGGGACGGGGTGTTGGTCCACACGACCGCCCCGGGCAGCCGCGACGCCCGCTCCACGTACACGGGGGCCAGGCTACGCCGCGGCCCGGCGCCCGGCACGGGGGCCGAGCCGACGGCAGGCACGAGGGCCCGCCCGACAGCGGGCACGGGGACCGACCCGGCACCAGGCATCAGGCACCAGCTCCGCCCCGGCGACGACAGCCAAGCTCCCTGTGCCCGCCGCTACGCAGCCCGCCCCCTCCCTGTGCCCGCCGCTACGCAGCCCGCCCCCGGTACTCCACCGGGCTCACCCCGTACACCCGCTTGAACGCCGTCGACAGAGCGAACGCGCTGCCGTAGCCCACCCTGCGGGCCACCGCGTCGAGGGTGTCGGTGGAGTCGCGCAGACGGTCGGCGGCGAGGGCGAGGCGCCAGCCGGTGAGGTAGCTCATCGGGGGCTCGCCCACCAGGCCGGTGAAGCGCCGGGCCAGCGCGGCCCGGGACACCCCGGCCTTCGCGGCGAGCGTGGCGACGGTCCACGGGTGGGCCGGGTCGTCCTGGAGGAGGCGCAGCACTCCGCCGACGACCGGGTCGGCGAGGGCCCGGTACCAGGCCGGTGCCTCCGCCTCGGGGCGGGCGAACCAGGCCCGCAGCGCGGCGATGACCAGCAGGTCCAGCAACCGGTCCAGGACGACCTCCTGCCCCGGCTCGTCGCGGACGATCTCCTCGGCGAGGTAGGGCGTGAGCGGGCAGTCCCACACGTCGGTCGTGAGGGTGAGCAGCGGCGGCAGGGCGTCCAGCAGCCGCCCGCCGACCTCGCCCTGCATCGGGTAGGTGCCGATCAGCATCACGGTGTCGCCGTCGAGCCGGTCGCCCCAGGTGCGCACCCCCAGGTCCATGGAGCCGTTGAGGGGCCGTCCGTCGGGGTGGCGGCACTCCTGGTGCGGCAGGATCACCGCCTGCGGTGCCGTGCCGGGGTCGTCGGCGCAGGTGTACGGGTCCGGGCCGCGGGCGATGGCGAGGTCCCCGGCCGCGAGCCGCGCCCTCTCGCCCCGGTCGGGCACGATCCATGCCTCGCCGCGGACGACGAGCATCACGGTGAGCGGGGCCCGGTCCTCGACGCGGACCGCCCACGGCGGGTCGAAGCAGGCCCTGATCATGAACGCGCCCCGGGCGCGGGGGCCCTCCAGCAGACCGGCAAGGGGGTCCCCCCGCGTGAGCGTGTTCGAGCGTGGGGGCGGGTCCATGCGGCCAGCGTAGACGCGGTCGTATGGGAATGAGCCGTTCAGCGATGGTTCCGTGCGGTGTACGGCAGTTGACTCGACGGCATGACGAACACGGCGGAGAACACGACACGGGACGCGACACGGGACGCGACACGGGACGCGACACGGGACGCGACACGGAACGCGCCGGGCATGACGGTGGTGGTGACGGGCGCCTCGGGGCGTACCGGGAGCCGGGTGGCGCGGGCCGCGGAGGCGACCGGGCTCACGGTACGGGCGGCGTCGCGGGCGACGGGCTTCGACTGGTGGGACCGCTCGACCTGGGCGGACACCCTGCGCGGCGCCGACGCGGCCTATCTCGCCCACCCCTCGGACGTCGGCGCCCCGGGTGCCGCCGAGGCGGTCGGCGCGCTCGCGCGGGAGGGGGTCGGGCTCGGGGTGCGGCGGCTGGTGCTGCTGTCCGCGCGGGGCGAGGACCAGGCCCTGCCCACCGAGGAGGCGCTGCACGCCTCGGGGGCGGACTGGACGGTCGTACGGGCCGCGTGGTTCGCGCAGAACTTCAGCGAGGGGCCGCTGGTGGCCGAGCTGCGGGAGAGCGGTGAGCTGGTCTTCCCGGCCGACGAGGTGCGCGAGCCGTTCCTCGACGTGCGGGACATCGCGGATGTGGTGGTGAGCGCTCTGACGTCCGGCGAGCACTACGTGGGGCGCACGCTCACGCTCTCCGGGGCGCGGCTGCTGACCTTCGGGGCGGCCGTCGCGGAGATCGCCAGGGCGACGGGGCGCCCGCTGACGTACCGGGCCGTCTCGACGCGCGACTACGGAGAGGCGCTGGTCGGTTTCGGTGTGCCGCCGGAGGAGGTGGCGGGGATGACGGCGATCTTCGACACCCTCCTCGACGGCCGTAACGCGCACCTCTCGGACGGCGTGCGCGAGGTGCTGGGCCGTGCGCCGCGGGACTTCGGCGACTTCGTGCGCGAGGAGGCCGCGGCGGGGACCTGGAATGCCTGACGGAGGAGGCCGCGGCAGGAGCCTGGAGGCCTGGGAGAGGAGGACCACGGCGAGGGCCTGGAGGCCTGCGAGAGGAGGACCACGGCGCGCCGTGGAGGGCTGACGGCGGCGGCCGTCACTTCTCCTCGGGCGGCTGCCCCTCCCCGTTGACCTGGCTGCTCTTCACATGACTGTTCTTCACGTGGCTGTTCTTGACGTGGGTGCTCTTCACGTGGGTGCGCAGCCGGGCCGACACGTCCTCCGGCGGCAGGAAGCGCGACCAGCGTTCCGGGAACTCGGAGGGCATGTCGGGGTCGGCCTCGCCCGCGGCGGTGGCGCGTGCCACGTACTCGGCGACCTGCGCCTGCCGCAGCCGCTCGTTGGCCTCGCGGGCCGCGGCCGTGGCGGCGGCCGGCCAGACCCGGTCGATGGCGGCGTTGACCGCGGCCCCGACGAGCACGGCGAACGCGGCCACGCCGATCCACAGCAGCACGGCGACGGGCGCGGCGAGGGAGCCGTAGATCGTGGGGCCCTCGACCGTGCTGGTCAGGTAGATCCGCAGCAGGAAGCTGCCGAGCACCCACATGCCGAGGGCGACCAGCGCGCCGGGCACGTCCTCGATCCACGGGGAGCGGACCGGCACCGACACGTGGTACAGCGTCGTCAGGAAGGCGATCGACAGGAGGATCACCGTGGGCCAGTAGAGGACCTGGACGACCGTCGTCGACCACGGCACGATCCGCACCACGGCGTCCGGCCCGGCCACCATCAACGGCAGCGCGACCGAGCCGATCAGCAGGGCCACGATGAACAGCAGGAAGGCCATCAGCCGGGTCTTGACGATGCCCCGGACACCGTCGAGGCCGTACATCACGGTGATGGTGTCGATGAAGACGTTCACCGCGCGGGAGCCCGACCACAGGGCGAACAGGAAGCCGATGGAGATGACGTCGGGCCGGCCGCCCTTCATCACGTCGTGCAGGATCGGCTGGGCGATCTCGCGGACGCCCTGGTCGGACAGGACCGTGCGGGAGGCCTCCAGGAGGTTGGTCTGAAGGCTCTGGATGGTGTCGGCGCCGGTCCAGGCGTCGACGTAGCCGAGGAGTCCGATCATGCTGAGCAGCAGTGGCGGCACCGACAGGAGTGTGAAGAACGCGGCCTCGGCCGCGAGGCCGAGGATGCGGTATTCGACGCAGGAGTTGACGGTGTCCTTGACCAACAGCCAGGCGGTCCTGCGTTTGGAGACGTTCCGGTAGAGGGCCCGCGCCCGGTGGAGGCGCCCGGAGGGCGTGTCGGGGGTTTCGCTTGCTGGCTGCACCCCCTAACGGTATCCGCCGTGCCCTGCCGCACTCACCCACAGGCCGGGTCTTCGGGGACGGGCCCGGGTTCACCGGGTGCCGAGGTGCTGCCCCGGGGTACGTTCGCAGCATGGCAGGCAGCACCCACACCGTGACGAACCAGGTCCCGCCGCTGGTCGGGTACGACGTCTTCTCCGCCGACCGGGCCCTGGCCGCCGCGGTCGAGCGGCATCTGGAACCGCATCTGCGCGAGGAGGTCCTCGGGGAGCTGGCGGCACTCGGCCGGACCTCCGGCTCGGCCCAGGTGCAGGAGTGGGGGAGGCTGGCCAACGAGAACCCGCCCCGGCTGCTCACGCACGACCGGTACGGCAACCGCGTCGACGAGGTCGAGTTCCATCCCTCCTGGCACCGGCTGCTCGGCAAGGGCGTCTCGGCCGGTCTGACGGCGGCGTGGGACCGCCCGGCCGGGCACCTGCGGCGGGCCGCCGCCTTCCTGGTGTGGACCCAGGTCGAGGCCGGCAACGGCTGCCCGCTGTCCATGACGCACGCGGCGGTGCCGGCCCTGCGCACCGACCCGGATCTGGCCGCCGAGTGGGAGCCGCGGCTGACGTCCATGGTCTACGACCGTGAGCTGCGGCCCGCGCACCTCAAGGCCGGGGCACTGTTCGGGATGGGCATGACGGAGAAGCAGGGCGGCAGCGACGTCCGGGCGAACACCACGTCGGCGCGGCCCCTCGCCGAGGACGGGACGTACGAGCTGACCGGGCACAAGTGGTTCTGCTCGGCGCCCATGTCCGACGGGTTCCTGGTGCTGGCGCAGGCCCCGGGCGGGCTGAGCTGCTTCCTGGTGCCGCGGGTGCTGCGGGACGGCACGCGCAACGTGTTCCGGATCCAGCGGCTCAAGGACAAGCTCGGCAACCGGTCGAACGCCTCCGCCGAGGTCGAGTTCGACGGGACCTGGGCGCGCCGGGTCGGCGAGGAGGGGCGCGGGGTGCGCACCATCATCGGGATGGTCGCGGCGACCCGGCTCGACTGCGTGCTCGGCTCCGCCGGGCTGATGCGGCAGGCCGTGGCGCAGGCGGTGCACCACTGCACCCACCGTGAGGCGTTCGGCGGGAAGCTCGTCGACAAGCCGCTGATGCGCAACGTCCTGGCCGACCTGGCGCTCGAGTCGGAGGCGGCGACGACGCTGGCGCTGCGGCTCGCGGCGGCGTACGACGACGGCGGCGAGCAGGAGCGGGCACTGCTGCGGATCGCGGTGCCGGCCGCCAAGTACTGGGTGACCAAGCGGTGCCCGTCGGTTGCCGTGGAGGCGGCGGAGTGCCTCGGCGGCAACGGGTACGTGGAGGAGTCCGGGATGCCGCGGCTGGTGCGCGAGTCGCCGCTGAACTCGGTCTGGGAGGGAGCGGGCAACGTGCAGGCGCTGGACGTGCTGCGGGCCCTGCAGCGGGAGCCGGGCGCGCTGGACGCGTATCTGCGGGAGATCGGGCAGGCGCGCGGCGCCGATCACCGGCTCGACGCGGCCATCAGGAACCTTCTGACCGAACTGGCCGATCTGGAGGGCGTGGAGGGGCGGGCTCGACGGCTGGCGGAGCGGCTCGCGCTGGTGCTCCAGGGTTCGCTGCTGGTCCGTTTCGCGCCACCGCAGGTCGCCGACGCGTTCTGCGCGGGGCGGTTCGGGGGTGACGCGGGCGCCGCGTTCGGGACGCTGCCGCACACGCTGGACCTGGCGTCGGTGGTGGAGCGGGCCCGTCCGGTGTCCTGATCCGGTCCACACGTCACTCGTCCGCGTAGAGCGGGGGTGGTGCTGCGCCGACACGGCACCACCCCCGCAGCACTGGCCCGTTCGAGCCTCCGAACGCCGCTCGGGACAGCGCCGCTCAAGTTTCAGCCACGGCCGGGCCGTCCACCAGGGTTGCAGGGGGTTGCAACTTGCTGCTGACTGTGTGCGGAGTGTGCGCGAGCCCCTGGGGCAGACGGCACTATGAGACGGTCAGTCAAAAGCGACTCCCGGGGGGGCGCACGCGTATGGACGTCACGCACTTGGCCGCCGTCGACAGCACGCGCGCGGCCCGGGTCCTCAGCCAGGTGCGTTCCGCCCGGCTGGCCGGGCGGCCCGCCCCGGTGGCGCCACGTCCGGTGATCGAGCGGTCCTGGGAGCGGATGATGCGCAGCGGTGTCGATCCCGACCACGACGTGCGGGCGGATCCGCTCTCCCGCGAGGAGGTGCAGCGGCGCCGCGAGACGACGGTATTGCGCCATGTCCTGCCGGTGCTGCGGGAGGGACTGCTGGCGGCGGCGGACGTGGCGCACCACATCATGGTGGTGGCCGACGAGGACGGCCGGGTGCTGTGGCGCGAGGGCAGTGCGCCGGTGCTGCGCAAGGCGGACGGGCTGGGCTTCGAACTCGGTGCGGACTGGCGTGAGGACGTCGTCGGCACGAACGGTCTGGGCACCCCGGCGGTGGTGCGCCGGCCCGTGCAGGTCTTCGCCTCCGAGCATTTCGTGCGCTCCCAGGCCGGCTGGACCTGCGCGGGCGCTCCCCTGACGGATCCGCGGGACGGCCGGCTGCTCGGCGTGGTGGATGTGAGCGGCCCGTTGGAGACGATGCATCCGGCGACGCTCTCCTGGGTCGGTTCGGTGGCCAGACTCGCCGAAGCCCGGCTGCGGGAGATGCACACGGAGTCGCTGGAGCGGCTGCGGGCGGTGGCGGCCCCGGTGCTGGCCCGGCTCGGCGGCCGTGCTCTGGTCGTGGACCCGGACGGCTGGACCGCCGCGGTCAGCGGGATGCCGTACGCGCGGCGCGTTGCGCTGCCGAAGTCTCTTTCGGCGGGCCCGAGATGGCTGCCGGCGCTCGGGCTGTGCTCGGTGGAGCCGCTGGCGGGGGGCTGGCTGCTGCGGGTGGCCGACGACGAGCCGGGGGCGCGCGGTCCGGCAAGGATCGTGTTGGACCTCAGGCAGGCGCGGCGCTGGTCGGTGGAGGTGATCGGCGGAGCGGGCTCCTGGGCCCGGGAACTGAGCCCCCGGCACGCGGAGTTGCTGTACCTCCTGGCGGTCCACCGCTCCGGCCGCAGCGCCTCGGGGCTGGCCGGGGACGTGTTCGGCGATCCGGCCCGTACGGTGACGGTGCGTGCCGAGATGTCGCGGGTGCGGCGGTATCTGGGTGCGTTCCTGGAGCACCGGCCGTACCGGTTCGCCGAGGCGGCCGAGGTCGAGGTGCTGCTTCCGGAGGACCCGCGGGATCTGCTGCCGCACTCGACGGCACCGTCGGTGAGCAGGCAGCGCAGGCCCGCAGCGGCGCCCTGAGGTTCACCGCACGTGTCGTACAAGCCGCCCCGAGGGGTGCATCTTTCGCATATTTGCGGAGTCTTCGTCCGCCGCACCGCTTACCTGCCGTAGCATCCCTCTACGGACCACCCCACCTGCTCCTCCGTCAACGTGCGGATCAACAGGCGCAGTTGGTCCGTCTCGGGAGGACGTTATGAAGCATCGCGGCAGACACCGGCGGCGCAGGCGGGGCAGGGCGCTGCGCGCGACCCTGGCCGGGACGGCCCTCGCGCTCACCGCCGCCGCCACCCTGATCAGCGCCTCGCAGGCCACCGTCGCCGACGCCCCCGGGGCTCTGAAGCCGGTCGCCGCCTCCGACGAGGCGGGGCGGCTGCCGCTGGCCGAGCACCGGGTGCCGGGGCGGTGGCTGGACCGGCTCGCGTCGAAGATGGGCCGGCCCGTCGGTGTCGGCGCGGTGCTGGAGGGCGCCGACCGGCCGCTGCGCAACGCGGCCGACTGCTCGACGGCCGAGAAGCGGAGCCTGCCGGTGGAGCCGGCGGCCACGCGCGCCTACTGCTTCGGCGGCTCCGACACCCGGGGCTGGCGGGCGGGCGCGGTCACGACCTCGGGTGACGCGGACGACGACGGCCTCTGGGGCGGCAACCGCGTGATCCTCTCCGGCTGGACCCGGGGCGCCGCGGGCGGTTCCATGGACGGCCCGGCCCCCGGGCAGGGACTGGCCAAGGTCGCCTTCGTCGATGCGAACGACCCGGGCGCGCTGCGCTACACCTGGGCCCTGCTGGCCGTGCCGGTGGACGGCGGGCGGGACTACCGGGGGCTGGTCTCCCCCCTGTCCGGCATGGTCTGGTATCAGGACAAGCTGCTGGTGACGACCCGCGAGGGCGACCGGGACGCGCTGTACGTGTACGACATGGACCGCATCCAGCGCGCCACCGTCGAGTCCGACGCGGTCGGCCGGGTCCGGGGCGGCTGGGCCGCGCACGGCCACCGGTTCGTGCTGCCGGCCGTCGGCTCGTACACCCTGCCCCGCGGGGGCGACTCCTCCCGTCCGGCCACCGTCTCCCTGGACCGCAGCACCTCCCCCGACAGTCTGGTCGCGAGCGAGTGGGTGCCCGCGGACGGCGACCGGCACACCCGGCTGTGGCGCTACGCGCTGAGCCGGGATCCGGCCCGCTCCGGCCTGCTCACCACCGACCTCTCCGGCGAGGCGGCCCCGGTCGAGGCCTTCGAGACGAAGACGGCCGACGTGCGGGGCGTGCTGGCCCACCGCTCGGGCTGGTACCTGGACCGCGCCGCGGGCAGCCCGGGCGGGCACGGGACGCTGTGGCGCCAGGACACGGAGGGGGCGGGAGCCCCGGAGTGCGGAACGGACGAGACACGGCACTGCTGGAGCGGCGGGTCGGGTTCGCTGTCCTACTGGGAGGCGACCGGCGAGGTCTGGTCCCAGTCGGGGCGGACGCTGTTCGCGCTGCCGCTGACGTCGATCGACCGGGCGCTGGACTGACCGGCGCCGCCCGCCCGGCCCGGGGGCCGATCGACAGACCAGGTGGTCAGATGATTTTCTGGCCGTCATGACCACCATCGCCGTGACCACCTGGTCCCTGGAGCAGACCGCCCCGACCGACCTGCTGCCGGCCGTCGCGCCGGACGGGGACGTCCGGGTCGTCCGCTCCGAGGTGCCCTCGCCCGAGTTCAGCCGGTTCCTGTACGCGTCGGTGGGCGGCGACATCCGCTGGACGGACCGGCTCGGCTGGCCGTACGCGCGGTGGATGGAGCACCTGGAGCGGCCCGGCGTGGAGACGTGGGTGGCGTACGACCGGGGCACGCCCGCCGGGTTCGTGGAACTGGAGGCGCAGGACGACGCGGTCGTAGAGATCGTCTACTTCGGGCTGCTCCCCGCCTTCCGGGGCCGGCGCATCGGCGGGCACCTGCTGTCGTACGGCGCGGCCCGGGCCTGGGACCTCGCGGACCGATGGGCGGGACTGACCCCGACGAAGCGGGTCTGGCTGCACACCTGCAGCAAGGACGGCGAGCACGCGATGGACAACTACCAGCGGCGGGGCTTCAAGCTGTTCGACACCAAGGTCGAGGAGGAGGCGGACGCCGCCGCTCCGGGACCGTGGCCTGGGGCGTTCCCCGTCTGACCTGGACGGACACCTCGGGAGCACCCGATGTGACCCACACCACCCTTGTCTTGCTCTGCGAGACAAGGGTGTCCGCATCTTGGACGAAGCTGGACTGTGTCCAGATCGCCGTGACACGCTTCCGTCATGTCTGGAACTGGAATTGCCTTGGTGAGTCGGCGGCACGTCGACCTCGGCCGCATGTCCAGCGCCATCTGTCCGGCGCACTGAGCGTACTCAGCCCGCGCCCGACATCTTCCTTTCCTGCCTCACTCCTGCGCAATGACGCGCCCCAAGCCCATGCGCCCGCATGCGCAGGTCAGAGCCGCATTTTCGCCTGTCCCGAAGGACGTATCAACCATGGCCGCCACCCCGCAGAAGCCTGCCGCCGCGACTCCCCGCCGCAAGGTGAGCCGTCACCGCGGTGAGGGTCAGTGGGCCGTGGGGCACCACACCCCACTGAACGGCAACGAGCAGTTCAAGAAGGACGACGACGGTCTCAATGTGCGGACACGCATTGAGACGATCTACTCCAAGCGGGGCTTCGACTCCATCGACCCGAACGACCTGCGCGGCCGCATGCGCTGGTGGGGTCTGTACACCCAGCGCAAGCCCGGCATCGACGGCGGCAAGACGGCCGTTCTGGAGCCGGAGGAGCTGGACGACGAGTACTTCATGCTGCGCGTCCGGATCGACGGCGGGGCGCTGACCACGCGGCAGCTGCGGGTCATCGGCGAGGTCTCGCAGGAGTTCGCGCGCGGCACCGCCGACATCACGGACCGGCAGAACGTCCAGTACCACTGGATCCGGATCGAGGACGTGCCCGAGATCTGGAACCGGCTGGAGGGCGTGGGCCTGTCGACGGTCACCGCCTGCGGCGACACCCCGCGTGTGATGATCGGCTCGCCGGTGGCGGGCATCGCCGAGGACGAGATCATCGACGCCACGCCGGCCCTGGAGGAGATGAAGCGCCGGGTCCTGAACAACCCGGCGTACTCCAACCTCCCCCGGAAGTTCAAGACCGCGATCTCGGGCTCGCCGGTGCTGGACGTGGTGCACGAGATCAACGACGTCGCGTTCGTCGGTGTCGTCCACCCCGAGCACGGCCCCGGCTTCGACGTGTGGGTCGGCGGCGGCCTGTCCACCAACCCCAAGCTGGGCGTGCGCCTGGGCACCTGGGTGTCGATCGACGAGGTGCCGGACGTCTACGAGGGCGTCATCTCGATCTTCCGCGACTACGGCTACCGCCGGCTGCGCAACCGCGCCCGGCTGAAGTTCCTCGTCGCCGACTGGGGCCCGGAGAAGTTCCGGCAGGTCCTGGAGGACGAGTACCTGAAGCGCAAGCTGACCGACGGCCCGGCCCCCGAGCAGCCGTCCCAGCTGTGGCGCGACCACATCGGCGTGCACCGGCAGAAGGACGGCCGGTTCTACGTCGGCTTCGCCCCGCGCGTGGGACGCGTCGACGGCGCGACGATCACGAAGATCGCCGACCTCGCGGAGGCTCACGGCTCGGGCCGGGTGCGCACCACCGTCGAGCAGAAGATGATCGTCCTCGACGTCGAGGAGAACCAGGTCGAGTCGCTCGTCGAGGCCCTCGAGGCGCTCGACCTGACCGCCCGGCCCTCCTCGTTCCGGCGCGGCACCATGGCCTGCACCGGCATCGAGTTCTGCAAGCTGGCCATCGTCGAGACCAAGCAGCGCGGTGCGCAGCTGATCGACGAACTGGAGCGCCGCCTGCCGGACTTCGACGAGCCGCTCACCATCAACCTCAACGGCTGCCCGAACGCCTGCGCCCGCATCCAGGTCGCGGACATCGGTCTCAAGGGCCAGCTCATGCTCGACGACCAGGGCGAACAGGTCGAGGGCTACCAGGTGCACCTGGGCGGCGCCCTGGGCCTGGAGGCCGGCTTCGGCCGCAAGGTGCGCGGTCTGAAGGTCACCTCGGACGAACTGCCGGACTACATCGAGCGCGTCCTGAAGCGGTTCCAGGCCGAGCGCGAGGACGGCGAGCGGTTCGCCACCTGGGCGGCGCGGGCCGGCGAGGAGGCCCTGTCGTGAGCGAGCGCGCGGCACCGTTCTACTGCCCCTACTGCGGCGACGAGGACCTGCGTCCGAGCGAGGCCGCGGAGGGTGGGCACGGCGCGTGGGAATGCGCGGCATGCAGCCGGGCCTTTTCGCTGAAGTTCCTCGGGCTGCTGGCCCAGGGACTGAAGCGATCCGATTCCGGAGGGGCACAGATATGACCACCGCTCAGGAAGAGCGCACCACCGAGGACCTGAAGCAGCTCGCCGAGCAGGCGGGCCGCGAGCTCGAGGACGCCTCCGCGCTGGAGATCCTCCAGTGGGCGGCGAAGACGTTCGGCAAGCGTTTCTGCGTGACCTCCTCCATGGAGGACGCGGTGGTCGCCCACCTCGCCTCCCGCGCCCTGCCCGGCGTCGACGTGGTCTTCCTCGACACCGGCTACCACTTCGAGGAGACCATCGGCACCCGCGACGCGGTCGAGGCCGTGATGGACGTCAACCTCATCACGCTCACCCCGGTTCAGACGGTCGCCGAGCAGGACGCGGAGTACGGCCCGAAGCTGCACGACCGCAACCCCGACCTGTGCTGCAAGCTGCGCAAGGTGCAGCCGCTGGAGCAGGGCCTGAAGGACTACCAGGCCTGGGCGACCGGTCTGCGCCGCGACGAGTCCCCGACCCGGGCGAACACCCCGGTGGTCGGCTGGGACGAGAAGCGGCAGAAGGTCAAGATCTCGCCGATCGCCCGCTGGACCCAGGACGACGTGGACGCGTACGTCACCGAGCATGGCGTCCTGACGAACCCGCTGCTGATGGACGGCTACGCCTCCGTCGGCTGCGCCCCCTGCACCCGCCGCGTCCTGGAGGGCGAGGACGCACGCGCCGGCCGCTGGGCGGGGCGGAGCAAGACCGAGTGCGGACTGCACGGATGACGACGACGATTCAGGAGAGTGACGTGACGACCGGAGCCACCGTCTGGCTCACGGGTCTGCCGAGCGCCGGCAAGACCACGATCGCCTACGAACTGGCCGGCCGGCTCCGTGAGGAGGGCCACCGGGTCGAGGTGCTCGACGGCGACGAGATCCGCGAGTTCATCTCGGCGGGCCTCGGCTTCAGCCGCGAGGACCGGCACACCAACGTGCAGCGCATCGGCTTCGTCGCCGAACTGCTCGCCCGTAACGGCGTGCTGGCCCTCGTCCCGGTCATCGCGCCCTACCAGGACAGCCGGGACGCGGTCCGCAAGCGCCACCAGGCGAACGGCACCGCGTACGTCGAGGTACATGTCGCGACGCCCGTCGAGGTGTGCAGCGAGCGGGACGTGAAGGGCCTGTACGCCAAGCAGGCCGCTGGCGAGCTCACCGGGCTCACCGGGGTCGACGACCCGTACGAGGCGCCCGAGTCGCCCGAGCTGCGCATCGAGTCGCAGAACCAGACCGTGCAGGAGTCCGCGGCTTCCGTGCACGCCCTGCTGACCGAAAGGGGACTGGCATGACGACCGCCGCCACCGTGTCCGAGGAGACCGACAGCCCGTACGCGCTGTCGCACCTCGACGCCCTCGAGTCCGAGGCGGTGCACATCTTCCGCGAGGTGGCGGGCGAGTTCGAGCGGCCGGTGATCCTCTTCTCCGGCGGCAAGGACTCCATCGTCATGCTGCACCTGGCGCTGAAGGCCTTCCGGCCGGCGTCCGTGCCGTTCTCGCTGCTGCACGTGGACACCGGGCACAACTTCCCCGAGGTCCTCGACTACCGCGACCGCACGGTCGAGAAGCACGGGCTGCGGTTGCACGTCGCCTCCGTGCAGGACTACATCGACCGCGGTGTCCTCAAGGAGCGCCCGGACGGCACCCGCAACCCGCTGCAGACGCTGCCGCTGACCGAGAAGATCCAGCAGGAGCGGTTCGACGCGGTCTTCGGCGGCGGCCGTCGCGACGAGGAGAAGGCCCGGGCCAAGGAGCGGGTGTTCTCCCTGCGTGACGAGTTCTCCCAGTGGGACCCGCGCCGGCAGCGCCCGGAGCTGTGGAACCTGTACAACGGCCGGCACGCGCCCGGCGAGCACGTCCGCGTGTTCCCGCTGTCCAACTGGACCGAGCTGGACGTGTGGCAGTACATCGCCCGCGAGGGCATCGAGCTGCCGCAGATCTACTACGCCCACGAGCGCGAGGTGTTCTCCCGCAACGGCATGTGGCTGACCGCCGGCGAGTGGGGCGGGCCGAAGGACGGCGAGACCGTCGAGAAGCGGCTCGTGCGCTACCGGACCGTGGGTGACATGTCCTGCACCGGCGCCGTCGACTCCGAGGCCGACAGCATCGAGAAGGTG
Organism: Streptomyces luteogriseus; assembly: GCF_014205055.1. Classification (NCBI taxonomy): domain Bacteria; kingdom Bacillati; phylum Actinomycetota; class Actinomycetes; order Kitasatosporales; family Streptomycetaceae; genus Streptomyces; species Streptomyces luteogriseus. The sequence continues at coordinate 1,724,340 of NZ_JACHMS010000001.1, forward strand.
ATCGTGGAGATCGCCGCCTCCCGGCTCACCGAGCGCGGCGCCACCCGCGCCGACGACAAGATGTCCGAGGCCGCGATGGAAGACCGCAAGCGCGAGGGGTACTTCTAGAGATGAGCACCATCACCACCGAGGAACTCGCGGAAACGACGCTTCTGCGGTTCGCCACCGCCGGCTCCGTCGACGACGGCAAGTCCACCCTGGTCGGGCGACTGCTGCACGACTCCAAGTCGGTCCTCACCGACCAGCTGGAGGCCGTGGAGCGGGTCTCCGCGAGCCGCGGCCAGGAGGCGCCGGACCTCGCGCTGCTGACGGACGGCCTGCGGGCCGAGCGGGAGCAGGGCATCACCATCGACGTGGCGTACCGCTACTTCGCCACGCCCCGGCGGCGGTTCATCCTCGCCGACACCCCGGGCCATGTGCAGTACACGCGCAACATGGTCACCGGCGCCTCCACCGCCGAGCTGACGGTCATCCTGGTCGACGCCCGCAACGGCGTGGTCGAGCAGACCCGCCGGCACGCGGCCATCGCCGCCCTGCTCCGGGTGCCGCACGCGGTCCTGGCCGTCAACAAGATGGACCTCGTCGGCTACGAGGAGAAGGTGTTCGCGGCCATCGCCGAGGAGTTCACGGCGTACGCGACCGAGCTGGGCGTCCCCGAGGTCACCGCGATCCCGATCTCGGCGCTCGTCGGCGACAACGTGGTGGAGCCGTCGGCGAACATGGACTGGTACGGCGGTCCGACGGTGCTGGAGCACCTGGAGACCGTCCCGGTCGCGCACGACCTGAGCCACTGCCACGCCCGGCTGCCCGTGCAGTACGTGATCCGGCCCCAGGGCCCGGACCACCCGGACTACCGGGGGTACGCCGGTCAGATCGCGGCGGGTTCCTTCCACGTCGGCGAGTCCGTCACGGTGCTGCCGTCGGGCCGGGCCTCGAAGATCTCCGGCATCGACCTGCTGGGCGAACCGGTGGACGTGGCCTGGACGACGCAGTCGGTGACCCTCCTGCTGGAGGACGACATCGACATCTCGCGCGGCGACCTGATCGTGCCGAGCAAGGACGCGCCCGCGACCACGCAGGACATCGAGGCGACCGTCTGCCATGTCGCCGACGCCCCACTGACGGTCGGGCACCGGGTGCTGCTCAAGCACGGCACCCGCACGGTCAAGGCGATCGTCAAGGACATCCCGTCCCGCCTCACGCTCGACGACCTGTCCCTGCACCCGCACCCGGGACAGCTCGTCGCCAACGACATCGGCCGGGTGAAGATCCGTACGGCCGAGCCGCTGCCGGTCGACTCCTACGCCGACTCGCGCCGCACCGGCTCGTTCATCCTGATCGACCCGAACGACGGCACCACCCTCACCGCCGGCATGGTCGGCGAGTCCTTCGCGGCACCGGAGCCGGTCAAGGACGACTCCGAGGACGACGGGTGGGACTTCTGACATGACCTCCCCCGACTTCTACTCGATGTTCGCCAAGGAGGGCGGCCGCGTCGGCAGCGGTGCTCTCGGCAGCGGGCAGGGCGGAGTGGCGCGATGTGTGCGCTGACGTACGCGCACTGCATGCGCGCCCTCACCCCCCACCGCCGTAGACGAAAACCTGCCGACCTCCCGGCCACGACCTGAGAGACCGTGACCGCCGGGCCTCCGAGAGGACCACCTCCCGTGCCTGCTTCATCCGCTCTTCGCCGCGGTTTCGCGGTCATCGCAGCACTTCCCCTGCTCACGCTGGCCGCCTGCGGTTACGGCTCCGAGGCCAAGGACGACGACGGCGCCGCCAAGGTCGCAGCCGGGGCGAAGAAGATCGACGGACTCGACTCCGTCAAGATCGGCTACTTCGGCAACCTGACCCATGGCACCGCTCTGGTGGGCATGCAGAAGGGCTTCTTCCAGAAGGCCCTCGGCGCCACCGAGGTCGAGCCGGCCGTCTTCAACGCCGGCCCCTCGGAGATCGAGGCGCTCAACTCCGGCTCGATCGACATCGGCTGGATCGGTCCCTCCCCCGCCATCAACGGCTACACCAAGTCAGCCGGCAAGAACCTGCGCATCATCGGCGGTTCGGCGTCCGGCGGTGTGAAGCTCGTGGTGAACCCGGACAAGATCAAGTCGCTGAAGGACGTCAAGGGCAAGCGGATCGCGACCCCGCAGCTCGGCAACACGCAGGACGTGGCGTTCCTCAACTGGGCCGCGGAGCAGGGCTGGAAGGTCGACCCGCAGAGCGGTAAGGGCGATGTCACCGTCGTCCGCAGCGACAACAAGGTCACCCCGGACGCCTACAAGGCAGGTTCGGTCGACGGCGCGTGGGTGCCGGAGCCGACCGCGTCGAAGCTGGTCGCCGAGGGCGGCAAGGTGCTGCTCGACGAGTCGACTCTGTGGCCGGACAAGAAGTTCGTGATCACGAACATCATCGTGCGACAGGACTTCCTGAAGAAGCACCCGAAGGTCGTCGAGGCCGTGCTCAAGGGCTCGGTGGAGACCAACAAGTGGATCAACGCCAACCCGGATGCGGCCAAGGAGGCGGCGAACAAGCTGCTGGAGCAGGAAACCGGCAAGGCGCTGCCCGCCGACGTGCTCGACCCGGCATGGAAGTCGATCCGGTTCACCGACGACCCGCTGGCCTCCACCCTCAACACCGAGGCGGAGCACGCGGTGAAGGCGGGGCTGCTCGAGAAGCCGGACCTGAGGGGCATCTACGACCTCGTTCCGCTGAACAAGGTCCTGAAGGCCGAGGGCGAGCCCACGGTCGACGACGCCGGTCTCGGCGTGAAGTAAGCCCGCATCCCGAAGCCGCATGAAGAGTTCCCAGGAGGTGACGACCATGGCCACGACCCTCGCCAAGGCCGCCGACGGCACCGAGTCGGCCACGCACGCCGCCCGGATCGAGCACGTGTCGAAGTCATTCGCGGGGCCCGCCGGACAGCAGCTCGTCCTGGACGACATCACCCTCGATGTCGCGCCCGGCGAGTTCGTCACCCTCCTGGGGGCCTCGGGCTGCGGCAAGTCGACGCTGCTCAACCTGGTGGCGGGCCTGGACCGCCCCACCGCCGGCGCGATCGCCACGGACGGCCGGCCGGCGCTGATGTTCCAGGAGCACGCGCTGTTCCCGTGGCTGACCGCGGGCAAGAACATCGAACTCGCCCTGAAGCTGCGGGGCGTGCCGAAGGCCGAGCGCCGGGAGCGTGCCGAGGAGCTGCTCGAACTGGTGCGGCTGAAGGGCGCGTACGGCAAGCGGGTGCACGAGCTGTCGGGCGGCATGCGTCAGCGCGTCGCGCTGGCCCGTGCGCTCGCCCAGGAGAGCAAGCTGCTGCTGATGGACGAGCCGTTCGCGGCTCTGGACGCCATCACGCGGGACGTGCTGCACGACGAGCTGACCCGCATCTGGCGCGAGACGCAGCTGTCCGTCCTGTTCGTCACGCACAACGTGCGCGAGGCGGTCCGGCTCGCGCAGCGCGTGGTGCTGCTGTCCTCCCGTCCGGGCAGGATCGCCCGCGAGTGGACGGTGGACATCCCGCACCCGCGGCGCATCGAGGACACCCAGGTGGCGGAACTGTCCGTCGAGATCACCGAAGAACTGCGTGGGGAGATCCGCCGTCATGGCCAGCACTGATTCGACGACCGTCGCCAAGGACGGCAACGATCTCGCCGGGCTGGAGGCGGGCCTCGACGCGTTGGAGACGCGGCAGACGGGCCGGACCCCGTTCCGGCAGACGTTCACCGAGAAGATCCTGCCGCCCGTGCTCGCCGTCGCGCTGGTGCTGGCGGTCTGGCAGGCACTCGTCTCGTTCAAGGTCGTCGACGACCCGACGAAGCTGCCCGCGCCGTCCGCGGTGTGGGACGTCGTCCAGACCGCGTGGCTCCAGGGCGAGTTGCTCGGCTACATCTGGACCAGCGTCTCGCGCGGTCTGCTCGGGTTCCTCTTCGCCCTGCTGATCGGCACGCCGCTGGGCCTGATCGTGGCCCGGGTGAAGTTCATCCGCGCGGCGATCGGCCCGATCCTGTCGGGACTGCAGTCCCTGCCGTCGGTCGCCTGGGTGCCGCCGGCGGTGATCTGGCTGGGCCTGAACAACTCGATGATGTACGCCGTGATCCTGCTCGGCGCGGTCCCGTCGATCGCCAACGGCCTGGTCTCCGGCGTCGACCAGGTGCCTCCGCTGTTCCTGCGCGCGGGCCGCACGCTCGGCGCCACGGGCCTGAAGGGCACCTGGCACATCGTTCTGCCCGCCGCCCTTCCCGGCTACGTGGCGGGTCTGAAGCAGGGCTGGGCCTTCTCCTGGCGCTCCCTGATGGCCGCCGAGATCATCGCGTCCTTCCCGGACCTCGGCGTCGGCCTCGGCCAGTTGCTGGAGAACGGCCGCAACGCCAGCGACATGGCCATGGTGTTCGAGGCGATCCTGCTCATCCTGATCGTGGGCATCGCCATCGACCTGCTGATCTTCAGTCCGCTGGAGCGGTGGGTGCTGCGCAGCCGCGGCCTGCTGGTGAAGAGCTGAGTCCCATGACCAACAAGCCCGTCCTCCTCGTCATCGCCCACGGCAGCCGCGATCCGCGTCATGCCGCGACGGTGCACGCCCTGGTGCGCCGGGTGCGCGCGACGCGCCCCGACGTACGGGTGGAGACGGGCTTCCTGGACTTCAACGTCCCCTCGGTACAGGGGGTCCTGGAGTCCCTGGCGGTGCAGGGTGTACGCGACGTCGTCGCCCTGCCCCTCCTCCTCACCCGGGCGTTCCACGCGAAGGCGGACATCCCGGCGGTCCTCGCGGACGCGCCCCCGCAGCTGCGCATCCACCAGGCGGACGTCCTGGGCCCCTCCCCGCTGCTCACGGCAGCGCTGGAACGGCGCCTGTACGAGGCGGGCCTGACGCCCGCCGACAAGTCCTCGACCGGGGTCGTCCTGGCCTCGGCGGGGTCCACCGACCCGGAGGCGATCGCAGTGATCGCAGACATCGCGCGGGAGTGGCGGCACACCGGTTGGTGCGCCGTGCGGCCTGCGTTCGCCTCCGCATCCCTCCCCCGCACGGAGGACGCGGTCCGCGAACTCCGCGCACTCGGCTGCTCCCGGGTCGCCGTCGCCCCGTACGTCCTGGCCCCCGGCTTCCTCCCGGACCGTATCGCCCGGGGCGCGGCCGAGGCGGATGTCCTGGCGGAGGTCCTGGGACCGGCGCCGGAGGTGGCACGGGTGGTGCTGGAGCGGTACGAGGCGGCACGGATGCCGTTGCCGGCGGCCGTGAGCGCCTGACGGTCACGCCGCCGTCTCCTCGTGGGGTTCCGGCTGGAGGGCGAAGGAGTACGGGGCCCACGGGCCGGTGATCTCCACGCGGAGGCCGGGGACGCCCTGGGCGGCCGTGAGGATGCCCGTGCGGAAGGCGGTGACCCGGTCCTTCGGGACGAGGTAGGCGTCGTTGCCGATGTTGGTGCCGGGGGCCGTACCGGCCAGGCTGCCGCGTTCGGGGGTGTGGGCGACGCGGTCGACGGCGAGGGTCCCGGCCGTGTCGGTGAGGCGGGCGGCGGCCTGGACGACCGTGCGCCAGGCCTCCTCGTTCCTGCGCTGTCTGCGGCGGCGGATCACCTGGTAGGCACGGCCTACGCCGAGGCCCGTCAGGGGGTCCTGCGGGGACTCCGCGTCGGCCTCGGGAGGGGTGATGTCCGGGGCGGCGTAGATCTTGACGCCGAGTTCGACATGACCTGTGAGCCGGTCGAGCAGGGAGAGGAAGTAGCCGCGGCGGGTGTCGAGGGCCTGCCGGGCGGTGTCCTCGTCGCGGTAGACGGTGGCGAGGCGCAGGGGCAGTACGGCGGCGCCCGAGGCCACCAGGGCGGCCACCACGGCGTGGTGGGAACGGACCGTGGACTCCAGCCAGTCCAGGTCGTCGAGGTGAGCCTGGAGGGGAGCGTCGTCGTAGTCGGCGGGCGGGACGTGGCCGACGGCGAAGGCGAGCGGAGGACTGGTGACGGCCGGGTCGACCAGGTGGATCGGCTCACCGGCGACACCGCGCAGACGGGCCGTGGCCGCCGCGGCCTCGGGGGTGCGGCGCAGGACCGCGTAGGCGTAGACGAGGTTCGTGTCGCTCATGCTGCGGGCTCCTGTCGGTGGCCGTGCGATTCCTCTCGCGAGACTCCGTTCTCGTGCCGTCCGCCGGTAGGTACGCAGCGGACGGCGGAGGCGTTCACGGGAACGGCCGACGGATTGGCCTCGCCCCGGGGTCAGGGCGGCTCCGGCGGGAGCACTACCGCGACGGCTGGTACGAGGACCACTGAGTCACGGAGTACCGGGCGCGGGACGGCGGCCGGCCGCCGCCGATGCTCAGCTCCACAGCGGGTACGGCCTTTCACGCCGCCGAACGGCGTGGAGCTGCTGACGCTGAACGGCGTGGAGCTGCTCCCCTGGGACGGCCGGGAGTCCTGGCTCCGCAAGGGCGCGTCCCTCGGCGAGGACGCCCTCGCGGTGGCCGACGCGGTCGTCGCCGCCCGCTCCCCGGACTACTGGCCGCGGCTCTTCGCGGACCCGCGGCTGAGAGCGCCGGCCGGGATCACGTCGTGCACGTCCTGTCCGGGGGGCCGCCGGGTCACGTCGCCCGTTCGCTGAACGGGGTGGCCTGGTGGAAGTAGAGCAGCCAGCGGCCCTCCGCGCGCCGCCACAGCGAACTGCGGTGGGCGCGGCTGCCGTCGTACTCCGTGTCGTAGGTGAGGTGGACCAGGTCGGGGGCGAGCTGCACGCCTCGCAGGGCGGAGACGGCGACGGGCCGGGCGCCGGTCTCGGTGGTCGCGGCCAGGGAGGCGATGATGGCGGCCCGGCTCCAGTGCCGGCCGGAGGCGCCGAACTCGTGGAAGTCGGGGTGCAGCAGCGCCCCGACCCGTTCGGGTGAGCGGCGGATCTTCGGGGTGAGCAGGGCGAGTTCGCCCTCCATCGCGGACTCGACGGCCGGGTTGTGCTCAGGCACCTGTCATCTCCACCAGCTTGACGACCGTGTTCCAGTTGCGGGTGGTGGCGATCAGGCCCTTGTTGATGCGGGGTTTCGACAGGTGTTCGGCCAGCTTGGAGCGGCCCAGGCCGTTCGGGGCGTACAGGTACAGGGCCCGGTCGCCGAGGCGGAACTCCTCGGGGAGGTAGGCCTCCTGGCCGATCTCCGCGAAGCGGTCGGGGGTGACGGGGGCGGAGAAGTAGGTGACGTGGAGCTGCTTGGGCTCCAGGTCGGCGGCCGGGAACGGGCAGGCGTCCGCGATCGCCCGCAGGTAGGCGTGGTCGCGCACGATCACGTCGACGCCGAAGCCGAAGCGCTCCTCGAGGGCCCGCGCGATCTCACCGGCCAGCGACTCCTCGTCGCCGTGGCCGGAGGCGAACACGGCCTGGCCGCTCTGCAGATGGGTGCGGACGTCGTCGAGGCCGAGGTCCGTCAGGAGCGTGCGCAGGTCGGCCATGGGGACCTTCCGGCTGCCGCCCACGTTGATGCCGCGCAGCAGGGCCGCGTATGTCGTCGTCATCCGCTCACGATAAGGCGGCCGTCGTGCCCCGTGGGGGTGGGCACGACGGCCGCTCCGGGCAGTGCCCGGCCCCGTAAATTACTCACCGGTCATTGCGGGGCACAACCGTCTGCTCAGGATCCACACACCCGGGGAGCCCGAGATGTCCGGCGATAGGTGTAAGGGGCCACGGCCCGTGGGGGTCCTCCCCAGTGGGGAGAGGGGCGCCCCATGGGGATGAGTTCCGGCCCCGCCACTTCACCGGGCAGCACGACGAGATGGCTTTATCCGGCCCATACCTTCGAAGTGAAAGGGGGCGGCAGGGGGCCGCCACCGCATCACGAGGGGGCAAGCCCGTCATGGGGAACGGAGACATACGGGTGCGGGGTCTCGCCGCCCGGGCCGGCGGCTGGAGCGCCCGGCACCGATGGGCTGCCGTCGGTATCTGGGTACTGTTCGTCGCCCTGGCGATGGGGCTCGGTTCGGCTGCGGGCCGGGTCGACGTCAAGGACAGCGACCAGCTGAAGGGCGAGACGCACACCGCGGCACGCATCGTCGAGGACGCCGGCATCGACGAGCCGGCCAGTGAGACCGTGCTGCTCCAGGCCAGGGGCGGTGGCCTGAAGGCGACGGACCCCGAGTTCCGGGATGCCGTCGACGCGGTCGTGCGGGCCGTCGAGGGGACCGGCCGGGTCACCGAGGTGACCTCGCCGTACGAGACGAAGACGATCTCGAAGGACGGCCGCAGCGCGCTCGTGCAGTTCGACATGCGCGGCGAGTCGGACACCGCCGGCGAGCGGATCGAACCGGTGCTGGAGGCCGTCGAGGGCGTTCAGCAGGATCACGAGTCGCTGCGGATCGAGGAGATCGGCGGCGCCAGCATGATGAAGACGTTCGACGACGCGTTCGGCGACGACTTCGAGAAGGCCGAGTACTCCGCGGTGCCGGTGGCCCTCGGCATTCTGCTCATCGCCTTCGGGGCGCTGGTGGCGGCGCTGCTGCCGGTACTGCTGGCGATCACCGCGATCATGGCGACGATGGGTCTGATGGGCGTCGTCAGCCATGTGATGCCGATGAGCGACACCGCGAACTCCGTGATGCTGCTGGTCGGTCTGGCCGTCGGCGTCGACTACTGCCTGTTCTACCTGCGCCGCGAGCGCGAGGAGCGCGAGGCCGGCCGGGACGCGCAGACGGCCCTGCGGATCGCCGCCGCGACCAGTGGCCGGGCGATCGTCGTCTCGGGTGTCACGGTGTGCGTGGCGATGGCGGGCATGCTGTTCACCGGGCTCGCCGAGTTCGAGGCGATGGGCCTGGCCTCGCTGATGGTGGTGGCCGTGGCGATGGTGGGGTCCGTGACGGTGCTGCCCGCGCTGCTGTCGCTGCTGGGCGAGCGCGTCGAGAAGGGCCGTCTGCCGTTCCTGGGGCGGCGCAGGCGGAGCGGCGGGCGTCAGGACAGCCGGTTCTGGACGGCCGTGCTGCGGCGCGTCCTCGCCAAGCCGGTGGTCGCCGTCGTCGTGGCGGCCGGTGCGCTGCTGGCCATCTCGGCTCCCGCGCTCGGCATGAAGACGCAACAGCTCACTCTGGACCAGGAGTTCGGTGACTCGCTGCCCATCGTGCAGACGTACAACCGGCTCAACGACGCCTTCCCGGGCGGTTCCGAACCGGCCGAGGTGATCGTCAAGGCGCGTGACATCAACGCGCCGGAGGTGAAGTCCGCGCTCGCCGACTTCCGTGACCGGGCGATCAGTTCGGGCGCCTCGCGGGGGCCGGTGGAGATCAAGCTGCACGACGCGCAGAACGTCGCGTTCGTCTACGTCCCGCTCGTCGGCGGCTCCGATCAGGACAAGGCGGGCGCGAGCCTGGACACGCTGCGGGACGAGGTGCGCCCGGCGACGCTCGGCAAGGTCGACGGGGTCGAGGCGCCCATCACCGGGCAGGTGGCCGGGTCGAAGGACTTCAACGACCAGCTGGCCGGTGCCGTGGTCCCGGTGTTCGCGTTCGTCGTGGTCTTCGCCTTCGTGCTGATGCTGCTGTCGTTCCGCTCGCTGACCATCGCGATCACGTCGATCGTGCTGAACCTGCTGTCGGTGGGCGCCGCGTACGGCATTCTCGTCGCCGTCTTCCAGCACGGCTGGGGGGCGTCCCTGGTGGGCGCGGAGGGCGTCGGCGCGATCATCACCTGGCTGCCGCTGTTCCTCTTCGTGATCCTGTTCGGCCTGTCGATGGACTACCACGTGTTCGTGGTCTCCCGGATCCGCGAGGCGCGACTGCGGGGACTGGCGACGAAGGACGCGATCCGGCACGGCGTGGTCACCACGGCCGGGGTGGTCACCAGTGCCGCGGTCATCATGGTCGCCGTGTTCGCGATCTTCGGGACGCTGTCCATGCAGTCCATGAAGCAGATGGGCGTCGGCCTCGCGGCCGCGGTGCTCATCGACGCGACGATCATCCGGGGCGTGCTGCTGCCGGCCGTGATGGCGCTGCTCGGCGAGCGCAACTGGTACCTGCCGAAGTGGCTGCACCGGCTTCCGGACCTCACGCACGACGAGACGCCGCAGGCGGTCGCGGCGCCGGCGACGCGGGACGACGAGGGCGAGCCCCTGAAAGTCTGATCACCGCGGTGGCGGGGAAGGGCCTGTTGGTTGCCGGGGCAACCAACAGGCCCTTCCCCGTCCGCTCGTCAGGTCAGCCGCCGCACCTGGAGCACCCGCTCGTCGCAGCGCACGATCTCCAGCTCGCGGTCCGGGCGGCTGCCCCCGAAGGAGAGCGCGAGGTGACGGTCCGACACCAGACGCCAGCGGCCGGGCACGGCACCGGGGGCGTCACCGCGTCCCAGCGGGTGGTCGACGAAGGCGCCGTCGGGTGCGAACTCCATGCCGCGGCGCCCTCGCGCCGGCGGGAAGGGGAAGTCGTCCGGCCGGTAGACCCGTACGTCCTCGTGGTCCTCCTCGTAGGAGTGGAGCCACGAACGGAACAGGCCCGACGGGGGTTCTCGCATGACCCGGCCACCTCACTCGTCCCATACTGTCCGCATTGCCGCTCTGATACACAAGTGACTAGAATTATCAGTGTATGGGTTCAGAGGGCACGGGCAACCGACCGCTCCGACCGGCGTCGCCCGGCCCTCGCGGCGCGTGTCAGACGCGCAGTTCCGCAGCCGCGTGCGCGGCACACCCCAGCTCCCCCCGGGGGCAAGCCATGTCCGATGCGCAGGCATTCCTTCGCGCCACCTCGCCCGACTACAGCCGCTGGTGCGGCGCCATGGAGGTACACCGCAGACTCCTCAGCCTGAACCCGGAGTACGCCGAGAACCGGGCCCTCATCGAGAACACCGCGTTCGCCTACGAGTCGATGGAGCAGGTCACCGCCCGGCAGGGCCTGATCGACATCCCCGTCGTCGTGCACGTCGTGCACAGCACCCCCGAACAGGACGTGAGCGACGCCCAGATCCACAGTCAGATCGACGTCCTCAACCAGGACTTCCGCGCGAGCAACCCGGACGTGAGCAAGGTGCCCGCGGTCTGGCAGGACCTGGTGGCCGACGCCCGGCTGCAGTTCCACCTCGCCCGGACCGACCCCTTGGGTCGCCCCACGGACGGCATCACCCGGACCAGGAGCGCCAACGACGGCTGGGACACGGACGACCTGGTCAAGTTCAGTCTGAGCGGTGGCCAGGACGCCTGGCCCGCGGACATCTACCTGAACCTCTGGGTCTGCCAGTTGCGCCGCGGGCTGCTGGGCTACGCGCAGTTCCCGGGCGGCGCCGCCTCCACGGACGGCGTGGTCATCACCCACACCGCCCTCGGGACCACCGGTACCGCCACGGCGCCGTTCGACGGCGGCCGCACGGCCGTGCACGAGATCGGGCACTGGCTGAACCTGCGGCACATCTGGGGCGACGACGACGAGGGGTGCAGCGGCAGCGACTTCGTGGCGGACACCCCCAACCAGGGCGGCGCGAACGCCGGTTCGCCCACGTTCCCCCATGTGACGTGCGGCAACGGACCGGACGGCGACATGTTCATGAACTACATGGACTACACGGACGACGCCGCGATGTTCATGTTCACCAAGGGCCAGTCGGCGCGCATGGACGCCACGCTCGACAACGCCCGCCTGACCCTGACCCGGCAGGCCGTCGCGGTGTGATGACGACGGCCCGACCCCGGCACGGCGGGCCTAGTGGCCCCGGGCTGCGGTCAGTTCGGCCTCGATGAGGTCGGCCGCGCGCCCGGTGCCGCCCTCCCGGGCCGTCTGCGCCTGGAGTTCCTTCAGGCGCCGCGCCACCTCCGGGTCGCCCACCAGGGCCAGGGCCGCCGCGCGCAGCGTCTGCGCGGTCGCCTCCTCCGTGGGGACGCGGCGGGCGACGCCCAGGCCCTGGAGCATCTCCGCGTTGCCGAACTGGTCCACGGCCTGCGGTACGGCGATCATGGGCGTCGCGGTGGCCAGGCCCTCCTGGCTGCCGCCGGCGCCGGCATGCGTGACGAACAGGTCGGCCTGCTTCAGGATGGCCTGCTGCGGCACCCAGGAGTGCACCTCGACGTTGGCCGGGACGTCCCCGAACAGGACCGGATCGACGTGCTTGCCGACCGAGAGCACCAGGTGCCAGCCCGGCAGGTCGCCGAACGCCCCGACGCATTCCCGGTAGAAGCCGGGCTGCTTGGTGAAGGCCGACCCGAGGGACACGAGCACGACCTTCTCGGCGGCGGTCGGCCGCTGCCAGTCATCCTCGGCGGTGCGGTCGCCCTGACAGGTGCCGACGAAGGAGTACACGCGCTCGTCGACACGGTCCGCGTTCGGCTGGAGCGCCTTGGGAAGCAGGACGATCGATCGGTCGGGCCGGCCCCCGAAGTCGTCGGGGTGCTGCGTGATCCCGTTCGCCTCGAGCCAGGCCTGGAAGCGGGCGTAGTAGGCGCGGCCCCGTTCGGTCTTCTTCGGCTCCTCCCACATGGGCCGGGCGACCTCCTCCTCGTACCCCTCCCAGGCGACCATGGCCGGCGAGAGGGAGACCGCGGGGACGCCCCAGCGGTGGGCTAGGACCCGGCCCGGGTAGGAGGCGATGTCGTGCAGGACGAGGTCCGGCTCGTCGCCCTCGTAGGCCTCGATCAGCTGCGGGAGGGCCTGGATCGCGTCGGCGAGGAACGGCTCCACGTTGTCCAGCAGGGTGCTCCCCCACGCCTCCGGATCGTCGTCGGGTGAGGGCAGCGTCGAGTTCCAGGGCTTCACCTCGGCGCCGGTGTCCGCGACCTTGTCCGCGAAGACGGGCGGGATCGCGTAGGTCACCCGGTGGCCGCGCGCCACGAGTTCGCGGATCACCTCCAGACTCGGGTTCACGTGGCCGTGGGCGGCGATGGAGAACATGGCGATGTGGGCACGACTGGTCATGCGCCGACCGTACGCGAGACGAGACGTCTCGTACAACCTTTTTGCGTCAGCGCTGGTAGCGCGCCAGCACCAGGTTGCCGTCCTCCTCCAGCCGTCGGCGCAGCTCGGCGATACCGATCGCTCCGCTGTAGTACTCCTGGAGCGCGGGGGTGGCGACCTTGTCCTTCCACTCGGGGTAGCCGCGGACGGACTGGGCCGGTGCCGGTCGCAGGTGTCCGGCGAGAGCGGTGCCGGTGGCCCAGCCGTCCTTCGTCCGGTGCAGGGCGGGGTCCTTCAGCGCCTCGGTGCCGGTGGGCAGCATCCAGTCGCCGAGGGCGAGACTGACCATGTTCGGCGGCCTGAGGAAGAAGTCGAGGAACTCCGCGGCCTCCTTCTTGTGCGGGCAGTCCTCGGCGATGGAGAGGGTCTGCGGGCTGACGCCCTGGGTGCGGCCGCCGGCGCCCGCCGGGGCGGGCAGCACCTGCCAGTCGAAGCCTTTGGGGGCCTGCTGGACGATCTGCTGACGGTAGGAGAAGCCGAGCGGGACCATCGCGTACCGGCCCGCGAAGAAGCCGGGCAGCGTGTCGGAGCCGCCGCTGCCCAGGGTGGTGGGCGAGGCGCTGCGGTCGGTGTTCGCCTGGTCGTGGACGGTGCGCGGCACCACTTGGTCGCCCGCCTGGAACCGCACCGTCACCTTGCCGTCCGGACCCCGGTGGAAGAGCTGTCCGCCCGCCGACAGGGAGAGGTTCAGCGTGGCGGAGACGGGTTCTTTCAGTGGCCAGGCGACGCCGTACCTCCCCGGGCCGCTGAGGCGTTCGGTGATCCGGCGGAACTCGGCCCAGCTCCAGGGCTTCTCGGGGGTCGGGATCCGTACGCCGGACTTCCGCAGCCACGTCGCGTTGGCGATGAGTACGCGCGGTTCCTGGAGGAACGGCACGCCGTATACACCGTCTCCGAAGGTCGTGGTCTCCCAACTGCGCTGCGGTATGTCCGACTTCAGCCTCGCGGGCAGCAGGCCGCCGAGATCGGCGAGGTAGCCGCCGTAGGCGAAGTCCGCGAGGTCGTCGGAGGCGTCGTGGATGATGTCGGGTGCCTCGCCGCCCTCGAAGGCGGTGAGGAGCTGGTCGTGGACGCTGTCCCAGGAGCCCTGGACGTACTCGACCCGGACGTCAGGGTGGGTGGCGTTCCACTCCTTCACCAGCTGCTCGTTGGCCGCGACGGACTCCTCCTGCCAGGCCAGGGACTGAAAGCGCAGGGTGATCCGGCCGTCGTCGCGGGTGCCGCCGGAGGAGCAGCCCGCGAGCAGCAGCAGGACGACGAGGGCGAGCAGGCGGGTGCGCATCAGCTCTTCACCGCCCCGGTGAGCATGCCGCCCGTGATCCGCCGCTGAATGAGCGCGAAGACGACCAGCGAGGGCAGCGTCGCGAGGAACGCCGCCGCCGCGAGCGGTCCGAGGTCGGCGACGCCCTCGGCGCCGATGAAGTGGGTGAGGACCACGGGGAGCGTCTGTTTCTCCGGTGTCTTGAGGAGCACCAGCGCGAAGAAGAACTCGTTCCACGCGGTGATGAAGGCGAACAGCGCGGTCGCCACGATGCCCGGCGCGAGCAGCGGCGCGGTCACCGACACCAGCGTCCGCACCCGGCCCGCCCCGTCGACCGCAGCGGCCTCCTCCAGTTCGGGCGGCACGGCCCGCACGTACCCGGCGAGCATCCACAGCGCGAAGGGCAGCGCCCACACCACGTACACCAGCACCAGACCCGGCACGGAGTTGATCAAACGGAGGTTCTTCAGCACGAGGAACAGCGGGATGATCAGCAGCACGAACGGAAACGCCTGGCTGACCACCACCCAGCCGGTCACGGCCTTCGCGAGCCGGGTGCGGCGGCGGGCGACGACGTACGCCATCGGCGTCGCGATCAGCACGGCGACGACGGCCGCTGCGAGCGCCGCGAGCAGGGAGTTGAGGGCGGCGTGCAGCAGCGGCTGTTCGTCGAAAGCCTGCCGGAAGTTGGCGAGGGTGGGGTCCTTCGGAACCCAGGTCGGGTGCAGGCTGCCGAGCTCGCGCGGCGGCTTGAACGCCGTGGAGACCAGCCAGAGGAACGGGAAGGCGAGGAAGACGAGGTACGCGAGCAGCGCGGTGTACTGGCCGACGCGGGCCGGTGTGCTGGTCCTCATGCGTCGTCACCTCCCCTGAGCCGGCCGGCGAGGAAGACGGCCAGGGCGATCGAGATCACGGCCACCATCACGCAGCCCATCGCCGCCGCGTAGCCGAACTGCCCGTACCGGAAGGCCTCTTCGTAGGCGAAGAGCATCGGCAGCCGGGTCCGGCCGCCGGGGCCGCCGCTGGTCAGCACGTAGGCCAGGGCGAAGGAGTTGAAGTTCCAGATCAGGTTCAGCGCGGTGATGGCGAGGGCGATGGGCTTCAGGGCGGGCCAGGTGACCGTGCGGAAGCGGCACCAGGCGCCCGCGCCGTCGACGGCCGCCGCCTCGTGCAGTTCGCGCGGGGTGTTCTGCAGCCCGGCGAGCAGCGCCACCGTCGTCTGGGGCATGCCCGCCCAGACTCCGACGACGATCACGGCCGGCAGTGCGGTCGCCAGTCCGCTGAGCCAGTCCCGGCCGCCGCCCAGACCGATGTCGCGCAGGGTCTCGTTGAGGATGCCCGCGTCGGGGTTGTAGACGAGCCGCCACATGATGCCGACGACGACCTCGGGCATGGCCCAGGGGATGATCGCCAGGGCGCGGGCCGCCCAGCGCAGCCGTAGGTCCTGGTTGAGCAGCAGGGCGAGGCCCAGCGCGAGGAGGAACTGCGGCACGGTCACGCCGACCGCCCACACCAGCCCGATCCGGAACGACTCCCAGAACAGCGTGTCGTGCAGCAGGTCCCGGAAGTTGAGGGCGCCGATCCACCGGGTGGGTGCGGTGCGGCCCGACTGGGCGTCGGTGAAGGCCAGCAGGATCCCGTACAGCAGCGGTCCGACGCTGAGGACGAGGATCGGGATCAGGGCGGGCAGCACCAGGAACCAGGCCCCGTGGTCGACGGCGCGCCGGGGCCGGCCGCCGCCCGGTCTGCGGCCGGCCTTTCTCCTCGGGGGCGAGGGTGGCGAAGGTGGGGAAGCCTCGGTCACCGTTGTCACGAATCAGCCCCTTTGCACGCTCGGCCGGCCTGGTCATGCTCGTGAAGGCCGTGTGCCTCGTCAAGGCACCGCGTACGCCGCCCGACCTGTGCCGATGCGACACTGGCCGGTGGATGGCCGGAACCCGACGGTCGAGGTGTGGACGACGGAGGCGGACGATGGACGAGGCACGGGCGCGGGACGTACTGGCCGCGGCAGGGGTGCTGCCCGGTGCCACCCGGGAGGCGCGGCTGCTCGCCCTGGGTGAGAACGCGGTGTTCGCCTCAGGTGACCTGGTCGTCAAGGTCGGCCGCGACGCCGAACTCCTCGATCGGGCGCGCCGCGAACTGGACATCGCGGCGTGGCTCGCCGAGGCGGACGTGCCGGCGGTGCGGGCGGCCGAACCGGAGGCGCTGCTGGTCGACGGGCATCCGGTGACGGTGTGGCACCGGCTGCCTGACGCCGTGCGGCCCGCCGAGCCGCGGGATCTGGCCGAACTGCTGCGGGTCGTGCACGCCACGCCCCTCCCTCCCTTCGCACTCCCGGCCCGCGATCTGCTGGGCGGTGTGGAGCGGTGGCTGCGGCTCGCGGGGGACGCGATCGATGCCGCGGACGCGGCGTACCTGCGCGAGCGGCGGGACGGGTTCGCCGCCCGGGTCGCCGCGCTCACGCCACACCTGCCGCCGGGGCCTATCCACGGGGACGCGCTGCCGCGCAATGTGCACGTCGGACCCGACGGGCCCGTGCTGGTGGATCTGGAGACGGTGTCCGCGGATCTGCGCGAGCACGATCTCGTGGTGATGGCGCTGTCCCACGACCGGTACGGGATGCCGGACGAGGCGTACGCCTCGTTCACGGAGACCTACGGCTGGGACGTACGCGACTGGGCGGGCTGCGGTGTGCTGCGCGGGGCCCGGGAGACGGCCAGTTGTGCGTGGGTCGCCCAGCATGCGCCGGGCAACCCGAAGGCACGGGCCGAGTTCGAGCGGCGGGTGCGGTCGCTGAGGGACGGGGACGAGACGGTGCGGTGGTATCCGTTCTGACCGTCCGGCGCCGGCTGAAGCCGTCTCAGACCGGCTCGTCCGCCAACTCCCGCAGGGGCCACGTCCCATCGATGGAGGCGGTCGCGTCGCCCTTGCCGCGCAGGAAGCTCTGGAAGTCCGCCGCCCACTGCGCGTACCACTCGATCTGGCGATGGTGCAGGGCCGCCGGGCCGAGCATGGCGATCTTGGGGTGGCGGTCGGCTATCGCCCCGGCCAGGCGGGCCGCCGCCAGGGCGTCGGCCATGGCGTCGTGGGCTGCGTCGAGGACGACGCCGTACTCGGCGCAGACCGCTTCGAGGTTGCGTTTGCCGCGGCGGTAGCGGTCGACCCAGCGGTCGATGGTGTACGGGTCGATGACCGGGGCCGGGTCCACGCCGCCCAGGCGGTCGCGCAGGGACGGCAGTCCGTGGCGCCGCAACTCCGCGGAGAGCAGGGTGAGGTCGAAGGTCGCGTTGTAGGCGACGACCGGCACACCCGTCTTCCAGTAGGAGGTGAGGACGTCGGCCAGCGCGTCCGCCACCTGGTCGGCCGGTCTGCCCTCGGCCGCCGCGCGCTCGTTGCTGATGCCGTGCACCGCCACCGCGTCCTCGGGGATCGGTACTCCCGGGTCGGCCAGCCACTCCCGGCGCCCGATCGGCTCCCCGCCCCTGACCTCGATCACGGCCCCCGTGACGATGCGCGCCTCGCGCGGATCCGTGCCCGTCGTCTCCAGGTCGAAGCCGACCAGCAGCTCCCGGTGCCAGCCCATGGGCGGTCCCCCTTCTTGTGGTGCGTTCCCCCAGTGGTCTCCACCTTCCCATGCACCACTGACAATCAGAGGAGCGCGCTCCGCTTACCCCCCGCCGACGTTCCGCGCACCCCCCGTCGGGCACTCCGCTCAGCCCCGGCGGCGGACCGGAGAACCACCGTGCACAGAGGCACCGTTCAGGACACCGGCCTCGAATCCGCCCACATCACCTCGAACTCCTCGCGGTACGTGGGGAAGAGGCCGCTTTCGTCCATCTCGCCCGACTTGACCACCTTGCTGCCGTTGCGCAGCACGAACACCGGTGCCTCCATGCCCCGGGTGCGGCGCAGATAGTTCTGCACGACCGCGATGCCGTCCGCGCCGTCGCCGTCCACCAGATAGGCCGTGAAGCGCGGCGTCTCGTCGAAGACCTGGATCTCGAAGGCGCCCGGGTCGCGCAGCCGGGCGCGCACCCGGCGCATGTGCAGGATGTTCATCTCGACGGCCCGGCTGAGCTCGCCGCGCTTGATGCCCAGTTCCCGCTCGCGGCGCTTGACCGCGCTGGAGGCCGGGTTGAGGAACAGCAGCCGCACCCGGCAGCCGGACTCGGCCAGCCGCACCAGGCGCCGGCCGGAGAAGTTCTGTACGAGCAGGTTGAGGCCGATGCCGATGGCGTCGAGCCGACGGGCGCCGCCGAAGATGTCCTCGGCCGGGAACTGCCGCATCAGCCGCACCCGGTCCGGGTGGACGGCGACCACGTCGGCGTACCGGTCGCCGACCAGGTCCTCGACCGCGTCGATGGGCAGCCTGCGCGCCGAGGGCACGTCACCGCCCGCTCCGAGCATCTCCAGCAGCCGGGCCGAGGCCCGCTCGGCCTGGTTCAGCACAGCTTCGGACAGGGCCCGGTTGCGGGAGACGACGTTCCTGGTGACCTCCAGCTCGTCCAGGGCGAGCTCGACGTCACGGCGGTCGTCGAAGTACGGCTCGAAGCAGGGCCAGTGCTGCACCATCAGCTCGCGCAGCTGCGGCAGGGTGAGAAAGGAGAGCACGTTGTCGTCGGCCGGGTCGAGCAGATAGCCCTTGCGGCGGCTGACCTCGCGGACCGCGACCGCGCGCTGCACCCACTCCTGGCCGGCCGGCCCGGCGGCGGCCACCACCCAGTCCTCGCCGTGCACGGGTTCGTAGACGGGCCGCAGCACGGCGGCGACCACCGCGCGCAGCCGCTGTTCGACGAGGTTCAGCCAGATGTAGGCCCGGCCGGCCCGCTGGGCACGGGTGCGCACCTCGCGCCAGGCGTCGGCGTCCCAGTCCAGCTCCGGGCCGATGGAGCCCGTCGCGTCCATCGGCCGCGCCAGGGACACGGCACCGGTCGGGACGTCAGTGGAGTTCCCCTCGTGACCCTCGTCACCAGGGGGCAGCTCCAGCCCTCCCGAGCCCACCCGCGCACCGCCTTCCACTCCCCCGGGCACCGCCCTTGTCAACGATCAAGGAAGGGTACTCCGGGAGCGGTCGGCGGTGCAGCCGGATGGGCAGGGTAGTTCTCAACTCCGGGGGCGCCAGTGCCCGTTCTGCCAGCCGAGCTCGGCCGGAGTGAGCGGATTCATGGCGGTGACGTCGCGCGGGGCGATGGAGAAGCCCTGCCAGTGGACGGGCATGGGCTGCTGGTCCTCGTCCCGGGCTATGTGGTGGAAGCCGATGTTCATCCAGACCACCGGGTGGGTCAGGGCCTGGCCGTTCACCCACTTGTCGACGGACTTCCCGGCTCCGGCCCCGCAGTTGCCGGGGTTGTTGCTGGCGAACAGTTCGCACTTGTTGTACTGCGTGACGTACAGGTCGTGCTTGGTGTAGCTGCGTCCGGGGTACCTGGTCGTGGGTCCGGGGACGATCTCGTAGGAGCGCGCGTGTCCGTCCTTGTTCTTGCCGGTCGCGCTGACCATGCGCCACCAGCGGTAGGCCTTGCTGTCGCCGGCCAGTTCCTTGGTCACCTTGGTGCGGGTGGTCTTGGTGGTGGGGGCGCGCTGGCCCCGGGTGGGCGCGGTGACGGTGGAGTCGTACTGCTCGACCTTGTTCTTGGTGGAGCCGTCCAGGGCGAAGTCGAGCCGCCAGAAGGCGTTGTGGCTGTGGCTGGTGGCCTTGGCGCTCGCGCCCTTGCCGATGGGCCAGCCGCGGCCGTCGCCGGCGTCGTAGTCGTCCCAGGAGAGGCTGCCGGTGGCGCCGACGTTCATGGTGATGGTGCCGTCGTCCTGGAAGCGCCACTCGGTCATGTACTCGTACCAGCCGACCTGGTTCACCGTGTAGACGAGGAGGTCCTTGCCCTCGGTCTGGAAGACCTTGTTCGCGGTGTCGCCCTGCATGCGGTAGGCGTGGCCGCGGGAGCGGGTGGTGGTGCACAGGCCCTTGACGTTCGGGTCCTCGTTCCAGGAGTCCGGGACCTTGACCGTCCTGATGGTCCCGCCGGGGCACTCGCCCGGCGCCAGGTTCATCAGGCCCTGGGCGAAGTCGAAGCCGGTGAGGTCGTCGTACTCGACCTTGCCGTCGTCGTAGGGGACGTGGATCTGGCCGAGGCGGGCGCTGTTGAGGACCTTGATCTGTTTGGGTTCACCCTTGGGCTGGTACGAGATGTTCTCCAGCACGAGGCCGGCCTTGCCGTCGTAGCGCCAGCACATCCGCCACGTGGTGCCGGTGGAGAGCTTCTGCTCGATGCGGTAGGCGGCGTTGCAGTCGGCTGCCGCGGCGGGGGCGGCCTTCGGCTGGGCGGTGGCCGGTCCCGCGCCGGCCGTGGCGCCCGCGGCCAGCGCGGCCACGGTCAGGCCCACGGCCGCCCGGGTGCGGGCCCTGGTGTTGCTGTTCACGCGCATGACGAGATGACTCCCTGACGAGGAGGAGCGAGGTGGACGGGTGAGCGAGGAGGGCGGGTCAGCGGTCGAGCCGGGCGACCTTGCGGGCGCTCAGGTCGATCACCAGCGACCGGGCGTCGACCCACGGACCGTTCTTGACCTTCGGGAACAGCCGGACGCAGCGGTGCTCCCCGCACCGGTCGAGCACGGCGGGCTGGGCGCCCGGCGCGGCGCGGTAGACGGCGCCGCTGAGCTGGAGCTGGTCCGGGGAGGTGAGGGCCTTGCCGGTGGCGTCCTTGTAGTCGGCCTTGAGGCCCGCGCCCAGCGGGTCGGCGATCAGGAGGGCGGCCGCCTCGGCCTTCTCGGCGCGGCTCAGCGGCGGCTGGACGCCGTGCTGGGTGTCGCTGTGCACCACCGTGCCGGTGCCGAGATCGACGGTCCGGGTGACGAGGGTGTCGTCCCGGTAGTCGTAGAACGTCACGTCGGCGCGCCGGGGCGCGTCCGGCCGGCCGACCTCGTCGGCCTCGGGTTCGGCGAGGTCGACGCCGAGCCGCTGCGGGCCGCGGTCCCCGTCGACGCTCTCGCTGCTGCGGAACAGCTGTTTGCTGAGGGCGATCTTCTCGACCCGCTTCAGCTCGTCGTCGGTCAGCGGGTCGCGGCCCTCGCCCTTCTGCCCCTCGGCAGGTGCCGCCTCCACGACGCCCGGCGACACGGCCCGGCCGCCCGAGCCCGCGGCGCCCGAGCCCGCGGCGCCCGCCCCCGCGGCGCCCGTCCCCTGCTGAGCGGATCGGCCCGCCCGCGTCCCGGTGTCGTCCGCCCCCGCCGTACCCGGCAGGGTCACCGCCACCATCACGGCGGTCCCCGCCACCGCGATGGCCGTACCGGCCACCATCTTCCCCAGGTGGCGGTGCACTATGTTGCGCACGTCTTCCCCCTACTCCCCCAAGCCCCGGGAGTATGTGATTGCCCCAATGGTTTGGCATACCGCGTATGCACTGGTCACTCGGTAAGAGGGACATAAGTCATAGGAGGTTCCCTCACTTTCGGGGAGACTCGGGACCAAGGCGTCCCCACCGGCGCCGCACACCTGAAAGAGTCGTATCCATGCAGGTCTGGCCTGGCGAGGCGTATCCACTCGGTGCCACGTACGACGGCGCCGGTACCAATTTCGCGGTCTTCTCGGAGGCCGCGGACCGAGTAGAGCTGTGTCTGCTGCACGACGACGGCTCGGAGACGGCGATCGAGCTCCGGGAGAGCGACGCGTTCGTGCGGCACGCGTACGTACCGGGCATCATGCCGGGACAGCGGTACGGGTTCCGGGTGCACGGTCCGTACGCCCCGGAACGGGGGCTGCGCTGCAACTCCGCGAAGCTGCTGCTCGACCCGTACGCGCGTGCGATCAGCGGTTCGATCCGCTGGGGCGAGGAGGTCTACGGCTACCACTTCGACGATCCCGACCGGCGCAACGATCTCGACTCGGCGCCGCACACGATGACGTCGGTCGTGGTCAACCCCTACTTCGACTGGGGCGACGACCGGCGGCCGCGCACCCAGTACCACCACACGGTGATCTACGAGGCCCACGTCAAGGGCCTCACCATGCGGCACCCGGGCCTGCCGGAGGAGCTGCGCGGCACGTACGCGGCCCTCGCGCACCCGGCGATCATCGAGCACCTCACCGAGCTCGGGGTCACCGCCCTGGAGCTGATGCCCGTACACCAGTTCGTGAACGATCACCGCCTGGTCGACATGGGTCTGAACAACTACTGGGGCTACAACACCATCGGCTTCTTCGCCCCGCACAACGCCTACGCGTCCTGGGGCGACCGGGGCCAGCAGGTGCTGGAGTTCAAGTCGGCGGTCAAGGCGCTGCACGAGGCCGGGATCGAGGTGATCCTCGACGTGGTCTACAACCACACCGCCGAGGGCAACCACCTGGGCCCGACTCTGTCCTTCAAGGGCCTGGACAACTCGCGCTACTACCGGCTCACCGACGACCCCCGCTATTACATGGACACGACCGGGACCGGGAACTCCCTGCTCATGCGGTCCCCGCACGTGCTCCAGCTGATCATGGACTCGCTGCGGTACTGGGTGACGGACATGCACGTCGACGGGTTCCGCTTCGACCTGGCGGCGACGCTGGCCCGGCAGTTCCACGAGGTGGACCGGCTGTCGTCGTTCTTCGACCTGGTGCAGCAGGACCCGGTGGTCTCGCAGGTGAAGCTGATCGCCGAGCCGTGGGACGTGGGCGAGGGCGGCTACCAGGTGGGCAACTTCCCGCCGCTGTGGACCGAGTGGAACGGCAAGTACCGGGACACCGTGCGCGACCTGTGGCGGGGCGAGCAGCGCACCCTCGCGGAGTTCGCCTCGCGGCTGACCGGCTCGTCCGACCTGTACCAGGACGACGGGCGCCGCCCGCTGGCCTCGATCAACTTCGTGACCTGCCACGACGGCTTCCCGCTGCACGACCTGGTGGCCTACAACGACAAGCACAACGAGGCCAACGGCGAGGACAACCGGGACGGCGAGAGCCACAACCGGTCCTGGAACTGCGGGGTCGAGGGCGAAACCGACGACCCGGACGTGCTGCGGCTGCGCGCCCGGCAGATGCGGAACTTCATCGCGACGCTGATGCTGTCCCAGGGCGTGCCCATGATCAGCCACGGCGACGAGTTCGCCCGCACCCAGCGCGGCAACAACAACGCCTACTGCCAGGACAACGAGCTGGCCTGGGTCGAGTGGCCGCAGGAGGAGGACGCGGAGAGCGAGGGCGCGGACGCGAAGGACGGGGACGCGCGGGGCGGGCCGAGCAGGGAACTGCTGGGCTTCACGCGCGCGATGGTGTGGCTGCGCCGCAACCACCCGGTCTTCCGCCGGCGGCGCTTCTTCCACGGCCGGCCCGTGGAGGGCACGCACGACGACCTGTCCGACATCGCCTGGTTCACCCCGGACGGCCGCGAGATGACCCAGCGGGACTGGGACTCGGCGCAGGCGTCGGCGCTGACCGTGTTCCTCAACGGCAACGCGATCTCCGAGCCGGGCGCCCGCGGGGAGCGCATCAGCGACGACTCGTTCCTGCTGATGTTCAACGCCTCACCGAAGTCGCTGGAGTTCGTGGTTCCGGTCAATCACGGGCGGCAGTGGGAGGTCGTGGTCGACACGGCCCTCCCGTCCGGCGTGCCCTCGGACACCGGCCCGAAGGTGCAGGCCGGGGACCGGCTGACCCTGCCGGACCGGAGCATGACGGTGCTCCAGCGGCCCGTCTGACCGCTCGGCGCGTGCGTGTCGCCCGGAAGCCACCCGTCCGGGCGACGCGCGGCGCACCTGGCGCGGGGGATGACACGAACGGCGGCGGGGCGGGTACGTACGTTCCATGACACCTGAGCGACTTGACCCGGTGGTGCCCACGGCCACGTACCGGCTGCAGCTGCAGCCCGAGTTCCCGTTCGGAGCAGCCGCGGCCGTCGTGCCGTACCTGGCCTCGCTCGGCGTCTCGCACCTGCATCTGTCCCCCGTCCTGGAGGCCGTACCGGGCTCCACACACGGCTACGACGTCGTCGACCACGCGCGCGTGCGCGAGGAACTGGGCGGCGAGGAGGGACTGCGGGCGCTGGCGCGCATCGCGCGCGAGCACGGGCTCGGCCTGGTGGTGGACATCGTCCCGAACCACATGGCCATGGCCCCGCGCCACAACCGCGCCCTGTGGGAGGTGCTCCGCGAGGGCCCGAAGTCGCCGTACGCCCGGTGGTTCGACATCGACTGGGAGGCGCAGGACGGCCAGGTACTGCTGCCGGTCCTCGGCGGGCCGCTGAGCGAGGTGCTCGACGAGCTGCGCGTCGACGGTGACGTGCTGCGCTACTACGACCATGTCCTCCCGCTGCGCGAGGGCACCGAGGACCTGCCGTTGCCGCATCTGCTGGACGCGCAGTGGTACCGCCCGGTGTGGTGGCGGCTGGCCCGGACCGAGCTCAACTACCGGCGGTTCTTCAGCATCTCGGAGCTCATCGGGGTGCGCGTGGAGGACCCGGAGGTGTTCGAGGCCACTCACGACAAGATCCTCCGGCTGCTGCACGAGGGCGTGATCGACGGGCTGCGCATCGACCACCCCGACGGTCTCGCGGATCCCGACGGCTACCTCGCCAGGCTGCACGAGGCGACCGGGGGCCGCTGGACGGTCGTGGAGAAGATCCTGGCCGACGGCGAGCACCTGCCGGCGTCCTGGCCCGTGGCGGGAACCACCGGGTACGACGCCCTGCGGCACGTGGACGGGGTCTTCACGGACCCCGCCGGGTTCGGGGAGCTGCTGGGGCAGTACCGGCGCTTCGCGGCCCCGCAGACGGACCGGGGCGGGCAGTGGGAGGCGACGGTGCGGCGGGCGGCGTACAAGGTCCTCACGCACGAGCTGGCCACCGAGACCGACCGGCTGACGCGGGTGGCGAGCCGGCTGTGCGCGACCTCGCCGGAGCCGGCCCTGCGCGACCGGGCCCCCTGGGCACTGCGCACGGCACTCCAGGAGCTCCTGGTGCGCATGGAGGTCTACCGGCCCTACGAGTCCGCCGACGCGGCGTTGGTGGTCACCGAGGAGGCAGCCGCCGAGGCCCGGCACGCCTTCGCGGTGCCCGAGGAGGCCGGTGCGGTGGACGTCGTACGGGACCTGGTGCTGGGACGGTACGGCGACGGGCCGGCGCAGCTGGAGTTCCGGACGCGGTTCGCGCAGACCTCGTCGGCGCTGCGCGCCAAGTCCGTGGAGGACACGGCGTTCTACCGGTACGTACCCCTGCTGTCGGCGACCGAGGTGGGCGGGAATCCGGGGGCTCCCGCGCTGTCGCCGGAGGAGTTCCACGCGTACTGCGCGCGCGTGCAGCGCGACTGGCCGGTGACCGGCACGGTGGCCACCACGCACGACACCAAGCGCAGTGCGGACGTCCGGGCGGCGCTGCACGTGCTCACCGAGTGCCCGGACCGCTGGGCGGACGTGCTCGCGGAGGTGACCCGCACCGGGGAGGGGGTGCCGGACGCGCAGCTTGCGTGGGCGGCCTGGCAGACGGTGTTCGGCCTGGGCCCGGCCTCCGGGGTGCGGGAGCGGGCGCAGGGGGCGCTGCTGAAGCATGTGCGTGAGGCGGGCCTGTACACCAGCTGGACCGAGCAGGAGCCTCCGTACGAGGAGGCGGTGGAGCGGTTCGTGGCGGCCGGGCCGTGCGGGGCGCCGGGTGAGCGGGTCGCCACGTTCCGGGAGTCGCTGGCGCCCCACATCCGGGCCAACGTGCTGGGCACGGCGCTGGTGCAGCTGACGATGCCGGGCGTCCCGGACGTCTACCAGGGCACGGAGGCCGAGTACCGGGCGCTGGTCGACCCGGACAACCGGCGGGCGGTGGACTTCCCGCCCGCGGAGTCCGGCGGCACGTCCGGGGAGAAGGCGGCGGTGACGCGGGCGGCGCTGGGGCTGCGGGCCCGGCGGCCCGGCGCCTTCGGCGACACGGCGACGTACCTGGCGCTGCCGGCCGAGGGCCCGGCGGCTCGGCACTGCCTGGCGTTCGTCCGCTCCGGTGAGGTGCTGACGGCCGTGACCCGCCTGTCCCTGCGGCTCGCCGAGGCGGGCGGCTGGGGGGACACGCGACTGCCGCTGCCGCCGGGCCGCTGGGCCGACGTGCTGGAGCCGGGACGGGAGTTCACGGGGCACGCGCGCGTGGCGGAGCTGTTCGCGGGGGTGCCGGTGGCGTTGCTGGAGAGGGTGGACGGCTGAGGGCGGGGCCATGCTTCCGGGCGCCCCCCGGAGCCTCCCCCGCCGGGCCCTTGACACCGCACCACGGCCGTGGGGTACTGCGATGGCGAACTCGGGGGGATGTGACGGGGGTGAGTGTCCTGCCGGAGCTGCGCTACCCGACGGTGACCGAACAGGTCTCTGCTGCCCGGGCGTTGACCTCTCAGCGTCCCGGAGTGTGCACCCTGCGGCAGGTGGGTGCCTCACGCGCGGGCAGGCCTCTGCACCTGCTGTCCGTGGGCCGGGCCCGCCGTGCCGTCCTGGTGGTCGCCGGCGCCCACGCCAACGAGCCGACCGGCTCCTGCACACTGCTCGCGCTCGCCCGGCGGGTCCTGGAGCAGCGGGAGTTGCGCGACGGCATCTCCTGGCACTTCCTGCTGTGCGCGGACCCCGACGGGGCGAGCCTGCACGTCACGCCGGCGCCGCGCAGCCTCTTCGACTACCACCTCGGATTCTTCCGGCCGGCGGGCCCGGAGCAGCCCGAGTGGGCGCCGTCCGTACTGCCGCCGGACCGGCTGCCGCCCGAGACCCGGGCCCTGACGGGCGTCATCGACGAGTTGCGCCCGTACCTCCAGGTCACCCTGCACGGCACGGACCTGGGCGGCAGCTGGGTGCAGCTGACGAGGGACGTACCGGGGCTCGCGGAGCCGTTCGCCAAGTCCGCGGCCGAGTTGCACATCCCGGTGGAGACCGGCGCGTCGGACGCCGCGGGCTGGCCCGCCTCCGGGCCGGGCGTCCATGTGATGCCCGCGCCGGGGATCGGGCCGGCGTACCCGAGCCTGCCGGACGACGCGCGGCACAGCACCTGGTACCACGCCCATCGGTACGACGGGCTGACCGCGGTCGTCGAGGTGCCGATGTGGGCGAGCGACCTGGTCGACGACCCGGCTCCGCATCCGGCTCCTGCGGCGGCGATCGGGCTGCTGGCGCGCCGGCTGCAGCGGGACGCGCTGGAGGTGTCGCGCGTGCTCGACGGCGTGCTGCCCCGGCTGGCGGACCTGGACGGGCCGCTGCTGCGGGCCGCGCGGTGGGGGCTGGACCTGGTGCCGGGCCTGGCCTCGGACCTGCTCCACACACCGCCCGCCGACCGCACCCGGGCGTACGTCGGCAGTGTGGACGCGTTCGCGCGCCGCGTGCCGCTGCGGGCGGCGGCCATGCTGCTGCGGGTGCTGCGCGGGATCGACGAGGCGGCGGCGCAGCAGCTCGAGGAACTCGTGTCGACCTGGAGCGACGCCTTCGCGGAACGGTTCCGTGCCCGCTGGGTGCCTTTGGAGCACCAGGTGGAGCACCAGTCCCGCACGGTCGTCGCGGCGGCGCTGCACGCGCGCGAGAGGGCGTCGTAGCCGGCCTGCGTGTGCCAGCCCTGTGGGTCGGCCCCGTGTCCCAGCCCTGTGGGTCGGCCCCCGTGTCTCAGTCCCGTTGCAGCGGCACCGGCTCGCCCTGACCAGGACCGGAACCGGAGCGGGCACGGGTGTGCCGCCCCGCCAGCTCGAACGCGGCGAGCACCACCCGGGCCTGGTACTCCGCCTGGCGGGCCACCGGGATCCAGCGCGCCCCGCAGTCGTCGCGGTACTCGGCGCACCAGTCGTCGATCATCCGGTCCAGCTCCGGCAGCACCCCGTCCGGGTCGCGGCCGGCTGCCCGGACGAGCTGGTGCAGCAGTCCCGCCGTGCGCAGGGCGAGCCGTCGCGCGGAGATGCGCAGGGCGACCAGGTGGGCGGTGCTCAGGGCCGGGAGGGGGTGGGTCGGGTTGTCGCCCGTGTCGGGGTCCCAGGCGTCGGCGAGGCCGGGGCAGACCAGGAGGTAGTCGTCGACCGGGGCGAGCAGGCGGGCCGTGTCCGGCGCGGTGCCGAGGTGCGGCCGGATCCGGGCCAGCAGGTGCCGCAGCCGGCCCGTGTCGTGGCGCAGGGTGCGGCTGACGGCCCGGAGCACGGCGTCCCGGTCCGCCGGCGCGGAGCCGTCCGCCACGGCCATCACGCCCCACATGGGTGCCTCGACAACCGCGGTGACGGTGCCGTGCCGTGAGGGGTGGTACCACGTGGACTCGACGGCGGCCTCCGTCATGGCCGCGACCAGACCGGCCCGGCGCGGCGGCGGGATCCGGTAGACGGCGGGTCCGAGGCCGGGCCAGTACAGGGCGTCGTAGGCGCCGAGTTCGCGGGGGATGCCGAGCCGGGCGGCGATGTGGGCGAGGCGCCGGTCGAGGCCGGGCAGGTCGTGGGTGAGTTCCACGAAGCCGCCGCCGATGTCGACGCCGTGCAGGGAGCACTGGAGGAACGGGCGCAGTTCGTCCTGGAGGCCGAGCAGGGCGCGGGTCTCCGGCAGGGCGGCGCCCGCCGCGCCGTCGGGCAGCCATTCGGGCTGCTCCAGGAAGCCGGGCCGGAAGAAGTGGCGGACGTACCGGCCGAGCGTGTAGGGGCCGGGCAGCCAGCCCTCGTTGCGGCGGGAGCCGTCCGGGTCGAGGCACAGCAGCAGGTTCCAGGTGGCGTCCGCGCCCTCGGTGAGCCGCGGGTCGGCCAGGGCCCGCTCGGCGAGGCGGAGCACGGTGGCGCCGCCCACCGGTTCGTTGGCGTGGGGGCCGGCGACGACCAGGGCCTGGCGACTGCCGTGGCCGACGGAGAGCAGCCACAGGGGGGTGCCCGCACGGGAGGTGCCGACCCGGCGCAGCCGGGCGTCACGGGGGTGGCGGGCGACGAGGGCGGCGGCCCGCGCACCCAGTTCGTCGACGGTCGGGAAGCGCGGCAGGGGCGGCAGGGCACACCTCCCCAGGGCGGTGCCGTCGGTTCACCAGGTGTAGCTGGCCTACACACAGTCAGTCACGACTTCAGGGGTACGTCAACACCGTGAACCGCAATGGGATTTCGGCCAATCCCCCGGGACCGACATTCGGTAACCCCCAGGCCAGAGGTGAGGCGTGGCTCCGTTTCCGGTCAGCCGTCCGACAGCCGGAACGTCATCCTGCCGAAGCCCACCTGGTCGCCCTCACGGACGACGGCCGCCCCGACGACGCGCCTGCCGTTCACCGTCGTGCCGTTGGTGGAGCCGAGGTCGCGCAGGACCCACATGCCGCCCTGGTGACGGAGTTCGGCGTGCACACGGGAGACCGTCTCGTGGTTGAGGCGCAGTCCGCTGGCGGGGTCGCGGCCTATGCGCAGCGGATGGCCGTGCGACGGGTGGGGCAGTTGCAGCTTGGGCAGCCGCTCGGCCTGCCAGGCCCTGCGCAGCCGTACGGAGAATCCGGAGACGGCCTCGACGGTGCCGAACACCAGGCGCGAGAGGCGGCTCTCCGTGCGCAGGTCGGCGGTGAGCGCGGCGAGTTCGTCCGGGCGGCGGGCGGCGAGCGCCAGCTCCATGCGGTGGACGAACGTGTCGTGGGAGAGGCGGCCCACGGCGACGCCGTCCCGCAGCACCTTCAGCACCCGGTCCCGCTCCGCGTCGGAGAGCCGCGCGGGGAACGTGTTGAACTCGAAGGACGACGTCACGCTCGTGATTGTCGGACAGTGCGGCCGGGCTGTCCAGGAAACGGGAAATCGGCCGCCCCACGCGCGCACTACGGGGAGACCCGCCGCAAATGGGTGGATGCACCGGCGGATTGATCTCTTTTGACGCACCATGGACGAGCTACATCACGGTGAGCAGACGAAGGGGAACCGTCCGTGCAGTTCGAGGTGTGGGCACCACAGGCCGGCCGAGTGACGCTCCAGTGCGACGGCGTCACCCACGCGTTGGAGCGTGATCCGGAACGGGCGGGGTGGTGGCGGGGCGAGGCCGAGGCGCGCGAGGGATCCCGGTACGGCTTCGCGGTGGACGACGGGCCCGTGCTGCCCGATCCGCGCTCGCGGCGGCAGCCGGACGGCCCGGACGGGCTGAGCGCGGTCGTCGACCACGAGCGGTACGCGTGGCGCGCGCGGTGGCCGGGACGGCCGCTGCCCGGCGCGGTGCTGTACGAGCTGCACGTGGGGACGTACACGCCCGAGGGCACTCTGGACGCGGCGGCCGAGCGGCTCGGTCATCTCGCCGAACTCGGCGTCACGCATGTGCAGCTGATGCCCCTGTGCCCCTTCCCGGGGACGCACGGCTGGGGCTACGAGGGTGTCTCGCTGTGGGCGGTGCACGAGCCGTACGGCGGCCCCGAAGCGCTGAAACGCTTTGTCGACCGGGCCCACGAGCTCGGTCTGGGCGTGGTGCTCGACGTGGTGCACAACCATTTCGGGCCGTCCGGCAACTACCTGCCCGTCTTCGGCCCGTACCTCACTGACACCCACCACACGCCCTGGGGCGCCGCGGTGAATCTGGACGCGCCGGGCTCGGACGAGGTGCGCGCGTTCCTGATCGGCAGCGCGCTGGCCTGGCTGCGCGACTACCGGATCGACGGGCTGCGCCTGGACGCGGTGCACGCGCTGGTGGACACGCGCGCGTACCACTTCCTGGAGGAGCTGTCGGAGGCCGTGGACGCCCTGGCCGCCGAGACGGGCCGACCGCTGTTCCTGGTCGCCGAGTCGGACCTGAACGACCCGCGGCTCATCACCTCCCGCGCGGAGGGGGGCCTCGGGCTGCACGCGCAGTGGAACGACGACTTCCACCACGCCCTGCACACCACGCTGACCGGTGAGTCGCAGGGGTACTACGCCGACTTCGCGCACGCCCGGCTCGGCGGGCTGGCCAAGACCCTGACCGGCGGCTACTTCCACGACGGGTCGTACTCCAGCTTCCGGCAGCGCCACCACGGGCGCCCGCTGGACCGCACCCGGGTGGCCGGGCACCGGCTGCTCGGCTACGGCCAGACCCACGACCAGGTCGGCAACCGCGCCCAGGGAGACCGGCTTTCGGCCCTGCTCTCCCCCGGGCTGCTGGCGTGCGCGGCCACGCTGATCCTTACGGCGCCCTTCACGCCGATGCTCTTCATGGGCGAGGAGTGGGCGGCGGGCACGCCCTGGCAGTTCTTCACCGACCACACCGACCCCGAGCTCGCCGACGCCGTACGGCGGGGCAGGCGGCGGGAGTTCGCCGCGCACGGCTGGAAGGAGGAGGACGTGCCCGACCCGCAGGACCCGGCGACCCGGGACCGCTCCTGCCTCGACTGGTCCGAGCCGGAACGCGAGCCCCACGCACGCGTGCTGGCCTGGTACCGGCAGCTCCTCGCCCTGCGTCACGGGCAGCCGGACCTGACCGACCCCGACCTCGCCGACACCAGGGTGGCCCACGACGAGGAGCGCCGCTGGCTCGCCTTCCGGCGCGGGGACGTCCTGGTGGCGGTGAACCTGGCTCCCGAGCCGGCCGAGCTGCCGCTCGGCGTGCCCCACGCGCGCGTGCTGGCCGCGTGGGAGCCGGTGGACAAGCCCGGGGCGGACGGGGTGGTGCGGCTGCCCGGGGAGTCGGCGGTGGTGCTCGCCCAGGACTGAGCGGCGGGAGACGTCAGCGGAGTTTCGCGTCCTGCGCCTTGATCACGGGCGTGAGGACCGTCGGACTCGCGATGCGGGCGCCGCCCACCGCGGTGCACACGGCGATGACGTCTGCGTGGCGTACAGAGGACGTCTGCGTGGCGTACAACGGTGAGGCGCCGTGCCGGGGTCTGCCGACGCTCCCGGAGCAGCCTGCCAGGCAGGTGAAGGGCGGCGGCGGTCGGCGGGGAGACGGCCGCCGCGGTGCGCTTCATGGGCGGAGGACAGCCATGGGGGAGGGTACCGCCCGGCCCGCTACAGGGAGTCGTCCGCGTTCCCCAGGTCCGTCACGCGTTCCAGCAGGATCGGCTCCCAGGCGCGGCGCAGCCGGGTCCGCAGCAGGGTGACGTCCTTGCCGGTGAGGTCCTCGGCGAGGTGGACGACGCTGTCGCAGCGGGCGAGCCACAGGCCGCGCAGGCAGGGCCGGGCGCCGTAGCCGGCGAGGGTGGCGGCGCGCACGGCGGCGGGTGAGCCGACGGCGAGCGCGAGGCCCGCGATGTCCTCGGCCGGGTCACCGACGACCGCGCCCGCCCAGCCGAGCACGCCGCGCACCCGGCCGTCGGCGCTGACCACGAGATGCCCGCCCGTGAGGGTGCGGTGGGTGAGGACCGCCGAGGCGGGTTGGGCGGCGAGCTGGGACGCGGCGGGCGGGGTGAGCTGGTTCAGGCGTGTGGCGTCGAACTCGTCGGCTGCGGAGAGGCGTTCGGCTGCGCGTACGGCGGCCCGGCGCAGTGCCTCCAGGGAACGCGGCGCGGCGCGCGGCACGCCGAGCGTCTCTGCCTGCCGGACCGGCACCTCGCGCAGACCCGTGAGGAGCGCGGCGAGGTCGGCCTCGCCGACGGCGGACACGTCGTGCTCCTCCCCCGAGCCGCCGGGCACCTTGGTGTCCAGCGTGTAGCTCAGCCCGGGGGCCCACTCGCCGTTCGCGACGCTGACGGGCACCGCCGCCGGGACGTGCGGGCGGACGAGGTCACGCAGGCGCAGTTCGCGGCGCTGGCGCAGGGTGGCCTCGCGGTCGGGGGCGAGCCGCAGCACGTGGCGGGTGCCGACCCACCAGGTGACGGGTTCGGCGCCCGGGGTGGCGGGCCGGACGTCGGGGCCGGAGCCACTCCCGCCCGTCCGGGGCTCCTTGCCGCCGCGGCCCTCCCGGGCGCCCTCGGCGCCCTTGGAGTCCTTGGCGTTCTTGCCTTCCTTGGCGTCCTTGAGGAGGGACAGGACCAGCCGGCGGACGGTGTCCGCGGTGGGTGTGGGTGCCTGGGTCATGGTCGCGCCGTTGCCGTTCGGGAGGCGAGCTGGGGACATCGGGGCCTCACTCCACTATGACCAGCTCGCGCGCGGTGGTGTTCAGGCGCCGTCCGCCGTCCTCGGTGACGGTCACGATGTCCTCGATGCGGACGCCGAACCGGCCGGGCAGGTAGACGCCGGGTTCCACGGAGAAGCACATGCCGGGCACGAGGGGCCGCTCCTCGCCCTCGATCATGTACGGCGGCTCGTGGGTGGTGACACCGATGCCGTGTCCGGTGCGGTGGATGAAGTACTCGCCGTAGCCGGCGGCGGCGATGACCTCGCGGGCGGCCCGGTCGACGTCCTGGCAGGCGGCGCCGGGCCGCACGGCGCGGAAGCCGGCCTCCTGCGCCTCGCGCACGATGTCGTGCACACGCCGCTCCTCGTCGGTGGGCTCGCCGACGTGGACCGTGCGGGAGGTGTCGGAGCCGTAGCCGTCCCGCAGTCCGCCGAAGTCGAGGACGACCATGTCGCCGCGGGCGATGACGCGGTCGCCCGCCTCGTGGTGCGGGTCCGCGCCGTTCGGGCCCGAGGCGACGATGGTGAAGTCGACCTGCTCATGGCCGTGCCGGCGCAGCAGCCGGTCGAGGTCCGCGGCCACCTCGGACTCCGGGCGCCCGGCGAAGGGGACGTTACGGATCTCCTCGAACGTGGCGTCCGCGGCGGCTCCGGCGGCCGCCATGAGGTCCAGCTCGGCCGCGTCCTTGACGGCGCGCAGCATCGGCAGGGCCTCGGTGAGCGAGGCGTAGGAGCTGCCGGGCATGGCCTGCCGGAGGGCCAGCAGGTGCAGGGCCCAGGCGTTGTCGCTGATGCCGAACCGGCCCGCGGGGTCGAGGAGGGCGGCGGTGGCGGCGTAGGGGTCCTTGCCGTCGGTCCAGTCGCGCAGGGTCAGGGCGGCCGCGCCGGCCGCCCGGTGCGCGTCCGGGGCCTCCAGGGCGGGGACGACGAGGACGGGGTCCTGCCCGGCGGAGAGGACCAGCAGGGTGAGGCGCTCGGTGACGGCCGGGGGTGTGTAGCCGGTGAGCCACACCAGGTCCGGTCCCGGGGCCACCAGCAGGCCGGCGAGCCCGGCTTCGGCGGCCGTCCGCGCGGCGCGCTCCATACGGGCCCGGTAGTCGTCGGCGGTGAAGGACGCGGCCGTGCTTCCGGTCATCCGGGCCTCCCAGAACGGGCGAAGGGGCTACGGGCAGCATCCTGCCCGGCCGGAGGGGGCGGCGCGAGCCGTCTGCGGGCATTCACCCCGGCAACCTGCCTCACGGCAGCGGATTGCCCGAGCGTTATAGCTAATGCTTAGATGCGACTCTTCCATTAAGTGGTCGATCGAGGGGGCGTACGACGGTGCTGGTACTCGCGCACATCAGCGATCTGCATCTGGACGGGAGCGCGCGGGCGACGGAGCGCGCCGAGCGGGTGCGCGACCGCCTGTGGGAGCTGCCGGGCCACGTGGACGCGCTGCTGGTGACCGGGGACATCGCGGACCACGGCACGGAGCCGGAGTACGAGGAGGCCGCCCGCATCCTGGGACTGCGCACCGGCGACGCCCCGTTCCCGGTGCTGACCTGCCCGGGCAACCACGACAGCCGTACGCCCTACCGCAAGGCGCTGCTGGGCCGGCCCGGCGGCGAGGGGCCGGTCAACAGCGTGCAGGTCTTCGAGGACGGCGCGGTGCTGATGTGCGACTCCAGCGTCCCGGGCAGCGACGACGGGGAACTGGACGAGGAGACCTGCGACTGGATCGAGACGACCCTCGACGAACTCGACGGCGGCCTTCCGGCCCTGCTCGCCTTCCACCACCCGCCGGTGGCACTGCACCACCCGCTGCCCGACTCCTGCGCGCTGCGTCACCCCGGCCGGCTTGCGGACCTGCTGGCCCGACGGCCGGAGATCGCCGGGCTGATCACCGGCCACGCCCACACCCCCGCCGCCACCTCGTTCGCGGGGCGGCCCCTGGTCGTCGGGCCGGGTGTGACGTGGACGCTGCGGCTGCCCTGGGAGGGCGAGCAGATCGCCGACCGGGAGGCGCCGCCCGGGCTGGCGTTCCACGTGCTGGACGGCTCGGGGCGGCTCACCAGCCACTTCCGCGTCGTGCCGTGAGGGCAGGCGTCACGCGGCGACGGCAGGTACGAGCGTCAGCTGCTCGTAGCCGCCGCTGCGGTGGCGGACCGTCAGTCTGACCTCGGAGCCCGGCCGGGTGCGGGCGACGGCCCGGACCAGATCGGCGGCGGTGTCGATACGGGTCGCGCCGTAGGCCAGGAGGACATCGCCGCGCACCAGCCCGGCGGCCTGCGCAGGCCCGGGGACGTGCAGCCCCACGACCACGGCCCCCGGCTTACGGGCGTCCATGACCTGCACGCCGAGCGTCGCGGCGGCGGGCGCGGAGGGCGTCGCAGCGGCGGGCGCGGGGCCGGGGAGCGACGGCGTGTGCTGCCACCCTCGCGGGTCGAGACGTCCGCCCTTGCCGAGTACCGCGGTGCCCATCGCCCCGAGTCCGATCCCGGAGAGGACCAGGACCACGCCCGTGAACGAGGCGAGCAGGACGTTCAGGAGCCGCCTCCCGCGTCGCCGGGCGGCGTGCGGGCGGGGCCGTGACGGGCCGGGCCCCGTCACGGCCGTGACTCCCCCGGGCTCCTGACCCGGCATCGGCTTGGGTCGCAGCGCGGTCTGTTCCATGGCTCGCCTCCGCATGGTGCCGATCGCATCCGGCGGATCCCGGAACGATCACGGCAGGTGCTCTACCCGGCGCACCGGCGGACGACGAGCCACGAACGAGTGAGACTGACCGGGGCCCGGCGCGGTCAGGGATCAGCCGGTGCGGCCGTCCCCGTGACCGCCGTGCGCCCCGTCGTGGCCGGACTTCAGCACCCGCCCGGGCATCACGACGACGGGCCGCATCACGCCCATGTCCTCGTGCGCCGAGGTGGCGGTGGATGTCCCGTGCCGCATCGGTCCGGCCGGACATCGCCGCCTCAGCGGAGCGCGGGCACGGGCACGGCCGGCGGGCGGTCCGGGAGGAAGCCGTGGGTGCGCCGGGACAGCCACTCGGCCTTGTAGCGGTCCACCTCGCGGTGCCAGTGGAGGATGCCGGACATCCAGTTCCGCAGGTCCGCCACATAGGTCGCCATGGCCGCTCGGGCCTCCTTGCCGAGCTGGAAGTCGTCGTACAGGACGGGCAGTTCGTGCGCGACGACGTGCTCGAACTGGCGCATGCGCTGGCTCATCAGGTCGTGCACGATGCCGAGTCCGGTCGGGTAGTCGCAGCCGAAGAAGGACTGCACGACGAGAATCGCGTTGTGGATCTCTCCCTCGAACTCGATCTCCTTCTGGTACGAGAAGACGTCGTTGAGGAGGCACGCGAAGTCCATCGCGGCGTTCTCCAGGGAGCGGACCGGGCCGCTGCGGTAGACCTCGGGCGGGACGGCCGGGCCGTGTCCCATCCGGCACAGGCTCAGGGTGAGGTCGGAGCCGAAGGTCGCCCTGCGCATCTCCAGGTAGTCGACCGGGTCGGGCACGCGGTTGTGGACCTGGTTCGACAGCTCCCACACCCAGCTCTCGGTCATGACGTTCACCCCGTCCTTGAGCGTGCGCCGCGCCTCGGGCGTCATCCCGGCGGTGGTACGCGCCCACAGGTCGGCCAGGCCGCGCTCCATGGCGTTGGCCGGGGGCGGTGCAGCGCCGTCGACCGGCATGCAGTCGGACAGGCGGGCCGTCGTCAGGCGGGCGGCGGCGAGGTCGCGGCGGTGGCCGTAGACCAGGGGGTAGTAGTCGTCGCCGTAGGTGCCCCAGGCGAGCCACTGCGCGCTGAGGTCGAGGGCCTCGGGCGTGGCGTCCGGGTCGAGACCGGCCGAGCAGAGGGCGAGGTCGTAGGCGCGGAGCTTGTCCTCGTCCCAGACGCCCTCGGCGAGGATGCCCATGCGCTCCACCCACGCGCGCAGACCGCGGCGGGCGTTGTCCAGGTGCGGGCTGAGCTCCAGCGGGAACGGCATGCGGATGTCGGGGATCCGCGACGGCCCGACCTTCTGGTACGGCACGTGGGTGTGGGAGCGCAGCCTCCCCCACTGCCCGAAAGGCGTGGGAGGTGCCCCCGTGGCTCCGGCCGTCGCGAGCAGGGCACGCACGTCGGCGGCCGAGGTGCCGATGCCGGTGCATCCCGGCCAGGGGCTGCCGCCGCGCACCGCGTTCTCGTTCATGTAGCGGCTGGAGCGCAGATGCCATTCATGGCCGCCCGACTGCCAGTCCTGCAGCCCCTTCGTGTACGCCGCGACGGCCGCGACCTCGTCCGGCCCGAGCCCCTTCTCCAGGGCCACCGCGGGCACTTCGGTGAACGCCGTGTGCTCGAACTGGTGGAGGCGGGAGGTCAGGACGTCGTTGACGGTGTCGGCGGCCTCCTGGGTGGTGCAGCCGAAGAAGGTCTCCAGGACGAGCACCCCGTTGCTGTTCTCGCCCTCTTCCTCGACCTCGCGCTGGTAGGAGAACAGGTCGTTGCGCAGGTGCACGGCGTCGGAGAACGTCTCCATCAGCACCCTGAGCGGCCTGGTCCCGGCGACGGCGACGGGCACCTCGGCGGTCGCGTACTCCACGAGACCCGCCGACCAGGGGGCGCCGCCGACCTTGCGGCGCATCTCGATGTACTCGACGGGGTTGGCGATCCGCCCCTCGTTGATGTTGGACAGCTCCCACATCGACTCGTTGAGGAGATGCTCGGTGGCCACGGCGAAGCGGCGCCGCCACCCCTCGGACATCCTCGGCACCGTGCGCGCCCACAGGTCGGCGAGGCCCGCCTCGACCGGGTTCTCGGGTTCCGGCACGGGAGCGAA
Organism: Streptomyces luteogriseus; assembly: GCF_014205055.1. Lineage (NCBI taxonomy): Bacteria > Bacillati > Actinomycetota > Actinomycetes > Kitasatosporales > Streptomycetaceae > Streptomyces > Streptomyces luteogriseus. Next base: position 1,762,184 of record NZ_JACHMS010000001.1, read on the forward strand.
CAGGTCCAGCGGCATGAACAGCGGCAGCCGGTCCAGGTGCGCCTTGCCGGCGATACGGTCGGGGCTGCGCTTGTACATCTCCAGGAAGTGGTCGTCGAAGAAGAAGACCCACACGTACCAGTCGGTGATGAGGGACAGGGCGGGGCCGTCGCAGTCGGGGTGGGTGTAGGCGCACAGCAGGCCGTAGTCGTGCGCGTCCAGGTCGGCCTGCTCCCAGACGCCGGAGCCCTCCAGCATGCCCATCTCGCGCGCCCACGCGGTCGAATGGGCCCGGGCCTCGTCGACATGCGGGTTCAGCCGCGCGGGGTGCGGCAGGTAGAAATGCGGGAGTTCGAACGGCTGCGTCATGGCCGGGCCCTACCCGCCGCCCCGCGGCGGCATCCGCCGGGCCGGACATGATCACACCATCGCGTGAATCGAACCTGAACGCAGCCGGTGTGGAGGTGACTTGGCCTAACCGGGGACCCGCACCTGAATCAGCGCGTGCGTGCCGCCGGTGCGCCAGCGCCGGCCCTCCGCCGCGTCCAAGGCGGCCTCGGTCTGCGCGTCGAGGCCGGTGATCACGTCGGACTTCAGGGTGCGCAGGGCGGCGACCGGACCGGGGAAGTGGGCGGTGACGTCGGCGAACGGCGTGGTCGGGGCCCACAGCCGGTCGCCGACCAGGCGGCGGTAGTTGAGGTCGCCCTTCACGATGGTGAGGGTGGCCGAGGCGAACTCCGCGCGCAGGTCCCCGGGCATCTCCTCGTAGGGCAGCGGCGCGCTGGAGAAGGCGTGGGCACGCAGTGTGAGGCGGCCGTCGGCGAGGGCGGACCAGAGGGTCCGGCCGTACGCGGCGGCCGCTCCCCCGGCACCGGTCAGCCGGCGCACGGCGTCGACGACGTCCGCGGTGGTGGCGTCGGAGACGTAGTAGGGGTACGGCTTGACGTGCAGGACCGCCCGTCCGATGCGGCCGCTCTCCAGGAGGTGGGCGACCAGGAGGAGATCGGGGACGAGTTCGCGGCCCGCGTTGTCGGCGACCAGGCACAGCGTGCCGGTCCCGGGCCCGGTGGCGTCGAGCCGTGACCAGAGGCGGTCGCTGTCGTCGGCGACCAGGCCGGGCGCGGCGTCCGTGGCGTGTGCGCCTTCCGCGGAGAGGCGGAAGCCGAGGTCGGCCCGGTTGCCCCAGAGGGAGCCGTGCAGCAGGGCCCGGCTCTGTTCGGCGGCGGGCCGGGCGGCGAGGTCGTCGAGTGCGGCGAGTTCCTCGTCGGTCTCGGCGGAGTGGAGTTCGGCGAGTTTGAAGGGGCGGAAGGGGTCGATGCCCTGCCAGGGACCCGGGCCGAAGTAGCCGACGGCCTGGAGCAGCCGGCGGTAGAACCAGCTCTCGGACCAGAGCCACGGAACGTCGAACCAGGACCGGCCGGTGTGGTCGCGCAGCCCCCAGGTCTCCCAGAGGCCCCGGTCGTGCGCGTCGGCGGGAAGGGGTTCGATCTCGCCCTCCGTGCACGCGGCGAGCAGCTCGTCGAGGGCGCGGTGCTGCGCGGGTTCGTACGGGAAGGCCTCGCGGACCTGCTTGATGATCGCGGGGTGCCGCTCGGCCAGCACACTGTGGGGGAAGGAGCCCGGCTGGTTGCCGAGGAGCAGGGGCGCGGAGGGGGTGTCGGGCATGGGACTCACCGTAACGCGCGTGCCCTTCGCGGGGGCCGAGCCGCCCGCCCTCCGGTCACACGGGTGCGATCTCCCGCTCCAGTCGCGCCGCCAGGCTCAGATAGCGGGCGCGGCGGGTCACCGGAACCAGGCCGCGGATGAGTATGTTCCACATCTCGGCCGTGCGGCGGGGCTGGCGGGCGACCGGCTCGCGGGAGCGGCCCACGACGCGGGTGCCGACGAAGAAGCAGACCAACGAGTGGGCCACGACGTCGATGTCGACGTCTGGGTGGACATCGGACTCCTTGACCGCGCCGACGAGCCGGGCCGTGACGATGTCCAGCCACTCGGTGAACGGGTGGCTCAGGGGCGGCCGGGGCCGGATCCCGCCCGTGGCGAGCCGCAGACCGGCCCGCAGCACCGGATCCTCGACGGACTTGCGGGTGATGCCGAATGTGAGGCGCATCAGCGCTTCGAGGGAGGTGTGGCCGCGGCTGTCGGTCTCCGTGGCCAGCCGGCGGGCGGTGTGCGACTGGAGTTCGAGGATCGCGTGGGCGAGATCCTCCTTCGCCGCGAAGTGGAAGTACAGGGCTCCCTTGGTGACGTGCGCGTGTTCCACGATGTCGCTGAGACTGGTCGATTCGTACCCGCGACGGTCGAACAGGTCAGCGGCGGCCGTGATGATCGTCGAGCGGGTCTGCTCGGCTCGCAACTGCCTCGCCATCGGCTGAACTCTCCCGGGACGGAAATGAACGGGTCATGCCGTTTGTTTTTACCCCGCGTACACGATAACTCACCCTGAGACGGCCCTCTTCACACCAGTGTGCCGGAGTGCGCGTGCACATCCGGCAAAACAAGCGCAATCGGTGAAAGAAAACAGCGCGTTCGGTATCTGACTGTGCGGGATGCGGGGGCAGACGTAAAGGCGGGCCGGCCGGTGCCCCATCCGCACCGGCCGGCCCGCCCGCTTGTGGCCTGCCTCGTTCAGCGTTCCCCGAAGAGGATCAGAAGGTCAGCTTCCAGCCGTTGAGGGTGCCCGTGTCCTGGGCGGCGGTGTCCTGGACGCGCAGCTTCCAGGTGCCGTTGGCCGCCTCGCCGGAGGCGTTCACCGTGTAGGTGGTGTTCACGTTGTCGGCGGAGTCCGACGCGGCGGCCTTCAGGCGGTACGTCGAACCGTCCGGCGCCACCAGGTCGATGACGAGGTCGCCGCGGTAGGTGTGGGTGATGTCGACGCCGACCTGGAGGGCCGAGGGGGCGTTGCCGCTGCGGCCGGTGACGCTGATCGGCGACTCGATCGCGGCGCCGTTGTCCGGGATGGCGACGGCGGTGGTGCTGGAGAAGGTCGTGCCGGTGGACGTGCCGCCCTTCACGGCCTGGACCGTCTTGGCGGCGTCCGCGAGGCCCGCGCCGCAGCCGCCGGAGCAGGTGCCGGGCAGGGCACGGGCATTGGCCTTGATGGCCGACTCGATCTGCGCCGGGGTGAGGGCGGAGTTGGCCGACTTCATCAGCGCGGCGAGGCCCGCGACGTGCGGGGTGGCCATGCTGGTGCCCTGGTAGTAGGCGTAGTTCTCGCTCGACGGCGTCTTCGTGCCGGAGTTCAGCGTGGAGAGGATGCCGTTGGCGGTGGCGGTGCGGGTCTCACCGCCGGGGGCGGCGATGTCGACGAGCGAGCCGTAGTTGGAGTACGAGGCCCGGCTGCCGGCGCGGTTGGTCGCGGCGACCGCGATGACGTTGTTGCAGTTGGCCGGGGAGGCGTTCGAGACGTTCTGGTTCTCGTTGCCGGCCGCGACGACGACCGAGGTGCCGCGGTTCACGGCGCCGTTGATGGCGCTCTGGGTCGCGGTGGAGCAGGCGCCGCCCCCGCCGAGGCTCATGTTGATGACCTTGGCGACGTTGGTGTTGGCGGGCACGCCGGAGACGGTGCCGCCGGACGCCCAGGTGATGGCGTCGATGATGTCGGAGTCGTAGCCGCCGCACTTGCCGAGGACACGGACCGGGGAGATCTTCGCGCCGTGGGCGATACCGGCGACACCCTTGCCGTTGTTGGTGGCGGCGGCGATGGTGCCGGCCACGTGGGTGCCGTGCCAGGAGGAGCCGGAGGCGGCGATGCCCTGGCCGCACTCGTTGTCGTTGTACCAGTCGCCCGGGTCGGCCGGGTTGCTGTCACGGCCGTTGCCGTCGACGGAGACAGCGGTGTCGGAGATGAAGTCGTAGCCGCCGACGATGTTCGCGGCCAGGTCGGAGTGGGTGACGTAGCCGGTGTCGATGACGGCGACGGTCACGCCGCTGCCGGTGGTGGTGTCCCACGCGCCGGGGACGTTCATGCCCGCGGTCGACTCGAAGAGGTCCCACTGCTTGCTGTACTCGGTGTCGTTCGGGGTGACGGCCGTCGGCTTGTTCAGGCGGTCGGGGACGACGTAGGCGACCTGCGGGTCGGCCTTGTACTGGGCGACGACGTCGGCGACGGAGGCACGGGTGGGGTTCGTGCCCAGCTCGACGAGTGCGGCGCCGGTGCCGAGGCGGCGCTGGAAGTCGATGTCCTCGCCGGTCTTCTCGGCCTTGGACGCGGCGTCGGCGGCGGCGGCCTTGTTGGACTTGGCCTCGGTGGCGCCGGACTTGTAGCCGACGATGAGGCGCTCGGCCTGGATGCCGGGGGCGGCTTCGGTCTGGGCGGCGGGGACCGCGGCCGGGCGGGGGGCGGACTCCTGGGCGACGGCGACCGAGGCGGGGGCTGCGGTCAGCAGGGCGGTGGAGACGACAGCGACGGATATCAGCTTCCGTCTGAGCTCTGGGGAGATACGCACAGTCGTTGCCTTTCGTGGCCGGACTCCGGGCTGGGCGGAGCGGCGGTGGGGTCGCTTCGTCCTCGAAGCGGAGGGGGGTCGTTCGAAAAGCGAAGAGCGACGCAATGGCCGGCCAGGCGTGTGGGGAGCGGACCGTTCGGGGTTACCTGTGGGTCAGCAGTGCTCGAACGATAGGCAAAGGGAAGGTCAGCGGGATACGGGGGAAACCCTCGATCCGGCTGGAACCCCACCCTCTATGCAGGGCAGTTGGGCGCCCAATGGCCCCTTTTCGCGCAGGTCGTGGCGTGATGAACGCGTCGGGCCGATTTTCCGTACTGCACTACCGAACGTCGCCGCCCCCGGGCCGAGGAGAAGCAGCCGGATGCCTCGTACGACCGCACACCGCACCGCACTCGCGGCCGCCCTCGTGACCCCGCTGCTGCTGCCGTGGTGGGCGGCGGTTCCGGCCCGGGCGCACGGCGCCCCGACGGACCCGGTGAGCCGGGTGGTGGCCTGTTCCCCGGAGGGTGGTGCGCGCACCGGCACGGCGGCGTGCCGTGCGGCTGTCGCCGCGAACGACGCGCCCTTCGCGGCGTGGGACAACCTGCGGCTGGCGAACGTGAACGGCCGGGACCGGCAGGTCGTCCCGGACGGGAAGCTGTGCAGCGGCGGCCTGCCCGCCTACCGGGGCCTCGATCTCGCCCGCGCCGACTGGCCGGCGACCCGGATGACGCCCGGCGCGACCCTGACGATGCGGTACGTCTCCACGATCCCGCACACCGGCACGTTCCGGATGTATCTGACGAAGCCCGGCTACGACCCCGCCGGGCCGTTGTCCTGGTCCGACCTGCCCGAGAAGCCGTTCGCCACGGTGACGGACCCGGCCCTCACGGACGGCGCGTACCGCATCAGGGCGACCTTGCCGTCCGACCGGAGCGGGCGGCATGTGCTGTACACGGTCTGGCAGAACAGCAGCACGCCGGACACCTATTACTCGTGCTCGGACGTGGTGTTCCCGGAGGCGGAGAAGGAGCGGCCCGAGGGGAGGGAGCCCGAGCGGAAGAAGAGGGAGGAGCCCCCGCGGAAGGAGCCCGGGCGGACGGCGGAGCCGGAGAAGGAGGAGCCGTCGGCGAGCACCGCCGGGCACGACTCCCCCGCTCCGCGGCCTCGGGGCGGCGACGAGACGCCACTGGCCGGCGCGTCCGGTCCGGCCTCCGGCCCGTCCGCGCCCATGCTGGCGGGCGGCGCCGCGGCGGTGCTGTTGCTCACCGGCGGCGCCGCCCTGGCCGTACGGCTACGGCGACGCTGAACTACCGCTGTTCATTTTCTAGTTGACGTTGACGGCGGCGCCGCCCTTGGTCACCGGGGCGTACTTGGCGGTGAAGAAGGCGTTGGCGAAGCAGAGCGACGAGCCGGACACCTTGGTGAACTGCTGGTTGGCGAAGGAGATGCTGTTGTCGGCGTTGCTCGCCGTGCCGCTCAGGCCGGGGGCCTGGTAGACGCAGGTGATGGTGCCGAGCAGGGTGCGCAGCTTGACCGTGGACTGGACGGTGGAGCCCGCGGCCGGGGTCACGGAGACGGTTCCGCCTGAGGACACGCTGGTGGTGTAGGGCAGGTTGTCGACGGTGATGCCGCTGACGCCGAGCACCCCGACGACGTTGGTGGTGCAGCCGCTGGTGTCGAAGCTGTGCTTGGTCAGGGTCTCGGTGGCGGTGCCGGGGGCGGCCGGGTTGTCGGTGACGGTGGCGGAGAACGCCGACGTGGTGCAGGAGATGCCGCTGGTGCCGGTGGCGCTGGAGTAGAAGGTGGCGGCGGTGCCGCTCGCCAGGGACGCGTCGAGGACGTCGCCGACCGCGACGGCCGCGCCGTCGGTGGTGGTCAGGACGGGGGTGTCGGCGGCGGAGGCGGGGACGGCCAGGCCCAAGGAGGCGACCGCGGCGGTGAGGGTGAGGAGGGTGCGCGTACGCATGCGGGTGTACCTCTTTCGGTTGCGGGGGGTGAGGGGGTGGGGGGTGTGCCGGGCGTCCGCCGTTGCCGGCTCGTCACGCCTTCTCCGTACGTGACGGGCCGGCAACGGCATTCCGGACACCGGCCGGAGACTCACACGGGAAGGGGTCTCCGGCCGGACCGGGCGGGGGGTGGCTGGTGGCACGGCTCCGGGGAAGGCGGCCATGCCGTGGCGGGGGGTTCGGGCGAGGGAAAGCCCGTTCGGACGCACCGGGCGACGAGATGCCCGTACGGGGACGAGTGGGTCCGGGGAACGCGGACGGGCCGCGTGGCGGATCCGGCGCCACGGATCCGGTGGGACGAGGAGAGTTGTAGACCTGCGCCTCCGTCAACGTCAAGGCTTTGCAAGGGAGTTGTGAGCGAGCTGAGCCTTCCGGAAGACCGACGGCTCACCTGCGACACAGAAGGAACACTCTTTGTTCACACTTACCTTGACCCTTCATGTAACCGCCGGTAACTTCCTCGATGGCTACTGCGGCGTAACGAGAAAGCCCTTGCAACCGCCGGGAGTTGCGGGAGACGTGCGTACGCGGTCGATGTCCGCGCCAGGGCAACGTGCCACCGAAGTCCGATCCGCACCGACACGCACCTGGAGCAGACATGACCTCCTCCGCCGAGCACACCCCCGAGAGACCGGACGGCGCCGCCGCCCCGGACGCCAGTGCCGCTCCCGCGCGACGCGGGCGGGTCCGGGCACGCCGGGCCGCGGTGATGGCGGTGCCCGCCACCCTGGCCGCCGCGGGCCTCGCGGTCCTCACCGCCCAAGGGGCACTGGGCGTGCAGTTCGCCATCTCCGGCATGCCCTTCACGGTCACCGCGACCGAGCTGGACGGCACCGGCTTCGCACAGTTCGGCGGCCTGGACGAGATGGCCGAGGGCAGCCCCAACGCGGGGGACACCGGCGGTCAGGTGCTGGTCGTCACGTCCGTCATCAAGAACGCGACGCTCACCAAGCTGTGCCAGAGCGTGGACCTGGGCGGCACGAACCTGGTCATCAGGGCGGGTGAGGGCTCACAGAAGGTCAGAGCCAGCGATCTGACCACCGACTCGACCGAGCTGACCGGCAACGCCGCGTTCAACAACATCGAGATCGGCAACGACGCCAGCACACTCGACAAGGCCGGCCCGAAGGGCCGCGGACCGAAGGGCGTGTTCAGCCAGCAGTCCGACACCGTGCACATCGCCAACCTGCGGCAGACCAACTACGCCACGACAGCGGGCGTGTTCAAGCTGCCGGGTCTGAAGCTGGGCTTCAGCGGGTCGGGTTGCTGATGCCGCGCGGTCCGCGCGAGGGAGTCCGGCCCGCCTTCAGGCAGTGGCGGGCCGGCCGGCCGTTCTGGGGCGGGCTGCTGCTCGCCCTGGGCGGGGCGGAGGTCCTGCTCACGCTGAAGGCGTCGCTGGACGTCATCCTGCACGTCGGCATGCAGGGCCTGGCCGGCTACCTGCTGCCGGTCGTCATGCTGCTGTGCGGCGTACTGATCCTCTTCAACCCCGCCCAGCGCCTGTTCTACTCGGTCATCGGGGTGCTGGTCTCCCTGGGCACCTGGCTGACCTCCAACCTCGGCGGCTTCTTCATCGGCCTGGCCCTGGGCCTGGTGGGCAGTTGCCTCGCCTTCGGCTGGCTCCCGGACCAGGAACCCCGCGTCAGCCGCAGGCGGCGCCGGAAGGAGGCCCAGGCCGCCAAGGCCGTGGCACGGCCGCTGGAGCGGGAGGCCGGCCGGACCGCCTGAATCAGGCCAGTCCCCCTCGACCCCCTGGCGCGGCCCGGCCGCGGCCACTTGGCTGGACGTGTCGCGCGCCCGCCCCGCCGGGCGTACGCGCACTCCGAGAACAGCCGTCAGCCCGGGGAGAGTCCGATGGAGTTCAGCCGCCCGATGGTGATCGACCCGACCGGCCGCGACATCCACGGCGAGGCCGCACGGATCCGTGAGCGCGGACCCGTCACGCCCGTCGAACTCCCCCACGGCGTCCCGGCCTGGGCGGTCAGCAGCGCACCGCTTCTGAAGCGGCTGCTCACCGACCCGCGGGTGTCGAAGGACCCACGCCGGCACTGGCAGCGCTGGATCGACGGCGAGGTCTCACCGGACTGGCCGCTGTACACCTGGGTCGCGGTGCAGAACATGTTCACGGCGTACGGCACCGAGCACAAACGCCTGCGCACCCTCGTCTCCAAGGCCTTCACCGCCCGTCGCACCGCCGCGCTGCGCCCTCGGATCGAGGAGATCACCGCGGCGCTCCTCGACCGCGTCGCCAAGGCGGGTGCCGACGGCCACGCTGTCGATCTGCGGGAGGAGTTCTGCTATCCGCTGCCCATCCAGGTCATCGGCGAACTGCTCGGGCTGCCGGAGGAGTTGGGCGCCGAGCTGCGGGTCGTGGTGGACGGCGTCTTCCACACCTCTGCGGACCCGGCCGAAGTAGCCGACATCTACGCCCGGTTCTACGCCGTCCTCGGCGAACTGGTCGCCGCGAAACGGGCGGCACCCGGAGACGACCTGACCTCCGCGCTGATCTCGGCCCGCGAGGAGGGCGGCGGCACACGGCTCAGCGAGCAGGAGCTGCTGGACACGCTGATGCTGGTCATCAGCGCCGGTCACGAGACGACGGTCAACCTGCTCGACAACGCCGTCCACGCGCTGCTCGGCCACCCCGCCCAGCTCGCGCTCGTCCTCGGTGGGCAGGCCTCCTGGGACGACGTCGTCGAGGAGACGCTGCGGGCCGAGGCGCCGGTGGCCAGCCTGCCGCTGCGGTACGCGGTCGAGGACCTGCCCCTCGGCGAACTGGGCGGGCCGGACGGCGCGGTGATCCGCAAGGGAGAGGCGATCCTCGCCGCGTACGCCGCCGCCGGACGCGACCCGGAGCAGCACGGCCCGGACGCCGCCGTCTTCGACGTCACCCGGGCTTCGAAGGATCATCTGGCCTTCGGGTACGGCGTCCACCACTGTCTGGGCGCCCCGCTCGGCCGGTTGGAGGCGCGGGTGGCCCTGCCCGCGCTCTTCGAACGGTTTCCCGGCCTGACTCTCGCCGTGCCGGTGGACGGACTGCCTCCGGTGGACTCCTTCATCTCCCACGGCCATCGGTCGCTGCCGGTGCTGACGGGCTGACGGGCGGCGCGACGGGCGCCGTGTCCCAGGGGTCCGGCTCTCCGGCGCCCTCCTCCTTCAGGGCCTTGGCCACGCTCTTCAGGATCCGCATCGAGCGTCCCAGCGATCGCGCCGTGTCGGTAGCTTCTTCTATCCGAACAGGACGATCACGACGATCGCCACGATCAGCAGATGCCATGGAGGCGACGGCGCGCCGGTGTGGCGCGGACAGTAAGCGATTCCTTCCGCCGTCGGGCCGGTCCGTACGAGGTGGCCGAACCGCACGGACGGTACGGAAAGCCGAGGTGAGAGCATCCACAACCACCCATCGTTCGACCGGTCGGACAGATCATCACGATGCGGCAGCGTCAACTCACGGCAAGTGGCCGCTCACTTGACGACCGGTGGTCACACACGGTTGGCTCCGGGCCAGCGAGAGTCATGCGGTCGGTGCACCTGCGGCCCCGCTCGCACTCTCACCCTGCTCTTGCTCGGCCGCACAGCGAGGTCCGCCCCTCATGAACATTCCTCCCCCGCCGCACACCTCCGTGAGACGCACCCGTCTCGCGGCGCTGGCCTCCGCCCTGTGCCTGCTGGTGTCCGGCTGTTCCGTGCTCGGCGCGGCCGACGACGCGACGGACGGAGCGGGCGGATCCGGCGGCGGGATGAAGGTCACCCTGGTGACGCACGGCGGCAAGGGTGACGCCTTCTGGGACCGGGTACGCCGGGGCGCCGAGGCGGCGGCCGCCAAGGACGGCGTCGAGCTGACGTACGTCGGTGACGCGGACCCGGCCGCGCAGGCCGAACTGGTGCGGGACGCGGTCCGCGACAAGGCCGACGGCATCGCGGTGACCCTGGCCAAGCCGGCGGCGATGCGCGGTCCGGTCGCCCAGGCCAAGGCGGCCGGCATTCCCGTCGTCGGGCTCAACTCCGGCATCGACGCCTGGCGGCCGACCGGGCTCCTGGAGTACTTCGGCCAGGACGAGTCCGTCGCGGGCCGGGCCGTCGGCGACAAGCTGGACGACCTCAAGGCCCAGCACGCCCTGTGCGTGGTGCACGAGCGGGGCAACGTGGCGCTGGAGGCCCGTTGCGCCGGCATGCGGAAGACGTTCCGCGGCGACACCGACAACCTGTACGTGGACGGCAGCGACATGAACGCGGTGACCGCCGCGATCGCGTCCCGGTTGCGGCAGGACTCGAGCATCGACGAAGTCGTCACGCTGGGCGCCCAGTACGGGCTCAGTGCCGTCAAGGCCGTGCGGCAGGCCGGCAGCCGGGCCAAGGTCGCCACCTTCGACCTCGACAAGGACCTGGTCGAGGCGGTCAAGGACGGCGAGGTGCAGTTCGCCGTGGACCAGCAGCCGTATCTGCAGGGCTACCTCGCGGTGGACGCCCTGTGGCTGTACCGGACCAACGGCAACGTCAGCGGCGGCGGCACGGCCCCGGTCCTCACCGGACCCGCCTTCGTGACGCGGTCGAACGTGTCCGCCGTGGCGCGGTTCGCGGCCGCCGGGACCCGGTGACCGGACGCTTCCCGTGACGGTGTCGCCAAAGTTTCGGTCAGGCCCGACCCGCACGCCCACTTGTACGGATAACATCCTGCCCATCCCATGTGCCGCACCCGGGACGGCACCACCCCCGCGCCCGTCCCCCACACCCCCCGACCGCTCCGCCTCCCCGCTCCTCACCTCCCGCTGATCGCCCTAGGACGACGATGTCTCGACGGACAGGTGCCCGGCGCCGTCTCGGTTCCATACGCCTCTCCCTGGTGCTCCTGGCCCTCGTGCCCAGCGTCACCCTCGCCGCCATGTGGGGCGTGACGACGATCCAGATGTTCTCGGAGGGCCTCCGGCTGCGCGACCAGACGGACCTCAGCCGCTCGACCGGTGCCATGGGCACCGACGCGACGCTGGCGCTGCAACGCGAGCGCAGCCTGTCGGCCGCTTGGCTTGCCACCCCGAAGGGTTCCCGGGCCGCCCTCGACGCGCAGCGCGCGGAGACCGACAAGGCGGTCGCCAAGCTGGTCGGGCAGGCGGACGCGATCGAGAAGGCGCCCTCCCGCATTTCCGACCGGCTGTACTCGGTGCTGGGCTCGGTGGGCAGCCTGGAGTACTACCGGGACCAGGTGGACGACCCGACCGACATCACCGCGCAGCAGGCGCTGGACCAGTACTCCTCGATCATCGACGACCAGATCCACGCCTTCCAGGAGCTGTCCCAGGTCGACGACGGCGACCTCACCTCGCAGGCCGGCCCGCTGGTGGGTCTGGAGCACGCGGCGGAGCTGGTCTCCCGGGAGGACGCGCAGCTGACGCTGGCCTGGCCGACCGGGCATCTGGACGACACGACGTGGACGCAGTTCACGGAGCTGGTGAACACCCGGCGCTGGCTCGTCCAGGACCAGGTCCTGCCGCAGTTGACGGGCGGCGCCAAGGCCCAGACCGAGCGGATCCTGGCGAGCCGCGAGTGGCAGACGCTGCAGTCCGTCGAGGACCAGGTGCTGGCGTCCCGCAACGCGAGCCCCACCGCCGACCGGATCGCCCTGCCGGACGCGCGGAAACGGTGGTCCGCCGCCATGGACCGGCTGTCCGACCGGTACGCGGGCCTCATCGAGCAGCAGACGGCGGGGCTGCTGGAGCGCAGCGCCGAGAAGGCCGACGCCCTGCTGCTCAAGGCGGCACTGCTGAGCACCGGTGGGCTGCTCGCGCTGCTGCTGTGCGTCGGCATGTCGTGGCGGATCACCCGCTCGCTGTCCCGGCGGCTGCGCGGCCTGCGCCGGGCCGCCGTCAGCCTCGCGCAGGAGCGGCTGCCCGACGTGGTGGCGCGGCTGGACCGGGGCGAGACGGTCGACCCGGAGTCGGCGACGCCCGAGCTGGACTACGGCCATGACGAACTCGGCCAGGTGGCACGGGCGTTCAACACCGCCCAGCGCACGGCCGTGCACACCGCGGTCGAACTCGCCGACACCCGGCGCGGCTTCCAGAAGATCATCCTGGGCATTGCCCGGCAGAGCCAGAACCTGGTCAACCTCCAGCTGAGCAAGCTCGACACGCTGGAGCGCGAGCACACCGACCCCGACATCCTCAAGGGCCTGTACGAACTGGACTCCACGGCCAGCCAGTTGCGCCGCTACGAGGAGAACCTCGTCATCGTCAGCGGCGAACGGCCCGGCCGCAGCTGGACCGAGCCGGTCGCCCTCATGGACATCCTGCGCAGCGCGGTCGGGGAGGTCGCCGAGTACCAGCGGGTGGAGGTGCTCACCGAGGAGGAGGTGTACGTCGCGCCGCCCGCGGTCGCCGACGTCATCCACCTGCTGGCCGAGCTCATCGACAACGCGACCGCGTACTCCCCCGCCCCGAGCCCCGTCACGGTGCGGGCCGGGATGGTGGCCAAGGGCCTGGCCGTCGAGGTCGAGGACCGCGGCCTCGGCATGTCGGAGGAGGACTACGCGTCCTTCAACGAACAGCTGGCGGTGCCGCCGCAGTTCGACGTGGTGGCGCTCGCCGACGACCTGCGCCTCGGCATGTTCGTGATCGGCCGGCTGGCCCACCGGCACGGCATCGCCGTCACCCTGCGCTCGTCGCCGTACGGCGGGACCACGGCGATCGTGCTGGTCCCGCACGAGATCGTGGTGCGGGAGACGACTGGCGGCGACGAGAAGGACGGCGACACCCCGGAGGACGGGCTGATGGCGGTGGACGGACGGGGTGCGAGGGACGCCGGGCCCGGCGAGGCGCCGCAGCGCGCCGACGTACCGGAGAAGTCCGAACGCGGAACCGAGCGCACCGCCGGGTCCGTCCGCGAGCCCCGGCCCCTGGTCACCGCCCGCACGGCCTCCGCCGCCCCGTCCGCCACGAGCGAGGTGATCCCCCGCCGGGACGGTCTCACCCCGCTCCCCCGCAGAGTGCCGCAGACCAGCCTGGTGGAGGAATTGCGCGAGGAGTCCGCGCCCGCCGAGCACGACGGCTTCCTCGACGACTTCACCGCGGAAGCCGCCGCGTCCTCCCTGGCCGGTTTCCAGCGCGGCACCCTCCGGGCCCGTGACGACGACGCCGAGCCGCCCCACGACGAGGAGGTGGCCGCAGCACCCCGGCAGGACCCGGCCGCCCCCGTCCCCTCGACTCCGCCCGCCGACCGCTGACGAAGGACACCGCAATGACACGCCCCATCCCCGCCACGCACACCCAGCTCGACCAGCTGCTGACCGGACTCGTGGAGCGGGTCGCCGACGTGAACCAGGCCGTGGTGCTCTCCGAGGACGGCCTGGTGGTCAGCAAGTCCACCGGATTCCTGCGCGACGACGCCGAGCGGCTCGCGGCGACCGCGTCCGGGCTGATGAGCCTCAGCAAGGGCGTCAGCATGGACTTCCGGGGCGGTCCGGTGCGCCAGGCGCTCATCGAGATGGCCAACAGCTATCTGATCCTGACCTCCGCAGGCCCCGGTGCGCACCTGGTCGTGCTGACCGGGCCGGGCGCGGACGTCGGGGTGGTGGCGTACCAGATGAACATGCTGGTCAAGAAGATCGGCGAACACCTGAGCGCGGCACCGCGGGGCATGGCCGGCCCCGTCGTCGATCCCGGCGTGTGAGGTGGAAGTAGGTGATCCGGCTGGGCGGCTCGTCAGGCCGTTCGCTCTGACCGGTGGCCGGACCCGGCCCAGCCGCGCCGACTTCACGCTCATCTCCACGGTCACGGCGGTGGATCCGCCACCCGTCACGGTGGCCCGGTGCCAGCCCGAGCACTCCCGGATCCTCAGGCTGTGCGCGGAGCCGGTCGCCGTGGCGGAGCTGGCCGCCCGGCTCGACCTGCCGGTGAGCGTGGTCGTCATCCTGCTCTGCGACCTGCTGGAGGCGGGCCGCATCACCGTCCGCCCACCGCGCCTCGTCTCCCGTACCACTCCGGACCTGGACCTGCTGCAGAAAGTGAGGGAAGGCCTTGGCCGGCTCTGACCTTGCCACCGACGCGTCTTCGGCACCCGACACGGTCAAGATCCTCATCGCCGGGGGCTTCGGCGTCGGCAAGACCACGATGGTCGGGTCGGTCAGTGAGATCGTCCCGCTGCGCACCGAGGAACCCCTGACCATGGCCGGTCTGGGTGTCGACGACCTCGACGGCATCGAGGAGAAGCGGGCCACCACGGTGGCCCTGGACTTCGGCCGGATCACCATCAGCCGGGAACTGGTGCTGTACCTGTTCGGCACGCCGGGGCAGCAGCGGTTCTGGTTCATGTGGAACGACCTGGCGCTCGGCGCGCTCGGCGCGGTGGTCCTGGTCGACGTCCGCCGGCCCGAGTCCAGCTTCGCGGCGATCGACTTCTTCGAGCGCCGGCGCATCCCGTTCGTCGTCGGGGTCAACGGCTTCCACGGCGAACACCCGTACCCGCCGGAGGACATCAGGGAGGCGCTCGCGGTGCCGGAGCACGTGCGGGTGCTGCTGTGCGACGCCCGGGACCGGGAGTCGTGCCGGGACGTGCTGATCGCCCTGATCGACCAGCTGATCGCGTCGGCGGTGCAGGCGTAGGGGCCGGCCGCGGGAGTGCCGGACCGGGCGGTTCCTTCCGCCCGGGTCCGGTGGTCAGCGGTCCGTCAGTTCAGGCCCGCCGACTTCAGCCACGCGGTCGCCACGTCCAGCGGGTCCTTCTTCTCGAGCTGCACCTGCGTGTCCAGCTCCAGGAGCGTCTTGGTGTCCAGCTTGGCGGAGACCGCGTCGAGTGCGTCGGCGCCCTTCTGCGGGAGGCCGCTCTTGTTGACCAGCGGGGTCACGTTGGCGAATCCGAAGAGGTTCTCCGGGTCCTTCAGGACGACGAACTTCTCCTTCACGATGGTCGGGTCCGTGGTGAAGACGTCCGCGGCCTGGACGGTGTTCCTGGTCAGCGCCGCCTGGGTCAGCGGGCCGCCCGCGTCGAGCGCCTTGAAGGTCTTGAACTCCAGGCCGTACACGGACTTCAGGCCCTTGAGGCCCTGCTGCCGGGTCTGGAACTCGGGGGAACCGCCGATCACCAGATCGGGGGCGGCGTCCTTGAGGTCCGCGAGGGTGGAGGAGGAGGTCAGCTTGTACTTCTTCGCGGTCTCGGCGTTGACGCTGACCGAGTCCTTGTTCTCGGCCGGCGACGACTGAAGCAGGGTCAGCTTCTTGTCCAGCTTGGCCTTGACGGCCGCGTTCACCGCCTCGGCGGACTTCTGCTCGGCCTTGGGGTCCAGGTAGGCCAGCAGCGAGCCGTTGTACTCCGGCAGCACGGTGACGGAGCCGTTCTTCATCAGCCCGTAGGTCGTCTCACGGCTGCCTATGTTGTGCTTGTACGAAACCTTGAGGCCCTTGGCCTTGAGTGCCTCGCCGTAGATGTCGGCGAGCAGGGTGCTCTCGGCGAAGTTGTTGGAGCCGACGACGACGGTGCCCGCCTTCGCCTTGTCGCCGGCCAGGGGGTTGTCGGAGGAGCCGCCGGACGAACAGCCCGCGAGCAGCGCCGCAGCGGCGGTGAGCGCGACGGCCGCCGCGCTGGTGTGCCTCGTCCTGGACCTGCTGCTCTTCGCGGTAGAAGTCATTCAACGATCCAATCCAGCCGCTTTGTGATCAGTCAAGAGCGTGCTGGTCACGGTTTGTTACAGACCCGGGGCCGGGTCTCAGCGTCTGCGCACCCCCGGCGACACGGCCACCCGGCCCGCCGCCCAGAACAGCGCCAGCGTGACGAGCGCCAGCACGGCCACCAAGGTGGCGCCGCCCACCACCTTCTCGTAGTCGCGCTGGTAGAGCCCGTCGACGATGTACCGGCCGAGGCCGCCCAGGCTGACGTACGCGGCGATGGTGGCCGTCGACACGATCTGGATGGCCGCCGAGCGCAGACCGCTGAGGATCAGCGGAAGTGCGACCGGCAGTTCGACCTGGAAGAGGATCCGCGACTCGTGCATGCCCATGCCGCGCGCGGCGTCCACCGGGGACGGGTCGACGGTGCGGACGGCCTCGTAGGTCGTGACCAGGATCGGCGGCACGGCGAGGACGACCAGGGGGATCATCACGGGCAGCAGGCCGAAGCCCATCATGATGACGATCAGCACCAGCAGGCCGAAACTGGGCAGCGCGCGGGCGGCGGTGGCGATGAACGCGAGGGCGTTGCCGCCCTTGCCGGTGTGTCCGGTCAGCAGGCCGACGGGCAGGCCGATCGCGGCGGCCAGGACCAGGGCCAGGGCCGAGTACTGGACATGTTCGAGCAGGCGTTGCGGAATTCCGTCGTAGCCGTGCCAGTGGGCGCTGTCGCTGAAGAAGGCGTTGACGAAGTTCAGTACGTTCACCGGGTCACGTCCTGGGGGGCGGGCAGCTGCTGTCGCGTGCTCGGCTTCGGGCGCCTGCGGGTGCCGTTCGGCATCCACGGGGTCAGCACGACGCGGAGCAGCACCAGCAGGGCGTCGCACAGGATGGCCAGGACGGCCGTCGTGATCACGGAGTTCACGGCCAGCTCGGGGCGGTCGTACTTCTGCGCGTCGGCGAGCAGGTTGCCGAGGGCGCCCTGGTTGCCGATGAGGGTGCCGACGCTGACCAGGGAGATGCTGGAGACGGTGGCGACCCGGAGCCCGGCGATGATGGCGGGCACGGCGATCGGCAACTGCACCTGCACGTAACGGCGTACGGGTCCGAACCCCATGGCGGTGGCCGCGGCCAGGGTCTCCTGCGGCACGGAGCGCACCCCGTCGACGATGGCCGGGACGAGCACCACGAGGCTGTACACGGCCAGGGGGATCATCACGGTGAGCTCGGTCTGGCCGGTGTAGTCGATGAGGACGACGAAGAAGGCCAGCGACGGGACGGCGTAGAGGATGGTGGTCGCGCCGAGCACCGGCGGGTACAGCCAGCGGAAGCGGACGCAGAGCTGGGCGAGCGGCAGCGCGAGCAGCAGCCCGGCCAGGACGGGCAGCAGGGCCTCGCGCAGATGCAGTCCGATCAGGCCGGCGTAGCTGTGCTGGAGGTCGCTCGGGATGTCGAAGAAGCCGTTCACGACGCGACCTCGGCCTCGTCGGCGTGGCCGGCGGCGTGGGCGCTGCGGATGGCCTCGCCGATGGTCTGCTGCGCGACCACGCCGGTCACCCGGCCGGTGTCGTCCACGGCGACGGCCCAGCCGGACGGGGAGAGGACAGCGCAGTCGAGGGCGGCCCGCAGGGAGTCGGTGCCGGGGACGAAGGGCCGGCCGTGCGGCAGGAGCCGGCCGGGGTCGATGTCGCCCGCCGTCAGGTCGTCCGGCCCGGCCCAGCCGAGGGGCTTCCCCCCGGCGTCGGTCACCAGGAGCCAGGCGGCTCCGGGGGCGGTGATCTGCTCGGCGGTGGCGTCCACCGGGATCACCGGGCCGGTCGTCAGCGGGAGTTCGGCGGAGGGGAAGAACGACAGCCGCCGGATGCCGCGGTCGGCTCCGAGGAAGTCCTCGACGAAGGCGTCGGCGGGGTTGGACAGCAGCTCGGCCGGGGGCGCGTACTGGGCGAGGTGACCGCCCTCGCGCATCACGGCGACCATCGTGCCGAGTTTGATCGCCTCGTCGATGTCGTGGGTGACGAAGACGATGGTCTTGCCCAGCTCGTCCTGGATGCGCAGCAGTTCGTCCTGGAGTCCCTTGCGAACCACCGGGTCGACCGCGGAGAACGGTTCGTCCATGAGCAGCACGGGCGGGTCGGCGGCGAGCGCCCGGGCCACGCCGACGCGCTGCTGCTGGCCGCCGGAGAGCTGGTACGGGTACCGCTTGGCGAGTGCGGCGTCGAGGCCCACGCGCTCCATCAGCTCGGCCGCCCGGGCCCGGGCCTTCTGCTTGCCCCAGCCGAGCACGCGGGGCACGGTGGCGATGTTGTCGAGGATCGTACGGTGCTGGAAGAGACCGGCGTTCTGGATGACGTAACCCATCGACCGGCGCAGGGTGGTGACGGGCCGGCGCTGGATGTCCTCGCCGTCGAGGAGGATCGTTCCCTCGCTCGGTTCGACCATCCTGTTGATCATCCGCAGGGTGGTCGTCTTGCCGCAGCCCGAGGGGCCGACGAGGACGGTGATCGAGCGGTCGGGTATCTCCAGGGACAACCGGTCGACAGCCACCGTGCCGTCCGGATACCGCTTGGTGACTGATTCGATCCGTATCAAGGCGCCGGAGCCCTTCGGGTTGGCGGAAGCGTTGGCCATGGTCGTACGGGCTGTTTCCGGACGAGTCTAGAGGGCGCCCCGTCACCGGTCCGTGGGGCGTCCATCCTTCACGGGCAGACGCACGGTGAACACCGTCGCTCCCGGTTCGCTGGTCAGCTCGATGCGGCCGCCGTGGGCGCGGACCAGCGACTGGGCGACCGCGAGGCCGAGTCCGCTGCCGCCGCGGTCGCGGCTGCGGGCCTTGTCGACGCGGTAGAAGCGGTCGAAGACCCGGGCCCGGTCGTCGGGAGGAATGCCCGGCCCGGTGTCGGCGACCCGCACCTCGGCCGCGCCGGGCGCGACGGCCACCTCCACCGACACCTCGGTTCCGGCCGGGGTGTGCACCGCGGCGTTGGTGAGGAGGTTGTCGACGACCTGCCGGATGCGCAGCGGGTCCATCGCCAGCCGTAGCGGTCCCGGACCCGCGAGGACCGTCAGCGGATGGTCCGGGCGGGCCGCGCGGAAGGCGTCCGCGGCCTGGACCACCAGCTCCACCAGATCGGCGTCCTGCCGCCGCAGCGGCGCCTCCACCTCCGCCGCGTCCAGCCGGGCGAGCAGCAGCAGGTCGTCCAGGAGGATGCCCATGCGGGCGGCCTCGGCGCGCAGCCGGGCCAGATGCCGGTCGCGTTCCTCGGGGGCGTTGGCGGCGGCGTACTGGAAGAGGTCGGCGTAACCGCGCACCGACATCAGCGGGGTGCGCAGTTCGTGCGAGGCGTCGGCGACGAAGCGGCGCAGCCGCTGCTCGGCCTCGGCACGCACGGCGAGGGAGTCGTCGATGTGCTCCAGCATCGTGTTGAAGGCGGTGCGCAGTTCGTCCACCTCGGGTCCGCCGTCCCGGCCGTCGGCGCGCAGCGGCAGCCGGGCCGCCGACTCGGTCAGGTCGTGCGAGGTGATGCCGTGCGCGGTGGACGCCATGTCGCTGAGCGGCTTCAGGCCCCGGCGCAGCAGCCGGCGGCCGAAGACGACCAGCGCGAGGACCGCGAGGGCGAAGGTGACGACCTGAAGGGTGATCAGCTGCTCGACCGTGTCCTCGATCTCGTCCATGGGCGCGGCGCTGACCAGGACCACGCCGCGCTCGACCTGGCAGGCGCGCAGCCGGTAGGAGCCCGCGCCCCTGAGGTGCTCGGTGCGCAGGAGCTCGGTGTGCGCCACGGTCTGGGCGCGGGCCAGCGATGTGAAGTCGTCGACGTCCTTGGGCAGGTCGGCGGGGTCCTCGGGCCTGCGGAGCTCGGGCGTGCCGTCCGACACGTCGTACACGGCGTAGAACCAGCTGTAGTACTTCTTGCCCGAGAGGGTGCCGTAGTCCGCGATGCTCTTGGACTGGGCGATCTGGGCCTGGGCGAGCTGGGTGTCGAGCTGGGCCGACAGATAGTCCCGCATGTACATGGTCAGGGCGGTGCCGACGACGGCGAACACGGCCAGGGACAGGGCGCCGAGGCCGAGGGCCAGCCGGGTGCCGAGGCGCATGCGGCGGTAGGCCCGGCGCAGCCGGGCGATCACTCGGCGGCCTGCCGCAGCACGTACCCGAAGCCGCGCACGGTGTGGATCAGGGGCGCGCCGCCGTCGTCGGTCTCGTCGAGCTTGCGGCGCAGCCGGCTGACGACCAGCTCGACGACGTTGGAGCGGCCGCCGAAGCCGTACTCCCACACGTGGTCGAGGATCTGCGCCTTGGTGAGCACGGTGGGCGACTTGCGCATGAGGTAGCGCAGCACCTCGTACTCGGTCGGGGTCAGCGACAGCAGCCTCGCGCCGCGCCGGACCTCCCGGGTGTCCTCGTCCATCGTGAGGTCGCCGACCCGGAGCACGGACCGCTGGAAGGCGGGTCCGGCGCTGCGCCGCAGCACGGTCCGCAGCCGGGCCATCAGCTCCTCCACGGCGAACGGCTTGACCAGGTAGTCGTCGCCGCCCCGGGTGAGGCCGGCGACCCGGTCGGCGACGCCGTCGCGCGCGGTGAGGAACACCACCGGCACCATCGTGCCGGAGGCGCGCAGCCGGTCCAGGACGCCGAAGCCGTCCACGCCGGGCAGCATCAGGTCCAGCACCACGATGTCCGGGTGGAACTCGGCGGCCCGCTTCAGCGCGTCCTCGCCGGTGTACGCCGTGACCGCCTCCCAGCCCTCGTAGCGGGCGACGGTCGCGACGAGGTCGGCGATGGGCGGGTCGTCGTCGACGACGAGAAGTCGTACTTTTTCCACGAACTCATAGTGCTGCACGGGTCCGGTGCCGCCATAGCCGCGCACCCCCTCGCAGCGGGATCGATAAACACTTGAAAGTTGAGCGACAGCTTCCCGACAGCTCCCCCGCGCCAAGCTCGGTGTCCCAGGAGCCGATCAAGGAGCTGCCGACCGTGACGACCGTCCGACAACCCCCCGTGGCGACCCGCCCTGGTGTGCGCCCCTCAGTGGTGGGCCGCACCGGCCTGTACGCGGTGCTGCTGGCGAACGCGGTCGTGGTGGCCGTGTTCTTCGCACAGGCCGGTTTCGCCTCGAACGCGCTGATCGTGCTGGGCCGGCTGACCGGCCTGTACGCGGCGCTGCTCATGGCGTTCCAGCTGCTGCTGGTGGCCCGGCTGCCGTGGTTCGACCGGAGGATCGGCATGGACCGGCTGACGTCCTGGCACCGCTGGACCGGCTTCTCGGTGCTGTGGCTGCTGCTGTCGCACGCCGTGTTCATCGTCTTCGGCTACGCGCGGTCCTCGTCCCTGGACCCGGTGAACCAGTTGGTCGACCTCGCCGAGACCGTCGAGGGTGTGCTGCGGGCGATCGTCGCGCTGGCGATCATCCTCGTGGTCGGCGCGGTCTCGGCCCGTTACGCCCGCCGCCGGCTGGCGTACGAGACCTGGCACTTCATCCACCTGTACACCTACGTGGCCGTGGTGCTGGCGTTCACGCACCAGGTCGCCGCGGGGACGACGTTCGCCTCGTCCCCGGCGGCGACGGCGTACTGGTACGGCGTGTGGGGCGTGGCCCTGACCTCGGTGTGCGCCGGCCGGCTGGTGCTGCCACTGTGGCGCAACCTCCGCCACCGGCTCCGGGTGACGGCCGTCGTGCCCGAGAGCGACGACGTGGTGTCGGTCTACATCACGGGCCGCGACCTGGACCGGCTGCCCGCCCGGGCCGGGCAGTTCTTCCTGTGGCGGTTCCTGACGAAGGACCGCTGGTGGCAGGCGAACCCGTTCTCCCTGTCCGCCGCTCCTGACGGCCGTACGCTGCGCCTGACCGCCAAGCGGGCCGGTGACGGCAGCGCGGCCCTGCGGCACCTGAAGGTCGGCACCCGCGTGTTCGCCGAGGGCCCCTACGGCGCCTTCACCACCCTGCACCGCACCCGTCCCGACGCCGTGCTCATCGCCGGGGGCGTCGGCGTCACGCCGATCCGGGCCCTGCTGGAGGAACTGCACGGCCACGCGGTCGTGATCTACCGGGTGTCCACGGACCGGGACGCCGTCCTCCACGACGAACTGCGCGACCTCGCGCTCGCCAGGGGCGCCGAACTGCACCTGGTCACCGGCCCGCCCGTGCCCGACCGGCTGGCGCCGCGGGAACTCGCCCGGCTGGTGCCGGACATCGCCGACCGGGACGTCTACCTGTGCGGTCCGCCGCCGATGATGAACGCCGTCCTCGGCAGCCTGCGCGAGCTGGGCGTGCCGGGGCCGCAGACCCACTTCGAACGCTTCAGCCTGGCCGGATGACGAGGAGACCGTCGTGAAACGAGCCCTGCCCGTCCTCGTCCTGAGCGTCGCCGGACTGATCCCCCTGTGGCGCTACGCCCCGTCGCACGACACCGGGTCGTCCCCGGCCGCCGCGGCGCCCGCCCCGACCCCCTCGGTCTCGTCGTCGGGCGGCACCACCTCCACGGTGGTGCCGGGGTCCACCGTCGACACCGAGAAGGGACCGGTGCAGGTCGAGGTCACCTTCGACGGGGACCGGATCGCCTCGGTGCGGATGCTCCGGCAGCCTGACCATCCGCAGACCACGGCCGCCGTACCGCAGTTGATCGAGGAGACCCTCCAGGCACAGAGCGCCGACATCGACACGGTGTCCGGCGCGACCGTCACCAGCGACGGCTACAAGGAGTCGCTCCAGGCCGCCCTCGACGCGAGGGGCTGAGGGGCATGCGCCGCGTCGAGCACGTCATGGGGTTCCCGGTGTCGGTGCGGATCGACGACGAGGACTTCCCCCGGGCACCGGTGGACGACCTGTTCGCCTGGCTGCGCGAGGTCGACGCCCGGTTCAGTCCGTTCCGCCCCGACAGCGAGGTGTCACGGCTGGACCGGGGCGAGGTGCGCACGGCGAGTCCGGGGCTCCGCGAGGTCCTGGACCTGTGCGAGGAGTACCGGATCGCGACCGGGGGTGCCTTCGACGTCCGCCTCCCGGGCCGCCGTCTCGACCCCTGCGCCGTGGTGAAGGGCTGGTCGGTGCAGAAGGGGGCGGACCTGCTGTCGGCGGCCGGTGCGACGCGCTTCTGCCTCAACGCGGGCGGCGACGTGATCGCCTCCGGCGGCCCCTGGCGCGTGGGTGTGCGCCATCCCGAGCACGCCGACCGGCTCTGCACGGTCCTGGACGTCACGGACCGGGCCGTGGCAACCTCCGCCCGCTACGAACGCGGCGACCACATCCTCGACGGCCGCACCGGCCGCCCCGCGACCGGCCTGCTCAGCATGACCGTGGTGGCCCCGACCATGACGGAGGCGGACACGGTCGCGACGGCGGCGTTCGCCCTCGGCGCGGAGGGTGTCGCGTGGGCGGCGGCCCGCGAGAACTGCGAGGTGTTCGCGGTGGACGCGGGCAGGCGAGTGCTGCGGAGTGCGGGGTTTCCGGGGGTGGCGGGCCCGGTCGTGGCAGCGTGAACCGGGGTGGCGGGCCCGGGCGTGGCGGCCTGAGCCGGTGGCGCCGGTCAGCTGTCCGGCACGGCCCGCCCGCTCCCCCTCCGGGACGGCGCGGCCCACGCCCCTGACACGATGCCCGGCGAACAGGCGACCGGAACTCCCTTGGTGCGAGGGACGGTTGCTCGGACTACACCTCCCGCAGCACCTTGACGTCCCACGGTCCGAGCGGCACCGCGTCGGCGAACACGGCATCCGACAGCGCGTCCCGCAGGGCCGTCGGCACCGGTACGGACACCTCGTCCCACGACCAGTTGTGCAGGAAGCGCACACGACGGCCGTCCCGGGCGGTCGCCGAGGTCGCCGTGACGCTCGGGTGGGCGGGACGCCAGGCGCCGTCCGGGGCGTACCGGTCGAACAGCGCCCGGGCGAAGACGGGGCCGGGCACGGTGCCCACGTAGGTGATGCGTCCCGCGCCGTGACGGTGCGTGGTGGCGGCGGGCCAGCGGCCGAAGTGCGGGTGCTCGTAGGCCGCCAGGGTCTCGGCGCCCTGCGGCGACAGCCCGTCCGCCCAGTGCAGGGCGTGCGCGCCGGGCGGGAGAGGGAGCAGGTCCGTGCCGGTGACGGGCAGCGGGTCACGCAGGTTGCTGAACTCGTCGTACGTCACCCCGGCCGCCTCGGCCAGCCGCCCCGGCTGGAGGTCGGTGCGGGCCCGGGCCTCGGTGTCGCCGTAGCCCGTGCGGGGGCCGAGGACGAGATGGCCGCCGGCCTCGGCGTGGGCGCGGAGCCGGTCGAGGACGGAGTCGTCGGCCGCGTAGTAGGCGGGGACGACCAGCAGGGGCGGCAGTTCAGTGTCCGGGAGCTGCCCGGGGTGCAGGACGCGGGCCTGGAGTCCGGCGTCGAAGGCCCCGCGGTAGAACGCGTCGAAGATCCTCTCGTACGACCGCCCGTCTGGACCTCCGTCGGTATCGGCCAGCGGCGGCTGGCCCTGGAGCGCCCACTTGCTGGGCCCGTCGTAGAGGAAGGCCACGTCGGCGTCCGGGGTGAGGGCCGAGACGAGGTCGCCCGCCTGCTCCAACTCACCTCCCAGCGCAGCCAGTTCGCGGTAGACGCGGCCGGGGCGGCCGTTGTGCGGGAGGATCCCGCCCCAGTAGGTCTCGGTGCCGAAGTGCAGGGTGTGCCAGTGCCAGTACTCGATCATCGAGGCGCCGCGGGAGATCAGCGCCCAGGCCGCCTGGCGCCACTGGCCGTCGTAGGCGGGGCGGTTGTCCCACGGTCCGCCGATGGCCTGCGCGTCGGTCTCGGTGACCAGGAAGGGCTCCTGGCGTGAGGAGTACATGCGGTCGGCGCTGCGGTACAGCGCCCAGGTGCCGTTGGTCGTCCAGTGCTGTCCGCCGGCGCCGGTGTCCGGCAGGGCGAGGGCGTCCTGCATCGTGTAGTACGGGTTGCCCGCGGTGACGTCGAGGCGTTCGGTGAGCCTGTCGTCCTCGACGCCCTGACGGTCGTAGGAGATGCACGTGGTGACGAACTGGCCGGGGCGGGCGTACTCGCGGACGATGTCCGCCTGCCAGGCTATGAACTCCGTGACGAGCCGGGCCTGGAAGCGCCGCCAGGCCAGGTCGTACTGCGGCTGGGCATTGCCGTCCGGGGTCCACAGGTCGGCCCAGGTGGACAGCCGGTGCGACCAGTAGACCAGGCCCCACTCGCGGTTGAGGGTCTCCACGTCGCCGTACCGTGCGCGCAGTTCGTCGGTGAAGCGCTGGAAGACGCCGTGGTTGTGCAAGAGGTGCGGGCCGGGTTCGTTGTCCACCTGCCAGCCGATGACCGCCGGGTGGCTCGCGTAGCGTTCGGCGACCCTGCGGATGATCCGCTCGGCGTGGAAGCGGAACGCCGGGTGCGTGAAGTCGACCTCCTGCCGGGCACCCCAGCCGATGCGCTCACCCGTGCGGGACTCGCCCGCGATCTCCGGGTACTGCCGGGCCAGCCAGGGCGGCACCGCGTACGTCGGCGTCCCGAGGATCACGGAGATGCCCCGCTCGTGGGCGCCGTCCAGGACCGGCTGGAGCCAGTCGAGGTCGAAACGCCCGTTCTCGGGCTCCCAGGTGGACCAGACGGACTCCCCGACCCGGATGACGCTGAAGCGGGCCTCGGCCATCAGGTCGAGGTCGTCCTTGAGGCGGTCGTAGGGCTGGTACTCGTGGTAGTAGGCGGCGCCGAACAGCACGCGCCGGGGCAGTTCGAACATGTCTCTCCTCCAGAGGTATTGATGGGACGTCAGCCCTTGACCGCGCCCGTGGAGAGCCCTTCGAGGAGCTGTTTGCGCAGCAGCACGAAGAGGGCCACGGCGGGCAGGACGGCGAGGACCGCTCCGGCGAGCACGAGGTCGTACTGCCGCTGCTCCGACACGAACAGGGTCTGCAGGCCCAGCGGCAGGGTGTACTGGGAGCTGTCGGACACCAGCACCAGCGGCCACAGGAAGCTGTTGTAGCTCTGCAGGAACTGCCAGACGCCGAGCGCTCCCAGCGCGGGCCGCAGAAGCGGCAGCACGATGGTCCGGAAGATGCCGAACTCGCTCGCCCCGTCGATCCGGGCGGCCTCCAGCACCGAGTCCGGGATGGACTGCACGATGTACTGCTGCATCATGAAGATCCCGAACGCGGGCGCCACCCACGGCACGATCAGCGCGAACCAGGGGCTGCCGAGCCCGGTCTTCACCAGGATCACGAACAGCGGCACGAGGATCACCGCGAACGGTATCGACAGCGAGCTGAACATGACGTTGAACAGCAGCCGTTTCCCCGCGAAGCGGAACTTGGCGAAGCCGTAGCCGGCGAGTGCGCACACGAAGACGGACACGACCGTGGCGACGACGGCGACGACCGTGCTCATCAGGAACCAGCGGCCGAAGGGCTGCTCGGTGAGCAGACTGCGGTAGTTGTCCAGGGTGAAGGGGTCGGGGACGAGTTCCGGCGGGTAGCCGAAGATCTCGCCGCGCGGTTTGAACGAGCCGCTCAGCGCCCACACCAGCGGGGCGAGGAACCCCACGAACAGCAGGAGCAGGAAGACGTGGAGCGGCAGGCGGGCGCGTGTCACGAGGCGGCCCTCCCGATGCCGAGGAGACGGTTGAAGAGCCGGCTGAGGCCGAAGACGAGGACGAACAGCACGACGGCGGCGGCCGCCGCGTAGCCGAACTGCTGGCGCTGGAAGGCGGCCCGGTAGATGAACATGGTCACCGAGAGGGTGGACTCGGCCGGCCCGCCGCCGGTCAGCAGATACGGCTCCTCGAAGATCTGGGCCGCGCCGATGAAGGAGGTGACGACGACGAACGCCGTCACCGGCTTCAGCGCCGGCAGGGTGACGGTGGTGAACGTCCGCAGCCTGCCTGCCCCGTCGAGCGCGGCGGCCTCGTACAGCTCCCGGGGCACGTTCTGGAGCCCGGCGAGGAAGAAGACGGTGAGGTAGCCGGTCCAGCGCCACAGCATGACCAGGGCGATGCTCACCCTGGCCAGGTCCGGATCGCCGAGCCAGTCGACACCGCCGGAGCCGAACAGTGCGCGCAGCACCGCGTTCGCGAGCCCGAACTGCCGGTCGAAGACCAGCCCGAAGACGAGCGCGACGAGGATCGGCGACACCACGATCGGCACGAAGTAGGCGGTCCGCCACAGGTCGCGCACGCGCAGTCCCCGGGTGTTGAGCGCCTGGGCGATCAGCAGGGCGAGCGGGACGACCAGGCAGAGGGCCACCAGCACGAACACGGCGGTGTTGCCGAGGGCCCGGTGAAAGCTGATGTCGGTGGCGAGCAGCCGGTAGTTGCGCAGCCCCACCCAGCGGGGCGTCCCGAGCCCCACCCACTCGGTGAGACTCAGCCACAGCGAGACGCCGACCGGGATCAGCATGAACAGGACGTAGAGAAGATAGAAGGGCGAGACGAAGAGGTAGGGCGCCCAGGTCCGGCGGGGGCGTCGCTCCTCCCCTTTCGGTGTGCTACGCGCGCGGGCAGCGCCGGGCGGCCCGACAACGGTGGTGGTCATGGCGGGTTGCTCCTCGTACGCCGAGTTCGTGAGCGCCCCAAAGGAGCGCGGGGCAGTATCGATGTGCGGCTCCGCCGCGTGGGCGCGACAAGCCCCAACACCTCCGCACCCGAACTACCGCCCGGCCTGGTCACGAAAATCCCTCGCCGTCTGCTTCAGCGCCTGCCGAGGCGACAGATCCCCGTGATACGCCCGCAGCAGATTCCCCCCGAGCACGTCGTAGAGAATCGACTGGTCGGGACTCTGATGAAACGGCGGAACATCCGGCAGCAGCGACCGGTACAGCCCGAACAGCCGCTGCCCCCCGCAGAAGTCGTCCGCGTACGCCCCCAGCCGCGAATCCTCGTACACCGACCGCCGGGTGGGCAGATACCCGGTCTCGGTGAACCGCCGCACCTGGCCCTCGTGCGTGAGCCAGGTCCTGAAGAGGAACTCCGTCGCCGCCCGGGTGTTTGGCTTGCCCTCGACGACGCCGAAGCCGGTGCCGCCGAGCGCGGCGGTCACCCCGCCGCCGCCCGCGAACCGCGGCAGCGCCCGCACCCGCCATCTGCCCTTCTGCTCGGGCACGTTGGTCACCAGGCCGTAGTTCTTGTACCAGATGGCCATGGGCAGTCCGATGACCCGGCCGGCCTTCAGCGCGGTCTGTATGCCGGCGCCGTAGTAGTCGGAGACCTCGACGACGAAGCCGCTGCGCAGCCCCTCGCAGAGGAACCGCAGCACCTCCTCGGCCTCCGGTGAGTCCAGGACCAGCGTGCCGTCGGCGTCGAAGAAGGCGCCGCCGCGCTGGTAGAGCAGCATCTGGAAGGACTGCACGACCTGGCCGGGGTCGCTGCCGACCGTGGAGACGACGCACATCGACGCCCCGTGGTCCCGGTGCACCCGCGCGCCGGCCTCGGCGAACTCCTCCCAGGTCGCCACGTCCTCGGGCAGGCCGTACTTCTCGAAGAGGTCCCGGCGGTGGAAGTAGACGACCATCGGGGTGTCCGAGTCGAAGGCGTAGACGCGGCCGTCCCGGCTGAAGGGAGCGGTGCGGGCCGGCAGCAGGTCCTCCTTCAGCCCGGGCACCGCCTCGATGTCGGGGGTGAAGTCGTGCAGCAGCCGCTCGGCGATGTCACCGCGCAGCATGCGCGGGAAGCTGCCGATCTCGAAGCCGACGAGATCGGGTGTACCGCGTCCGGCGACGGCCTGGGCGAGGAGCTTGGTGACGACGTCCGGGGCGCCGGCCCGGGTGACCCTCAGGTGGTAGCGGAAGTCGCCGGTGCGGTCGGCGTCCGGGATGCCCTTCGCGAAGAACCTCTCGTAGCCCGGATCGTGGGTCCACAGGCCGAGGGTGACGTCGCCGGAGGTGCGGGGCGTGGTGCTGCCGCCGCCGCAGGCGGTCAGGGCGGCGGCCGTGCCGAGGCCGAGGGCACCGCGCAGCAGGGCGCGGCGGGCCGGAGAGGCGGGTGCTGCCGGAAGGTACGACACGTGACTCCTCACGTGGTGCGGCTACGGGCGGGGGCGCGCGGGGTCCGGGCCGCGTACCGGCCCGGTCGAGGCCCGTACGGTCAGCTCGACCGCCCGGCCGGCCGGTCCGGCCGGTGCGGGGCGGCCCTCGATCAGGGCGATCAGGGCGTCGACGGCGCGGTCGGCGACGGCGGCGAAGTCCTGCCGGACGGTGGTCAGCGGCGGGAAGAGGTGGGCGGCGGCGGGTATGTCGTCGTAGCCGACGACGCTCACGTCACCGGGGACGGCGCGGCCGGCGTCGGCGAACGCGTGCAGGGCGCCGATGGCCATGTCGTCGTTGGCGACGAACACGGCCGTGACATCGGCGAGCCGGGCGAGCTGCCGTCCGGCGGCGTATCCGGAGGCCGGGCTCCAGTCGCCCGGCGACGGCAGCGGCGGTTCGGGGGCCCCGGCGGCGGCGAGGGCCTCGCGCCAGCCGCGCAGCCGGTCGCGGGCGGCCCACCAGTCCTGGGGGCCGGGTATGTGCCAGACGGTGCGGTGGCCGAGCGACAGCAGGTGCTCGGTGGCGAGCCGGGCCGCCGCGACGCCGTCGGCGCCGACCACGAGCCCGGCACCGGGCATGAGTTCGACGCCCTCCCCGAGGCTGACGACGGGCACGTCCGCGGTCAGCCGCAGCGGCGTGCCGTCGTCGATCGGTTCCGACAGCACGATCCCGTCCACGCCC
Organism: Streptomyces luteogriseus; assembly: GCF_014205055.1. Taxonomy (NCBI): domain Bacteria; kingdom Bacillati; phylum Actinomycetota; class Actinomycetes; order Kitasatosporales; family Streptomycetaceae; genus Streptomyces; species Streptomyces luteogriseus. The sequence goes on from NZ_JACHMS010000001.1 coordinate 1,791,846, forward strand.
TGCTCCAGCAGCGCGTCCACGGCGGCCGAGACCTGCTGCCCCTCCAGGGTGCTGGCCAGGGCCACGGAGTAGCCGGCCCGCTGCATCGCCCGCTCCAGGGCGATGAGCAGGGTCGACGGGCCGTAGAGCGAACTGCCGAGTGAGACCACGCCGATGCGCCGGTAGCGGCCGAGGAGCAGGGCGCGTGCCGCGGTGTTGGGGCGGTAGTCCAGGTCGCGTACGGCCCTCAGTACGCGGTCGCGCACCTCGGGGCTGACGTGCGGTTCGCCGTTGACCACCCGCGACACGGTCTTCTGCGACACCCCGGCCGCGCGGGCGACCTCCGTCATCCCGGGCCCGCGGCGGCGTCGTCCACCGGTGGCTCCGGTCGTCGTCATGGAGGCTCCCCTGGGTGGTGGCGGCCGACAGCTCGGACTACGCAGTCACGTGCCTCCCGCGGGGAGAAAGGGCTTGCTTGACTACGTAGTCATGCCAGTGTGGGGATCGGGGCGGGCGGCGTCAATGACCGGGCCGGAACAGGAGTTCGCGCGTCACCCACTCCCACACCACACGCACCGGTTAACCTCGTAGGTCGCCGAAGGTTAACGGGGGTTACCCATGGTGAACGCCGATCGCACGCCGCCGGACTGCCCTGGGGGCCACGAGGGCATGCCGGAGAGCGACGCCGGGCGCCATCTCCAGAACCAGCTCGAGATCCTCATCCAGGACTTCCGCAGGAGCACCGAACCGCCGATGCCGGTGTTCGTCGTGCACGCGCAGGAGAGCCGGGACGACGACGCGGTGGCCGGGCTGGTCCGGCAGCTGCACGCGGGCCAGGAGGCACACGGCACGCGCTGCGCGGTGACCCAGGACGCCTACGAAGGCTCCACGGAGGTGCGCCGGGCCGCGGCCCTGGTGCGGGCGCTGAGCGACCCGCGCAAGTGGGGCGGCCCGAAGGCGCTCTACCGGCGCTACGCGTTCCCCCGGCTGCGGCTGGTGCACGCCATCGACGACGCGGTCGCCGCGCTCGGCGACAGCTGGCCGGCGCCCGCCCCGGGCAGCCCCGAGGCCGGGCAGGACCAGCGGCTGCGGCTGCTGAACGAGCTGGCGCAGCAGCGCTGGCGGCCGAAGAACACCGCCCGCTGGCGCTCGGGCCTGCCGCTGTTCGACATGGCACACATCCTCCCGGCGAGCCTGGTGACCGTGCTCGCCGCACTGCTGGCCCGCAGCGAGTGGTACGTCGCGGTCGGCGCCGGTCTCGTCTTCCTGCTGCTGCTGACGGTCCTCAACTACGTCCTGCCGGGGCGGGCGCCGATCTTCCTGTGGCTGCGCCGGGAGAGCCGCTGGTTCATGACGACGACCTTCCTGAGGGCGGCGGACCAGGAGGAGTCCACCGAGGTGTCGCTGCTGCGCCCGGTGCGCTCCTGGAAGGCGATCGCGGCCCGTGCCTACGACGTGGCCGAGGCGCTCAGGGCGGGTGGCGACTTCCACCTCCAGCTGTGCGTGCTGGCGCTGCGCGAGGACCTGCGGGACAACCACCGGCGCTGGAGCTGGGACCTGCGCGGCTTCAAACGGCCGCGCCCGCCGATGCTGTTCCTGCCCCACGCGGACGACCGCAACGGCGGCGTCGAGCTGATCCGGGCCATCAGCGACGTCCGCAGCCGGCGCAGCGAGCTCGACCCGCTGCTGGTGGTCGCCGCGGTGCGCGCCCACGACGTGGAGCGTCTGGAGCGCAGTGTCGTCCAGACGGTGCCCGCCCCGGACCCGACGCCGCCCACGTTCGGGGTGCGGCTGCGCACCTGGTACCGGGAGTGGGGCCGCAATCTGCGCGCCGAGCAGTCACCCAGCCGGGAACGGTCCGTCCTGCCGTGGGTGATGAAGGTCCCGCTGCCGCACGACCAGTTGGGCCCTCTGGAGGAGGGCCGCCACCATCTGCGGGCCTCCGCGCGGCCGACGCTCGCCCGGCTGGTGTGGGCCCTGCACACCCTGGTCCTGGTGATCGCCCTGCTGGCCGCGGCCACCGTCATGCGGGCCGACGCCCTGCACGACCGGTACTGCTCGGCGTCCGTGCTGACCGCCAACCGGGACACCCGGCGCGAGCCGGCACCCGACGGCCGCACCGAGTGCATCGGCATAGCGACGGACGGACTCCGCTTCGCCGACTGGCTGCCCGCGCCCGAGCCGGGCGACGACGTCAAGGCGCTCGCGGCCGACGACGAGACGCCCTGGACGGTGGCGGACCTGGAGGACCGCATCGCCCGGCAGAACGCGGACGCCCGCGACGGCTCGTACGTCACCGTCGTCTACGCCGGGCCGCTCAGCGCCGACACCGCGGCCGGCTCCTCCCTCGTGAAGGGAGCCGAGGAACTGGCGGGCGTGTATCTGGCCCAGGCCGTCATCAACGAGAACTCCAGCGTGAAGCTGCGCGTCCTGATCGCCAACGGCGGCGTGGACCTGGGCCACCAGGAGGAGATGGCCAGGTCGATCGCCGCGTACGCCGCCCACGACCCGACCGTGGTGGGGGTCGTCGGCACCGGCCGCGACCTGGAGTCGAGCCGGGCGACGATCCGCACCCTGATGGAGGCCGGCCTGCCGGTCGTCTCGGGCACGAACTCCGCGACCTATCTGCCCCGCGAGTTCGCCAACTGGTTCAGCCTGGCCGCCACGGACGAGTGGCAGACCCGTCAACTCGGGCTGATCGCCGCCCAGTTGCGCACACCGGACCGAAGGCAGTACGCCCTCGTCCTGGCTCGCGACACGGCGAAGACCGACGACCTCTACACCGACGAACAGGCGCGCTACGGCCAGGGGATGCTGCGGAGACAGGGCTTCACCCCGCTCCCTCAGCGCCGCTACACGCTGACCGGCGGCAAGCCCGAACTCCGCTCGCACGCCCAGGAGATCTGCCGGGGCAGCCGGGTCCCCTCCGTCATCTACTTCGCGGGCCGGGTCGAGGACATCGACCCCCTGATGACCCAGCTGGGCACCGAGCCGGGCTGCGCCGGGAAGCCCCTGGCCATCCTCACCGGCGACGACCTGTCCAAGGCCGACTTCGCCGGCGGCGGCCAGTCCGTCGCCCCGAAGGTCACGCTGTACCACGCGGCCCTCGCGGAACTGGAGAAGGCCGCCACCCGTACGGCCTTCTACCTGGACGCCGCCGAACATCTGCCCGGACTGCGGGACCACCGCCTGCGCTACGACAGCCCCGCCCTGGCCAGCGGCCAGACCGCCCTCGCCCACGACGCGACCCGCGCCCTGTTCTGGGCGGCCACCCGGGGCGACCGCCCGCAGAGCCGTGCCTCGACCTGGGTGAACCTGCGCAGCGTCAAGATCGAGGGCATGGCCACCGGCACCATCGACTTCACCGGCGCCCCGCTGTACGGCGACCGCACCGGGCACAGCATCGTCCTCAAGGAGGTCAGCCGCACCACCGACGGCACGTCCACACCCCGCGTGGTGTGCCGGCGCACGGCGGGGAACACCGCGCCCCTCACCCAGAAGGAGTGCCGGATCCGCCGCTGAGGACCGCCCTCACCGGAAGGCCACGGCGCAGAAGCCCACCAGATACGACAGCGCGAAGATGACCGGTACCCATTGCTCGACATGGGTCAGGGGCAGGTATTTGCGCCAGTCGCGGCCCTCTCCGGACGCCTTCCACTCCGCCCGGGAGTAGGCGAACGCCGGCAGTCGCTCCTCCAGCGCTCCGATCACCGCCCACTTGGCGAAGTTGAGCTGCCGGTACGAGCGCACCATGACGTACCAGGCCGCGCACTGGGCGAACAGGATGACCAGGCCGGTCAGGAGCAGCAGGACCGGCAGCCCGGACACCCCCCGGGCCGAGACCGCCGCCACGGCCGCCACGACCGCGCTGTTGAGCGACAGGAAGAAGGTGTTGGTCAGGTTGCGCCGGGCACTGACCCGGTCGGCCATCTCCACGCAGAGCTTGTACTGGTCCAGCACCGCCTGCCGGTACCGTTCCTGCGCCTCCGTGTACGCGGACGGACCGACCGCTTCGTTCCACAGCACATCCCCGAGGTCGCTCATGCCCCCAGCATGGCGAACGCCGCCCCGGCGCGAGGGCCGGGCGAGGAACCGCTCAGCCGCGGCAGGCGCCTTCCGGCCACACCACGTCCACCGGGACGCCCGCCCGCCGCGCCTCGAGGACCGCGTCGGCCGTGCCCCCGCCCCTGCCGCTCGGGGGCTCGCCGTTCCACACGGCGACGAGCCGGTCGGCGCGTTCCAGCAGGACGGCGTTGGCGGCGTCGTACGCCGGTCTCCCGGCTGTGCCGTAGGGCAGTACGACCACCTCGTCGGCGGCTTCGACGAGCCGGTCGAACGCCTGCGCGTGGTCGGCCCCGACGTGCTTGCGGCGGTAGTCCTCGGACGGCACGACCACGACCAGACGCCCGCCGTGTGCCAGGACGACCTCGGCGAACAGGGCGTCGGAGCCCCTGGCGAGGCACGAGACGCCGACCAGTCCGGCCGCGGCGGCATGCTGCTCGAGCAGCGTGTCCAGGGCCGCGCGCACCAGGGGGACGCTGTCCTCGGTCAGGTCCATGTGCCCGGTCACCGCGAGGGTCGTCACGTCCCCTCCCCCTTTCGCGTGACTACGGGTCACGTCCGGCCCTGATCCTATGCGGCGCCCGGGACGCGCCCAGGTCTCGTCGGCGACCGCGCAGGCATCTAATTCGGTCAAGTCGATCCCGGTCCTCCCAACTGGTGCGGATCGGCTTCGGCTTGCTCTCGAACCCCCCTAGAATCGGCGCACCATCACGACCGCACACAATCGTCCTGTGGCAGGAAATACTGCGCCGGGCGCGAGCTTCCCAGCCTCGTCCCCCGGTGCGTGACGTTCGCGAACGGGGGATGTTGGGATGCCCGCTGCCCATGAGGCCGACGGGGCGCTGTTCTCGTTACCCATGGTCGTCCCCAGGACGACCGAGTACACGCGCCTCGGTGTGCCGCCCGAGGCGACGGCCGACGAGATCCGTGCGGCCGCCAACCGTAACGACGCCCGGCTGAGGGCCCGCGGCGCGAGCGACGAGGAGATCGCCGCCGCGCACGCCGCCAGTATCGAGAACGCCGAGGCCCGCGCCGCGCACGACGCCCGTTACCCACCCCTTCCGCTGCTGCGCCTCGTACCGACCTGGGAGCCGATCCTCGACGCGGACGAGAAGGCGATCGGCCTGTCCGTGTTGCGCAGGGAGATCGAAGCCTTCCTCATCGCGGCGGGCGAGCCGGTCCACCACCCCATGGACACCACCCGCACCGATTTCACCGGCGACTTCACCCGCACCCATCTGCTCGACGGCTTCGCCGACGAGTGAACCCCGGAGGTCCCCCATGGAAGACGAGATGCACCGGGTCGTCGGCATCGACCTGGGCACCACCTACTCGGCCGTGGCCGCCTACCACGCCGACGACTACGCGCCCAAGATCCTCGCCGACCCCGAACGCGAGGGCGCCGCCGCCGTCGCCATGCCCTCGGTCGTCCGGCTCGACACGGCCACCGGGATGCTGGTCGTCGGTCACGACGCCAAGGACGCCATCAGCGAGGGGCCGGGTGCCGAGGGCACCTTGGTGGAGATCAAGCGCGAGATGGGAGCGGTGTTCGACGAGCAACTGCTCGAACGCTTCGGCGCGCGGGGCATCTACCAGGTGGGCGACCCCGTGCGGGCCAGGCTCGGCGACGAGTGGCTGCGACCGCAGGAGATCAGCGCACTGGTGCTGATGAAGATGAAGCGGATCGCCGAGCGGTCACTGGGCGGGGAGATCCACGACGCGGTGGTCACCGTGCCCGCCTACTTCATGGAGCGGCAGAAGAAGGCCACCGAGGAGGCGGCGCTGCTGGCGGGTCTGTATCCGCGTCAGCTCATCCCCGAGCCCACCGCCGCGGCCATCGCCTACGGAGTCGACAGGGCCGAGTCCGAACGGCAGGTCTACCTCGTCTTCGACCTGGGCGGCGGCACGTTCGACGTGTCGATCATCGAGACCCGTGAGGACGAGATCGAGGTCATCGCGACCGCGGGTGACCAGCGGCTCGGCGGCGGCGACTTCGACGACGTCGTGGCGGAGTGGATCGTCCGGGAGCTCGGCGACGCCCTCCCCGAGGACGTCCAGCCGCTCCAGATCAAGGCGGCCGCCGAGGCGGCGAAGCGCGAGCTGTCCCTGCGCTCCGCGACCACCGTCGACCTCGGTGGCGGGACGCGTGCGCTGGAGCTCGACAGAGACACCTTCGAGACGCTGATCCAGCCGATCCTCGACCGGTCCCTGAAGCAGGTCGACGAGGCACTGAAGTTCGCCCGGAGCGCCAAGGGCGTGCTGCCCGAGCATGTCAACGCCGTGCTGCTCGTGGGTGGTTCGACGCGTATCCCGCAGGTCAAGCGGATGCTTCTGAACCACTTCGACCGGGACGAGGGGTTCGTACGCGGCGACGCCAACCCCGACACCCTGGTCGCCCGGGGCGCGGCGATCGTCGCCAACCGGTTCGAGGCCTCACCCGCCTTCGACCTCGCGAGCCGGCCCACCGCCGAGCGGTCCGCGGACGAGCAGGACTACGCCGTCACGCTGATCACCGAGCACACCCTGGGCGTCGGGGTGCAGGACGGCGAGCTCAGCATGCTGATCCCGCGCGGCACCAAGATCCCCGCGCGCCAGGTGCGGACGTACACCAACCCCGATCAGGCCCCCCGCATCGAGGCGGTGATCTACCAGGGCGAGGACAAGTACGTCTACAACAACACCCTCGTCGGCACGATCCACCTCGACGACATCGAGCGCCGCCCGCAGGGCTACCACGAGTTCGAGGTCGAGTTCTCGCTCGACGTGAACGGACTGCTCGGGGTGCAGGTCACCCACACCAACACCGGGCGGGAGTACCAGGCGACGTTCGACCAGAGCACCACCATCGGCAAGCTGGACGAGCTGGCGGAGCGGCGGGCGGCACTGGTGCGGTTGTTCGCGACGGACGGGCAGCCCGGCGCCGGGATGCCGACCGTGGGTCAACAGCGGGTCGGATCGGCGGAGTTCACCGTCCCTGCACCGGTCGCCGCCACGGTCCCGGGACCGGTCACGGCCGAGGTTCCGGCCCCGGCCGGGACCGGATTGCCGGGCCCGGTGGCCCCCGGCTCCACCGGCCCGGCCGCCACCGGCTCGCCCGGCCCCGTCGCCGCCGGTTTGCCTGACCCCGCCGCCGGCTTGCCGGACCCGGTCGCCGCCGGAGTGCCCGGGCCGGTCGCCGCCACGGCGCCCGCCTCCGTCCCCGCTCAGGGCGCGGCTCCCTCCGCCGGTGGCGACGCCGGGATCGACCCCGCGGTCGTGCCGGCCGAGTACCGCCGCATGGTCAAGAAGGCCTTGCGGGCGGGCCGCGACGGGCAGGCCTCGCCCGCCCTCACCGCCGCCCTGGGCGCGTTCTGGGACGCGGTGCGCGCCGGTGCCGACGAGGACACGCTGGACGAGCTCGCCGACGGGCTCGAGGACGAGCTTTGACCACGACCCTGGAGGCCTCGCACGCGGCCGTCGCCGCGGAGCTCGACGCCGAGTACGTCGGCGTCGGCTGGTGGGGCACGCTCTATCGCGCGCCGCACCGCCGCCGCTGGTACCGGCTGGTCCCCGTCGAGGAGATCGACGGCGACCAGCGCTCCGAACTGCTGGCCTGGCACACCCGGCCGCGCAGGCCGGAGCTGGTTCCCGTGGTCCCCGGCGAGCAGGGCGAGCAACGGCAGCTCGCCGGGCGCTGGTTCCAGGTCGTCAGCTACGAGACCGACGCGCCCCGCGCGCTCGCCGACGCCCTCTCCGAGGACACGGCGGCCGCACGGCTCGCGTCCGTGGCCGGGGCACTGCGTGCGCTCCCGGCCTGGCGCTCCGCGATCGGCCCCGAGCTGGTGGCCCTGCCCGCGGACATCGTGCTGGGCGGACACGGCCCGCTGCTGCTGCCCCTGCCCGCCTGGGGAGCACCGTCCGTCGGTCAGCTCTTCGCGGAGCCGGAGCGTCTGGCGCACCTCGCGCCGGAAGCGGCTCGCGGTCTCCCGGCCGGCGACCGGGACCCCGGTCTGCACGCCCTGGGCGTCGCGGCCCTGGGCTGCTTCGAGTCACCGCCGGACGCCGACAGCGAACGGCTCCTGCAACGGGCGGCGTGTGCCGCCGTGTTCGCCTCCCGGCCGCACGGCAGCAGGCTGCCGTCCTGGACGCGGCGCGTGGAGCCGGTCCGGGCGGCGCACGAACAGTTGCGCGCCCTCACCTCGGGATCGCGGCCCGTCGATCCGCTGCGCCTCGCCGACACCCTCGACGAGGCGCGGCACGCGATGGATCCCCTGGTCGCGGTGCACGCCCTCCGTGCCGAGGGCAGGCCGCGCAAGGCCGTCGGACTCACCCACGCGGCCCTGGTCGACAGCCCCGGCTACCCGCTGCTGATCCTCGCCGCCGAGATCGCCCACCAGGACCTGCACGACCCGCTGGAGGCGCTGTCGCTCCTGGAGCGCGCGGTACAGGCGGACCCGGAGCGCAGCGAGGCGTACACGGCACAGCTGTCGATCATCGGTGGTCTGTGGGCGGTCGTGCAGGGACGGCTCGCCGGGGCCACGGACGGCTCGTTCGCCCACCGGCTCCTGGCCACGGCCCGCACGGCATTCGACGGGCTGCCGCCCGACCGGCGCCGCGAACACGCCCACGAGATGGCCCTGTGCCTCATCGGCCAGGGCGAGCTGGCCGAGGCCAACGCGTTCGCGCACCGCTGGCTGCACGACGGGTCCACGCTGATGTGGTGGCGTCTGGACCTCATGCTCGACTACGCCGTCACCTTCCTGCTGCTCGACCGGCTGGACGAGGCGGAGCAGGTCGCCGAACAGGTCGGGGCCGGTTTACGGCGCCTCAGGGAGAACGGTCAGATGACCCGGCGCGACATCCACGAACACGGCATGAGGTACGCGGACCTCGTCCGGAAGCTGCACGACAGGCGCAACGGCGGGAGCCGCGGGTGATCACGATTCTGCTGGCGGTCGTCCTGCCCCTGCTGCTCCTCGCCGTCCTGACCGGTGCCGGGTACTTCCTCCTGGTGCTGCCCAGTCGCTGGCGGCTGCCGTACGAGCGGTCACTGGCACTTCTCGACAGCGACGACCGCGACGAGCTGGAGCGCGCCGACCAGTTGCTGGGGCAGGCCGTCAACGCGGGGCCACGGGGCCGGGCGCTCGACCGGATCCGGTTCGCCCAGGCCTGCGCGCGGGCCATGCTGGGGCGGTACGAGCCGGCCCGCTACGGAGCCGCCGCGACCGTCATCGACGAGCTGATCGCCGCCGAGGGCCGCACGGAGGACACCGCCTACCTCGAGCTGTGGGTGCAGGCACAGCTGAGGAACCACGACCGTGTCACCGACCTGTACACGGAACACACCGCGCTGCTGGACACCCGCCCGCAGAGCCGCCGTATCGCTGCCGTCTCCCACCTCCAGCTGGCCGTCGAGCACTGGCGGCGGCGGGAGACCGACGGGGCGCTGCACCACTTCGACCGGGTCCGGGAACTGGGAGAACTCACCGACCGGATCCCGCCCGAGGTCAACGACCTGCAACTCGTCAAGGGCGTGCAGTCGGTGTTCGACGGGCGCACCGAGGACGCCCGCGAGGCGTTCACCGGCGCGCGGGAGCGCGCCGCCTCCCGCGGATTGCCCACGGTAGAGGCGGAGTTGGGGGTCCTGGTCTGCGACTGGGCGGACGGCGATCCCGCCGAGCTGGGCGAGCGGCTGGAACGGCTGAGCCGCCAGATGGCGGGCCTCCCGGCCGACGAGCCCACGACAGGACTGCTGCGCACCGGCGTCGAGGTGCTGCGGCTGGTCGCGTTGGTGCGGGAGTGGCTCGGCAGGCCCCCGCAGTCCGGGGCACCGTGGCCGGCCGACGTCGAGGAACTGGAGCGGCGGGCGGCCGCGGTGCGCGAGGCGGACCCCGACCTCGGTGACGCCGCGCTCGTCGAGGGCCTGGTCCGCTACTACTTCGCCCTGAGCCGGCCCGAGCGCGAGCGGGCCCTGGACATGCTGGACAAAGGAAGGAACCTCGCCAGGGGCATCACGCTGCCCGAGGTGCTGGACCTGATGGAACGGGAACGGGCCCTGGGCGACGACGGGGACGCCCTCTCCCGCTACCTGGTCCTGGTGAGCGAGTTCCTCGACGATCCCGACCGCTCGCCCGAGGACCGGGCCCACTATCGCCGACTCAAGGACAGGTTCGGGCAGTTCGGCGCTGCGGGAGACCTCGACACGACGCCCATGCCCCGGCAGCGGGCCCCCCAGGACGACCTGCGGCGCCGCAACGAGGCACTGCGCCGCCGCGTCGAACTGATCGTGTACCCGAGAATCCGTGACCTCCCCGAGGACGCCCCCGCCAAGGTCGCCCTGCGCGCGCTGATGGAGGAACTCGAGGCCGCCTCCCGGGTGTACGGCGACGGCGCCGAGGTGCTGCACCGAGCGGAGCACAAGCTCATCACCACCACAGGAGAGATCCTGCTGCCCGAGGAGAGCGATGACCAGGATCGTGCCTAGGCGCCTCGCGCCCCGGCGACGGGACGGCGCACCGACGCCCGGGCGGCTGGCCGGCCTGCTGCCCGGGCGGGGCCGTACGTTGGACCGCGCCGCGCTGCTCGACCGGCTCCCGACCGTGGAGAGCCGGCCGGCGGCGGACGAGAAGCAGCTCTTCGAACAGGCCGGGCTGGCCCGGGTGTTGCTGCTGATGGTGAAGGTCGACCAGGAGTCCGAGTACCTGCTCTGCCGGGAGCTGGCCGCGCACGCGCTGGGTTCGGTGCCCGATCCCGGCGAGGTGTCGGAGCTCGGGGAGTCGCCGTATTCCGGAGGGGAGTCCGCATGACCGGTCCGTCGGACGACCGCCACTCGTTCCGGGACGTCGGCCCCGTCCAGTCGCTGCGGACGCCGTCCTTCGAGTTCGCGGAGGTCACCCGCCACGCCGACCTCGCTGAGCACGACCGTCGGCTGGACGAGCTGGCCCGCCGCGCGCACACCGCTCCGGTCGCGGACCGCCTGCTGGAACTGTCCACCATGGCCTCGGACACGCTCCAGGAGATGTCGCTGGTCATCGGCGACGACGGCGAGGACCTCCTGGAGGACGGCCGGGCGAACGCCCACGCCGGTGAGTACGGCACGGCCCTGGAGCTGCTGACCGAGTATCTCCGCGGCAGGCCCGGCCACCAGGAGGCCCGCTACCTGAGGGCGTTCTGCATGTACCGGCTGGAGGGGCAGGACCGGGTGGAGGCCCTGAGGACCCTGCGTCCACTGCGCGACGAGCCGATGGAGGAGGGCCTGCGCGAGCAGGTCCGCGAGCTGCGCCGTGAACTGCGCCGCCTGCTCACTCCGCTGGAGGTCGGCGCCTACGCCCGCACGGCCCGCTCGGACCCCCGGAGTGCGCTGGAGCGGGCGGAGGCGTTCCTGGAACTGGCCCCGGAGGAGGGGTCGTTGTCCTGTCTCGTGGCTCTCGGACAGGCCAGGGCCGGCGCGCTGGACCAGGCCCTGGAGACCGCCACCCGGGGTGCCGCGGAAGCGGACGTCGACCGGGAGCAGGTCTCGGCGCTGGCCCGCCGGCTCCTCCTGCCGTATCTGCGCCCGGCAGCGGCGCCGGCCGTGGCGGCGTTCAAGGCGCGCAACCCGCGCCTGGCGCGCGCCGAGCTGGCCCGGATGGAACCCCGTTGGCGGCGCAGCGCCGTCATCGAGGACTTCGATGCCTACCTCGCGCTGTGCGTCACCGGCTGGACCGGCGCCTCGCCGCCCGCACCGCGACTGCCCGACGACCGCGCCGACGACGTCTACTCGTTGATCGCCGAGCCGGACGGCCAGAGTGCCGCGGCCCTGATGCAGGCCGGCCTGGCGGAGGCGGCGGAGCAGGTGCTGGCCCGGGTCCTGCCGCTGGTGCCGGGCTTCCGCTGGCTCAACTTCCTCTACGCGGCCTGCCTGCTGCGCCTGGGCCGCGATCCCGAACGGGCGGCGGCCTGCGCGGAGATCGCCGGGCGTGACGCCACCATCACCCAGGCCGGCGAGCTGCTGGCGGCGATCCGCGGCTGGCAGGAGGCGACGGTGATCAACCCGGCGGTCGACGAGTACGTCGCCGCCATGAAGTCGGTGAGCGGCGGGGTGTCCGCCGACAGCCTGGCCAGGCTGCGCACCCGGCTGACCGTGTTGCAACGCGGGCTGCCCGCACTCCGGGCGGCGGCCCTGAGCGAGCAGGGCGGGCAGGTCGTGCGTGAACTCGAGAAGGCGATCGGCCAGCGGCTCTCCGAGGTCGGGGACGCCATGGTCGTGGCGGACCTCTACGACAGGTACGACGCCGCCATGGCCCCGGTACAGGGCGGTCTCACCGACACCGCGGCGGCGGACCGGCTGGCCCGCTCTCTGGACGACCTGGCCGCGCGGATCAAGGACAAGCGCCGTGCGGCCGGGAAGGGCACCGGGCAGGAACAGTTCGAGAAACTGGCGGAGCTGGTGAGCATGCGCCGGGCGGAACTCGACCGGGTCCGTGCGGGGTTGCTGGTGTCGGACCTCGTCAAGCGGTTCAACGAGCTGGTCAAGCCGCAACGGGGGTCCGAGTACTCGGATATGCCGATGACGGTGCGCGACTTCCTCGCGCCGCCGCCCCCGGATCCGTACACGCTGCGTACGAAGCTGTCCGGAATCCGCGAGGAGGCCCGCGCGCTCCGCCGCAACCACAAGAAGACGCTGGCCGCCCGGGAGACCGAGCTGCTCGACGAGCTGATCGCCACGATCTCGAAGGTACTGGGATGACGACGGACACCACGGCGACGGCGTCCGGCACCGACCACTGGGACGTGTTCATCAGCTACGCCCGCGAGGACTACATCCACGCCAAGGACCTGTACGACGCCCTGAGCGGCTGCGTGACAGCGGACGGTGCCGCGCCGAAGATCTACCTGGACGTGTCCAGCAGCAGCGGCACCCCGGTCGGCGCGGACTGGCAGGGCTTCCTGGAGGACGCGCTCCCGCGAAGCCGTCGTGTCGTGGCGCTCTACTCGTCGACGTACTTCGACAAGCACGTCTGCCAGTGGGAACTGCACGAGGCACTCAAGCTGAACCCCCCGGAGGGCGGCCGGCTCATCCCGCTGCTCATCGATCCGGGAGCGGTGGCGAAGGTGCCGTACAGCGTGCACCGGATCAACTGGATCTCCGCGGCACGGCCCCACTGGATCGACGAGGTGTGCAAGGCCGTGGGGCTGCGCCCGGCCGAGCCCGGCGTCGTCCTGCGCTTCGACACCCCGGTCACCGGCGCGGTCGCCGGTCACACGCTGCCGCCCGTGCGCGTGACCGGCACGGCGCCGGACGGCATGTCCCCGTGGCCGTCCGGGGCCACGGTCACCCTGACCGCGGAACCGCCCACCGCGGAACTGACCGGGACGCTCTCCGTGTCGGCCGCCGGCAGCACGGCGGTCTTCGGCGACCTCGCGTTCCGCACGCCCGCAGCGCAGGTACGGCTCGTCGCGACCGCCCCCGGCTGCGAACCGGTGCTGACCCCGCCCTTCGAGGTGCGGGCTCCTGACGAACAGCCGTCCTGGGACGAGCCGGACCGCCCGGTCCTCACCGCGCGCGGGCACCCGGTCTTCTTCCCCGACGGCCGGGCCCTGGCCGTGCTCGACGGGCGGACCCTGGCCGTGCACACGGCGGAGCACGAGGCCGCCGGTACGGCGCAGCTCAGGGAGCGGCCGCGGCTGTGGGCGCGCGGGGAGCGCTGCGTCGCCGTCGCCGACTGGTCGGGGCGGGTGGTGCTGGCGGCGCCCGACGGCCGCACCCGGGTCGTGGACCTTCCGGCGCCGCACGGCGGGCGGCTCAACGTGCCGGGGGCGCTGGCCTTCGCCGGGGACGAGCTGTACGCGGGCATGTGGGGCGGGTCGGTCTGGAGGGTGTCGCTCGACGCCGAGGAGCCGGAGCCGGTGCTGGAGCACGCGGCGGGCGTCCAGGTCCTGGCGGCGGACGGCCCGGGACTCCTGGTGGGCGGCCTGGACGGCAGGCTCACCCGGTACACGGACGGCCGGGTGGAGGGCGAGCACCTTCTGGAACCGGTGCTCCTGGCGGCCACACGCATACGGAACTTCGCGCTGGTCGTCGGGGAGCACCAGGTGTACCGGCTGGACCTGACCGCTGGACGGCTGCTCCGGGTCACCCAGCCGGTGACGGCGATCACCGGGACGCTGACGGGCGGTGAACTGACGGCGATCGTCGACGCGGCCGGACAGGGCGTCTGCTTCGACGCCGAGCTGGCGGTGCGGGTCGGCTTCGGGACCGTGCCGGGTGCGCGACCGGTGGGCTCCGGTGCCGGCGGACAGCTGCTGGTCATGGAGTGCCCCGACGGCTCCCACGCCCTGGTCCGCGACGGCCGCACCACCTATGTCTCCGGCTTTCCGATGGCCGTCTCCCCGGACGGGCGGCGGGCGGCGGTGTCGGACGGCGAGCGGCTGCTGATCCTGTCCCCCGAGGAGCTGGAGGAGTCGTCATGACATCCCGTGGGCCCCTGGAGAACCGGCCGGAGGTGCTGCGCCGCCTGGCGGACGGGCTGTGGTCCGATCTGGAAGAGGGACGGCCGCTCACCCAGGGCCAGTTGGAGGCGGCCGTCGAGGCCGGCTTCCGGATCGGTGTGCATCCGGCCACCGAACCGGCGACGGCGCTGACGATGCTGACCCGCGCCCACCGGCTGGACGGCACGAACCCCAAACACCCGTACCACGTGGGACTGCTCTACCTGCGCCACGGCCGGCCGGAGGCCGCCGTCCCCTGGTTCACGGCGGCCGCGGCCCTCTCCCCGGGCAATCACCGCGTCTGGGCCCATCTGAGCCTCGCGTACCGGACCATGGGCCGACAGGGGGAGAGCACGGACGGCGATCACCGGTCGCGGGCCGAGACGATCGCGGCCACGGTGCGCGAGGGCCGCCACGACTTCCTCCCGGTGGATGAGGAGAGCGCCGTACCCGCCGAGGACGGCGAGGGCGCGGAGGGCGGCGCCTCGGCGGCCGCTCGGCCGCTGCTCCGCCCCGGCGTCTGCCGCTGGACCGGCATCCACGACATGACGGCCGACAGCCGGCTTCGCGGCAACACCACCACCCAGACCCGGGACGTGCTCGCCGCCGAACTGGAAAGCATCGCCGACCTGTCCGGCCGGCGCCCGGGCCGGACGGCGGCGTTCAGCGTCCTCGCCGTGCAGTGGATGGTGTACGGCTATCCGACGGCGACCGTCCGCCGGCTGGCGAAGCGGCTCCCGCCCGACGACGGCCCCGCGACCCGCATGCTGCACCTGGTGTGCGATCTCTTCGACGCGGACCTCCACGAGTTGCCGGACCGGCTCGCCGAGTGCCTTTCCGACCGCTCCCTGCCCGACGTGCTCATCGCGCTGATCCACCGCAGGCGCCTGTTCCGGCGTCCGCTCGCCTTCCCGGACCCGGGTGCCCACGCGGCGGCGCGGGAGTTCACCGACGGCGACCCCGAACGGCACGAGAAGGCGATGCGGTCGGCCGTGGAACAGCTCGCGGCCGAGCCCGCCGAACCGATGGCGGACGTTGCGCCACCGGCCGGTCCTGACGCACCGGGACCGCCGGATCCCGACGGGCGGCTGGCGTTCTTCGAGCAGACCGCCGCCTCTCTGACCGGCCTCGCGACGGACGCCCGGGCCCACGCCAAGGACCTGGCGGGAGCCACGGTGGCGGACGCGGCCGGTTACGCCAGGGTCGCCGGGGACCGGGACGTGCTGACGGACCTCCTGGAGCGTCTGGAGGCCGTCCGGCAGACCCGGCTGGAGGAGCTCCAGCGGTTCCAGGACCGTGAGCCCTCGGGTCTGGTGATGGCCTTCGAGGAGTTCCAGCGGCGGCTCGGTGCGTGCCAGGCCTCGTTCCAGGAACCGCTGGGCAGTCTGCGGACCATCCTGAACAAGCGGGTCGCCAAGCGACTGGCCGCGAAGGAGCGGGACTTCGGCACGACGGAGCCCGCGCCGGGCCAGGAGGCGCTGACGCTGCGAGAGCGCCTGTCCGCCCTGGAGACGGACCCCGCCGGCACACCTCCTCCCGACGACCGGCTGGCTCTCCTGGAGGAGACGGCCGCCCGGCTGGCCGGCCTCGCCGGGGACGCGCTCGACCATGCCAAGGCTCTCGCCAGGACCCCCGTCACCGAGGAGCCGGACTACGCCCGCGTCCTGGGCGACCAGGAACTCCTCCTCCGTCTGGTCGACCGCCTGGAAGCGGTGCGGCTCGACCGGCTGGAGGCGGTGCAGGATCTCAAGGCCGCCGAGGCGTCGGCGAACGGACTGGTGATGCCCTTCGCGGAGTTCCACCGGCGGGTGGAGGAGTGCGAGACGCGGTTCCAGGAGGGCCCGGGGGGTCTGCGCAACATCCTCAACAAGAGGGTTCGCAAGAACCTCGCGCCCGGGCGGGCGGAGTTCGCGCAGGCCGCTCCCGCGCCCTCACCGGCCGCCCGGGCGCTCGCGGAGCGGCTCACCGCCCTCGACTCGGCCCCCGGCACGCCCCCCGCCGGCCCGACGGCGACCGTCACGACGCCGCCCGCCCCACGCCCCTCTCCCCCGCCGCCGGACGCGCAGGCCGGCCCGCGCGAGCGGGTGCGGCATGCCCTGGCCGTCGCCGAGCAGGCGCTCGACGCCAATTTCGCCGAGGCCTGGCGGACCCTGGAGCGCTATCCGGCCGGGCTCGGGCACCGGGACGCGGTGGTGATGCTGCGGACCTACCTCGGCGGGCGGCAGGCCGAGTCCGACCAGCGGCTGGGTCGGTCGGCGGCGGCCCGGCGGGGCTGGAACGCCATGCTCTCCGACGACCCCCTGCATCCGGCCGTGCTGCGCAACCTGGCGGTCGCGCACACCACCGCCGGTGACTTGGGCCAGGCCGCGCACGCGTGGCGGCGCCACCTCGAAGCGCTGTACCTGGGGGCCGTGCTCGACGGGGACCTGCGCCGCGGTGCCGCCGAACGCGCCGAGCTGCATCGCGTGCTGGCCGCGTCCTTCGGTACGGCTCCCCTCTGTCCGCGCGCCACGGACGACCGGGAGACGGAGCAGGAGACCGCGCAGGTGGTGCCCCTGCTGGCCAGTGCCGGAAAGGTCACGGCCACCGTCGCCCACCTGCGGCTGGAAGAGCTCAATCACATGCTCTCCCAGCGCGGTCCGACCCTGCTGCTCGGCGTCGGCCGCTCCGTCGAGGAGACCGAGCTGGCGGCTGCCCGGGACCGTCGCAAGGCGACCGTCGAAGCGACCGTGCGGCTGCTCCCGCCCAGGACCAGGGCGGGCTTCCGGAAGCTGTGCGACGAGCTGATCGACGAGGCGTACGAGGCGGCGTCCACGGCGCGGGGACGCACCCGGCGTGCGGGGGACGAGGCCGAGGAGGGCGCGCACCTGGAGTGGGCGCGGGACCGGATCCTGTGGAAGCACCGGCTCGCCGGCGCGGTGCAGGGGCCGGCGTCCGAGTGGCCGCTCACCGAGTACTCGGGTGACGTGCTCGCGGGTCTGCGCCTCGTCGACTCCCTCCCCCTGGACCCGGCGGATCCGGGGCTGCTCGTGAGCGCCCAGAAGCTGGGCCTGCGGGGTGACGCCGGGCAGATCATCGAGAGGTACAACCGGCTGACCGAGCATGCCTGCGACTTCGCCCTGGGGTGTATTCACGAGGCCGCCGAGCAGGCTGCGTCCGGGCCCGCGACGCGGCACTTCTCCGACCGGTTCCGGCGGATGACCCGCTCCTGGGGACGCAATGACGACGTCATCCCCGAACGCTGGTCCGGCGCCCTCGACGACCCCCAGCGCCTCTACCACCCGTCCGCCGAGTCGGCGTTCGCGATCCTGGAGAGGCTGCGGGACGCCGGGCGCCCCGCCGACGAGAGGGAACGCGGCATCCTCACGGCCGCCGTGACCGCCCTGGAACGCTGGGTGGAACGGCTCCCCGGGGCCACCGGCCCCGCCCGCACCCTGGCCGTGGTCCTCAGCGCCCTCGACCGGCACGACGAGGCCCGGCGGGTGCTGGATCAGGCGCTGCGCGAGGCGTTCAGCGCGCGGGGACGACGGCAGGTCGCCCTGTCGCAGGTCCGTCTCGACATCACCCGCGGGAAGTTCGCCGAGGCCGTGGACCGGGTGCGGGAACTCCTGCTGCGCGAGCCCGACGAGGTGTCGCTGCGCCGCCTCCTCGTCGAGGCGTACCACAGCTGGATCACCTCGGGGAGGGACGTTCCCGAGGCGTCCGTCATCGCCGCGGAACTCGCGCGGTGGACGGATGCCGAGACCGTGCGGGACCGTCGCACGCTGGTGGTGAAGGCGGTTCTGGCCAAGGACCGGAGCGGACTGGACCCCGTGAGCGCCGCCCGGTCGGTCGCCGAGGACCTGCGGCGGGTGTGCGAGGACGACCCGGACAACGTGGGTGCCCGCGAACAGCATGTGGCCGCGCTCTACCGGCACGCGGTGGCGGTCCGTACGGGAATGCGCTCCACCACGGGCAGGGAGCGCGCGACGCTGGGTGAGCGGCTCAAGACGGTCTGCGCGCAGTGCGCGGACTCCGCTACCGGCCTGTTGGACTCGGGCCTGCTCACCGACGAGGAACGAAGCGAGCAGATCAGGGGGTTCCTCCGGGCCGTCCGCCCGGAGGAACCCCCTGACCCGCTCAGTTCGCGTCGGGCGTGAGCCGCACCGCGATCGAGTTGATGCAGTATCGCTGGTCCGTGGGCGTCGGGTACCCCTCGCCCTCGAAGACGTGCCCGAGGTGCGAGCCGCACCGGGCGCACCGCACCTCGACCCGCACCATGCCGTGCGACCGGTCCTCGATCAGCTCCACCGCGTCGGTGTCCTTGGGGTCGAAGAAGGACGGCCAGCCGCAGTGGGACTCGAACTTCGTGTCCGAGGTGAACAGGTCCGCGCCGCAGGCACGGCACGAGTAGACACCCCGGGTCTTGGTGTCGGTGTACTCACCGGTGAAGGCGGGCTCGGTCGCCGCCTGCCGCAGGACCGCGTACTCGCCCGGGGTCAGTTCCGCGCGCCACTGCTCGTCCGGCTTCTCCACGTCGTACGGCATGAGCCTCCAGCCCCTCAGTTCGACAGACGGTCCAGGATGTGCGGGCCGAGGTCGGTGACGTCGCCCGCTCCCATGGTGAGAACGAGATCACCCGGCTTCGCCATTCCCGCGACGACCGACGGGACGTCCGCCTTGTCGTGCACCGGCGTCACGTCGGCGCCCGCGGCCCGGGCGGCGTCGATGATCAGCTCGCTCGTGATGCCCGGGATCGGGTCCTCGCGCGCCGGGTAGATGTCCAGGACGACGGAGGCGTCGGCGAGGGCGAGGGACTGCCCCATCTCTTTGCCGAGCTCCTGGGTCCGGGAGAAGAGGTGCGGCTGGAAAACGACCAGGATCCGGGCGTCGCCGCCCGCCGCGCGCATGGCCTCCAGGTCGGCGGTCATCTCGGTGGGGTGGTGCGCGTAGGAGTCGATGACCTGGACGCCCGCGGCCTCGCCCTTCAGCTGGAGCCGCCGCTTCACGCCCGTGTACGCGGCGATCGCCGTGGCCAGGTCGGCCGCCGGGACCCCGAGGGCCACGCCCGCCGCCAGCGCGGCGACCGCGTTGTGCGCGTAGTGCCGGCCGGGGACGGAGACCGTGAAGGTCAGCTCCTGTCCCTCCAGCACTACGGTGACCTCGCTCTTCAGTCCCTGCGGCACGACCGACAGCACGCGCACGTCGGCGTCGTCGGACTCGCCGTACGTCACCACGGTCACGTCACGCGCCCGGACGCGGCGGGTGAGCTCCCGGGCGCCCTCGTGGTCGGCGGCGATCACCAGCGTGCCGCCCTCGGTGATCCGGTCCACGAACGTCTCGAACGACGCGTAGATCTCGTCCATCGACGCGTAGTTGGCGTGGTGGTCGAGTTCGACGTTGAGGACGATCGCGACCTCGGGGGCGTACTTGTGGAAGCTGCGGTCCGACTCGTCGGCCTCGGCGACGAAGATCTCGCCCTCGCCGTGCAGCGCGTTGGAGCCGGGCGCGTCCAGGTCGCCGCCGATGGCGTACGAGGGCTTGAGGTCCAGCTCGCTCAGCGACACGGCCAGCATCGACGTCGTGGTCGTCTTGCCGTGCGTACCGGCGACGGCGATCGGCCGCAGCCCGTCCATCAGGGCGGCGAGCGCGTCGGACCGGTGCACGACGGGGATGCCGAGCTCGGCCGCGCGGGCCAGCTCGGGGTTGTCCTGCCGGATCGCCGACGACACCACCACACAGCTGGCGTCGTCGGCGAGGTGCTCCGCGGCGTGCCCGATGTGCACGGTCGCGCCCAGCGCCCGCAGCGCCTCGGCCGTGGCCGACTCCTTGGCGTCACTGCCCGCCACGACGGCTCCGCGCTGCGCGAGGATCTTCGCGATCCCCGACATGCCGGCCCCACCGATCCCGATGAAGTGCGGTCGGTCCATGGCGGGAGGAAGGCCGGCTGCCATGCGTGTCTCCAAGTTCGGGTGACGAGAGTGAGCGGCCCCCACCCTATTTCAGGAGCGCGCAGAGCCGCGCCGGGCCCGCAGACCCGCTCCTACGCCTTGCTGTGCGAGAACAGCTTCAGCACCGGCACCCCCACCTTGTGCCGGGCCCGGGACGCCCAGTCGCGGTGGAAGAACTCCTCCACGTAGTGGGGATCGGTCAGCACGATGACCTCGTCCGCCCCGGCGTCCTCCACCAGGGACTTCAGCGCGTCCAGCGGATGGTCCTCGATCAGCCGTCCCTCCGCGGGACTGCCCGAGGTGCGCAACGCGGCGAGTGAGACCTCCAGCGCCCGCTGCCCCACGCTCAGGGCCTCCTCCCCCTCCGGTGTCTCCCCCTCGCGCACGGCTTCGTCGAGCTCGCCGAGCGCCACGTCGTCGATCGCCCGCAGCAGGCGGTCCGCCTGCTCACCGCGCGGCTGGAGCAGCACCTGGAAGGAGACCTGCTCCTCGCCGTGCAAGGTGGTGACGAACTCCACGTCGGCCGACGTCAGCGCCTTCTCGATCATCAATACGCTTGTGAACACCAGGCGCCCCTTCTGCTCCGGGGGCCCGTGGCCCCCACTCCTCCGCGGGCCGCACCGGGCCTGCGGAAACCGTCCTGCCCCGTGCTCGCACGGGTACTGCCGGATCCAGTGTGCCCTCCGAAAACCAAACAGAACGGCATATTCCGCCGATTAACGGACTGACAGTGAGGTTCACCCCCGCTTCCGGATGAACCGGCCGGCCGGACTCCCCGACCGCCGACTCCTCCTACCCCGGGTTCGGCGTTTCAGTACGCCTCCCGGGCCCGCCCGTACCGCGTGAACAGGAAGCCGTCCTCCTCCAGCATCGACACCAGCCCGAAGCGGTGCGGGACCGTGACCGCCGGCCCGCCGGCGATGCGCTGGGCCCCGCCCGCCGTGAGCATCGGGGAGACGGTCAGGCACAGCTCGTCGAGCACGCCCGCCGCGACCATCTGCCCGAGCAGCCGCGGGCCGCCCTCGGTGAGGAGCCGGGTGTGGCCGAGGTCGGCGAGGGCCCGGACGGCACGGGCGGGGTCGACGCCGATGCCGTCCCCGGCGGTCACCACCCTGGCGCCCGCCTTCTCGGCGGTGGCGATGCGGTCCGGGGCGGCCGCGGCGCCCGTGAGGACCAGGGTGGGCACCAGGGGCGAGGTGAACAGCGGGAGCGAGAAGTCCAGGTCGAGGCTGGCGGTGACCACCGCGATCGCGGGTGCGGGCTGCTGCCCGGCCGCCTCCCGCATCGCCGCGAAGTCCTCCCGCGCGCGGGCCGGCCGGTACCCCTCCTTGCGCACGGTCTCCGCGCCGACGACCACGACGTCCGCGAGCGCCCGCAGCGTGCCGAAGATCCGCATGTCGGTGGCGTTGGAGATGGGCTGCGAGCGGCCGTCGTGCTGGGCGGCCCCGTCCAGCGTGGACACCATGTTGGCGCGCAGCCACGGCACCGGCCCGCCGGGCCCCGGCTCGGGATAGGCGTACGCGGTGGCCAGCTCCGCCAGGCTCCACTCCCGCCCGGCGCCGTCACCGGACCCGCCACCCGGCGCCGGAACTGCTGTTTCATCGGTCACAGGGAACAGACGTCGCATGCCGTGCAGTGTTCCACGCGCCGTAGCATGGTGAACCGTGTCTTCTCCCCTGGCCCCCTCCGGATCCGGCCCCATAACCGACCCGGCCCCGCTGTCCCTGTGCGCCCGTGAGCCGCATGTCCCCGCGGACCGGCTGGTCGCCGAGATGGTGCCGCCGCCGCGGTTCGACTCGGTCCGCTTCAGCACGTACCTCCCCGACCCGAACCAGCCCAGCCAGACGGAGGCCGTCCACGTCCTGGAGGGTTTCGCGGCGGGTCTCGGCCCGGGCGGGGCCGCGGGGTCCGGCAAGCGGCGGCTGTTCGGCTTCGGCAAGGCGCCGAAGAAGACCCCCGCGGGCCCGCGCGGCGTCTACCTCGACGGCGGGTACGGGGTCGGCAAGACCCACCTGCTGGCGTCCCTGTGGCACGCGACCCCGGCGGAGCCCGAGCTGAAGGCGTTCGGCACGTTCGTGGAGCTGACCAACCTGGTCGGCGCCCTCGGCTTCCAGCAGACGGTCCGGACACTGTCCGGCCACCGCCTGCTGTGCATCGACGAGTTCGAGCTCGACGACCCGGGCGACACCGTCCTGGTCTCCACCCTGCTCGGCAAGCTGGTCGACGCGGGCGTGGCGCTCGCCTCCACCTCGAACACGCTGCCCGGCAAGCTCGGCGAGGGCCGCTTCGCGGCGGCCGACTTCCTGCGCGAGATCCAGGGCCTGTCCGCCCACTTCCGCGCCCTGCGCATCGACGGCGAGGACTACCGCCACCGCGGTCTGCCCGAGGCGCCGCCGCCGTACTCCGACACACAGGTCACCGACGCGGCGCACGCCACCGAGGGCGCTTCCCTCGACGCGTTCTCGCCCCTCCTCGAGCATCTGGCCCGGGTCCACCCCAGCCGGTACGGCGCTCTGACCGACGGGATCAAGGCCGTGTGCCTCACCGGTGTGCGGCCGGTTCCGGACCAGTCGACCGCCCTCAGGCTGGTCGTTCTCGCGGACCGGCTCTACGACCGCGAGGTGCCCGTGCTGGCCTCGGGCCTGCCCTTCGACCAGCTCTTCAGCGACGAGATGCTGAACGGCGGCTACCGCAAGAAGTACTTCCGGGCCATCTCCCGGCTCACCGCGCTGGCCCGCGACGCGGGCAAGCTGGTGGGCCCCCGCTGACCACCACTCCATTACCGCGTCAACGACCCGCCGGGTAGAGCTTGTTCAAGCCAGCCCACCTGTGGTTTTCAGGCTCTCTTCAGCTTGAAACGTTAAGTTAACCCTGCAAACGACCTTGCAGGGTTAACGTGTTTCTTGACCAGCCATTGACCAACTGTTGGTTCGGTCTAGACGCATGAAGTCAGCGGGAGGGGGCGCATGTTCCGAGGTACGACGGCACGGACCGTGGTTGCGGTCCTCGCCGCCGCTCTGCTCGCGCTCCAGCTCTTCGCACCGACCGCGTCCTTCGCAACCGCGCATACGCACAGCCAAGCCGAGGCCAAAGCTCAGCCCGTAACAAAGCCCTCGGGCACGTCCTCACGCCCCGGACACAAGTCCTCCGGGAAGGCTCTGCGCGACGAGACGGCCACCTGTCGCGCCGGACAGCACGGGGACCCGACCGGTCCCCTGCGGACCCGTGACCGGTCGCACACCACCGACTCCGCGCCCTCGGCGCCGGAGCGGCCCCTGCGCAAGGACATCCGGCCGACGGTGCCCGAACCGGTCAGACCCGGCGCCGGGTACCACCGCGCGTCGAGATCGTCGACGTCGCACACCCCGGCAGCCCTGCAAGTCTTCCGCTGCTGAGCGGCCGAGCAGCTCCCCCCACCCCTGTCATGCCCGTCCGACGCGCCCCCACTGCGCGCCAGGAGGAGTCACCACACTCATGCAACCCCTCATCGACAACGCCCGCACCTTCGGACAGCGCCCTGAGGAGTTCGCCCACCTCGCCGAGGGCCAGTCCCCCGACGTCCTGTTCATCACCTGCTCCGACTCCAGGGTCGTCCCGGCCCTGATCACGGGCGCCCGTCCCGGCGAGCTCTTCGAGCTGCGCACCGCGGGCAACGTCGTCCCCCCGCACTCCTTCGAGCACCCCACGTCGGAGGCGGCCACGATCGAGTACGCCGTGGAGGTCCTCGGCGTCAAGGAGATCGTGGTCTGCGGCCACTCGCACTGCGGCGCCGTGGGCGCGGTGGTACGCGGTGACGACCTCGCCGCCGTACCGGCGGTGCGCGACTGGCTCGCACGCGCCGCCGACGAGCCCGACTGCTCGGACCCCGCCGACCCGACGGTCGCCGAGGCCGTGCAGAACCACGCCCTCGCCCAGGTCCTGCGCCTGCGGTCGTACCCCTGCATCGAGCGCCGGCTGGCGGAAGGACGGCTCGGCCTGCACGCCTGGTTCTACGAAGTGCACACCGGCATCGTGCGCGAACACCGCGGGGACACCGACTCCTTCGAGAAGCTGTGAGGGGCACCATGACCAAGTTCCCTTACCTCAGGCAGGACTTCACCGCCTCGCTCGTCGTCTTCCTGGTCGCGCTCCCGCTGTGCGTGGGCGTGGCCGTCGCCTCCGGTGTCCCGGCCGAACTCGGCCTGATCACCGGCATCGTGGGCGGACTCGTCACCGGATTCCTGCCGGGCAGCAGCCTTCAGGTGTCCGGGCCGGCCGCCGGTCTGACCGTGCTCGTCTTCGAAGCGGTCGACACCTACGGGCTGCCCGCGCTCGGCATCATCGTGCTGGCCGCCGGTCTGCTCCAGCTCGTCATGGGCGCGCTGAAGCTCGGCCGCTGGTTCCGTGCGATATCCGTCTCGGTCGTCGAGGGCATGCTGGCCGGAATCGGTCTGGTGCTCATAGCCGGCCAGCTGTATGCGACGGCCGGACTGAAGGCACCCGCCTCCGGCATCGACAAGATCCTGGGCCTGCCCGGTGCGGCCGTCGACGCGGCCGGTAGCACGGCGGCGCTCACCTCCCTCGCGCTCGGAGCGGCCACCATCACGGTGATGGTGCTGTGGAAGAAGCTGCCGAAGAAGGCCCAGGCCGTGCCCGGCGCGCTCGCCGCGGTGATCCTGGCGATCGCGGCCAACGCCGTCTTCGACCTGCCGGTCGCCACGGTCGAGGTGAAGGGCCTGCTGGAATCCATCCAGCCGCCCGGCCTGGACGCCTTCGGCAGTGTGGGCATCGGCATCATCGGCACGATCGTCGCCTTCACCCTGATCGCCTCCGCCGAGAGCCTCTTCAGCGCCGCCGCCGTGGACCGGCTGCACGACGGCCCGCGCACCCAGTACGACAAGGAGCTCATGGCGCAGGGCGCGGGCAACACCGTCTGCGGTGTGCTCGGCGCGCTGCCGATGACCGCGGTCATCGTCCGCAGCTCCGCCAACGTCAGCGCGGGCGCCAGGACCAAGGCGTCCCGGGTGATGCACGGCGTGTGGCTGCTGCTGTTCGCCGCGCTGCTGCCGAGCACGCTGGCCCTGATCCCGCTGCCCGCCCTCGCCGGCATCCTGGTCCACGCGGGCTGGAAGCTGATCCCGTTCGCCAAGATCGTGCCGCTGTGGCGGGAGCACCGGGGCGAGGCACTCATCCTCGTCGTCACCGCGGTGTCGATCGTCGCGGTGAACATGTTCGAGGGCGTGCTCATCGGTCTGGCCCTGTCGGTCGTCAAGACCGCCTGGGAGGCCTCGCACATCAAGCTCGAGATCATCGACAAGGGCGCGGGCCCGATCCAGGCCTACCTGTCCGGCAACGCGACCTTCCTGCGGCTGCCGAAGATCCTCGACAGCCTGGAGAGCCTGCCCCAGGACCGTCCGGTCGAGCTGGATCTCACGGGTCTGCACCACCTCGACCACGCCTGCCGCACGGCCCTGGAGAGCTGGGCCGCACGCCACAGCGCGACGGGCACGGAGCCGGTGAAGGTCACGGAGCCCGAGGTGACCCCGGCGGAGAAGGTCACCGCC
Source organism: Streptomyces luteogriseus (assembly GCF_014205055.1). Classification (NCBI taxonomy): domain Bacteria; kingdom Bacillati; phylum Actinomycetota; class Actinomycetes; order Kitasatosporales; family Streptomycetaceae; genus Streptomyces; species Streptomyces luteogriseus. The sequence continues at coordinate 1,817,809 of NZ_JACHMS010000001.1, forward strand.
GTCTAGCCACCCGAGCGGATCACCCGTGCACGGGTCCGGGGCGCGCAGCCGGCGCGCCCCGGATCACGTGTGTCCGCCCCCGTTCCGGCCCCGGTACCGGGGCATGGCCCCACGCCCCGGTTCAGGCATATCGTTACAGAAGTAGACGAATTCGGACCTCTGAACGGGGAGGTCGGCATGGTCGAAGAGGTGGTCGGCGTGGTGGCCGCGGTCGGGGCCGGTGCGCTGGTGTATCTGGCCGCCGCGGCGCGGGTCGTCAAGCAGTACGAGCGCGGGCTCGTCTTCCGGCTCGGACGCCTGCACGGGGACGTGCGGCTGCCCGGCTTCAACCTGATCGTTCCGGGGGTGGAGCGGCTCCGCAAGGTCAACATGCAGATCGTGACCATGCCCGTGCCCGCCCAGGAGGGCATCAGCCGCGACAACGTGACCGTGCGGGTCGACGCGGTGGTGTACTTCAAGGTCGTGGATCCGTCGGCCGCGATCGTCAACGTCGAGGACTACCGCTTCGCCGTCTCGCAGATGGCCCAGACGTCGCTGCGCTCGATCATCGGCAAGAGCGAGCTGGACGACCTGCTGTCCAACCGCGAGAAGCTCAACCAGGGCCTGGAGCTGATGATCGACAGTCCCGCCGTGGAGTGGGGCGTCACCATCGACCGCGTGGAGATCAAGGACGTCTCCCTGCCGGACACCATGAAGCGCTCCATGGCCCGCCAGGCCGAGGCCGACCGGGAGCGGCGGGCCCGGCTGATCAATGCCGACGCCGAGTACCAGGCCTCCAAGAAGCTGGCCCAGGCCGCCCGTCAGATGGCCGACACGCCCTCGGCGCTCCAGCTCCGGCTGCTGCAGACCGTCATGGCGGTGGCGGCGGAGAAGAACTCCACGCTCGTGCTGCCCATTCCGGTGGAACTCCTGCGCTTCCTGGAGCGGGGCGCACAGCCACCCGCGGAGCGCTCCGGGCTCGCGGAGAGTCCGGGGCCCGCGGCGAGTCCGGGGCCCGCGGCGAGTCCGGGGCCCGCGGCGAGTTCAGGACAAGCGGAGAGTCCGGGACACGCGGAGAGTCCGGGACACGCGGGGGCCGCGGAGCGCGCGGAGATCACGGAGCGGGCCGTCGACCTGACCGACCAGGCCGGAGAGGCCATGGAGAAGCTGCGGCGCGCCGTCGAGCAGTGACCCGCGCTACGCGCGTGGTTCCCGCTGCCCGCACCAGGTGATAGACACAACGGGATCACAGTTCCTGTCCGCCAGCAGGAAGGTTTCCCCATGACCGAAACCGGTCGCTTCGCGTCACGACGTCAGATGCTCGCGGGAACGGGCGCCGTGGGCGTCGGGATCGCGTTCTCCGGCGCGCTCTCCGAACTCTTCGCCGGTACCGCCGCCGCACAGGGCATGGGCCGCACCGGCTACGGCCCGCTCGTCCCCGACCCGAAGGGCGTCCTCGACCTGCCGGAGGGGTTCGCCTACCGGATCCTCTCCCGCGAGGGGGACGAACTCCGTTCCGGTGAGGGCAAGGTGCCCTCCAACCATGACGGCATGTCGGCCTTCCCGGGCAGAGGCGGCCGGGTCCATCTGGTCCGCAACCACGAGAACCGCGCCAACGGCAGGGTCCCGGTCCCCACCGTCGAGGGCCTCACCTACGACCCGGCCGCCAAGGGCGGCTGTACGGCGCTGACGCTCGACTCCCGCAACCGGGTGCAGTCGGAACGCGTCGCGATCGCCGGCACGGCCGTGAACTGCGCGGGCGGGCCCACCCCTTGGCACACCTGGCTGACCTGCGAGGAGACCGAGGACAGGGCCGGTACCAACGGCTACACCAAGGACCACGGCTTCATCTTCGAGGTCGACCCGGCCGACCCGCACCGCAGCGGGGCCGTGCCGCTGACCGCGATGGGCCGCTTCGCGCACGAGGCGATCGCCGTCGATCCCCGGCGGGGCGTGGTCTACGAGACCGAGGACGCCTTCGAGAAGCCCTTCGGCCTCTTCTACCGCTTCCTGCCGGACCGGCCGCTGGGCGGCCGGGGTTCGCTGCGGGCGGGTGGTCGGCTCCAGGCGATGCGCGTGCCCGGGGTGCCGGACCTGTCGTCCATCCAGGACGTCGGCGCCGAGTTCGACCACATCGAGTGGGTCGACGTCCCGGATCCGCAGGCCGCGCAGACGCCGATCCGTTTCCAGGACTTCGGCCGCAAGGGCATCACCCACGCGCAGAAGCTGGAGGGCTGCTACTGGGGCGGCCGTTCGGTGTACTTCGTGTCGTCCTTCGCGCGCCGGTCTGACGGTTCGGCCGCCGACCACTACGGGCAGGTCTGGCGCTACGACCCGGAGCGCCGCCGGCTCACCCTGGTGATCGTCTTCGGCCCGGACACCGATGTGCAGCTGCCGGGCGAGTCGCCGGACAACATCTGCCTGGCGCCCAGCGGCGGCCTGATGGTCTGCGAGGACGGCAACGGCGCCCAGCACGTCTTCGGTGTCACCAGGCGCGGCCAGGTCTACGCGATGGCCCGCAACCGGCAGAACATCGGCACCGCGGAGGAGCCGGAGTGGGGTGAGTTCGCCGGGGTGGCCTTCTCCCCGGACGGCGACACGATGTACGTCAACTGCTACGCGCCCGGCACCACCTTCGCGGTGACGGGCCCCTGGCGCCGGTAGCGGCGGCTGCGGACCGGGGGGCCGGGTGCGACACCCGGCGCCCCGCCACGGCACCTCGCACGCCCCCGATCACCTGATCCCGGCAGTGCCGGGAACGGCTGCTGGGGCGGCCCTGGTCCCGCCGGTCAGGCGGCCAGCAGGGCGTCGATCTGGCCGACGGCCTCCTTCAGGCCCTCCTCCATGCCCATGGAGACCATCTGCTCCATCTGCTCGCGGGAGTCGAACAGGGAGCGCATCTCCATGCGCGTGCCGCCGTCGCGCGCGGTGAGCCGCACCGTCACGGACATGGTCGGCATGTCGTCCTTGGGCTTGCCGTCGTCGTCGGCGAAGCCGTCGGTGAACTCCAGGGCCGTCGGCTCGCTGACCGAGGTGATCCGCCACCACCCGCGGTGCCGGTCGCCCTCCGGGCCGGTCATGAAGTAGGTGACCTCGCCGCCGGGGGTGAGGTCGTGCTCCTCCACGGTCGCCGGGTAGGTCGGCGGACCCCACCAGCGCTCCAGCTGCCGCGGGTCGGCCCACAGCCGCCACACCCGCTCGACCGGGGCGGCGAAGTCGGCGATCAGGGTGAGGGTGAGGGCGTCGAGGTCCTTGTCGACGCTGGTGACACTCATCGCTCGGGTCCTTCCGTCGTGTCGTTCTCTCCGGTTCCGGGGTCCTCGGCGAGGATCCGGGCCATCCGGTCCACCCGCCCGCGCCACGCCGACTCGAGTTCGTCCAGGGCCTGGCGTGCGCGGCCCAGCGCGTCGGGGTCGGTGCGCACGAGCTGCTCCCGTCCGCTGCGCTGCTTGACGACCAGCCCCGCCCGCTCCAGCACCGCGACGTGCTTCTGCACCGCGGCGAAGCTCATCGGATAGGCCTCGGCCAGCCGGGACACCGACAGCTCCCCGCGCACGCAGCGGCGCAGTATGTCCCGGCGCGTGGTGTCGGCCAAGGCGTGGAACAGCCGGTCCACCGTCTCGTCACCCAGCTCATCTACAACCATTTGGTTGTACGTTAGTCCTGTCCGCCCCCGCTGTAAAGCGGCCCGCCCGGACACTGAAGAGGACGCACCGGGGTACTCGTCGGGCCATGGGCGAAAAACAGCAGGTCAGCAGCTCGTACTGGCTCGAGACCGCACCGGACGGTCACCACCCGGCGCTGGACGGGGACCTGGACGTCGACGTGGCCGTGATCGGCGCCGGGATCGCCGGGCTGTGCACCGCGTGGGAACTGACGCGGGCCGGGCGGAGCGTGGCCGTGCTGGAAGCCGGGCGGGTCGCGGCCGGCGTCACCGGGCACACCACCGCCAAGATCACCGCCCTGCACACGCTCGTCTACGACAAGCTGCGGCGCACCCGCGGCCCCGAGGGCGCACGGCTGTACGCCCGTTCCCAGTCCGAGGCGATCGGGCACGCGGCCCGGATCGCGCAGGAACTGGGCGTCAACTGCGAGTGGGAGACGAGGAGCGCCTACACGTACGCGCGCGACCCGGGCCGGGTGGCGGAACTGCGCGCCGAGGCGGAGGCCGCGGCCGCGGCCGGGCTGCCCGCCTCGTTCGTCACCGAGACCGGGCTGCCCTTCCCGGTGGCGGGCGCGGTCCAGGTCACCGGACAGGCCCAGTTCCACCCGCGCAAGTACCTGCTGGCCCTCGCCGCCGACCTGGTCGAACACGGCGGGCGGATCTTCGAGGACACCACCGTCCTCGGCCTGGACGAGGGTGAGCCGTGCAGGCTGTCGACCGCGACCGGGGCGACCGTCCGGGCCCGGGACGTCGTCGTGGCGACGCACTACCCGATCTTCGACCGGGCGCTGCTGTTCGCCCGTCTTTCCACGCGCCGCGAACTGGTCGTCGCCGGGACGATCCCCGCCGGCCAGGACCCGGACGGCATGTTCATCACGCCCGACGAGGACACCCGCTCGGTGCGCACGGCGCCCCACGAGGGCGACCGGCGGCTGCTCATCGTCACCGGTGAGCACTTCACACCGGGCACCTCCGACCCGCGGGCCCGTCTGGAACGCCTCACCGCCTGGGCCACCGGCCACTTCCCGGACCTGGAGGTCACTCACCGATGGGCCACCCAGGACACCGAGCCCACGGACACCGTGCCGATGGTCGGCCCGCTGCACCCCGGCGCCCGGCACACGTACGTGGCCACCGGCTTCGGCGGCTGGGGCATGACCGGCGGCATCATGGCCGGGCGGCTGCTGACCGCGCAGATCACGGGCGAGGAGTGCGAGTGGAGCGGGCTGTACGACCCGCGCCGGATCAAGCCCGCCCTGCGTGAGGCGCCGACGTTCCTCAAGACCCAGGCCAAGGTCGCCGGGCATTTCGTGGGCGACCGGCTGCGGCCCTCCCCGCCGGTGGAGTCCCTGCCGCCCGGCGAGGGCGCCGTGGTCCGTGCCGACGGCCACCGGGTCGCGGTGTACCGGGACGAGGACGGCGGGCTGCACGCCGTCTCCGCCCGCTGCACCCACCTGGGCTGCCTGGTCGACTTCAACGCCGCCGAACGCGCCTGGGAATGCCCCTGCCACGGCTCCCGCTTCGACACCGACGGCAAGGTGATCCAGGGCCCGGCGACCAAACCGCTGGAGCAGCGGGACCTCTGACGGCCCGCCCCGGACCTACGCTGGACGTATGAGCGACGACGACTACTGCCTGATCGACGCGAGCAGGCCGCCCGTTGCGGACGGGCCGCCGTACGCGGAGTGCGTGCTGTGCCGGGAGCCCACGGAGCACCCCGAGTCGTACAAGGGCATCACGCTCTGCCCCGTCTGCGAGTGGCAGGAGGCGCAGCGCACCGCCTGTTCAGGGTGATCCGCGGGAGGCCGGCGCACCACGACCGACACCGCGCGGCGCCGAGCGACCCCGCAGCCGTAGCGGCCGCCCGCGGTGCGCGGGCGCAGGCCGGGTCGCATGCGGCCGTCCTGCACGATCTCCCGGCTGGCACACTTGGGTTTCGTGAGTGAAGACCCGACGCCCGTGAGCGACAGTCCCTTCCGGTCCGAGCCCTCGGCGCGCGACGAGGCACCGCAGTTCGTGCTGCCGCTGGTCGTGCGGATCGAGAAGGCGGAGCCGCCCGCGCGCACGGACGCGCTGGAGACGTCCGCGCGGGCCGTGCTGACGATCCTGGCCGACGACCGCTCGGCCGGCGAGGGCGAGTGGGCCGGGGCGATGCGGGACTGGCAGGACGCCAGGATCCGCAAGGTGGTGCGGCGGGCACGGGGCGCGGAGTGGCGGCGGGCCGAGGCGCTGCCCGGCATCTCCGTCACCGGCAAGTCGGCCGAGGTGCGGGTCTTCCCGCCCGTCCCGTTGGACGGCTGGCCCAAGGACCTGGCCAGGCTCCAGGTGTCCGGCACCGACCTCGACGACCCGGAACCGCCGGTGGACGCGGACCCGGCCGCCCCCGTGCTGTGGCTGAACCCCGACCTCGGCATGTCGGCCGGCAAGGCCATGGCCCAGGCCGGGCACGCCGCGCAACTGGCCTGGTGGGAGCTGTCCGACGAGGAGCGGGCCGCCTGGCGCGACGCGGGGTTCCCACTCGCCGTCCGGACGGCCGACCCGTCCCGCTGGTCCGAACTGACCGGCATCGGGCTTCCGTTGGTGCGCGACGCGGGGTTCACGGAGATCGCGCCCGGCTCGTGCACCGTCGTCGCCGACCACCCGGCGCTGCGCCGTGAGCCGCACGGGTCGGGCCGCGCGGCGTCCACCCGTCCGGAGTAGCCGCAGGCGCGCCGGTTCCGGACGAGTGCTCCAGTGGGGTTACCAGCCGACCCGACCCCGGAGGCAGCCATGACCAGCGCCGCGCCCCCTCCCCCTGCCCCGCCCGCCCCCGGTGACCGGGGGCCCGACGGCTCCGGCGCGGGCGGTCCCGGCGACCCGTGGGCGGCCGGCGGTCTCGTCCTCGGGGGCGTCCTGATGGTCGTCTACGGCCTCTTCGCGGTGCTCCAGGGCATCGCGGCGATCGCCGGCGACGAGGTGTACACGAGCTTCGGCCAGTACTCCTTCGAGTTCGACCTGACCGCGTGGGGCTGGATCCACGTGATCGTCGGCGTGCTCGTGGTGGTGGCCGGCCTCGGCCTGTTCACCGGAGCCGACTGGGCCCGGGTCGCGAGCGCGATCGTGGTGGGCCTGGCGCTGATCGCGAACTTCCTCTGGCTGCCGTACCAGCCGTTCTGGTCGATCATCATGATCGTGACCGGCCTGTTCGTCCTCTGGTCGGTGTTCAACTACCGCTCCTCCCGCCCGGTGTAGAGCCGCACCCGGTCAGGACGGCGGCGGGCGCCGGTCGGCGCCGAGCCCTTCCAGCGGCAGCAGGAAGTAGGCCGTGCCGGCCACCACGAGCAGGGCCCAGGCCCCGATCCGCAGTCGGCGTACACCGGCCGCCCCCGACCCCGGCCCCGACTCCGGTTCCCGCTTCCGCGCGGGGCGGTGGGGCTGCTCGCTGCCTTCGGGCACAGGTCCGGTCTATGTCGAATCGGGGCGGGACGCGACCCTTGGTACCTCCGTCGGTGGGGGCGGGGAGCGGGGACCGAAACCTCAAATGTTGCTCTGAAGGAGGCCGGGGCACGGTTCGGGAACCGGCGGCTGGGCCATACCCCCCTCACGTTCGAGGAACGGGCCGGGTGGAGGAGGGGACGATGGAGCGACTGGGGACGGGCATCGGGTGGCGGCCGGAGATCGCGGACGCCGTGGAGCGGATGCCGGGGATCGACTGGGTCGAGGCGGTGGCCGAGAACGTCTGCCCCGGGCACCTGCCCGACTCGCTGCGGCGGCTGCGCGAGCGCGGCATCACCGTGGTGCCGCACGGCGTCTCGCTCGGCCTCGGGGGCGCGGACCGGCCCGACGCGGGACGGCTGACCGCGCTGGCCGAGCGCGCGCAGGCGCTGGGCTCCCCGCTGGTCACCGAGCACATCGCGTTCGTACGGGCGGGCGGCTCGCTGACCGCCTCCCCGCACCTGGAGGCGGGCCACCTGCTGCCCGTCCCGCGCACCCGGGACGCTCTGGACGTGCTCTGCGAGAACGTCCGCATCGCGCAGGACGCGCTGCCGGTGCCGCTGGCCGTCGAGAACATCGCCGCGTTGATCGGCTGGCCGGGCGAGGAGATGACGGAGGGCCAGTTCCTCTACGACCTCGCCGACCGCACGGGCGTCCGCCTGCTCATCGACGTCGCCAATCTGCACACCAACCACGTCAACCGCGCGGAGGACCCGGCCAAGGCCCTCGCGGAGCTGCCGCTGGAGGCCATCGCCTACGTCCATGTCGCGGGCGGTTTCGAACGCGACGGCGTCTGGCACGACAGCCACGCCCACCCGGTCCCCCGGCCGGTCCTCGACATCCTCACGGACCTCGCCTCCCGCGTCGCGCCTCCGGGTGTCCTCCTGGAACGGGACGAGAACTTCCCGGAGCCGGTGGAGCTGGAGCGCGAGCTGGGCGCGATCCGCCGGGCGCTGGAGGCCGGCGCCGTCGAACGCGTGAAGACGGAACTCCGCTCGGCCGCCGACGCGCCGGCCGCCCGGCGGAGGGAGCCCGCGGGCGTCGGGGCCGGACTGTTCGGAGAGGCGGGCGCCGGACGGCAGGAGCGGACCCGCGGCGACGGTGAACGGCTCGGGGCCGCCGCCCTCGGACGGCCCAGCGTGGCCCGGGGCGGTGACGATGAGCCGCTCGTCGGGGCCCCGGCCGCGCGACGGCTCGTCGGAGTCCGGCCCATGCGGCGGGAGGCGGCCAGGGATGCCCGCGGCGAGGCACCGGCAGGGGCCGCAGCGGCACGGCGGGGAGATGAGACCGGGGCGGCCGGGGCGACACGGGGCGCCTTCGGCCTGCCCCCTGGACAGGGTGTCGACGAGGCCCGGCAGCGGCTCGGTCTGGCACAGACCGCGCTGCTGTCGGCGCTGGTCGCGGGAACACCCGTGCCCGAGGGGTTCGACCGGGTGCGGGTCGGTGTCCAGGCGCGGGCGCTCGCCGCGAAGCGGGCGGACGTGGTGGCGAAGGTCGCCCCCGAGCTGCCGGTGATCCTCGGGGGCGAGTACCGCACGGCGTTCCTCGGCTACGCCCAGACCCACCCGATGACCGCCGGCTACCGACGCGACGCCCTCACCTTCGCCGAGCGGCTGCTGTCCACCGGCCGTCCCGGGGACCCGCAGGCGCGGCGGGAGCTGCGGGAGTGGTGGCTGGAGCGGTCGGGCCCGGCGCCGCGCTCCCGGCGGCCCGCCCACCGGCTCGCCCGCGCCACGCGCAGGGTGCTGTCGCGGCGTTGACGGCCGAGGGACCCGAACCCGGGCCCCTCGCTCCTCGTCTCACCGCTGCCCGGGAGGAGGCCCGCCGGACATCGATCCGGCCTTCTTCTCCGGCACGGCGTCGCCCGCCGGCGCCTCACCCCGGCCGTAGTGATGCGTCGTGAACATGTACAGCAGCCCCGTTCCCAGCACCACGCCGCCGCACAACAGGACGATCCAGTTCTCCCACCAGGCCTTCTCCGGGGAGCGGGCCCAGCAGATGTTGATGATGGCGAGGATGCCGTAGACCAGCGCCGCGACGTTCACCACCAGGCCCCAGCGGCCCAGGGTGAATTCCCCCGCCGGACGCCACCCCTTGAGCCGGGCGCGCAGCGCGGCCAGGACCACCATCTGGAACGAGCCGTAGATGCCGAGGATCGCGAACGAGACGATGTTGGTGAGGGCGTCCTCGGAGAGCAGTGAGGCGAAGGCGATGATCAGCGGCACCGCCGCGGAGACGAACAGCGCCCAGCTCGGCACCGCACGGGCGTGGACGAACCGCCGCAGCAGCCGGTGTCCGACGATCATCTCGTCCCGGGCGTAGGAGTAGATGAGCCGCCCGGCCGCGGCCTGGAGGCTGATCGTGCAGGACAGGAAGGAGATCAGCACCACGGCCATCACCATCCGCGCCCCGGCCTCGCCCATCGCGTCGTACAGCACGTCCACCACCGGGTCGGCCTGTTCGCCCGAGATGATCGCGTTGAAGTCCGTGACCGACAGCAGCAGCGACATACAGGTGAACGTGGCCGCCGCGCCGCCGATGTAGATGGTGCGGCGCATCGCGCGGGGAATGACCCGGCCCGGGTGGGCGACCTCCTCGGCGGTGTCGCCGCACGCCTCGAAGCCGTAGTACTGGTAGAGGCCGATGATGCCGGCTGCCAGGAACGCCGGCAGGTAGGAGCCGTCTCCCTCGACTCCGTAGGTGTCGAAGATGACGCCGAGGCCGTGGTGCCGGTGGGTGGCCAGCAGGTAGACGCCGACGACGAGGGCGCCGATGAGCTCGCCGGCGAAACCGATGAGCGCCGCCGTCGACAGTGCCTTGGTGCCCATGTAGTTGATGAGGATGGCGACGACGATGAGCACGGCGGTGCACAGCACGGTGGTGTGCACGGTGGCTCTGAAGCCGAAGAGGATGGCGATGTAGGGGCCGGCGCCGTAGGCGACGGAGGTGATGGTCACCAGCAGCGCCCACATGTACACCCAGCCGGTCATCCACGCCCAGCGCTTGCCCCACAGCCGCCGGGCCCAGGGGTAGACGCCGCCCGCGATCGGGTACTGGGCGACGATCTCGCCGAAGATCAGCGCGACGAGGAACTGGCCGCAGCCGGCCACCAGGAACGCCCAGATCATCGGCGGTCCGCCGTCGGCGATCGCGATGCCGAAGAGCGTGTAGGTGCCCACCACCGGGGAGAGGTAGGTGAAGCCGAGGGCGAAGTTGGCCCAGGGGCTCATGTCCTTGCGGAACTCGGAGCCCGGCTCCCCCGAGGGGGCGCCGGACGCCGGTGCGGGAGGCTGTGTACCGGTCACTGCTGGGACCTCCGGTCCGCGATGATCAGGTCGGCGGCCCGTTCGGCGGCGAGCAGCACGGTCACCATCGGGTTGATGGTGGGCATCGTCGGGAACACCGACGCGTCGACGATCCGCACGCCCTCGAAGCCCCGCAGTCTCAGCTCGGGGTCGCAGACGGCCGCCGGGTCGTCCGCCGCGCCCATCCGGCAGGTGCCGGCCGGGTGGTAGACGGTGTGGGCCACGCGGCGGCCGTACTCCGACAGGTCGGCGTCGGAGACGACGTCCGGGCCGGGCGCGACCTCGCGGACGAGCCAGTCGCGCAGCGGGTCGGCCGCGGCGACCTCGCGGGCCACCTTCAGGCCGTCCACGATGGTGCGCTCGTCGTGGCCCTCGGGGTCGGTGAAGTACCGGAAGTCCAGGGCGGGATGCTCGGCGGGGTTGTTGCTGCGCAGCCACATGCGGCCGGTGGAGCGGGCCCGCGGCACGTTCGGCGTCATGCACACCCCGTGCTGCGGTACGGGGTAGCCCAGGCGCTCGGTGTTGACGGTGAACGGCACCTGGTAGAAGTGGAACATCAGGTCGGGACGCGGCTGCCCCTTGTCGCGGCGCAGGAACAGGCCGGCGTCGGAGTCCATCGCGGAGTTGGGCGGCAGCGGCCCCGCGGTCTCCCAGACGATCACGGACTCGGGGTGGTCCAGCAGGTTCTCCCCGACGCCGGGCAGGTCGGCCCGTACCGCGATACCCAGGGCGCGCAGGTCGTCGGCCGGTCCGATGCCGGAGAGCATCAGCAGGCGCGGGGTGTCGATGGCGCCCGCGCACAGCAGCAGTTCGCGCTCGGCCCGCACGGTGGCGGCTTCGCCGTCGGCGCCCCGGACTGCTACCCGGGTGAGCCGGCCCGACGCATCGGGGATCAGCCGGTGGGCCCAGGTCTCCAGCTTCAGCGTGAGGTTGGGCCGGTCGAGCACCGGGTGGAGGTAGGCGACGGACGCGGAGGACCGCAGATTGCCCTCCGGCTGGTAGGCCAGCGAGAAGAACCCGGTGCCGTCGGCGAAGGGTTCGGCGTTGAAGTCGTCGACGACGGGGACGCCGAGGGCGCGGGAGGCGGCTGTGACGAAGTCCTTGGCGATGGGGTTGCGGTCCGCCTCGGCCACCGGCACGATCCGGGTGAGCAGCCGGTCGCGGTAGGGCAGGATCGTCGCCGGGTCCCAGCCGGAGCAGCCGTGGCTCACCCAGTCGTCGAGGTCCTGCGGCAGCGGCAGGAAGCTGATCAGGGTGTTGTGCGAGGAGCAGCCGCCGAGCACCCGGGCCCGGGAGTGCAGGATGTGCGAGTTGCCGCGCGGCTGCTCGACGGTGGTGTAGCCGTAGTCGAACTCCGAGCCGAGCAGGTTGATCCAGTTGCGCAGGCGCAGGATGCGCTCGTCGCCCACATCGCTGGGGCCGCCCTCGATGACGCAGACACGGCAGTCGGGGTCCTCGCTCAACCGGGCGGCGAGCACACATCCGGCGGTGCCGCCGCCGACGATGACGTAGTCGTAGGCGGACTCGGCGCCGTGCGCGGGAGTGGTGGCCATGCGGTGCCTTTCTTCGGTGGTCGTCGTGCCACGGGCGGACGGTGGGGGTGCCTCTGGTCAGCCCTTGAACCAGCCGGAGGGGGCGGGGGCGAGGTTCTGGTAGATGTGCTTGGCCTCCTGGTACTCGCGCAGTCCCGTGGGGCCGAGCTCGCGTCCGACGCCGGAGCGGCCGAAGCCGCCCCACTCGGCCTGCGGTACATAGGGGTGGAAGTCGTTGATCCAGACGGTGCCGTGCCGCAGCCGCTGGGCGACGCGCTGGGCGCGGCTCGCGTCGGAGGTCCACACGCCGCCGGCGAGGCCGTAGCGGGTGTCGTTGGCCAGCTCCACCGCCTCGTCCTCGGTGCGGAAGCGTTCGACGGTGACGACCGGGCCGAAGACCTCCTCCTGGACGATGCGCATGGACCGGTCGCAGTCGGCGAAGATCGTCGGCAGCAGGAAGAAGCCGTCGGCGAGGGCCGGGTCGTCGGGGCGGGTGCCTCCGGTGACGAGCCGGGCGCCTTCCTCCTTGGCGACGGCGATGTAGCCCTCGACCTTCTCGCGGTGCTCGGCGGAGCTGAGCGGGCCGCTCTCGGTGCCCTCCTCCAGGCCGTTGCCCAGCCGGATGGCCCGGGCGCGCTCGGCGTAGGCCTCGACGAACCGGTCGTGCAGGGAGTCCTCGACGAGCAGGCGTGAACCGGCCGAGCAGACCTGCCCGGAGTGCAGGAAGGCGGCGTCGAGGGCGTAGTCGACGGCGGCGTCGAAGTCGGCGTCGGCGAAGACGATGTTGGGGTTCTTGCCGCCCAGTTCCAGGGCGATGTTCCGGGGCCCCTCGGCGGCGGCGGCCATGATGGCCCGGCCGGTGTTCAGGCCGCCGGTGAAGGAGACCAGGTCGACGTCGGGGTGGCCGGTCAGGGCCGCGCCGACGGTCGCCCCGGAGCCGAGCACGAGGTTGGCGACGCCGGGCGGGGCACCGGCCTCCTCGATCAGCCGGATCATGGTGATGGTGGTGAGCGGGGTGGTCTCGCTGGGCTTGAGGACGAAGGTGTTGCCGGCGGCCAGCGCCGGGGCGACCTTCCAGGAGGCCTGGAGCAGCGGGTAGTTCCACGGGGCGATGAGCGCGCACACGCCGATCGGCTGGTAGACGACCCGGCTGAGGACGTCCGGGCCGACGTCGACGACCCGGCCGCCGTCCTTGCCCGCGAGTTCGGCGAAGTAGCGGAAGGCGTTCGCCACGTCCTCCACGTCGATCCGGGCCTCGGTGAGTGTCTTGCCGGTGTCGAGCGTCTCGGTGCGGGCGATGTCCTCGCGGTCCCGCATCAGCAGGTCGTGGACGCGCATCAGCAGGTCGGCGCGGAGGCGGGAGGGGGCGTTCGCCCAGTCCTCCTCCGCGAAGGCGCGCCGGGCGGCGCGCACGGCGCGGTCGACGTCGGTGGCGTCGGCCTCGTCGACGGTGGTGACGACCGAGGCGTCGTAGGGGTTGACCACCTCGCGGCGGCCGCCGGCCGCCGCCCGTGTCCACTCGCCGTCGATGTACAGCTCACCCACCGCGGGGCCTCCTTCGCGTCCGGCCGGAGCCCGATCGGCTCGACGGTCAGCAACATGGCCCATCGGGCGGGCGGCGGCCACGGGGCACACCGCCGCGACGGTGTCCGGGCGGCCCAGAGGACCCGGGTGGGCTAGTCGCCCGGTCCCAACGGGCGCGCCCGAGTGTGCCGCGTCTGACAGCCGGGTCACGCGCGAGGCATGACATGGGCGCATTCGCCCTTCTCGCTCCGGTACGTCACCCGTCTCATGTCCCGCATTTGCCCCTGCTCACCCCCGAAACAACCATTCCTCCCTGTACGGCAGTTGACGTAGACCCAGCAGTAACATGTCAACTCGGCACCCGAAGCGCACTAGCGTGCGGTGCCGTATCAGGAGGCACCACCATGCGACCGCGACCCCCCGTCAAGGGCCGAGGCGTCTTCAGCGGCACAGGGCTCATCGTCATGTGCCTGGCGGCGACGCTCGCCGCCCTGGTCTTCCCGGTCTGGTCGTACACGGACCGGCCGGAGACCGCGCCGAACGTACTGAGCGCCCACACCCTGCAGACGAGCTACGGCCCGTTGTCCGCGCTCGACCAGGACTTCCTCACGAAGGTCCGGCTGGCCGGGCTGTGGGAGCTGCCCGCGGGGCGGCAGGCACAGTCGAAGGGCACCACACCGGCCGTCCGCACGGCGGGCCGGCACCTCGTCGAGGGGCACCGGTTCCTGGACGAGCGGGTCCGCGACGTCGCGGGCCGGATCCACCTCGACCTGGCGGACGAGCCGAACGAGCAGCAGCGGCAGTGGCTGGACCGGCTCGACCGGGCACAGGGCGCCGAGTACGACCGCGAGTTCGCCAACATCCTCCGGCTGGCGCACGGCAAGGTGTTCTCCGTCGTCGCCCAGGTCCGCGCGAGCACCCGCAACTCCCTGGTGCGCGAACTCGCCGACGACGCCAACACGACCGTCCTCGACCACATCAAGGTGCTGGAGGCCACGGGTTACGTCGACTTCGACGCCGTGGCCCGCGACCTGGCCGGCGACAGCGCTCCCCCGGCCGTCGACCCGGGTCCCGCCGTCCCGCCGCCGGCGTCCCCCTCCCCGTACTACACGCTCCCGCCGCCCGCCTACAGCCCGCCACCGGACTGAAACGGAACGTCACATACCGACAACACTCCGTCCGGATCGTGAACGAGGCATGGTGCTTTCGGGACCGTGTCACATACAAACAACATATGCTCTGGGTTCTTTTCCTGCTGGCGGCCTGGGCCGTGGCCGGCACGGCGTGCACGCGCCTGTGCCTGGCCGCCGTGCGCGCGGCGGCCGTGGACGCGGACACCGGCCGGGTGCGTGAACTCACGCTGTACGAGGCCGCGTTCCTCTCCGGCGGCCCTCGGCGGGTCGCCGACGTGACCCTGGTCGCCATGGCCCGCCAGCGCCGCCTGCTCCTGGCCCGTACCGGCTGGGCGACGGTCGTCGACCCGCGCGGGCGGGACGAGATGGAGCGGTCGGTGATAGGGGCCATCGGCCCCGAGGGGCAGTCCCGTATCGCGCCGGTGCGGGCCACGGCCGCCGCGGCGGACCCGGTGCGCGGGATCGCCGAGGGGCTGGTGCGCGCGGGGCTCGCGGTGCCCGACAGTGCCCGTACGACGGTCGCCTCGGCCGTCCGGCAGGTGCGCGTCGCGGCCGTCGCCGTCCTCGGGCTGGGCGTGGCCGCGCTGCTGACGCCGCTTCCGCCGGACATGCCCCGGCACCTGGTCGCCCTGTGGTTCGCCCTGCCGCTCGCCCTGACCCTGAGCTGCCTGGCCGTCGCCCGGGTCGAGATCCACCCCTACTCGCGCTGGGCCTCCCCGGCCGGCCGGCGCCTGCTCGGCGCGCTGACCCACACCGCGGACGGCGCCGCCGACGACCGTACGTACCTCACCTCGGTGGCCGTACGGGGCGTCCGCGCGATCGGTGAACCGGACCTGCGCGCCGCGTTCACGCACCGCGAGTCGCACGACTGACCGACCGGGGGCGCGCGGGGGCAGGGGGCCCGACACCGGCCGACGGTGCTTGCCTTCCCCGCCGCCCGACCGAAACATCCCTTTCGTCGCCACCGTGCACCGAAGGGATACGCGATGAGAGCCGCCCTCCTCTACTCGGCCGCCGGGTCCTTGCTGCTGAGCGCCCTCACCGGGGCCCCGGACGCCGAGGACCGGACGGGCGCGGCCGAGCGGCGCGGCACCGCCGTGGCCGCCGCGCGCGCGAAGGCGGCCGGTGTCGACTTCGGCCCCTGCCCCGACGCGCAGGACCTGCCGGGCCGCATGCAGTGCGGCACGGTGAGCGTCCCGCTGGACTACGCCCGCCCGGACGGCCGGCAGATCGAACTGTCCGTCAGCAGGGCCCGGGCCACGCAGAAGGACCCGCAGAACGACAAGCGCAAGGTCCTCCGGCAAGGCGCCCTCGTCCACAACCCGGGCGGTCCCGGTGCCACCGGCCTGTACTTCCCGCTCATCGGCCTGCTCCCCGAGTGGAAGCGGATCGCCGCCGCGTACGACCTCGTCGGCTACGCCCCGCGCGGGGTCGGCCGTTCGGCACCGCTGTCGTGCAAGGACCCGAAGCAGTTCTTCACCGGGCCCTCGCAGGCGCCCGCCCACCCCTCGGAGGCGTACAAGCAGGAGCGCATCGCGAAGGCGAAGGCGTACGCGCGGGGCTGCGCCGAACGGAACGGCAGCGCGCTGCGGCACTACCACTCGCTGAACAACGCCCGCGACCTCGACGTGCTGCGCGCCGCACTCGGCGAGGAGCGGCTGACCTTCATGGGCTCGTCGTACGGCACCTACTTCGGTGCCCTGTACGCGACGCTGTTCCCCGCGCACGTACGGCGGATGGTGTTCGACTCGGTGGTCCATCCCGGCCCCGGGCGGATCTGGTACCGCAACAACCTCGCCCAGTCGGCGGCGTTCGAGGACCGCTGGCGGGACGTCCGGGAGTGGATCGCCCGGCACGACGACGTGTACGGGCTGGGCGCGACGGAGCGGGAGGTGCTGCGCAGTTACGAGCGGGCGAGCGCGAGGCTGGCCGCCGAGCCGGCGGGCGGGAAGGTCGGACCGGGGCAGCTGCACGGGGCGTTCTTGCAGGCCGGCTACTACGACGACCAGTGGCCGCACCGCGCGCACGCGCTGTCGGCGTACCTCAAGGGTGATGCGAAGCCCCTGATCGAGCAGCTGGAGCAGCACCCGGAGGCGGCGGCCGAGGCGGAGAACTCCCGCGCGGTCTATGTGGCCGTCGAGTGCAACGACGCCCCCTGGCCCACGGACTGGAGGGTGTGGGACCGGGACAACACCCGGCTCGCGCGGGTGGCGCCCTTCGAGACCTGGGACAACGTGTGGACGAACCTGCCGTGCGCCTACTGGCCGGCGCCCCGGCGGCGGCCGCTCGACGTCGGCGCCGGGCCGGGCGAGCTGCCGCCGACGCTGATCCTGGCCGCCGAGCGGGACGCCGCCACGCCGTACGACGGCGCCCTCGAACTCCACGACCGCCTGGCGGGCTCGGTGCTGGTGACCGAGCGGGACGCCGGCGCCCACGGGCTGGTGGGCGGCCCGAACGCCTGCGTCAACGGACACCTGGAGGCGTATCTGCTGGAGGGCCGGCTGCCGGGACGCGGCGCGCGGTGCGCCCCGCACGCCGAGCCGAAGCCGACGGCCCCGGACCGGGCCGGGCCGGGGCCGGGCGACGCATCCGCTGATCAGGCCAGAGAGGCGACCAGCTCGGCGATGTCCTTGCGGCGGCCGGTGTAGAACGGCACCTCCTCGCGGACGTGCATCCGGGCCTCCGAAGCGCGCAGGTGACGCATGAGGTCGACGATGCGGTACAGCTCGTCGGCCTCGAAGGCGAGGAGCCACTCGTAGTCGCCGAGGGAGAACGACGCGACGGTGTTGGCGCGCACGTCCGGGTAGCCGCGGGCCATCTTGCCGTGGTCGGCGAGCATGCGCCGGCGGTCCTCGTCGGGCAGCAGGTACCAGTCGTAGGACCGCACGAAGGGGTAGACGCTCACGTAGTTGCGGGGCGTCTCGTCGGCGAGGAACGCCGGGATGTGCGAGCGGTTGAACTCGGCGGGGCGGTGCAGCGCCATGTTCGACCAGACGGGCTCCAGGGCGCGGCCCAGCTTCGTCCGGCGGAAGAGGTTGTACGCCTCCTGCAGCGCGTCGCTGGTCTCGGCGTGCCACCAGATCATGAGGTCGGCGTCGGCGCGCAGGCCGGAGACGTCGTAGGTGCCGCGGATGGTCACGTCCTTGGCGGCGAGCTGGCCGAACAGCTCCTGGACCTCGTCGGCGTACCCGGCGCGGTCCTCGGGGAGGACGTCCTTCAGCTTGAAGACGGACCAGAGCGTGTAGCGGATGACCTCGTTGAGGTCCTTGGCCAGCTTGCCCTTGTTCGCGATGCGGTCGGGCGAGGCGCTGGAGGCCGTGGTGGAGGCGTCGTCACTCATGCCTCTCATTCTCCCGCTCCGCCGTGCAGGCTCTGCACCGGGTGGGCGGTGAGCTCCTCCACACCACGCGGATCACCGTGGATCCGATCGACGGCGGCGTACGCACTGGCGATGCAGGCCGGGATGCCGACGCCGTCGTACGGGGCGCCGCAGACCGCGAGGCCGGGGAGCCGGGCGATGTGCTCGCGGATGCGGGCCACGCGCGCGTGGTGGCCGACGGGGTACTGGGGCAGGCCGTCGTCCCAGCGGGTGACGCGGGTGGCGACGGGCGTGGCGTCCAGGCCGGTCGCCGCCTTCAGGTCGTGCCGGGAGATCTCGACCAGCTCGGTGTCGTCGCGCCGGAGGATCTCCGTCTCGCCGTACCGCCCGACGGAGGTGCGCAGGACGACCAGGTCCGGGTTCTCGTCGGCGATCCAGCCCCATTTCTGCGAGGCGAACGTGGACGCCTTGATGGTGCGCCCGTCGACCGGCGGCACGAGGAAGCCGCTGCCGTCGGGCAGGGCCGTCCCGTCGCGGCGGTAGGCGAGGGTGACCAGGGCCATGGAGGCGTATTCGACGGCGTCGAGTTCGGCGGCGGCCCCGGGGGTCTCGGCGCGCAGCAGCCGGGCGGCGACGGGGGCCGGGGCGGCGACGACCACCGCGTCCGCGCGCCACTCGCGGTCACCGGAGCCGACCCGCCAGCCGCCCTCGGGCGTACGGCGCAGCTCCGTCACCGGCGTCCGGGTGAGGATCTCGCCCCCGCGTGCCCGGACCGAGTCGGCCACCGCGCGGGGCAGGGTGCCGATGCCGCCCCGGATGCCCATGAACACCGGGCCGGTCTGCCGGGCCGCGGCCGCCCTGGCCTGGAGCTCGCGGACCCCTTCCGTCAGGGAGGTGTGGGTCCGGGCCACCTGGAAGAGCTGCGGGACGGCCGAGCGCATGGAGATGCGGTACGCGTCGCCCGCGTACACCCCGCCCAGCATGGGCTCCAGCAGGCGGTCGACGACCTCGCGGCCGAGGCGCTCCGCCACGTACTCCCCCACCGCCACGTCGTCACCGACCTCGGTGCGGGGCAGCTCGGCGTCCCGCTCGATGCGGGCGAGGCCTTCCTCGGACAGCACGCCGGCCAGGGCGGACGCGGTGCCGGGCACGCCCATCACATGCCCCTTGGGGAAGGGGCGCAGGGCGCCGCGGGTCCAGAGCGAGGCGGTCGCCGTGGCCGGAGGCTGGAGACGGTCGGCGAGGCCCACCTCGCGCGCGAGCGCCACCGCCTCGGGGCGGCGGGCCAGCATCGACTCGGCGCCGAGGTCCACACGCGCACCCGCGACCTCCCCGGGCAGCAGCTTGCCGCCGACCCTGCCGGACGCCTCCAGCACGGTCACCCGCGCCCCGCGCTCCAGCAGCCGGTGTGCGGCGGCCAGCCCCGCGATGCCCGCCCCGATGACGACGACCTGCCCTTGAACTTCGCGCATGCCCCCAGCCTCTCAGACCCCGCCGACAGCGCCGCCGCGCCCCGGTGTCCGGCACGAGTCCCGACCGTGACCGCATCGGAACCGTCCCGGGCCAAACGATCGGCGCCGTCCGGGCGTCGAAGAAGCGTCAGCAGAATCGACCCCCGGGGGATGCCCGCATGCGCACACGACGATCCGTACGACGCCCCGCACCGGCCCTGGCCGCCCTCCTGCTGGCCGCCGCTCTCGCCCTCACGGGGTGCAGCGCGGGGGACGACGCGTCGGGCGGCAGCAACTCCGCCGCCGACCGCGGGGCGGACGACAAGGCCGTCTCGGGCGAGGCAGCCCCCGGTGGCACCGGAAGCGGCGCCGGGGCCACGGCGCCGCCGAAGCTCGCCGCGAGCCACATCATCCGCACGGCCTCCCTGACCGTGCAGGTCAAGGACGTCCCCAAGGCCCTGGAGCAGGCCCGTACCGGCACCGAGAACGCGGGCGGCTACATCGGCGACGAGACCACCACCCGGGACGCCGAGGGCCATGAGCGCACCCGCGTCGTGCTGCGCGTGCCCGTCGAGAAGTACGACGAGGTCCTCGCCGAACTGGAGGGCACCGGCAAGCTCCTCGACCGCAGCGCGAAGGCGGAGGACGTCACCGACCAGGTCGTGGACGTGGAGAGCCGCATCACCTCGCAGCGCGCCAGCGTGGCCCGGATCCGCGAGCTGATGGACCGGGCCACGAAACTCAGCGACGTGGTGACCCTGGAGGGCGAGCTGAGCACCCGCCAGGCCGACCTGGAGTCGCTGCTCGCCCGGCAGAAGTCCCTGAAGGACCGCACCAGCCTGGCCACCATCACCCTGTCGCTGTCCGAGACCCCGGTGAAGAAGGCGGCCAAGGACGACGACCCGGGCTTCGTGGACGCGCTCGCGGGCGGCTGGAGCGCTTTCGTGACGATGCTGCGCTGGCTCGCCGTCGCCTTCGGGGCGGTCCTGCCGTTCGCGGCGGTGGCCGCACTGATCGTCGTGCTGTGGCTGCGCGTCGTACGCCCCCGGCTGCCGCGCCGCCCCGCGCCCGCCCCCACGGCGACCGCGCTGGGCCCGCTGCCGACGGCCCGCCCCGCCCCCGAGGCCACGCAGCCGCGAACTCCGGGTGAGCGGGACTGAAATGCCCTGCTCCCGTAGCGTGTTCGCATGAACTTGAGCCGTACACGGGAGCGACTGGTCGTCATCGGCGGCGACGCCGCGGGCATGTCCGCGGCGTCGCAGGCCCGCCGTCTGAAGGGCCCCGGCGAACTGGAGATCGTGGCGTTCGAACGGGGCCACTTCACGTCGTACTCGGCGTGTGGCATCCCCTACTGGGTCGGCGGCGACGTCACCGACCGGGACGAGCTCGTCGCCCGCACGCCCGAGGAGCACCGTGCCCGGGACATCGACCTGCGGCTGCGCACCGAGGTCACGGAAATCGACCCCGCAGGGCAGCGGGTACGCGCGCGTGACGTGGAGTCCGGCGAGGAGTCCTGGACTTCGTACGACAAGCTGGTGATCGCGACCGGCGCCCGGCCGATCCGGCCGGACATGCCCGGGGCCGACGCCGCCGGGGTGCACGGCGTGCAGACGCTGGACGACGGGCAGGCGCTCCTCGACACGCTGGAGGGCACGCGGGGCCGTCGCGCGGTGGTCGTCGGGGCCGGTTACATCGGCGTGGAGATGGCCGAGGCGCTGATCAAGCGCGGCTACGAGGTGACGGTCGTCAACCGGGGCAGCGAGCCCATGTCGACCCTCGACCCCGACATGGGCCGTCTGGTGCACGAGGCCATGGAGGGCCTGGGCATCACGATGGTGAACGACGCCGAGGTCACGAACATCCTGACCGGCGACGACGGAGCGGTGCGGGCGGTGGTCACCGACGACCGCGAGTACCCCGCGGACGTCGTCGTGCTCGGCATCGGCGTCCGCCCCGAGACGGCCCTCGCCCGGGCCGCCGGTCTGCCCCTCGGCCCGCACGGCGGTCTCCTCACCGACCGTTCGATGCGGGTGCGCGGCCACGAGAACCTCTGGGCCGGCGGCGACTGCGTCGAGGTCCTCGACCTGGTCTCCGGCCAGGAACGGCACATCCCGCTCGGCACCCACGCCAACAAGCACGGCCAGGTCATCGGCACCAACATCGGCGGCGGTTACGCCACCTTCCCGGGCGTGGTCGGCACGGCGGTCAGCAAGGTCTGCGACCTGGAGATCGCCCGCACGGGCCTGCGCGAGAAGGACGCCCGCCGGGTGGGCCTGCGCTTCGAGTCGGTCACCATCGAGTCGACCAGCCGCGCCGGCTACTACCCGAACGCCTCCCCCATGACGGTCAAGATGCTCGCCGAGCACCGCACGGGCCGCCTCCTCGGCGTCCAGATCGTCGGCCGGGAGGGCGCGGGCAAACGCGTCGACATCGCGGCGGTCGCCCTCACGGCCGGCATGACGGTGGAACAGATGACGGCCCTGGACCTCGGCTACGCCCCACCCTTCTCCCCGGTCTGGGACCCGGTCCTGGTGGCGGCCCGCAAGGCGGCGGCGAAAGTCCGCAGCACCTCGTGACGGGGTAGGGCCCGTCAGGGGCGCGGGGCTGCATCAATGTGCGGCTCCGCCGCGTGGGCGCGACAAGCCACCACGCACCCGCAGCCGCCGACGCATCCGCACCCGCACCCGCACCCGCACCCCTACGGCGAAACGGCCTATGCCGTCCCGGCCGTACCGTTGATCCGGTCGATCGCCTGCCGCGCCTGCTCCGCCGGCGGCCGCGAGGGCAACGACGACACCGACGCCGGCGCGGCCGTCACCGCCGGCGGCTGCTCCCCCGCGGGCTTCGCGTGCGAGGCCACCCGGGTCGACCGCAACCGGTGGCTCACCGCCTCCTCCAACGTCACGGGCCGCCGCAACTGGGTGGCCAGCCGCCCCGCGTCCTGGCCGAGGCGGGCCACGTCCTCCCAGGGCAGCCGCACCACCAGCGTCAGCTCGGCCTCGCCGTCGGGCAGTGCGTGCATCGCGGGAGTGACTCGGTCGTTCATCGCCTGTTCCTCACGTCGGCCCCGCGACCCGCCTTCCCCGCGCCGCGGGCGGTTGCCGAGACATACGCACGCCCGTACGGCCGCGTTCACCGAACCGGCGGATCGGGTCCAAAGTCAGCGCACGGTCCGGGTGTGCACGTGCTCCACCAGCCGCGTCAGCGCGTCCGGGTCCGTGGACGGCATGACGCCGTGGCCGAGGTTGAAGATGTGGCCCTCGAGGTCCTTCGCCGAGTCCAGGACCTCGAGGGTCTTGGCCTCGACGGCCTCCGTCGGGGCGAACAGCACGGTCGGGTCGAGGTTGCCCTGGAGCGCCTTGCCGGGGCCGACACGGCGGGCGGCCTCGTCCATCGGGACGCGCCAGTCGACGCCGACGACATCGGCGCCGGCCTCGCCCATGAGGCCCAGCAGCTCGCCGGTGCCGACGCCGAAGTGGATGCGCGGCACGCCGTACCCGGCCACGGCCTCGAAGACCTTCGCCGACGCGGGCAGCACCGAGCGCCGGTAGTCGACGGGGGCCAGCGCACCGGCCCAGGAGTCGAACAGCTGGACCGCCGAGGCACCCGCCTCGATCTGCACCTTCAGGAACGCGGCCGTGATGTCCGAAAGGCGGTCCAGCAGGTCGGCCCACAGCTCCGGGTCGCCGTACATCATCGCCTTGGCGTTCTCGTACGTGCGCGACGGGCCGCCCTCGACGAGGTAGCTGGCGAGGGTGAAGGGGGCTCCGGCGAAGCCGATGAGGGGCGTGGCGCCGAGCTCGCGGGTGAGCAGGCCGATGGCCTCGGTGACGTAGGAGACGTCCTCGGGGGTGAGGTCGCGCAGCTGCGCGAGGTCCTCGCGGGTGCGGATCGGGCGCTCGACGACCGGGCCGACGCCGGGCTTGATGTCGAGGTCGATGCCGATGGCCTTGAGCGGGACGACGATGTCGCTGAAGTAGATCGCCGCGTCCACGCCGTGCCGCCGCACCGGCTGGAGGGTGATCTCGGTGACCAGCTCGGGCCGCATGCAGGACTCGAGCATCGGGATGCCCTCGCGCACCTTGCGGTACTCCGGCAGTGAGCGCCCGGCCTGCCGCATGAACCACACCGGCGTGTGCGGCACGGGCTCGCGCCGGCACGCCTTGAGGAAGGCGGAGTCGTACGGGGCGGACGGCTGCTGGGCCCGAGGGGCGTCGTTGGCACTCACGGGGCCAAGTTTCGCACGCCGTCGGACGGCACTATTCAGCCCCTGGAGAGGCGCGGGGTGTCTAGCCCGGCACCCGGGCCCGGGTCCCCGTAATCTTCCCGCATGGCTGCGGCTCAGGGACGACTGTCGGACGGCGCTGGCGGAATGGACGAAGCGAAGGACACCGAGAACGACCGGCGGGAGGCGGACTCCGCCCCGCCTGCCTTCCGGGCCGCTGTCGACGCGCTCAAGGCGGCGCGGCTGCGGCCCCAGATCGAGGTCGAGCCCACACCCCCGCCGAGGCGGCTCGCTCCTCACAGCTACGCGCTGGAGGCGGCGGTCGTCGACGGCGACCAGGACCTGGCCGACGGCCGGCTGGTGCTGCTGCACGATCCGGCCGGGCACGACGCCTGGCGGGGCACCTTCCGGCTGGTGACGCTGGTGCGCGCGGAGCTGGAGCCGGAGATGGCGGCGGACCCGCTGCTGCCGGAGGTGTGCTGGTCCTGGCTGACCGGTGCGCTCCAGACACGCGGGCTGACGTACGGGGAGCCGAGCGGCACCGTCACGCGCGCGAGCTCCCACTACTTCGGCGGGCTGTCCGCGCGCCCGTCCGCCTCGCAGATCGAGATCCGTGCGTCGTGGACACCGCGCGAGGGCCTGGGCGGAGCCCCGGACACGGCCGCGCATCTGGCGGCCTGGTGCGATCTGCTGGCCCAGATCGCGGGGCTGCCCCCGGCCGGCCCCGGGGACGCGTCCGTGGTGACGCTCCCCCAGCGGCGAGGGCCGCAGTCCCGCTGACCGACCTCTGACCGGCTCCTGAACGACCCCCGACCGCCCCGCACTGATCGACCTTGTGCGGGGCGGTCAACCATGTCCGGCCGACGATCACACCTGCGTACCCCTCTTGGCCGAATCACTTTGTCGATACGGCCACTTTCGACCGCGTATCGACGCAGACCGAAACCGTCCGGCCTTCGAATGATCGACCGCGTGTCCGAATTGCACGGATTGTTATCACTGAATCGTGATCATTCTCTAAAGGCGGGCGGACTCGGTGCCGAAGACGACTGTGACCTTGAAAGCACGGTTCGTCCCGGCTTCACCCCCGCGAGCCGGCCCCGTCCCGCACCCCAGGAGGCCTGGTGTCCGTTCTCCTCGAGCAGCCCGCAAGCCTGGTCGCCTACCGCCCGAACAAGCCGACCGCCATGGTGGTCGTGGCCGACCCGCGCGTCCGCTCCACCGTCACCCGCCACCTGTGGGCGCTCGGTGTGCGCGACGTCATCGAGGCCTCGTCCATCGCGGAGGCTCGTCCCCGCATCGGCAACCCCCGCGACATCTGTGTCGCCGACGTCCACCTGCCGGATGGCTCCGGCCTCACCCTGCTGTCGGAGACCCGCGCCGCGGGCTGGCCCAACGGGCTCGCCCTCTCCGCCGCCGACGACATCGGCGCCGTGCGCAACGCACTCGCCGGCGGGGTGAAGGGTTACGTCGTCACCGGCACCCGTACCAATGTCGGGCTCCCCACCCGGCCGGGCGCCGCCCCCATCGGCGCCGCCGCCGCCCGTCTGCACCGCCGCCCCCCGGGTGCCCCGAGCCACCCGGGCGGCTACCGCGAACTGTCCGGCCGTGAGGTCGAGGTGCTGCGCCTGGTCGCGGAAGGCCAGTCGAACAAGGCGATCGGCGTCTCGATGGGACTGTCCGCCCTGACCGTCAAGAGCCACCTCGCCCGCATCGCCCGCAAGCTCGGCACGGGTGACCGCGCCGGCATGGTCGCGGTGGCACTGCGGACCGGGATCATCCACTGACCCGATCCACTGTGACCCATCGTGATCATTCATTCACGTGAACGGGACCGGCCGTCGGTCCCGTTCACGTCCCGCACGGTTCGTGAACCCGCCGCTTCCCCGACATGACTGGTTTGCGACCCTCGGGCGCCCGCCGACGGAACGTTCCGTCGGCGGGCGCTGTCCATACATGGATACCCTTGACAGGTGACCGACGCCCACGACACCGCAGCAGACAGCTCACTGCGCACCACCGGAGGCGCCCCTCCGGACGACGGCGGATCTTCTGCTACGGAGGCGCCGATCCCTCTGCTCGAGCCGCGTGAGGGCATTCCGCCCGTCATCGCGGACGAGACCGCACTGGCCCGGGTGATCGCCGCCTTCGAGGCGGGGTCCGGGCCCGTGGCCGTGGACGCCGAGCGCGCGTCCGGCTATCGCTACGGGCAGCGCGCCTATCTCGTGCAGCTGCGCCGCGAGGGCGCCGGAACGGCCCTGATCGACCCCGTGGCCTGCCCCGACCTGTCCGCCCTCGGTGATGCCCTGTCCGGCGTCGAGTGGGTGCTGCACGCCGCCACCCAGGACCTGCCCTGCCTTCGCGAGATAGGCATGGTGCCGACGCGGCTGTTCGACACGGAGCTGGCCGGGCGGCTCGCCGGGTTCCCCCGGGTCGGTCTCGGCGCGATGGTCGAGGGCGTGCTGGGCTTCGTCCTGGAGAAGGGGCACTCCGCCGTCGACTGGTCGACCCGGCCCCTGCCCGAGCCCTGGCTGCGCTACGCGGCGCTGGACGTCGAGCTGCTCGTCGACCTGCGCGACGCGCTGGAGAAGGAGCTGGACCGGCAGGGCAAGCTGGGCTGGGCCCGCCAGGAGTTCGACGCGATCGCCTCGGCTCCGCCGCCCGAGCCCCGCAAGGACCCGTGGCGGCGTACGTCCGGCATGCACAAGGTGCGCCGGCGGCGGCAGCTGGCCGTCGTACGGGAGCTGTGGCAGACCCGGGACCGGATCGCGCAGCGCCGGGACGTGTCGCCGGGCAAGGTGCTCGGGGACGCGGCCATCGTGGAGGCAGCGCTGGCGCTTCCGGCCAATGTCCACGCGCTCGCCGCGCTGAACGGTTTCGGCCACCGTGTGGGCAAGCGGCAGCTGGAGCAGTGGCAGGCCGCGGTGGACCGGGCGAAGGGGCTGAGCGAGGCGCAGCTGCCGCAGCCCGGCCAGTCGGTGGCCGGGCCACCGCCGCCGCGCGCCTGGGCCGACAAGGACCCCGTGGCCGCGGCGCGGTTGTCCGCGGCCCGGGCCGGGGTGTCGGCCCTGGCCGAGCGGCTGAACATGCCGCAGGAGAATCTGATCACGCCGGACACCGTGCGGCGGGTGTGCTGGGAGCCGCCGGCGGTGGTGGACGCGGAGTCGGTGGCCGCCGCCCTGGCCGGGCACGGTGCGCGGCCGTGGCAGGTGGAGCAGGTGACGCCGGTGCTGGTGGAGGCGTTGTCCGCGAAGGACGCCTGAAGCCGGTGAACGACGCCCGAGAGGGGGCCGCTACTTCGTGGCCCCCCGGGTGAAGCCGTTGTAGATGAACCGCTGGAGGAACAGGAAGACGGCCAGCGTGGGGACGATCACCAGGATCGCCCCTGCCGAGATCGTCTCCCAGTGAGCGCCGAACGGTCCCTTGAAGCGGAACAGCGACGTCGAGATCACGCCAAGATCTTCGGAGGGCATGTAGAGGAAGGGGATGTAGAAGTCGTTGTAGACGGTGATCCCCTTCACGATCACGACCGTCGCGATCGCCGGTTTCAGCAGCGGGAAGATGACCTTGCGGTAGACCGTGAAGGCGTTGGCGCCGTCGATGCGGGCCGACTCGTCCAGGGAGACCGGGATCGAGCGGACGAACTGCAGGAAGATGTAGATCGAGACGATGTCCGTGCCCATGTAGAGGGCGATGGGCGCCCAGAGGCTGTCGAACAGGCCGAAGCTGTTGACGATCTGGAAGGTGGCCACCTGGGTGGTCACGCCGGGGACGAGCGCGGCGACCAGGAACAGCGCCAGCACCCACGCGCGGAAGCGGAACCGGAACCGGTCGATGGCGTAGGCCGTCATCGAGCCGATGAGGACCGTACCGCCGATGGCGACGGCCAGGATGACCGCGGTGTTGGCGAACGCCGAGAGCATCCGGCCGTCCTGGAACGCGGTCACGTAGTTGTCGAAGTGGAACGGGTCGTCGGGCAGCGCGAGCGCTCCGCTGCCGGCCGCCATCTCCTTCTCCGTCTTCAGCGAGGTCAGGAACACGGCGGCCAGCGGGAGCAGGACCACCGCGGTCGCGGCGATCAGCGACAGGTACACGAGGACGCGGGTCACCGCGCGGCGCGTCATACGAGGTCCACCTTGTCGTCGGGGGCGAGGCGCCGCTGCACCCAGGTCACCGCCAGGACGATCAGCAGCAGCACGATCGCGGCCGCCGAGGCGAGTCCCGTCTTGTTGAACTGGAACGCCAGCTTCACGGTCTGGATCACGAACGTCTCGGTGCCGGTCGCGCCGCCGGTCATGATGTACGGGATCTCGAAGACCGACAGGGAGCCGGAGATCGAGAGGATCACGGTGAGGGACAGGACCGGCTTGATGCCCGGCGCGATGATGTGGCGGAACTGGTGCCAGCGGTTCGCGCCGTCCAGTTCCGCCGCTTCGTACAGCTCACCGGGGATCGACTGGATCGCGCCGAGGAAGAGCACGAAGTTCAGGCCCAGGTAGCGCCAGACGGAGACGGCGGCGAGGGAGGTGTTCGCCGACTCCGGGGTGCCCAGCCAGGCGCGGTCCGTCCGCACGCCCAGCAGGCCCAGCACGGAGTCGAGGGTGCCGCCGTCCTGGAAGAAGTAGAGGAAGACGAACCCGATCGCCACGCCGTTGATCAGGTACGGGAAGAACAGCACGCCCTTGAAGAAGTTCCGGAAGCGGACGTCGAAGCTGAGGATCGTGGCGAAGTAGAGCGCGGCCACGATCTGGATCACCGACGCCGCCAGGTAGTAGCCGCTGACCCAGAAGACCTCGAACATCTCCGGGCGCGTGAAGAGTTCGGCGTAGTTCCCGGTGCCCGTCCAGCGCAGCTCGGGGCTCACCCCGTCCCAGTCGGTGAAGCTGTACGCGACCATGTTGGCGATCGGCGCGTAGGTGAAGACGATCAGGAGGGCGAGCGGGGCGAGCAGGAAGAGCCAGGGGGTGGCCCCGCGCCACAGGCGTGCCGGGCGCGGGGCGGGTGCCGGGGCCTGGGAGGCCGTCCCGGTGGCTGCCTTGACGGCCGCCGTCTCGGTCGTGCCCGTCATCAGGACCCCAGCGACTTCTGGGTCTCGGTCCACTTCTCACCGAGGCCGTCCAGGAAGTCGTCCGGGTCGCCCTTCCTGGCGCCGCGGGCCATGTCGACGAGTTCCTTGCGGTAGTCCGGCTTGTTGATGCCGACCTCGGACTGGTTCTCGAGGGTCTTCAGCTCGGCGCCCTTGGCGTCGTCGAGGTCGAGGAGTTTGACGCCCGCCTCCTCGTACGGCTTCAGGACGTCGGGCAGCGGGGCGTCCTTGAGCGGGGACAGCGCCAGGTTGTCCCGCGCGTAGCCGGACTCGTCGGTGAACCAGTCGATCCAGGCGCGGGCGGCGTCCTTGTGCGAGGAGTGGATGTTGACGGCCTGGTTGTAGTCGGGTGACGTCACCGCGCAGAAGGTGCCGTCCTTCTGGGCGGGGAAGGGCATGAACCCGATGTCGTCCGGGTCCGTGCCGGCCTGCTTCGCCGCGCCCCGCATCTGGATGACCGCCCAGGAGCCGAGCCACATGGTGGCGATCTCGCCCTTGGCCAGCTTGGGCTTGGACGCCTCCCAGTTGGTCGTGGTCGGGTCCTTCTCGGCGAGCCCCTGGCGCACGATGTCGTACAGCAGGCCGTCCGCCACCCGCAGTTCGCCGCCCTCGGCCCAGGGGTTGCCCTCGGCCCACCGGGTGGTGGCCTGCTCGTCGCAGCTGACCGAGCCCCTGACCCCCGTCCACTGGCTGAGCGGCCAGCCGTCCTTGAAGTTGGTGTAGTAGGGGACCGCGTCGGTCTTCGACTTGACGGCCTTGAGGCCGGCGAGGAACTCGGCCGGTGTCGTGGGCCACTCGGTGATCCCGGCCTGACTCCACACCTTCTTGTTGTAGATGAACCCCGGGACCGC
This sequence comes from Streptomyces luteogriseus, assembly GCF_014205055.1. Classification (NCBI taxonomy): domain Bacteria; kingdom Bacillati; phylum Actinomycetota; class Actinomycetes; order Kitasatosporales; family Streptomycetaceae; genus Streptomyces; species Streptomyces luteogriseus. The sequence goes on from NZ_JACHMS010000001.1 coordinate 1,847,352, forward strand.
GCCGAGCGGGCTCTGGCCGTAGACCTTGCCGCCGACGGCCGTGTAGTCAGTGAAGCGGTACTTCTCGCTCCGCTCCTCCTTGCTCCCCAGGGCGGCGAAGAACTTGGGGTAGTCCTTCTTCTCGATCACCGCGGGGATCATGAGGACGTCGCCGTAGTTCTCCGTGTTCATACGGATCTTGACTTCGCCCTCGTAGTCGGTGATGCCGTCGAACTCGACCTTCACCTTCGGATACGTCTTGTTGAACTCGGCGGCGTACTTCTTCATCGTCCCGTCCTGCACGAGGTCGGTCCGGTGGGTGAGGACGGTGATGGTCCCGTCGACCTTGGAGGGATCGTCGGGCGCCTTTGCGTCGGCGCCCTCGGCGGAGCCTCCGGAGCCGGTGCAGCCGGAGGCCAGCAGGGCCGCGCCCACGGCGAGGGCGAGGAGGGTACGGCGGTTCATGTGCATCAGCTCCGTTCGCGGAGGGGAACTCGGGACGGACGAGCACGTGCGGTATGGCTGGTTCGGAACTCTGGCAGCGTGCACTCAACCGGTAAAGTCCCAATCCCGCCAACGATGCGAAACCGTCACACCACTCTTTACTGGACCGGTTAAGGGAGTGCGCATGCTGGAGGCCACACCGCTCGGCGACGGATGGACCCTGCGGCACGACTCGGAGCCGATCCCGGCCACCGTGCCGGGGTGCGTGCACACCGACCTGATGGCAGCCGGGGTGATCCCGGACCCGTTCCTCGGCCTGGGCGAGACCGAGGTGGCGTGGGTGGCGCGCCGGGACTGGACGTACGAGCGGGAGATCGGCGGCTCGCCGGGGCAGGAGCAGACCGACCTGGTCTTCGACGGGCTCGACACCGTCGCCGAGATCTCCCTGGACGGGCGGCTGCTGGGGACGGTGCGCAACATGCACCGCTCCTACCGGTTCGACGTGACGGGCCTGTCCGGGCGGTTGTCCGTGCGGTTCGTCTCCGCCTACGCCGAGGCCGAGGCCGTGCGGGGCCGGGTGGGCGAGCGGCCCGCCGCCTATGCCGAGCCCTACCAGTACCTGCGCAAGATGGCCTGCTCCTTCGGCTGGGACTGGGGGCCGACCCTGGTGACGGCCGGGATCTGGCGGCCGGTGCGCCTGGAACGCTGGTCGACGGCCCGGATCGCCCGGGTGCGCCCCCTGGTCACCGTCGAGGAGGGCACCGGCGTCGTCGAACTGGCCGTCGACGTCGAGCGGACCCGGGTCGAGGCACCGCTCGCCGTGGAGGCGACCGTCGCGGGGGTGCGGACGCGGGCGGAGATCGAGGGGGCGGGCGGGGTCGTACGGCTGCGGGTGCCGGACGCGCGGCTGTGGTGGCCACGCGGCTACGGCGAACATCCGCTGTACGACGTCGAGTTGAAGCTGCTGCACGGCGAGGACGCGCTGGACGTGTGGCGGCGGCGGGTCGGCTTCCGGACCGTGGAACTCGACCGGCGGCCCGACGCGCACGGCACCGGCTTCACCCTCGTCGTCAACGGCGAGCGGCTCTTCGCGCGGGGCGTCAACTGGATCCCCGACGACGTCTTCCCCTCCCGGATCACCCGCGAGCGCTACCGGGAACGACTGGAGCAGGCGGCCGGCGCGGGCGTGGATCTCGTCCGGATCTGGGGCGGCGGGATCTACGAGAGCGAGGACTTCTACGACGCCTGTGACGAACTCGGCCTGCTGGTCTGGCAGGACTTCCCGTTCGCCTGCGCGGCCTACCCGGAGGAACAGCCGCTGCGCGGCGAGGTGGAGGCCGAGGCGCGGGAGAACGTCGTACGGCTGATGCCGCACCCCTCGCTCGTGCTGTGGAACGGCAACAACGAGAACCTGTGGGGCTTCCGGGACTGGGAGTGGGAGCCGCGGCTGGCCGGGGACTCCTGGGGGGAGGGCTACTACCTGGGCGTACTGCCGCGCCTGGTGGCCGAGTTGGACCCGACCCGGCCGTACACGGCGGGCAGTCCCTGGTCCGGGTCGTGGGAGCACCACCCGAACGACCCGGCGCACGGCACCCACCACTCGTGGGAGGTGTGGAACCGGGAGGACTACGCGGACTACCGGCTGAGCGTGCCGCGGTTCGTGGCCGAGTTCGGCTGGCAGGCGCCGCCCGCTTACACCACGCTGCGCCGGGCGCTGCCCGGGGAGGAGCTCGCGCCGGACTCCCCCGGCATGCTGCACCACCAGAAGGCGGACGACGGCAACGGCAAGCTGGAGCGGGGACTCGAGCGGCACTTCGCCGTGCCGGACGGGGACTTCGACCGATGGCACTACCTGATGCAGCTCAACCAGGCGCGGGCGGTCGCGGCCGGGATCGAGCACTGGCGCTCCCACTGGCCGGTCTGCGCGGGCACGATCGTCTGGCAGCTCAACGACTGCTGGCCGGTGACGTCCTGGGCGGCGATCGACGGGGACGGCCGGGAGAAGCCGCTGTACCACGAGCTGCGGCGGCTGTACGCGGACCGGCTGCTGACGTTCCAGGAGCGGGACGGCCGGCTGGTGCTGGCCGCCGTCAACCAGGGGCGGGAGGAGTGGCGGGGGACGCTGACCCTGCGGCGGATGTCCGTCGAGGGCGAGATGCTGGGGCGGACGGAGGTGGAGCTGACGGCCGGGGCGCGGACCGTGGCCCGGGTGGACGTGCCGCGCGAGCTGACGCCCCTCGGGCCGAAGGAGTTCCTGGTCGCGGACGCCGGCGCGGTCGCGGATTCCGGGGCGGACGCGGATTCCGGGACGGACGCGGACTCCGCCGTGGTCGCGGACTCCGGAACGGGCGCGGACTCCGGGGCGGACGCGGAGGGGCTGCGGGCGCTGCACTTCCCCGTGCCCGACCGTGAAGTCCCCTACCCCGCCCCGCGTTTCGAGGTCGCTCTCGCCCCGGGCGGCATCACGGTGACCGCCCGCACCCTCGTCCGGGACCTGCTGCTCCAAGCCGACCGGCTCGACCCCGGGGCGCGGGCCGACCGGGGGCGGGTCACACTGCTGCCGGGCGAACAGGTGACCATCGGGGTGCGCGGCTGGAAGACTCCGGACGCGGAGACTGCTCGTTCGGCCCTGTACTGCGTGGAGACCGCCCGATGACGGCAACGCCGGCCCCTCGCGTCACCATCAAGGACGTCGCCGCGCGCGCCGGCGTGTCCAAGGGTGCCGTGTCCCTCGCCTTCAACCACAAGCCCGGGCTGTCTGAGGCCACCCGGGACCGGATCTTCCTCGCGGCGCGGGAGCTGGGCTGGTCGCCGAGCCTCACGGCGCGGACGCTGGCCGGATCGCGGGTGGACGTGGTGGGTCTCGCCGTGTGCCGGCCGGCGCGGGTGCTCGGGCTCGAGCCCTGGTACATGGAGTTCGTCTCGGGCGTGGAGAGCGTGCTGGCCGAGCACTCCAGCTCGCTGCTGCTGCGGCTCGTACGGAACATGGACGAGGAGGTGGGCGTCCAGGAGACATGGTGGCGGGGGCGGCAGATCGGCGGGTCGATCCTCGTCGACTTCCGCGCGGACGATCCGCGGGCGGCCATGACGCAGCGGCTCGGGATGCCGGTGGTCGCCGTCGGGCATCCCTCGCTGACCGGGGGGCTCACCTCGGTGTGGACGGACGACGCCACGGCCGTGACGGAGGCGGTGCGGTACCTGGCCGCGCTCGGACACCGGCGGATCGCCCGGGTCGGCGGGGCGGCGGACCTCGGGCACACGGCGATCCGGACGGCGGCGTTCGACGAGGCGGCGGGGGCGCTGGCGCTGGCCGGGGCGTGGCAGGTGGCGACGGACTTCTCGGGGGACGCGGGGGCGCGGGCGACCCGGTCACTGCTCACCGCTGCCCCTGCCGACCGGCCCACCGCCATCGTGTACGACAACGACATCATGGCGGTGGCGGGGCTGTCGGTGGCGGCGGAGATGGGCCTTCGGGTGCCGGAGGACGTCTCACTGCTGGCCTGGGACGACTCACAGCTGTGCCGGCTGACGCATCCGACACTGTCGGCGATGAGCCATGATGTGCACGGGTTCGGGGCGGAAGTGGCCCGGACGTTGTTCTCGGTGATCACGGGGGGTGAGGCCGGATCGCATCCGGTGCCCACTCCCGTGCTGACGCCCCGGGGTTCCACGGCACCTCCGAAATCCTGAGCCCCGGGCGGAGAGCGCCGGCCATGCGCGCGGGTGTGCGCGTTCCGGCGCTGCCCTCTCAGGAATCGCCGTCGACCGCGTACCTCTGCGTCCCGGCCCTGAGGTTGGCCTGGGCCTTGCGGTAGGCACGGCGGCCCGGCACCTCGGCCGTCGCGTTCTGTTCGTCGCGCCGTACGGTCAAGGCCGCCAGAGCTTGCCGGGCCTCGTCCAGGGTCCACTGGTCCATGTCGATCTCGCGGTGCTGGCGGGCGGCGGTCTGGATCTCCAGGAAGGCATTCGCCGCTGCCGAGGCCTGGGCGGTCCGCTGGGGTGCGTTGACCGTGGTGAGGACCGCGCCGAGACCGGAGGAGATCAGGGCGAGGATGCCGGCCGCGGTCCGTCCGGTGGACTCCACCAGGGCCGTGGTTCCGGCGATGGCGGCGAGCAGGGTGGCCGGGACGCCGAGCAGGAGGTGCACGGCGCGCCAGCGTTTGGTCTCCTCGAACTGGCATTGCGCGCTGTACATGGCGCTCTCTTCGAGCCGCCTGAACTCGGCCCCGATGGCTCGGCGCCGCCGGGCGTCGCTGTCGAGGCGTGCCCGATCCTCGGTGTCCACGGGCCCACCGTACCGGTGCCGCGCTGGAGGCGTGGCCGAATGCCCGTCGCTGCTGGGCGAGTTGGCGTCATCCATGGCGCGACACGTAGGCGGCGAGTGCGGTATGGGCCGGGTGCCACGGTGCCAGGTCGTCGATCATGCGGTGCCACTCGGACAGCGTGATGTGCTCGTTGGCGTGCAGTGACGCCTCCAGTTCGCCCGGGGGGACACGGTCGAGGAAGCGCAGCGGCAGGGGCGGTGCGTCGAGGTCGACCTCGAAGGTGTGGTCCGGGGCGGGCACCGCGATGAAGCCGCCCAGCGCCCCCGCCCCCGTGTGGAGCAGCATCCAGTACCGGATGCCGCGCCCGGCGGAGGGAGTGCCCGTGTCTTCCATGACCGGGCGCAGGGTCACCGGCTGGCAGAGCGGGCCGTCGGTCCGGCGCCGGGTGGGAGGGTCCGGGTGGTCCTCGATCTCCATCTCGATCTCCAGAAGGCGGTTGCCGGTCACGGTGAGGACGGCGGCGACCGGCCACTGCTCGAGGAACTCACCGCGGCCGGACGGCTCGTCGCGTCCGGATCGCGGTTCGCCGGACGAGGCCCGAAGGACGAAGTCGGAGTCGAGGAGCCGCCGCATCGGTGTCACGGGGTGCATCCCGGTCAGCCGGGCGGCGGCCAGGCGCGCGGCGTGGTGCAGGGCCCGGTCGGCCTCGCCGAGCACACCGGCGAGACCGGCGAGGGCGTTGCGGGTGGCATCGGGCAGGCGGCGGGGCTCCGCGCTCAGGAGGCCGCTCAGCAGGTTGGCGGCTTCCCTGCCGAACCACGGGCCCGCCCGCTCGGTGCGAAGTCCGGCTTCGAGGACCTGGAGGGGGCCGGCGAGGGACGACGCGGCGGGGGTGAACCAGTGGCGCAGCTCTCCGTCCGGTGGCGGGACGGGCGACGCCGGCGGGCCATCGGTCTGGGCGTGCAGCAGGGCCGTGGCCGAGCGCGCCGCTGCGTCGACGCGCTCCCAGGGCAGGCTGTGGAAGAGCGCCGCCGGTGCGTCGGTCTCGCGGGCGAGCCGGTGCAGGAGGAAGTAGCGCAGGGCGAGGCCTTCGGCGCGGAGCCGGTCGACGGTCCTCGGGTCGGCGGGGGGCTCGGCCCAGTGGTTCTCGAGACGGTCGATCAGCTCGGCACCGGTCTCCGAAACGGCGATGGGCGCTCCGCAGTCGTCCAGTTCGACGACTGCGCCGCCGTCGGACGCCCGCAGCGCCAGGGCGCGGCAGCGCTCGCCGGCCCGCTCGACGATCAGGCTGGTCCGAGTCCACGGCTCCGTGCGGAAGCGGGGCATCGTGCGGGCGTCGGTGCGCTCGTCCCCGTCGTTGACCGGCCCGATGACGGGGAGCCGCCCGGGCGCCGCCGGGCGCACGCGGGCGATCCAGTCGCTGAGGGGCCGGTGCGGGGGCGGGGCGGTCCTCTCCGGGTGCTCGGTCGTCATGAGCCGTCCTCATCGCATCGAGTGAGGATCTCGGCCGCGACGGTACCGAAATCGCGGACCGTCTCCCGCACGACGGGCGCCCGTGGGTCGGGGACGCACTGGGCCCGCAGGCCGCGCAGCCGGTCCCAGGTCTGCTCGCCCCGCCGGTCGAGCCGGGCGGGGAGGTCGGGCGGGAGTGCCCTGGCCCAGGCGCGCAACGGCCCGTCGTCCAGGTCCCGGCCCTGCCAGCGCAACAGGAACTTCAGGCCTCGCAGGAGCACTTCGGCGCACACGAGCGGATCCGCCGAGGTGGTGACGGGAACCATGCGGCGTCTCCCGCCGGCGTCGGAGAGGTCGTCGAGCGCCTGGCCGGACGGGTCGACGATCAGGTGGTGTGCGGGGTCGTAGAGCAGCGTGTTGACGGTGAGGTCGCGCTGCCGGCTGTCCTGAAGCAGGTCGGTGCCGGTGGCGGGGACCGACGCGCCGTCGAGGCCGAGACCGAGGCCCCGGTAGTCGAGACTGGGACCGCCGGTTCGGGCGACGGGGTCGAGGACCGTGCAGACGAGGGTGTCGGGGCAGAAGCGCTGGGGGTGTTCCGCGCTGGTGCCGTCGAGGTCGAGCACCTGGCGGGTGGTCTCGGTGTAGGCCCCGGCGGGGGCGGTGCCGGTGAGGTCCAGGTCCTGGATCTCGTCGGGTGCGGCTCCGGACAGCAGGTCACGGGGGGCGCCTCCGCTGAGCCAGGTGCGGTGTCCCGCCGCGGCCAGGCGCTCGATCAGGGTGGCTGTGAAGGGAGGTGTGCGGGGGCCGTGCAGCAGGGCCCGGAAGCGGTCGGTCAGGCCGGGGTCCAGGTCGTCCGGCCGGTGGGTACGGGCGGAGCGGATCTGCTGGTCCGGACGATGGCCGGTGCGGACCAGGCTCGGCTGGTCGGCCGGGTCGGTACTCCGCCGTGGCGGGGGGTCGGCGTACTCGTCGCCGACGAGGAGCAGTTGGTCGTCGGCCGGCGTGGGCGCGGACGACGCGGTGCAGGTGAAGCCGAGCACGCGCCGGCCCTCGACGGTGTCGCCGCTCATGATGGGCGCCGGGCCGCTCGTGGCCTGCGCCTGGTGAGGGACGATAGATGCGGTGGCGGGGGGCTTCACCCCGCGGCGAGCCCGGTCCATCGGGCACGTCCCTTCTCGAGGCGCAGGGTGAGCGGTACGAGTACGGCGTCCGAGGCGCTGTAGGAGGAGCCGCCGTACCCCATGCCGGGGGCCGATCCGGGTTTCAGACGCAGGGCGGCGGCGTCGTGGAGCTGCTGCGGTGTACAGCTGATGTCCTGGTCCGGCTCGTCCACGCACGTGGTGAGGCCCGGGTAGAGCAGACCACCGCCTGGTTGCCGCAGGGGATGGGTGCGGATGGCCCGCAGGACGTTGCGCGGGCCGTCGTCGGAGCGGATCCAGTCGTGCTCTCCCGTGCTGCACGGGTCGCAGAGTTCCACGAGCCGGTCGGTGTCGCCTCGTCCCGCCGCGTCCGCGATGTCCCGGGCCAGCTTCCGCGCCGCGGCGGGCAGCCGGGCGCCGTGGTCGTCGACGGCGGCCACCCTTGCCGCCGGTTGTGCCGCCGACGACTTGGGAGGGCGTGCGGCGGCGCTCTCGGCGGGAGTGAGCGCGAACAGGGACACGCCCTTTCCGAGGACCGGTTCGCCGCCGCCGGTGGTGAGGGTGAGAGTGCCGGTGATCGGGTCGGCGGTCTCGGTGATGTCGGCCTTCCCGTACACCGGGTTCTTGAGACGTACGACCCGGCCCTCGGCTCCGAACGCGATGCCGAGCATGCCGTTGCCGAGGTAGGTCCACCGCCCGTCGCGCAGGTAGTAGGAGACGGCCCGCTCGGGAGACATGACCTGGCAGGCGCTCAGAGCGCTGTAGGTGAGGGTGAGGCCGTCGCCCGCCCAGGCGAGATGGGTGACCATGCGCGGCAGTTCCACCAGGGCGTGGCGGAACGCGGCGTCGTCGGGGAGCGATCTGTGGGCGCCCGCGCCCGAGGTGCCGGGGTGGGTCTTGACGGTCTGGAGGGGCCAGCAGGCACCGTTCGACTCCAGGTCGGCCCAGGCGACGGTGTCACCGCCGGGCTTCCGCTGGGCCTCGGCGAAGGACGTCGTGCCTTTGTCGGGCAGCAGCGGGCGGACCGTGCCCTTGCGGTCGGCCACGACGAGGGCGCCTTCTCCGCGGTGGATGTCACCCCCCTCAGGCAGGAGGGAGAACAGGATGACGTCGTCGGCGCCTCCGGTCGCGAGCTGCGAGTAAGGGGAGAGCCGCTTGTCGAGTGCGATACGCCGCGCCTTGCCGCCCGGCGGGAACAGCAGGAGGGACCTGCCGTCGGTGGCGAGGCTGACGGCGTCCTCGCCCAGGAAACCGAGCCCGGCGCAGGGGCAGGTGCGGGAGGCCAGCCGTCCGCTGCGCACGTCCAGGAGATGTATCTGTCCGGTCTGGCCCACACCCCCGGGGTCGATCCAGGCGAGGCGGCTCGCGTCGGGCGACCAGACGAGCTCGGACGGCAGTCGCTCGGTGTCGAAGGAGGACGTCGCCGTGCTGGGTGGCAGGTCGGCGGCCTTCCAGGTACGGCCTGCGGCGTCCGCCATCATCACGGCCTCGCGGGCGGGCTGGAGGAACGCCGCGACGGGATGCTGCCGGTCGGGTTTCCCGGTGGCCGTGGACGCGGGGCGGGACTTCGGGGCCGCGGGTCCGTCACCGGCGGAGGTGCACGCGGCGGCTGCGAGGACCGTGGCCAGGGCCAGGGCCCGAAAGCCTCGGAGGCGGTGTCCGGTACGGGGCATGAGGCGGCTCACTTCGTCTCGGCGCAGAGGTCGATGTAGGCGTGGCGTTCGCCGATGTGGGTTCTCCATTCCTTGGTGCTGAGACCGGCGCCACCGGTCCAGCGGCAGACCTGGTTCTGCCAGTCGATGCCGTCGACACGCCACAGGCTCACGGGCCCGGGCGCCTCGCCGGAGTCGACCGGGCTGGTCACCCCCGCGAGGAAGTGGCCGTCCGGCGACCAGGCGAGGCGGGTGATCCGCTGACCGCGGGAACTGTGCAGAGTGGGCAGGGCCTGAAGGCCGGTGGCGGTGTCGTGGACGAGCACCTCGTCGCCGGCCGCGACGGCGACGTGCCGGCCGTCCGGTGCGAGGGCCAGCGCTGTGGGCCGCTCGGTCGTCCCGGGCAGGACGAGGGGCTCTCCGGTCTCCTTCAGGCCGGCGTTCCGGTAGCGCACGGTGTTGTCGCCGCCGAGCACGGCGATGAGGGAACCGTCGTGGCTCCAGGCGATGCGCTCGGCGCCGGGTGCGGCTGCCGCGCGGGTGGTCCCGGTCGTGAGGTCGGCGAGGACGAGGCGGGGGCCGTCCCCCGCTCCGGCTTCCAGGACGAGCGCCTGCCGTCCGTGCACGGCCAGACCGGAACCCTGCCCGACCTGGATGGTGTTCACGAGCTTCCAGGTCCTGGTGGACCAGATCGCCAGGGGGCCATCGGCGTGGCGGGCCACGAGCAGGTCCTTCCCGGGCACGAAGGCGACGTCGGTGAGGGCCCGTTCGGTGCTGCCGACGGCGCGGTCGAGGGCCTGAACCCGCAGGGTCCGGGGGACGTCTTTTCCCTTGCTCCACACACCGAGGACGGACCGGCCTCCGTACGTGCCGGCGGCGACCACCAGCTTCCCTCTGGCGGTGGCGTCACGGATGCCGAAACTCTGGAACGAGTACTGCGCGAGGGGGCCGTACGACTGCTCCGCCGGGTTGAGCGCGATCTCGGGGACGGTGTCGGGGTCGATGGTGTACACGCCATCGGAGCCGTCGAAGGCGACCTGGGTCATCACCAGTTGGCCCCCCGGCCCGAAGTTCGCGACGGCCGACTGCACGGCGGGGCTGAGGCTGAGGGGGCCGGGCCGCCGGTCGAGTACGTTGACCCGCCCACCCCGCCCGGCGGCCACCACGGTGAAGAGCTCCCCGACCGCGGCGGTGACGGCGGGTCCGCCGCGCGGCTCCTCGAGATCCCGGCTGGCGATCGCCTGGTCACCGGTGCCCACGGGGACGAGGGCGGTGCCGTTGTCCCCGGCGATGACCACACTGCCCGACCGCTCGGCCAGGGCGCGGGGCGGGTAGGCGAGTCCGCCGACGGGAAAGGCGAGTTGTCGTCGGTGGCGCCGGTCCCAGGCCTGGACCCCCTGCGCGGACGCGAGGAGCACGTCGGCGTCGTTGGCGGCGATCTGGAACGCCTCGCCCTGGATGTCGTCGCGCCGGATCTCGGTGCTGACCTTGTGGCTGTCCAGTCCGACCGCGAGGACGTCGTCGGACTCGACGAGCAGCAGTGCCCGTTCCTCCTCCGGCAGTTCACCGTTGCCGGCCGGTCGCGTGCCGGGCGCGACCGTGGCGTCGAGCACGCGGCCGGGTTCCATGGGGACGGGCCGGCCGTCCACCTCCTGGTCCCCGGTCCGCCGGCAGGAGACCTCCTCCAGCGTCGTGGTGTCGTACTGGGCGACGACCCCGTCGTCCCGCACCTCCACCAGTCGCACACCGCTGTTGGCGAACGCCGTCGCGACGGGCTTGGTGCCCTTTCCCCCGCACGAGGGGGTGCCGAGCCTGCCCATGAGCCGGGGGACGGGCTCCAGGGCAGAGTAGACGGACACGGCCTTGCCGTCCCGGCCGGCGAGCAGACCGCTTCCCTCGTCGAACACGAGGTCGGTGACGGCGCCCTCGGCCCTGCCGAGTTCCTTGCCGGTCAGCAGGTCCCAGGTCTTGACGTACGGGTCGTCCCCGGAGGTGTGGACGCGGCCCCGCTTGTCGTCGACGGCGATGCCGTTCACCGCAGCCGGGCTCGCCCGCCAGGACATCCGGACCCCGGAGTTCGCCTCCAGCACGTCGCGCATGGCCTGCACGGCGCGTGGGGTGTCCGGCTCGATGGTGTAGGCGGCCAGACCGAGCAGACCGGCGAGCCTCGGATCGGTGCCCCGTTGCAGCATCGCCTCGGCCGCCAGGTCGGCTGCCAGCGCCTTGCGGGCTTCCGCCTCGCCGGACTCGCTGACCGCTCTGATCACGGACACGCTGATCACCAGGAGGACGATCAGCACGGCCACCACGGTGACGCTCCACCGCTTCACCACCGGGAGGTCCCACATGCGCGCCCCGCGCGCCGCCTCCTGGACGGTCGCGGCGTACAGGAGCCCGCCGGCGGTGCCGCCCGGCAGGGCCCGCGCGGCGTCGGCCCGGTCAGCGGCGGGCACGACGACGTTGGTGCCCTCCCCGGCGGCCTTCAGCTTGGCCTCGTACCCGCCCACGGAGGCCAGCGTCCCGGGCCGGCCCGGGTCGAGAGCTCCGACCAGCGCCGTCCGCGGATTGACCTTGCGCAGGGCGGGCGGCCGTAAGCGGCGCCCGGCCCGTGCGACCTCGCCCAACAACACAGCGAAGGCGCAGCCGAGCGAGGTGTCCTCCACCATGCCGACCACGCCCTCCGCATCGGTCAGCGACCAGAGCACCGTGCTCCTGACGCTGTGGCCCGCGCCGTCCCAAGCGTCCCGCAGCGACTGCCGGAACCCCTCGTCGCCGCGGAAACCCGACATGATGCGGGGGTCGGGCAGCAGCGCGGGCGGTCCCTCCGGCAGCACGGCGGCGGTGAGGGTTCCCCGCACACCGCCGCGTCCGTCGTCGAACAGGACGGTCGCCGTGGCCACCGTCCGGGCCTCGGGGAGGGCGCCGTCGAGGGCGAGCAGCCAGGTCAGCGCGGGCAGGGCCAGGTCCCGGTCGGCCTCGGGCACGGCGTCGGTGAGGCGGCGCAGCCGGGTGGCATGACCGGCTTCGGTCGCGGCCGCGAGGGCGAGCGCCGCGATGTGTTCGTAGCCCGGGTGGGCGTGGTTGCGGCGCAGCCACAGCAGCCCGGAGGCCAGCTCCCCGGCGCTCTGTCCGGCGTCGCCGACGAGTGCCAGCCCCATGGCCGCCGCGGCCCGGAGCGACTGGGCTGCGGCTGGCTCCTCCTTCAGATAGGGCGGGTGTCCGACCAGCGACCGGACGCTCGACGCCGCGGCCGCCCTCGGTGTCAGCAGCCGGTGCAGGGGCCGGTCCTCGTCGCGCAGCACGCGCAGGGTCGCGACGTCCTCGGCGGCCACCCGCTCCCGGACGTAGGCGAACACGGGCTGACCGGGTGACAGCAGGCCACGTCTGATCTCCTCGCGCTCCTTGAGCGGCGGCATCGCAGCCAGCAGAGGTGCGATGTCCACCGCGGGAGCAGGCTGGTCACCCACCGCTCGTCCCGATCCCCTCGACTCGACCCGGCGCGGGCGCCGTGTTGGTCCGGTCACTCAGTGTGGCAGGGGAGGGGCTCTGCCTTCAGGCGAATCGTGGGATATCTCCCGCGCCCGGCGTCCGACCACGTGGGTACTCTCGGGGCGGCGGACGTGTGACCTTCGCCGCTCCCCCCGCCAGGGCTGTGCAGCTACGTTACTCATAAGTAGCATGGGGCCTGAGCGCGCGCTCAGCGCATCGCAGCAGCAATGCAGATCCTGACCCTGGAGGAGAGCCATCGTGCCTCGTACCGTCAGGGACGTCGTCTTCGTCGACGGCGTCCGCACCCCGTTCGGCAAGGCGGGCCCGAAGGGCATCTACCACGAGACCCGTGCCGACGACCTCGTCGTGAAGGCGATCCGGGAGCTGCTGCGCCGCAACCCCGGACTCGACCCGAAGAAGATCGACGAGGTCGCCATCGCCGCGACCACGCAGATCGGTGACCAGGGCCTGACCATCGGCCGCACCGCCGGGATCCTCGCGGGTCTCCCGCAGTCCGTGCCGGGCTACTCCATCGACCGCATGTGCGCCGGCGCCCTGACGGCCGTGACCTCGGTCGCCGGCTCCGTCGCCTTCGGCGCCTACGACATCGCCATCGCGGGCGGTGTCGAGCACATGGGCCGCCACCCCATGGGCGAGGGCGTGGACCCGAACCCGCGGTTCGTCTCCGAGAAGCTGGTCGACGAGTCGGCCCTGTTCATGGGCATGACCGCGGAGAACCTGCACGACCGCTACCCGCAGATCACCAAGCAGCGCGCCGACGAATACGCCGTGCGCTCCCAGGAGAAGGCCGCCAAGGCGTACGCCAACGGCAAGATCCAGGCCGACCTGGTGCCGGTCTCGGTGCGCCGCACCTCCCCCGAGGCCGGTGAGACGGGCTGGGGCCTGGTCACCGCCGACGAGCCGATGCGCCCGGGCACGACCCTGGAGAACCTCTCCGGCCTGAAGACCCCGTTCCGTGTGCACGGCCGGGTCACCGCCGGTAACGCGGCCGGTCTGAACGACGGCGCCACCGCCTCGCTCATCGCCTCCGAGGACTTCGCGCGGGAGCACGACCTCCCCGTGAAGATGCGCCTGGTCTCCTACTCCTTCGCGGGTGTCGAGCCGGAGGTCATGGGCTACGGCCCGATCCCGGCGACGGAGAAGGCGCTGGCCCAGGCGGGCCTGTCGATCTCCGACATCGGCCTGTTCGAGATCAACGAGGCCTTCGCCGTCCAGGTCCTGGCCTTCCTGGACCACTACGGCATCGCCGACGACGACGAGCGCGTCAACCAGTACGGCGGCGCCATCGCGTTCGGCCACCCGCTGGCCTCCTCCGGCGTCCGCCTGATGACGCAACTGGCCCGCCAGTTCGAGGAGCAGCCGCACGTCCGCTACGGCCTGACCACCATGTGCGTCGGCTTCGGCATGGGCGCGACGGTCATCTGGGAGAACCCGCACTTCGAGGGGGACAAGTGAGCACCACCGCCGAGCTTCTCAAGCAGGCTTCCGAGCTGTTCCCGGACGAGGTCGTCACGAGTGCGCACGTACGCCACTTCGACCTCCCCCTGGGTGCCGGGCGCTTCGCCCTGATCACCCTGGACAACGGCCACGACCACACCAAGCCGACCACCTTCGGCCCGGCCTCGCTGGCGAACCTGAACGCCGCGATCGACCAGGTCGAGAAGGAGGCGGCGGACGGCGAGATCGTCGGCGTCGGCCTCACCGGCAAGCCGTTCATCTTCGCGGTCGGCGCCGACCTCAAGGGCGTGGAGATCCTCAAGGAGTACGAGCACGCCCTCGCCATCGGCAAGGGCGGCCACGAGGTCTTCAAGCGGCTGTCCAAGCTGGCCGTGCCGACCTTCGCGTACTACAACGGCGCCGCGATGGGCGGCGGTGTCGAGGTCGGTCTGCACTGCACCTACCGGACCGTCTCCGCGGCCCTCCCGGCGTTCTCGCTGCCCGAGGTCTTCCTCGGTCTGGTCCCGGGCTGGGGCGGCTGCGCCCTGCTGCCGAACCTGATCGGCCCCGAGAAGGCCGTCTCGGTGATCATCGAGAACAGCCTCAACCAGAACAAGCAGCTCAAGGGCAAGCAGGTCTACGAGCTCGGGATCGCCGACGCGATCTTCGAGGGCGCGGACTTCCTGGAGCAGTCGCTGATCTGGACCGCGGCCGTCCTCAAGGGCGAGCTGGAGATCGAGCGCCCGGTCATCGACCGCGGCGAGGCCTGGGACCAGGCCGTCGCCAAGGGCCGCTTCATCGCGGACTCCAAGGTGCACGGCGCGGCCCCGGCCGCCTACCGCGCCCTGGACATCATCGCCGCCGCCAAGAACGGCGACCTCCAGCAGGGTTACGACGCCGAGGACAAGGCCCTCGCCGACCTCATCATGGGCGGCGAACTGCGCTCCGGCATCTACGCCTTCAACCTGGTGCAGAAGCGCGGCAAGCGCCCGGCCGGCGCCCCGGACAAGAACCTGGCCCGCCCGGTCACCAAGGTCGGCGTCGTCGGCGCCGGTCTGATGGCCAGCCAGCTCGCGCTGCTGTTCCTGCGCCGCCTGGAGGTGCCGGTCGTGCTGACCGACATCGACCAGGAGCGCGTCGACAAGGGTGTGGGCTACGTCCACGCCGAGATCGACAAGCTGCTCGGCAAGGGCCGCATCAACCAGGACAAGGCCAACCGCCTCAAGGCGCTGGTGTCCGGTGTGCTGGACAAGGCCGAGGGCTTCTCGGACGCCGACTTCGTCATCGAGGCGGTCTTCGAGGAGATCGGCGTCAAGCAGCAGGTGTTCGCGGAGGTCGAGGCGGTCGCCCCGGCGCACGCCATCTTCGCGACGAACACCTCCTCGCTGTCGGTCTCCGAGATGGCGTCGAAGCTCAAGAACCCCGAGCGGGTCGTGGGCTTCCACTTCTTCAACCCGGTGGCGGTACTCCCGCTCCTGGAGATCGTCCGCGGCGAGAAGACCGACGACGCCTCCCTGGCCACGGCCTTCGCCGTCGCCAAGAAGCTGAAGAAGACCGCGGTCCTCACCAAGGACGCCCCGGCGTTCGTCGTGAACCGCATCCTGACCCGCTTCATGGGCGAGATCCAGAACATCATCGACGAGGGCACCCCCGTCGAGGTCGCCGAGAAGGGCGTCGAGCCGCTCGGTCTGCCGATGTCGCCGCTGGTCCTGCTGGAGCTGGTCGGCCCCGCGATCGGTCTGCACGTCTCGGAGACGCTCAACCGGGCCTTCCCGGACCGCTTCACGGTCTCCCCGAACCTCGCCGCCGTCGTCAAGGCGGGCAAGCGCGGTTTCTACGTCTACGACTCCGGCAAGCCGGAGCTGGACCCCGAGGTCGCCGCGCTGCTGAAGCAGGGCGACAAGGTCCTGACGGAGGAGCAGGTCCGCGACCGCGTGCTCGACGCGGTGGCGCAGGAGATCGGCATCATGCTCGACGAGGGCGTCGTCGCCGAGGCGCAGGACATCGACCTGTGCCTCATCACGGGCGCCGGCTGGCCCTTCCACCTGGGCGGCATCACGCCGTACCTGGACCGCGAGGGTGTCTCCGAGCGCGTGAACGGCAAGAGGTTCCTGGCGCAGGGCGTCGCGAGCGTCCCGGCGTAACGCGTTACCCCTGAGGGGGGTGGGGCGTACGGTAACAATCCGTGCACCCGCCCCCCTTTCTGTATGCCGCCACAGACTGGTTCCTCACACAAAAGGTTCCGCTTCGTGAAGGGGCTCAGATCTCCCGCCAGGCCTCCAACGCGAGCCCCGGCTCGTCCTTGCGGCGGGTGAGCAGCACGGTCCCGGCCGACGGCGAGAGAGAGGCGGCGACGACCTCGTCGTGCTCGTCGAGCGCCACCGACACCATCGCGTCGGCGGGCAGCGGGGGCCCGGACTCGGTCCACCAGGCACCGGCCGACTCCTGCTCGGTCGGATACGCGGCGAAGGCGACCCGGCCGCTCGCCGACCGCTGCGCGAGCACGGTGCAGTCGTGCCCCTCGATGACACACCGCACGGCGGAGACCGGCCCCGGGCCGGCGGACGCCAGCAGGGTCACCGGCTTCTCACCGGGACGCCAGGCGCACAGGTCTCCGGACAGGTCCGTGAAGAAGAGGGTGGTGTGCTCGACGGACGTGGCGAGCGCGCGCAGGGTCCCCGGACGGACCGGGGCGTCGACGCCTTCGGCCCGCACCGGCTTCTTCCCGTCCCCCTCCTGCCGCCAGCGCAGGATCCCGCCGGGCACGCAGGCGTACAGCTCCACGAACCCGGACTCCCCCGTCACGGCCGCCAACTCCCCCTCGACCTCAGGCCCTCCGAGGTCCAGCCAGCCGCCCCAGCCGCCCTTGACCTTCTGGTTGCGCAGGCTCACCCCGCCGCCCTTGTTCCGGACGAAGACGTAGCCGCGCCCCGCGCCGTCGACGGCGACCGCCGGTGGGCCCGTCCGGTCGCCCTTCTGGTCCGGGTGGCCGATGGGCACCCAGTCCAGGGGCGCGAGCCCGGGGCGGAAGTGCGTGGAGTGCACGAGGCCCGACTCCCCCGGCACGGTGGGGCGCCAGGCGGCCAGGTGCGCGTACCCGTCGGCGCCCTGGCCGACCGCCGCGCCCGGGTGCACCTTCTGGCTGCCGCCGACGGTGCGCGGAGTGTCCTCCCAGGAGCCGGTGGGGCCGCGTTCCGCGCGGCACAGGACGGCGTCGCCGGAGGGCAGATAGACAGTGAGGCGGCCGTCGCGGCCGCGGAGGAGCCAGTCGCCGTTCACGTGTTCACTTTATGCGGCCGACCGGGCCCGGTGCTCCCGCCCACCCCTGCCTCGCGCCCATCTCCCGTGCGACCCTGGCCACATGAACGCCACCGTGCCCGTCCTCGTCGTCGTCGACGCCGCGAACGTCGTCGGATCCGTGCCGGACGGGTGGTGGCGGGACCGTCGCGGCGCGGCGGAGCGGCTGCGGGACCGGTTGGCGTCGGAGGGGGTTCCGGCCGTCTCCGGCCCGGTGGAGATCCTCCTGGTCGTGGAGGGGGCGGCCCGCGGGGTGGAGTCCGTGCCCGGGGTACGGGTGTCGTCCGCCCCGGGCAGCGGCGACGACCACATCGTCGAGGTCGTGGCCTCGGCCGGTGACCGTTCCGTCCTGGTGATCACGGCGGACCGGGAGCTGAGGAGACGGGTCGGGGAGCTGGGGGCGGACGTGGCGGGACCGCGGTCTGTTCGTCCGTAGGGTGCCCGGGGTTGTAGCTGGGGCCGGGTGGGTGCGCAGCGGGCGTTGTGGCGTACTCGGCGGCGGGGCTGAGGCCGGGTGGGTCCGCAGCCCGGCGTAACGGGGTGCCGCTGCGCCCACCCGTGCCGCCCCCAGCGGCACGTATGCCCGCAGCGGGGGCGGCGCGCGGCCAGGCCGAGCGGGCGCCCGCGGCTGAGGCAGCCACCGCGCGCACGCAGGACGGCCCGCACCCGCGCGCATGCGCCGCAAACCACGACGCGCTCCCGCACCCGCGTACGGCGAGAACGGGCCGTTTCGGGAGGTGTCCGCCCGCAGCGGTTGGCGCGTCGACGGGGAGTCAGTCGGTATCTGACCCCATCGCGCCCTTCCGAGGACGGACACCCCGGCGCGGCCCCGACCCACCACCGGCGCCTAGGCGCTCGGCTGTTCCTCACCCGCTTCGCGGCGTGCGAGACGGCTGTGAGTACGGCCGTACAGGAAGTAGACGAGGAAGCCGGCGGCCATCCAGATGCCGAAGCGGACCCACGTCTCGGCCGGCAGGTTGATCATCAGCCACAGGGAGGCGCACACCGACAGGATCGGAATGACCGGCACCCACGGCGTGCGGAAGGACCGGGGCAGGTCCGGGCGGCTCTTGCGCAGGATGATCACGCCGATGGCGACGACCACGAAGGCGAACAGCGTGCCGATGTTCACCAGCGCGGCGAGTTCCGTCAGCGGCGTGAACCCGGCGAGCACCGCGATGATCACGCCGAGCAGGATGGTCGGCCGGTGCGGCGTCTTGAACCGCGGGTGGACGCGCGAGAAGAACCTCGGCAGCAGCCCGTCCCGGCTCATCGCGAAGAACACGCGGGTCTGCCCCAGCAGCAGGATCATGCACACCGTCGTCAGGCCGACCGCGGCGCCGAAGCTGATGAAGCCCGCGTACCACGGATGCCCGGTGGCCTTGAAGGCATCGGCGAGCGGGGCGTCGACGGACAGCTCGCTGTAGTGCTGCATGCCGGTGACGACGATCGACACGAGGACGTACAGCGTCGTGCAGATGACGAGGGAGCCGAGGATGCCGCGCGGCATGTCGCGCTGCGGGTTCTTGGTCTCCTCCGCGGCCGTGGCCACGACGTCGAAGCCGATGAAGGCGAAGAACACGACCGAGGCGGCGGTGAAGATGCCCATCACGCCGAAGTTGGAGGGCGCCCAGCCGAACATGAGCTGGATCAGGGGGGAGTCGAGACTCGCCCCGGCCTCCACCGGCTGCTCCTTGGGGATGAACGGGTCGTAGTTGTCGCCCTTGATGAGGAACGCGCCCGCGATGATCACGACGAGGACGACCGTCACCTTGATGGCGACGACGACCGACGTGATCCGCGCGGACAGCTTCATGCCGATCACGAGGATGCAGGTGAGGACGAGGACGAGCGCGGCGGCGAGGATGTCGAAGCCGAAGACGTCGGCGCCCTCGCGGCTGCCGAGAGCCGCCGGCATGCTCCAGCCCGCGTTGTCCATGAGCGACTGGATGTAGCCGGACCAGCCGACGGCCACCACCGCCGTACCGAGTGCGAACTCCAGAACCAGGTCCCAGCCGATGATCCAGGCGGGCAGTTCACCGAGGGAGGCGTACGAGAACGTGTAGGCGGACCCGGCGACCGGGACCGTGGACGCGAACTCGGCGTAACAGAGGGCGGCCAGGGCGCAGGCGACGCCGGCCGCCACGAACGCCAGAGCCGTGGCCGGCCCCGCGTTGTTCTTGGCGACTGTTCCGGTGAGAACGAAGATGCCGGTACCGATGATCACACCGACGCCGAAGACGGTCAGATCCAACGCGGACAAGGACTTCTTGAGCGCGTGTTCTGGCTCCTCGGTGTCGAGGATGGACTGCTCGACCTTCTTCGTCCGGAAGAGGGTACTGCTCACGGGGTTACCTCCCACGCTCGTCGTCCTCGACATGATCGAGAGGTGGCACCATCCGTATGCCCCGGCACGGGCGAATTCACGCCAATGGGCCGGTTCCACCACCCTCATGGTGGGGAAACCGGCCCATCCCGTACCCGTTCGGCCCTGTCGGCCGTGTCAGTCGCGCGCGCTCTCCACCGCGTCCCTGGCGCCGCGGTCGGTGGGGAGGCCGTCCAGCTTGGCGACCAGCCCGGTCACCTGCCGGGCGATGTCCGGCGCCGTGAGACCGATCTCGGCCAGCACCTCGGCACGCGAGGCGTGGTCGAGGAAGCGCGGCGGGATGCCGAAGTCCCGCAGCGGCACGTCGACACCGGCGTCGCGCAGCGCCTGGGCGATCGCCGAGCCGACGCCACCGACGCGGCTGTTGTCCTCGACGGTGACGACCACGCGGTGCTGCTCGGCGAGCGGGGCCATGGCCTCGTCGACGGGCTTGACCCAGCGCGGGTCGACGACGGTCGTGGAGATGCCCTGCCTGTCGAGCAGGCCGGCGATCTCCAGGCACATCGGCGCGAGGGCGCCGACGGAGACCAGCAGGACGTCCGGCCGGTCGGTGCCCGGCTCGCGCAGGACGTCCATGCCGCCGACGCGCCGCACGGCGGGCACGGCGGGGCCCACGGCGCCCTTGGAGAAGCGGACCACGGTCGGCGCGTCGTCGACGGCGACGGCCTCGCGCAGCTGGGCGCGGACCTGGTCGGCGTCACGCGGCGCGGCCAGCCGCAGCCCGGGCACGACCTGGAGGATCGACATGTCCCACATGCCGTTGTGGGAGGCGCCGTCCGTCCCGGTGACCCCGGCCCGGTCGAGCACGAAGGTGACGCCGCACTTGTGCAGGGCCACGTCCATCAGCACCTGGTCGAAGGCGCGGTTGAGGAAGGTGGCGTAGACGGCGAACACCGGGTGCACCCCGCCCGTGGCCAGCCCGGCCGCGGAGACGGCGCCGTGCTGCTCGGCGATGCCGACGTCGTAGACGCGTTTGGGGAAGCGCTTGGCGAACTTGTCCAGGCCCACGGGCTGGAGCATCGCGGCCGTGATGGCGACGATGTCCTCGCGCTCCTCGCCGAGCTTGACCATCTCCTCGCCGAAGACGGACGTCCAGTCGGCGCCGGAGCTGGCGATCGGCAGGCCCGTGTCGGGGTGGATCTTGCCGACGGCGTGGAAGCGGTCCGCCTCGTCCTGGAGAGCGGGCTGGTAGCCCCGGCCCTTCTCGGTGAGGCAGTGCACGATGACCGGCCCGCCGAACCGCTTGGCCTTGGCGAGCGCCGACTCCAGGGCCTCCAGGTCGTGTCCGTCGATCGGCCCGACGTACTTCAGGCCGAGGTCCTCGAACATGCCCTGCGGGGCGATGAAGTCCTTCAACCCCTTCTTGGCGCCGTGCAGGGTGTCGTAGAGCGGCCGTCCGACGACGGGGGTGCGCTCCAGGACCTCCTTGGTGCGGGCCAGGAAGCGCTCGTAGCCGTCGGTGGTGCGCAGGGTCGCCAGGTGGTTGGCGAGGCCGCCGATGGTCGGTGCGTAGGAGCGCTCGTTGTCGTTGACGACGATGACGAGCGGGCGGTCCTTGGCGTCGGCGATGTTGTTCAGCGCTTCCCAGGCCATGCCGCCGGTCAGCGCGCCGTCGCCGATCACGGCCACGACGTGGTCGTCGCGCTCCATGATCTGGTTGGCCTTGGCGATGCCGTCGGCCCAGCCGAGGACGGTCGAGGCGTGCGAGTTCTCGATGACGTCGTGCTCGGACTCGGCCTGCGAGGGGTAGCCGGACAGGCCGCCCTTCATCTTCAGCTTCGAGAAGTCCTGGCGGCCGGTGAGCAGCTTGTGGACGTAGGACTGGTGGCCGGTGTCCCAGAGCACCTTGTCCCGGGGTGAGTCGAAGACCCGGTGCAGGGCGATGGTGAGCTCCACCACGCCGAGGTTGGGGCCGAGGTGACCGCCGGTCTTGGAGACCGCTTCGACAAGGAAGGTCCGGATCTCCTCCGCCAGCTGGTTCAGCTCCTCCAGGTTGAGCCGGTCCAGATCGCGCGGTCCCCTGATACGGGTCAGCAGCGGCACCCGTGCCTCCTTGCAGTAGAGCTGTTGCCGGGCTTGTCGAGTCTAATGTTCCGCCTTCGCGGGCGGCGCCGTGGCCTTGCGTCGTACGTCACGCGTTCGGCTGTACCCATCTTGTGCCACACCTACGACACAGCTGTGCCCGGTACCTGGGAGGTACCGGGCACAGGCGGGTTCTCGGGCGCTACGCGCGCCCGGCGGTCTTCTGCGTCTTGCGGGTGACGGCGTCGATGACGACCGTGGCCAGCAGCACACCACCGGTGATCATGTACTGCACCGGGGAGGCGATGCCCTCGAGGGCGAGCCCGTACTGGATCGACACGATCACCAGCACACCGAGCAGGGCGTTCCAGGTGCGTCCACGGCCACCGAAGAGCGACGTGCCGCCGATCACCGCCGCGGCGATCGCGTTCATCAGCAGGTCACCGCCACCGGCGCCCTGGTTGGCAGCGGCGATCTTGGAGGCGATGAACAGGCCGCCGACCGCGGCGAAGGTGCCCGAGATCGCGAACACCGAGATCCGGACCATCTCCACGTTGATGCCGGCGCGGCGGGACGCCTCGACGCTGCCGCCGAGTGCGAACACCTTCCGGCCGTACGCCGTGCGGCGCAGCACGAAGTCCGTGACCAGCAGCACCGCGATGAAGATCACCACGGCGAGCGGCAGGCCCTTGTACTGGTTGAAGACGATGGCGACGGTGAACGCGAGAGCCGCCAGCAGCGCGGTCCGCACGATGGTCTCGCTCAGCGGCCTCGACGGTACGCCGGCGGCCTCGCGGCGCCGGTTGCCGAGGAAGGAGCTGAGGAAGAACCCGGCGGTCACCACGGCGGCCAGAGCGTACGCGGCGGCCACGTCGGAGAAGTAGTAGCTGGTCAGCTGCGCCACGACCCCGTCCGGGTCGAGGTTGATCGTGCCGTTGCTGCCCAGGATCTGGAGCATGAGGCCGTTCCAGAACAGCAGACCGGCCAGGGTGACGGCGAACGCGGGGACGCCGATCTTCGCGAAGAAGAAGCCGTGCAGCACGCCGGCGACGGTGCCGGTGAGGATGGCCAGCACGAAGGCGAGCCACTCGTTCATGCCGTTGGTGACGTTCAGCACCGCGAACGACGCACCCGCCACACCGGAGACCGAGCCGACCGACAGGTCGATCTCGCCGAGCAGCAGCACGAACACGATGCCGACGGCGATCATGCCCGTGCCGACCATGGCGACGGACATGTCGGACAGGTTGCCCGCGGTGAGGAAGTTGGAGTTCAGGCTCGTGAAGATGAGCCAGATGATGGCCAGACCGATGACGACCGGGATGGATCCCAGGTCGCCGGACTTCATCTTCCGCTTGAACTCGGTGACGTAGCCCTTGAGGCCCTGCTCGCGGACCAGCAGCCGGGGGTCGACCACCGTGACGGCGGCCTTGGCCGCCTCGGGGTTCTCCACGGCGTGGTCGTCCGGAGCCGCGGAGGTCTTGTCGATGCTCACTTGGAAACCTCCCCGTTCGTGCGCGCCGCACGGCGGGTCACGGCGTTGTCGGTGGCGCCGGTGATGGCGGAGATGATCTCTTCCTGCGAGGTCGACTTGACCTCGAAGACGCCGTTGTTGCGCCCGAGGCGCAGCACGGCGACCTTGTCCGCGACGGCCTTCACATCGGCCATGTTGTGGCTGATGAGGATCACGGCGTGGCCGCGCTCGCGCAGCCGCTCGACCAGGTCGAGGACCTGTGCGGTCTGCTCGACGCCGAGGGCGGCGGTGGGCTCGTCGAGGATGACCAGCTTGGGCTCGCCGAGCATGGAGCGGGCGATGGCCACGGTCTGTCGCTGACCGCCGGAGAGCGAGGCGATCGGGATGCGCACGCTGGGGATGCGGATCGACAGCGTGTCGAGCAGCTCGCGGGAGCGGCGCTCCATCTCCACCTCGTCCAGGACACCGCGCTTGCGGATCTCCCGGCCCAGGTAGAGGTTGCCGACGACGTCGATGTTGTCGCAGAGCGCGAGGTCCTGGTAGACGGTCGCGATGCCCAGGTTCTGGGCGTCGTGCGGCTTGGTGATCTGGACGGACCTGCCGTCCCATTCGATGACTCCCTCATCGATGGGGTGCACGCCGGCGATCGTCTTGACCAGCGTGGACTTTCCGGCTCCGTTGTCGCCCACCAGGGCGACCACTTCACCGGCGTGGACCTCAAGCTCTACGTCGGTGAGCGCCTGAACGGCACCGAACCGCTTGGAGACCCCGCGCAACGCCAGCACGGGCGTAGCGGACACGTGAACCATCTCCTTCGCCGCCTGACCCGGCGGGAGGTTGTGCAGAAGGGTGGGAGGGGTGATCCGTCCGGCGCCCCGCGGAGCTTGCGGGGCTGATGTGGCGGGGCGCCGGAGGAACTCGGGGGCAACCTGTCCCCCGCACGGGTCACGGGAGTCCGACTCGGACTCCCGTGCTCCGCAGGGGACTTGGCGGTTGCTTACTTGAGACCGATCTTGTCGCAGGCGGCCTTGTACTTGCCCGTGCAGATCTCGTTCACGGTGTAGATGCCGTCCTTGATGACGGTGTCCTTGATGTTGTCCTTGGTCAGCGAGACGACCGGGACGAGGACGGACGGGATGGCCTTGGTGGTCGGGCTGTCGACCTTGTCCTTGGCGATCGAGTCGAGCGACTTGCCCTGGGCGAGGGCGACGGCCATCTCGGCAGCGACGTCCGCCTCCTGCGGGTAGGGCTTGTAGACGCTCATGTACTGCTCACCGGTGACGATGCGCTGCACACCCGCGAGTTCGGCGTCCTGGCCGGTGACGGGGATGTCGGCGATGCCGGCGGCCTTCAGGGCGGTGATGATGCCGCCCGCCATGCCGTCGTTGGCGGAGTAGACGCCGACGATCTTGTCCTTGCCGAGGGCGGAGATGGCGCCCTCCATGTTCTGGTTGGCGTTCTCCGGCTTCCACTCCTTGGTGTCGTACTCGCGGCCGACCTTCACCTTGCCGTCGAGCACGGAGTGCGCGCCCTTCTTGAAGTCGGCGGCGTTCGGGTCGGTGGAGGACCCGTTCATCATGACGATCTGGCCGTCCTTGGCCTTGTCGCCGAGGGCCTTGAGCAGGGCCTCGCCCTGGGTCTTGCCGACGGTGACGTTGTCGAACGAGGTGTAGGCGTCGATCGGCCCCTCGGCCAGGCGGTCGTAGGCGACGACGGGGATGTCGGAGTCCTTGGCCTTCTTCACCGCGCCGGCGATGGCCTTGGAGTCCACGGCGTCGACGATCAGCACATCGACCTTGTTCGACACCATGGTGTCGACCTGCTGGTTCTGCTTGGCGGCGTCCTGGTTGGCGTTGGCGTAGACGACCTCGCCCTTGCCGCCGGTGAGCTCCTTGACCTTCTTCTCGATGAGAACCCGGTCGAACTTCTCGTAACGGGCGGTCGCGTTCTCCGGAAGGAGCAGGCCGACCTTGATGTCGTCGCCCTTCTTGGCGGACCCGGTGGAGTCGGCGTTGTCGCCCGACTCCTTGGCGCTGCCACAGGCAGCAAGCGAAACGGCCATCGCACCGGCGGCAATAGCAACAGCGGCGCGACGCATACGCGTGTTCACTTCAGAAACCTCCCTGACGAGGCCGCGACATTGCGGCCGAGGTGGCTGGAAGTCAACTCGGCCGCACGTGCGACGTCAAGAAGTAAATCCTTAACGAGATGGCAACGGTGCCATCCGTTCTCTAAGTGAAGGCAGGGGTGGCTGCCTTCAGCGCACTGGGAGCAGTTCCGTCCAGAAGGGTCGAATCGCCCATCTCGCTGAGGGCGAGGGCGAGCGCTCCGAGCACCTCCGCACGGCCGCCGAGGGCGCCGGGGAGAACGGACAACTGGCGTGCCGCACTGGGGATGGCGTAGCGGCCCACGGACTCCCGGATCGGCCCGAGAACCAGCTCACCGGCCTCGGCGAGATCACCGCCGAGGACCACGCGGCTCGGGTTCAGCAGATTGCAGAGATTGGCCACTCCACTGCCGATGTGGCGGCCGACGTCGGCGATCACCCGACGGCAGCCCGGGTCTCCGTCCCGCGCGAGCCGTACGACGCCTTCCATGGTCAGATCGGTGCCGTGACTGGACTGGAGGAGCGGGAGCACGTAGCGCGCCGCCGCGAAGGTCTCCAGGCAGCCGCGGTTGCCGCAGCGGCAGACCGGGCCGGATTCATCGAGTGTAATATGTCCGATTTCTCCGGCCGTGCCGCCGGGGCCCCGGTAGATCTTGCCGTCGATCACCAGACCGGCGCCGACACCGCTCGCGACCTTGATGTACGCCAGGTCGCGGACGCCTCGGCCGCTGCCCCAGACCATCTCTCCGAGGGCGCCGAGGTTGGCGTCGTTGTCCACGTGCACGGGGACGCCGAGGCGGCCGCGCAGCTCCTCGGCGGGCTTGGTGCCGGTCCATCCCGGGAGGATGGCGGTCGAGCCGAGGGTGCCGGACTCCACGTCGATGGGGCCGGGGACGCCGAGGCCGATGCCGGCGATCTTGGAGCGGTCCACGCCGGTGGCTTCGATCAGGCGGGTGACCAGCTGTTCCGCGCGGTCGAAGCCCTGGGTGGACGAGGCGTCCACGTCCAGGGGCTCGGATTCCTCGGCGAGGACCTGGTGGGCGAGGTTGCCGATGGCGACGCGGAGGTGGGTGTGGCCGAAGTCGACGCCGATGACGATGCCGGCGTCGCCGCTCAGCGACACGCTGCGGGCGCGGCGGCCGCCGGCGGAGGTCGGGGTGACCTCGACGGTGCCGCCGTCCTTCAACTCCCGGACGATATTGGAGACCGTCGCCGCGGACAGACCTGTCGTCCGAGCGATCTCGGCCTGGGTGAGGGAGCCCGCCAGGCGCACGGCACGTACGACCCGCTCCAGGTTGGCTCGGTGCAGCGACGACTGCGACCCCGGAGTCTCCACGACGACCTCCTGCGCGCGGGGCCGCATCGATGAGGCCCCGTCTATGTCCAACTAGTGAACTCTAAGCTGAGCTGTTCGGGGCGCCTCCCGTCAAGAGGTTGAACGCTGCCCCGGGCAAATGAGGGATTCCCAGCTCTCAGATGGTCATCTTGGCTTGCTTGGCTTGAGACCGTTTCCTACGTGGCGAGGCGGACGAGTCGCTCTCAAGGAGCAAGAGTGCGGCGGCGAGGCCGAGAAGGGCCAGGTGGTTGCGGGTAACGCTTGTAGCGTGGGCTGAGTCGTCGGTAGCCGGACAGGCAGGACATCATCCGCTCGATGACCCACCGGCGTCGCCCTAATCGTTCGCTGGACTCGAGCCCCTTCGCGGCCAGCGATGCGCACGCCAATGCGCTTTCATCTGACCATCTGCGCAGGTCGGCGGGGTCGCAGGCATCGTCGGCTGGAGGCGCTGGCGGTTGAAATGGCGGCCGTAGTGAGGGTCGTGTCTCGTTTTGCTGACCCTCGATCCCGGCCTGAGCCCTTCGCTGCCGTGGGTGCTGCCGGCCGAGTCGCCGATAAGGAGGGACAGTCCGTTGCGTCCGACAAGATGTGCATCTTGGATTCCGGCTTGCCCCGGTCCACGAGGCTCGGACCTATGTGTTCGCCCCTTTTCAGCCCTGACGTGGGCTGTGTCGAGGACGACGCGGGTGACGTCGATGAGGCCGGCTTCGTCGAGCCGGTGCAGCACCGCCTCGTGGTGGCGGCCCCAGACACCGGCTCTCTCGACCAGATCACGAGCTGGCGGTGAGCCGTCGACTTCGATATGCCGCTACAGGGCGGCAGTTGGCGCCAAGCTCAGCCGCTTGCCAGGGCGTAGACGATCGCCGCGAATAGCGGCTCATCAGGTGCCCTGCGTTCCGCCGCCCTGCACGGTCACACTCTCGAAGGTGGAATCAGCGGTTTGCGCGATCTCCCACGGCCGTCCGGAATCCAACTCAACATACCCTGCCTCATGCGCGGACCAACGACCCCGTAGGACACAATCTCAGTGAAGCCGATTCTTCACTCCGTCTACGGCGAGGCAGAAAAGAGGCAGGGGGCTGTGTCGACACAAGCGAGGTAGCAGCAGACCCAGTACTCGTCCAAGCCGCACGGGCTTCGCGCTCACGCGCGAAGGGACAGCATCGGCGGCGGCCACATTCGCGCCGTTCCGGATCATCCGATTGCGAGGCCCTTCACCGACGACACCATCCGCTACGCTTAGCCGGAAAATGACCTAGACAGAAAACCCAGCGCTTCCTTGCGGCACCGCGGCTGCAAATGCGACCTTTAGCCTAGTATCCTGGCCTGAAGATTCTGCCGCCAGCAGTAATGCGGTGGGTTGATCCTTTTTTCGGTCTTGGTCCACATGAAGGCGGTCTGCTCGTTCTAGGTCGCAATCCACTAATCGAGGACGATCTTCAGCTCGGCGAGTGAGCAGAACACGCGCGTACACGACAGCATCCTTCCGGCCCGGTGAACCACCACTCGGCCTGGACCGATCCATGATGAGTACGTCAGCATGAAGTTCAACTCGAGCCGGTGGTGCACGAGCAGCTATTTGTGCACCACCGGCGCCCTGTGACCGGAGAAGTTGTCGTGGATCACGTGAACTACGGAACCGAAGCTGGCCCGGCGATCTCGTCGAGGAGAACTCGGAAGACCACCGCCCGGTTGCTGCGCGGATAGTTTTCCGGACCACCTCGCCGGTGGCAGCGTTCAGGGTGGCAGACAGTTCCACCGTGCCGTGACGGACGTAGTCGAAAGTGCGGCGTCGAGGTGCAAGCACCCCGGGCAGCACCGGAGCGGTCCGTTCTCTCTCGTCCACCGCGAACGTAAGAACGTTGGCCGACTGCGGCTCAAAGGCCTCGGGACTGGGACACTAGGTGCCCCTCGCGCTTACTCCATCATCTGCGCTTATCCATTGATAGGTCCGGAATCCCAGCTCGAACACAGATCCAAGGGCTCGTCACCTTCATATGTTCCCACCTGGACACCCACATCTACGATACCCCCGGCATCGCTTGCGTAAGTAGCATCCTTGATGTAGCCATTGAAGGCTCCATTGAGATCCTTGCGCCATGCCCAGTAGACGATCTGCCCTGCACGGTTTTCCGTCAGCAATCGCGCACGGGCATGATGTCCGTCTTCCGCATAGTCGCTAACCGCAATGCTCACGTTAATTCGAGTGGAATTGACCCACGTGTAGTCAATGTACCCTCTCGATGCCGGATTGTCGCATCTGACTTGCAACTCGTAAGCACTAGCAGGAGAGGCTATCGTCACGACAAGCCCCAGCGATGCTGCGATTACCCCTGCAACTCGCACCTTCTTACCCATCTCCACCCTTTCGGCAGCCCTTCGGCATCATTGACTGTGCAAACCCAAGGGAAAGTCGCCAACCCGGCGGGTTGAGCACTTGAAGCAACCCTTGCCCCGCAGTCACACCGAGCCATTCAACAGCGACTGAAGCAAATTTTGCAACCTCTTCATTCGAACACGAACAGAAAGCGGACTTATATGCACTTTATGGCGGCAATCCTGCCTATATCCACAAATCAATCCCACCGCGCAATCAATGAGCCGATGGCCAGCCGATACCTCACAACCTCACCTGACCTCCTGCTGTTCTGGCTCGAATGAGGCCTTTTCCTCGCAGTTGGCAGGCAGGGCGGTTCGGCTGACTAACGCGCGAGGTCACCCGGTGGCGGTTTTCAGCCTAGAGGGCTGTTTCCACGCCAAGTGCATAGCCGAACTGACCCACCTACACTTCGGTCACACGACTGTTTCTAGCGCCCACTCGTGATCTCGTGGACGCCCTGGGGACCAGGCGACCGATCGATATTGGACGCGTAAGGTGGTCGGCCGTCGACCCACTGCCGCTTAGATCAGACAAAGGTAGTGTTCATCGAAGGGCGAGCTGGTGTCGCCAAAACGGCGGTGGGGCGGGAATTACGGCTCTCCAGCGCTCCGAGGAGGCCGCTCATGCGACCGTCGACGGTGACTCCATGCGCAGGTGCAGCCGACCCCTGTGGGAGACCTCAACACGCGAAGATCACAAAGAACAATCTGACTCCGAACTAACTTCGCCCAGCGCGGACTGATGCCCATGCCGGCACAGGTTTCGCGTCAAGTATTCCTGGGTTGTCCCCAGGCATTGTGGGTCGATACCGACTCGACGGTGATGCCGAGTGTGACGAACACCGTCCGGCCGTCGCACACGCCGCCCGTCTCAGGGGCGTCGGTATCCATGCTCCTGACGGCGCTGGTGTACAGGGTCGGTCGGCCGCTCGCGCGCGCCCGCACCCGCTTCGCCATCCAAACCGCGCGATCTACGAGCGCCTGCATGCAGGAGCGGGCGGTGCGCACACGGGAGGTGCTGCTCCGCGCGGCGGAGGTGTGCGGCGAGGTACTGCCCTGGCCGAACCCCGAGTTCTACGCCGACGCGGCTTCGTTCTCCGGTCCCCGGACCACCATGTTCGACTTCCGGGGGCATGCTGCACGACCACACCGGCGGGTAGCAGACGGCTCAACCCCGCCGACGGGTGTCATAGCGGCAGTCAGGGCGGCACATCCGCCAATCCGACGGCGCCGGGTTACTTCAACGCCCCCGCCGTAAGCCCCTGGACCACCTGCCGCTGGAAGATGATGTACGCCGCCAGCACCGGCAGCATCGCCATCACGAGGCCGGCGAAGAGGCCCGACCAGTCGCCCTTGTAGCCCTGGCTGACCGCCAGCTGGACCAGGCCCTGGGTGAGGACCCGCTTGTCGGGGTCGGTGTTGAGGACCGTGGGGAGCATGTACTGGTTCCACTGGCCCAGGAAGTTGAAGATGCCGACGCTGATCAGGCCCGGCTTGGCCATGGGCAGCATGATCTGGAAGAACGTGCGGCTGTGGGACGCGCCGTCCACGAACGCCGCTTCGGCGATCGACGTCGGCAGGGTGCGGAAGAACGCTGTGAGGAAGAACACCGTGAACGGCAGCGAGTACGCGATGTAGACCAGGATCAGGCCGTGGATGGTGTTCAGCAGGCCCATGTTGTTCACGACGTAGAACAGCGGGACCAGGGCGAGCATGATCGGGAAGCTCATGCCGCCGATGAACAGGAAGTAGATGAAACGATTGCCCGGGAATTCGAAACGGGCCAGGACGTAGGCCGCCATGGAGCCCAGGACCAGGGTTCCGATGAGCGAACCGCCGACCACGAGAACCGTGTTGAGGAAGTAGTCGCTCATGTTGGCCTGGGTCCACGCCCGCGACCAGTTGTCGAAGTGCAGGGAGTCCGGGAGCGACCAGGGGGAGCTGAAGATGGAGCGGTCGTCCTTGAAGGACGTCATGACCGCCCAGAGCAGCGGCAGGACCACCATGAACGCCCAGACGACCAGGACGCCGTGGGAGAAGACGTTGAGGACCGTGCCCTCCTTCTTCTCCTTCACGGGAGGGGGCGGCCCGATGTCCGTCTTGGTGATCGGTGCGCCGGACTCGGCCGGCAGCGGCGCGGGGGTTTCGGTCGTCTTCATCGATCAGTACTCCAGCCGCTCGCGACGGCCCAGCCGCATCACCACGGCGGCGAAGGCCAGCGTGACGACGAGCAGGGCGACACCGATGGTGGTGGCGTAGGCGGCCTGCCCGTCGCGGAACGCCTTCTGGTACACGTACAGGACCATGACGGTGGTCGAGTAGTCGGGGCCGCCCGGGCCGGTCGTCATGATCTGCACGACCGCGAACGACTCGGCGCCCAGGGCGAGGATGCCCATGTAGACCCAGCCGGACTGCACCGTGTCCCAGAGGAGGGGCAGGGTGACCCGGAAGAACGTGGTGACGCGGTTCGCCCCGTCCAGGAGCGCGGCCTCGTACATCTCCGCGGGGATGGAGGCCATGCCGGCGGAGAAGAGGACCACGAAGAAGCCGACCGTGGACCAGACGAGGACCGCCATCACCGCCCAGAGGGCGAGATCGGGGTCGCCCAGCCAGAGGGGCTGGACGTCGCCCAGGCCGATGCCGCGCAGGAGCGTGTTGATCGCACCGCTGTCCGGGTTGTACGCGAACGCGAACAGCAGCGCGACGATGGCGATCGAGAGGACCTGCGGGAAGAAGTAGACGATTTTGTAGAAGGAGGAGCCGCGGACACCGGTGACGACCGGGCCGTTTCTCCGTTTTCTGCCGCCTACATTGATCATGAAGGCGAAGAACAGCGCCAGGCTGATCGTCACCACCGGCAGCAGGAGGGCGAACAGCAGGCTGTGCTGCAACGACTTCCAGAAGATGTCGTCATCGAGCATCCGGCTGTAGTTGTCGAAACCGACCATCTTGAATTCGGGGCTCAGGCCGGTCCAGTCCGTGAACGAGTAGTAGATGGACTGGATGAACGGCCAGACCACGAAGAGCGCGTACAGTCCCAGGGGCAGCGCTAGGAAGCCCACGATGAACCGGTACTTGCCGTGCTGCATCGCCACTCCGGTGCCGTTGCGTAAAATGGGTTTCCGTTGCTGTTACTGGTGCTTGTAGTGCTTGATGGAGTCGTCCTTGGCGGCCTCGTCGGCGAATCCCTGGATCTTCTTGATGGCTTCGGCCGGGGTGAGACGGCCGGCCATCATCTCGCCGAGGCCGGACACACCGATCTTCTCCTTCTGCAACTGCACGTACCAGTCCTGCAGACGGGGATTCACCACGTTGTCGCCCGCCTTGTCCAGCGCCGCGACGCCGGATTTGAGACCGGGGGTGAGGGAGATGCCGTCGGTGCCGCCGTTGTAGGCCGTCAGTGACTTCACCTTGCCGGTGAAGTTCTTCGAGGAGGCCTCGCTGAGCATGATGCGCAGCTGCTCCATGCCGCCGGCCGCGTTCTTCGCCTTGGCCGGGACGATGAAGGGCTCGCCGCCGGAGGCCCAGATGGTGCCGAAGGGCATCTTGTCGGAGGAGTCGAGGCCGGTGGGCGCGGAGACGGCCAGGTTGAAGTCGTCGGGGATGACGTTGGCCGACTCGTTCTCCACCCAGGAGCCGTTCGGGATGAACAGCGCCTTGCCCTCGGCCCAGGCGGTCTGCGACTGGATGTGGTCCAGGCCCGGGGTGCCCTTGAGGACGTAGCCCTTCTTGTAGAGCTCGTAGTACGCCTCGAAGCAGGCCTTGACGGCCGGGTGCTTCCAGGCGTTCGGCTCCAGGTTGTCGATCGCGTCGAGGACCTCGCGGCCGCCGACCTTGCCGATCATCGGGTAGAGCGAGAAGGGGATGTAATACGGGTATTTGCCCGCGTACGTCCAGCCCGCCATGCCCTTCTTCTTGGCCTTCGCGCAGACCGCGAGCATCTGGTCCCAGGTCTCCGGGTACTGCTCGTCGAGCGAGTCCAGGGCCTTCTGCGAGTACCAGACGCCGTACACCGTGTAGGCGTAGTACAGGATCCAGACCTTCTCGCCGTCGAACTGGCCCATCTCCACGATGCCGGGGCGCAGCGTGTCACGGACCTTCTTGTCCGGGTCGTCGTAGGAGGGCGCGTCGAGCAGCGGGGTGAGGTCGGTGAGCTGGTCCTTGCCGACCAGGACGCCCATGTCCATCTGCTCGGCGCCGGAGTTGTCGATGAGGTCCGGCGGGGTGCCCTGGTTGAAGCGGGGCTGGAGGGTGGACTGGATCTTCTGGGTGGCGGAGAACTTCACCTTCACCTTGGGGAAGTTCTTCTCGTAGATCTTCACGGCGTCCTCGGCGTACTCCTTGCCGAAGCCGCCGTCGAACAGGACGAATTCCATGCCGGCCGTGTCGTTGACGGCGAGCGGGTTCTTCGCGGTCTTCTTGCCGGCCTTGGCCTTGTCGCCACTGTCGTCGCCGCCGCTGCTGGCGCAGGCGGAGAGGAAACTCATGGTGGGGACGGAGATCAGCCCGAGCGCGGCAGACCTTTTGATCAGATCACGGCGGCCGACACCTTCGGTGCCGTGGTTCTCGGCGGAAGTGGATCCCATGCTCAAGTCCTCGCCTTCTCCAGGACTCAGGCGGTGAACCGGATCCTTCCCGGCACCGCGATCGGGTCAAGCTGGGTCGTGCAGGGAAGTGCGGGTGGTGATGTGCGGATCGGGTGAAGCGTGCGACAGGTATAGTCCACTTCCCGCCAGCGGATCAACATCGAACACAGGGTTGGCCGTGG
Organism: Streptomyces luteogriseus; assembly: GCF_014205055.1. Classification (NCBI taxonomy): domain Bacteria; kingdom Bacillati; phylum Actinomycetota; class Actinomycetes; order Kitasatosporales; family Streptomycetaceae; genus Streptomyces; species Streptomyces luteogriseus. The sequence continues at coordinate 1,880,999 of NZ_JACHMS010000001.1, forward strand.
GTCTTATCCGAGTTGAGACCTCGCGGAAGTATGAGCGGCCTGTGGGTGCTCCGCCGGAAATATCCCGGTCGACGCGCCCGAATGCCACAGGCAACACCCTTGACACTCCCGGCCACTTGGGCAACTACTGGTCCTTGCGCATCGAAGGTGACAACGTTGTCCACTGCGCAGGGAGGGTACCCGTTGATGCAGCGGAAAGCTCGGCACAGATGGGGTTCGGCGGTCGTGTCGGCGACCGCCTTCGCTTTGACCCTGAGTTCACAGGGCGTTGCGGTCGCACGGCCCGTAGCCCCCGAGAGCCCCGACCGGGAGTTCGCGTCCTCGTTCGAGGCGGACGACCCGGTTCCGGACTGGCTGAACACCGTCGACACCACCCCCGACGGCGGCAAACGGGCCTCGGGGGTCGACGGCGGCTACAGCAGCGGCATACCGGGCAATGTGACCGACCAGGTCATCGACGTCCGGGCCAGCGCCGAGAACACGGGCGGCGGCGAGGTGAAGGAGAACCTCGTCGACCTCGAACCGAGCACCAAGTGGCTCGCCTTCGAGCCCACGGGCTGGGTGGAGTTCGACCTGGACAAACCAGTCAAACTGGCGCGTTACGCACTGACGTCGGCCAATGACGCCGATGAACGCGACCCCAAGGACTGGACGCTGAAGGGCTCGGCCGACGGCAAGGAGTGGACGACGCTCGACACCCGCTCCGGCGAGTCCTTCGAAGAGCGGTTCCAGACGAAGACGTACGACCTGGCCGAGCCCGCCGAGTACCGGCACTTCCGGCTGGAGGTCAACCGGAACAACGGCGGCGACATCCTCCAGCTCGCCGACCTACAGCTGTCCACGGGCGGAGCCGACGGGCCCGTCCCACAGGACATGCTCTCCCTCGTCGACCGGGGCCCCAGCGGCTCCCCCACCGCCAAGGCGGGCGCCGGGTTCACCGGTAAGCGCGCCCTGCGTTACGCCGGCCGGCACACCGCCGAGGGCCGGGCCTACTCGTACAACAAGATCTTCGACGTGAACGTGGCCGTGGGCCGGAACACACGGCTGGCCTACCGCATCTTCCCGTCCATGGCGGACGGTGACCTCGACTACGACGCGACGAACGTCTCCGTCGACCTGGCCTTCACCGACGGCACCCATCTGAGCGATCTGCGCGCCACCGACCAGCACGGCTTCCCGCTGACCCCGCAGGGACAGGGCGCGGCGAAGATCCTCTACGTCAACCAGTGGAACGACGTGGAGGCGCGGATCGGCTCGGTCGCGGCCGGGAAGACCGTGGACCGGGTCCTGGTGGCGTACGACTCCCCCAAGGGTCCGGCGAAGTTCCGGGGCTGGCTGGACGACGTGAGCATCGAGTCCGTCACGCCCGAGCGGCCGAAGGCGCATCTGTCGGACTACGCGGTGACGACCCGGGGCACCAACTCCAGCGGCGGCTTCTCCCGGGGCAACAACTTCCCGGCGACGGCGGTGCCGCACGGCTTCAACTTCTGGACGCCGGTGACCAACGCGGGTTCGCTGAGCTGGCTGTACGACTACGCGCGTGCGAACAACGCGGACAACCTTCCGACGATCCAGGCGTTCAGCGCGAGTCACGAGCCGAGCCCCTGGATGGGCGACCGGCAGACCTTCCAGGTGATGCCGTCCCTCGCCTCCGGCACTCCGGAGCTGGGCCGGGAGGCCCGGGAGCTGGCCTTCCGGCACGAGAACGAGACCGCGCGGCCGTACTACTACGGGGTGGGGTTCGAGAACGGGCTGAAGGCCGAGATGGCGCCGACGGATCACGCGGCGGCGCTGCGGTTCACCTACCCGGGCGACGACGCGAGTGTCCTCTTCGACAATGTGACCGACCAGGCGGGGCTGACCCTGGACAAGGAGAACGGGGTCGTCACCGGCTACTCGGACGTGAAGTCCGGGCTGTCGACGGGGGCGACCCGGCTGTTCGTCTACGGCGAGTTCGACAAGCCGGTGAGTGAGGGGTCGTCGGCCGGTGTGAAGGGCTATCTGCGCTTCGAGGCCGACGACCGGACCGTCACCCTGCGCCTGGCGACCTCGCTCATCAGCCTCGACCAGGCCAAGGACAACCTCCGCCAGGAGATCCCGGAGGGCAGGTCGTTCGAGGCGGTCAAGAAGAGCGCCCAGCGGCAGTGGGACCGGCTGCTCGGCAAGGTCGAGGTCGAGGGCGCGACCCCCGACCAGCTGACGACGCTGTACTCCAGCCTGTACCGGCTGTACCTGTACCCGAACTCCGGCTTCGAGAAGGTCGGCGGCAGGCACAAGTACGCCTCGCCCTTCTCCCCCATGCCGAACCCGGACACCCCGACGCACACAGGGGCGAAGATCGTCGACGGCGAGGTGTACGTGAACAACGGGTTCTGGGACACCTACCGGACCACCTGGCCGGCGTACTCGCTCCTCACCCCGTCCCGGGCGGGTGAGCTGGTCGACGGGTTCGTGCAGCAGTACAAGGACGGCGGCTGGACCTCGCGCTGGTCCTCCCCCGGCTACGCGGACCTCATGACGGGCACCTCGTCGGACGTGGCGTTCGCGGACGCGTACGTCAAGGGCGTCGACTTCGACGCGAAGGCGGCCTACGAGGCGGCGGTGAAGAACGCCACGGTCGTACCGCCGAACTCGGGCGTCGGCCGCAAGGGCATGGCCACCTCCCCGTTCCTCGGCTACACGAGCACCGAGACGCACGAAGGCCTGTCCTGGGCGCTGGAGGGCCATCTCAACGACTACGGCATCTCGCGGATGGGCCACAAGCTCTACGAGGAGACCGGTGAGCGGCGCTACAAGGAGGAGTCGGAGTACTTCCTGAACCGCGCCCGGGACTATGTGAACCTCTTCGACGCGAAGGCCGGGTTCTTCCAGGGCCGCGACGCCGAGGGCGACTGGCGGGTGGAGTCCTCGCAGTACGACCCGCGCGTGTGGGGCCACGATTACACCGAGACCAACGGGTACGGCTACGCCTTCACCGCCCCGCAGGACAGCCGAGGTCTGGCGAACCTGTACGGCGGGCGCAAGGGCCTCGCCGACAAGCTCGACGACTACTTCTCCACGCCGGAGACCGCCTCCCCCGAGTTCGTCGGCTCGTACGGCGGGGTCATCCACGAGATGACCGAGGCGCGGGACGTCCGGATGGGCATGTACGGGCACTCCAACCAGGTCGCCCACCACGCGATCTACATGTACGACGCGGCCGGGCAGCCCTGGAAGGCGCAGAAGAACGTCCGCGAGGTGCTGTCCCGGCTCTACACGGGCAGCGAGATCGGGCAGGGCTATCACGGTGACGAGGACAACGGCGAGCAGTCGGCCTGGTTCCTGTTCTCCTCGCTCGGCTTCTACCCGCTGGTGATGGGCAGCGGCGAGTACGCGATCGGCTCGCCCCTGTTCACCAAGGCGACCGTGCATCTGGAGAACGGGCGCGAACTGGTGGTGAAGGCGCCGCGGAACAGCGCGAGGAACGTCTACGTGCAGGGGTTGAAGGTCAACGGCCGGACCTGGACCAAGACCTCGCTGCCGCACTCCCTGATCGCCAAGGGCGGTGTACTGGAGTTCGACATGGGCTCGCGGCCGTCGTCCTGGGGCACGGGCGAGCATGCCGCGCCCGTGTCGATCACCCGCGACGACGAGGTGCCGGCGCCGCGTGCGGACGTGCTGAAGGGTGACGGCGCCCTGTTCGACGACACCTCGGCGACGGACGCCGCGGTGACCTCCGTGGACCTGCCGGTCCCGAAGGGTGCCGAGGCCGTCCAGTACACGCTGACGTCATCGGCGGACCGAGCGAAGGCACCGGCCGGATGGACGCTCCAGGGCTCCTCCGACGGCACCACCTGGCGGACGCTCGACCGGCGCTCCGGGGAGTCCTTCGCCTGGGACCGGCAGACCCGCGCGTTCTCCGTGAGGCAGCCGGGTACGTACGAGAAGTACCGCCTGGTCCTCGACGGCGAGGCCACCCTGGCGGAGGTCGAACTGCTCTCCTGAGCAGCCTAGTTGGGGGTCCGATGCCGCTTCCCGTGCCCGTCCTGCCCGAAGGGGTCGACCCGGCCTGGCTGCCGCCCGCCGCCTTCCGGGCGGTCGGCGGCCGGCGGACCATGATCCGGGGATCGGGTCCCCTGGTGGAGACGGTGCACGGGGAGCTGGCCGAGGCCTGTCGGCGGTTCGGGGGCCGGGCCGTACGGGACGCCGTGCCGGACGGCGCGTACGACCTGGTCCTCGGCCTCGGCGGCGACGACCTCGGCGACGAGGGCTTCGCCTTCGCCCGCGAGGACGGCACGACGACCGTCACCGCCTCCGATGGACGCGGCCTGCTCTACGGCCTGTTCCACGTCGTCCGTCTCGGGGAGGCGGCCTTCACCGGCGCACGGGCACGGGAGGTCCACCGCCCCGCGCTCGCCCTGCGTATGCTCGACCACTGGGACAACGTGGCCGTCCACCCGGTCATGGGCCAGGTGGAGCGCGGGTACGCGGGTGGCTCGCTGTTCTGGGAGGACGGCAGGGCGCGGCGCGAACTCGACCGTGTGCGGGCGTACGGCAGGCTGCTCGCGGCGTGCGGGATCAACGCGATCTCCGTGAACAACGTCAATGTGCATGCGGCCGAGGCGCGTCTCCTCACCGACCGGATCGGTGAAGTCGCCGAGATCGCCGGGGCGCTGCGCCCCTACGGCGTCCGCACCCACCTGTCGGTCTCCTTCGCCGCGCCGATCACGCTCGGCGGGCTGCCCACGGCCGATCCGCTGGACCGGACGGTGCGCGGCTGGTGGGCCGAGGCGACCCGGCGGGTGTACCAGGCGATCCCCGACTTCGGCGGGTACGTGGTGAAGGCCGACTCGGAGGGGCAGCCGGGGCCGTTCGCCTACGGCCGCAGTCACGCCGAGGGCGCGAACCTGCTGGCGGCGGCGCTGGAGCCGTTCGGCGGCACGGTGCACTGGCGGGCCTTCGTCTACGACCATCGCCAGGACTGGCGGGACCGCACGACGGACCGGGCCCGGGCCGCGTACGACCATTTCGTGCCGCTGGACGGGGAGTTCGCGGCCGGCGCCGTGCTCCAGGTGAAGCACGGGCCGATGGACTTCCAGGTCCGGGAGCCGGTGTCGCCGCTGCTCGGGGCGATGCCGCGGACCCGGCTGGCGGTGGAGCTGCAGGTCACCCAGGAGTACACCGGGCAGCAACGGCACGTGTGCTGGCTGGGGCCGATGTGGAGCGAGGTCCTGCGGTTCCGGCACGAACAGGGGCTGTCGGTGGGTGAGGTGGCGCGGGGCGGGCTGGTCGCCGTGTCGAACGTCGGTGACGACCCGTTCTGGACGGGGCATCCGCTGGCGCAGGCGAACCTGTACACCTTCGGGCGGCTGGCCTGGCAGCCGGACGCCGAGCCGGGCGCGGTGCTCGACGAGTGGATCGCCCTCAGTTTCCCGGACGCCCTGGAGGGGCTCACGGGCGGGCTGCACGCCGTGCTGGACGGTTCGTGGCGGACGTACGAGAAGTACACCGCTCCCCTGGGTGTGGGTTTCATGGTGCAGCCGGGGCATCACTACGGGCCGAGTGTGGACGGGTACGAGTACAGCCCGTGGGGGACGTACCACTTCGCCGACCGGGAGGGCGTCGGGGTCGATCGCGGTGTGGCGAGCGGGACGGGGTACGCCGGGCAGTACGGCAAGCCGTGGGCCGAGCTCTACGAGTCGCCGGACACCTGCCCGGACGAGCTGCTGCTGTTCTTCCACCATGTGCCGTACGGGCATGTGCTGAAGAGCGGGAAGACCGTGATCCAGCACATCTACGACACCCACTTCGAGGGGGTCGAGGAGGTGGAGGAGGCCCGGGCGGTGTGGGGTTCGCTGACCGGGCTGGTGGACCCGGCGCGCCACGCCCGGGTGGCCGAGCGCTACGAGGAGCAGCTCCGCAGTGCCCGCGAGTGGCGCGATCAGGTCAACAGCTACTTCTTCCGCAAGTCCGGGGTGCCGGACGGGCGGGGGCGGCTCATCCACTGACGGACGAATCCGCTGACGGGCGGAACCCCTGGCAGGGCGGATCCGCTGGCAGAGCGGACCTACTGAAGGATCGCCACGCCCAGCGGGTCGAGCTCCAGGGGTTCGCCCTGGCCGGTCCGCTTGCCGGTGAGCAGGTCGGTGAAGGCGGCGTGGGCGGTCAGACGGGCCGGTTCGGGGGCGTGGTTGAGGAGGAAGAGCAGGCGGGTGCCGTCGGGGGCGACCCGGGTGGCGGTCTCCACCGCCGGGTGGTCCGCGTAGGGGCCGAGCAGGTCGTGGCGGGTCAGGATCCGGCGGACCACCTGGTCGACCCCTTGCTGATCGAGGGCGGTCGCGACGTACCAGGCCTCGCCGGAGCCGAACCGGTTGCGGGTCACGGCCGGGGTGCCGGCGTAGAAGTCGGTGCCGTAGGTGGCGACCGTCTCGGCGCCGCGCGGCAGCACGATCTCGAAGACGAGCCGGGCCTGCGCGCCCAGTTCGGGGACGGTCTGGGCGAACTCCGGTGGGCGGGCGTCCCATTCGTCGACGCGGATGCCCATCAGGCGGGCGAGGGGGCCGGGGACGTCGGTGAGGAAGGCCCGGTCGTGTTCGTCCACGCGGCCGGAGAGGAAGGTCGCCAGGACCGCGCCGCCGCGGGCGGCCACGGCTTCCAGGCGGGTGGCGAGGTCGCCCTTGACCAGGTGCAGGGCGGGGGCGAGGACCACGTCGTAGCCGGTGAGGTCGGCGGTCTGGGGGATCACGTCCAGGTCGGCTCCTGCCTCGCGGGCGGCCCGGTAGTAGGCGTGGACCACGTCGGGATACTTGACCAGCCGGGAGGGACCGTCGGAGATCTCCAGGGCCCACCAGCTGTCCCAGTCGAAGAGGAGCGCGGTGCGGGCGGGGGTACGGGCGCCGAGGGTGCGGGCGCCCAGGGCCTCCAGTTCCCCTCCCAGCTCGGCGACTTCGCGGAAGACGCGGGTGTCGTCGCGGCCCGCGTGGCCGACGACGGCCCCGTGGTACTTCTCGCAGGCACCGCGGGAGGCGCGCATCTGGAAGTAGAGGGCGGCGTCGGCGCCGTGGGCGACGGCCTGGAAGGTGGCGAGGCGGAGCTCGCCGGGCCGCCGGAGCGGGTTGACGTCCCGGCAGGCCGTCGTCGAGGGGGTCTGCTCCATCAGCCAGAAGGGGGCGCCGTCCTTCAGTCCGCGCATCAGGTCGTGGGCGAGGGCGGGCCGGGTCGGCGGGGCGTCCAGGGGCGGGTAGTTGTCCCAGGAGGCGAAGTCCAGGTGGGGAGCCCAGCGGTGGTAGTCGAGGGGGCGGAAGAGGCCCATGAAGTTGGTGGTGGCGGGCGTGTCCGGGTCGTGGGCGCGGATCGCCTCCTTCTCGGCCAGGAAGCAGCCGAGGAGGGCGTCGGTCGTGAAGCGGAACCAGTCGAGGGTGATGCCCTGGAACGCGGTGTGGTCGGGACCGCGCCAGTGCTCGGTGAGGGCGCTGGGCGGTTCGATCTGGTCCCAGTCGGTGTAGCGGTGGGACCAGAAGGTGGTCCACCAGGCGTCGTTGAGGGCGTCGAGGGTGCCGTGCCGGTCCCGGAGCCACGCCCGGAACGCCTCGGCGCACAGGTCGCAGTAGCAGGCGCCGCCGTACTCGTTGTTGATGTGCCAGGCGAGCAGGGCCGGATGGCCGGCGTACCGTTCGGCGAGGCGCGAGGCGAGAGCGGTGGCGTGCTCCCGGTACACCGGTGAGCCGGGGCAGAAGGTGTGGCGCTGGCCGTAGCGGTGCCGGCGGCCCTCGAAGTCGGTGCGGTTGACCTCGGGGTGTCTCGTCGCGAGCCAGGGTGGGAGGGCGGCGGTTCCGGTGGCCAGGCACACCCGGCGTCCCTCGGCGGCGGCCCGGTCCAGGATGCGGTCCAGGATCGTGAAGTCGTAGGTGTCCGGGCCCGGTTGGGTGACGGACCAGGTGAAGACGCCGACGGTGAGCGTGTCGATTCCGGCCCGGGTGAACAGGCGGTGGTCCGCGTCCCAGACCTCCTGGGGCCACTGCTCGGGGTTGTAGTCACCGCCGTAGCGGATCTTGTGCGTCATGCGGTGAAGTCCCTCCGCGTCTCGCCGATCACGGTCCGGCTGCCGTGCAGCAGGGACAGCAGCAGCGGGGCGGCCAGCAGGGCGGGCAGGGCCTCGGTGAGCAGGCCGGCCGACGCGGCCGTCAGGACCAGCAGGGAGGCGGCGGCGAGGGTGGCGCGGCCGTGCCGGACCAGGAAGTGGGCGGCGAGGCGGGCGGTGTCCCGGGTCCGGAAGACGAAGAGGGACGTGAGGACGAGGGCGTGCGCGCCCCAGAGGAGGGAACCCACGCCGATCGCCCCGAGCAGCAGGGCCCACCAGCCGGGCAGGCCGGTGGCGGCGAAGTGCGTGAGGGTGAAGGCGATGACCGTCAGCCAGGCCAGCAGGGGCGCCCACAGCTTCAGTGCCGGTACGGCGTTGAGCCGCCAGCCGCGCAGGTAGGCGCGGGCCGGGTGCAGTTCGGTCAGGTCGCGGCTGCGGTGGTGGAGGGCGTAGAGCGCGGCGGACAGGGCCGGTCCGAGCGGCAGCAGGCACAGGGCCGCGAGGGGGAGGTTCGCGGGGTCGGGGCCGAGCAGGAGCAGTCCGGCCAGGCCCGGGGAGGCGGCGAGGAGGAGCAGTGCCTCGGTGGTCAGGAGGGTGTGGACGAGGGCGGAGGCGCGGGAGAGGGGGCCGGTGCCGAAGCCGGAGGTGCGCGAGAGGGTGCCGGAGCCGGAGGTGCGCGAGAGGGTGCCGGAGCCGGAGGTGCGCGAGAGGGTGCCGGAGCCGGAGGTGCGCGCGGTGATCGTGCCGGCGACATCCGGCCCGGCGGTCGCCGTTCGTCCGCCCGGGATCATCCGTTCTCCTTCATGAACCGCTCGTACGCCTTGTTGTGCAGGTCGACGAGTTGCTGCATGTTCTTCGACTTCAACTCCGCGAGGAACGCGTCCCATTCGGACATCGGCCGTTTGCCGAGGACGAACCGGAGGGTGTTCTGGATGACGGCGTCCTTGAGCGGCGTCTCCCAGAGGGTCGCCTGCTCCTGCTCGAAGGACTGGAGCGGGTGGGCCGGGTCGACGGGCAGTTCCTTGCGCCGGGACATGACGTCCTGGAACTTCTTCTCGTCCGGGCTGAAGCTGGAGGAGACCAGCTCCCAGCTGCCGCCGTAGGTGAACACGCCGTTGAAGAAGCCGTAGTCCTTCTGGAGGTCCTTCGGGGCGTCCGGGTCGGAGCCCATCAGCGAGATCCCGGGCTTCGGCGTGTACGTGCCGCCGGACTCGGTGTACGTGACGCCCCTGACGCCCCACTTGCAGAACTTCTGGCCCTCGTCGGAGTACCAGAGCCAGTCCACGAACTGCATCATCGCGACGAAGGTGTCGCTCTTGAGAGCCTTGCTGGAGATCATGATGCCGTTCTCCAGCCGGATGCCGCTCAGCAGAATCGGTCCTGCCGGTCCGAGGGGTACCGGGACCATCTCGATCTTCGAGCCCTTGACCTGCTTGCTCAGGTTGTAGCGGTAGTTCTGCACCAGCTCCTGCGGGTTGGCGCTGATCGCATAGGACTTCTGGGCCAGCAGCTTCTGCACGGCCTGGTCGTCCTGCTGGGTGAAGCTCTCCGGGTCGAGCAGCTTCTCGGCGACGATCTTTCTCAGGTACTCGACCATCTGCCGGTAGGCGTCCTGGGTGGCGGTGAAGAGGAACTTCCGCGCCGTGGTGTCGAAGCTGATGTTGTCGTACGCCCAGCCGGCCTTCACCCCGTAGGCCTGGCCGAGGTACTGGAACAACGCCCCGCACGGGAACGGGGTGTTGGTGCTCCAGCGGTCGGTCCAGGGGTATGTGTCGGGGTACTCGGCCTTGAGCGCCTTGAGGACGTCGTACACCTCGTCCCACGTCTCCGGCAGCGTGAGCCCGTGCTTGTCGAGGATGTCCGTGCGGAACGAGAGCGAGTAGCCGGACCTGGGCTTCTCGTGCAGGCCGGGCAGGAGGTAGTACTTGCCGTCGGACTGGCGGATGGAGTCGAGCTCGGGCTCGAGACCCCACTTCTTCACCTTGTCCCGGAAGTTGGGCATCAGGTCGACGTACTCGCTGACCGGGAGGATCGCCCCCGAGGAGACGAAGGCGACCTCGCCGGGGTGGTACGTCTTCGGGATGATGAAGGGGGCGTCGCCCGAGCCGATGAGGACACTGCGCTTCTTCTCGTAGTCGGCCAGCGGGACGTCGAGCGGCTTGATGGTGATCCCGGTGCGCTTGGTGACCTCCTTCCAGAACAGCCAGCCGTCCTTGAGGGGGTAGACCGGGTTGTCGTTGTGCAGCATCGAGAAGGACAGCGCCTTGGAGGCCTTGAACTGCTGGCCGGGCTGGTAGTCCTTCATCGCGCCGTTCCGCTTCTTCGTGAGGTCCTTCGCATCGCCGCCCTCGTCGCCGCCGCAGCCGGTCAGGGTGGCGAGGCCGATGAAGCCCGCGGCGGCCAGAATCTGACGCCGGGACAAATCTCCTGCGTTCTGCACGGGAACTCCTCTGGTTCGTGGGCGGGATGAGGGGGGACGTCAGCCCTTGACCGCGCCGAGCATCACGCCCGAGACGAAGAAGCGCTGGAGGAACGGGTACACGCAGAGGATCGGCAGCGCGGTGAGCACGATCGTGACCGCCTGGATGCTCGCGCCCACCTGACTGAGCTCCGCGGTGGCGGCACCCGCGTTGCCGCCTCCGGTGGCGCCCGCGATGAGGTTGCGCAGGTACACGGTGACCGGCATCAGATCGGAGTGGTCCATGTAGAGGAACGCGCTGAACCAGGAGTTCCAGAAGGACACCGAGTAGAAGAGCACCATCGTCGCCACGACCGCCTTGGACAGCGGCAGCACGATCCTCAGCAGGACGCCGTAGGTGCTCAGGCCGTCGATCTGCGCGGCCTCCTCCAGTTCCGTCGGCAGGCTCTCGAAGAAGGCCTTCATCACCAGCAGGTTGAAGACGCTGATCGCGTTGGGCAGGGCGATCGCCCACACGCTGTTCTTCAGGCCGAGGCTGGTGACCAGGATGTAGTTCGGGATCAGGCCGCCGGTGAAGAACATGGTGAACACGGCGATGCCGACGAGCACGCCGCGCCCCTTGAGCTGCTTCTTCGACAGGACGTAGGCGTAACAGGTCGTCAGGACCATGGCGATCGCCGTCGCCACGACCGTGTAGAGCACGGTGTTGCCGTAGTTCCGCCAGAACATCGCGTCCTGGAACACGATCTTGTACGTGGTGAGGTTGAACCCCTTGGGCCACAGGGTCACCTCACCGGCCCGGATCTGCCGCTCCCCGCTGAAGGACCGCGCGAGGATGTTGACGAACGGGTAGAGGGTGACCAGCACGACGAGCGTGAGGACCACCCCGTTGACGCCCTGGAAGACCCGGTAGGAGCGGCTCGGCTTCACCACAGGCTGGTCCCCACTGTGCGGCGCGAGAGCGTGTTGGCGGAGGTGATCAGGACCAGGCCGATGACCGCTTCGAACAGGCCGATGGCGGCGGCGTAGCTGAAGCTGCTGGACTCGACACCGGCCCGGTAGACGTAGGTCGAGATCACGTCGGCGGTCGGGTACGTCAGCGGGTTGTACAGCAGCAGCACCTTCTCGAAGCCGACCGCCATGAACGTGCCGACGTTGAGGATCAGCAGCGTGATCATGGTGGGCCGGATCCCCGGCAGGGTGACGTGCCAGATCTGCTGCCAGCGGTTGGCACCGTCGATGCGGGCGGCCTCGTACAGGTCCTCGTCGATCGTGGTGAGCGCGGCGAGGTAGAGGATCGTGCCCCAGCCGGCGGTCTGCCAGATCTCCGAGCCGACGTAGAGGGCGCGGAACCACTGGGGTTCCTGGATGAAGCGAACCGGGTCGTGGCCGAGCAGGCCCAGGACATGGTTGACCGGGCCGTCGCTCGCCAGCATCTGCAGGGTGATGCCGGCGACGATCACGATCGACAGGAAGTGCGGCAAGTACGACACCGACTGCACGAACCGCTTCAGGGAACGCCTGCGCACCTCGTTCAGCAGGAGCGCCAGCACGACGGGAATCGGGAAGCAGAAGACGAGGGTGAGCCCGCCCAGCCAGAGGGTGTTGCGGAACACCTGCCAGAAGGTGGGGTCGCTGAGGAACATCCGCACGTAGCGCAGCCCCACCCAGTCCTCGCCGAAGAGGGAACCGCCGGGCTCGAAGCGCCGGAAGGCGATGACGTTGCCGATCATCGGCAGATAGCGGAAGACCAGGAAGAACAGCAGCGGCAGGATCGCCAGCGAGTACAACCGCCAGTCGCGGCGCAGCGCCCGCCGCCAACTCGTCCGGGCGTTCGCCCGCTTGCCGCGCCGGGGGGCGGCCCGGGCCGGAGGCTGGTCCTGGGTGCCCGGCGGGGCCGATGTGGTGGACGTGCTCATTGCTCGGGCCTCCCGTGGGCGTGGGACGCGGAACCGAAACTTTCGAGCGCTTACCGGTAACTCCGCGGCAACCTAAGGGCAGCAGAAAGCGCTGTCAATGGGTACGGCGGTCCTCGGACGGGACGCCTGGGGCGCGTTGGAACGCCGTCGAAGCTGGGTAGACCCCCGGGGCGACCACCCCTCCCGCACCGCAAGTTTCTGTATGACAACCGACTCCTGCGAGGTGCCGCCGTGCCCGCGTTCGACCTGCCGCTGCCGGAACTGGAGTGCTACCGCCCGGACATCGAGGAACCCGCCGACTTCGACGCATTCTGGCGGGACACCCTGAAGGCGGCCGGGGAGACGGACCCGGTGGTGTCGGTGCGGCCGGTCCAGACGGGTCTCCGGCTGACGCGTATTTGGGACCTGACGTTCCGGGGCTTCGCGGGCGACCCGGTGCGGGCGTGGTTCAGCCGGCCGGCCGGGAGCGGTGAACCGCTGCCCGCCGTGGTCGAGTTCGCCGGGTACGGGCGCGGACGCGGCCTTCCCCATGAGCGTCTGACGTGGGTCAACGCCGGGTACGCGCATCTGCTCATGGACAACCGCGGTCAGGGCGACCAGTACGGGTGCGGCGGTGACACACCCGATCCGCACGCCGTCGCGCCGGGCGGGCCCGGTCCTGCGGTGCGGGGGCTGCTCGCCGCCGAGGACTACCACTACCGGCGTCTGATCACGGACGCGGTCCGCGCGGTCGCGGCGGTACGGGGACTGCCCGGCGTCGATCCGGAGCGGACCGTGGCGGTCGGCAACAGCCAGGGCGGCGGGCTGGCCCTGGCGGTCGCGGGGCTCGTCCCGGACCTGACGGCCGTCCTGGTCACCGCTCCGCTCCTGTGCGGCATCCGCCGCGCCCTGGACCTCACCGACGCCGGCCCCTACGGCGAGATCGCCGCCTACCTCTCCGTCCACCGGGGCGCCGAGGAGGCGGCCTGCCGCACCCTCTCCTACGTCGAGGGCGTCTCCTTCGCCCGGCGGGCGCAGGCCCCGGCCCACGTCGGAGTGGGGCTGCGGGACACGGTGTGTCCGCCGAGCGGGGCGTACGCCGCCTTCAACCGCTATGCCGAACTGACCGGTACGCAGCCGCGCAAGGAGATCCACGCGTATGCGTTCAACGGGCACGAGGGGGGCGAGGCTGTGCAGGTGCGGCGCCAACTGAACTGGCTGCGTGCGGTGTTGGACGAGCCGGGTGACGTCGGCGGGGGTTCGCGGTCAGTGTCCGGGGCGGGTTGACCTCGTGGTGAGGCCTCCTGGGCCGCGAGGTGTGCGGCCGGCCCGAGCACCTGCGTGGCCGGAGTCACTCAAGTCCACGGCGCAGCGCGCGTTCGGCCGGCACGACGGTGGCGCAGGCCTCAAAGCCGCGCCATCCCGCCGTACCTCCTGGCATCACTCCGTGACCGGGGACTCCGCGGTGCAGCCGCCGGCGGTCACCAGGCCTTCGGCGCTCTGCTCCTCGAGCACCTTGCCCTTGTGGATGATCTTGCAGGTGACCTGGGAACCCTCGGGGTCCGTGGCGACCGGGATGACCGCCGCGGGCATGATGCCGCGCAGGGTGACCGTCTTCTTCCAGGGCAGCTCGGGCTTCGACACGGACTCGACCTTCGGCTCCATGGCCTTGCCACCGCCGCCGTGGAAGTCGATCGAGTCGATGTTCTTCCCCGTGACCTCGTAGGTGACCTCGTAGGTCTCGTTCACCGCCTTGTCGACCTGGTCGACCGCCTCGGAGCAGGAGCTCAGGCCGAGCGCGAGAGTGCCGACTGCGACGGAGCAGACGACTGCACGAAGAGCGCGGTTCACGTGGATCCCCCCGGATCATGATGGTCGGATCCGCAGCCAACCGCAAAGGGAAGGCAAAGTCAACTTGCTTTGCCCGGCGGCCTCTTGGGCCGGGGACGGGCGATGACACCTGCCTGCGCCCGCGCCTCTTCCCAGGTGAGGCACCACGTGACGAGCCGTCCCCGCATCCGGAGTCCGCGAGTACGGCGGAGTGAGCGCGCACTGCGGTCCGGGACGGTGGAGGCCGTGGGCACCGGTGTCCCGGAGTCCCTCGTGGGCCGCAAGGTGGTCGGTGCGCCACCCGAACGGGCCCCGTCCCCCGGGCCCGCACCACGCGACGGGCGCATCCCCCTCACCGGCCGCCGGGCCCCACGGTCGGCACCCTTTCGCCCGAGGCGTTCGCCCGGGCCGTTTACATCTGCGCCGCCGGGCGCTAACTTCCGCAACAGGCGGGGTGGGAGCGCTCCCATCACGGTGGACCGGAACCCGCCCTCGAGTCGCTCCCATCCCGCGCATCCAGGCACACACATCCGCAGGTCCGACACCCCCACGAACGGATGATGCTGTCATGATCCTGACAAGAAAGCCGGGAGGATCCGCGATGCCCCGATCAGCGCTCCCCACCCGGGCCAGAGCCCTCTTCCTCGTGCTGCTCTCCCTCCTCGTCACCGTCCCGGCCCTAGGCCTGGTCATGACGGCCGGTGGTGAGGCGGAGGCACACGGCACCCCCATGAAGCCCGGCAGCCGCACCTTCCTGTGCTGGCAGGACGGGCTGACCGACACCGGTGAGATCAAGCCGGTCAACCCCGCGTGCCGCGGCGCGCAGCAGGTCAGCGGTACCACGCCGTTCTACAACTGGTTCTCGGTGCTCCGCTCGGACGGCGCCGGCCGCACCCGGGGCTTCGTACCGGACGGCGAGCTGTGCAGCGGCGGCAACACCAACTTCACCGGGTTCAACACGCCCAGCAAGGACTGGCCGCTGACCCATCTCACCTCGGGGGCGACGGTCGACTTCTCGTACAACGCCTGGGCGGCGCACCCGGGTTGGTTCTACGTCTACATCACCAAGGACGGCTTCGACCCGACCAAGACGCTCACCTGGAACGACATGGAGGCCCAGCCCTTCCTCTCGGTCGACCACCCGCCACTGAACGGCTCCCCGGGGACGGTCGAGGCCAACTACTCCTGGACCGGCAAGCTCCCGGCCGCCAAGTCGGGCCGCCACATCATCTACATGGTCTGGCAGCGCTCGGACAGCCAGGAGACCTTCTACTCGTGCTCCGACGTCGTATTCGACGGTGGCAACGGCGAGGTGACCGGCATCAAGGAGCCGGGCAACCCCTCCGAGCCGGTGCCCGGCACCTGCACGGCCACCCGCAGGACGACCGGCACCTGGAACGGCGGCTACCAGTCCGAGGTGACCGTCACCAACACCGGCACGGTCCCGATGCTCGGCTGGATGGTCGACTGGACACTCCCGGCGGGCCAGAAGGTGGACAGCCTGTGGAGCGGCAGCGCGACCTACAACGGCCAGGCGGTGATGGTCCACAACGCCAACTGGAACGGCTCCCTGGCCCCGGGCAAGAGCACGACGTTCGGCTACGTCGTCTCCGGTTCGGGGGCTGAAAGCACGAGCAGTCCGCCCTGCCGGGTGGGCTGAACCGCCGTACGGGGCGGGCCCGGTGACCCGAGCGCCGTGGTCACCGGGCCCGTCGGGCCGTACGGCCGGGGCGGCCGAAGAACGCCGGTCCCGCACCCTTTCCGGATCTTGAGCGCATAGGTTGGCCGCCATGACGGAGGGGGCGAAGGCCGCGGCCGAGTCGGCGGCCACGAGCGGGCAGGGCAGCGGGCGGCAGCCGGCACGGAGCGGCACGGGGAGGAAGGGCGGGCCGGCCCGCTCCGCCCTGCTGATGGCCCTGGGCACGGTGGTGTCCCGGGCCTCGGGGCTCGTCCGGCAGGTGCTTCAGGCCGCGGCGCTGGGCACGGGGCTGCTGGCGAGCACGTACAACACGGCGAACACCGTGCCGACCAGTCTGTACACCTTGGTGATCGGCGGCGCGCTCAACGCCGTGCTGGTGCCGCAGCTGGTCCGGTCGCGGGCCACCGAGGCCGACGGTGGACGGGCCTACGAGCAGCGGCTGGTGACGCTCGTGCTGTGCGTGCTGGCCGCGGGGACGGCGCTGGCCGTCTGGGCCGCGCCGCAGATCGTGGGCCTGTACATGCGCGACACCGCGGACGGCCACGAGGCGTTCGAACTCACCGTGGTCTTCGCCCGGTTCCTGCTGCCGCAGATCTTCTTCTACGGCGTGTTCGGCATCCTGGGCCAAGTGCTCAACGCCCGGGAGAAGTTCGGCGCGATGATGTGGACGCCGGTGCTGAACAACGTCGTACTGATCGGCATGTTCGGCGCGTACCTCGGGCTGATGACGGTCCCGGACCGGGTGGAGGACATCACCGCGGGGCAGGTGCGGCTGCTGGGGCTGGGGACGACGGCCGGCATCGCCGTGCAGGCCCTTGCGTTGATCCCCTTCGTGCGCGCTTCGGGCTTCCGGTTCCGGCCTCGCTTCGACTGGCGGGGCGCCGGTCTGGGCAAGAGTGTCCACGCCGCGAAGTGGACGCTGCTGTTCGTCCTGGTCAACCAGGTCGCGCTGACCGTGGTGACGAACTTCGCCAACGCCGCGGACCAGGCCCTGCCGGATGCCGGCGCCGGCTACACGGCCTACATGTACGCGCAGACCATCTGGATGCTGCCGCAGTCGATCGTGACCGTTTCCCTGGTGACGGCGCTGCTGCCGCGGATGAGCAGGGCCGCTGCCGAAAACCGGGTCCCCGAGCTGCGCGCCGATCTCTCCCGGGCACTGCGAGCCTCCGGGGTCGTCATCGTGCCGGCCGGATTCCTCTTCCTGGCGCTGGGCCCCCACATCTCGACGCTGCTGTTCGCCCACGGCGCGGCCGACGCCGCCACCGCCCAGCCGCTCGGGCAGATGCTCCAGGCGTTCGGGCTCGGGCTGATCCCGTTCTCGGCCCAGTACCTCCTGCTGCGGGGTTTCTACGCCTTCGAGGACACCCGCACCCCGTTCTTCATGGCCACGTGGATCGCCGCCGTGAACATCGCGCTGGTCACCGGCTGCCACCTGCTGCTGCCCGCGCGCTGGGCGGTGACCGGCATGGCCGGCGCCTACGCCGTGTCGTATCTGGCCGGGCTGGCCGTCACGGCGTGGCGGCTGTGCAGGAGGCTGGGCGGCCGTCTCGACGACGGGGAGCTGCGGCGCACGTACGCGAAGCTGCTGTGCGCCGCGGCTCTCGCCGCGGGGCTGGGCTGGGGCGCCGCCCGGGCCTGTACCGCCACGCTGGGGACGGGCACCTGGCCCACCGCGGTGAGTCTTGCCGCGGGAACGGCCGTGCTGGCGGTGGCCTACCTCGCCCTGGGCCGCCTGATGAGGGTCGGCGAGCTGCGCGGTCTCGCGGGCCGGCGATGACGGCCCGGGGCGCCGGGGGCCCGGAGCGTTGTGGCGGGGCTGCTGTCCGGGCGGGTGAGCCCCGGACGGGGATCGCCGCCGAGGTCTCCCCGCTGCCACCGGAGCGGTGTCCCGGCTCCCCGGGGCGGGCGATCAGAACCCGCCGGTGACGCCTGCCGGGCCGGCCAGGCCGCCCCATATGTCGCTGTTATCCAGGTGTGCGATTCTGTTGTGTGGGTGCCCTGCCGCTCATGAGCGGCGTGGAACCGCCATGGGAGGCGCGACCCCGCGCCGCCGGTCCCGTGCCCGCGTCGTCGTCGCCTGAGTTCCGGGGACTCCCACCTGCCGCTGACCGCGGTGTGGACGGGAGGTGGATGCGGACATGCCCCATTACGGCGATGCCCGGGCCGCGGCCCCCGGTCTCCGGGCGCCGGGGAACGGGGGCACCGGTCCGCCTCGTCCCGTTCCGGAGACGGCCGCGCGAATCCGGCTGCTGGCCTTCGCCGGCGTGGCGCTGGCGGCGGTGTACGTGCGCAGTGAGGACGGTGCGGAGCTCTGCCTGGTGGAGTCGGCCGAGGCCGAGGCCGAGCCCGGGCAGCGGTACCAGCTGCCGGGGCGGGTGACGGTCTCGGATTCCGGGGGACCTCCGGGGCCGAGCCCCTCCCCCGGACGACCGGAGTCACCTGCCGCCCCGCACCGCGCTGCCCCCGCCGTACCGCCGGACCCGACCGACTCGGGAGACGGTTGTCCGGCCGTCGCCGAGGCGTTTCTGCGGGGGCGGGCCGTGTGGCTCCCGGGTGTGGTGCTCCCCGGACGGACGGAAGCCGCCGCCACCGCCGTGCCGCTCGGGGCGCTGCCGCTGGGGGCCGCGGGCGGGTGGCTGGGGTGTCTCGTGGTGGTGGGAGAGGCCGGGGAGGGGTTCGGCGCCGAACAGCGGGAGTTCCTGGAGCGGTACGCCGAGGTCGTCGCCGAGCGGCTGCGCGGCGAGGCCGACCGGTCGGCGCCCTCCCCCCTGCTGGATTCGGCCCTGCGCGCCATGGGGGTCGGGTCCTTCGCCCTGTCGCCCGGCACCGGGCTGGTCGAGACGGATCCGGCCCTGCTCGAACTCGTCGGCATCCCCGAGGGCGGTTTCGACGGCAAGACCGACACCCTGCTCTCCTACAGCGTCCCGGAGGACGTCCCCGCGCTGATGTCGGTCATCGAGCCGTCCGCGCAGACCCCGGGCCGCCGTGAGCTGGAGTTCCGGATCCGCAGGCCGACCGGTGAACTGTGCTGGCTGCGGCTGAGCTGCCGGGTGCTGAAGGGGCCCGAGGGCGCCCCGGAGCGGGTGCTGGGCGTGGTGAGCGCGGCGCCGGTGCTGCGCCGCAGCGCCAGCGACGTCGCCCGGATCCAGTGGCTGACGGCCGCCCTCGACGACGCCACGACCGTGCGGGACGTCAGCCGTGTGGTGGTCGCCGCGCTGCGCGAGCCGCTGGGTGCCGACCGGGTGGCGCTCGCCGAGCTGCTGGAGGACCGGCTGGCGGTCACCGTGCTCGACCCGCCGGGTGCCGGTGCCTGGCCGGAGCTGTGGCGGCGCGAGTGGCGCTCGGAGTGGCCCGACGCGCCGGTCACCGCCCTGCCCACGCTCCAGGCGGCGCTGCGTGACGGGCGGATGAGCCTGTGGCCGGCGGGTTCCGTGCTGGAACCGGGGCTCGCCGGGATCGGCCCCGGCGGGCTCGCGGTGCTGCCGCTGCCGGCCAAGAGCGGGGTGGCGGGGGTGTGCCTGGTCGGCTGGGACACCCCGCACGAGTTCGCCCCCGAGGAGCGGGCCCTGCTGACCGCGACCGCGGGACTCGTCGGGCAGGCCCTCAAACGCGCGCACGCCTACGACGCCGAGCAGGAACTCGCGACGATGCTCCAGCGCAGCCTGCTGCCGCGCCGGCTCCCCCGGCTGCCCGGGGGCACCGCGGTCGCCCGCTATCTGCCCGCCCGGCGCGGACTCCAGGTGGGCGGCGACTGGTACGACGTGATCGCACTGTCGGAGAACAAGGTGGCCCTGGTCATCGGGGATGTGCAGGGGCACAGCGCCGGGGCGGCGACGATCATGGGCCAGATGCGTACGGCGGTCAGGGCCTACGCCGTGGAGGGGCATCCGCCGGACGTGGTCGTCGCGCACGCCAACCGGCTGCTCGTGGGCATGGAGACGGACCTGTTCGCCACCTGTGGCTACGTCGAGCTGGACATGGAGGAGGGCAACGCGCTGTTCGTACGGGCCGGGCATCTGGCCCCCCTCGTGCGGCATCCCGACGGCAGCACGGCGGAGATCGCGGTCGAGGGCGGACTCCCCCTGGGCGTCCTCGCGGACGCGGAGTTCCCGCTGACGGCGATGGCACTCGCCCCGGGCTCGGTGCTCGCGCTGGTGACGGACGGTCTGGTCGAGTCGTCGGATCTGCAGGTGGACGAGGGCATGCGGCTCGTACGCCAGGCGCTCGCCGCGGCCGACCCCGCCGACCCCGGGCAAATGGCCGACGAACTGCTCGGCGAGGACGGGCGCCGCGAGGACGACGTGGCGGTGCTGCTGCTGCGCTACGACGGGATGCGGGTTCGGCCGGTGCGGGCGGGCTGGGTGGTGTGGCGGCTGCCGGACGCGGTGATGCACGCCCGCCGGTTCAGTGCGCGCACGCTGCGCTCGTGGGGTATCGCGGACGAGGCCGACACCGTGCTCCTGGTGGTGTCGGAGCTGGTCACCAACGCGCTGGTGCACACGCAGGGCGCGGTCCGGGTGGAGCTGACCCTGGCGGCGGACCGGCTGCGGGTGACGGTGAGCGACTCCTCGCCGCGGGCGCCGGCCAAGCCGGTGGTCGTGGACTGGGAGTCGACGGGCGGCCGCGGGCTCTTCCTGGTCGAGGCCGTGTCCGCGGTCTGGGGCTCGGTACCGATGGGCGGCGGCAAGCAGGTGTGGAGCGAGATCGTCGTCACCCGTCCGGAAGGGGAGCCGGAGTCCGGCGAGGAGCCGGACGAGGAACCGGAAGCCGAGCCGGAGGAGGAGCGGAAGCCTGGCCGCGGCTGGGGCCTGGGCCGAGACCGGACCTGGGGCCTGGGCCGGAACCGGCGCAAGGCCCGCGAGCAGGGCCAGGACCGGGACCGTGGCGGGACAGCGGACCGCGACGGCGACGGGCCCGCGCCCCGGGCCGGACAACACGCCGCGGACCTCGGCGAAGGCGGGAGCCGGGAGCGGCACGAAGGAGGGGACCGGGGCGGGATCGAAGGCGGCCGGGGACGGAGCGAGCAGAACCGTCACCGCCTCCGTCCGGCCCCGTCCCAGCCCCGGGCCGAGACGCGCGAGGGAGGTCCCTGATGGGCCGCCTCGGCCTGCGTGGCGCCGCCGGGCTGCTGGCGGTCCTCCTGGCCGTGTCTCTCGCCGGATGTACCGACAGCGGCGGGGAGGGCGAGGGCGGCCTGACCATCGGACTGCTGCTGCCGAGCCGGGCCGTGCCCCGCTGGGAAAAGTCGGACAAGCCGCTGATCGAGAAGCGGGTGGAGGAGCTGTGCGCCGACTGCACGGTCGTGTACGCCAACGCCGAGAACGACGCGGCGAGCCAGCGGCAGCAGATGACCTCCATGATCACCCGGGGGGTCTCGGCCCTGATCCTGGACGTCGTCGACCCCAAGGCCCTGCGCTCCTCGGTCCGCGCCGCACAGCGCGAGGGCATCCCGGTCGTCGCCTACGACCGGCTCGCCGAGGGCCCGATCTCGGGGTTCGTCAGTTTCGACGGCGCCCAGGTCGGCATGCTCCAGGGCCAGGCACTCATGAAGGGCATGGGCGCCAGGGCCGACGGCGGCGGTGTCGTCATGATGAACGGCGACCCGTCCAGCCCCAACGCCGCCTGGTACGAGGGCGGAGCCCGGGCCGCCCTCCGGGACGAGGTGCGGATCCTGAAGTCGTACGACACCCTGGGGTGGCGCACGGAGAACGCGCACGACCACATGTCCGCCGCGATCAGCGACCTCGGGCCGAGCCGGATCGACGGGGTGCTCGCGGCCAACGACTCGATCGCGGCCGGTGTCATCTCGGCCCTCAAGAGTGCCCGTGTCTCGCCCCTGCCCCCGGTCACCGGGCAGGACGCCGACCTCGACGCCGTGCAGCGCATCGTCAAGGGCGAGCAGTACATGACCGTCTACAAGCCGTTCCGGCTGGAGACCGAGGCGGCCGCCGCGATGGCCGTCGCCCTGGCGCGCGGCAACGACATCGACGCCCTGGTCACGACGACGGTGGACAGCCCCACCACGGAGGACGTCCCGGCGGTCCTGCTCACCCCGACCGCAGTGACGCGCGAGACGATCGGCCGGACGGTCGTGCGGAACGGCGTCTACACGCTCGACCAGATCTGCACCCCGAAGCTCCGCCCCGCCTGCGACCGGGCCGGGCTCACCCGGTGAGCGAGGTGGTCCCCGTGGCCCATCCCCCCGTACTGGCGTTGCGCGGCATCACCAAGCGCTTCGGCGGCGTCCAGGCGCTCGTGGACGTCGACCTCCAGGTGCGGGCCGGGGAGGTCGTGGCGCTGGCGGGTGACAACGGAGCCGGCAAGTCCACGCTGGTCAAGGTGA
Source organism: Streptomyces luteogriseus (assembly GCF_014205055.1). NCBI lineage: Bacteria > Bacillati > Actinomycetota > Actinomycetes > Kitasatosporales > Streptomycetaceae > Streptomyces > Streptomyces luteogriseus. The sequence goes on from NZ_JACHMS010000001.1 coordinate 1,903,250, forward strand.
TCTCCGGGGTCAGTCCCGCCGACCGGGGCATCATCGAGTGGGAGGGACACCTGGTACAGATCAAACGCCCGCACGACGCCCACGCCCTGGGCATCGCGACCGTGTACCAGGACCTCGCGATGTGCGACAACCTGGACGTGGTCGGCAATCTCTTCCTCGGCCGCGAGATCGACCGGGTGGGTGTCCTCGACGAGGTCGAGATGGAGCGCCGGGCCCGCGATCTGATGCGCGCCCTGTCGATCCGCATCCCCGACGTACGGATGCCGGTCGCCGAGCTGTCGGCCGGGCAGCGGCAGGCCGTGGCGATCTCCCGCTCGCTGATGGGCGTGCCCAAGGTGCTGCTGCTCGACGAGCCCACCGCCGCCCTGGGCGTGGAGCAGACCAGCCATCTGCTCGATCTGATCGAGGAGGTGCGCGACCGCGGGATGGCGATCATCCTCATCAGCCACAACATGGGCGACATCAAGGCCGTCGCGGACCGGGTCGCGGTGCTGCGGCTGGGCCGCAACAACGGTCTGTTCGACGTCAGCACCGTGACTCAGGAGCAGATCATCTCCTCCGTCACCGGGGCGGCGGACAACGCCGTGGCCCATCGCTCGAAGGGCGACGAGGAGGCGTGGCCGTGAGCCGCGGCGGGCCGCACGGCGGCGGTGGACCGGCCGGGCCGGGCAGTGCGGGGCCGGTCGCCACCGGCCGCGAGCGACGCGCCGGCCGCGGCTGGCAGGACAGTGTGCGGGAATACGCCCGGGACGTCCGCGGCAGAGTGCGCGACGGCGAGCGCGGGCCGCTCCTGGTCATCGCCGGGCTGATCGTGATCTGGATCGTCTTCCAGGGGCTGGACGACAAGTTCCTCTCGCCGCGCAACCTGTCCAACCTCAGCGTGGACATCGTCGGGACCGGGCTGGTCGCCGTCGGCATCGTGTTCGTGCTGCTGATCAAGGAGATCGATCTGTCGGTCGGCTCGGTCAGCGGCCTGGCGGGGGCGGCGTTCGCCGTGCTGAACGTGAACCAGGGGGTGCCGGAGTGGCTGGCGGTGATCGTGGCGGTGGCCGCGGGCACGGCCGTGGGCGCCTTCCACGGGTTCTTCCACGCCTGGCTCGGCGTGCCCGCTTTCGTGGTGACGCTGGCCGGGCTGCTGATCTGGAACGGGCTGACGCTCTACCTGCTGGGGGCGAGCGGCACGATCAACATCGACGAGGAGGGCCTGGTCGCCTCCCTGACCAGCAGGCACTTCGGCAACGACCTGGCGGCGTACGCGGTCGCGGCGCTCGGCACGGGCGGGTACTTCCTGGCCGCCCGCCGCCGGCGGAACCGCCACCGGGCGACCGGGATGCCCTACCGGCCCGGGGGCGAGATCTGGATGCGCACCGGTCTGCTGGCGGTGGTCGCCTTCGCCGGGGCCCACACCCTCAATCGGTTCCAGGGGCTGCCGCTCGCGCTGCTGATCTTCCTGGTGGTCCTGGTCGTCTCGGACTACGTGCTGCGCCGCACCCGCTACGGGCGGCGGGTGTACGCGCTCGGCGGCGGGGTCGAGGCGGCGCGGCGTGCCGGGATCGGGGTGGAGCGGGTGCGGATCGCGATGTTCATGGTGTCGGGGACGCTGGCCGCGTTCGGCGGGCTGTTCGTGGCCTCGGGACTGACCTCGGCGAGCCCCACGACGGCGCGTGCCGCCGGTTCGGGGATGCTGCTGATCAACGCGATCGCGGCGGCCGTCATCGGCGGGACGAGCCTGTTCGGCGGGCGGGGCTCGCCCTGGTCGGTGCTGCTCGGCGTGGTGGTCATCCAGTCGATCGCCTCGGGCATGGGGCTGCTGGGGGTGCAGGACGCCGTGCAGTTCATGATCACCGGTGGGGTGCTGCTGGCCGCCGTGGCGGCCGACGCGCTCTCGCGGCGCGCTCAGGCCAGACGCGGCCGACCCTGAGGGCAGGCATGCCCGGAATTCACCTGATATTCCTTTTCGTTCGGAATGCCTAACGCGGGGAAATGGTGGGTATGGGGCGCTATGTCATGAAACGAAGCCGCCTCACCCAGGCGGCCGTGGCCTTCGCGGCCGCCGCCGGTCTGGTCCTCGCCGGGTGCGGTGACTCCGATCTGCCCGGCGGCGAGGAGCAGGCCGACCTCAGCGTGCTCGCGACGGACGTGCCGCAGATCCAGACCCTCGAGAAGCTCACCAGGAAGCACTTCACGGCCGAGACCGGCATCACCGTCGACTACACGCTGCTGCCGGAGAACGAGGCGCGGGAGAAGATGAACCGCGAGTTCGCCACCCAGGCCGGCACCTACGACGTGGCGAGCGTCAGCGCGTACGAGGTGCCGATCTACGCGGACAACGGCTGGCTCGCCCCGCTCGACTCCTATGTGAAGGCCGACGAGGAGTTCGACCAGGACGACGTCTTCCCGAATCTGCAGTCCTCGCTGACCGGGGAGGACGGCAAGCTCTACGCCGAACCCTTCTACGGCGAGGGCTCCTTCCTGATGTACCGCAAGGACCTGTTCCGCAAGGACGGGCTGACCATGCCGCCGGACCCGACCTGGCAGCAGGTCGCCGACCTCGCCGCCCGGGTCGACGGCTCCGAGGGCGCGAGCGGCATCTGCCTGCGCGGCCTGCCCGGCTGGGGCCAGAACCTCGCCCCGATCAACACGGTCGTCAACACCTTCGGCGGCGCCTGGTACGACATGGACTGGAACGCCCGTCTGACCTCACCGGAGTTCAGGAAGGCCGTCGGTTTCTACGTCGACCTGCTCCGCACCCACGGGCAGCCCGGCGCCGAGCGGATGGGCGTGCTGGAGATCCTGGACCGTTTCGTCGAGGGCAAGTGCGCCATGATGTACGACGCCACGTCGCTGGCCTCGTCGATCGAGGCCGACAGTTCCTCGGTCAAGGGCAAGGTGGGCTACGTCCCGGCACCGCACGAGAGGACCGACAAGGCGGGCTGGCTGTGGACCTGGGCCTGGGGCGTCCAGCAGGCGTCCGCGAACAAGGACGCCGCCTGGGAGTTCATCTCCTGGGCCTCCTCCAAGGAGTTCCAGGAGCTGGTCGGCCAGGAGGTGGGCTGGACCTCGGCGCCCGCCGGGAACCGCATGTCGCTCTACGAGAAGCCCGAGTACCAGCAGGCGGCCGATGCCTGGTACCGGCAGGAGTTCACGGCGGCGACGGACTCCGCCGACCCCAAGGACCCGGGCGTCGGCCCCCGCCCCTATGAGGGCATCGGCTTCCTGGGCATCCCCGAGTTCGCCGTGCTGGGTACGGCCGTCTCCGAGCAGATCGCCGCGGCCATCGCCGGGCAGCAGTCGGTGGACGCGGCCCTGGACAAGTCCCAGGACCTCGCCCAGGCCGCGGCGGCGAAGTACCGGGGCGAGTGACTCACCACCGCTCACTGGGGCCGCCCCTCCCCGGGGCCGCCCGCGAACGGCGCGGGCCGCGCCCCCGGTCACCCGGGAACGCGGCCCGCCCCTCCCCGGGGCCGCCCGCGAACGGCGCGGGCCGCGCCCCCGGTCACCCGGGAACGCGGCCCTCGAACTGCCGTGGCGGTCCGCTTACTTGCGGATCAGGCTGCGCAGCACGTACTGCATGATGCCGCCGTTGCGGTAGTAGTCCGCCTCGCCGGGGGTGTCGATGCGGACGACCGCGTCGAACTCGACGCCGGTGTCGGTGGTGACCTTCACCGTGCGCGGGGTGGTGCCGTTGTTGAGCTCCTCGACGCCGGTGAAGTCGAAGGTCTCCTCACCGGTGAGGCCGAGGGACGCGGCGGACTGGCCCTCCGGGAACTGGAGCGGCAGGACGCCCATGCCGATGAGGTTCGAGCGGTGGATGCGCTCGTAGGACTCGGCGATGACGGCCTTGACGCCGAGGAGCGCGGTGCCCTTGGCGGCCCAGTCGCGGGACGAGCCGGAGCCGTACTCCTTGCCGGCCAGGACGACCAGCGGGATGCCGGCGGCCTGGTAGTTCTGCGAGGCGTCGTAGATGAACGACACCGGGGCGTCAGCCTGGGTGAAGTCGCGGGTGTAGCCGCCCTCGGTGCCCGGCGCGATCTGGTTGCGCAGGCGGATGTTGGCGAACGTGCCGCGGATCATGACCTCGTGGTTGCCGCGGCGCGAGCCGTAGGAGTTGAAATCACGACGCTCCACACCGTGCTCGGTGAGGTACTTGCCGGCCGGGGTGTCGGCCTTGATGGCGCCGGCCGGGGAGATGTGGTCGGTGGTGACCGAGTCGCCGAGCTTGGCGAGCACGCGGGCGCCGGAGATGTCGGAGACCGGGGTGGTCTCCATCGTCATGCCCTCGAAGTACGGGGGCTTGCGGACGTAGGTGGACTCGGCGTCCCACTCGAAGGTGTTGCCGGTCGGGATCGGCAGCGCCTGCCACTGGGCGTCGCCCGCGAAGACGTCCGAGTAGGACTTGGCGAACATGTCCTCGCCGATGGCGCTGGCGACGACCTCGTTGACCTCGGCCTCGGTCGGCCAGATGTCCTTCAGGAAGACCGGGTTGCCGTCCTGGTCGGCGCCCAGGGCGTCCTTGGTGATGTCGACCTTCATGGAGCCGGCGAGCGCGTAGGCCACGACCAGCGGCGGGGACGCCAGGTAGTTCATCTTGACGTCGGGGTTGATCCGGCCCTCGAAGTTCCGGTTGCCGGAGAGGACCGAGGTGACCGCGAGGTCGTGGTCGTTGACGGCCTTGGAGACCTCCTCCGGCAGCGGGCCGGAGTTGCCGATGCAGGTGGTGCAGCCGTAGCCGACGAGGTTGAAGCCGACCTTGTCGAGGTAGGGGGTCAGGCCCGCCTTCTCGAAGTAGTCGGTGACGACCTTGGAGCCCGGGGCCAGCGTGGTCTTGACCCACGGCTTGCGGGTCAGGCCCTTCTCCACCGCCTTCTTGGCCACCAGCGCTGCGGCGACCATGACGTACGGGTTGGAGGTGTTGGTGCAGGAGGTGATGGCCGCGACCGTCACCGCACCGTGGTCGATCTCGTACGACGTGCCGTCGGGGGCCGTCACGGTGACCGGGTTGGACGGGGCGCCGTTCGGGGCGACGGCCGGGGAGTCGGAGGCCGGGAAGGACTCCTGGCCCGCCTCGTCGACGGAGTCGACGTAGTTGCGGACGTCCGTCTTGAACTGCTCGGCGGCGTTGGCGAGGACGATGCGGTCCTGCGGGCGCTTCGGGCCGGCGATGGAGGGGACGACCGTGGAGAGGTCGAGCTCCAGCTTCTCGGAGAAGTCCGGCTCGGCCTTCGGGTCCAGCCAGAGGCCCTGCTCCTTGGCGTACGCCTCGACCAGCGCGAGCTGCTGCTCGCTGCGGCCGGTGAGCCGCATGTAGTTGATGGTCTCGTCGTCGATCGGGAAGATCGCGGCGGTGGAGCCGAACTCCGGCGACATGTTGCCGATGGTGGCGCGGTTGGCCAGCGAGGTGGCGGCGACGCCCTCGCCGTAGAACTCGACGAACTTGCCGACGACGCCGTGCTTGCGCAGCATCTCGGTGATCGTGAGGACGAGGTCGGTGGCGGTGGTGCCGGGGGTGAGCTCACCGGTGAGCTTGAAGCCGACGACACGCGGGATGAGCATGGAGACCGGCTGGCCGAGCATGGCGGCCTCGGCCTCGATGCCGCCGACGCCCCAGCCGAGCACGCCGAGGCCGTTGACCATGGTGGTGTGCGAGTCGGTGCCGACCAGGGTGTCCGGGTAGGCCTTGCCGTCGCGCACCATGACGACACGGGCCAGGTGCTCGATGTTCACCTGGTGGACGATGCCGGTGCCGGGCGGGACGACCTTGAACTCGTCGAACGCGGTCTGGCCCCAGCGCAGGAACTGGTAGCGCTCCTTGTTGCGGCCGTACTCGAGGTCGACGTTCTGCTTGAAGGCGTCGTTCGTGCCGAACTTGTCGGCGATGACGGAGTGGTCGATGACCAGCTCGGCCGGCGCCAGCGGGTTGATCTTCGCCGGGTCGCCGCCCAGCTCCTTGACGGCCTCACGCATGGTCGCGAGGTCCACGACACAGGGAACGCCGGTGAAGTCCTGCATGATCACGCGGGCCGGCGTGAACTGGATCTCCTGGCTGGGCTGGGCCTGCGAGTCCCAACCGCCGAGGGCACGGATGTGGTCGGCGGTGATGTTCGCGCCGTCCTCGGTGCGGAGCAGGTTCTCCAGCAGGACCTTGAGGCTGTAGGGAAGGCGAGCCGAGCCCTCCACCTTGTCCAGCCGGAAGATCTCGTACGACTCGTCGCCCACCTGCAGCGTGCTGCGGGCGTCGAAGCTGTTCGCCGACACGACAGTCTCCTTCATTGATGTGCGCGTACCACCACGATCCTGCCGCCACGGCATCTTGGCCGATCCGCTAAGGTAAGGCTAAGTTAGGTAACCCTTACCAGGGTGGCGACTGGAGTGCTCTCTCGGCAGATATCTCGATGTCGAGATAACTCTAGTACACGAGCGCCGGATGGTCATGCCCCGGCGTCCGCAGTGCGGTCATGTGCGCCCTTTTCCCGGGTATCCGAACCAGGTACCCACGCCCGACGGAGGAGGAGACAGGCATGCCGCTCACGTTCCGCAAGAGTTTCCGGATCCTTCCGGGGGTGCGCCTGAACATCAACAAGCGCTCCTGGTCCATCACCACCGGCGGCGGAAAGAACGGCCCGCGCCACACCCGCAGCAGCACCGGACGTCGTACGACATCGATGGATCTGCCCGGACCTTTCGGATGGCGGCGCACCACGAAGGCGCGCCGACACTGAGGACACCGGCCGATATTGACGTCCTGTCACCCGTTCGGACCCCCCGGCCGAGTGACATCTCATATCTGAGATAACCTCAAGCGCATGGCAGACGACTACCTCGTACGCATCGGCAAACTCATCCGTGACGCCCGGCAGCACCGGGGCTGGACGCAGTCGCAGCTGGCGGAGGCGCTCGGCACCAGCCAGAGCGCGGTCAACCGGATCGAGCGCGGCAATCAGAACATCAGCCTTGAGATGATCGCGCGGATCGGGGAGGCCCTCGACAGCGAGATCGTGTCCCTCGGCTACGCCGGTCCGATGCATCTGCGCGTGGTCGGCGGGCGTCGGCTGTCCGGTGCCATCGACGTGAAGACGAGCAAGAACGCGTGCGTGGCGCTGCTGTGCGCCTCTCTGCTCAACGAGGGGCGCACGGTGCTGCGCCGCGTCGCCCGCATCGAGGAGGTGTACCGCCTTCTCGAGGTGCTGGGCTCCATCGGTGTGCGCACCCGGTGGATCAACGACGGTGTCGACCTGGAGATCGTGCCGTCGGCCGAGCTGAACCTGGAGACGATCGACGCGGACGCGGCCCGCCGTACCCGCTCCATCATCATGTTCCTCGGCCCGCTGCTGCACCGCATGGACCAGTTCAAGCTGCCGTACGCCGGCGGCTGCGACCTCGGCACGCGCACGATCGAGCCGCACATGATCGCGCTGCGCCGGTTCGGCCTGGACATCGCCGCCACCGAGGGCCAGTACCACGCCCAGGTCGATCGCGCGGTCAGCCCCGACCGCCCCATCGTCCTGACCGAGCGCGGCGACACGGTGACCGAGAACGCGCTGCTCGCGGCCGCCCGGCACGACGGCATCACCGTCATCCGCAACGCCTCGTCCAACTACATGGTCCAGGACCTGTGCTTTTTCCTGGAGACGCTCGGTGTCAAGGTCGACGGCGTCGGCACGACCACGCTGACCGTGCACGGCGTGCCGACCATCGACGTCGACGTGGACTACTCCCCCTCCGAGGACCCGGTCGAGGCGATGAGCCTGGTCGCGGCGGCCGTGGTCACCGAGTCGGAGCTGACGGTGCGCCGGGTGCCGATCGAGTTCCTGGAGATCGAGCTGGCGGTCCTGGAGGAGATGGGCCTCGACCACGACCGCACGCCCGAGTACTTCGCCGACAACGGCCGCACCCGGCTGGTGGACCTCACCGTCCGGCCCTCCAAGCTGGAGGCGCCGATCGACAAGATCCACCCCATGCCGTTTCCCGGCCTGAACATCGACAACGTCCCGTTCTTCGCGGCCATCGCGGCGGTCGCCCAGGGCAAGACCCTCATCCACGACTGGGTCTACGACAACCGCGCGATCTATCTGACCGACCTGAACCGCCTCGGCGGCCGGCTCCAACTGCTCGACCCCCACCGCGTCCTGGTCGAGGGCCCGACCCGCTGGCGCGCCGCAGAGATGATGTGCCCACCGGCGCTGCGCCCCGCGGTGGTCGTCCTCCTCGCGATGATGGCGGCCGAGGGCACGTCGGTGCTGCGCAACGTGTACGTCATCAACCGCGGTTATGAGGAACTGGCGGAGCGGCTGAACTCGGTGGGGGCACAGATCGAGACGTTCCGGGACATCTGAGGGGTGAGGCAGCCGGGCCCATTTCGACCTGCACTGCTGCGCGTCTGAGAGGGGTCCGGCAGAACGCGCCCACGACCCGACCTGCCGCCGGCAGAGTCCCGGCTACTCGTGCCCGGCCCGCGGCGACGGCCTGTACGCCGCGCTCGGCTGGGCGAGTCGATCGGCGAGGTGGGCGAGCCAGCCGCTCGGGGCGTACGGGGCCGGGGGGTCGACCTCCATGCCCAGCTCTGCGACAGCCAGGGCACAGTCGGACTCGTCGAGATCGAGGGCGAGCAATTCCTGAAGCTCGCCGACGAGGCGGGCGACGAGTTGCGGGTCGGTGGAGGTCCGGTAGTCGGCGACGGCCGCGTCATGATCCTCGAACTCGTCCGGCATGTCCTGCGAGAACCACCCGCCGAGGAACTGGCCGAGTTCCGGGAACCGGGCGTGCCACTCCCAGTGGGTGGCGGGCGCAGCGGGCGGCGGCACCTCGCCCTTCTCGATGCTGCGTCTGATGTGGGCAGCGAGCGTGTACAGCCACTTCTGCACTTCTCCCTCGGGCAGGCCCACGTCGGGGATCGCATAGAACTCGCCCAGCCGCTGCCTCAGCCGTCCGGGCGGGTTCTCGGCGTACTCCCGCACCTGCCGCTCGGCGACAGCCAGAGCCCAGGGACGGGTGTGCCAGGTGTGCCGGAGGTAGGCCGTCAGGGCGTGGCCGGGTGCGTCCGGCGTGTCGTCCGCCGACTGCCCGACATAGGCACGGATCGCTTGGTCCAGTTCGCCGTAGCGGCGGTCGTGTTCGAGAGGGCTCAGGGGCACGAGGAAAGGCCTTCATGGATGACCAGCGGCGGATGCGCTAGAGATAGACGGGGAACGTGGCATGGACGACGAAGCCGTGCGGGGCTGACGCGTCCCGCCTGAGCACGACGCGCGCGGCACGCACGTCGACGGGCTCCCGCCCCGCCAGCATCATCGCCTGCAACAGCACCCGGCCGATGGGGTCGGGCCGCGTAGGCCAGGACGCCTCGATGGTCAGCCGGGGCCGCGTGCCTTGGGCGAGCCAGCGGTGGACGACTTGCTCGTTGGCGGTGACGACCTGCTGCGTGGCCCACTGGGCGGTCTCTCGGTCGGGGTAGGTGGCGGACCGGTTCCGGGACGGCATGGCGGTGAGGACCTCTGAAGGATTTGGGGTCATGACGGGGCGGTGTGCTCCCGCTGCATGTGGTCGTCGACGGCCTGGAGTAGGTGACGCAGCGCCTGGGGGGTCGCCCAGCCGACGACGGGGGACAGACTGTCCTCCATTGCCTGACCCCCCGGGAAGAGCACGAGGGCGGACTGGGCCTCGGCGGCGAGCGGGGCGAGGAACTCGCCGCAGTAGGGATGCTCGGAATCGATTGCGGCCTGAAGGGAATCCTGAAGGGTCGCGTATTCCGCGTCGTACACCCAGTTGACCCCGAACCCGGAGAGCCGGGGAAATCTGACGTCGACCTCCCAACGGGACAACGGGAGCTCGTCGTAATCGTCCTGCGAGTTCTGGGCCAGGGTGCGGATCGTCCTCGACAGGGAGTGCAGGTACGCGGCGGCGTCCGTTCCGGCGCCGGCTCGTTCCAGGAGGTCATGGAACTCCTGCGGCGCGGCTTCCGCGCCTTCGGCACAGAGACCGGCGACATGGTCGAGCAGCGCGGTCACGGTTTCGATGGGACACACCCACTCCGTCGCAACGCTTGCGTGCGTGGTCCGGATGAAACGCCGCAATTCGGCGTCGAGTGAAAGCGCTCCCTCGGAGTCCCGCACCGCGGCGGCGAGCTCCAGGACCCTCCTCATCGGACCGTCGATGAAGAGGCGTGTGATGTGTACTACCAAGCTGTCACCGTCTTCATTGCCACGAACATGAACCACGAACGAACCTTACGATCTGCTAAGGACTGACAGGGTACGAGGTGACGACGACGAAGGGCGGGTCAATACCCGTCTTGTACTTCAGGGCCACCTGCACGGAATGCACCTCGCTTGCCGAGGCGTTCATACCGTGCGAGGTGTAGTCACCGCGTTCCACGGTGCGACCGGTCACCTCGCTCACGGTGAGTTTGAGAGCCGGGTCGAGTTTCGAGTTGTCGGGGTTCCAGTTGGGGTTGTTGGCCACCCGCCTCTCCACCCTCTTGATCCAGTCCTCCACGCGCTGGGCGTTGTTGATGTCGTCGAGTGCCCGCTGCGTCAGACGCTGCGCGGACGCCAGATCCTTGTACGTGGAGGCCGACGGTGCGTTCCCCTGGTCCCGCAGGCGCTGCTTCAGCTGGTCATCGCTGAGTCCGATGTGCTTGTCGACGCCGTGGCTCCCATGAATGCCTTCCTGGCCGGCCAGGTCCAGTGGATAGAAGTGGTTTCTGGGGTCCTCTCCCGGGACTGTGTATGTGTGCTCGGTCCGGAACTCGTTCAGTGCCCGGGCACCGAACGCCTGCGCGCGCGCCTCTTCGGCGTGGAAGGTCGGCGCACTGCGATATGCCTCGTCCAACGGTCCCACCAGCGCATCGAGACGAGGCACCAGCGCGTTGACCCGCCGGTTGTATTCGGTGACGATCGCATTGAGCCGACCGGTGTCGAGGTTGAGGACGATGCCCGCGCCGAGCTGTCTCGCTCCCTTGGCAACCCCCTTCACCACACCTTTGATGAGGCCCTTGACGTCGTCCATCCCGACACCGTCCTTGAGGTTCACCTCCACCTTGGGGATCGCCTCCCGGATCGCGTCCACGTAGACGTCCCACACCTCGCGATTGAGGTAGACGGCTGCTTCGGCGAAGTCGTACAGCAGGTCGCCGACCTTCTGGGCGGTGTCGAACAGCACCGTCATCACCGGGTGCGAGGAGGCCTGCGACGAGGCCGAGTCGTGCTTCCACTCGTAGCCTTCGCGGCTCGTGCCCCACGCGGTCGTCCCCCACAGAGCGCTGCAGAACTGCCGCATGGCGTCGTGCCATTCGCTGTTGCTCTGCTGCGTGATGCTGCTGATGTTTCCGGTCAGCGCGGTCTCGGACATCGAGAGCGTCGAGGTCGTCGCCATCCACGCCTGGGACAGTGAGTTGAGATAGTGCTGCTGCGGGTAAGGGTAGACCTCTGCGACCTTCCCCATACGGAAGGCGTGCTTCACGATGGGGCGCAGGACGTCGCGGACGGGCTCCGGCACCCACTCCAGGAGGGTGCGGATGATGTCGTCGCCCCCGTCGTCATCACCCCACTTGAGGTTGGGTACGGGACCGTAGGCCGGAGCCCTGTCGACGACCTGCGGCGCTGGCTGAGTGACCGCCCTCGTTCGCCCGGAGGGATCGTTGGCCGCCTCCGCCTTCGCGTAGTTGTTGGCCGTCGTGGTGAAGCCGACCGCCACTCCGCCGATACTCACGACACTCTTGGCCCACACCTCGAGGAAGCGGTTGCCCACTTTGACGTACGAGGTCGCGAACGCCTGCGGAGCGGTTCCGTAACCGCCGGCGTCCGGGTACTTGTTCAGCTCGTCCATAAGGGTCTTCGCGCCCTTGTCCATCGGCGTCTGCTGGGCGGCGACTCCCGCCGACACCCGGTAGAGGTCGGACGGCTTGACGTCGATGGTGCCGTTCTGCCCTCCGGGCGCTTGCACACCCGGCTGCGGGCCGGCCATCAGCGCGCACCCCAGCCCCGCAGCACGGCCTGATGTGCGGCCGTGTAATTGACGTGAGAGGTGGTCGCACAGGCGTGAAGCCACTTCTGCGCCGCCTGCAGGTCCTGCGCCGAGCGGTCCCACTCGTCGAGTTTGTCGACGAAGACTTCGCGGGCCTCGCCTTCCCAGGACAGCACGACCGGGACGGCACGGTCGTAGAGATCGTCGAGCCTGTTGTTCAATTTCTTGAGGATGTCCTCCAATTCACCGGCGAGTTCGCGGAGACCGGTGAGGGACACGGTGATGTGGTCGTCATACGACGGCCCGGTCGTCATGAATCCCCGTTTCGTGTTCGGAACTGCGCTGTAAAGGGTGGGGCCGGCCGCGGCGTCAGAACGAGTCGAGACTGCTGCGCCGACCGCCTGGCGCGCTGTCGGTCCCCGTGTCCGGGTTAGGGGCGGACAGCCGGTCGACCTCGCTGTTGATGTCCACCCGGACGCTGCGCATCTGCTGGAGCACGTCCAGTTCCTTCTCCGAGAAACCGTCACGACTCAGGCGAACGGCCTGCTCCAGGTGACGCATGACGTCCCTGATGCGTACGGCGTCCTCAGCGGCGGCCTGGTGGAACGCGCGGTACGCGGCCCCGGCCGGGCCACGCCAGCCCGCCTCCACGCGGTCGACGATCGCGTCCATGCGTCGGACCTGTCTGTCCAGGTGGCCCTGCATGTCGTCGAGGTCCTCGGCGAGTTTGGTGAGGTTGTCCCGGGACACGCGCACATCGGGACCGTTTCCCTGCCCCGCCACTGAGCCTGGTGTGCCCATGCCGTACTACCCCCGCCCCATCGCTGCGGCCTCTCATGTCACATACGCAAGGTGATCGTACGAGGTGTAGCACTCCGTTGAGCGGGAGGCATCACGACCAGGCCGTACGTGGCCGAAAGAAGCCGGTGCCAGAACTCCTTGCTGACGAGGTGCCCCGATCAGCCTCCGGCGCATCCGGTGAGCGCCACGGCCTGCCGTACACCGCGCCGCGCTTTGCCCGTTGACAGTGTCAACGTGAAGGTGTGATGCTCGTCAACAGGTGAAGGTATACGCTTCCTACGGATGTACCCACCTTGTATACGCCGGGTGAGACGGGGAGGGCCAGTGAGCCTGGGGACGGTCGACGGACGCTTCCGGATCACGGGGATGTTGGGGCGCGGGAACATGGGCGAGGTGCACCGGGCCGAGGACCTTGAGGCCGCCCCGGACTCCCCGCACCGGGAGGTTGCGCTCAAGACCGTCCTGCGCGCCCGGACCGGGGTCGCCGTCGACTCTTCGGGGTCCGGCAAGGAGATCGACCGTTTCCGCCGCGAAGTGCGGATCATGCGCATGCTCTCCCAGGGCCACCCGAACCTCACCCTGCTCGTCGACGGCGGTACGGACGGGGCGCCGGGCGGAACCGGCCTGCCCTACCTGGCCATGGAACTGCTCGACGGTCATCCGCTCGCCGACCTCATCGACGAGGAGCCCCAACTCCCGGTCTCCTGGGCCGCCGCCATCGGGGCGCAGATCGCCTCCGGTCTCACCGCCGCGCACACCGCGGGGGTCGTCCACCGCGACCTGAAGCCGGCCAACGCGATGCTGACCCGCGACGGCACCGTCAAGGTCCTCGACTTCGGCATGGGTTCGGTCGTGGACGATCCCGACCAGACCCGCCTGACCAGCACGGGCGTGAGCGTCGGTACGGCCCGCTACATGGCGCCCGAGCAGTTCCGTGCCGAACAGGTCACCGCGTCCGCAGACCTCTACGCGTTCGGCTGCGTCCTGTACGAGCTGCTGATAGGACGGCCGCCGTTCTCCGCCAGAACCCCCTACGAACTCTCCGAGCAGCACCAGCACGAGCGTCCGCCCCGGCTCACCCTGGTGCGCCCGGATCTGCCCGCCGAACTGGTCCGACTGGTGGACCGGCTCCTGGAGAAGGACGCCGAACTACGGCCCGACAACGCCGACCTGGTCCGTGAGGCGCTGATCCCGCTCGCGTTCGCGCCGGACGAAACGGCCGCCCTGCTCGCTCCGCACTGGCAGGCGATGGACCCGGTGGCGCGGCTGCGCGCCCTGCTCCCCGAGCCCGCTCCGGCCGCGCCGTCACCCGTGCCGCGCAGGGAGGCTCGCCTGCCCGAGGCCATGGACGTCTTCGGCATCCACGCCGCCCTGATCGGCGAGTACGAGAGCTTCACCAGGAGCGCGACGGTGATCCGGGACGCCCGGATCGAGGGCTTCGTCGCGGACGATCTGGCGGCGAAGTCCCAGTGGCCCGACCCGTGGCTGTCGCTGAACCCGTTCTTCGCCGACGGCGGCCAGGTCACCGACCTCGTCCGGGACGGGGTACTGCACCCACGGTGCGCGGAGATCTTCCAGGCCGGCAAGAAGAAGACCTCGCCGCGCCCCGACGGCCGGCCGCTGAATTTCCACCTCCACCAGCGGCAGGCGATCGAGGCCGCGCAGGCGGGCGACTCCTATGTGCTCACCACCGGTACCGGCTCCGGAAAGTCGCTGTCGTACATCGTCCCCATCGTGGACCGGGTGCTGAAGGAGCGTCAGGCGGCGGGCCCGGACGCGGGCGGCCGGGTGCGGGCGATCGTCGTCTACCCGATGAACGCCCTGGCCAACTCGCAGCTTGGCGAGCTGGAGAAGTACCTGCGACACGGTTTCGGCAAGGGCCGTGAGCCGGTCACCTTCGCCCGCTACACCGGCCAGGAGTCCGACGAGGACCGTCGCAAGCTGCGCAAGGATCCTCCGGACATCCTGCTGACCAACTACGTGATGCTGGAGCTGATGCTGACCCGGCCGGACGACCGGACCAGCCTGATCCGCATGGCCGAGGGGCTGCAGTTCCTGGTCTTCGACGAGCTGCACACCTACCGGGGCCGGCAGGGCGCGGACGTGGCGCTCCTGATCCGCCGCGTGCGTGAGGCCTGCCGCGCCTCGAAGACCCTCCAGTGCATCGGCACCTCGGCGACCATGTCCACCGAGGGCTCCTGGGAGGACCAGCGGCGCGAGGTGGCCCGGGTGGCCGGCCGGTTGTTCGGTACGACGGTGCTGCCGAAGCGGGTCATCGGCGAGACCCTGGTCCGGGCGACCGACGAGGCACCCGGGACCGTACCCGCCGAACGGTTGCGGGTCCCGGCTGCGCCCCGCTCGTACGACGCGCTGACGAAGGATCCGCTGGCCCGCTGGGTGGAGTCCCGGTTCGGTCTGGAGTCCGAGGAGGGCACAGGGCGGCTGCGCCGCTGTGCCCCGGACACCGTCGAGGCCGCGGCGGCGGAACTGGCCGCCGCCTCCGGAGTCCCCGAGGAGAGTGTGCGCGAGGCGATCCGTACGACGCTGGAGGCGGGGGCGCAGGCCAAGCACCCGGTGACGGAGCGGCCGTTGTTCGCGTTCCGGCTGCACCAGTTCCTGTCCAAGGGCGACACCGTCTACACGACGCTGGAGGATCCGCTCACCCGGCCGCTGACCCGCACCTACCAGCTAGAGCAGCCGGACAGCGACGGCAAGCCGCTGTTCCCGCTGGCGTTCTGCCGGGAGTGCGGTCAGGAGTACCTGACCGTGTGGCGGACCGAGGACCGCGGCAGCTTCCGGTACGAGCCGCGTCGGGACACCTCCGCCTCGGGGGGCCGCCAGGGCGAGGGCTATCTGTACCTGGGCATGCCCGGGGAGGACTACGAGTGGCCGGCCGATGCGCAGAAGGCCGTGGACGACCGGCGGTTGCCGGAGTCGTGGCTGGAGCCGGACGCCCAGGGTGTGACGGTCGTCAAGAAGTCCTACCGGCCCCGGGTGCCCAAGCGGGTCGTCGTGGATGCCCACGGGAACGAATCGGACGAGGGGCTGACCGCGGCGTTCGTCCCGGCGCCGTTCCTGTTCTGTGTGCACTGCCAGGTCTCCTACGAGCAGACCCGCGGCCGCGACTTCGCCAAGCTGGCCACCCTGGACCAGGAGGGGCGTTCCTCGGCGACCTCGCTGATCTCCGCGTCGATCGTGAAGTCACTGCGCGCGGTGCCGGAGGAGAGCCTGGGCAAGGAGGCCCGCAAGCTGCTCACCTTCGTCGACAACCGGCAGGACGCCTCGCTCCAGGCCGGGCACTTCAACGACTTCGCCCAGGTGACGCAGTTGCGCGGCGCCCTGTACCAGGCCGCGGTGCGGGCCGGTGAGGAGGGGCTGAGCCACGACGACCTCGCCGAGGCCGTCACCGAGGTGATGGGCCTGACGCCCCGCGAATACACGACGGGCGCGGACCTGACGCCCGCCATGGAACGCCGGGCCGTGAAGACCTTCAGGGAGGTCGTGGGATACCGCCTCTACCGCGACCTGGAGCGCGGCTGGCGCATCACGATGCCGAACCTGGAGCAGACGGGGCTGCTGCGGATCGACTACGAGGACCTGGACTGGCTCGCCGCCAACGACGAGCGCTGGCAATCCACGCACGCCGTGCTGCGGGGCGCCGACCCGGCCCTGCGCGAGGAGATCACCCGTACTCTGCTCGACTTCATGCGGCGGGCGCTGGCCATCGACGTGCAGTACTTCCGTGAGGACTTCGACGTCCTTCAGCGGGCGAGCGAGGAGCGGCTGGCCGGGGCGTGGGTGCTGAGCGAGAGCGACCGGCCGGCCGTCGGAACCGCCTACCCCTACGGGTCCCGGCCGGGTATGGAGCGCTCCGCGCTGTTCCTGTCGGCCCGTGGCAAGTTCGGCAAGTACCTGCAGCGGAACATGCCCGAGTTGCGCGATCCGTCCTTCTCGCTGGACGACGTACAGACCGTCATCGAGGATCTGCTGAAGGTACTGAGGGACGCGGATCTGATCCGCGAGGTGGACGCGACCCCGGAGCTCTCCGGCCCGGCCTACCGACGCCGCGCGGCGCAGAAGCGCACCGGTTACCGGGTGTCGGCCGCCCACCTGATCTGGCGGGCCGGAACCGGTGAGCGGGGCGTGGTCGACCCGTTGGCGCGCACCTACCGAGGCGGCGAGGGCCCGCGCGTCAACCCGTTCTTCCGGGACCTCTACCGCACCGCGGCCGCCGAGCTGGCCGGCCTGTACGCGCGGGAGCACACCGCCCAGGTCCTTCCGGAGGACCGGCTGGAGCGTGAGGAGCTGTTCCGGGAGGCCAAACTGCCTCTGCTGTACTGCTCCCCGACGATGGAGCTGGGCGTGGACATCTCCTCGCTCAACGCCGTGCTGATGCGCAACGTACCGCCGACCCCGGCGAACTACGCGCAGCGCTCGGGCCGGGCGGGCCGTTCCGGTCAGCCCGCGCTGGTGACCACGTACTGCGCGACGGGCAACAGTCACGACCAGTACTACTTCCGCCGCTCCCAGGACATGGTGTCGGGGCAGGTGGCCCCACCGCGGCTGGATCTGGCCAATGAAGACCTGGTCCGCTCCCACCTCCAGGGCATCTGGCTGGCAGAGGCCGACATGAAGCTCGGCACCGCGATCCCGGGGGTCGTCGACGTCGCCTACGACCCCGAGGGCGGGGACCGCCCCGATCCGCTGATGCCGCTGCCGCTGCGTTCGGAGTTCCGCGACCGGTCCCTGGACGAGGCCGCCCGCGCACGGGCGGCCGACACCGCCCGTACCGTTCTCGCCCCGCTGATCGCGGACTTCGAGACGACCACGTGGTGGTACGACGAGTGGATCGAGGACCGCATCGAGCGGGCCCCGGCGGAGTTCGACGCCGCCTTCGACCGGTGGCGCGACCTGTTCCGGGCGGCCGTCATCGACCAGTACGAGCAGAACAAGCGGGTCGTCGACCACACCCTGACGCAGGGCGAGCAGAGCCGGGCGCGCAGCCGCCGCCGGGAGGCCGAGACACAGACGAACCTGCTGCTGAACCGCTCCACCGACAACAAGTCGGTGATGAGCGACTTCAATCCGTACCGCTATCTGGCGTCCGAGGGGTTCCTGCCCGGCTACAGCTTCCCGCGGCTGCCGCTGGCCGCGTACATCCCGCGGTCCGGCAACCGCCGCAACGCCGACGGGGACTATCTCCAGCGGCCCCGGTTCCTCGCGATCCGCGAGTTCGGTCCGGGCGCTCTTATCTACCACGAGGGTGCCCGCTACCAGGTCACGCGGGTGCAGCTGCCGCCGGACGCCTCGGGCGAGCTGGCGACGGCGGAGGCCCGGCGCTGCGACGGCTGCGGCTATCACTACGTCGTCCGGCCCGGCCTCGACCGGTGCGACATGTGCGGGGAGGAGCTGCGCGGCAAGCGCACCGGTCTGCTCCATCTGCACACCGTGTACACCACTCCGCGCGAGCGGATCTCCTCCGATGAGGAGGAGCGCCGGCGGGCCGGTTTCCGTCTGGAGACCTCGTACGCCTTCCAGGACCACGGCGCCCGCAAGGGCCGTCTCACCTCACATGTCGCCGACGCCGACGGCACGCCCGTCCTCGACCTGGACTACGGCGACTCGGCCACGGTCCGGATCACCAATCTCGGCCGTGTCCGCGACAAGGAGGGGGAGCTGGACGGCTACTGGCTGGACCTGGGCGACGGCCGCTGGCTCAACGACCGGGCCGCCGCGGACGCCATCGAGGGCACCGGCATGCCGGTGGTCGACGACGACGGCAACGAGAAGCGGCGCAAGAAGCGGGTCCTGCCGTTCGTGGAGGACCGGCGCAACATCCTCGTCGTCACGTTGGACGAGCCGCTGCCCGAGCCGGTGGCGCTGTCGTTCCTGTACGCGCTGGAGCGGGGCATCGAGGCGGCGTTCGAGCTGGAGGACTCCGAGCTGACCGCGGAGCTGCTGCCGCCGGACGACGGGCCGCGCCGCCGCATGCTGTTCACGGAGGCCGCCGAGGGCGGCGCCGGTGTGCTGCGCCGGATCCAGCACGAGAGGGGCGCCCTCGCCGAGGCCGCGAAGACCGCCCTGGAGATCTGCCACTTCGACCGGGACACCGGCGAGGACGAGGGCGGCCCGGCGGAGGGCGAGAAGTGCGCCCGCGGCTGCTACGCCTGTCTGCTGACCTACGGCAACCAGACCCACCACCGCCAGCTGAGCCGGCACGCGGCCCAGCCGTTGCTGCTGCGGCTGTCCGAGGCCCGCACCGAGCGCGAGGACCGCGGCGAGTCCCGCAGCGAACGGTTCCGCAGGCTGGCTCCGGCGGCCTCCGGGCCGGGAAGCCCGGTCTCGGCCCCGGCACCCGGCGGATCCGGCAGCGTCTCGCCGGACGCGGCGGCCACCGGCACCGGGAACACCTCGCCGACCCCCGTGGAGGCCGATCTCGCCGCGCTCGTCGCCGACGGCGACCTGCTCGGCTGGCTGCGGGCGAAGGGCCACCGACTCCCCGACGAGGTCCGTGTGCCCGTCCCGGAGGCGGACGCCTGCCCCGACCTCGTGTTCCATCTGGACGGCGCCGACCTCGCCGTGTTCGTCGACGTCCCCGGCCACGCGCCCGGCTCCGACCGTGACCTCGAAGCCGGCTACCGCCTGGAGGAGGCCGGCTGGGACGTCCTACGGTTCCCCACGGACGCGGACTGGGACGCCATCGCCGACCACAACGCCACCTATTTCCACCTCCGTTGACCGCTAGGAACCGGGACATCTCATGAGCCTCACGTACACAGCCGGTTCGCTGGTCGCCGCCCGTGGCCGGGAATGGGTGGTGCTGCCCGAGAGCGCCGCCGACATGCTGGTGCTGCGCCCGCTGGGCGGGAGCGAGGACGACATCGCGGCCGTCTTCCCGGCGTTCGAGGACGTGCGCCACGCGGAGTTCGCAAAGCCGAGCGCGGACGACCTGGGTGACCAGCGGGCCGCCGGTCTGCTGCGCACGGCACTGCGCGTCGGCTTCCGGTCCGGCGCGGGCCCGTTCCGCTCGCTGGCGTCGATCGCCGTGGAGCCCCGCGCCTACCAACTGGTCCCGCTGCTGATGGCCCTGCGGCAGCGCACCGTACGGCTGCTGATCTCGGACGACGTCGGTATCGGCAAGACGGTCGAGGCGGGTCTCATCGTCAAGGAGCTGCTCGCGCAGGGCGAGGCGACGAGGCTGGCCGTGCTCTGCTCCCCTTCGCTCGCCGAGCAGTGGCAGTCCGAGCTGCGGGAGAAGTTCGGGATCGACGCCGAACTGGTCCTGGCCTCCACGGTGTCGCGTCTGGAGCGTGGCCTGGAGCTGGGCCAGTCCCTGTTCGACAGGCACCCGTTCACGATCATCTCGACGGACTTCATCAAGTCGACCCGCCATCGCGAGGACTTCGTACGGCACTGTCCGGACCTGGTGATCGTCGACGAGGCGCACTCCTGTGTGGCCGCCGACGACGCCACGCAGGGCGGCACGTCCTCCACGAACCAGCTCCGCTACGAGCTGCTGCGCAGGATCTCCGCGGACCCGGACCGGCATCTGCTGCTGCTGACCGCGACCCCGCACTCCGGCAAGGAGTCCGCGTTCCGCAACCTGCTCGGCCTGGTCCGGCCCGAGCTGGCGACGGTGAACCTGGAGACCCCGGCGGGGCGGGCGCAGCTCGCCGAGCACTTCGTGGCCCGCAAGCGCGCCGACGTCCGTACCTATCTCACCAAGGAGGACGGCCTCACCGACGACTCCCTTGCCGAGCGGACCGCCTTCCCCTCCGACCGCTGGACGAAGGACGAGCCGTACCGGCTGACCCCCGCCTACCGGGCGCTGCTCGACGACGCCATCGCCTACGCCCGGGACCGCGTCGAGACGGCCGGGGAGCAGGGCAAGCGGGAAGCCCGTATCGCCTGGTGGTCGGTGATCGCGCTGCTGCGCTCGATGGTGTCCTCGCCGGCGGCCGCCGCGCAGACCCTCAAGACCCGCTCGGAGTCCGCCGCGGCCCGCACCGCACAGGAGGCGGACGCGCTGGGTGCCAAGGTGGCGGCCGACTCCGCCGACAACGACCGGCTGGAGGGCGTGGACGTCGCTCCGGGAGCCGCCGAGTCGGAGGAGGCGGGCGCCCGGCTGCTCGAACTCTCGCAGCGGGCGGCGCGGTTGGTCGGCCCTGCCGAGGACGCGAAGCTGAAGGCGCTCACCGGCCACCTGAAGAAGCTGATCGCCGACGGCTACCACCCGATCGTCTTCTGCCGCTACATCCCCACCGCGGAGTACCTCGCCCAGCAACTCGACGGCAAGCTCGGCAAGAAGACGAAGATCGCCGCCGTGACCGGCACGCTCTCCCCGCAGCAGCGCCTTGAGCGCATCGAGGAGCTCGGCGCCGACTCCGCCGAGGAGGCGGGCGACCCGGCCGTCCGCCGGGTGCTGATCGCCACCGACTGCCTGTCGGAGGGCGTCAACCTCCAGCACCACTTCGACGCCGTCGTCCACTACGACCTGGCCTGGAACCCGACCCGTCACGACCAGCGCGAGGGCCGCGTCGACCGGTACGGCCAGAAGCGCGACGAGGTCCGGGTCATCACCATGTTCGGCGAGGACAACGGGATCGACGGCAAGGTCCTGGAGGTGCTGTTCGCGAAGCACCGGCAGATCAAGAAGGACCTGGGCATCTCCGTCTCCGTGCCCGACGAGACCGCCTCCGGTGTCACCGACGCCGTGGTGGAGTGGCTGCTGCTGCACGGACGGCAGGGCAGCCAGGAGAGCCTGTTCGAGCTGGACGGCCACCAGGAGTCCTTCGAGCGTATCGAGCGCGAGTGGACCTCG
This sequence comes from Streptomyces luteogriseus, assembly GCF_014205055.1. Classification (NCBI taxonomy): domain Bacteria; kingdom Bacillati; phylum Actinomycetota; class Actinomycetes; order Kitasatosporales; family Streptomycetaceae; genus Streptomyces; species Streptomyces luteogriseus. The sequence goes on from NZ_JACHMS010000001.1 coordinate 1,924,830, forward strand.
GCCGCCGAGCGGGAGAAGACCTCCCAGTCCAAGTACGCCCAGCGCACCATCCACCCGGAAGAGGTGGCCCGGGAGGTCGCCGCCGTACGGGCCGCCCTCGGCGGCGCCGACGAGGTCCGCGAATTCGCCCTGGAGGCGCTGCGCGAGCTGGACGCCCTGGTCCGCGAACCACGCGACAGCGGCGGTGACTTCACCGCGCAGGTCGGCGGCACCCCGGCGGGCCTGCGGGACGCGCTCGCCGCCACCCTCGGCGGCCGGCTCGTCGAGGAGGACCGCGAGATCCCGTTCCGTACGACCCCGGCGGTCGCCCGCGGCGAGGCCGCCCTGGTCCGCACCGATCCGGCGATCGGAGCCGTGGCCTCCTACGTCCTGGACTCGGCGCTCGACGCGAACACCCTCGGCCCGCGCCCGGCCCGCCGTTGCGGTGTGGTCACCACGGACGCGGTCACGATCCGCACCACGCTCCTCCTGGTCCGCTACCGCTTCCATCTCACCCTCCCGTCCCGTAAGGGCGATCAGCAGCTGGTCGCCGAGGACGCCCGTCTGCTCGCCTACGAGGGCCTGCCCTCCCGCGCCCGCTGGCTGGACGACGACGCGGCCGCCGCGCTCCTCGCGGCCCGCGCCAGCGCCAACACCCACGAGCAGCGGGCCCGCAACCAGATCAGCCGCGATCTGGACGGGCTGCCGGACCTCGCCGGGCACCTCTCCGAGTACGGCACCCGCCTGGCCGCCGAACTCGACGCCTCACACCGCCGGGTCCGCAAGGCCAACGAGGAGATCGTCCGCGGCCTGAAGGTCGTCCCCCAGGAGCCGGCCGACGTCCTCGGCGTGTACGTCTACCTGCCGCAGCCCGCCTCTACCGCGTCCGGAGCCGAAGCCTGATGTCCGCCGCCACCCGCACCGCCCTGGCCTTCACCGCCGTCACCACGGTCGGCGGACTCCTCCCCGCCGACATGCTGCTGCGCATCCCCGAGGGGCAGAACCTGCCGGGCACCAAGCCGGCCGACTACGGCCTGCCCTCCTCGGTGCCCGTGCGCGACGAGGCCGAGCGCGCCTGGGAGTACCTCAAGCCGCTCTGGCGCGACCTGCGCGCCGCCCTGCCCTCCGACCCCGTGACCGGCGCCCCCGCCGCGGACCCGACGGGCCGCGCGGGCACCGACTGGCTCTCCCAGCTCTTCCGCAAGCTGGACTTCGGCGCGCTGACAGAGGTGGGCGCGGCGGGCATCCCGGCCGACTCCGACCCGGACAGGCACTTCCCGGTCTCCCACCGCCACGGCCCGGCCCTCGTCCACCTCGTCCCCTGGAACCAGGACCTGGACAAGCGCCCGGCCCCCGGCCAGGTCCCCCCGCAGTCCATGGTCCAGGACTGCCTCAACCGCACCGAGGCCCACCTGTGGGCGGTCCTCACCAACGGCCGCCAGGTACGTCTGCTGCGCGACTCCTCGTCCTTCGCTACGGCCGCCTACGTCGACTTCGACCTGGAAGCCATCTTCGACGGCGAGCTGTTCAGCGAGTTCGTGCTGCTGTACTGCGTGCTGCACGCGTCGCGGTTCACGGTGGCGGAGGGGACGGCGGCGTCGGGGTGCTGGCTGGAGAAGTGGCGGACGGTCGCCATAGAGTCCGGCAGCCGGGCCCTCGACCACTTCCGCGACGGCGTCCAGGCGGCCCTCACCGTCCTCGGCACCGGGTTCCTGAGCCACCCGGACAACACCGCCCTCCGCGCCAACCTGGACGTCCACGCCTTCCAGACGGCCCTGCTGCGGCTCGTCTACCGCATGATCTTCCTCTTCGTGGCCGAGGACCGGGGCGCCCTGCTGGACCCCGACGCGGACGAACGGACCGTCGACCGCTTCACCCGCTACTTCTCCACGGCCCGCCTCCGCCGCCATGCGCTACGACGCCTGGGCACGGCCCACGGCGACCGGTACCGCGCCCTGGAGCTGCTGATCGAGGCGCTGGGCTCCGAGCAGGGCCGCCCCGAGCTGGGCCTCAGAGGACTCGGCGGCCTCTTCAACGACACCCCGGCCGACAAGCCCCTGCGTGGCGTGCGGCTCGCCAACCGCCACCTCTTCGAGGCCGTCAAGCACCTGGCCCGCGTGCGCGACGCGGGTTCCGCCCGCTGGCGTCCGGTGGACTACCTGCGCATGGGCGCCGAGGAACTGGGGTCCGTGTACGAGGCGCTGCTGGAGCTGGTGCCCAAGCACAGCGCCGCCGACCGCACCTTCGAACTGGTCGACCGGATCGGCAACGACCGCAAGAAGACTGGCAGTTACTACACACCGACCCCGCTCACCGAGACCCTCCTCGACTCCACGCTGAACCCGGTGATCGACGACGCCGTCAAGCGCGGGGAGCAGCGCGCGAGCGACGAGGGGCGGCCCGACCCCGCCGACACAATCGTCGAGGAGCTCCTGTCCCTCACGGTGTGCGACCCCGCGTGCGGGTCGGGGCACTTCCTGGTGGCGGCGGCCCGGCGTATCGCCAAGCGGGTGGCCGCGGTGCGTGAGCGCAACCCGGAGCCCACGGACGAGGCCGTGCGCCACGCCCTGCACCAGGTCGTCGCGCGCTGTGTGTACGGCGTGGACCTCAACCCCATGGCCGTCGAGCTGGCCAAGGTGTCGCTGTGGCTGGAGGCGATGGAGCCCGGCCGCCCGCTCGGCTTCCTCGACGCCCACATCAAGCACGGCAACGGCCTGATCGGGGCGACGCCCGCGCTGATGCGGGACGGGATCCCCGACAAGGCGTTCAAGAAGGCCGAAGGCGACGACGAGGGGTGGGCACGGCAGCTCCTCTCCCGTAACGCTCTCGAACGCGAGGGTCAGGGAGGGCTGTTCGAGGTCGAGACGGAGACGAAGGTCGCCAACGGCTCGTTCGCACGCGGGCTGCGCCGGATCACGGCGGCCCCGGCCGGTGACCTCAAGGACATCCGCCGCAAGGAGGCCGACTACCGGGACTGGGCGAATTCGGCGGAGTATCTGCGGGCCCTGCACCTGGCGGACGCGTGGTGTGCGGCGTTCGTCTGGGTGAAGAAGGAGGAGGCACCGCCGGCCATCACGCACAAGGTGTTCCGGGGGCTGGAGGATCCCGAGGGGGACGCGGCACCGCAGTCGACGCACGACGAGATCGTGCGGTTGCGGGACCAGTACGCCTTTTTCCACTGGCACTTGGAGTTCCCGGAGGTCTTCGCGGTTCCGGAGGACGGGGACGTTTCGGCGGGCGTAGGTGCAGTCGATTCGGCGACGGGGTGGGCCGGGGGGTTCTCGTGTGTGGTGGGGAATCCGCCGTGGGACCGTTCCGAATTTGAGGACAAGAAGTACTTCAGCGTGGTGCAACCGTCTATCGCGGAACTGGCGGGCACCGCCATGCGCAAGCGCATCACCGAATGGCTTCAAGAGAACGCCGAGGAGGCGGAGCGCTACCAGATCGCGCGCCGAACGCTGAAGTCGACCTTCATGTTCGCGGCGAACTCGGGCGTTTTCCCTCTGTGCGCGCAAGGGCTCACGGCTGGGGGCGTCACCAAGCTCCAGACGGATCAGCTGTTCACCGAGCTCTTCTCATCCGTGTGCAGCCCAACCGGCCGTTTCGGCTCTATCATCCCAACCGCGATCGCCACGAACGCTGGTGGGCAGTTCCTGTTCGGCGACTTCGTACGCAGGGGTGCGCTGGCGTCGCTACTGGACTTCGAGAATCGGCGACCAACGTCTCCTGCGCTGCCGAAGGGAGGCAAGTGGTTCGAGAGTGTCCACCCCGGATACAAGTTCTGTTTGCTCGCCCTCACGGGCCGATCCGTACGGGTGCCCGCCGCGCGCTTCGGGTTCTTCCTCTCCGACATCATCGATCTCGACGACGACAACTGTGTCTTCACGATGACGCCGGAGGAACTGGCACTCATCAACCCGAACACGGGGACCCTTCCGATCTTCCGCAACCGACGGGACGCGGACCTCACGGCAGGTGTCTACCGTCGCTTTCCAGTACTGCAGAACGAGAAAGCGCGAGACGGCGACCCGTGGAAGATCTCCTTCAAGTACATCTTCCGCAGCGCCAACGACGGGGACATCTTCCGCACCCGCGCCGAGTTGGAAGAAGAGGGTTGGCAGCTTCAGGGCCATGCCTTTGTGCGCGGGGATGACCGCATGCTGCCTTTGTACGAAGCCAAGATGGTCGACTTCTTCAACCACCGTGCCGCCGATGTCGTCAAGAGTCTGACCGCGGTGAATCGACAGAACCAACCGAGCTATCTGCCTGAGAAGGAGCTGCGTGACCCGACGCGTCAGGCCCTGCCTCTGAACTGGGTCCAGCAGAATGGGACGATCCCAACGGAGCGCAATGGTCGGTCGGTTGACGTGCCCGGCGTCAATGTTCGCCTCTCCGATGCCCACTGGGACCGCGACTGGCTCTGCGGTTGGTGCGATGTGACCGCCTCGACCAACGAACGCACGTCGATCCCGGCCTTCATCCCGCGCGTAGCCACCCTGCACACCTACCCCCTGATGCTCCCCCGCGTCGCACCCTCACTGGTCGCCGCCCTGATCGCGACCCAGTCGTCCCTGGTCTTCGACTTCGTGAGCCGTCAAAAGATCAGCGACGCCCACATGAAGCTGTTCATCTGGAAGCAGCTCCCCGTCCCCACTCCCACGACCCTCGAACCCCACCTCCCCTTCCTTCTTCCCCGCGTCCTCGAACTCGTCTACACGGCCTACGACATGACCCCACTCGCCCGCGACTTGGGCGACGAGGACGAGCCGTTCCAGTGGGACGACGACCGCCGAGCCCAACTGCGTGCCGAGCTGGACGCCTACTTCTTCCACCTGTACGGAATCTCCCGCGAGGACACCGACTACATCCTGGAGTCCTTCCAGTCCGAGTCTGGCGGCCTGAAGAACAACGAGATCTCCGCGTTCGGCGAGTACCGGACCAAGCGCCTCGTCCTCACCGAGTACGACCGCATGGCCACCGCCGGCCTGACCCTGGAAACCCCGCTCTCCGAGGGTGAGTCCGGCGCGTACCGCTCCCCCCTCACCCCGCCCCCGGGCCACGGCCCCAGGCACCCAGCCTGACAGCCCCACCCTGACCCGTCCGAGAACGCGAGCGGGCCCAACCACCTGCCCGGGGCCCGCACTTCAAGAAGCGCAGTTACGCGGACCCGTACAACACTCAGCCCCGCACCACGCCACCCGGCGACCACCGTCGAAACGGAGAACCTCAGTGAGCACTGACGCCAACCAACTCCGCGACGGCATACCCGCGATGAGCGAGTACGACGATCAGGTGTGGGCCACGCTCAACGACCACTGGCAGCGCCGCAACAACCGCCGTGGCCTGCCGAACTGGGCGAGCACCGCGCTGAGTCGCACCGGCGAGGCCGCCGGGAAAGCCACCAGACGGGTCGCCGACGCCGTCCCGGACGCGATCTCGGAACCGATGCGTCGCGCGGGCGACGCGGTCGCCGACAAGACCATGCGACCGGCGCTGGCGGGCGCGGCGGCGTTGCTCGAACTGGTCAACGAATGGGCCATGGAGCTCAACGACCCGAAGAACGTCGAGAAGCTCGCCCGCAAGCAGGGGCTCGAACTCGACAGTTTCACCGAACTACGGAAGCAGGACCTCAAGGTCTGCGACCGGCTGCTGACCCGCAACACCCTCAAGTGGCGCACCGCCGGCGCGTTCGAAGGCGGCGCCATGGGCCTGCTGGCCATGGTCCCCGTCGCCGGTATCCCCGCCGCGATGACGGCGGACATCCTCGTCATCCAGGTACTGAGCACGTCGATCGCGTCGCGTATCGCGTACTCGTACGGCTACGACGCCAAGGACCCCGACGAACAGGTCTTCATCCAGCGCCTGGTACGCCGGTCCTTCATGGCTCAGGCAGCCAAGGCCGAGCCGTTGCGTGACACCGCTCGGGCGGCGCACGCCCTCAAGGGACGCGTCAAGTGGTCGGAGAAGCTCCGCGACGACCACCGTCTCCTGGCCGCCCTGGAGAAGCTGATGCAGCAACTCGGCCCGGCCGGCTCCAGGGTGCCGGTGCAGAACGTCGCCAAGGTCGTGCCGTTCGTGGGCATCCTCATCGGCGCCGGCATGAACTCCGCGGTCCTCGGCAGGGTGGCCAAGGACGCCCAGCGGTACTGCCAGACCCGCTTCCTGTGCGAGAAGTACGGGCTGCCGCTCCCGGCCGCTCTGGCGACCGACGAGGATGACGACCCCCGGGCCGACGCCACGTGAGCGCTGCGGTGGCGCCTGAACCGAGGCGCCATCGTCACGTCCGCCGATCCCTCAGGCGTTGTCGACGAACCGCACGAACGACGCCCAGCCCTCACGGCCCACGGCGAAGGGCGGGCGGGCCAGATCCTTGGAGTCCCGTACGTGGATGGCCTGCTCGGTAACGGCAACCTCCACACAGTCGTCGCCCGAGCTACCGCTATAGCTTGACTTGAACCAGGCGAGTTCCGTCGTGGTCATGTCTCTCCTCGCAGTCGCTCCAGCAAGGCCCGGGAATCTTTGGGGTGCAGGGCCTGCGACCGCAGTGTGTCATAGCGCTGCTGGAGAACTCTCACCTCTTTCGAGTCGCCAATCAGCCGCCCGCTCTCTTGGCCCTCCGAGTATGCGAGTCGACGCCCATCCGGGGTCTCCAGTAGGCGCAGAGGCCCATCCATGCACGAGTGGTACTCGGCTTCCAGCGGCATGATCTGCAACGTCACGTTGCGAGGCAACGTGCGCTCCAGAACGTGGTTCAGATGCTCGCGCCGTACCTCGGCACCGCCCAGCCTCCGCCGCAGGACCGCTTCCTCAACGATGAAGTGAAACGGAACTGTCGGACGCTCGTACAGCATCCGCTGCCGCTCCATCCTCGCCTCAACCTGAGCCTCCAACTGCTCATCCGTCAGCAGCGGGATCCGATTCTCGAAGAGTGCCCGCGCATACGCCTCCGACTGCAACAACCCCGGCACCAGCCTGCACTCGTACGTACACAGGCTCACCGCCTCCCGTTCCAGCCGGGCCCACCGCCGGAACCAGGCCGCCAGCCCCGCCTCGCCCCGGGTGAGATACCGGGCGGCCATCCGCAGCGCGCCGGTGTTGCCGAGGGCCTCCTCCGCGCGGTCCACAAAGGGGGTGTCGGGCATGCGGCGGCCCAACTCCACCGATTCCACGGTGTGTTTGGAGTACCGCACCCTCTCGGCGAGTTCGGCCCTGCTGAGCCCCGCGTGCTCGCGCAGCGCCTGGACGACCGCGCCGAACGTGCGCAGGCTGTCGGACGGATGGGGTTCACGCTCCCACTCCCCCGCCGGAACCGCCCGCGCCTCGACGCCCTCGGCCACGTCCCCTTCGACCATGCCCATCCGCCGCCCCTCTCTCCGTACCGAGGCGGCTTCTCACGCCACCCGCACTCGCCACTCAGCGTGACGGAACACAGGGCGTACTGTCCACTCCGTGTGCCCGTACGCTGACTCCGCGTACGGGGCGCCGTTCTCGCTCTCACCCGTGCGTGACCGCCACTCTGGCGTCATGAACCAACGTGCTCCCCAACTGGCAGCCCCCACCCGCACCTTCACGCAGCTGCTGTCGTCCACTCGACGCGGTGCCCGGCTCGCCCGGCTGCTCGCGGTGACGCAACTGCGGTCCTGGGGCGCCGGGCAGGACCTCACAGAGCGTGCCGAGACCGTGGTGGCGGAGCTTGCCGCGAACGCCGTCCTCCACGGCCGCTCACCGGGCCGCAGCTTCCGACTCACGCTCGCCCTCGACCCGTCGGGCGGGCGGCTGCGCGTCGAGGTCACCGACGCCCGCGGTGACCTGCTCCCGCACATCGCCCCGAAGGGCACCGACGCACTCCACACCTGCGGGCGAGGCTTGACCCTCGTCGCCGCCCTCGCCGACCACTGGGACTGCGTCCCCTACCCGCCCAGCGGCAAGACTGTCCGCGCGGTGCTCTCGACGCCGTAAGGACGACTGCCCGCCTGCACGCGCCGATCGATATCTATCTTACGTGAAGAATGATATCGTTTCACGAGGCAAGGTCACCTTCGAAGGGATCATCCACATGGCCAGAACCGTCATCGACCTCGATGAGGACATGGTCGCCGAGGCCATGCGCATCTACGGGACCAAAACGAAGGCCAAAGCCGTCCGTCTCGCCATGGAGGACGCCGTCAAGAGGCATCTGCGGCAGGAGGGCTTCGACGCCATGGAGGCCGGGGAGCTCGACTTCAGTGAGATCGTCGAGACCACCGGGCCCCGCAACGCAGACGGCTCCCTCAAGCGCGACGGAGGCCGGGCCGCCTGATGCAGGACCGGTACCTGATCGACAAGTCCGCCCTGGCCCGCTGGACGAAGCCGAGTGTCAAGGAGGTGCTCAAGCCTCTGCACGAGCGCTACCTCCTGGCCGTGTGCCGGCCCACCGAGTTCGAGATGATCCACTCCGCTCGGGACAGCTCGGAGGCGACGCGGATCAGCACATGGCTGCACGCCTTCGACTACCTCCGCACGGACGACGACACCTTCACCCGCGCTCTCGAGATCCAGCGCCATGCCCTCAACGCAGGCTTCCACCGCGCTCTGTCCCTGCCCGACCTGCTGATCGCCGCCACAGCGGAGCTGAACCGGCGAACGGTCCTCCACTACGACGGAGACTTCGACATGATCGCCTCCCTCACCGGCCAGCCCACCGAATGGGTCGTCCCGCCCGGCAGTGCCGACCGGTGAGGGAGTCCGAGATCATCGCCGTCCCAGGCCGTCCGGAGCGGTGCGGAGCAGCTCGGAGAAGGCGCCCTCCCAGACCTCGCGAATGTAGGGGCTGACCAGGCGACGCAGCACAGGCCACTGCTCGGCCAGCAGCCGGTGGTGGAGGAAGGCCGCCAGGTCCTCGCGTAGGCCCTCGGCAAGGACGGTCCTGTAGAGCGTCATGCGGGACTTCGGGCGGTCCAGGCTGTAGGTCGTCCGCCCGGACCAGACGATGTGGAGCGGCAGGTCGACGGTGCCCTCGACGGGACCGGTGAGCTGCTGCAGGTCCTCGGGCAGCCGACTGCGGTAACGGTCCCGCAGCACTTCGGCGCCGGGGGCGGGGGTCGTCGCGTCCATGCGTCCCGTATCGCTGGTGGGAGGTGACCGCATAGCGGATACGGTACTGACGACGCCGGTCGGAGCGTGACGCACACGGCTTCGCCGTCGCCTCGCCACGGATGTCGATCCAGTGGCCTGTTCACCGTCGGTATCGCCAGATCTGCCGCAACCGCAGAGCTTCCATGGCCCGATGGGTTTCGAGCTCCGCATCAGGGACGGGCTCCCGGCCGCAACCGAGACGCACCAGGTGGTAGAGCCGGTGCGGGGCGGCCACGGAATGGTCGACCAGCGTGGACAGGAGCGGTTCGTTCCCCGGTGTGCCCCGGTCCGCCGCGACGAGCAACGCGACCTGGTCGTCGGGGTGCAGGAACGGGAGCTGCCCACCCGCTCGAAGACGGAGATCGCCCCAGCTCAGGGGAGTGCCGTCGGCGCGAGCCAGTTCCTTGAGGATGTCGCGGACCGTGGGGGCCAGCTTGTCGATCCCTTCGGTCGGCAGGCGGTCGTCCCGCGGTGGCCCGGCGGTGCGGCCCGTCCCCGCCGATGCGTTCCGTGAGGCGGCCGCCGCCTGGGCGGAGCGCTCGGCGGACCTCCGATCCTCCAGCCTGCTCCGCCACCGCTCGACATGCTTGGTTTCCGCGGCGGGCAGCGGTCGGGCGAGCTGATCGCGGTGTTTCCCGATCTCGTCGAGCAGTCGCAGCAGGTCCTGGGTGGGCCGGTGCCCATGGGTCCGGTCCAGCTCGCCGAGCAGGCGTCGGACCTTCCTGAGGTTCGGATCCTTCTTCTCGACCGGCTTCGGTTCGGGGGCCTTGGCCGGTTTCGGTTCGGGAGCGACGGCCCGACGCTCCGCCCTGGCCGGGGTGACGGTGATGGGGCGGCCGATCAGACCGATGAGGAGGCCGAGGAGTCGGTCGCCCTCTCCCAGCCAGTCGCGCAACGCCCGCCCCCGGGAGCGGACTTCCTCGTACCGTCGGAGATGCTCTTCTCCTTGCCGAATCGCCTGTGAGAGCCGCTGGGCTCGCGCCCCCTTCGTCCGGGCTCGGGTCCTCGCCGCCTCCTCCAGCTTCTCCCGCATCTCCGCGCGTCTCCGGTGTGCCTGCTTCAGGTCGCTCCCGATGGGTGCCCGCTCCCCGGTGGCCGGCCGCTTCGCAGCGGACGGCGGAGCGGCCGACGCGCGTGTCCTCCGGTGTCCGTACGCCCCGTGCGTCTTCTTGGTCTCGGCCGCCGCCCACTGCTGCAGGGCGAACTCCGAGGCCGGCTCGGCGGCTCCGAGGCGGCTCAGTACCTGCCCCAGGTACGGAAGGGGCCTCCCCAGGTGGGTGACGACCAGGACGCTCAGCAGCGGGTGGTCGGGCACCCGCGGCCTGTCCACCTCGACCAGCAGTTCCTGGCGCTTGGGGTTCGGCAGGTCGTGGACCCACCTGCCGAGCCTCTCGGTCAGCTCGCCCCAGGTGATCGTGGCGCCCTTCGCCGCGACCCCCTCCAGTACCTTCCTGAGCTCGTCGGCCGCCTTCCCCGGTGCGGTCTCCGGCGTCTTGGGCCCGCTGGCCGCGGGTTCGGTGAGCGGGGCCCGCTCACAAGTGCTGGAGGCGCGGGCCGCCGGGACGTACTTCTCGTCGAGCGCGACGCTGGGACGCCACAGCCCGGTGCGTTCCGCCTCCAGACCGTTGAGCCGTACCAGGGCGTCGGCCCGGACCGCCCAGGAGGAGCCGTTTCCCTCGACGACGTCCGTGACCAGCAGCCGGACCGAACCCGCGAGCTGGTAGACGTACTGGTCCGTGGGAGCCGGCACCGTGTCGGGCAGGGACAGACAGGCCCGGACGATGCGGCTTCCCGCCGGCTTGACGAAGCCGGGAATCAGGCGCCTGCCGGGAACGTCCAAGGGGGATGAGGCCAGGGGGGCCGCTTCCGTGTCCACCGCGAACACGACCTGTCCGCGGGGAAGGGCAACGCTGCCGGGAAACGGCTCGCAGCCGATACCGTCGTCGCGGACCGCCCCCTCGGCACGCAGCTCTTCGAGCGCGGGCGTGACGAGGCCGCTCTCGGTCATCCGGCAGTCCTCCAGGGGAGCCCAGGGCGTCTTCTTCCCGTCGGTCAGGGTGCCGATGAACACGCGACGGTCATTGCCCTCGGTCTCGCACCGCACGAGGAGCGCGTACCCGCGACGCGCCGCCATGTCGCGGGCGAGCGCGTCGTCCCGGCCGAAGACCCACTCGATACGGCCTTCCCTCGCGCCCAGGCTGTCCGCCGCCCTGCGCCAGCTCCGGTAGTCCTCCGGGTGGAGCTCGAACCGGAGGTGCGTCTTCGCGTGACGCAACCGGAAGTCCACGGCATCGCCGTGGCAGTGCCCGAAGCTGCGCAGTTCACCCTGGGCCGCGTGCCCCTGCCCGGCCAGCCAGCGAGTGACATGGGCCTTAACAAACAAGTGGTCGGCGCCGTCCGCGCTGTTGGTGGTCCGGTGGCACTCCCCACGGCCGGGGTCGGCTTCGTGGGCGAAGTGGCAGACCCTCGTCACATACCGCTTGGGGCGCAGCGGTTCTCCGCAGCCGCCGAGCAGCGTGCCGCACCAGAAATCGTCCCTCCCGAACTGACGGATGAACTCGTCCAGGTTGTGCGGCTGTTCAGGGAGAATCACCGGCTGGTCCGAGTCACGGCCTCCGATGACCGCGGTCTGGATGAGACGGGTGTCGATCTGCCCCAACGTCGGATCCTCCATGAGCACGTGAGACAACTGCTTCGAAAGACAGGGAATTGAAGCGCCCACCCGGCATCAGTCACGCGGGACGGCGGTCCGCGTCGAGATGGGCATGCCTCCGGCATCAGAAGAGATTGGATGTCTCGCCGAAGTCGCTCATCGGCCTCCCGCTGACCTCTCGGAACTCGTCCGAGCTGTAGTGAAGCTGGAAGGTGTGGGCGTGGTTCTCGTCAACCCAGTACATGGTGATGGCGGAGAGCAGGTTCCGCGTCATCCAGTGAGTGCGGGACCGCGTTCCCTCCTCCTGGTCCAGGATCCATGCCTCGACCTGTTCCGGCAGGCTGAAGGTCAGCCTGTAGGCATGGCCTTCGCGCGGTTCGATCAGCCACACGGGATGCCCCACCGGCCGGTGGATCCTGTGCACGCGGACGGCGTGGGTGGGCTGTTCGCGCGCGTGTCTGACGAAGGCATGGAGATCGTCGGAGACGAGCCCGAGGACGAAAGGAGCGGCGGGAAAGGCCAGGACGAGTCCCAGGGACGACCGGCGGCGCAGGCCCGCCGCCAACGTGTCGAGCGGATCGGTCACCGCGGAGGCATCGGCTGCGGGTTCGTCCCACAGATTCAGCAGGTGCCGTCGTAAGTAATTGCGGATCTCGTACACAGTGGGCCGCTGGCTCGGCGGCATCGGCTTCATGGCGTCGTAGACCGACTTGGCCGCCACCCTCACCAGGTCGCGCAGCGGCCGGAAGTCGGGCAGAGACAAGTCGATGAGAGAGATCTGATGGGCGAGCGCGAACTCCTGGGCATCCTGGGTGAACCCCGATGTCGAGAAGATCGCGTAGCTGTAGTGATAGCGCGTCCTCGGGCGGTGCGGGCCGGAGCCGTGGCTCAGTGTGGTGACGACGTTTTCATTGAGGTCATGCACGACACCATGGCCGTTGCGCACGGTGGGGAGACCGACCTTGATGCGTGTGAACTTCGCCTCGGCGAACAGGCGGATCGGGAGTGAGAAGGGGGGCACGTACTGGAACTCGCCCAGGGTGTCTGCCTGGTGCCAGGCCCCGCGGCCCCGCACCACCAGTCCGTGTTTGCGTTTCTCCAACACCTTCCACGGCGGCCTGGCCGAGTCGTCCTGTTCCGTCAGCAGACGGTACCCACTGGACCGCAGCAGCCAGGCGAGGACCTCTTCGAGAAGGTACCCCCGCAGTGTTTCGAGCCTCACCATGGCGTGACCCTATGCACGCGAGTCCTGATTGGTCATCAGAATGGCATATTTTCCTGCCCCCTCAGCACGCGTCCTGACGCGAGATCCGGCAGGTTCCCGCTTCAGGAACGACGTGACCTAGTTCCAGGAGGGAGAACAGTGCGCACCACTCACCAGGTGAGTGCGAGCGTGCCTACGCGTCAGCGGGCAGCGCGGGGAATACGACCACCGAGCCGTCCTTGTCGCGGGCGATGTCGATCGCCACGTCTGTCGTACGGCCGTTGACCGTGATGCCGTCCCCCAGCTTGTGAATCCGGTGGGCCGCGCTCATCAGGCGATCGACTTCACCGGTCGTGAAGACGGGCCGCAAACCGTTCGGGCGAGCCAGTTCCAGTGCCGACAGGCGTACCAGGACAGCGGCGATGCCCGACTCCAGGTCGTCGAGGCGCTGCTGATCGCGCTTGAGTGCGTGGGTGAAGTTCTCGAACGGATTGCCGGGGTCGCTCTGGGCGTGCTCGACGGCCTGGAGTACGACGACCCGCCGCATCAGCGCGATGGCCAGGGACGCGAGTTCGAGGTGGGTGCGGAACATGCCGCCGTCGTCGTCGATGCCGGGGAACGACTTGATCAGCGCGCCGAGTTCGACGGCCTCTCCCTCGGGGAGTCCGTCGAGCGCGCTCCGCCATCGGGCGAGGCGGATGTCGGCTTTGCTCAGCGCCGTGTCGATGGTGTGCACCGCCGAGTCGAGTCCCAGCGAGTGACCGAGCTTGCCCTGGTCGAGCAGGATGGCCGTGGCCTTGTCGATGGCGGCACGGCATCGGTTGAGTGCGCTGTGCTCGTCGTCGAGCTTGTCCTCCTGGAGTTGCTCCAGCAGCTCCGTGATGTGTTCGATGGCCTGCTGGCGCTTCTGGTCGACATGCGCGCTCACCCCCACCGCAACGGCCATGAGCACGAGCGGAGCGGCCACGGTGAGCGCCGTGCCGCCGGCGACCGCGGCACCGGCGGTCGCACCGGCCCCGCCGGCCGTGCCCGCCGCTGCCGCTCCTCCGACCGGCACGAATTTCGCTTTGGCGGCGATCCTGCCCGACGAGCTCACGAGCTCACCGTAGATGGCACCGGCCGCCCCCTTCGGTACCATCGGGCGCACGACGCCCTGTCCGAACTGGGCGGCGACCTTCGCCGGGACCACCATGCGGTACAGACTCTCGCCGGAAGCGGTCGCCCTGGCCGCCGTGAGGGAAGTGCGCGTCGACTGCGTGATGAACTGCGACAGGTGCTGCGCCAAGGGACTAGCGGCGTCGAGCGGGATACCACGGCCGCGGTCGATCTTGTCGGGCAGTGGATGCACCTCCAGCGTGACGATCGGCTCGTCGGCCATGACCGCCAGCACTCCGCGCAGTTCCGCCAGGCGCTCGGCCGTCATCGACTCACCCGCGGTCAACCCCGGCACCCGGACGTCAGCGGTTGCCAGCGTCCACACGGGCACGGTCGTCTTGCAGTCGTCAGTCATCGTCTCCCCCTGTTTCTTCCCACAGCAGCGTAGTGTCCGCATCGGACGAGAACGGCGCATGGCCGTCAACGGATCACAAGGCCCTGGCGTCGCCGCCAGCCGCACATCGGACCGCTCCGGAACCGGGGCGACTCCCTCGCACGCCCGTAGCTACAGTGATCCTGTCACCGCTACTTCACCCATCCGTCCAACTCCTCCAGATGCCGCGGCAGGCGACTCCCCCGCCAGCCCAGGACCAGCCGCTCCCGCGCCCGGGTGATCATGACGTAGTAGGCCATGCGGAGAGTCGCCGCCGTGGGGTCGGTGGCGGCGTCGGATTCCGCGTCGGCGACGACGACGGTGTCGAAGTCGAGGCCCTTGGCGCTGGCGCGGTGGACGACGACCACGCCGGGGCGGGTGAGGTCCAGGTCGCGGTAGCGGCCCGAGGAGGCCGTCGAGCTGTACAGCTGGGGGTCGTGGGCGAGGCCGGCCCGTTCCAGGCGCCGCATCAGGTCGGACGCCGTACGCAGGGAGTTGACGATGACGCCGATGCGATGCCGCGGCTGCTCGGCAGCCATGGTGGCGATGTCGGCGGCGAGGTCCTTGTCGCCCGGGTAGTGGCGGACGACGGGTAGTGGGCCGCTGCGGAAGGGCGGCTCGGGGCGGGTGCCGCCGACGCGGAACCGCTCGGCCAGGGCGGCGATCTCGCGGGTGTTGCGGTGGTTGCCGCCGACCTCGGCGCGTGCCGTGGTGCGGCCGAGGGCAGTGGTGATCTCGGTGAGGGTGGAGTTCGTCTCGGTGAGGCGCTGGCACTCGTCGGCGAACACCGTGACGGAGGCGGCGGCGATCCGGACCAGCCGGTAGAAGCCCGGCGGCAGGTCCTGGCCCTCGTCGACGACGAGGTGGGGCGTGGCCGAGTCGTCCGCGCCGAGCTTCTCGGCGGCCAGGCCGGTGAGGGACGTCCAGTCGAACCAGCCATCCTGGGTGCGCGGTGCGCCGTACCCGAAGTGGCGCAGGACCCAGCCGTGCACGGTGGCGGCCTCGACGGGAGCGCCAGGGACCGTGAGGCCCTGAAGGGTGTCGCGCAGGAGCTGACGAAGGAGGTTGGAGCGCGACAGGAGCACGGTGGGGCGGCCGGTGAGGGCCAGGTGGACGGCACGGTGCGCGGCGAGCAGGCTCTTGCCGCTGCCGGGCGGGCCGCTGACGACGTGGTGGCCGGTCAGCGGCAGGGCGTCCAGGCAGTCGCGCTGGGCGGGGGTGAGGCCGGGGTGGAGGACGGGGGTGTTCACAGTGGTCATGCGGGTCCTCCCAGGGCGGTGGCGGCCGCGGACTCGCGGCTGGCGGTGAGGACGTCCGTGAAGTAGCCGGGGACGCGGGCGGAGCCGACGACCAGGGCGCGGTCGAGGAGGGTGTTGCCGGTCTGGCAGCTCGTCTCGGGCAGCAGGGTGCAGGCGTGACAGGCGGCCCGGTTGAGGTTGCCGAAGCCCTGGCCAGTGTGCTCGGCGCACAGCGGGTCGGCGGAGCACCAGGCGGCGGCCTCCAGCATCCGGACGAGCGTCTCGGCGAAGTGCGGTGCCTCGCCCTGCCGGACCAGGCCGCCGAGGGTGCCCTCCGCGTCACCGGCGGCCGTGTAGATCAGCAGTCCGCGCTGGCCGTACTCGGGGCGGCCGTACACGCGCTCGCGCAGGCTCGCGGTGGTGTAGCCGGAGTCGAAGGAGAGCTGGCGGATGAGGAGGTGGGCGAGGGTGTGCAGGAGGAGGAAGCGGGGAGAGAGGTCGCTGCCGACGGTCTCGGCGAGCTGCTCGTCCCGGAACGACGCGTCCAGGTCGGTACGGACGCCGTGGACGTGTGCCTGCGCGCGCGGGTCGTTCTCCCAGGCGGTGAGGCGCTGTTCGTCGAGGGTGAGGACGATGCCCTCGCCGTAGACCTCGGTCGCGGGCAGCCAGCGCAGGCGTCCGCTGGTGTCGGCGCGGACGAGGGTGCCGTGCGGGGAGTGGCGGCGGAAACCGGTCAGGGCCCGTACCTCGCGGAGACGGTCGGCGAGGACGAGGCCGTCGATGTGCGCGTCGAGGGTGGCCCAGGGCTCCTCGGTCTCACCGGCGAGGCCGAGCCCACCGCGGCGGACCGCGAACTCCGCGGTGGGTTCGGGCAGTTCGACGGCGTCGAAGGCGTACCACTCGTCGCGGCTCAGGTCGAGCTTCGCGGGCTCCGGCCGGTCGGCGGGCGGGGCGGTGGGGGCGCCGGTGGCCTCGGCGACGAGCTGGTCGATGAGGCTGTCGGAGGCGTCGGTGTCCTCCTTGATGTAGCCGCGGAAGGAGTCGGCCCGGGACGTGCCGAGTGCGTCGAGGAAATTCGTCCAGTAGCCGTGGCCGCGGACGGCCTCCGCCAAGTCCTGTTCAGCCCGCGGGGGTTCGTCGGGCCGGGGGATGTCGAGGGCCGAGAAGACGACCGGGTAGTACACGTTGCCGGCGGTGCGCTGCACGATGTGGACCTGCTGGCCGCAGGAGGCCTTCCCTTTCGGGCGCTGCCAGGGGTTGCGGCCCGGGCAGTGGCCGCCCTGGGGGCCGAGGATGTCGAGCAGGTCCCGCTCGGCCCCGCACGACGTGCCGCCCTCCCCGGTCGCTTCGCAGCGCACCGAGAGCGCTTCGAGTCCGGAGGCGCGGTCGGCGACCCGGAAACTGAGCTGTCGTGCCTTCCAGGCGTGCTTCGACTCGGCGCAGGCGGCCCGCCGCTCGGGGGCCAGCTCGGAGTGGGCCCAGTACCACCAGTCGACGTCGTCGAGGTGTCCGTCCGCGCAGATGCGGACGAACCGCATGGGGGTGAGGCGGGGTGCGGCGGAGCAGGACGTGCAGACCGGCGGCTCGCCGGGCTTCTCCTGCTCGTGCAGGAAGCGGACCATGGCCCGGCAGGATCCGCAGAACAGCCAGCCGGGGAAGCGCACATAGGGGACGCCGGGGCGGTCGGGCCGGTCGTAGCGGTCGTTGAGGGTGTGGGGGGCCGCGTAGAAGCCGAGGACGCCCAGGCGGGCGGCCAGCCGCTCGGAGGGGACGGGCGTCTTGAGCTGGGGCCAGGTCTCGATGCCGGCGGCGACGAAGGACTCGCCCTGCACGTCGAGCACGGCACCGACGCCGAACGGCAGCACGGTCTGCGCCTGGCGGACCCGGAGTTTGCGTGTCACTTTCCTGCTCCTGTCACGGTGATCTGGCACTCCCGGTCGACGCTGCGCATGGAGTTGAGGGTCTCCCACAGGCCGTAGCGCTGCTCGAAGGACTTGAGCAGGTTGTGCTGCCCCTTGCCCTGGCCGCGGTAGTAGAGGCTCTTGCCCTCGGCCGAGGCCGCCTCGGCCTGCCGGTACCAGGCGTGAAGGAGGTCGCCGAGCTCTCGCCGGACGTCGGCGCGTACCCGGTCGGCGTCGGCTCCCGTGGCGTCGCGTTCGGCGGTCGCGGCGCGGTCGGCGAGGGCGTCGGCGATCCGCGCGGCCTCGTCCCTGTGCCGGGTGAGCAGTCCGGCCTGGTTCTCGGCCGCCAGGCCGAGCCGGTGGCGGACCAGGATGACCAGAGCGGCGTGCAGGGCGCGGCGGCGCGCGGGCGGGGACCAGGGGGTGACGCTGGCAGGCTCGACGTACCGGTACAGGGCCCGGTGGTAGTCGATGAAGGTCTCGTAGTGCGAACGGTCCCGCGGGCGGGTGGCGTTGAAGTAGGTGACGACGAGTCCGGGCACCTGGTGGCGGCCCACGCGGCTGGTGGCCTGGATGTACTCGGCGGTGGTCTTGGGCTGGCCCTGCATGAGCATGTACGCGAGCCGCTTCACGTCCACGCCGACGGAGAGCATGTTGGTGCACGGCAGGAAGGAGACCGACCGAGGATCGATCCTGGGCTTCTCCAGGCGGTCGAGGAGGATGGGCTGGTCGGCCCGCGGCACACTGCTGTCGAGCTGCTGCACCTGCTCGGCGCCCAGGGCACGCGTGCCCGCACCCTCGTCCAGGGAGCGCAGCTGGGCGGGGATGTCGTCGCCTGCCGCGGTGACGGTACGGCCGAGCTCGCGCAGGCTGTGGTGGTAGGCGACGAGCGTCCAGTAGTCGTCGCGGTGCTCCTCGGGGAGCTGGTGGACGCCTTGGAGCATGGCCGCCGTGGTGGCGACGGCACCGCGGCCGGCGGTGTGGCCGAGCGCCATGACGCCCAGGTAGAGGCGGCCGGGGCGGCCGGTGTCGGGGACGGCGAAGAAGCTGTCGCGGGCGTCGAGCCCGGACGGCGGGAAGAGCTGGACGTCCTGGTGGTGCAGGGCCCGGACCTGTTCGGCGGAGCGCCGGATGGTGGCCGTGGCGGCGACGATCTTGGGCGGGCGGCCGTCCCGGTCCGTGCACAGTTCGAGAACGGCCGCTTCGTAGAGGCCGACCGTGGTGCCGAGCGGTCCGGTGAGCAGGTGCAGCTCGTCCTGGATGATCAGCGACGGAGGCGGGTTGCCGGTGCCTGCGCCGAAGAGACGGCCCGAGTCGGGCTCCCAGGCGAGCCGGGCGAACTTGTCGACCGTGCCGAGGACGAAGGTGGGCGGGTTCCGGTAGAGGTGCTGGTCGACGACGGCGACCGGCAGGACGTCGTGGAAGGCGCACTCGTCGCGGGTGCAGTTGAAGGCGAAGTCGTCCTTCTCCGCGCGGACTCCGTAGTCGGAGCGGACACTGGACCAGGTCGCCGGCAGGATGCGGGTGCCGCACCACGGGCAGCGGTCGAGGATGAAGACGTCCTCGGGGTGCGAGGCCAGGCGTTGCTCGCCGAAGGTTCGCTCGGCCTTCTCGAAGTCGTTCGGGGTCGTGGTGTCGCCGACCCACAGGCCGATGGTGATCGGTTCGCCGCCCAGGCCGAGTTCGGGTTCGGTGCGGCGCAGGTGTTCCAGGGCGCAGATCGTGGTGGCGGCTCGCTGGAACTGCTGGGTGGTGAGCAGGCTGAGGGTGTAGCGGCTGAGCACGGTGGTGCCGTCGCCTTCGCCGCGGATCCTGCGCAGGGCGATGGTGAAGGCGGCCAGCAGCAGGTACGCCTCGGTCTTGCCGCCGCCGGTGGGGAACCAGATCAGGTCGGTGGTCTCGCGGTCCCGGTGGCCCGGCTCGGCGACGCCGTCGAGGGCGAGGAGGAAGAAGGCCAGCTGGAAGGGGCGCCAGGTGGCCTTGGGGTCCACGGGCGGCTCGACGGCCACCGACTCCGAGCGGTGCCATCGCCGGCCGGCCTGGTCAGGTGCGGAGTGCCGCATCTGCAGCAGCATGGCGCGCTGGGCGATGCGGAAGGCGGCAAGCAGTTCGGGGCGGTCCGGGTCGCACAGGGTGCGTACGCCCGCCTCGATCCGGGTGACCGCCTCACGGATCCGGGCGAGGATCCGTTCCGCCGCCTCCCGTCCCCAGTCCGGCACTTCGACGGAACGCTGGCCCACGTACCAGGCGTGGTACGAGGCGGCGAACTCGGCCAGTTCCTCGCGGAGTTGGTCGACGCCGATGGCCGGGTCGGCGAGGTGAGAGAGGGTGAGCGCGGGGGCGTCGAGCGGACCGCCGGCCCGGATGGCGGGCACCTCGGCCCGGGGCAGCGCCTCACAGGCGAGGAGGGCGACGCCGCCGTCCTCGCCGTGTTCCTCACGGACGGCGCAGCCGTGGCCGACGGCGTGGGTGACGACATGCCGGTACTGCAGGCGCAGTTCGCGTTCCTCGGGGTCGCGGCTGGCGAGCCGGACGCTGGGATACGGCAGCACGGTTCCGTCGGCGGGGCGGACGGTGAGCCGGCACTGGAACAGCATGTCGTCCCAGCTGGGCGCCTTGCCATCGGAGCCGTCGTGCCGGGCCTCGTTGACCAGGGCCACGGTGACGAGCGTGCCCTGGCCGTAGGAGCGGCGGGTCAGCCGGATCGTCGCGCGCCCGTCGAGGACGGGGACCTCCTGCCGGTCCGGGCCGACGGTGTGCGTCTCGGGCTTGAGGGGCACGCGCTGCCAGCGCCGCCCTCGACCCGCCTCGTTCCGCCGCGTCTCGTAGCGGGCGGCGGCGCAGCTGACCTCGACGTCCACGGCGTCCGTGTAGAAGCTGACACCGAGGGACGCGGGCAGCCAGCTGTTGGTCTCGGGCACCGGGTCGGGGGCCGGGTCCACATCGGGGGCGTCCTGCTCGGTGCCGGGGGCCTCCGGGTCGTCGGCGGCGAGGGCCAACTGCCGCTGGAGGTCGGCCTGCTGCGGGTAGAGCGTGCCCATCAGGTACTGCCGGTCGGGCGGCGCGTCGAGCACCTCGTCGTCACCGCCGGCGGGGCCGACGAGCTGGCGGGTGAGGTAGTCGACCAGCTCCTGGCGGGGGTCCATGTGCGGGTTCCTTCGGAAGAGAGTGCGGGGGGAGAGGGGACGATGTGGGATGCGTGGGCTTCAGCGGGGCCGCGGCAGCAGCCCGTGACGGAGGAGCTGTCCCTCGAACTTCGCCTTGGCCTTCGGCTCGATCTGCCGGATGCGCTCACGGGTGACACCGAAGACGACCCCGATGTCCTCCAGCGTGTCCGGTTCGTCGCCGTCGAGTCCGGTGCGTCGGACGAGGACGTGCCGCTCGCGCTCGGAGAGATGCTCCACGACGTGCCGCAGGCGGGCTTGAAACTCCTTGCGGATCAACACCACGTGAGGTCCCGGCAGCCGGCTCGGTCCGATGATCAGGTCACCGAGGGCCGTGTCGTCGCCGATGATCCGGTCCAGGGAGTCGGTGGACCGGCTGATCCTGCGCGCCTTCTCCACTTCGGCGAACGTGAGACCGCTGACGTAGGCCACGTTGTCGACGGTCCTGGGACGGCCCTCGTTCAGAAGCTTGCGCTCGGCGACGGCGACCTTGCTCACCTTCTCGTGCACATGCGCGGGCAGCCGGATCAGGGTGCCCTCGTCGGCGATGGCCCGTGTGATCGCCTGCCTGATCCACCAGGTCGCGTAGGTCGAGAACTTGAAGCCCTTGGTGGCGTCGAACTTCCGGACCGCGCGCATCAGCCCGATGGTTCCGTGCTGGACGAGGTCTTCGGCGTCCAGTCCGCGGCCCTGGTAGCCGAGCGCGATCTTCCACACGAGCCGCTGGTTGTGCAGGACGAGACACTCGTAGGCACGCCACCGCTCGCTGTCGCGGGGCAGCGCGGCGATCTCCTCCGCGGGAACATCACGGCCGAGCCGGTCGCTACGGCCGAGGCGGTCCTCCCCGCCCCGGAGGAGAACGGCGAGGCCGACCTCCTCCTCCGCCTTCAGCACCACCTTGGCCGTGTGCCGCCGCCACCGGTCCGCCTCCAGCACCGCCCGGGCCGCGAGCACGGCGTCGGTCAGTCGCGAGGGCGTGGAGGAAGCGCCGGAGCGGGCAGGTTGCCTGGCGGCCGGTGCCTTCGAGGCGGCGGCGCTCGGTGCCGGGGGCCGAGGCGGCCGAGGGCGGGTGATCGGGAAGTCGGCGGTCAGTTCTCGCGCTTCGCCGGCGCCGAGTCCGTGAAGTCGTACGACGCCATCGTGGGCGAGCCTGCTGACGGCGCCGTCGGCGTCGGCGTAACGGGCCAGCATCCGCCGGGCCTGGGCCAGACGCGTGGCCGCTTCGGAGGGGACGGCGGACGGCGGTGGGGATGCCTTCACCGACGGAGCCGCCGCGCGGCGGGCGGGTTTCACCTGGATACCCAGCGCGGCGAGTCCATTGCGGAGCCGTCGCCGCTGTTCGTCGGTCCTGAGCCCGAGCCGGTCCGCTTCGTCCGCGAAGGCCTGCCGACTGACCAGGCCCGCACGGGAGGCGCGGCGCTGCAGTCTTTCGATGACGGACGGCAACTCCGCTTCGACTGCCCGCCGTTCGACCTCGACCTCGACCATCGGCTCCCCCTCGCCCCGCACGATCGACGCATTCACACAGTCATCACATTCTGTGCATGTGTTCACTTGTACTCTTGATGCCTTGACAGTGTCAACAGGTAGGATGGGTTCATGCCTCAGCCCGAACGCCTCCCCGGCACGCCCGAGTTCCGCATCAAGCTCCCCCAGGACGGCGCCGAGGCGCGCGGACACCTGCTCGCCGAGTTCGGCGGCAACGGCACGCACAAGTTCCTCCTGGAGGAGGGCTCGACGGTGGCCGCCGCGGCATGGCCGGGGCTCGGCGGCCACGCCCGCCGGACCCGCGCGGAGCTGCGCGCGAGCGGCGGGCTCGTCGACGTCTCCGCCGACCGGTGGAGGGTGGCCCGGGACATCGAGTGCAACTCCTCCTCGGCCGCCGCGGCACTCGTGTACGGCTACGACGCCTCCGGCCCGGAGTCCTGGCGCACCGCCGAGGGTCATCCCCTCGCCGACTACCTGTCCACCGGCTGGCGTGCCCCGCGCAAGGCGTGGCTGGTACGCGGATCCAATGTCTCCGGGCACAACCTGGTGCGGCAGTTGTGGCTGAAGGAGGGGCTCGTCTCGCTCACGGCCGCACATCTGCCTCCTCTGGAAGAGACCGATCCGACCAAGAGCACGCTGCGCCGCTTCGTCGAGGACGGATACGAGGGGGCTGCCTCGTACAACCAGAAGCGGGGTCTCGTCGACGAACTGCACGCCTTCCTGACGCAGATGCGCATCGGCGACACCGTGGCCACCATCAGCGACGGTCGGCTGCATATCGGGAACATCACCGGGGACGCCGCGCAGGCCTCGTCGCCGGGCGGTCTGTCCAACCTGCGGAGGAACGTCTCGTGGTTCACCAAGAGCCACGCATACGAGGAACTGCCGGAGGAAGTGCAGCAGAAGCTGTCCGTCCAGCATGACGTGGTCGATCTGACCGTCGTTCTGGACGCGTTGGACGAGCTCACCGGGCTGACGGCCCTCACGGTCCCCGCGCCAGGCGGGGAACTGACGCTGCCGGACATCACCGGGGCACTGGCCGCCGACCTCCTCGTCCACGACCGGTCCTGGCTGGACGAGATGCGGGAGCTCCTCATCGACGAGCGGCAGTTGGTTCTCTACGGGCCTCCGGGCACGGGCAAGACGTATCTGGCGATGAAGCTGGCCGAGTTCTTCGGCGGCGGCCCCGAACAGGTCAAGATCGTGCAGTTCCACCCCTCCTACGCCTACGAGGATTTCTTCGAGGGGTTCCGGCCCGTGGAGGACCCCGAGACACGCGAGGTGGGCTTCCGGCTGACGGCGGGCCCGTTGCGGGAGCTCGCCGATCTCGCCTCCCGCGAGGGCAACCGGCACATCCCGCACTTCCTTGTCATCGACGAGATCAACCGGGCCAACCTGGCGAAGGTCTTCGGCGAGCTGTACTTCCTCCTGGAGTACCGGAAGAGGTCCGTCCGGCTCACCTATTCCGGGGACGACTTCGCGCTGCCGCACAACCTCTTCGTGATCGGCACGATGAACACCGCCGACCGTTCGATCGCGTTGGTGGACGCGGCGATGCGGCGCCGCTTCGCGTTCGTGGAACTGTCCCCGCGCACCGAGCCGACCGCCGGGCTGCTCGCGCGCTGGCTGAAGCGCGAGGGCAGGGACATGGAGCCCGCTCGCCTGCTCGACGCGCTCAACGCCCGTATCGACGACACCGACTTCGCGATCGGGCCGTCGTACCTGATGAAACCGGGCGTCTACCGCGAGGGCGGCCTCGAACGGACGTGGCGCACAAAGATCCTCCCTCTGTTGGAGGAGTATCACTACGGCGAGAGCCTGGACGTGGCCGCCCGCTACGGCCTCGGCTCCCTGCGCGAGCAGCGCCCGTGACCGCGCCCGTGTCCGTGCCCGTGCCCGTGTCCGAGGTGGCGCTGCGCGAGTACGGGCCCGCCGTCTCCGTACCGCTGGGCGCGGAGGCCGGGCGGGCCCTCGCCGCCTCCGGGATCCTGCAGAGCGCGACCCCCGATCCCGGCCGGGACGGACACTGGCTGCTGCGCGCGGGCAGTCGGGTCGGCGCCGTGCGCACGCGCGCAGGTACGGTCGTACGGATCATGCCCAAGACCCCGGTGAGCCGGCTGTTCTTCCTCCTCGGGTTCAGCCTCGACCCCGCCCGCGCCTGGCGCGACAGCGGGGAGGGCACCGTCGACACCGGTGCGTATGACGACGTCGTCCCCGCACTGGCGCACGCCGTGGAGCGGCAGATCGACGGGGCGCTGCGGCAGGGGGTCCTCCAGGGCTACCAGGAGGTCGAGGAATCAGCGCTGGTCGTGCGCGGGAGGCTGCGTGAGGCCGAGCAGATCCGGCGGCACTTCGGCCGTACGCCGCCGGTGGAGATCGTCTACGACGCGTACACCGCCGACACCGCCGAGAACCGCATCCTGCGCGCCGCCGTGGAGCGGTTGCTGCGGCTGCCGGGTGTTCCCGGTGCGGTCCGGCGGCGTCTGGCTCATCAGCGCGTACGGCTGGCCGACGCGCTGCCGCTGATACGGGGGCAGGAACCACCGCGTTGGCAGCCGTCACGCCTCAACTCCCGCTACCAGCCCGCCCTGCGGCTCGCCGAGGCCGTCCTGCGCGGCACCTCGCCGGAACACCGGCCGGCCGGGGCCTCCCCACTGGCTGTGGACGGCTTCCTGCTCGACATGAACAAGCTGTTCGAGGACTTCGTCACGGTCGCCCTGCGCGAGGCTCTTCGGGAACACGGCCTGACCGCGCGTCTCCAGGACCCCCACCACCTCGACCTCGCGGGTCTCGTACGGATGCGCCCCGATCTGGTCGTCCGCACCGGCGACGGCCGTACTCCGCTCGCCGTCGTCGACGCCAAGTACAAGGTCGAGAAGGCCGACGGACTGCACAATGCCGACCTGTACCAGGCGCTCGCGTACGCCACCGTGCTCGGTCTGCGCGAGGCACATCTCGTGTACGCGGCCGGACGGCGGCCCGAGCGCTTCCACGAGGTGCGGGGAACAGCGGCGGGACCGGACGGTCGGGCGATGCGGCTGTACCAGCACAGCCTCGATCTCTCCCGCGAACCAGAACAACTCCTCACAGCTTTCCGGGAGATCGCCGGACAACTGGCGTCCGGAAGAAAGGAAGCGGCCTGATGCCCCGGCTCGCCTTCGCCCAGAGTTTCTGGGACGGCTACGACACGTTGGAGAAGCCCGTCCGAGCCGGAGTGCGCAAGGCCATGGCGAAGTTCCAGGCCTTGAGCGTCGCCGAACTCAACGCCGACAAGGGACTTCACCTGGAGTCCGTCGAGAACGCCCGTGACGAACGGATGCGCACGATCCGCATCACCGGCTTCTGGCGGGGCGTCGTCCTCGCCCCCGACGACGGCAGCGACATGTTCCTGCTGGTCAACGTCCTGCCGCACGACGACGCCTACACCTGGGCGGCGAAGCGCCTGTACAGCGCGAACTCCGCGACGCGCGCCCTGGAGGTACGCGACGCCGTCGCCCTGGACGAGCTGACGCCGCTGTACGAGACCGCCGCGCGCACGGCACCCCGGCTGCTGTTCTCGGACGTCTCCGACGGCACCCTGCGGGAACTCGGCATCGACGAGCAAGTACTGCGCGCCGCACGCTCGTTGGTGGACAAGGCCCAGCTGGAGGCGTTCTCCACCCTCCTGCCGGAGGACCAGCTGGAGGTGCTCCAGTACCTCGCCGAAGGCTTCAGACCGGAGGACGTCTACCGGGATGTCGTCGCCGTCCGCCGGCCCGCCGACGCGCCCGCCGAACCGGTCGAGGACCTGGCCACGGTCATCGCCAACACTTCCGCACGCATCCACCTGGTCACCGGGCCGCGGGAGTTGGAGGAGATCCTGGAGAAGCCGTTCGAGGCCTGGCGGGTCTTCCTCCACCCCTCCCAGCGGCGCGTCGCCTACCGCGGCTCGTACGGCGGTCCCGTCCAGGTCACCGGCGGCCCCGGGACGGGCAAGACGGTGGCCGCCCTGCACCGGGTCAAGCACCTGCTCGGTCGTTCCGAGGACGGCCGCATCCTGCTCACCACCTACACGAACGCTCTCGCCGCCGGACTGCGCGACATGCTCGGGCTGCTCCTCGACGAGGACGAGAAGCTGCTGGCGCGGGTCGACGTGACGACGGTCGACGCGTGTGCCAATGGCATCGTGCGCACGAGGTCGGCTGCCGTGCCCAAGCCGATCGGGGACCGGGAGCAGCGGCAGCTGTGGGAGAAGGCGGTCAAGCAGTTCGATCTGCCGTTCACCGCGCAGTTCCTGGCCCAGGAGTACCGGCACGTCGTACTCGGCCAGAACCTCCGTGACCTGGATGCCTACCTCGGGGCGAGCCGCCGCGGCCGCGGCACCGGTCTCGGTCCCACGCGCCGGCGAGTGGTGTGGAGCGGCGTGCAGCGGTTCGAACAGTTCCTGCGGGACCGCGGCGAGACCACACACCTGCGCGTCTGCGCCCGCGCGGCGGAACTCCTCGGCGACGAGCCGGCTCCGTACGCCCATGTGGTCGTCGACGAGGCACAGGACCTGCACCCCGCCCAGTGGCGGGTACTGCGCGCCGCCGTCACCCCAGGCCCCGACGACCTGTTCGCCACCGGAGACCCGCACCAGCGGATCTACGACTCCCGGGTCTCGCTCGGTTCCCTGGGCATCATGACGGCCGGCCGCAGCTTCCGGTTGCGCCTCAACTACCGCTCCACCGAGGAGATCCTCGCCTGGTCGGCGCGTCTCCTGGCACCCGTCACCGTCGACGCCCTCGAAGGCGAGGGGACGGACTCGCTGGCCGGGTACCGCTCACTGCTGCACGGACGCCATCCTCAGGCGCGGGGGTACGCGACCCGGCAGGAGGAGACCGAGGCGCTGGTGGAGCGGGTCCGGACGCTGCTGGCCCAAGGCCTGGCACCGCACGAGATCGGCGTGTGCGCACGGTTCAACCTCTCCCTGGACACGGCCGAGGAGAAACTGAAGGCCGCCGGCATCCCCGTGCTACGGGTCAGAGGGCAGGTCGCGCAGGGGGTCCAAGGGGTACGGCTGGCGACGATGCACGCGATGAAGGGACTGGAGTTCCGGGCGGTGTCCGTCCTCGGTGTCAGCGAGGGCACCGTCCCGTTCGCCCGGGAGATCACGCCGCGAGAGGCGGACCCGCTGCAGCACGACGCCGATCTGCTGCGGGAGCGCTGCCTGCTCTTCGTCGCCTGCACCCGGGCTCGCGAGGCGCTGAGCGTGACGTGGAGCGGAGCCGCGAGTCCGTTTCTGCCGTACACCGCCTGAACGGGAGCCCTGGCTCCTCACTCCTGAGGAGCCAGGGCTCCCGTGGCGAGCCCGTCGCGGGCGACCTCGGCGAGCTGCCGGCTCAGCTCGTCGATTTTGCGCAGCCCTTCCTCGAACGCGGACAGCGCCCGGAACGCGGAGCCGTACCGGCGCTGCTCCTCGATGTCCATACGGGGGACGCGCGAGCCCCGCGCGTCGAAACGGTAGGTCCCGCTGGTGCTGGTGGAGCGGCGGGCGTTGCCGGAGCTGCGCAGGAAGCCCTGGAGATAGTCCGTGTCGAGTTGCTCGCTGGCCGAGACCGGTTCCGGGCCGTCGAACTCCACAAGTCCGGCACGGGCGAGATCCGCGACGCTCGTGGTGGCCGCATCCAGCGAGCCCGGTCCGCCGCCGGGAGCGAGCTCGGGCAGGAAGGCGGCGAGCCGGAGCACCTGCTCCTGCAACTGCTTGCGCAGGGCCTCGTACTCACCGGGGTAATCACGGTGACGGAAGCGCAGATGACTGCCGGGGGTCAGGTCGACGGTGTCGTCGAGGAGCTCGATCAGCGGTACGTCCGCGGTCTGGTCGTCCCGGGGCTCCAGGCCTCCGTCGGGGTTGTTGTCGGTCAGGTCGATCATGCGCACGGTGTGGTGGGTGTCCGTACCCGAGGTGTTCTCGGGACGCCGTAGGCACCACAGATGGACGGGCAGGGAGTGCGAGGTCGCCGTCCCCGGGGGCAGGGCGACCACTTGGCGCACGATGCCCCGGCGTACGAGTTCCGACCGGATGCGGCGGCCCGCCTTGCGGTAGGCGACCGAGGCCGGCATGACCATGAGGACCTGGCCGCCGGGCGCGGTGTGCGCGTACGCGTGCTGGAGCCAGGCGAGTTCCCCTTCGGCCTTGGACGGGGTGCCGAGTTCCCAGCGGGAGTCGAGCAGCAGTTGCTCCCTCCCCCACTCGGTCACGCCGGCCGGCGGGTCACAGACGATCAGATCCGCCCTGAGGTCCGGCCATGCGTCCGCGCGCAGGGAGTCCCCCGCCACGACGCGCACCTCGGAGCGGCCCAGAAGGCCGGCACGCAGCTGGGCGAAACGGGCGCTGTCGACATCCATCTCCTGGCCACGGCAACGCATCCCCGTCTCGGAGGCGACCGAGAGAAGCAGCACCCCGATACCGCAGGCGGGATCGAAGACGGTGGCACCGGCCGGCAGCTCGGGCGCGAAGTGACACACGGCCCGCACTACACGCTCGGACGTCACCTGGTCGGACCCCGCACGCCGGGCGGAGTCCATGAACCGGTCAGTAAGTCCGTTTACGAGATCGACGGGGGCCTCGGTCTCGGCGAGCTGCCGCAGGCGGGCGGCGACGTCGTCCGGCAGAGCCGGTTCGTGCTCCCCGGCCAGCAGAGCGGCGACCGCTGCCAGGCCCGCGACCATCTGATCCCCGTACGCGGTCCGCAGTGCCTGCCACAACTCGACCTCGGGAGAGACCTCCTGGCCTTTGCGCTGCCTGTCCAGCCAATCCTGGACCTCGGCGAGCGCGTATAGCGGACTGTTCGCGCCGCCCCCCACCGGTGCGGGGAAGTCGTCGTAGCGCCGGCGCCAGTTGGAGACAGCGGCCCGGGTGACCCCGGCCAGCCGAGCGATCTCCGCACCGGTGACAAGCGGGCCGACCGATGAAGCGGCGTTGTCCGTCATAGCCCCAGCGTACACGGATCACCATCGACCTTCTAGAGGCTGGTGTGTTGACAACGTACACACATTGATGTCAGCCTCCCCCGTGTACTCAGACCTCTCGTGAACCACAGCCGCCGAGGAGGCACCCCATGGCGTCGAACACCGCCGTACGCACCGTCTACCGGCTGTCCGGCGTCGCCCCCACCCAGGACGCCATGCTGGACGCCCTCGACCTCGAACTTCTGGACAGGCTCGGCGCCGATCCCCACGTACCCGAAGCGCTAGGAGTCCCGGCCATGTATGTCACCTGCGGAATGGAACGCAACGAGGCCCCCTGGTGCGCTCCCATGGCCCGCACCACTGGCATCACCGTCACCGAAGGCGTCCGGCGCACCGCCGCCGTACTCCTGCTCGCCGTCGACGGCACGGTGTACGCCATCGGCTGCGACCAGGGGTACCGGTTGATCCCCGACCACCTCAAGGACAAGCGCTTCGGTCTCTCCTTCGCCGTCCGGCAGATGGATCCGAACCTGATCCGCGGCGCGGTCTCCCGGTCTCTCGGGCAGGCGCGCACCGACATCTCCCTGGTGCCGGGCGGCGCCCCGGTCCCGCTGCTCGGCATCCGCGACCACTCGCGCATCGTGCGCAGCCTGGGCGGCTACCTCGACGACCTGCCGCTCACCCGGTCGCGGTACACCCGCGGAAGGGCCGTCAGCGCCCAGGGCGGGTGCGGGCTGAGAATCGCCCTCGGGATCGAACCCGAGGCCCTGCTCTCCGATCTGCGGGCCATCGC
Organism: Streptomyces luteogriseus; assembly: GCF_014205055.1. Classification (NCBI taxonomy): domain Bacteria; kingdom Bacillati; phylum Actinomycetota; class Actinomycetes; order Kitasatosporales; family Streptomycetaceae; genus Streptomyces; species Streptomyces luteogriseus. The sequence continues at coordinate 1,954,822 of NZ_JACHMS010000001.1, forward strand.
CAGAATCTGCCGCGAGGACATCCCGCACCAGGAACTGGAGTTCGTCGATCACATCGCGCCGGTCGAGGACACGACCACTCTCAACGTTCTCGACCAGGCCTTGGACGACCTCCTCGGCCGTCCCGCCGACGGACGGATCTCCGTCTCCGTGCCGTCCGAACATCATGCGGCGTACGCGGAGGCGACCACTTACGTGACGCGGATCAACAGCTCCGGCGCCCTACGCTCCGACGACTTCGACCCCGACTACGTCCTCACTCGGGCCCGACTCACACCGCCCGGCCAGCGTCTCAGGGCGTTGCGCGAGGGAACCGTGACCCTTGCCCGGGATCGCCGGGCCGGGGTGGCCGACACGCTCGCCGTCACCAGCGCGCTGACGTGGCTGGAGGCCGCGGTCTCCATGGGCTCCGGACGGTTCTTCCTGATGGACGGTGAGTGGTACGAGGCCGGGTCCGCCTACGTGGACGAGTGCCGGGCGGCCGTGGCGGCGCTGTTCTCGCCGTCGCCCTCCGTCTCCCTTCCCGCGTGGATCGACGGTGAGTCCGAGAACGCCTACAACAACAGGGTGGCCGACGAGGAACGGACCGACTGGCTCTGCCTCGACACCAAGAACGTCACCAATCCGCTCCGTCCCAGGGACCAGGTCGAGATCTGCGACCTGCTCCTGCCCGACGGCACGCTCGTCCTCGTCAAGCGCGCGGGCGGTTCCGGTCCCCTGAGTCACCTGTTCAACCAGGCCAGGGTGGCGGTGGAGCTGCTCCAGGAGTCCGCCCGGGTCCGTGCGGAGTTCACCGCGAATGTGACCCGGCTCAGCCGGGGCGAACTCGCCCTCCCGGACGACTTCACGCCCAAGCGGATCGTCCTCGCCATGCTCCTCAAGAACCGCGAAAACCTGGCCCCGGACTGCGTCTTCGGCTTCTCCCAGATCACCATCGCCCAGACCGCGAAGGCCCTGGCGGCACGAGGGGTGACTGTCGAGGTCATCGGAATCCCGGGGAGGGGCGCAGATGCGCTCGCCCTGTCCTCGCACGACGTGAGGGTCCGGGCGGCAGTCCTCGGCTGAAAGCCTGCGACACCGACGCTCTCCTTCTCGTCCACGGTGGGGAAGGTCTGCGTCAATGGATGGTGTGATACACGCAATGGACACAGCGTCACCAGTCGACGCCAGGGAGGCGGAGCATCGCTCGGAGTGCTCCAGACAGGCAGCTGGTGTCAAAGCATGGCCCAGGCGCTGGGACGGCTCCTTGAGACTCGTCCCCGTGTCGGGACGCCCGGCCGCATCAATGGGCGTGATCGTGAAACAACTGAAAGGCTGTTTACACATCTCAGCGGCTGTGTCGACTCAAGCGAGGGAGATCACGGGGCCAGGTGACACCTTCCGAGACATCTGACCCTGCGGGCGTGAGGTGTGCGCCCCCCGAAAAGGGATAGTCCGACACCGTGGACGCCTCTCTGGTGACCTTCGGGCACAGCACAGCCGGACGGGAGCGGATCACCGAGCTGTTGCGGGCGGCCGGTGTGACGGCCGTCGTGGACGTGCGGACCGCTCCCGGCAGCCGTCGTGATCCCGATCTGCTGCGGGAGCGGCTGGCCGAATGGATGCCGGAGGCCGGCCTCGCCTACCGGTGGGAACCCGCCCTCGGCGGCTTCCGTCCCCTGCCGGAGGGCAGCCCGGACGTCGTCTGGCGCAACGCTTCCTTCCGCGGGTACGCCGCGCACACCCGGTCCCCCGGGTTCGTCGCCGCCATGGACCGTGCCCTGCGGGAGGCGGCGTCCGCGCGTACCGCGGTGATGTGCAGCGAAGCGGTCTGGTGGCGCTGCCACCGCCGGCTGATCGCCGACTTCGCGGTCCTCGCCCGCGGTGTGCCGGTCCTGCATCTCATGCACGACGGCCGTCTGAGCGCCCACACGCCGACACCGGGAGCCCGTCTGCGCGACGACGGGCTCCTCGTGTACGACGCCCCTACCGGGCCGCCCCGGGGCTGAGCCGTCAGTACAGCTTGTTCACCGCGGTGACGGTCGTGGCCTTGAAGTCGGCCACCTGGGCGTGCTGGAAGGTGCCCATCTGGCCCCACCGGACGATGGTGACGGTCGCGCCGTCGCGGCCCACCGAGAAGAGGCCGATGTCGGAGGAGCCCCAGGCGGAGGCCGTGTGGATGCCGTAGACGTCGGCGCCCTCCTCGACGTTCAGCCGGCCGTAGTACTTCTGCGTCGCGGTGATGTCGGGGTCCTGCCGCATCAGCTTCTTCGCGCAGCCGGCCAGGTCCTTGCGCAGCAGCGCCGCGAAGTCCTTCGCCCACTGTGCGCTGCGCCCCTCGACCGTGAGCTGCTGGGCGTTGGTGTCGAACTCCGTCCAGTACTCCCGGTGCGAGGTGATGGACGGCAGCGCGTCGCCCACGCACATCGGCAGCGGGTCGGGCTGGCCGGCGGTGACCGGTCCGGCGTACCAGGGCGAGGAGGGGTGGGGCGGCAGTTCGGCCGGCTCCAGGAACCGGGGGGTGTCGGAGGCCGGTGCGGTGGCGGCGGCCGGGACGGCGGCCGCGGCGACACCGGCGACGGCGGCCAGCGCGGCGACGGTGGTACGGATGCCTCGGGTGCGGATCTGCATGGTCTCCCCCATTGGTCTTCGTCGACCGGTTTCCCCGGTCGATTGCGCGGGCCTTTGCCCTTGCCCCCGGTACGACCCGCCACCGCCCGCGACCGTTGCCCTGTATGTCCGCTACGGATCCGTCCCGATTGTCACCGTCCTGCCACCGGGTCCGGGGCCGGTGCTCGGCGTCTCCTGCCCCGTCCCGAACGGGCTGAGCCCTGTGCGCCCGGCGCGCGCCGCACCTCGGGGCCGTGATCCGCTTCACACCGGCGACCGCACAGGGCCGGGCCCAACAGGGCGTAAAGCGACCGAAGAATGGATATGGGCTATACGGCGAAACGCGGGGAGTGTCCGACGTGCCCGGATGCCGGGCGCAGCGGCTTCAGGAGGGGGAGCGCGCATGGACGGACGGCCCTTGTATCTCGAACCGCGGCTGGAGCCACGGCTGAGTTCGCTTGTGGCGGCGCGCGGCACGCTGCACTCGATCGTCGACGCACTCGGTTCACCCCTGCACGTCGTGGTGCCGGACCAGATCGCCGAGAACCTGGAGCGATTCCGGTCGGTGTACCGGGCACACCATCTGTCGGGGCAGGTCTTCTACGCCCACAAGGCCAACCGCTCCAGCGCGCTGCTGCGGCGGCTCGCGGCGACGGACGCGGGCGTGGACGTCGCGTCGCTGGGCGAGTTGCAGCACGCGCTGGGTGCCGGTTTCGGCGCGGACCGGATCACGGCCACCGGGCCGAAGAACCCCGAGTTCCTGTGGCTGGCGGCGCGTACGGGTATCACGGTCGGCGTCGACGGCGTCGCCGAGCTGGACCGGCTCGCCGCCCTGGTCCGCAAGCACGCGCTCGCCCCGGTGCGGGTGCTGCTGCGGCTGTCGGGCTTCGAGACGTCGGGTGTGAAGGTGCTGAGCCGGCGCAGCCGTTTCGGTACGCCGGTACGGGAGTTGGAGCCGCTGCTGGAGGCGGTCGAGCGGCACGGTGACGCGGTCGAGCCGACGGGGGTGGCCTTCCATCTGGACACGACGAGCGTCGCGGAGAAGGCGTCGGCCCTCGAAGGGTGCCTGGCCGCCCTGGAGTTGTGCCGGGGCCGGGGTCTGCGGCCCCGGGCCGTGGACGTCGGCGGCGGATTCGGCATCAGCTATCTCGCCGAGCGGGAGCAGTGGGAGGCGTACACGAGCGGGCTCACCGCGGCCGTCCTCGGCCGGCGCCCGCCCCTGACCTGGGGCGGGCACGGCTACGGGCTGCGCAACGAGTCCGGCACCCTGCGCGGCACGCTGGGCCTCTACCCCGCCCACCGCTCCGTCGCCGGCGCCGGCTACCTGGACGAGCTGCTGGCCCAGCCCGCCGCCTCGCTGGGCGGACGCCCGCTGGCCGCTCTGCTCCTGGAGCACCTGTACGACCTGCACACCGAGCCCGGCCGGGCCCTGCTGGACCAGTGCGGACTCACCCTCGCGCGGGTCCTGGAGGTCCGCGGCCCGGAACCCGGCGGGGAACTGCTCGTACGGCTGGCCACGAAGGCGGACGACATCGCCCTGGAGGACCACGGAGTGCTGATGGACCCGGTCGTCGTCCCCAGAACCGGAGCCGGGCCGGGTGAGGGGCCCGTCGCCGTGCACCTCTTCGGCAGTCTCTGCCTGGAGACCGACCTCATCACCCGGCGCACGGTGTTCCTGCCGCGCCGCCCGGAACCCGGCGACCTGCTCGCCTTCGCCAACACCGCGGGCTACGCCATGGACTTCCACGCCACGCGCGCCCAGCACCAGCCCGCCGCCCGGAAGGTCGCCGCCTGGCAGGACGGCGACGCGTGGCGCTGGTGCCTCGACGACCAGTTCTGGCCGATCACGCCCTCGGGGGGAGTCCAGTGAGGTACGACAGCATCACGGAGGCGATAGGCAACACCCCGCTGGTGCGGATCGACCCGGCCGTGCACGGCCTGCGCAACATCGACCTGTACGCCAAGCTGGAGATGCTCAACCCGTTCGGCTCGGTCAAGGACCGCGCCGCCTGGAGCATGGCGCGGCCCCTTCTGGACGAGGCGGTGGAACACGGCAGCCAGGTGGTGGAGTTGTCCAGCGGCAACACGGCCAAGGCCCTCGCGGTCATCGCGGGCATGCACGGCCTGGGCTTCAAGAGCGTCACCAACCGGATGCGGGTCCCGGAGATCAAGGACCTCCTGCTGCTGCTCGGCGCGGAGATCGAGGAGCTGCCGGGGCAGAGCGAGTGTCTCGACCCGACCGCCACGGACGACCCGCTGACCCTGTTCCACCGGACGCTGTCGGCCTCCGGCAGTGCCTATCTGCACACCGACCAGTACTTCAACCCGCGCAATACCGAGGCCCATCTCACCGGCACCGGGCCGGAGATCGTCAAGGACCTGGACGGCCGGGTCCCGGACTGGTTCGTCGCCTGCGTGGGCACGGCCGGTTCCTCCACGGGCGTCGCCCGCGCCCTGCGCGAGGAGGACCCGTCCGTGCGGGTGCTCGGGCTGGTCGCGGCCAAGTCCGACTTCATCCCCGGAATCCGGACCCTCGACGAGGTGCAGGAGGTCGGCCTGTTCGACCCGGAGACGTACGACGCGATGGAGTCGGTGAGCGCCGACGAGGCGATCGAGGGCATGCTCACCCTGAACCGCCGCTGCGGCGTCCTCGGCGGCCCCACCGGAGGGGCGGCCTACTTCGGCGCGATCCGCCATCTGCGTTCGGTGGACGAGGAGTTGACCGAGCGGCGGACGGCGGTGTTCATCGTCTGCGACCGCGTGGAGAGCTATCTGAGCTACGTCCGGCAGCGGCGCCCCGATCTGCTGGGCCGGCCGCCCCGGAAGAACTCGCCGGCCGACCTGTCCGACGCCGAGGTCGGCGCGGCGCCGTCGATCGGCGTGGCCGACGCCCGGCGCTGGATCGACACCGACCGGCCGCTCGTGGTCGACCTGCGCAGCCCGTTCGCGTACGCGGCGCTGCACATCGACGGGTCGGTCAACATCGTCGACGAGCTGTTCGCCGAACTCCTGCGGGGCGGGCTGCCGTTCAGTCGGCGTCAACCGGTGCTGCTGGCCTGCCCGGTCGGCGAGCAGTCGGCGCGGTACGCGGCGCTGCTGACCCGGATGGGCCACCCGGACGTGCGCAGCCTGGCCGGCGGCATCATCGCCTGGCGGGACGCGGGCGCCCCCCTGGTGCGGGACTGACCTGCATGAGCGCACCGACCACCCGCGAGGATCTGCGCCCGTGGCAGCGGGCACTGCGCGAAGAGTTCCCCATCGTCACCGGGCACCCCGAGCTGGCGTACCTGGACAGCGCGGCCACGGCGCAGAAGCCGCAGGCCGTGCTGGACGCGGTGCAGACGTATCTGACCTCGTCCAACGCCAACGCCGCGCGCGGCACCTACACCTGGGCCAACCGGACCACGGAGCTGGTGGAGCGCACCCGCGAGCGGGTCGCCCGGTTCCTCGGGGACTCCCGGCCGGAGCGCTCCGCCGTCCACTTCACGAGCGGCACCACCGAGGGACTGCGGATCGTCGCCCGCGACTGGCTGCCGGGGTTCCTGCGCGACGGCGACGAGATCGTCGTGCCGGACGCCGACCACCAGGCCAACATCACGCCCTGGCTGGAGGCCCGGGAGTCGCTGGCGCGCGAGGGCGTGCACGTCCGGGTGGTGCCGATGCCGTACCAGAACGGCTCCGGGGACTACGACCACCGGGCGCTGGCCGAACGGGCGGGCCCGCGCACGCGGTTCGTCGCCACCACCCATGTGCACCACGTGTACGGCGGCGACATGAACGTGCAGCGGATCCGGGAGGCCGTCGGCCCCGATGCGGTCATCTGCCTGGACGCCGCGCAGAGCGTGGGTCATCTGCCGGTGTCCGTGGCCGAGCTGGACGTGGACTTCGTCGTGTTCTCCGGGCACAAGGCGCTGGCCCTGCCCGGTTCCGGGGCGGTGTGGGCGCGGCAGGCGCGCGGGCCCGCCTTCGTGCCCGGCGGCTGGAGCGGCACCCCGAACACCGTGGGCATCGCCTCGCTGGAAGCGGCCCTGGACTGGCTGGACGCGGCCGGTGTCGGCCGGATCGAGCGCTGGACGGCCGGTCTGGCGGCCCGGCTCACCGAGGGGCTGCGCCGGCTGGACGCCTACGAGATCCTCGGCTGTCCGCTCAGCCTCGCCGCCGACTCGGACGTACAGCGGCGGCAGGGCATCGTGACCCTGCGGCACCGCGCCATCGACTCGGGCGACCTGGGGTTCATCCTGTTCAGCCACGGTTTCATGGTCCGTTCCGACCATCACTGCCAGGGTGACGCGGGCGAGAAGACCGGTTCGGTGCGGGTGAGTCTGCATGTGTACAACACGGATGAGGAGATCGACCGGATGCTGTCCGCTCTCGCCTCACTCCAGTGATATCAGCCGCCGGGTGTCCGGCGATGGGCCCGCTAAGCGTAATGGGAACCGTTTCCACCTGTAGGCTCGGGCCGGCAGGAGTCAGGTGCGAGACGGCGAGGTGGCGCGACCGGATGGGGCTGAGTCTGGCGACGGCGGAGCGATGGGTGGAGCGCTGGGAGCTCCAGCAACAGCGGTACGCCGTCGACCGCGAGGAGCGGTTCACGGTGATCGCCGACGTCGTCGAGCACGTCACGGCGGGGCGCGCGGCCCCGCCGCTCGTCGTGGACCTGGGGTGCGGGCCCGGCTCCCTCGCGGCCCGGCTGGTCCGGCGGCTGCCGGACGCCGAGATCGTGGCCGTGGACCGGGACCCCGTCCTGCTGGAGCTGGGCCGCACCCACCACCCGGACGCGGCCCGCTACGTCGACGCCGAGATCGGCGCGCCCGGCTGGACGTGGGCCCTGGATCTGGACCGGCCCCTGGACGCGGCGGTCTCCACGACGGCCCTGCACTACCTCGACCGCGACACCCTGCTCCGTACCTACCGGCAGCTCGCCACGCTGATGCGCCCCGGGGGCGTCCTCGTCAACGGCGACCACCTCCCCCAGGGCGAGACGGGCCCGGCCGGGATCGCGGCCCACATCGGGCGGTGCCGGGCCGACCGGCAGCGCGTGTTCGCCCACGAGGACTGGGGCTCCTGGTGGGCCGCCGTCGGCGAGGACCCGGAGCTGGCCGACCTCCTCGCGGAGCGCCGGCGGCGAGAGGCCCTCCTCGGTACCGGCCGCCCCGCCGAACTCCCCCTCTGCGCCCATCTGGAGCTGCTCCGGCAGGCGGGCTTCGACACGGCCGGACCGGTGTGGCAGTACGGCGACAGCTGCGTGGTCGTGGCAGTGCGGTAGACCGTCCGCGATGTCCCGCCCGTCACCCGGGCGCCCTGCGCCGGATGGCGGGCAGGGGCGGGCATTCCGACAATGCATGCAGATATCACCCTATGGTGATGTCGTCGGCCGCCCCGGCGGAAGCGCCCCGAGCGGCACACCCCCACGCGAGGAGCTCCCATGACGACCGCCGAGCACACCACCCACGAGAACCACGCGCACGCCCACGGCGACGACTGCGGCCACCTCGCCTTCCCCCACGGCGACCACACCGACTACGCCCACGACGGCCACATCCACCGGATGCACGACGGCCACGCCGACGAGTGCGCGGACGGCGGCCACACGGTGCACCGGAACCACGACCACGAGCACGGCGACGACTGCGGCCACCTGGCCGTACGGCACGACGACCACACGGACTACGTGCACGACGGCCACCGCCACGCCGCCCACGAGGGCCACTGGGACGACCACTGAGGCAGCTCGTGCCGGACGCCGTCCGGCAGGTTCAGGTCAGGCCGTCCCAGTGGACGGTGCGGTCGCACCAGCGCTCCGGCAGGGTGCGGTCCCGGCCGACGGCCAGCAGCGCGGCTCCGGTCGAGGCCCGGTAGCTCTCGACGGCCGCCACCAGGGCGGCCGCGGTGGAGGCGTCGAGCATCGCGGTCATCTCGTCGCACACCAGCAGGCGGGGCGCAGCACCAGAGCCGGGGCGAGGCAGGCGCGTTGCAGCCGGCCGTCGCTGACCTCGTGCGGCCGCCTGGTGAGCAGGTCGGGGGTGAGGCCGACGGCGGGAGCCAACTCGGCCACCAGGCCGGGTACTTCCCCGCCACGGCCGAGCAGGCCGACGGACTCGCCCGGGCCGACGGTGAGGGAGACGTCCCGGACCACCGGCGCGTTCCTGGTGTATCCGGCGGTGATGGAGCGCAGTTCAAGCACGGACGTCCTCCGGCACGTGCGGGTGGTGGCAGGCGACCGGGCCGGCGGGCGGCGCGGTGGCGCAGGTGTCGGTGGTCCGGTCGCAGGGGGCGGCGAAGGCGCAGTCGGCCGGGAGGTCGCCCAGTTCGGGCGGCATGCCCGGGACGGGCGTGAAGGCGCGGGCGGGCAGGGCGCGGCTGTAGGGGTGGGGGGCCGGATGCGCCGAAGAAGGCGGTGGCGTCGGCGAGTTCGACGATCCGTCCCGCGTACATGACGGCGACCCGGTCGGCGATGCGCCGGGCGGCCTCCAGGTCGTGTTGATCATCAGCAGGGCCCGGCCGCCGCCGCGTCGCCGGGGTCGTCGACGTGCCGCCGCAGTTCGTCGACCGTACGGTCGACGAGGTCGCGGTCGAGTCCGGTGGTCGGTTCGTCGGTCTCGGGCTGCCCACCGACGGAGTCTCGCAATTGAACAGGATCGGCGGGAGGCCCGAAGCCGGGTCGCCCGCCGTTTCCCTCCGCCTGGTGCTCAGGCCTGGGTCAGGGTGACGTCCTGTCCCTGGACCGCGTGGAAGCTGGGCAGGGGCAGGCCGCTGAAGGTGCGCAGCTCCATGAGGGTGGCCTCGACATGGGCCGCTCCGGCCACGAGCGCGCCGGGCGCGGTCTGGCCGGTGTTCACCCAGCGGTGCTCGGCGCCGTCGCACACCGCCCGGGTGCCGCCGACACCGTGACGGGTCGTCGAGGCGCCCTGACTGACGGAGGAGCTGACGAAGACCGGGCCGCTGGAGCTCGCGCAGCGGTAGGTACCGGACAGGGTGACGGTGCCGTCGGCGGTGATCCGGCCCACGGCGTCGACCGTCACGGAGCCGGTCGGGGCGAGGGCGGACGCGGTGGCGGGCGCCGCGCCGGCGCCGGTGAGCAGGAGCAGCGCGACACCGGCCGCCGCGCCGAGAAGGGGACGTACACGCATGGGGGAAACCTCCCGAAAGGGGTGGAATTGCGGCTTCCACTCGTACCGGCCCTCCCGGCCGGTGCCCGTGACCCTCACCCCTTCGGTGGCGAGTCCGCGCCGGCCGTCGTGGAACCGTCCTGGGAATGTCCTGGGCGTGTCACGCTTCCCGTCGGGCCGTTCCGATGAGTTCGGCACGGGAGGATGGTCTGTCTGTACGAGTCGCCCGAACCCTTCGGACGGCCCTACCGACGTGGAGGTGCGCCTTGTGTGCCCACCAGCTCCAGTGCCCCGCGACCGACTCCCCCGCCGCACACGTCGTGGCGGCCCGCCCCGAGCAGGGCTGGAGCCTGCTCTGCGACGGGACGGTCCTCTTCGACGACACCGGCGAACTGCTGCCGGACGGACGCGTGGTGCAGCCGCGCCGGGTGACCGCCGAGGGTCTGGCCGTCGCGGCCTGACCGGAGGCCGCCGCACAGCGGCACGGCGGTCCCGCTACGGCAGGACCGCGAAACCGTCCAGTTCCACCATCGCCTCCGCGTCCCACAGCCGTACGACCTCGACGACCGCCATGGCGGGGTAGTCCCGGCCGGCCAACCGGCGCCAGGTGCGGCCCAGTTCGGACGCGTGCGTACGGTACGCCTCGACATCCGTGGCGTAGACGGTGACGCGGGCCAGGTCGGCCGGCGTGCCACCGGCCGCCGCGAGGGCGGCCAGCAGGTTGGTGAGGGCCCTCCCGAACTGCTCGGGCAGGGTGCGGCCGACCACCTTGCCGTCGGGGTCCAGGGCGGTCTGCCCCGCGAGGAACACCACCCGCGACCCGCACGCGACGACGGCGTGGGAGAAGCCGGCCGGCGGGGACAGCTCGGGCGGGTTGACGCGCTCGGTGCTCACCGGGCCTCCTGACGGGCGTACAGCTCCTTGGCGATGATGCCGCGTTGCACCTCGCTGGCCCCCTCGTAGATGCGCGGGGCGCGTACCTCGCGGTAGAGGTGTTCGAGCAGATGGCCGCGTTGCAGCGCCCGGGCGCCGTGCAGCTGGACGGCCGTGTCGACGACGTACTGCGCGGTCTCGGTGGCGAGCAGTTTCGCCATGGCCGAGCGCCGGGGCACGTCCGGGGCGTCCGCGTCGTACGCCGACGCCGCCGCGTGGACCATCAGCCGGGCCGCCTCGGTACGCAGGGCCATCTCGGCGACCTGGTGCGAGACGGCTTGCAGGTCCCGCAGCTTGCCCCCGAAGGCGTCGCGCCCGGCGGTGTGGGCGAGGGTCGCGTCGAGGGCCGCCTGCGCCATGCCGACCGCGAAGGCGCCGACGCTGGGCCGGAACAGGTTGAGCGTCCCCATGGCGACCCGGAAGCCGCGGTCCACCTCGCCGAGCACATCGTCGGCCGTCACCGGTACGGCGTCGAAGTCGAGGGCGCCGATGGGGTGCGGCGAGAGCATGTCGAGTCCGCGGCCGGTCAGGCCCGGCCGGTCGGCGGGCACGAGGAAGGCCGTGACGCCACGGGCCCCGGCACCCGGGGTGGTGCGGGCGAAGACGGTGTAGAAGTCGGCCTCGGGGGCGTTGGAGATCCAGCACTTCTCTCCGGTGAGACGCCAGCGGGCGGGGCCGTCGGGGACGGCGGTGAGCGCCGGGGCGTCCGAGGACTGGCCACTCTGCGACGTGTCCGATGACCGGCCACCCCGCGAGTCATCCACCTCCGCCCGAAGTTCCAGTGCCGCCGCGTCCGATCCCGCCCCGGGCTCGCTCAGCGCGAAGGCCGCGATCGCCGTGCCGGCGGTGACCCGGGGGAGCCAGCGGGCGCGTTGCGCCTCCGTTCCGTACGCATGGACCGGATGGGCGCCGAGGCCCTGGAGAGCCAGGGCCGTCTCGGCCTCCGTGCAGGCGTAGGCCAGGGACTCGCGCATCAGGCACAGGTCGAGCGCGCCCGAGGTGAACAGGCGCCCGAGCAGGCCGAGGCTGCCGAGCTCGGCGACCAGGGCGCGGTTCACATGCCCCGGTTCACCCTTGTCGGCCAGCGGGTGGAGCCGTTCCGCCGCCAGGGTGCGCAGTTCCGCGCACCAGGCGAGTTGTGCCGGTTCGAGCGAGAATGCGGTCATCGCCGGTCCCTTCTCCGCCACCCTGCGTTCCGGCTGGGCCACTCCGAGGCTATCGCGGACCGTTGACTGTCGTCACCAACACGATACGCTCCAGGTGCGAGCCCACCACGCCAAGGGGGCGAACCGTATGAACGCACGGCGCACGGCCCACGTCGACACCTTCGCCCGGGACCATCTGCCACCCCCGGACCAATGGCCCGAGCTCCGCTTCGACCTGCCGGAGCTGCACTACCCCGAACGGCTCAACTGCGCCGCCGAACTGCTGGCCGGCCCGCCCGACGACCGCCCGGCGTTCCTCACCGCCACCGGCGAGCCGTGGACGTACGGCGATCTGCGCGCCCGGGTGGACCGCGTCGCCCATCTGCTCACCGGCGAGCTCGGTGTCGTCCCCGGCAACCGGGTGCTGCTGCGCGGCCCCACCACCCCCTGGCTCGCGGCCTGCTGGCTGGCGGTGCTGAAGGCCGGGGCGGTGGCGGTCACGGTGCTCGCCCAGCAGCGCCCGCACGAGCTGAGCACCATGTGCGAGATCGCGCGGGTGCGGCACGCCCTGTGCGACATCCGGGCCGTCGACGACCTCGCCAAGGCCGAGATCCCCGGCCTGCGGATCGCGACCTACGGTGGCGACGCCCCGGACGACCTCCTCAACCGTCCGGCGCCCACGGCCCCGTACGAGACGGTGGCGACGGCGGCCGACGACGTGGCGCTGATCGCCTTCACCTCCGGCACCACGGGCCGCCCGAAGGGCTGCATGCACCTGCACCGGGACGTCCTGGCGATCGCCGACACATTCTCCCGGCACGTCCTGAAGCCGGACCCGGACGACGTGTTCACCGGCAGCCCCCCGCTGGGTTTCACCTTCGGCCTCGGCGGGCTGGTGGTCTTCCCTCTGCGGGCGGGCGCGCGTGCCCTGCTGCTCGAACAGGCCGGGCCCCGGCAGCTGCTGCCCGCCATCGCCCGGCACCGGGTCTCCGTGCTGTTCACCGCCCCGACGGCGTACCGCGCGATGCTCGACGAGCTCGACGGGCACGACGTCTCCTCGCTGCGCCGCTGCGTCTCGGCCGGCGAGAACCTGCCGGCGGCCACCTGGCAGGCCTGGCACGAGCGCACGGGCCTGCGCGTCATCAACGGCATCGGCGCCACCGAGCTGCTGCACATCTTCATCTCCGCGGCGGACGACCGGATCCGGCCCGGAACCACGGGTGTTCCGGTGCCGGGCTGGCAGGCGCGCGTGCAGGACGCGGACGGCGAGCCGGTACCGGACGGGCAGCCGGGCCTGCTGGCCGTGCGCGGACCGGTCGGCTGCCGGTACCTCGCCGACCCGCGGCAGCGTGACTACGTCCGCGACGGCTGGAACGTCACCGGCGACACCTACGTCCGCGACCCCGACGGCTACTTCCGCTACGTCGCCCGCGCCGACGACATGATCATCTCGGCCGGGTACAACATCGCCGGGCCCGAGGTGGAGGACGCGCTGCTGCGGCACCCCGACGTGGTGGAGGCGGCGGTCGTGGGACGGCCCGACGAGGCCCGCGGGCAGGTCGTGCTGGCCTTCGCCGTCCTCAAGGAGGGGGCGCGGCGGGACGCCGAGGCGCTGCGCGCCTTCGTGAAGAGCGAGCTGGCACCGTACAAGTGCCCGCGCGAGATCGTCTTCCTGGACGCGCTGCCGCGCACGGCCACCGGCAAGCTCCAGCGGTTCAGGCTGCGCGCCCCGGGGGTACCGGAAGGCGACCGGGAATGATCCGTACGACCTAAGATGATCAACGTGTCCGACCACCATGCACCACGGTCTCTCATCGTCACGCTCTACGGCGCGTACGGCCGCTTCGTGCCGGGCCCCGTGCCCGTAGCCGAACTGATCCGGCTGCTGGCCGCGGCCGGCGTGGACGCTCCGTCCGTACGCTCCTCGGTGTCACGGCTCAAGAGACGCGGCCTGCTCGTGCCGGCCCGCACCGCACAGGGCGCGGCCGGTTACGAACTGTCCCCGGACGCCCGTCAGTTGCTCGACGACGGCGACCGCCGCATCTACGCCTCCGCTCCGCCGGAGGACGAGGGCTGGGTGCTCGCGGTGTTCTCCGTGCCGGAGTCGGAGCGGCAGAAACGGCATGTGCTGCGCTCCCGGCTGGCCGGGCTCGGTTTCGGCACGGCCGCTCCGGGTGTGTGGATCGCGCCCGCGCGGCTGTACGAGGAGACCCGGCACACGCTCGAGCGGCTGCGGCTCGACGCGTACGTCGACTTCTTCCGCGGTGACCACCTCGGCTTCGCCCCGACCGCGGAGGCCGTCGCCCGGTGGTGGGACCTGGCGGCCATCGCCAAGGAGCACGAGGAGTTCCTCGACCGCCACGCGCGCGTGCTGCGCGACTGGGAGAAGCGCGAGGACACCCCGCCGGAGGAGGCCTACCGGGACTACCTCCTCGCCCTGGACTCCTGGCGTCACCTGCCCTACACCGACCCGGGCCTGCCCTCCGAGCTGCTTCCCGCGGACTGGCCGGGAGCCCGCTCCTCGGCGGTGTTCCGGGGGCTGCACGAGCGACTACGGGACGCGGGGGCGGCGTTCGTGGGTCTCTGACCCACCCGGACGCCGACCGGATTGCGGCGTTTGCCCCGCCGTGGAACGGTCAACGATGTCCGCGACTGGACGGAGCGCGTACCGGGAGGCGGACCGAAGGATGACCGTCACCACACCACCCAGGACGACAGGCGCCCGCGCGGACAGGCTCCCGTGAGGCGGTGGGGGCGCTCGGTGCACGGCGGGTGGCACCGGGCCGGTGCGCACACCCTCGTCCGGCAGGGCCGCGAGGTGGAGTTGCTGCACCGGGCCATGGGGTTCGCCACCCTCGCCCTGGTCACCCTGGCGCCCCTGCTCATCGTGGTCGCCGCCGCCGACCCCCTGGAACGGGGCGGATTCGCCCTGTGGCTCGCCGACGGCATGGGGCTGTCCGGGCGGTCCGCGCGGGTGCTCACGGACATCATCAGCCCGCCGCTCAAGGTCATCGGCACCACGAGCGTGCTCGGCGGGGTCGCCCTCGCGGTCTTCGGCGTCGCGTTCGGCGGAAGCGTGCAGAACGGCTACGAGCGGATCTGGGGCCTGCCCTCGGGCCCGTGGCACCGCGTCTGGCGGCAGGCGGTGTGGATGATCGCGATGACCGCGTACCTGTACCAGGAGGTGCAGACGCGCAGCATCGTCTCGGGGCCGGAGCGAATCGCGCTGAGCACGGCCTCCGGCGTGCTGTTCTTCTGGTGGGGGCAGCGTTTCCTGCTGGGCGGGCAGATCCGCTGGAGAGATCTGCTCCCCGGGGCGCTGGCCACCATGGCCGGCCTCGTCGGCCTGCGCATGTTCTCCTACTTCGTCTTCACCCCGCTCATCGTCACCAACGCCATCAGCTACGGAGCGGTCGGCGTCGTCCTCGTCGTGGAGTCCTGGCTCATCGGCGTGGGCTACGTCGTCTACGGCGGTGCGCTCCTCGGCCGCTGGGCGCTGGAGCACCACGGACACTGGAACCGCGCCGAGTAGACCGGACTCCGGCGGGCCCTGCCGTGCGAACGCACATGCCACCTACTGGGATGCCTGCCCCCGCTCATGCGAATACACAGGGGTGTTTCCCCTCGCATCTGCGGCATTATCATCGGCGCGTACCGACCGAGGGAGCAGCTCCGTGATGACCCGTACCGCGCGCCGGACCCGCCGCCCGCTGCAGATGGCCGTGGGAGGAGCCGCGGCACTGCTGATCCTGAGCGCCTGCTCGTCGTCCGGTACGGATTCCTCCGCGAAGCCGGACTCCTCCGGGCCGGGCAAGCTCTCCGGGGAGGTGACCGTGTTCGCCGCGGCCTCGCTGAAGGAGAGCTTCACGACGCTGGGCAGGCAGTTCGAGAAGGACCACCCCGGCACGAAGGTCACCTTCAGCTTCGGCGGCAGTGACTCGCTGGCAGCGAGCATCACCGGCGGCGCCCCGGCGGACGTCTTCGCCTCGGCCAGCCCCAGCACGATGAAGATCGTCACGGACGCCGGGGACGCCTCGGGCACCCCCGCGACCTTCGTCCGCAACGAACTGGAGATCGCCACCCTGCCCGGCAACCCCGGGAAGATCTCCTCGCTCGAGGACCTCACGAAGGCGGGCCGGAAGGTCGTGCTCTGCGACCGGGAGGTGCCGTGCGGCGCCGCCGCGCAGAGGGCCCTGGACGCGAGCGGGCTCGAGCTCACCCCCGTCTCCTACGAGCAGGACGTCAAGGCCGCGCTCACCAAGGTCGAGCTGAAGGAGGCCGACGCCGCCGTCGTCTACAAGACCGACGTGCGCGCGGCGGGTGACAAGGTGGAGGGCGTGGAGTTCCCCGAGTCCGCCGACGCCGTCAACGACTACCCGATCGCCCTGCTCAAGGACGCCGGGAACACCGAGGCCGCCGAGGCGTTCATCGCGCTGGTGAAGTCCGCCGAGGGCCAGAAGGTCCTGAGCGGGGCCGGGTTCCTCAAGCCGTGACGCTCCCGACCGACAAGCCTCGCGCCGGGGCCGACACCCTCCGGGGCGGTCCGCGGCGCCGGCGCGTCCGGACGGGCGTACCGCTGCCCCTGCTGGTCCCCGCGCTGATCGGCCTGGCCTTCCTGATCGTGCCGCTGATCGCCCTGGTCGTACGGACCCCGTGGCACAGCCTGCCCGCGCAGCTGACCAGCCCAGACGTGTGGCAGGCGCTCAAGCTCTCCCTGATCTGCGCGACGCTGGCCACCGGCGTGAGCCTGGTCATCGGCGTGCCGCTGGCCTGGCTGCTGGCCCGCGTCGACTTCCCCGGCCGCGGCCTCGTACGCGCCCTCGTCACCCTGCCCCTCGTCCTGCCCCCGGTCGTCGGCGGTGTGGCCCTGCTGATGGCGCTCGGCCGCAACGGCATCGTCGGGCGGTGGCTCGACGCGTGGTTCGGGATCACGCTGCCCTTCAGCACAGCCGGTGTCGTGATCGCGGAGGCGTTCGTGGCGATGCCGTTCCTCGTCATCAGCGTCGAGGGCACGCTGCGGGCCGCCGATCCGCGCTACGAGGAGGCGGCCGCCACTCTGGGCGCGTCCCGGTTCACCGCGTTCCGCCGGGTCACGCTGCCGCTGATCGCGCCGGGCATCGCGGCGGGCGCGGTCCTCGCCTGGGCGCGGGCGCTCGGCGAGTTCGGCGCGACGATCACCTTCGCCGGCAACTTCCCCGGCCGCACCCAGACCATGCCCCTGGCCGTCTACCTTGCCCTGCAGAGCGACCCGGAGGCCGCGATCGCCCTCAGCCTGGTGCTGCTGGCGGTGTCGATCGCGGTGCTCGCCGGGTTGCGCGACCGATGGATGCGTGCCGGATGATCCAGACCCACGCCGTCACCGGCGCCCCCGTCGACGGGCTCGACGCCCGCCTCGTCGTGGAGCGCGGGAGCTTCCGTCTCGACGTGGCGCTGACCGTCGCGCCCGGCGAGGTCGTCGCCCTGCTCGGGCCGAACGGCGCCGGCAAGACCACCGCGCTGCGCGCCCTCGCCGGACTGACCCCGCTCTCCGGCGGCCATCTGCGGCTGGACGGCGCCGAACTGGAGCGGACGCCGCCGGAGGCCCGTCCCGTCGGTGTCGTCTTCCAGGACTATCTGCTCTTCCCCCACCTCACGGCCCTCGACAACGTCGCCTTCGGCCCCCGCTGCCAGGGCGCGACCAAGGCCGAGGCCCGTGCGCAGGCCGCCGAGTGGCTCGACCGCCTCGGCCTCGCCGCGCACACCGGCGCCAGGCCGCGCAGGCTCTCCGGCGGCCAGGCCCAGCGCGTCGCCCTCGCACGCGCCCTGGCGACCCGCCCCCGGCTGCTGCTCCTGGACGAGCCGCTGGCGGCCCTGGACGCCCGTACCCGGCTGGAGGTCCGTGCCCGGCTCCGGCGTCATCTGGCCGACTTCGAGGCGGTGGCCGTACTCGTCACCCACGATCCGCTCGACGCCATGGTGCTGGCCGACCGGCTGGTGGTCGTGGAGCACGGCCGGGTGGTCCAGGAGGGCACCCCGGCCGACATCGCCCGCCATCCCCGCACGGACTACATCGCTCAGCTGGTCGGGCTGAACCTCTACCGGGGCGAGGCCGACGGCCACACCGTCCGGCTCTCCGACGGCCCGCCCCTGACCACCACGGAGGTCCTGTCCGGCCCGGTCTTCGTGGCGTTCCCGCCCAGTGCGGTCACCCTGCACCGGGAGCGGCCCACCGGCTCCAGCGCCCGCAACCTGTGGCGGTGCGAGGTGGCGGGTCTGGAGACCCACGGCGACCAGATCCGCGCCGACCTCACCGGTGAACTGCCCCTCGCCGCCGACCTCACGACGGTCGCCGCGGCCGAACTCGATCTCCACCCGGGGGCGGAGGTCTGGGCGACGGTGAAGGCGACGCAGACCCACGCCTACCCGGTCTGAGGCGGTCGGCATCCCGCGGCTCAGGCCGCTGTCCCGACCGGAGAGCCCTCCGGGACGATGGCGGTCTCCCGCACGACGCGGCGGCGCCGGGCCGGCGTGAGCAGCGGGTGGGCGACGCCCCAGGCCGCGCCCTTGCAGATGATCTCCTTGTAGAGCGCGGCGAGCCGGCCGGTCAGGGCCGCCGACACGGCACGGTCGTCGGCGGTGACGTACTGGATCAGTCCGTCCTTGCGGCCCAGGGAGATGCACTGGTTGAAGTAGCGCACCGGCACGGTCGGGATCTTCCGGCCGGTCAGCCGGGCCGCGATGGCGTCGGCGGCCTGCCAGGCGCCGGGGACGCCGGAGGCGCACGACATCCGCAGCGGCTTGTCACCGGGGCCCATCGCCAGGGCGGCGTCACCGACGGCGTACACGTCCGGGTGCGACACCGAGCGCATGGTCCGGTCGACGACGATCTGACCAGTGCCGCTGACCTCCAGGGCGGTCGCCTGTGCGATCGGGTGGACGGCGAAGCCCGTGGTCCACACGGTGACCGCGGCCGGGATGTCCGTCCCGTCGCCGGTCGTGATGCGGCCGGCCTCGACGGCGGTGACAGCGGCGTGCTCGTGGACGGTGATGCCGAGCCGGTCGAAGACCGTGCCCAGGTGCCCGGCGCCCTTCGGGGAGAGCCAGTCGCCGAGGCCGCCTCGGGCGGCGAGGGCGACGGAGAGGTCCGGGCGGGCCTCGGCGATCTCGGTGGCCGCCTCGATGCCGGTGAGACCGCCCCCGACCACGACCACGGACTCTCCGGCGGACAGACCGGCCAGGCGCTCGCGCAGCCGGAGCGCTCCGGGACGGCTCGCGATCTCGTGGGCGTGCTCGGCGGTACCGGGCACCCCCTGGTCGTTCCAGCCGCTGCCGAGGGCGTACACGAGGGTGTCGTACTCCAGCTCCTCGTCCTTCGCCCCTCCGGTCGCGTCGAGGGCGGCGACGGAGACGGTCCTGCGGTCGACGTCGACGGCGGTGACCTTCCCCTGCTTCAGCGCGACGCCGGTGCCCTCGAACATCTCGCGGAACGGCCGGGGCGCGAGGTCCTGGCCGGTCGCGAGCTGGTGCATCCGGACGCGCTCGACGAAGTCGGACCCGGCGTTGACGAGGGTGATGGCGACGTCCTCGCTGCGCAGTCGCCTGGCGAGGCGCCCGGCGGCGGTGGCTCCGGTGTAGCCGGCTCCGAGGACGACGATGCGGTGCTGCATGGCGTAGCTCCTGTCATGACGGCTGTCTGTTGCGGATTCACCCCTTGAACCGGGGGGCCCGCCGTTTCCTGACAGAAGTGCGATGTGAAGCACGTCACATCACGGTCCGGGTCAGAAGACCGTGAGCAGGGGGTCTCCGTGGTCGCCGTCGGCCCACAGCCGGGTCGCGCGTTCGAGCTTGTCGGGGTTGACCTGGTTGCGGAACGCGACGATGCCGTCGGCGGCGACCTCCAGGCACATGACGCCGATGACCCGGCCGTCGAGGACCACCACGAGGGCGGGGTCGCCGTTGGCGGTCCAGGCGTAGACGTCGGGCGAGCCGCCGACCAGGGCGCGCTTGGCCGCGCTGGGCTTGAACAGGCCCCGCATGAACTTGGCGACCGCGAGGGCGCCCTCGAACGCCCTGGCGCGCGCCGGGACCTTCCCGCCGCCGTCGCCGACCGCGATGGCGTCGCCGGTGAGCAGTTGCACGAGGGGCTCGGTCCTGCCGCTGGCGGCGGCCGCGAGGAACTCGTCGATGATCCGCCGCGCGGCGGCCTCGTCGATCTCGGTACGGGTGCGGGCCCTGCCGTCCGCGACGTGCTTCCTCGCGCGGTGGAAGATCTGCTGGCTGGAGGCCTCGGTGATGTCCAGGATCTCGGCGATCTCGCGGTGCGGGTAGTCGAAGGCCTCCCGCAGGATGTACACCGCCCGTTCGTTCGGGGACAGGCGCTCCAGCAGCACCAGCACCGCGTACGAGACCGATTCCCGCTGCTCGGCGGTGTCGGCGGGCCCGAGCATCCGGTCCCCGGCGAGCAGCGGCTCGGGCAGCCACTGCCCCACGTAGGTCTCACGCCGCGCACGGGCCGAGGTGAGCTGGTTGAGGCACAGGTTGGTGAGCACCTTCGTCAGCCAGGCCTCGGGGACCTCGACGCGCTCGATGTCGGCGCCCTGCCAGCGCAGGAACGTCTCCTGCACGACGTCCTCGGCCTCGCTCGCCGATCCAAGCAGCCGATAGGCCACCGCCTCCAGGCGGGGCCTGAAGGCTTCGAACCGGTCCACGTCGTCCAGGGTCAGGGCCATGTCACGGATCCTAACCGCCGTCGGCGCCGCCGCCTCCCAGACTCAGTCGCGGTTTCGGGGCGTCCGTACGACCCGTCTGGGGGCGGCGGCTTCCCGCGCGGTACGGGGCCGGCCAGGGCGCACCCGGGCCGGTGTAGCCCTGCTCGGCCGCCGCGTGCAGGGTCCAGTGGGGGTCGTAGAGGTGGGGGCGGGCCAGGGCGCAGAGGTCGGTGCGGCCCGCGAGGATCAGGGAGTTGACGTCGTCCCAGGAGGAGATCGCGCCGACCGCGATCACCGGGATGCCGGTGGTGTGGCGGATCCGGTCCGCGAACGGCGTCTGGTACGACCGCCCGAACTCCGGCCGCTCGTCCGCCACGACCTGGCCCGTCGACACGTCGATGGCGTCGGC
Source organism: Streptomyces luteogriseus (assembly GCF_014205055.1). Classification (NCBI taxonomy): domain Bacteria; kingdom Bacillati; phylum Actinomycetota; class Actinomycetes; order Kitasatosporales; family Streptomycetaceae; genus Streptomyces; species Streptomyces luteogriseus. The sequence continues at coordinate 1,975,692 of NZ_JACHMS010000001.1, forward strand.
GCCGTGCGCGGCGAAGGCCCGGGCGATCTCGACGGCGTCGTCGGCGGTCGTGCCGCCTTCGGCCCAGTCGGTGGCGGAGATGCGGACGGTCATGGGCCGCTCCCCCGGCCACACGTTCCGTACGGCGTCGAAGACCTCCAGCGGGAAGCGCAGCCGCTTCTCCAGGGAGCCGCCGTAGGCGTCGGTGCGCCGGTTGGTCAGCGGGGAAAGGAATCCGGACAGCAGATAGCCGTGCGCGCAGTGCAGTTCGAGCAGGTCGAAACCGGCCCGGGCGGCGCGGACCGCGCATGCCGTGAACTGCTCCCGGATGTCCGTGAGCTGGGCGCGGGACAGCTCGCGCGGTGTCTGGCTGTCGTCCTTGTACGGGAGCGCGGAGGGGGCCACGAGCGGCCAGTTGCCCTCTTGCAGCGGCTCGTCCATGCCCTCCCACATCAGCTTCGTGGAGCCCTTGCGGCCGCTGTGGCCGAGCTGCACGCCGATGGCGGTGCCGGGGGCCCGGTCGTGCACGAAGTCGGTGATCCGTTTCCATGCCTCGGCCTGCCGGCCGGTGTAGAGGCCGGCGCAGCCGGGCGTGATCCGGCCCTCCTCGCTGACGCACACCATCTCGGTCATCACCAGCCCGGCCCCTCCCAGCGCCCGGGCGCCCAGGTGGACGAGGTGGAAGTCGCCGGGGACGCCGTCGACGGCCGAGTACATGTCCATGGGCGAGACGACGACCCGGTTGCGCAGGGTCAGGCCGCGCAGCCGGAACGGCGTGAACATCGGGGGCGTGCCGGGCGGGCAGCCGAACTCGTGCTCGACCGTCTCCGTGAACCCGGAGTCGCGCAGCCGCAGGTTGTCGTGCGTGACGCGGCGGCTGCGGGTGAGCAGGTTGAAGGCGAACTGGCGGGGCGGCTGGTCCAGGTACAGGGCGATGTTCTCGAACCACTCCAGGCTGGCTCGGGCCGCGCGCTGCGTGGAGGCGACGACGGGGCGCCGCTCCGCCTCGTAGGCGGTCAGGGCCTCGGGCAGAGAGTCCCGCTCCTCCAGGCAGGCGGCCAGGGCCAGTGCGTCCTCGACGGCGAGCTTGGTGCCGGAGCCGATGGAGAAGTGGGCGCTGTGGGCGGCGTCCCCGAGGAGCACGATGTTGCCGTGCGACCAGCGGTCGTTGACGACCGTGCGGAACGTCGTCCACGTGGAGTTGTTCGACTTCAGGGGCCGGCCGCGCAGCGCCTCCGCGAAGATCTTGCCGCAGCGCTCGATCGACTCCGCTTCACCGAGCTCGTCGAAGCCGGCCGCGTGCCAGACCTCGTCGCGCATCTCGATGATCACGGTCGAGGCGTCGGGGGCGTAGGGGTAGCCGTGGAGCTGCATCACGCCGTGTTCGGTTTCGGCGATCTCGAAGCGGAAGGAGTCGAAGGGGAAGTCGGCGGCGAGCCAGATGTAGCGGCAGCGGTGGGTCGTCACCCGGGGGCGGAAGACGTCCGCGTGGGTCTCGCGGGTGGCGCTGTGGACGCCGTCCGCGGCGATGACCAGGTCGTGGGTGTGCGGGAGGTCGTGCGGGGCCTCGGTGCGGAAGCGGAGGCCGACGCCGAGTTCGCGGCAGCGGGTGTGGAGGATCTCGAGCAGCCGCTTGCGGCCCAGGGCCGCGAATCCGTGCCCTCCGGACGTGTGGCGGTGGGTGCGGTGGACGATGTCGATGTCGTCCCAGCGGGTGAAGTGCTGCTGGAGGGCCTCGTAGACCTGGGGGTCGGCGTGTTCGATGCCGCCGAGGGTTTCGTCGGAGAGGACCACGCCGAAGCCGAAGGTGTCGTCGGGGGCGTTGCGTTCCCAGACGGTGATCTCGCGGGTGGGGTCGAGGCGTTTGAGGAGGGCGGCGGCGTAGAGGCCGCCGGGGCCGCCGCCGATGATTGCGACGCGTAGGGGGTGGCCGAGGACGGTGTGCGGGTGCCGACCGTTCGTGGCTTGTCGCGCCCGCGCGGCGGTGGCCGCATATTCGGCACTGCCCCGCGCCCCTTCAGGCACGTCCACTATCGTCCGCTCCATTTCGGGGGGCGCTTCTCCGTGAACGCGGCGTGGAACTCCGCGTAGTCCTCCCCTGTCATCAGGAGGGCCTGGGTCGAGGCGTCGAGTTCGATCGCGGCAGCCATGGGCATGTCCAGTTCGGACGTGAGCAGGGCCTTCGTCTGGGCGTACGCCAGGGCCGGGCCCTCTGCCAGGCGGCGGGCCAGCCGTTGCGCTGCCTCGTCGGCGGCGCCCTCTTCCGTCAGTTCGCTGATCAGGCCGATGCGCTCCGCCTCCAGGGCCCGTACCGGGTCGCCCAGCATCAGCAGGCGGGTCGCATGGCCCAGGCCGACGACGCGGGGAAGCAGGTAGGCCGCGCCCATGTCGCCGCCGGAGAGGCCGACGCGGGTGAAGAGGAAGGCGAAGCGGGCGGTGGGGTCGGCGACGCGGAAATCCGCGGCCAGGGCGAGGACGGCCCCCGCTCCCGCGGCCACGCCGTGCAGCGCCGCGATCACGGGGAACGGGCACTCGCGGATCGCGCGGACCACCTGGCCGGTCATCCGGTTGAAGTCCAGGAGCTGGGCGGTGTCCATGCCGAGGGTGGCGCCGATGATCTCGTCGACGTCGCCGCCGGAGCAGAAGCCGCGGCCTTCCCCGGCCAGCACCAGGGCCCGTACGGACCGCTCCCGGGACAGCTCCGCGAGCAGGTCGCGCAGATCGGCGTAGGCGCCGAAGGTGAGCGCGTTGAGCTTCTCGGGACGGGCCAGGGTGACCGTGGCGACGCCGTCGGCGATGTCGACGCGCAGATGCTCCCAGCCCGGGGTGCGGGCGGCGGAGCCGGTGAAGGGACTCATGACGTGCGGCCTCCTCGGGCGGGCACTGCCTCACTGAGTTCTACCCTCCGAAGCTATCACCCATCTGTGACTGTCGTCATGAGTGCGCGATAGGCCGTCCGGGTAGGACTCGAATGCGGGCCCGGCGTGACCTGGGCCGGTCACATCCGTCACAGATCGTCCACACCGGCGTAACGGCGGGAGCAGCTGTGCGCGGCGGCGCGTTCACCTGGGTAAGCCGTCCGGCAAGGAGGCAAGGGCGCCTCCGACGGTGCCCCTCGGACGTCCCCGAAGAGCGGCGCCGTACCATTCATAAGGTTGAAAGCAGGATGTCCTGCTCCATGAACGGACCCGCCGTGTACGAACTCTCCTCAGCCCCCGCCTCCTGGCGCATCGCGCTGCCGCACACCGCGGCCGCGGTGCCCGTGGCCCGCGCCCTGGTCCGTACGGCGCTGGCCGAGCTGGAGCACCGGGCGGACTGCGACACCGCGGAGCTGCTGACGGCGGAGCTGGTGGCGAACGCCGTGGAGCACACCACGGGCGAGACGCCGATAGAGCTGGTCGTGGAGCTGATGCCGTCGGGATGTCAGGTCGAGGTGCACGACGCCGACCCGGCCCCGCCCGGTGACCTCACCCGCCCGGCCGGCGGGCCGCCCGACCCCTGGCAGGAGCACGGGCGCGGGCTGCTGCTGATCCGCGCCCTGAGCTCCTCCTGCGGGCACCGCCCGACCGAGTCCGGCAAGGCGGTCTGGTTCAGACTGCCTGTGGTTCCCGCTCAGCGGCGTTCGCCGGCGTGACCGCGGCGAGCCGGGAGTTGCGGCGCCCGTAGAGCAGGTAGAGGGCGATTCCGGCCAGCAGGAATCCCGCGAACTGGATCCAGGTCGTCGCGCCCGTCTCGTACATCAGGTACAGGCAGAAGCCGACGCCGAGCAGCGGGGTGACGGGGTAGAGCGGCACCCGGAAGGTGCGGGCGAGGTCCGGCTCGCGGCGGCGCAGGGCGATGACCGCGATGTTGACGACGGCCATGGTGGCGAGCGTGCCGATGGTGCACAGGTTGACCACGGCGTCCAGCGGGGCGAAGGCCGCGGGGAGCGCGAAGACGCCCGCCACGATCAGGGTGCCGGCGACCGGTGTGGAGGTCTTCGGCGACACCTTCTCGAAGACGCGCGGGATCAGTCCGTCGCGGGACATGGACATCAGGATCCGCGTCTGGCCGTACATCACGGCGAGCACGACCGAGGCGATGGCGACGACCGCGCCGAAGGCGATCACTCCGCCGCCGACGGTGGAGCCGGTGACCTGGTTGACGACGTAGGACAGGGCCGCCGGACGGCCACCGACCGCGTCGCCGCCGATGGCGCCGATCGCGGCGAGCGCGACCGCACAGTAGAGCAGCGTGACCAGGCCGATGCAGACGAGGATCGCCACGGGGATGTCGCGGCGCGGGTTCTTGGCCTCCTCACCGGCGGTGGTGATCGCGTCGAAGCCGATGTACGAGAAGAAGGCGGCGGTGGTGCCCGCGCCGATGCCGGCGAGCCCGGTCGGCGAGAACGGGGTGAGGTTGCCGTCCTCGAAGGCGGTGAAGCCGATCGCGACGAAGGCCACCAGGACGGCGAGCTTCAGCACGGCCATCGCGGCCGTGGCCCGGGCGCTCTCGCGCACACCGCGCACCAGGAGGACGGCGGCCAGGGCGATGACGATCACGGCCGGGAGGTTGACGACCCCGCCGTCGCCCGGCCCGGCCGACAGGGCCGTGGGCAGGTGGAGCCCGACGACGCTGTCGAGGAGCTCGTTGACGTACTGGCTCCAGCCGACCGCCACCGCGGACACCGACACGCCGTACTCCAGCAGCAGGCACCAGCCGACGACGAAGGCCGTGCCCTCGCCGAGACCGGCGTAGGCGAAGGAGTACGAGGACCCCGAGACCGGGATCGCGCCGCCCAGCTCGGCGAAGGCGAACGCGGTGAAGACGCAGGTGATCGCGGCGAGGAGGAACGAGACGACGACGGCCGGGCCGGCCTGGGCGACCGAGTCGGACAGTCCGACGAAGATGCCGGTGCCGACGATCGCGCCGATGCCGAAGCAGACCAGCTGGAAGAGACCCATCGTGCGCTTCAGACCGTGGCCCTCACGGTCGGCGCCCGATTCCGCCACGAGGAGGGCGGGGGGCTTGATACGGGGAGCGGGCATGCGGGTGGTGCTCGTTTCTGGTGGTGCGGGAGTGCGACGGGTTCGTCGCGCGGCGGCCGCGGAGAAGGGGTGGTTCCGGGCCGCCGGACAGCATAAGGCCTGTTCAGGCGAGGGTTGCCACCATGACCGCCTTGATGGTGTGCATCCGGTTCTCCGCCTCGTCGAAGACGACCGAGTGCGCCGACTCGAAGACCTCGTCGGAGACCTCCAGGTAGTCCAGGCCGTAGGCCGCGTGGATCTCCTGGCCGACCTTGGTGCCGAGGTCGTGGAAGGCGGGCAGGCAGTGCAGGAACCTCACGTCCGGGTTGCCCGTGGCACGCAGGACGTCCATGGTCACGGCGTAGGGGGCGAGGGCGGTGATGCGCTCGGCCCAGACCTCCTTCGGCTCACCCATCGAGACCCAGACGTCCGTGGCGACGAAGTCGGCGCCGCGGACGCCCTCGTCCACGGTCTCGGTGAGCGTGATCCGGGCGCCGCTGGCCGCGGCGAGCGCGCGGGCCCGGTCGACGATCTCCTCGGCGGGCCAGTACGCCTTCGGCGCGACGATCCGTACGTCCATGCCGAGCAGGGCGCCGGTGACCAGGTAGGAGTTGCCCATGTTGAAGCGGGCGTCGCCCAGGTAGGCGAAGGCGACCTCGGTCAGCGGCTTGGCGCAGTGCTCGGTCATGGTCAGCACGTCGGCGAGCATCTGGGTGGGGTGCCATTCGTCGGTGAGCCCGTTGTAGACCGGCACCCCGGCGTGCGCCGCCAGCTCCTCCACCTTCTGCTGACTGTCGCCCCGGTACTCGATCGCGTCGTACATCCGGCCCAGCACCCGCGCGGTGTCCTTGACCGACTCCTTGTGCCCTATCTGGGAGCCGGAGGGGTCGAGGTACGTGGTCGAGGCGCCCTGGTTGACGGCCGCGACCTCGAAGGCGCAGCGGGTGCGGGTCGAGGTCTTCTCGAAGATCAGCGCGATGTTCCGGCCCTGGAGGTACCGGGGCTCGATCCCGCCCCTCTTGGCGGCCTTCAGCTCGGCGGCCAGCTCGACCAGACCGAGGAACTCCTCCGCGGTGAAGTCCAGCTCCTTGAGGAGATGGCGGCCGGCGAGGGCGGTCGGGACAGTCGCCATGAGGGCACTCCAGGAATACGGGGGACAGGGACGTGCTGGAATACTATACGAGCCTCAGCATGCCTATACGGGGTCGCGTTCGACCGGGCAGCTCATGCACCGCGGCCCGCCCCTGCCCCGGCCCAGTTCGCTGCCCGGGATCTCTATCACCTCGATCCCCTGTTTGCGCAGGTGGGTGTTGGTGGTGGCGTTCCGTTCGTAGGCGACCACGACCCCGGGTTCGACGGCGAGGACGTTGCAGCCGTCGTCCCACTGCTCGCGTTCGGCCGCGTGCACGTCCTGGGTGGCGGTCAGCACACGAATCTGGTTGAGCCCCAGGGCGGCGGCGATCGCGCGGTGCATGTGCTCCGGCGGATGGTCGGTGACCTTCAGTTCCTTCTCACCGACGCCGGGCTCGATGGTGTACGAGCGGAGCATGCCGAGGCCCGCGTACTGGGTGAAGGTGTCGCCGTCGACCATCGTCATCACGGTGTCGAGGTGCATGAAGGCGCGCCGCTTGGGCATGTCGAGGGCCACGATCGTCTCGGCGGACCCGGCGGCGAACAGCTTGTGCGCCAGCATCTCCACGGCCTGCGGGGTGGTGCGCTCGCTCATGCCGATGAGGACCGCCCCGTTGCCGATGACCAGCACGTCCCCGCCCTCGATGGTGGACGGGTAGTCGCTCTGCCCCTTCGACCACTCGTGGAACGTCTCGTCGCGGAACAGCGGATGGTGCCGGTAGATCGCCTCGAAGTGCACGGTCTCGCGCTGCCGGGCGGGCCAGCGCATCGCGTTGATGGACACGCCGTCGTAGATCCAGGCGGAGGTGTCGCGGGTGAAGAGGTGGTTGGGCAGCGGGCCCAGCAGGAAGTCGTCCAGTTCCATGACGTGGAAGCGCACGGAGGTCGGCTCCGGGTGCACGTCGAGGAACTCGCGTTTCGTCATGCCGCCGATCAGGACCTCGGCCAGCTCCGGCGCGGGCATGTTCTCGAAGGCGGCTCTGAGCGGGTCGGTGGCCAGCGGGCCGTACTCCTTCTCGTCGAAGACCCGCTCCAGGACGAGGGATCTGGCCGCCGGGACCTCGAGTGTCTCGGCCAGCAGGTCACCGAAGAGGTGGACGTCGACACCGCGGTCGCGCAGCACGTCGGCGAACCCGTCGTGCTCGGCGCGGGCCCTGCGCACCCACAGCACGTCGTCGAAGAGCAGCGAGGTCTTGTTGCTGGGGGTGAGCCTTTTGAGCTCGAGATCGGGCCGGTGCAGGATGACGCGGCGCAGCCGCCCGGCCTCGGAGTGGACGTGGTATGCCATGCCTCCATCCTGACCATCGGAGGGCGTATTGACGCGCTCCTCGGCCGTTTCCATGACGGCCAGTTCTCGTCGCGGGGACGACAAGCGGGGCAGGGCGGCTCACACCCGGGCGAGGGCTCCAGCAGTGCCTCGGGCCGGGCCGGCATCCGGCGGGCCACCCGGCCCGGTTCGAGGATCGTCCGGGCGACCATCCAGCCCGAGAGGGCATGCGGCTCCGCCGGGGCGTCGGCCAGGGCGTGGGCGTACCGGGTGAGCGCGGCGGTCGCGTCCCCGGCGGCCAGGTGCTCGTCGGCGGTGCGCGGGACGGCGGGCCGGGTGGCGAAGGCCTGGGTGCGCACGTCCTGCCAGGAGGTGCGGTCGGGGCGGAAGCGGAGGTCCGACGGCGCGGCCGCCCGGGCGGGCACGACGTTGCGCAGCCGCCACTCGGTGCGGTGCAGGGTGGCGGCGGTGCGGGCACGGGCCGGGGCGGCCGGTGGACCGTCCTCCCGCAGCCAGCCGTCCAGGGTGCGGGCGAGCCCCGACACGAGGGCGCGGCCCTGAGCGGTCAGACGGCCGCTGGGACGGGGCGCGGCGGGTGGCCCGGCCGGGGCAGGGTCTCGGTGCGGTCGGGGCCCTGGAGCCGGATCTCGGGATGCTGAAGAGTACGGCCCTCTTCCCTGAGGGCCGCGATGCGCTCCCGAACGGCCGGAAACAGTTCTTGCGGATCGGGTGGCGCGGGCAGCACGGCGTCCCGGCCGGCCAGCAGGCCGAGCAGAACGTCGGAGACCAGGCCGGTCGCGCGGACGGGTTCGTTGGCCGCCGCCCTGCCCCGGCCGGCGGCGCGCAGCACGGTCTGCCGGTGCGTGCGGCCGGGCAGGGCGTCGGCGGGCAGGGCCTCCCGGAAGGCGAGGTCCTCCTCGAACCCCTCCGGTTCACAGCCGCGGATCGACCGGCTCCGACTCCAGCGCCAGCACCCCGAACACCGCCTCGTGCACCCGCCACAGCGGCTCGCCCTCGGCCAACCGGTCCAGCGCCTCCAGGCCCAGCGCGTACTCGCGGATCGCCAGGGACCGCTTGTGGTTGAGGAACCGCGAGCGCAGGCGGGCGAGGTTCTCCGGGCGGGTGTACTCCGGGCCGTAGATGATCCGGAGGTACTCGCGGCCGCGGCACTTGATGCCGGGCTGCACCAGGCGGCCCCGGCCGTCGCGGACGACCGCGCCGACCGGCTTGACGACCATGCCCTCGCCGCCGCGGCCGGTCATCTCCAGCCACCAGTCGACGCCGGCCTGCACCGACTCGGGGTCGGCGGTCTCGACGTAGAGGCGCCTGGTGGTCTGGAGCAGGCCGCTGCCATCGTGCTCGACGAGCCGGTCGAGCCGGGCGAGCTGCTCGTCGTGCGGCAGTCCGGCGAGGCTGCGCCCCTGGACCGCGAGGATCTGGAACGGTGCCAGGCGTACCCCGTCGAGGCCGTCCGTGGTCCAGCAGTAGCGGCGGTACGCCTCGGTGAACGCGGCCGCGTCGGTGGCGCGTTCACCGGTGCGGGTCAGCAGGCCCGCGACGTCCACGCCGCGTGCCGCCGCGCCCCGGAGGGCGCTCAAGGCCTGCGGGAGCACCGCGCCGGACGCAGCGCCGACGGCGGCGTACTGCGAGCGCAGCAGCCCGGACGCCTTCAGCGACCAGGGCATCAACTCGGCGTCCAGCAGCAGCCAGTCCGTCTCCAGCTCGTCCCAGAGGCCGGCCTCGCCGGCCGCCGTGCGCACCCGGTCGAGGATCTCCTCGGTGAGGGCGTCGTCGTCGAGGAACGGGCGGCCGGTGCGGGTGTAGAGCGATCCCGTGGGACCGTCCACGCCGAAGCGCTTGCGGGCCGCCTCCGCGTCGCGGCACACCAGGGCCACCGCCCGCGAGCCCATGTGCTTCTCCTCGCACACGACCCGGGCGACACCGTCGTCCTTGTACTGGGCGAAGGCCTCCTCAGGGTGCTCCAGGTAGCCCTCGACGTGACTCGTCGCCGTCGGGGCCATGGTCGGCGGGAGGTACGGCAGCAGCCGCGGGTCCACCGCGAAGCGGCTCATGACCTCCAGGGCCGCCGCCGCGTTCTCCTCGCGGATCGAGACGCGGCCCTGGTGCCGGGTCTCCACGACCCTGCGGCCCCGCACGTCCGCCAGGTCCAGCGGACGGCCGTCCTGCCCGCCGGGCGCCTCGGTGCGCAGCGGCCTCGCCGGCTCGTACCAGACCTGCTCCGCCGGGACGTCGGCCAGCTCGCGCTCCGGCCAGCGCAGCGCGGTGAGCTTGCCGCCGAAGACGGCGCCGGTGTCCAGGCAGATGGTGTTGTTGAGCCAGGTCGCCTCGGGGACCGGGGTGTGGCCGTAGACGACCGCGGCCCGGCCCCGGTAGTCCTCCGCCCACGGGTAGCGCACGGGCAGGCCGAACTCGTCGGTCTCCCCGGTGGTGTCGCCGTACAGGGCGTGGCTGCGGACCCGGCCGGAGGTGCGGCCGTGGTACTTCTCGGGCAGGCCGGCGTGGCAGACGACCAGCCGGCCGCCGTCGAGGACGTAGTGGCTGACGAGGCCGTCGAGGAACTCCCGTACCTCGGCGAGGAACTCCTCGCTCTCGCCCGCCATCTGCTCGATGGTCTCGGCGAGGCCGTGGGTGTGCTGGACCTTGCGGCCGCGCAGGTACCGGCCGTACTTGTTCTCGTGGTTGCCGGGCACGCACAGGGCGTTGCCGGACTTCACCATCGCCATGACGCGGCGCAGCACACCGGGGCTGTCCGGGCCGCGGTCGACCAGGTCGCCGACGAAGACGGCCGTGCGGCCCTCCGGGTGGACCCCGTCGACGTAGCCCAGCTTGCCGAGCAGGGCCTCCAGTTCGGCGGCGCAGCCGTGGATGTCACCGATGATGTCGAACGGGCCGGTGAGGTGGGTGAGGTCGTTGAAGCGCTTCTCGGTGACGACCGTGGCGTGCTCGACCTCGTCGACGCCGCGCAGGATGTGCACCTTGCGGAAGCCCTCGCGCTCCAGGTGCCGCAGCGAGCGGCGCAGTTCGCGGGTGTGGCGGTGGATGACCCGGCGGGGCATGTCGGCGCGGTCGGTGCGGGCCTCGTTGCGTTCGGCGCACACCTCCTCGGGCACGTCGAGCACGATCGCGATCGGCAGCACGTCGTACTGCTTGGCCAGGTCGATCAGCTGGCGGCGGGCATCGGACTGCACGCTGGTCGCGTCCACGACCGTGCGGCGGCCGGCGGCCAGGCGCTTGCCCGCGATGTAGTGCAGGACGTCGAAGGCGTCCTTGGTTGCGCTCTGGTCGTTCTCGTCGTCGGAGACGAGGCCGCGGCAGAAGTCGGAGGAGATGACCTCGGTGGGCTTGAAGTGCCGACGGGCGAAGGTGGACTTGCCGGAGCCGGTGGCCCCGACCAGCACCACCAGGGACAGGTCGGTGACGGGCAGCACGCGCCCCTGCTGTGCGTCGGTCATGCCGCCTTCGCCTCCTTCGGCGTGGTCAGGGTGAATACGGCCATCTGGGTGGGCGGCCCCACCTCGGGGTCGTCGGGGCCGACGGGCTCGAACGCGACGCCGTAGCCGTGCCGTTCGGCGACCGCCTCGGCCCAGGCGCGGAACTCGGCGCGAGTCCACTCGAAGCGGTGGTCGCCGTGCCGGACGTGACCGGCGGGGAGGGACTCCCAGCGCACGTTGTACTCGACGTTCGGGGTGGTCACGAGGACCGTCCTCGGACGCGCCGAACCGAACACCGCGTATTCCAGGGCGGGCAGCCGGGGCAGGTCGAGGTGCTCGATCACCTCGCTGAGCACGGCGGCGTCGTAGCCCTTGAGCCGGACGTCGGTGTACGCGAGGGAGCCCTGGAAGAGCTGGACGCGGGAGGCCTGCCGCTCGCCCATGCGGTCCAGCTTCAGCCGCCGGGAGGCGATGGTGAGCGCGCGCATGGACACGTCGACGCCGACGATCTCGGTGAAGGCCGGGTCCTTGAGCAGCGTCTGCACCAACTGGCCCTGCCCGCAGCCGAGATCGAGGACGCGGGCGGCTCCGGACTGCCTCAGCGCCGTGACGATCGCCTCGCGGCGCCGCACGGCCAGCGGGGTCGGCTTCTCCTCGGCCTCGGTCTCCGCCTCGACGGCGTTGTCGATCTCCTCGACCTCGCTGTCGTCGGTCTCGGCCAGCCGCACCAGCTCCAGCCGCTCGGTGGCCTGCCGGGTCAGCGCCCAGCGGCGCGACAGGTAGCGGCTGGTGATCAGCCGCTGCTCGGGGTGGCCGGGCAGCCAGCCCTCACCGGCGCGCAGCAGCTTGTCGACCTCGTCCGGGGCGACCCAGTAGTGCTTGGCGTCGTCGAGGACGGGGAGCAGGACGTAGAGGTGGCGCAGGGCCTCGGCGAGGGTGAGCGTGTCCGATTCCAGGGCCAGGCTCACGTAGCGCGAGTCGCCCCACGCGGGGAACTCGGCGTCCAGCGGCACGGGCTCGGCGGTGACCGTCCAGCCGAGCGGTTCGAAGAGCCCCCGTACGAGGTCGGGGCCGCCGCGGGCGGGCAGTGCGGGCACCTCGACGCGCAGCGGCCTGGCCTGGCCGGGGAGTTCGGGCCTGGCGTTGCAGACGCCCTTCATCGCGCTGGAGAAGACGCCGCTCAGCGCCACGGCGAGCAGCGAGGAGGCCGCGTAGGGGCGGTCGTTGACGTACTGCGCGAGTGCCGCGTCCGGTGCTCCGCCGCGGCCCTTGCCCTTGCCGCGCCTGACCAGTGCCACCGCGTCGACCTCCAGCAGCAGCGCCGCCGTGCAGCGCCCGGCTTCGGCCTCGGGGTAGAGGACGTGGGCCGTGCCGTAGGAGGTGGAGAACGCCTGCGCCTTGTCGGGATGCTTGTGCAGCAGGTAGCCGAGGTCGGTGGCGGGGCGTTCGGGGGTGCCGGTGGTGGTGATCGTCAGGAACATGCGGAGGGCCTCTCCGGCTGGGTGGACGTTGTCGCGCCGTACGTGCGAGAGCCCCCAGGAACGGTGATCCTGGGGGCTCGGCAGGACGACGTCCTCAGCTTCGCACACCTGTGCTCACCAGCGCCTTCGTTTATCGAGGGCGCTTCGGCGGGCCCTACGACAGCTGCGACTGCACCTGCGCGGAGATCAGCTCCAGGTGGTCGAGGTCGTCCAGGTCGAGGACTTGGAGGTAGATACGGCTCGAACCGGCCTCGGCGTAGCGGCCGATCTTGTCGACGACCTCCGCCGGGGAGCCGGCCAGGCCGTTGAGCTTCAGCTCGTCCACCTCGCGGCCGATCGCGGCGGCCCGGCGGGCGACCTCCGCCTCGTCCCGGCCGACGCAGACGACGAGGGCGTTGGAGTAGGTCAGGTCGTCGCCGCTGCGGCCCGCCTCCTCGGCGGCGGCGCGCACCCGGCCGAACTGACGCTCGCTGTCCTCGACGGAGGCGAAGGGCATGTTGAACTCGTCGGCGTACTGGGCGGCCAGCCGCGGGGTGCGGGACGGGCCGTGGCCGCCGACCAGCACGGGGATCTTCCGCTGCGCCGGCTTGGGCAGCGCGGGAGAGTCCGTGAGGTCGTAGTAGGTCCCGTGGAAGTCGAAGGTCTTGCCGGGGTCCGTCGCCCACAGACCGGTGACGATCTCCAGCTGCTCCTCGAGGCGGGCGAACTTCTCCTTGGGGAAGGGGATGCCGTAGGCCTTGTGCTCCTCCTCGAACCAGCCGGCGCCGAGGCCGAGCTCGACCCGGCCGCCGGACATCTGGTCGACCTGCGCGACCTGGATGGCGAGCACGCCCGGCAGCCGGAAGGTGCCGGCGGTCATCAGGGTGCCGAGCCGGATGCGCTTGGTCTCGCGGGCGAGTCCGGCCAGGGTGATCCAGGCGTCGGTGGGGCCGGGCAGACCGTCCACGGTGCCCATGCGGAGGTAGTGGTCGGAACGGAAGAAGGCGTCGAAGCCGAGGTCCTCGGTGGCCTTGGCCACGGCGAGCAGAGTGTCGTAGGTGGCCCCCTGCTGGGGCTCGGTGAAGATGCGAAGATCCATGCCCTCCATCCTGCACCGCCCCGGCGGACGATCACGAGATCGGTCCCCCCGTCCACGCCGGTCCCCGGTCGGGTGAAATTACGTCAATACCGCAGCCGCCGCCCGGCCCGGCCAGTGACCGGCCCCGATGGTGATCGTTGGCTCGGGCGGAGCCGGAGCCCCCGGCTTCCGCTCCGGGGGGGGACCGCCGGGGCGTCACCCGCGTCGGCCTCCCCGGGGGCCGGGGGCCGAGGAGGCCGTCATGTCCGAAGAGACCGTGCCGCAGCAGGGCGGGACCGGGCAGCCGAAAGGGCTGTTGCAGCAGATGGAGGAGCTGATGGCGGCGTTGAACGCGGATCTGTCGGCGTTGGACGCGGATCTTCAGGCGGCGGGGGACTGCGAACGCGGGGTCGTCGAGGAGGGGCGGGCGGGTTAGGGGGGAGTGGTTCCGGCTCGGGCGGGTCAGGGGCTCTCCCCGCCCCGCCTCACCCCGCCTCCCTCTCCGGCAGCGTCAGTTCCCGGTCCGCGAGTCTGCGGAGCATCTCCAGGACGCGGTCGCGGGACTCGTCCGCCGCGTCGATGGCCTCCATGCACTGCCAGTACGTACCTTCGTCGCCGGCGGCGCTGGCCAGGGCGACCAGGGCGATGCCGACCTCGCCGAGGAGGCCGCCGAGGTACATCAGGGTGTGGCGGGCGTCGCCCAACTCGGTGAGCTGGCCCGCCCGCAGCTCACCGGGGCCCAGTTCGGGCGGGTCGAGGACACCGCAGCCGCGGCCCGCCAGCTCCGTCAACCCCAGTGCCTCGCCGCGCAGTTCGGGTGGTCCGGTGACCGCGAGGCGGCTGCCTATGGCCTGCGCGAGGGCCTGCGCCTGCCACACCTCGGCCAGGGTCTCCCGCGCGTCGCCGCCCGCCGCCAGGCACCGCCTGCTCGTCACGATGAGCCGCACCGCGTCCATGCGCTGCCCCCGTCTTGTCCGACGCGCTGCGCGCGTCCGTCTGCCCGCACTCCCTTGTTCACTACCCAGAGTGAAGGGGTGTGAGACGAAAAGCCAGAGGAAGGCGGAAAATTGCGGACAACGATTGGGATTCAGGCTGCGATTTGACTACGTAGCGTACAAGTGGATTCGCGTGCTCCGTGCGATGGAGTCAGTGGGAGGGGCGGGCCGCTAGATCGGGAACCTCCGTTCGTTCCGGTCGATCTTCGCGTTCAGCGCGGCCAGCGGGTCGATGCCGAGCACCTCACACAGCTGGAGCAGATACGCCAGCACGTCGGCCACCTCGTCGGTGACGCGGTGCGCGGTGTCCGGGTCGGCCATGACCCGGGCCGACTCCTCGGGCGTCAACCACTGGAAGATCTCGACCAGTTCGGAGGCCTCCACGCTGAGCGCGGCGACCAGGTTCTTGGGGGTGTGGTACTGCTGCCAGTTCCGCGCGGCCGCGAAATCGGCCAGGCGCCGTTGCAGTCCGGCCACGTCCAGGGGATCAGTCACGGTCCAGGTGTACCACCGTGGCTCCCTCCGTCCCGGCGGCCCAGGAGCCGTCGCTGACCGCGCCGACCAGCCGGATGTGCCCCCGCTCGCACATCCGGGCAGCCAGCCGCAGCAGTTCCAGCCGCTGCCGTCCGTCCAGGCCCCGGTCGAAGCCGTCGGCGAGGACCGTGAGCGTCTGGAGCGCGGCGGGGACCTCGCCGGCCGGGTCGACCTCCAGCACGCCCGGCCCGGTGAGCAACACCAACGCGAGGGCCAGATAGCGCAGTTCGCCGTCGCCGAGCCGGCGCAGGTCCGTGCGGACGCCGTCGCCCCGGTCGAGCGCGGCGCGGATCGTCCCCGTGGTGTCCTCGGCCCGGGCGAGCACGTCCGCCACCGGCCCGGCGCAGCCGGCTCGCACCGCCGCCACGAACTGCGCGTGCCGCCGCGCGCACTCGGCGCGGGTGCGCCACAGCACGTCGGCGAGATTGCCGCAGCCGCCGAGCAGATGGCCGGAACCGGCCGCCACGGGCCCGCGCATGCGGGCGGGCTCGGGGTCGCAGGCGAAGGCCGAGCGCAGGGCGACGACCATCTGCTCGGCCGCCGCCAGCACCCTGCGCTGCCCGGGTGTCCCGCCCGCCACGCGCAGCGGCAGCAGGGCGGTGCCGAGCCGGTCGTCCGGGAGCGGGCCCCGGGTCACGGGCGTCGGCCCGGCCGTGTGCCAGGCGGCCTGCACGGCGCGTTTGCCCGGGTCGCGCAGGGCGGTCTCCAGGAGGACCAGTCCGCCGGCCGTCAACCGCTCCCCCACGACGCGCAGTTCGGGCTCGGCCTGTACGGCCATGTCGAGCCGGACCGGGCCCGCGGGGCCGTCGGCCGTGCAGCCGATGCGGAAGCCGCGGCGGCGCTGCGCGTCGGGCCGGGCCCGCTCCGGTACGCAGGCGACGGGGTCGGGGAAGGCCTCGCCGAGCTCCGCGCCTCCCCCGAGCCGGGCGAGGGCCAGGTACGCCCGCAGGGCGCTGGTCTTGCCGCAGCCGCTGGGGCCGGCGAGGAGGGTGAGGGGCCCGAGCGGGAACGCGGCGCGGCGGTGGGTGGTGAAGGCGGACAGCCGCAGTTCGGTGATGCGGGGGCGGTCGGGGAGGGCGGGCTGGGTCATGTCCGGACGGTAGGCCTCCGCCGGCAGGACGAACCGTTCCGTCTCCGGGGGTTTCCTACGAACGAGCTACGGTCACGTCCACGGTCACGTCCGCGGTCACACCTACGGTCCCGCCCACGATCACACCCCGGGGAGGCCCGCTCCCTCCATCAGCCCGGTCACCTCGGTTCCCGCCGGTGTCAGCAGGAACACGTTGCGGTCCACCCGGTGCATCCCGCTCGCCAGGCCGAAGACGACACCCGTGCTGAAGTCGAGGACGCGCTTGGCGACCTCGGTCTCCGCGCCGGTGAGGTCGAGGAGGACGGGGACGCCCGCCATCAGCCGCTCGGCGACGTCCCGGGCGTCGGCGAAGACGTTCACGCGCAGGACGACGAAACGGCGGCGGGTCTCCGTCTCGGCCTCGGGTATGGACCGGTGGCCGACGGCGGACGGCCAGGCGTCCCGGCCCCGCAGCGGTACGACCTGGGCGAGCCCCTCCCACTGTTCGTCGGTGACATCGTGGCTGTTCACCGGCATGCTCCGTCCTGGGTCGCGCTCGCTGTCTGCATCGGGCAATTCTTGCGCAGAGTCACCCGTTCGGCCCAACAGCGACACGCTCCGCGACCTCATTGCACCTCACATCGGCCGGAAGGCGGCTGTGTGACGGGCGTAACGCCCGATGATCAAGCCGTGTGACAGAGGCGTAACGGGCGATTCGTACCGTCGGGGCATGAACTCGACCCCCGGAAGCCGGCCGGACACGCGGCAGGTGCGCACCGTCTGCTCGTACTGCGGGGTCGGCTGCGGTCTCGTGCTCGACGTGGGGGCGGGCCCGGACGGGCGGCGCACGGTGCTGAAGGCGTCCGGTGACAAGGCGCATCCGGCGAACGCGGGGCGGTTGTGCACCAAGGGCGCGACCACCGCCGACATGCTGGCCGCACCCGGGCGGCTGGCCACCGCGCTGGTGCGGGACGACCGGGGCGAGGAGGCGGCCCCGGTGCCGGTGGCCGACGCCATCGCCGAGACGGCGGCGCGGCTGCGGGCGATCGTCGACGAGCACGGGCCGGACGCGGTGGCCTTCTACGTCTCCGGGCAGATGAGCCTCGAGGCGCAGTATCTGGCGAACAAGCTGGCCAAGGGTTTCGTGGGGACGAACCGGATCGAGTCGAACTCGCGGCTGTGCATGGCGAGCGCGGGCACCGGCTACAAGCTGTCCCTGGGTGCGGACGGGCCGCCCGGTTCGTACGAGGACTTCGACCGGGCGGACGCCTTTCTCGTCATCGGGTCGAACATGGCCGACTGCCATCCGATTCTCTTCCTGCGGATGATGGAGCGGGTCAAGGCGGGCGCCAGGCTGATCGTCGTCGATCCGCGGCGGACCGCGACCGCCGCCAAGGCCGATCTGTTCCTCCAGGTCAGGCCGGGCACCGACCTCGCGCTGCTGAACGGCCTGCTGCGGCTGCTGCACGAGGGCGGCCACGTGGACGAGGAGTTCGTCGCCGCGCACACCGAGGGCTGGGAGGCGCTGCCCGGGTTCCTCGCCGACTACGCCCCGGACGCGGTCGCGGAGATCACCGGGATCGCGGAGGCCGATCTGCGGGAGGCCGCACGGATCCTCGGCGCGGCGGGCGACCGGTGGATGAGCTGCTGGACCATGGGCCTGAACCAGTCCACGCACGGCACCTGGAACACCAACGCCCTGGTCAATCTGCATCTGGCGACGGGGGCGATCTGCCGTCCGGGCGCCGGGCCGTTCTCCCTGACCGGGCAGCCCAACGCCATGGGCGGGCGCGAGATGGGCTACATGGGGCCGGGGCTGCCGGGGCAGCGGTCGGTCCTCGTCGACGAGGAGCGGGCGTTCACCGAGGAGGTGTGGGAGCTGCCGCCGGGCACGCTGCGGGCCGACGGGTCCGGGCAGGGCACCGTCGACATGTTCCGGCGGATGGCCGACCGGGAGATCAAGGCCTGCTGGATCATCTGCACCAACCCGGTCGCCTCGGTCGCCAACCGCCGGACGGTCATCGAGGGGCTGGAGGCCGCCGAGTTCGTCGTCACGCAGGACGTGTTCGCCGACACCGAGACGAACGCGTACGCAGACGTCGTCCTGCCCGGCGCGATGTGGACCGAGGCGGAGGGCGTCTTCGTCAACAGCGAGCGCAACCTCACCCTGGCCCCGGCCGCCGCGGACCCGCCCGGGGAGGCGATGGCCGACTGGCGGATCATCGCGGAGGTGGCGTGCGCGATGGGGTACGAGAAGGGCTTCTCGTACGACGGCGCCGAGCAGGTCTTCGAGGAGATCCGGCGGTTCTTCAACCCCAGGACGGGGTGGGATCTGCGCGGGGTCACGTACGAACGGCTGCGGGGGACACCCGTGCAGTGGCCGGCCGCCAGGGAGGACGGGCCGGAGCGCAATCCGGTCCGGTACGTGGGGGACGAGGGGCTGCGTTTTCCGACGGCTTCCGGGCGGGCGGTGTTCTTCGCTCGGCCGCATCTGCCCGCCGCCGAGATGCCGGACGACGACTATCCGTTCGTGCTGAACACCGGTCGGGTGCAGCACCAGTGGCACACGCTCACCAAGACGGGGAAGGTCGCCAAGCTCACCAAGCTGAATCCGGGGCCGTTCGTGGAGCTGCACCCCGAGGACGCCTCGGCGCTCGGGGCTGTCGACGGCGATCTCGTGGAGGTGGCCTCCCGGCGCGGGCGGGCCGTGCTGCCGGCGGTGGTGACCGACCGGGTGCGGCCGGGCGGCTGCTTCGCGCCGTTCCACTGGAACGACCTGTTCGGGGAGTACCTGAGCATCAACGCGGTGACGAGCGACGCGGTGGATCCGCTGTCGTTCCAGCCGGAGTTCAAGGTGTGCGCGGTGTCGCTGGCGAAGGTGGCGTCTCCGTCGCCCGCGTCGCCCGCGACGGTGGCTCCCCCGGTGCCCTCGCCGGAGGCACCGGCCCTGATTCCCACGACCGTGACGCCGGGCGGCGCCGATCCCTTCGGTATCGAACCCTCCCCTCCCCCGGTGCTCTCCGCCCAGGAGCGCCAGTACCTGACCGGCTTCCTCGCGGGCCTCGGCTCGGGCGCCCCCGGGGTGCCGGTGCTGCCGCCCGACGCGCCCTTCTCGCCCGAGCACGCGCTCTGGGTGAACGGGGTCCTGGCCGGCATGTACTCACGGACCGGGGCGGCCGTGCCGCAGGACCGGCCCGCGGGGCGGGAGATCGTCGTGCTGTGGGCCTCGCAGACCGGGAACGCGGAGGAGTTCGCCACGGCCACCGCCGAACGGCTGGCCTCGACCGGGCACCGTGCGACGCTCGTCGGCATGGACGACGCCGATGTCGGCACGCTCTCCCGCACGGCGGACCTGCTGTTCATCACCAGCACGTTCGGGGACGGCGACGCGCCCGACAACGGCTCCGGCTTCTGGGACGCGCTCTCCGGTGAGCGGGCCCCGCGGCTGGACGGGGTGCGGTACGCCGTGCTGGCCTTCGGCGACTCCTCGTACGACGACTTCTGCGGGCACGGGCGGCGGCTGGACGAGCGGCTCGACGAACTGGGCGGGGTGCGGCTGGCCCCGCGCACGGACTGTGAGCCGGACTTCGAGCCGTCCGCCGGGGAGTGGCTCGACCAGGTGCTGTCGGCACTCGGTGAGCGGTCCGCCGCCCCGGCCGGAAAGCCCAGGGCGAAGTCCAAGCCCGTCGCCACCGCCCGGCTGGTCGGCAACCGGCTGCTCAGCAGGGACGGTGCGGGCAAGGAGGTCAGGCGGTTCACCTTCGACACGAGCGGGACCGACCTGGCATACGAGGCCGGGGACGCGCTCGGGGTGCGGCCGGTCAACGCCCCCTCCCTGGTGGCGGAGTGGCTCGCGGTGACCGGGGTGGACGCCGGGTCGGCCGTGACGGTCGACGGTGTCGGCGAGGTGCCGTTCGGCGAGGCGCTGCACCGGCATCTCGACATCACCGGGATCACCCCCGACCTGCTGCGCTTCGTCGCCGAACGCGCCCGGGACAAGCACGAGTTGCGCAGACTGCTGCGGCCCGACAACAAGGACGGGCTGGCGCAGTGGAGCTGGGGGCGGCAGGCCGTGGACGTGCTCGCCGAGTACGCGGTGCGGGCGGGCGCCGAGGAGTGGGCCGGGGTGCTGCGCAGGCTCCAGCCGCGGCTGTACTCCATATCGTCCAGCCCGCTGGTCGATCCGCGCCGGGTGTCGCTGACGGTGTCCGTGGTGCGGTACGAGAACCTGCACGGCCGGGCACGCGGCGGGGTCTGCTCGCCGTACCTCGCGGACGCCGCACCGGACACCGAGGTGCCGGTGTTCGTGCAGCGTTCGCCGCACTTCCGGCCCCCGGCCGACGCGTCGACGCCGATGGTCATGGTCGGCCCGGGCACCGGTGTGGCGCCCTTCGTCGGGTTCCTGGAGGAGCGGCGGGCGCTCGGCCACCGGGGCCCCAACTGGCTGTTCTTCGGGGAGCAGCACCGGGCGACGGACTTCTACTACGAGGACGAGCTGACGGCGCTGCTCGACGAGGGCACCCTCACGCGGCTGGACACCGCCTTCTCCCGGGACCAGCGCAACAAGGTGTACGTGCAGGACCGGATGCGCGAGCACGGGCCGGAGCTGTGGCACTGGCTGTGCGACGGGGCCCGCTTCTACGTGTGCGGCGACGCCTCCCGGATGGCGAAGGACGTGGACCGGGCGCTGAGGGACGTGGTGATGGCGCACGGCGGGCTGGGCGAGGCGGAGGCCGCCGCGTTCGTGAAGCAACTCGCGGCGGACAAGCGGTACGTCCGGGACGTGTACTGAGCCCAGGGGATACGGGTGTCGGGGCCCCTTACCGGGGTCACACCGGAATCTTCACCTCCGTCCGGGTCCCGCTCACCGGCGGCGGACAGCGTCCTTCGGCGTGTACTCGGCAGAAGCCACGCTGGTGGTGCCCGGCCCGCGCACGGCAGCGCCCAGCCACGAACTCCGGCCGTCCGCGGGCAGGTTCCCGCCGCCCCGGCCGGGGCCCGGATCCGCCTGCGCGCGTTCACGGCGTCGCCGCAGACCCTGTCGAGCGCGGATGTGCAGGAGGCGGTGCGCGGGGCTCGCTGACGACGGTGCCGGGGAGCCGGGGGCGTCAGGCCGCGGCCCTGGTGAAGCGGAGCGTGGCGGTGACCGTGGTGCGGCCGCGGATCATGCCCAGCTGGTTCCAGCCCATGCCGAACTGCTCGCGGTCCACGGTGAACTCGGTGTCCAGGGTGAGGCCCGTGGTGTCCCGGTCCGTCACGCGCGCGGTCAGGGACAGCGGCCTGCTGATGCCGCGCACGGTCAGCCGGCCGACGACGTGCACCTGGTCCCCGTCGCGGAGCTCGGCGCTGTGGGCCACGAAGGTGATCTCGGGGTGGTGGCCGGCGTCGAAGAAGTGCTCGGACCCGAGGTGGGTGTCGCGCTTGGCGTTCCCGGTGTCCAGGGAGGCGGCGTCGAAGGTCAGGGTACCGACGGCGGATCCGTCGGGCCGGACCTCGCCGGTGCCGCCGACGGCACCGAAGGCCCCCTTCACGGTGACCAGGCCCCACATCGTCTTGTGCCGGATGCCGACGGTCGAGGCGGTCGCGTCGAGCTGCCACTGTCCGGTTTCCACGGTGACGGTCATGATCGTTCTCCCTGCCAAGTCGTTCAATTTTGGATGACTGGGCGGCACGCTAGCGCCTCATCCAAAATTGGACAACCCCGTTCTCCAAATTTGGACGACAGGTAGACTCGACGGCATGGCCGACCCCGAGGAGCACCCCACCGACCAGCCCGGATGCCCGTCCCCCGACGGTGGCGGGCTGCTGCCCGCGGAGTTGCGCGCCTGGATGCTGCTGCTGGCCGCGACGGGAGCGGTGGAGCAGCGGCTGCGCGCGGTCGTGAAGGAGAGGCTCGACGTCTCGCACGACGAGTTCCTCGTCCTGTGCCTGCTCGCGGAGCAGCCCGAGGGCGGCCTGCGCATGACACGCGTCGCGGAGCTCCTGGGCCGCCCCAAGACCCGCCTCACCTACCAGATCGCCTGCCTGCAACACGCCGGGCTCGTCACCCGCAGGTCGGTCTGCGGCGACAGGCGCGGCGTCGAGGTCGCCCTCACGGACAAGGCCCGCGACCTGTTCAAGGAGGCCTCGGCCCCGCTCGCCGCCACGGTGACCGAGTCCCTGGCGCGCTTCATGGGACCGGACCAGTGCGCGGCGATGCGGGGGCTGGTGCCCGATCTGGCGGAGGACGCGCCCGCCGAGTGAGCCGGGCGGGCCGCCGTTGATGCCGGGCGGCTTCATCTACACGGCCGTAGAATCCGGGAACACCGGCGCGACGACGAGCGTTGTGCCGGAGACACACCAGATCTAAGGAGCACGTTGTTGTCCGCCAGACCGACGGACCCTCCGGGGCACAGTCCCCGACCATCCCGCCACGAGACGAGTGATCGCGGCACACGGCGGGGTGGTGTTCGATGAGTGCCGCCGAGGCCCTGCTGGGCCTGCTCGCCGTGTTCGTGCTGACCGCGGGCACCGGCTACTTCGTCGCCCAGGAGTTCGCCTACGTCTCCGCCGACCGGCTGACCCTCGCGCGTGAGGCCGAAGCCGGGGACCGCCGGGCGGCTCGTGCCCTCAGGGTGCTGGAGCGGCTGTCGTTCATGCTGTCCGGCGCGCAGCTCGGCATCACCGTCACCGGGCTGGTCGTCGGCTTCATCGCCGAACCCTCGGTGTCCGCGCTGCTCCGGCCCGCCCTGACGGGGATCGGCCTGCCCGACACGGCCGTCGGCGGCATCGCCGTCGTACTCGCCTTCGTGCTGGCCACGGTCGTGCAGATGGTGCTGGGCGAACTCGCCCCGAAGAACCTCGCGATCGCCGTGCCCGAGCGGCTGGCGAAGGCGCTCGCCCCGTCCACGCTCGCGTATCTGAAAGTCGTCGGCCCCGTCGTACGGATCTTCGACAGTGCGGCCAACCGGCTGCTGCGCAGGGCCGGGATCGAGCCCGTCGAGGAGCTGCACCACGGCGCCACGCTGGAGGAGCTCGGCCATCTGATCGGCGAGTCCCACGAGCAGGGTGAGCTGCCCGGGGGGACCGCCGCGCTGCTGGACCACGCGCTGGAGTTCTCCGAGCGCGCCCTGGACGAGGTGATGGTGCCGCGTGCCGACGCCGTGTTCGTCCGCAAGGACGCCGGCGCCGAGGAGGCGGTCGGTCTGATCGCCCGGTACGGCCACTCCAACTACCCGGTGCTCGGCGACCATCCGGACGACATCGTGGGCGTGCTGGGCGTGCGCGAGCTGATGGCGCTGCCCGCAGACCGCCTGGCGGGCGCACGGGCCGGTGAGGTGGCCCGGAGACCGCTGCTGCTGCCGGACACACTCGCGCTGCCCGACGCGGTGACGCGGATGCGGGAGCAGGACGACGAGTTCGCGGTCGTCCTCGACGAGCACGGCGGCGTGGCGGGCATCGTCACGTACGAGGACATCGCGGAGGAACTGGTCGGTGACATCGCCGACGAGTCCGACAAGGTCACCCTGCTCGCCGTCGCGGACGGCGACGGCTGGCTGGTGGACGCCGGCCGCCGGGTGGACGAGGTGACCGAGGCGACCGGTGTCCGGCTGCCGGAGGGCGACGACTACGACACCGTGGCCGGCCTGGTCGTGGACCGGCTCGGCCGCTTCCCGACGGTCGGCGACCGGGTCACGGTCGAGCTGCCCGGCGGCGGGCATGCCGTGATCGACGTCCGGACGCTGGACCGGCACGTGGCCGACCGCGTCCGGATCAGTCCGCTGGTGGAGGCCGTGGAAACCGAGGAGATGGCGTGAGTTTCCCGATGGCGGTCTTCGTGACCGTGCTGCTGCTGATCGGCAGCGGCTTCTTCGTGGCGGCGGAGTTCGCTCTGGTCGCCGCCAAACGGCACCGCATGGAGAAGGCGGCGGCCGAGGGACGGCGCGGCGCCGGGGCGGCCCTGGCCGGGATGCGCGAGCTGTCGCTGATGCTGGCCGGCGCCCAGCTGGGCATCACCGTGTGCACGCTGGGCCTGGGCTCGGTGTCCAAGCCGGCGATCTCGCACGAACTCGACCCGCTGCTGCACACGCTGGGCCTGCCCAGCGCCGTGAGCTACGGCGTGGCCTTCGCCGTGGCGATGGTCGTGGTGGTCTTCCTGCACATGGTCGTCGGCGAGATGGCGCCCAAGTCCTGGGCGATCGCCCACCCGGAGCGTTCGGCGATGCTGCTGTCGCCGCCCTTCCGGGCCGTGGTGCGGGCCGTACGTCCGCTGATCCGGCTGCTCAACCGGGTCAGCAACGCCCTGGTACGGCTGTGCCGGGTGTCCCCGCGCGACGAGCTGGCCTCCGTGCACAACCGGGAGCAGCTGACGCACCTGGTGGAGGAGTCGGAGCGGCTGGGCCTGATCAGCGCGACCGACTCGGAGCTGCTGACCCGCTCACTGACCGAGCCGGAGACGCCGGCCGCGGCGCTGCGGATCCCGGCCGACGAGATCACCTGGGTCGAGGGCGGGGCGGATCTCGACGCGCTGCTGCGCTTCGCCGCCGAGCACGACCGCACCCGGCTGCTGGTCCGGGAGAACGGCACGGTCCTCGGTTCCGTGCACGCCCGGGACGCCCTGGTGGCCCGGGCCCGGGGCCGGGCCACGACCGCGCGGGACCTCGCCCGGCCGGTGCCGGAACTGGCGGAGACCGCCACGGTCGCCGACGCGATCGAGCTGCTCCGCCGCCGCCGGTCGTCCCTGGCCGTGATCCGCGACGACTCCGGCCGGCTCACCGGCCTGGTCACCCTGGACGACCTGCTGGCCCGTCTGATGCAGCCGGCCACGGCGGCCTGACGGGGCCGGGACGGGGCGGGGCGGCCGGGCGGCACCGTGCCCGTCCCGACGCAAGGGCGGGACGCCCGAGGGGACGCCCGCCCAACGAAGCCGGGACCACTCGACGGGGGGGCGGGGCCAGCGGACACGGTCGGGGCCACCCCTCGGGGACGCGACCGCCCGACGAGGCCGGGACCGCCAGACGGGGACGGAACCACCCGACCGCGCCGTGACGGCCCGACGAGGACGAGGCCACCCCAGGGGACGCGACCACCCGACCGCCCCGGGGCCACCCCACGGGGACGCGACCGCCCGACCGCGCCGTGACGGCCCGACGAGGACGAGGCCACCCGGCGGGGACGAGGCCACCCGGCGGGGACGAGGCCACCCGGCTAGGCCGGGGCCACCCGACCGCGCCGTGGCCGCCTGACGGGTACGGGGTCCGAACATCCAGCACATCTGCACACCGCGCCCCAGCAGGCGGCGCCGTGGCCTGGGCGTTGCCATCTGCCGGCCGTGGCCCGGGGACTTGGCGGTGAAGTGCCCGCTTCGGGAATCGGGGCGCAATACTCCCGTGCCCGGCCGGGCGACGGGGTGTGTGAAGGATTGGGCGCATTCGGTGAGCCCGCGGTCATAGCGGTGAAGGCGGCTGCCGAAAGGAGCCGTGCCTCGTCGGCGGGCGGTTGGCCGTCCTCCGCGCGGGGTGCTTTGATCCTGCGCACGGCGGGAGCGGCCGGGGCGGAATCCAGGTTCCCGGATTCCGGCGCTCACCCGCGCTCACCCGCGCTCACCGCCACTGCGAGACATACACGCGAAGGGAAACTCCCCCATGAACCTCACCTCTCGGGTCGACACCGCCGAGCTCTCCGACGCCGACCTGGACACCGTCGCCGGTGGCAACGCGGGCGGCGTCGATGCCTCGGCGGGCCTCGTGGGCAGCCTCTCCGCCGGCCTGGTCGGCCCCCTGACCGGCGAGGCCTGCGCCACCGTGCAGGCGGCCCTCTCGCCGGAGGGCGCCGCCGCGGGCGCGAACGCGGGCGTGCACACGACGTCGCTCTGACGACATCCGCACCCACAGGGCCCCGGGGAGCGATCCCCGGGGCCCTCTCGCGTGCGCGTCCGGACACAGCCCCTGCCGCAAACGTGGGGAATTTGCGAAGCACGTGATGGAAATCTGGACACCACGGGGGTGGGTAACGCGGTGAGAGGGCGTGACGCAGACTTACTCGGACCCCTCAGATCCCGGCTGCAAACCGATTGGAAGATCGCCGTGAAACCCGACTCGACCCGGACCGAAGAACTGCCGATCTACGAGAGCCTCATACGCGAACGCGGTGACGTCGTGGAGGAGGCCCGTGTGGTGGCCGAGGAGACCCAGCACCAGATGAGCCTGGCGCTGAGCGGGGTCGCCCCTGCCCCGCAGGAGACCGGCGCGTCCTGACCCGGGGAGCCGTCCGGGCCCCCGGGGTACGGACGCTCCCCGGCCGGGCCGTCATCCGCCGAGCGGGTCGTGGCCCCAGTTCATCAGGGAGTACCGCCACCGTGAGTCCCGTACGTCCCCGGAGGGCCGCTGGGCCAGGTGGCGACGGACGTAGCCGACGACCTTGCGCATGTGCCGGTAGTCGTCGTCGGTGAGGTCGCCCCTCCGTGCCCGCAGGATCGCGACGATCCGCCGGCCTGAGGCGTGCCCGGTGGACTCGCCCCCGTCCCGGTGCTGTCCGGCGTTCCGCGAATCGTCGGACTCCAGCCACTTCTCCAGGTCGGCCGGTGTCATGTTCACCAGCTCACGGAAGTCGTTCCAGGTCTCCTCGAGCTCCCCGTCGTCCACACCGCCTCACTTCTTCTTCTTGAGCGCGGACGGCTTGTGCACCGCGGTCCGGCCGGACTTGTCGCTGCGCACTTCGTACTGCGGGGCGTCCGGCGAGGCGTCGACCGTGCGGCCGGACGTCTCGGTCCGTTCGGTGATCTCCCGCTCCACCTCGCCCTCGGTGCGGCTGCCGTGACTGCTCCAGGTGACCTTGTCGCCCTTCTTCGGCTTTCCGCCCTCGCTGCGGCCTCTCGCCATGCCGGTGCTCCCTCGCGGAGACGGTGTGCTGTCCCTCCAGCGTGCGGGCCGGCCGGTCAGGGCGCAGCCCGACGGGCACCGGCCCGGGTGGCGCCGGTGTCGCCGAAGGCCCATGCCATGCCGGGCTCCGTCACACAGCGGAAGACGCGCCGTACGGACGGTGTGCACAGGGCTGTGACGACCAGGGCCGCGACCAGGGTGGCGATCATCACGCCGGCGGGCCCGCGGACCCAGGCCGGCTCGTACCAGCCCCAGTGCTTCGCGGCCTGTGCGACGAAACCGTGCAGCAGATAGCCGGACAGGGTCCCGGCGCCCAGCGCGGTGAACCAGGTCCGACGCCCGGGCACCCAGGCGAGGAAGCAGCCGACCAGGACGAGGGAGCAGCCGAAGGCGGCGAGGGTCATCAGGGGCCCGTACCAGAGGGGGACGCCCAGTTCCGGGGCGCTGTCGGCGTGGAAGAACCACGCGTAGTCCATCCGCGGGACCGCCCAGTAGGCCACCGCCAGGGCGCAGCCGGCCACCGGCACGGCGAGAATCCGTACCCTGCGCCGCCGCACCAGCCGGAAGTGCTCCGGCCGCAGCAGCAGACCGAACACGAAGTACGGCAGGAACTGCAGCGTGCGCTGCAGATCGAGGTCGCGGCCGATGGACGGCGCGGTCGTCGCCGCCGTCGCGACGGCCAGGGCGAGCGGGAGCGGCCATCGCACCAGCCGCCAGAGCGGCGTGGTCAGCCGCCAGACGAACAGCGCCGCGAGGAACCAGGTGAGGTACAGGGGGTCCAGCAGACTGACCGGGCGGTCGGGGTCCTGGCTGGTCCAGCGGGTGAACAGGGTGTACGCCGTCTCGAACACCACGTACGGGACGACGACTCCGGTGACCAGGCGCCTGAGGCGGGCCGGGCTGCCGTCGAAGGTGCGTGAGAAGTAGCCGGAGATGATGATGAACGCCGGCATGTGGAAGGCGTAGACGAGCATGTAGAGGGCGGTGACGGCCCTGCTGCCCTGGCGCAGTGGCTCCCAGGCGTGCCCCACGGCCACGAGCACGATCGCGAGGTACTTGGCGTTGTCGAAGAACGCGTCCCGCGGACGGGCCGGGCGGGGCGCCACGTCCGGCTGTTCCGTGGGTGCCCGTTCCGTCCGTGCCTGATGGGTCAGCGACCGTTCCGTCCGCGCCCGATGGGCCAACGCCCGTTCCGTCCGCGCCACTTCCGCCTGCGCCCGTTCCGTCCGCGCCTGTTCCGTGCGCGCCGTCCCGCCCGCTTCGGCGTCCGGGCGGACCGTGGTCACCGTGTCACTCACGGGGCCTCCCGGAGCGACTCGGTGCGAGGGTGCCTCGTCTGGCCGGGAGCAGCGGGGTGGGGTGCGCGCAGAACATCGCCCGCACCCTAATCACAGGGCCCTGCTTTCGTTCAACTCGTAACGGACGTGGCTCGCTTCGGTTCATGCCCGGGTATACGTGCCGGGACGGGCGATCGTCTCCCGGAGGGCGAGGGTGAGCGGGTGCCGGGGCTCGGCCAGGACCCGCCGGGCCGGACCGTGCTCGACGAGTTCACCGGCGTCGAGTACGGCGATGCGGTGGGCGAGTGCCGCCGTGTCGAGGTCGTGGGTGATGAGGACGAGGGCGAGGCCGGCGTGGTCACGGACCAGGGTGGTGAGCAGGTCGAGGAGGCCGCGGCGGGTCACGGTGTCGAGGCCTGAGGTGATCTCGTCGCAGATCAGGACCCGGGGCCGGGCGAGGAGGGCGCGGGCGAGGGCGGCGCGCTGGAGTTCACCCCCGGAGAGTTCGCCGGGGTGGCGGCGGGTGAGCTCGTCCGCGAGTCCGAGGCGCGCGAGGATGGTGCGGGCCTCGGCGGTGGCGCTCTCCTGGTCGGCGCCGCGCAGCCGGACGGCGGTGCGGGCGACCTGGGCAAGGACCGGCCGGTGCTCGTCGAAGGCGGCCCGGGGGTCCTGGAACACGTATTGAACGGCGGCGAGTTGCGCCCTGCTGCGGTGGCGCAGGCTGCGTGGCAGGGCGGTGCCGTCGAGCAGGATCTCGCCGTCGTGGTCCCGGTGCAGGCCCGCGAGGCAGCGGGCGAGGGTGGTCTTGCCGCTGCCGGAACGGCCTACGACGGCCAAGCACTCACCGCGGTGCAGGGCCAGGTGCGGCAGGCTCAGGACAGGGGTCCCGCGGTCGTGCGCGGCGGTCATGTCCCGTACTTCCAGGGCGGGTTGTCCGGTGCCGGCAGGCGCCTCCTCGAGTGGTGCCGTCCGCTGTGCGTCGAGCAGCCGCCGGGTCCACTCGTGCCGGGGCGCCTCCCACAGCCGCCGCACGGGGCCCGACTCCACGACCCGGCCGGCGCGCAGGACGAGGACGTCGGCGGCGAGGGCCCGGACCACATCGAGGTCGTGGCTGAGCAGGACGACCGCGATGCCCCGGGCGGCGACCGCCGCCAGCCGCTCGACGATGCCGCTCCTGGTGAGCACGTCCTGGCCGGTGGTGGGTTCGTCGGCGACGATGACCCGGGCTCCGAGGAGAAGGGCCTGGGCCAGCACGACGCGCTGCTGCTGGCCACCCGAGAGCTGGTGCGGGTAGCGGCGCAACAGGTCTGCTGCTTCAGGGAGTTGGGCGTCCTCCATGGCTCGCAGGACCAATTCGCGAGCCGCCCCACGGCGCTCGGTGCGGGGAAGGTGGCGTACGTGGGGGCGGACGATGTCGTCGAGCAGGGCGCTGACGCGGCGCGCCGGGTTGAGAACGGCGGCCGGGTGCTGGGGCACGTAACCCACCGGCCCGTCGCCCGGCCGGCGTACCTCGCCGGTGACCCGGGCACCGGCCGGGTACTCCCCCAGCAGCGCGAGCCCGGTGGTGGTCTTGCCACTGCCGGAGGCACCGACCAGGGCGGTCACCCGGCCGGGAAACACCCGCAGGCGCAGCCCGTCGACGATCGTGCGGCCGTCGACCTCGACCCGCAGGTCGCTGATCTCGGCGACGGGCTCCGCCGGGTCCGTCTCGTGGTTCACGGCCGCCGTCCCTTCCTTCTCGGGCTCTTCGCCAGGGCGGCGTCGAAGAGCAGGTTGGTGCCCGTCGTCAGGGCGACGATCAGCAGCGCGGGGACGACCACGGCCCAGGGCTGCACGAAGAGGCCGGTGCGGTTGCGGTCGACCATGACCGCCCAGTCGGCGGCGTCGGGGGCGACTCCCACGCCGAGGAAGGCGGCCGTCGACACCAGGTACAGCACACCGGTCAGCCGGATGCCCGCGTCGGCGGCCAGCGTGCGCAGCGCCGAGCGGCCGACGTAGCCGACGGCGACGCGCCACCACGTCTCGCCCTGCATGCGCAGGGCCTCCACCGCGGGCCGGGCGGCCGCCTCGGCCGCGGCGGCCCGGACGATCCGGGCGGCGTCGGGCACGTTCACCAGCGCGACGAGCAGCGCGAGCCCCGCGGCGCCTGGCGAGAACACCGACGCCACGAGCAGGATCAGCAGCAGCGACGGCACGGCGAGCAGCACGTCCAGGGGCCGCATCAGCAGCTCCTCCAGCCACCGCGCGCGGGTGACCGCGCCGGCGAGCCCGACCGGCAGCGCGACGAGGTAGGCGAGAGCCGTCGCCGCGAGGGCCGTCAGCACGACCGTACGACCGCCGTGCAGCACCTGCTGCCAGACGTCCCGGCCCACGAAGTCCGTGCCGAGCCAGTGACCGTCACCGGGGGTGAAGGAGATGCCGCGGGGGCCTGGTTCACCGGCGGCCAGGGGCCCCAGGAGGGCGAGCAGCAGGGGGACGGCGACGATCGTCAGGCCGAGGAGGAAGCGGCGCGGGGCCCTCATGCGGCCACCCCCGCCCGAGGCGTCAGCCGGTACGCCACCACGTCCGCGCCCAGATTCAGTACGACGGTCAGCACGCCGAACACGACCGCCAGTCCCTGCACCACCGGCACGTCCCGCTCGGCGACGGCGTTGAGGAGGACCGTGCCGAGGCCGGGGATCACGAACAGCGCCTCCACCACGATGACGCCGCACAGCAACCAGTCGACGGTACGGGCGAGTTGCTGGGCGGCCGGGGCGAGGGCGTTCGGCAGGGCGTGGGCGTAGCGGACGCGGGCGCCGGGGACGCCGTAGCGGCGGGCGTGGGCGGCGTAGGGCGAGGCCAGGGCGTCGACCATGCCGGCCCGGACGAGCCGGGAGAGGGAGCAGACCGGGCGCGACAGCAGGACCAGTACGGGCAGGACGAGCACGGCGGGGTGGCTCAGCAGGTCCGTGCCGTAGCCCACCGCGGTCGGGGGCAGCCAGGCGAGCTTCAGCGCGAACACCGTCACCAGCAGCACCCCGAGCGCGAACTCCGGCACGGCGTAGACGGCGAGGGTCAGCGAGCTGACCAGGCGGTCGGTCAGCCGTCCCTCGTGGCGGGCGGCGAGCACGCCGAGCCCGAACCCGAGCGGGACGAGCAGGGCCAGGGTGAGCGCGGCCAGCAGCAGGGTCGGACCGAAGCCGTCGGCTATGTACTGGGACACGGGCCGGCCGGAGGCGAGGGACGTGCCGAAGTCGCCGTGCAGCAGTCCTGTCGCCCAGTCGGCCAGGCGTTCGTACGCCGGGCGGTCCAGGTTCATGGCCTCCCGGATCGCGGCGATGCGGGCGGGGTCGGGCTGGTCTCCTGCCAGAGCCACGGCGGCGTCGCCCGGCAGGGCTTCGGTGAGGGCGAAGACCAGGAGGACGACGGTCAGGGTCTGGAACAGACCGAGGATCAGGCGCCGGGCGATGAAGGAGCCCAGAGCGCCGAGCGCTGTGCCGCGGCGGACCGTCGAGCGGCTGCCGCGGCGTCGTGGCGTGCCGCGCCCCTCGGCGGAGCCGCGGATCGACGCGGCCCCGCCCCCCTTCCGGGCGGCTGTGCTCATGCCAGCCATACGTTGTCGAACCGGGCCCAGTCGAGGGTGTTGGCGGGGGCCTTGGTCTCGACTCCCCTGACGTGGCGGGCCGTTCCGAGGATCCAGTCGGCGAAGCCCCAGATGAGGAAGCCGCCCTCGGTGTACAGGCGGCGCTGCATCCGCTCGTAGACAGCCGCCCGTCGGCTCTTGTCGCGGGTGGACTGGGCCTGCCGGTACTGCGCGTCGAAGTCCTTGTGGTGCCACTTCGTGGCGTTGGTCGTGGAGTCGGTGAGCAGGCGCTGGGAGATGTGGGCCTCGATGGGCATGGCCCCGGAGCGGTAGCAGCACAGGGTGCCGCCGTCGAGGATGTCGCTCCAGTAGGAGTCCTTGCTGCCCGTCCGCACGTCGACCGTGACTCCGGCCTTGGCGGCCTGGTCGCGGAAGATGCCGGCGGCCTCGGTGAATCCGGCGGCGACGGCCGAGGTGTCCAGGGTGACCTTCAGCTTCTCGGCGCCGGCCCGCTTGAGCAGGGCGCGGGCGCGGTCGAGGTCCTGGCCGCGCTGCGGCAGGGAGGAGGCGTAGTACTCGTAGCCCTTGCCGAACAGGTCGTTGGCGACCTCGCCCGCGCCGGACAGGGCGCCGTCGACGAGTTCCTGCCGGTCGGCGATGAGGAAGAAGGCCTCCCGTACCCGCCTGTCGTCGAAGGGCGGCCGGTCGGTCTTCATGCAGAACGCCTGCATGGCACTGTTGCGCAGCCGCACGATCTCGATCCGGCCCCGGCCCTCGTGGGCGCGGGCGGTGGCCGGGTTGAGCTCGTGGGCGTACTCGACCTGGCCGCCCAGCAGGGCGTTGACCCGCGCGGACTCCTCGTTGGCGACGACGAACTCGATCTCGTCGAGGTGCGGGGCGCCGTCCCAGTAGTCGTCGTTGCGGCGGAAGACGGCGGAGCGGCCGGGCGCGAAGGAGACGAACCGGAAGGGGCCCGAGCCGATCGGCCTCTTGTCGAAGTCGGACGCGTTCTCGGGGACGATGTACGCGCCGAACGCGGCCAGGACGTTGGGGAATTCGGCCGTGGGGCGCTTGAGGACGAACTCGATGGTCCTCTCGCCCGTGGCGCGGCTGGCGTCGAGGTCGATGGGTTCGAGGGAGGCCTTGGCGCGGAACGCCTTCCCGGGGTCGGCGATACGGCGGTAGCTGTGGAGGACGTCCTTGGCGGTGACCGGCCTGCCGTCGTGGAAGGTGGCCTTACGGAGGGTGACCTGCCAGCGGTCGAGGGTCTTGTTCGGTTCCCACTTCTCGGCGAGGCGGGGCCGGGCGGCGAGGTCGGGGCCGTAGTCGGCGAGTTTGTCGTAGAGGGCCTTGGCGCGGGCGACGTCGGCGAACAGGTTGGCCAGGTGCGGGTCGAGGGTCTCGCTCGCGCCGCCTCCGGCGAAGGCGGCGCGCAGGCGTCCGCCGCGCTTCGGCGGTCCGTCGCCGGAGGCGGCCTCGTCGTCCGTGCCGCCGCCCGCGCAGCCGGCGAGGGCCAGGACGGCGGCGCCGGTGCCGGCGGCGAGGAAGCCGCGGCGGTGCAGGACGGGAAAGCGTTCTTCGTACATGAGTGGTCCTTCGTGTCAGTGGGTGTGCAGGCGGGCGACGAGGTGCAGCCGGTCCCCGTCGGCGGTCGCGCCGGGCGACTCGTTCGCCCGCCAGGGCGGTTCGGTGCGCGGGCCGGGGCCGTCGTGGAGTTCGAGCACCTCGAATCCGTGCGCGGCGAGGAAGTGCCGCAGTTCCTGCGGGAACAGCAGCCGCCAGGCGGAGTGCTGCGGGAGCGGCGGGGAGCCGTCGTCGGTCGTCCACACGCGGGTGCGGCGCAGGAGTTGGGCCGTACGGTCCACGGTCAGCGTGGTGCGGGACCGGTAGGTCCGGCCCTGCCAGGTGAACGCGTCGACGGCGGGCCGGTCGAGCAGGTCGGTCCGGCCCAGGAAGTACGCGCCGTTGCGCAGCTCGGCGACGAGCAGGCCGCCCGGTGCGAGGGCGTGGCGGCAGGAGGCGAGGAAGCCGTCGAGCTGGTCGTTGGTGTGGCAGTACAGCAGGGAGCTGTCCAGGCAGACCACGGCGTCGAAGGAACCGAGATCGAAGCCGTGCAGGTCGGCGCGGACGTACCGGGGTCCGGGGTGGTGTGCGCGGGCGTGGGCGAGCATCGCCTCGGAGAGGTCGACGCCGGTCACCGTCCGGCCGGCCTCGTGCAGGTGTGCGGCGTCGCGGCCGGTGCCGCAGCCCATGTCCAGGACCCGCGGCCCCGCTCCGTGGCGGCGCAGGCAGTCCTCGGTCCACCGGGCGGCCAGCCGCTCGGGGTCCGGGAAGCGCGCCTCGTACAGCGCGGGGTGGTCGGTGAGCAGGTTGTCGCCGGTCACGCCCGGCTCCTCTCCCCCACCGGAGCGGCGGTCTCGGGGGCGGGGCTCGCTGGCAGGGCGCCGCGCCGGTGCAGCCAGGCCACGCCGAGCGCGGAGGCGAGGCCGAAGAGTGCGCAGCACGCCCAGGGCAGCCACGCGGCGCTCTGTTCGCCGGTGTCCATGGCCCAGCCGACGGCGGCGTTGCCGACGGCCGCCGCGACGCCGGAGACGACGTAGAAGATGCCGAAGTAGGTGCCGGTCAGTCCGGGGCGGCCGAAGCCGGGGATCAGCTCCATCACGAACGGCTGGGCGACCATCACGCCGGTGTAGAGCAGCAGGGCTCCGGCCAGCACGGGCACGAGGCCCGGCAGGAGGGCCGGTGGGAGGAAGGCAAGTCCCATCACCGTGAGGCCGACGACGATCCAACGTCCCCTGCTGCCACGGGTTTTGAGGCTCCTCGTGATCCTCAGCTGGAGCGCCAGGTTGGCCACCGTGCCGACGAGGAAGACGAGGCCCGCCGCGCCGTCCCAGCCGGTGGCGTCCCTCGCCCCGTCCGGCAGCAGCAGATACAGCTGGTTCTCCAGGGTGAACATGCCGACCATGGCGAGCGCGAAGGCGAGGAAGGCCCGGTTGCCGAGCACCTCCCGCCAGTCCCCGAGGAGGCCGGTGCCGCTGGGCTCGGCCCTGCGCGCGGGCAGGACGAGGGCCTGTGCCACGGTGAGCACCGCGAAGATCCCGGCGGCGGTCAGCGCGGACGTACGGAAGTCGACGAGCAGCAGCGCGCTGCCGAGGAGCGGCCCGACGAGTGCGCCGGTGGTGGCGAAGACGTTGAACAGGGCGAAGGCCTCCGCCCTGCGCTCCCCCGCCTCCTGCGCGAGATACGCCCGCACCGCCGGGTTGAACAGGGCTCCGGCGACTCCGCTGAGCACGGAGGCGGCCAGCAGCACCACGAGGCCGTCGCCGAGTGCGAACAGTGCGAAGCCGAGGGTGCGCAGGGCGCATCCGGCGATGATGACGCCGCGTGCGCCGAGCCGGTCGGAGGCGGAGCCGCCGATGATGAACAGGCCCTGCTGGCTGAGGTTGCGGACGCCGAGGACGACGCCGACGACGGCAGCGGACAGGCCGAGGTTCTCGGTGAGGTGGGTGGCGAGGTAGGGGATGAGCAGGTAGAAGCCGGTGTTGACGCCGAGTTGGTTGACCAGCAGGAGGCGGACCGCGAGCGGGAAGCGCCGTATCTCATGCCACGTCTTCACGCGCTGCCACCTCCTCGATGCCCAGCCCGGGCCGGTCGCTCGCCCGTACGACGCCGTCGGTGCCGCCGATCCCGGACCAGGGGTCGTGGGCGAGCAGCAGGTGCCCGTCGAGGTCGGCCCAGCGGGCCCGGTCGGCGAGGTGGACGGCGGGGGCGAGACCGAGGGTGCTGGCGGTGAGGCAGCCGAGCATCAGCTCGGTGCCGCTGCCCTCGATCGCGTCGCGGATGCGCAGGGCCGCGTGCACGCCGCCGCACTTGGCGAGCTTGACGTTGACGCCGTGGACCCGTCCGGCGAGGCGGCGGACGTCCGCCAGGCCGACGGCGTCCTCGTCGGCGATGACGGGCAGCGGCGCGCGCTCCGCGAGGGCGCCCAGGGCGTCCGGGTCACCGGGGGCGAGGGGCTGCTCGACGGCTTCCACGCCGAGGGCGGCGAAGCGTGGCAGCAGCGCGTCCGCCTGCGCCACGGACCAGGCGCCGTTCGGGTCGAGGAGCAGCCGGGCCCGGGGGGCGGCGTCGCGGATGACGCGGACGCGTTCGAGGTCGTCCTCGGGGTCGGGGGTGCCCGCCTTGACCTTGATGATCTCGAAGCCGTTCGCGGCAAGGTGCCGCGCCTGGGCCGCCGCCCGGGCCGGGGTGGTGATGCCGAGGGTGCGGGCGGTGGCCGCGGCCGGCGGTGCGGCGGCTCCGAGGAGGCGGTGCACGGGGACGCCGGCGCGCTTGCCGGCCAGGTCGAGCAGCGCCGACTCGACGGCGGCGGTCACGGCGGGCGGCAGGTCACCGTCGGGCCACCGCCCCGCCCGCAGGGCCTCCAGGGCACTCTCCGGGTCGGGGAAACGGCTCAGGTCCACGGCGCTGAGGAGCCGTAGGAGTGTCGCGGTGCCGAGTCCGTAGTAGACGCTGGTGACGGCCTCGCCGTGGCCGCGCAGCCCGTCGTGCTCGACGGTCAGCCACACGGCGTCGCGGGCGGCCATGGTGGAGCGGGAGATGCGCAGCGGCTCGGCGAGTGCGAGGCGTACGGTGCGCAGGGTGGACTTCACGGGCTCTCTTCCTGGACGGCGACGGGGCCGGCGAGCGGGTCGCTGACGCGGGTGCAGCGGGCCCAGCCGGTGGCCTCCGCCGCGTACGGGTGCGGGATCTCGACGGGCCGGGTCGCGGCGGCCGACGGGTCGACGCCGTGCGCGGTGGTGAAGTCGTCGTCGTAGACGGTGCCGAGGTAGCGGTGCGGGCCGTCGGGGAAGACGGTGGCGACGATCGCCCCGGGGTGGACGCGGGCCGCCCAGGCGGCGACCCGGGCGGCGGCGCCGGTGCTCCAGCCGCCGCTGACGAACGCGCCGCGCGCCAGCCGGCGGCAGCTGTCGACGGCCTCGGCGGGGCCGACCCAGTGGACCTCGTCGAAGGCGTCGTAGGTGACGTTGCGGGGGTGGATGCTGCTGCCCAGGCCGCGCATCAGCCGGGGCCGGGCGGGCTGGCCGAAGATGGTGGAGCCGGTGGCGTCGACGCCGACGAGGCGCAGGGCGGGCCAGTGCCGGCGCAGCGGTCCGATGAGGCCGGCGCTGTGGCCGCCGGTGCCGACGCTGCACACCAGGATGTCGAGGTGGTCGAGCTGCACGGCGAGTTCGGCGGCCAGGGAGGCGTAGCCGGCGGTGTTGTCGGGGTTGTTGTACTGGTCGGGCCAGTAGGCGCCGGGCAGGTCGGCGAGCAGTTCGCGCAGCAGGGTGAGGCGGGCGGCCTGCCAGCCGCCCTGCACCGCCGGACGGTCGGCGATCTCCAGTCGCACCCCGTGCGAGCGCAGCAACTGGCGCATGGAGGGCTCCAGTTCACGGTCGCCGACCAGCACGATCGGATGACCGAGGGCCTGTCCGGCGAAGGCGAGACCGATGCCGAGCGTGCCGGAGGTGGACTCCACGACCGGGGCGCCGGGCAGCAGTTCACCGCGCTCGCGGGCGCCCAGCAGCATCGACACGGCGGCCCGTGCCTTCATCCCGCCGGCCGCGAGTCCTTCGAGCTTGGCCCAGAAGCCGGGGTGCGGGCCCGGCAGGTCGGCGGCGATCCGGGCCAGCGGGGTTCCGCCGACGAGGGAGAGCAGCTCCCGTCGCGCGTCCGGGAGGCTCGCGGTGACGCTCATCGTCCGCCTCCCGGACAGGAGCCGTCGTAGCGGTGGACGACGCCGGGGCCGCCGTCGAGCCAGAAGAACGGGTACGGCTCGGCGCACACCGCGCTGACGCCCTGCCCGAGGAAGCGGGGCAGGACGGCGCTGCCGGTCTGGGCGAACATCACGAGCTGCTTGCCGTGTGCGAGCGCGTGCCGCCGCAGGGGTTCGAAGGTGCCGTTGCCCAGGGTCATGCCGGAGACGAGCAGCGCGTCGCACCGGTCGGCCGCGGCGAGCGCGTCGGGCAGGACCGGCTCGCCCCACTCGGTCGCGCCGCCCTTGAGGTCGCAGGGGACGTAGCGCAGTCCGCGCGAACGCAGTGCTTCCAGCAGGGAGTTCACCACCCCGACGACGAGGACCGTGGCGCCGGGCGGCAGGTCGAGCAGGGCGGCGACGGCCTTCGCCCGGGCCCGGGACTTCTCCAGCGAGGAACCGGCGGGCAGCGGCACGGGCGTGGCCCCGTGGTCCGGAGTGTGCGGCATGACGTGCATCAGGTAGGCGTCGAGGGCCGCCACCCGGACCGGCAGCAGCGGGTGTTCCAGCAGGCGGGCCACGTCCGCGCCCGCGCACTCCTCGACCGCGCTGTCCGGCAGGTGTCCCGGTTCGACGGCGCAGGAGCCGACGGCCTCGGCCAGGCGCAGGCTCAGGACCTCGTTGCGGTAGCCGGTGCCGCGCCCCTCGTGCCGGACGGCCTGCCGGGTGGTGAAGGCGACGGCGATGCGGAGGGCGGCGGGGTCGGGCCCGAAGGACCCCGTACGCACCCGCTGCACCAGGTCGTCGTGCGATGTGGCGGTGAGGGCGCTGGTCATCGGATCACCAGTCCCGCCCGCAGTCCGTCCAGCAGTGTCTCGACGCGTGCGCGGGCGCCGGGCCCGTCGGGGTCGCCGGCCATGACGTGCCCCAGGTACTCGTTGTTGCTGCCCGCGGCCTTCACGGCTCTGCCGGGCTCGGCGAGTTGCACCTCCAGCACCCCGGGCAGTTCGCGCAGTCCGTCGCCGTCGAGCGCTTCGAGGGTGCCCGAGACGCCGGGCACGAGGAAGCCGATGGCGGCGCTGCGCAGCCCGGTGTCCGTGCGCCGCAGGTCGGGCGCGCGGCCCAGGGCGACGTCCACGAAGGCGGCGGCGAGGTCGATGCCGGTGACGTGCCGTACGAGCTCGGTGATGCGGTTCCCGGCGGGGCGTGGGTTGACCTCGACCACGCGTGGCCCGGCGGAGGTCAGCTTGATCTCCGTGTGCGCCACGACCCCGTCGGTCAGCCCGAGGGCCTTGAGCGCGGCCAGGGCGGTCTGCTCGGCGGCCTCGGCGTCGGCGGAGGTGAGGGCGGCCGGGAACATGTGCCCGGTCTCGACGAAGGCGGGCGCCCCGCCCACGCTCTTGTCGGTCACGCCGACGACATGGACGGCGCCCGCGTACGAGACGGTCTCGACGCTCACCTCGGGCCCGTCCAGCAGCTCTTCGAGCAGCACCACGGGCGTACGCCGCTGGCCGCGGGCGTTGACCGGGAAGGCGGACAGCGCCCGGCAGGCGGCGGCCAGTTCGGCCTCGTCGTCCACCCGGCGCACGTACATGCCCGCGCACAGGTCGACCGGCTTGACGACCAGCGGATAGCCGATGTCCCGCGCGGCCCGGGCGATGTCGGTCCACTCCTGCCGCACGGCGAAGCGCGGTCCCGGGACCCCGGCGTCGTCGAGGACGCGGCGGGTGGAGTCCTTGCGGCAGGCGTCGCCGACCGCCTCCGGCCCCGGGCCCGGCAGGCCGAGGCGGCCCGCGATCCGGGCCACGGCCGGCAGGTAGTAGTCGCAGCTCGTGACGACCCCGTCGAAGCCGAGCACCGCGTGCAGCCGTTCGACCTCGGGCAGCAGCGCCTCGATGTCGTTGGTGTCGGCCGTGATGATGTGGCGGGCCCCGAGCAGCGGATGGGCGGTCCCCTCCGGCGCCGAGCGCAGATAGTGGTGCAGGTCGCGGGTGAGGAACGTGAACGCGTGCCCGTTCTCCCGGATCGCCCTCGGCAGTAGCCGGCTCATGGACCCGACCCAGCTCTCGACCACCAACAGATGAGCCACAACTCCCCCTTTCTTGCGATGAGTTCGAGGCGTGCGGGCAGCCCGGCGAGCCCTCCGGGGGGAGGGCGCCGGGTGTTGCCGCTGGAGACGTTATCGATAATCATTTTCATTGTCATCTGCTTGAGCGAAGATCCTTCTGGAGCACCCTTGACCCGCCCCGGACGCCGCACCGCCCTCCTGTGCGCCCTCGCGGCCGCCACCGCCCTCCTCCCCGCCGCCCCCGTCCGGGCGGCCGAGGCGCCCCCGCCCCTGCGCTTCGCCGACTGCCCGGACTCCGTCCCCCGGCCGGCCGCGCCGGAGCGCGTCGAGTGCGGGCGGCTCTCCTTGCCGCTGGACCGGCACCATCCGTCCGGGCCGCACATCGAGGTGGCGGTCTCCCGGGTGCGTGCCTCGGGCACTCCTGCCGAACGGCGCGGCATCCTGCTGGTCAACCCGGGCGGTCCGGGCGGCTCCGGACTCCCCTACGCGGTCACCAAGCGGGCGAAGCTCCCCGAGCGCGTGCGCCGCGCCTACGACGTCATCGGCTTCGACCCGCGCGGCGTCGGCCGGAGCACCCCCGTGACCTGTGGTCCCATGGGCGGCCTCTTCGACAGCCCGGGCAGCGACCCGGTGCCGGCCGGTCCCCCGGCGGAGCGGGCCTACCTGAGATCCCTGCGGTCCATGGCCGACGACTGCGCCCGCCACGCGGGCCGCCTGCTGCCCCATCTGTCCACCGAGCAGACCGCGTACGACATGGACGCGATACGCGCGGCCCTCGGCGAAGCGCGGGCGAGCTTCCTCGGCGTCTCCTACGGCAGTTACCTGGGCGCCGCCTACACCGCGCTGTTCCCGCACCGCGTCGGCCGCATGGTGCTGGACAGCGTGGTCGGCCCCGGGGACTGGTACGACTTCGACGTGCTCCAGAGCCGGGCACTGCTACGTCAGCGCGACATCTTCTTCGCCTGGGCCGCGGGGCACTACGGCCTGGGAGGCACGCCCGCCGAGGTGCGGGCGTCCTATCTGCGGGTGCGCGCGGGGCTTGCCGCGCGGCCGGTGGCGGGATTCGGACCGGCGGAGTTCGACCGGGCGGTGTACCGCGCCCTGGGCCGCACGGAACGCTGGGCGCCTCTCGCGGGCGGGCTGCGCGGCTACCTGACCGACGGCGGCGTCGGCACCCTGCGCCCGGCCGGCCCGTTCGACAGCCCGGAGTCCCGCACCTACGAGGCGGCGAACCGCATCGTCAAGTGCGCCGACGGGCCGGCTCCCGATCGCCGCGACGTCGTCACGGACATCCGCCGCACGCGCGGCCTCGACCCGCAGCCGGTCCTGACCGGCATGGAGGCGAGCAC
Source organism: Streptomyces luteogriseus (assembly GCF_014205055.1). Lineage (NCBI taxonomy): Bacteria > Bacillati > Actinomycetota > Actinomycetes > Kitasatosporales > Streptomycetaceae > Streptomyces > Streptomyces luteogriseus. The sequence goes on from NZ_JACHMS010000001.1 coordinate 2,016,518, forward strand.
CTGCGCCTTCTGGCACCATCGGCCCGCCCACCGCACCCCGCTGGGCAGTCCGCAGGCCCCGCCGGTCCTCCTCGTCGCCTCGGCGCACGACCCCGTCACGCCCGTCGAGGGGGCCCGCTCCCTGCGGCGCCTGCTCCCCGGCTCACGTGTGGTCGTCCTCGACGACGACTACTCCCACGGCGTGTTCGCGAGCCGCGGCAACGCGTGCGTGGACGACACCGTGGCGGCGTATCTGGTCGACGGGACGGCACCCACCGCGGAGGTGAGGTGCCCGGGGCCGGGCCTGCCGGCGCCGGAGTGACCTCCGGTGCTCAGGTCTCCTTCCAGACGAGCACGGTCAGGACGGCGCTCGCGACGGTGACCGGCACCGCGGCCTGGTTCAGCAGCCGTACCCGCATGCTGCGGCCCGACGCGATCCGCTTCGTCAGGGGCAGGACCGCGAAGGTGCCACCGCCCGTCCCGACGATCTCGTGGATCGGGTGGTCCGCGCGGTGCTGGTCGCCCTGGTACTCCGACATGCGCGCCTGGACGACGGCGCCCGCCGGGAGGCCGTCGATGTGGAGGCCGAGCGTTCCGCTGAAGCGGGCCGGACCGCGGGCGAAGACGCTTCCGCCGGTGGCGTGGTCGCCGGTCTCGTCGGTCCACTCCGCGGTGAACTCGACCGAGTCCCAGGCGCCGGGCGCGAGTTGGTACCGCGCCGTGACACCGAGATTGACGTACTGGGGCATGGGGTCCTCTCCTTCCCACCGGCCCGCGGGGTGGGCCAGGGCATCGGCGACGTCACGGCGGAAGCCGGCCATGTCGAATCCGCGCGGGTCGACCTTCCAGTCGCTCCATTCCAGATGGCCGATGGCGCTCTTGGGGCCCCAGCCGTGGGCGCGGCAGATCGCGGCGGTGGCCTTGACCATCGCGAGGTACTGGGCGGGCGGCCACGGGTCCTTGCCGTCGCCCTTGTTCTCGCACTCCCAGCCGTAGAACCGGGCGTTGCCGTCGACCGCGCCGGCCGAGCCGTCGTGCTCGTGTGTCGGGGGCGGATACGTGCCGTACGACTCGCCGATGACGGCGTTGAGCACGTCGCCATCGCCGCCGCCGGCATGGTTGGCCCGGCCGTTGCCCGTGAGGTGGACGACGCCGTCCTTGGTGATGCAGCCGGTCGCGAGCGGGCCGGGCAGGGCGCTGTGACCGTTGAAGATCAGCCCGACGACGTTCGTACCGGGTCCGGTGACGGTGTGGTGGATCACCACTCCGTGGACGGGGCCCCAAGGGCCTTTGTGGTTGCGGTTGTTGGTGCGCCAGCCGGCGACTTCGTGGACGGCGCAGCCCTCGGCCTTCAATGCGGCGACGAGCCGGGCGGCGGTGAGCGGGGTGGCCATGAGTCAGTCCTCCGTTCCGGCGCCTGGGTGCCGGTCTGAAGACGGTCCGATCATCTGGGGAGCGTGCCTGGTCTCGGAGCTTGCCCGTGGCGGCGTGCCGGTCGTTGCGGCTCGCCGTCCGGGGGCCCTCACCATTCTCGCGCCGCTCGCCCCGCCGCTCGCCTCGCCGTGCGCCACGTCGGCAAATTCGGCGCGATTACGACGCTGCCGGACCAGGGGGCGTGGGGCCCGGGGGTCCGGTGGACGCCTGGTCCGGGGCGAACAGTCACCGCACGGGTGTTTCGAACAACGTCACCGACCCCGTCATCGAGCGGTCCATCGGCATCCGCGCCCCGTTGTGCGGGACTGACGGAACCGTCGACCGGACCCCGCACCGCGGCGCACCCGGCCGGGTGCCGCTGTTCTGCCGGTGGTTCGAACGGGACGGGTGCACCCAGGTTCAGTGCGGTGGGCAGGATCCAGCGTCGCACTCGTCCCCGAGTGCGGTGATCTCGTCCGTGCTCTGCAGACGTGCGAGGTCGGACCACACCTCCCCGAGGAGGGCAAGGAGTTCGACGGCGTCCTCGTCCACCGGCGGAACGGGCTGGTGGCCCCACCCGCCACCGGTCGTGAAGTGCGCGGTCGGTTCACTGGTTCAGCCCGAGGACGTGCTGCCCGGCCGCTCTCCCTCTGCTGCCATCAACTCTCCTCGGATCACTGCCTCGTTCAGCCGATCCGGTGATCCAAGCGCATGCCGGGAGGGCGGGGCGATCGGGCGGGTCTGTCATCACGCCGCCGGGCGCGAGGTCGCCCTGGTGGCGCCGTGGACGTCGGTCGCGCCCGGCGCCTCGTAAAGGTGGAGCCGGTGCACGCGAAGCCAGGACCGAGCCCGGTGCTCACCGCTCGGGGCGGCGGTACGCCTTCACGACGCTGGCGTAGCTGTTCCTGGCGTGGCCCTGGGCGATGATGCCCTCCATCAACGCCTCGGAGTACTTCGGCAGTTCGGTGTCGACCCCCAGCGCCTCGGACTCCTCGACGAGGTGCTTGAGTGCGCCCAGGTGCGTCTCCAGGGTGGCGTCGTTGGCCGGGAAGCTCTCATCACCGGCGTCGATCTGCGCGGCGTAGTCGGCGGTGAACATCTTGATGGCGTCGAGCCACATGTGGGCCCACGGCAGGAACTCCTGCGCCTTGACGCCGCCGGTCTCCACGATGGCCACGCCGTGCAGGAAGCTGTTGAGGGCGCCCCACATCAGGCCGAGCAGCGACACGTCGAACAGGGCGGGCTTGCCGTGGTCGGTGCCGAGGTAGGTGGTGCCGCCGCCGAGGAGTCTCAGCACGGGCTCGTGCAAGTCGAAGACGGCCCGGTCGCCCGCGTAGAAGAGAACGGAGGTCTCGGCGCCGATGCCGGGCGGGGTGATCATGATGGCGCCGTCGAGGTACCGCGCGCCGTTCTTCTCCGCCCAGTCGGCGGTCTGCCGGGCCTGCTCGGAGGAGCCCGTGGTCAGGTTGACGAGGGTCTTGCCGCGCAGGGCGTCACCGAGCGAGCCGATGACGTCGTGCACCACGTCGTACGTCGACACGCAGACGATCACGAGGTCGCTCGCGGCGACGGCGTCGCCGGGGTTCGCGGCGAGGACCGCGCCGTCGGCGACGAGGCCGTCGGCCTTGTCCGCCGAGCGGTTCCACACGGTGGTGGCGTGACCCGCCTTCAGGAAGGCTGCGGCCAGGGCCTGACCCATCAGGCCGAGGCCGAGCACCGACACCGAGGCGTGGTTGTCACCCATGAATCTGTTCCTCCAGTACGAAAGTGGTGTGCTGAGCGAACCGGCACTCAGGGCGTGCCGGTGAAAGAGGTGTTCCGGGGCGTCGACTCAGAGGAAGACGGTGCCGGGCTCCGGGCCGATCAGGACGCGGCCCTGGAGTTCAAAACCTTACTGAAGGGCTTGAGGAAATGAGTAAGAGCCCACTCATCGCCCGATCATCACTTTCTTACCTGCTGAAAGGGAAAGGGATATGACGTGCACTTACCCGGCAATTACCGAGCACTGGCCGGGACATTATCGACCGGTGCCCACAAAGGCCCGTATGGGAATATCTCGGCATGACTCATTCATGGCCAGAACTCGTACGGGCGGCGGCCGAGGACACCACTTCGGCACTCGAGAAGGGAGCCGGTCAGGACTGGCGCGGGAAGGCGGGCGATCTGGACTGGAGTTGTCGCGAGACCCTTTCGCACATCGCGCTGGGGGTGGTGGGGTACGCGGGTCTGCTCATCGCCCGGCCCACCGACCGCTACATCACCCTGTTCTCCTCGATCGACGCTCACGCTCCGGTCCCGGCCGCCCTGGAGGGCATCCGGATCGCGGGCACGCTGCTCGCCGGCACCGTCGGCGACACCCCGCCGGAGGTCCGCGCCTGGCACCCGTACGGTCATTCCGACGCGGCCGGCTTCGCCGCGATGGGGGTGCTCGAACTCGTCGTCCACGGGCGGGACATCGCGCAGGCGGTAGGCGTGGACTACACCCCGTCGGACGATCTGGCGGCGCCCGTGGTCGAGCGGCTCTTTCCCGACGCGCCCACCGGCCACTCCCCCGCCGAGACCCTGCTGTGGTGCACCGGGCGCGCCGCGCTGCCCGGGCTGCCGCGTCACGGCGCCTGGCGCTGGGACGGTCGGGTACGCCAGGCCTGAGGCCGCTGCCGCCCCTTCGCGGCTCCTCGCCCGGTCATCACCGCGCTACGACGGCCCCGGACCCCACCACGGCCGCCCGGACCGCGCCACGTCCGCCCCGGACCCCACCCTGGCCTCCCGAACCGCGCCACGTCCGCCCCGGACCGCGCCACGACCGCGCCGGACCCCACCAAGGCCGCCCGAACCGCGCCACGACCGCCCCGGTGATCGCCTCGCCCCGCCACGCGGACGGCGCCACCCGGCCGACCCCGTCCTCACACCGCCCGTCGTCCGGGGCGGACCTCGACCGGCTCGGCCGCCTTGCCCCGGAACCCGGCGTGGATCCGGCCCGACGGTCTCGCCCGCTCCTCCTGGCGGCGGGGGCGGCAGTCCAGGGAGGGCAGGGCGGCGCGCCGCGGCTGGGGAGCGGCGGCCGGCTCGCGCAGGCGCGGCAGGGTCAGCCGGCCGGTGTGCTCGCAGGCACTGCCCCAGAGGGGCCTGCGGCGCAGCAGGTCGGCATGGCCGCACGCGACGACCAGCAGCGCTCCGGTGCCCGCGCCGCTCAGGCTCTCCGCCCAGTCCAGCACCACGTCGTGGGCGAGGTGCAGATCGTCCAGGCAGAGCACCACGGCGCGGTGACGTGCCTCGTGCGCGATCACCTCGCCCCAGGCGGTGAGCAGGTCGGCCCCGCGCCCGGCCGGGCCGGGTCGGGGTGCAGGGCACAGTATCCGCAGGAGCCTCGCGGCATCCACGTCGGAGTCGACGGCGGAGCGGACCACGGCTCTGATCCGCTGCTCCGGCGGGTCGTGCCGCGTCCCGTGCCGCGGCGCCCACGCCTCCAGCAGCGCGGCCGCGACACCGGCGGCGTCCCGGCCGCCCCTCGGAACGCGCGGCCGTACGACCCGCACCCCGCCGGCGTCGCCCGTGACGCGGCGCTCGAACCGGGCGAGCAGGCGGGACGTTCCGGCCCCGTGATCGCCGAGCACCGTCAGCATGGAGGGCACATCATGGTGGCGCGAGTAGTCCAGCAGGTTCTCCAGCAGGGCGAGTTCGGGTGGGACCCCGGGGTCGGTGCCGTGCCCGGCGGGCCCGTCCGGGCGCAGGGCCCGGGCCCTGCGGATGCCGGGTGTGCCGTCGGGGACACGGGTCGTCTCGTCGTAGGTCACCCACGCGCCGGTGTCGCCGGCCACGGCCTCGCTCACGTACAGCTCGCCCTCCGGGACGCCGGAGAGCAGCCCGTGCGCCGTGTCGAGCAGGGTGCCCACCACCGAGACGGCGGCGCCCGGGTCGTGCGGGTCGTAGCGCACGATCGCCTTGCCGGAGATCACCACGGCACGCATCACCATGCCCGCCCGTTCGGCCAGCCGGTCGCGGGCCGCGAAGGCGGCGCGTACCGCGTTCAGCGACGCCTCGGGGCATTCGGACCGCAGCCCGAACAGTGCGGCGCACAGCCCGCCCATCGAGCCGACGACCGTCCCGGAGCGGTCCTCGACCGTCTCGGTGAGCACGGTGACCGCGTCGTGCAGGGAGGTGTCCAGCCGTTCGCTCCCCACGGCCGTCGCGTCCCCGGCGGACTCGGTGCACAGCACGAGCACGCACACGTCGCGGCGCTCGGCGACCGGGCCGCCCCCCTCGGCGACGCCGACTCCCGTTGCCGGGCCCTGCTGTTCGCCACTCTCCACGGCGCCGTACGCGGACGCCGGGCCGGGACGGCCCCCGTCCTCCGCGGCGCCGGCGGTCAGGAGAGCGGGCGCCCGCTGGAGTTCGGGTGCCGTGACGTCCGGACCGGCCACCCCGGGGGCGCCGGTGTCCGGGGTGATCCGGACCGGGGCTCGCACGGCATCCGTGTACCCGGCCGCGAGCCGTCCCGGCGCGCTCGTCTGGGGGGCGCCCGGCTCCGCGCGGACCCCCGTGGAGAAGGCCAGTGCCTGGTCGTGGCGCAGGATGCGGTGCTGCAGGGTCTGCAGGGCGGTGGACGGTTCCAGGCCGTACTCCTCCACCAGGGCCAGCCGTACCCTGCTGAACACGCTCAGCGCCTCCGCCTGCCGCCCGCAGCGGTACAGGGCGAGCATCAGCTGCCCGCAGAGCCGCTCCCGCAGGGGCTCGGCCCCGGCGAGCGAGGCGAGTTCACCCAGCACGGCATGGTGGCGGCCGCATGCCAGCTCCGCCTCGAAGCGGTCCTCCATGGCGTCCAGGCGCAGCTGCCGCAGTGCCGTCAACTCGGCCCACTTCACACCCTGTTCGGCCAGGTCGGACAGGGCCGGGCCGCGCCATTCGGCCAGGGCCTCCCTCAGCAGCCCGGCGGCCTCGGCCGCCTCACCCGCGTCCAGACGCGCCCGGCCCGCGGCCACGGCGCGCTCGAAGCGGGTCGCGTCGAGCTGCTCGGGGGCGACGCGCAGGACGTAGCCCGGTGCCCGGGTGAGCAGCCGGGGCGCCTCGTGCCCCTCGCCGTCACCGCTCTCCAGCAGGGTGCGCAGCCCCCATACGGCGTTCTGCACCATCTTGCGTGCCGTGACCGGCCTCGCGTCCTCGGGCCACAGGGCCTCCAGAAGCCGGCTGGTGGCGACCACCTGGTTGGCGTGGAGGAGGAGCAGTCCGAGGACCGCTCTCTGTTTGACGCCCCCCAGCGGCAGACTGCGCCCGCCGCTCACCACGTCGAGCGGTCCGAGAACCTTGAATTCCACGCCTACCCCCGTACGTCGAACACCCGTGATCAGTCATGGCAGGCGCCGCTGCCCACCCGAGCGGCGCTCGCCGAGCGGACGCCGCGCAGTACCGCCTTCGGCCACGTCGTCGAGACGCTGGTCCCCCGGAGAAGTGACCGCCGGGAAAACCCGCACCTCGACGTGCGGTCGGAGACGCCGGGACAGCGGCCGGTACGCGCCGGCCGCGCCTCCGTCGCGCGAGAAGCGGATCAGCCGGAGCGCGTCGGGCTCGGGACCGCCGAAACGCCGGAACCACTGGCCGTCCATGGCGCGTTGCGCTCCTGTCCGTTCACCTGGGGTACGTGGTAGCCGCACTCCGCCCGGGCCCGGTGCAGCACACCGGCCCACCAGCTCAGGCGGTCGAACATCAGCCGGGCCGACACGTCCCAGTCGTCGGCGGCGGCCAGGGCGCCGTCGGGGCCGAGCCGCTCCCAGTAGTTGTGGAAGCTCACGGTCTCGCGCACCGGGACGGCGTGGACGTCGCCGAAGACCTGGCGCAGGGCCGCCACCGCGCACAATCCGCTGGAGGGTCCGCCGTAGGAGAGGAATCCGACGGGTTTTGCGTGCCATTCCGTGTCGTACCAGTCGATCGCGTTCTTCAGGGACGCCGGGAACGTCTGATGGTGCTCGGGGGTGACCACCACGAACGCGTCGGCCGCCTCCAGCCAGGGTGCGAGGTCCTTGACGGCCTGGGGCCGGGGCGCCGACGGGTCGGCGGACATCACGTCGGGCAGCCAGGCCGTGGCCAGGTCTATGACGTCCACGTCGAAGTCGGGCCGCAACCGCGCCCGAGAGGCCAGCCATTCCGCCGCGACGTGCCCGAACCGGCCCTTTCTGATGCTGCCGATGATGATCGCCAGCCGCAGTCGTTCATTCTCGGCCATCCGCCCCCGCCTTCCGCCCCGGTGCCGTACCGCATTCCTCCGGGGAACCCTGCTACATGCCGCTTCGGATTCGCTTCGGACGACTTCGGAAACGCTGCGGGGACGGTCCTTCGGGACGGTGGCCCAGCCCTTTTCGTCGCACGTCGCGCCGGTCTGCGCCCGGTTACGCTGGGATCATGGAATTCGGGGTGCTGGGGCCGCTGGAGGTGCGCACGGACGAGGGCCGCGTCGTGCGGGTCCCCGAAGTCAAGGTGCGCATGCTCCTCGCGGACCTGCTCGCCCACCGCGGGCAGGTCGTCCCGGCTGCGCGGCTCATCGAGGACCTGTGGGGCGGCTCGACGTTCACGGCCCGGCCGGCGGCGTCGCTCCAGGCCAAAGTCTCCCAGTTGCGGCGCGCGTTGGAGGACGCGGAGACGGGCGGCCGTGAACTGATCGCGCACCGGCCGCCCGGATACGTCCTGGACGTCCCGGCCGGAGCGCTCGACGCCGGGCGGTTCCGCGACCTGGTCGCCCGGGCCAGGTCCGGCGCGGACCACGTGGCGCGGGCGGCGCTGTACAGCGAGGCACTGGCGCTGTGGCGCGGCCCGGCCTTCACCGAGTTCGCCGACCAGCCGTCCGTGCGGCCGACCGCGGCGAGTCTGGAGGAGGAGCGTCTGACGGCGGCGGAGGAACACGCCGGGGTGCGCCTGGAGTTGGGTGAGCACAGCCTGCTGGTGGGCGACCTGACGGAGCTGGTGGAGCGGTATCCGCTGCGCGAGGGGCTGCGGGGCGCGCTGATGCGGGCGCTGTACCAGGCGGGGCGTTCCTCCGACGCGCTCGACTGTTTCAACGATCTGCGGCGCCGGCTCGACGAGGAACTGGGGCTGACACCCGGCCCGTCCCTGGAGGCGCTGCAGCAGGCCATTCTGCGCCACGATCCGGTCCTGACCGGACCGGAGCAGCCGGCGCCGTCCGTGGCGGGGGCGCAGACGGGGCCGGGTCCCACCGGTTCGGCCTCACCTCTGGTGGGCCGCGAGCAGGACCTGCGGGCGATCCGGGCCCTGCTCCTACAGCGCCGCCTGGTGACGCTCACCGGCCCGGGCGGTGTCGGCAAGACCCGCCTCGCCCGGGCCACGGCGGAGAGTCTGACGGGCGCGTTCGGCGGGGGCACCTGGCTCGTGGAGCTCGCGGACGCCGGGGGCCTGGAGCGGTTCGCCGGCGCGGAGGCGCTGGCCGAGCAGGTGATGGCGACGCTGGGCATCCGGGAGAACACCTCGGACGACGACGCCAGGGGCCCGGCGGACCGCCTGGCGAACGCCCTGGCCGGGCGGCGGCTGCTGCTCGTGCTGGACAACTGCGAACACGTCGTGGAGGCCGTCGCACAGCTGACCGGCCTGCTGCTGAGCCGGGCCCCCCACCTGCACGTCCTGACGACCAGTCAGGAATCCCTGCGCACCCGGGACGAGACGGTGTACCCGGTGACGCCGCTGTCGCTGCCCCCGCAGGACGCACCGGACCTCGACGCGCTGACGAGCGCGGGCGCCGTACGCCTCTTCGTGGACAGGACCAGGGCGACGGACCCGGAGTTCTCGCTCGACGCCACCACCGCTCCCCTGGTCGCCGACGTGTGCCGCCGCCTCGACGGCATCCCGCTCGCCCTGGAACTGGCCGCCACCCGCGTGCGGTCGCTGGGCATCCGGGAGCTGCACGACCGGCTCGACGACCGCTTCACCGTGCTCAACAGCGGTTACCGGGACGCCCCGTCACGCCACCGAACGCTGCAGGCCACGCTGGACTGGAGCTGGTGCCTGCTCGACGACCGCGAACGGACCGTGCTGCGCCGGCTGTCGGTGTTCGCCGAGGGGTGCGGGCTGCGGGCCGCGGAGGATGTGTGCTCCGGCGGCGGCGTGTCCCCGGCCGACGTCCTCGACGCGCTGAGCCTGCTCGTGGAACGCTCCCTGGCCGTCCGCACCGAAGGGCCGCAGGGCCCGCGCTACCGGCTGCTGGAGTCCGTCGCGGTCTACGCGCGTGACAAGCTCGCCGAGTCCGGTGAGCACGCCGGGACCGCCGCCCGGCATCTGCGCCACTGCGTCCGCCTCGCCGAGCGGGCCCGGCCGCATCTGCACGGGCGGGACCAGTCCCGCTGGTTCCCGTACCTGGACCTGGAGGCGGCCAACGTGCAGCGGGCGCTGGCCGAGGCCGGCCGGGCCGGGGCCGCGCAGGAGGCACTGAGCCTGGTCAACTCGCTGACCTGGTACTGGTACGTCCGCGGCCGGCTGGGCGAGGCCCGCAGGGCGCTGGCGACGGCCCTGGACACGGCGGGCGAGGCCGCGCCCGAGGAGCGCCTGGAGGCGGAGTTCTGGTACGCGGGCATCCGTCTGCTGCTCGGCGAGCAAGAGCGGGAGTGCGCCGTCCTGGCGGAGTATCCGCCCGAGTCCTCCCTGGAGTCGACGCGGGCGCAGTGGTTCCTGGCGCACGCGCAGTGGACGGTGGGGGCGCTGGTCGAGGGCGAGCAGCGGGTCGAGCGGGTCCTGGTCCGTTTCCGTACCCTGCGCGACGCGTGGGGCACCGCCGCAGCGCTGACCACCCGCGCGTGCTTCGCCCTGGCCCGCGGGGACCTGGAGTCGCTGCGCGGCAACGCCGAGGAGGCCCGCGTCCACTTCGCGGAACTGGGCGATCTTTGGGGCCGGTTGAAGACGACGGACGTGCTCGGCAGGCTCGCCGAGATCAACGGCGACTACGACCTCGCGGCCCAGCTGCACCGGGAGAACCTGCGGATCGCCCAAGCCCTGGAGACCTGGCCCGAGATGTCCACGAAGCTGTCCGGGCTCGGCAGGATCGCCCTGCTCACCCAGCGCTACGACGAGGCCGACGACCTGCACGCGCGCGCCCTGCGGATCGCGGCCGGGCAGGGCAACCAGCCGGCCGAGCAGTTCGCCGCGCTGGGCCTGGCGCTGAGCGCCCGCCGCCAGGGCCGCCTCGAGGCCGCCGAGGAGTGGCTGCGCCCCTGGCTCGCCTGGAACCACCGCCGCGGCGACGGCCCGGGACTGGCTCTGGTCCTCGCGGAGTTGGGCTTCATCGCCGAACAACGCGGCGACGCCGCACGAGCGTTGGACTACCACCGGGACGGCCTCGCGGCCGCCGCGGCGACCAAGGACCCCCGCTCGGTCGCCCTGGCCCTCGAAGGCCTGGCGGGCGCGTACTCCCTGTCCGGCGCCCCGGAACGGGCGACCCGGCTCCTCGGCACGGCGGCGACGGCCCGCGAGCGGGCGGGCGCCCCCCAGCCCCCGGCGGAACGGGGCGACGTGGAACGCATCGCGACCCGCCTGCGCGCCACGATCGGCGGGACGGCGTACGACCGCGAGTTCACCGTCGGCACCGTGGGCGACCACGAGAGCGAGGCAGCGGCGGAGTCGGCCCTCAGGCCGGAGACCTGGTGACGGATCCGCTCACGCACACCAGGGTGCTTTCGAGCATGCGGAAGGAAGGGCTGCCGGCAAGCAACCTGGGTCAGGTCGCGTCCTCCCGCTGCATGCTGGCACCGCGGTTGTTGAGGGAGACATAGGTCCCGATGCGGCGGAAGTCGTTCATCACGCCGAACCTGCTCTTGTCGGACGGCAGGAGGGCCCGCACCTCGGCTTCCCCCGCCAGCAGGTCGTGGAGCGTCTTCTTGTAGGCGTTGTAGACCCTCGCGGTGTACCCCGGCTCCATGGCCGCGTTCACACGGTGGTCGTTGGTGACGGCGATGGAGGCGAGGTCCATCAGGTAGCAGTCGAACACGTCGGTGACGTCCTGTGGCTTCGCGTTCTCCTCGCCGTTTCGGACGTCCTGCGCGAGCACCCTGGCCATCTCCAGGATGATGTCGCGATAGATACGGTGCCGGGTGCTGCTCTGGTACGCGGCCATGATGTGGTCGGCCTGACCGGCGCCCTCCGTGCTCATGGTGCGCGGCGGGTTCACGTCCTCCAGTCCGGGCACCGGCAGCGGGAAGTTCTCGAACATCGCCTCCTCGTCGGGCAGACCCGTGTTCTCCGAGGCCAGGGGGTGCAGGCCGATCTCGTGGGCCAGCATGCCCATCACATGCCCGATGTCGTACTTCTCGAAGTAGTAGCTGGCGAGGTTGATCTCGACACCGTCCGGACCGCGGTCCAGGACGTCGGCCGGTGGCTCGGTGGTGCGCACGTGCAGCGTGATGCGGCAGGGCCGGTTGCCTATGTAACGGCGGATGGTGTCGTGTTTCCGCAGCAGATCGATGATGCGGACCGCCCTGTCGCGGTACGCCTCGTCCGTGTGCTTGAGGTTGGTGAACTCGAAGTTCCCTGACCTGAAGGGTGTGAGCATCCGGGGCGGCACGTCGCCGGCGGTGGCGGCTTCCTCGGCAACGGCGGTGTCACCGGCGATGGCGGTCTCACCGGTGGGCCGGGGCAGGGAGACCGGGTCCACCCACACCGACCGGCGGATGACCGGCTGGGAAGCCGCTCGGGCCTCCTCCCACGTGACCTGGCCGCCCCCGTCGTCCACGGTGTGCGGGTCCACGTCGCCGATCAGCGCGCCCAGCAGGGCCAGATGCCGGCCGCGCAGGCCGGCCCGGGCGAGCGAGGAGTCCTCCGGGTCCGCGCCCAGATCGCCCAGCAGACTGCCGGGGACGTGCGAGCGGTGCGGGGCGTCCGCGTCGCGGTACTCGTCCCGCAGGCCCAGCTGATGCGTCAACTCGTGCACCAGCTGCACAGGTTCGGCATCCACCCACCAGGTGTTCTGGTCCATGCCCCGGTCCCCGCCCACCAGATCCACCGTCAGATGCGGCGCATCCGCCGGATCCACGGGCTCCACTGTCACATGGAGCCGGTCACCGTTCGGCAGACGGTAGCCCCGGTCGTTCAGGAACTCCTCGACCCCCGCACCCAACCGCCCGAAGACCCGCGCGCTCTCGTCCTCCGCGCCGCGCAACGCGACCCGCACCGTCAGGTCCGTGACCGGCTCACCGTCGTGCGTGAACCGGCGCGCGTCGAAGCCCGACCGCACCACGAACCGCGGACGCCTGTCACGCGGGCCCCGCAACTGCCGGCTACCGGTGACCCCTTGACCCACCTCGCCACCCGACTCCGGCAGCCGGGGCGCCGCCTCGCCCACCGGGGCCGGCCGCTGAATGCTGTCGCCCCGGTTGTTGGTGCCGACGCTCGTGGCGAGCTGGGCGAAATCACCCAGCACGCCGAATCGGCCCTTGTCGGCGGGCAGCAGGGCACGAAGAGGGCTGTCGGCCGGGAGGTGCTCGGCCAGCTGGGCCTTGTAGGCGTTGTACGACTTCGCCGTGTAGTTCGGGTCCGTGATCGCCCGGCCCCGGTGATCGTTGGTCACCGCGATCGACGCCAGATCCATCAGGTAGCAGTCGAACAGGTCCGTGACGTCCTTGGACTTGGCGCCCGCGACGCCCACCCGCGCGCGCTGTGCGAGCACTCCTGCCATCTCCACGACGATGTCGCGGTAGAGGCCGTGGCGGATGGTGTGCGGGAAGGCGGCCATCACGTGATCGGCCTGGCCCGCGCCTTCGGTGTTCATGAAACGCGGGGTGCTCAGGGACTCCAGCCCCGGTACCGGCAGCGGCATTCCCGCGTACAGGTCCTCCTCCTCGGCGATGTTCCTGTTCCGGGAGGCGAAGGGGTGCAGGCCGATCTCGTGGGCCAGCATGCCCATGATGTAACCGGTGTCGTACTTCTCGAAGTAGTAACTCGCCAGGTTGATGTCGACACCGGCATCCCCACGGTCCGTCACATCGGCCGGAGCCTCCGTCGTCCGCAGGCGCAGCGTGATGCGGACGGTGCGGTCGCCGATGTAGCTCTTGATCGTCGCGTGCTCATCCAGCAGCTCGACGATCCGGACCGCCTTGTCGACGTACGCCTCCGTCTGGTTCAGGTTGGTGAACTCGAACTGCCCCAGCCGGAGGGATTGCAGGACCGGCTCGGACGTCGGGTCGCCGGCCTGCGGAAGCCGGGGCATCGCCTCGCCGGACGGGGTCGGCACCTGGATGCTGTCGCCGCGATTGTTCGCCGCGACGGCCGCTGCCAGTTGGGCGAAGTCGCGCACCACACCGAACATGCCCTTGTCCGGCGGCACCAGCGCCCGGGCCGGACTGTCCGGGGCCATGTGCTGCATGAGCTGGGCCTTGTAGGCGTTGTAGACCTTGGCGGTGTTGCGGGGCTCCTTCGCCGCGTTCGTACGGTGATCGTTGGTCAGCGCGATGGACGCCAGGTCCATGAGGTAGGTGTCGATCAGGTCCGTGACGTCCGTGCCCTTGGCCCCCTCGACACCGGTCTGCGCGGCCCGGGCCATCCGGTCGGCCATCCGCAGCACGATGTCGCGGTAGATCCTGTGCCGTGTGCTGCTCGGATAGGCGGCCATGATGTGGTCGGCCTGACCGGCACCTTCCGTGCTCATCGTGCGCGGCGGATTCTGGTCCTCCAGACCCGGCACGGACAGCGGGAAGTGCTCGAACATCGCCTCCTCGTCCGGGATGTTCCGGTCCTGGGAAGCGAGAGGGTGCAGGCCGATCTCGTGGGCCAGCATGCCCATGATGTAACCGATGTCGTACTTCTCGAAGTAGTAACTCGCCAGGTTGATGTCGACACCGGCCTCGCCTCGGTCCGTCACATCGGCCGGCGTCTCCGTGGTGCGCACCTGCAGGGTGATACGGACCGGGCGGTCACCGACATAGGCGGCCAGCACCGGGTGCTCACCGAGCAGTTCGATGATGCGGATCGCCTTGTCCCGGTACTTCTCGTTCGTGTGCTTGAGGTTGGTGAACTCGTAGTTCCCCGACGTGAAGGGGACGAGAGTGCCTTCCTGCGGCATGTGCGCGGGGACGTCGTCGCTCGCCGTGTCGTCGGCGGCCCGGGGCAGGGAGACCGGGTCCACCCACACCGACCGGCGGATGACCGGCTGGGAAGCCGCTCGGGCCTCCTCCCACGTGACCTGGCCGCCCCCGTCGTCCACGGTGTGCGGGTCCACGTCGCCGATCAGCGCGCCCAGCAGGGCCAGATGCCGGCCGCGCAGACCGGCCGCGGACAGGGACGGGTCCTCGGGGCTCTGGTCCAGGTCACCCAGAAGACTGCCCGCGATGTGGGGGCGCTGCGGGGAATCGGCGTCACGGTACTCGTCCCGCAGACCGAGTTGGTGCGTCAGCTCGTGCACCAACTGCACCGGATCGGCATCCGCCCACCAGGTGGTCTGATCCATCACGCGGTCCCGGGCCACGAGGTCCACCGTGAGATGCGGCGAGGCGGCAGGGTCGACGTACTCCACCGTCACGTGCAGGCGGTCCCCGCTGGGCAGCCGGTGTCCCGGGCCGTTCAGGAGCCGGGCCACTCCCGCGTCGAGCCGCTCACGTACCCGCGCGCCCTGCTCCTCCGTACCGCGCAGAGCGACACGGACGGTCAGGTCGGTGACGGGGTCACCGTCGTAGGTGAAGCGGCGCGCGTCGAAGCCGGACCGCACCACGAAGCGCGGACGGCTGTCAGGCCCGCGGTGCGGCGCCGGGGCGGCCGGTACGGCCGGCTGTTCGACTTCCTCCTCGGTCCGGGGGCCGTCGCCCGTCCCCTGCGGGAGACGCGGGCGGGCCTCGCCGGTCGGCGTCGGCTGCTGGATGCTGTCGCCCCGGTTGTTGGTGCCGACGCTCGTGGCGAGCTGGGCGAAGCCACGCAGCACGCCGAACCGGCCCTTGTCGGCGGGCAACAGGGCACGAAGGCGGCTGCCCTGCGGCAGATGCGCGTCCAGTTGCGCCTTGTAGGCGTTGTACGACTTCGCCGTGTAGTTCGGGTCCGTGATGGCCCGGCCCCGGTGATCGTTGGTCACCGCGATCGACGCCAGGTCCATCAGGTAGGTGTCGAACAGGTCCGTGACGTCCGACGCCTTGGCGCCCGGCACACCCACCCGCGCCCGGTGCTCCAGGATCCGGGCCATCTCCACGGTCACGTCCCGGTACAGGCCGTGCCGGATCGACGACGGGAACGCCGCCATCACGTGATCCGCCTGGCCCGCGCCCACCGTGTTCATGAAACGCGGCTCGCTCAATGACTCCAGTCCCGGCACCGCCAGGGGCATGCCCGCGAGCAGGTCCTCCTCCTCCGCGATGCGCCCGTTCCGCGAAGCCAGCGGATGCAGACCGATCTCGTGGGCCAGCATGCCCATGATGTAACCGGTGTCGTACTTCTCGAAGTAGTAACTCGCCAGGTTGATGTCGACACCGGCCTCGCCACGGTCCGTCACATCGGCCGGAGCCTCCGTCGTCCGCAGGCGCAGCGTGATGCGGACCGGACGGCCGTTGACGTAGTCGCTGATCGTGGAGTGCTCGTCGAGCAACTCGATGATCCGCACGGCCTTGTCGACGTAGGCGTCGGTCTGGTTGAGGTTGGTGAACTCGTAGCCGCCCAGCTTGAAGGAGCGCGACACCGGCGGCGCGTCTGTGGCCGCCGTGTCGTCGGCCGGCCGGGACTCGGCCGGCTCGCCACCGGCCTGCGGGAGGCGGGGCATCGCCTCGCCCGTGGGGATCGGCACCTGGATACTGTCGCCCCGGTTGTTGGCGCCGACGCTCGTGGCGAGCTGGGCGAAGTCGCCCAGGACACCGAACCGGCCCTTGTCGGCGGGCAGCAGGGCACGAAGAGGGCTGTCGGCCGGGAGGTGCTCGGCCAGCTGGGCCTTGTAGGCGTTGTACGACTTCGCCGTGTAGTTCGGGTCCGTGATCGCCCGGCCCCGGTGATCGTTGGTCACCGCGATCGACGCCAGGTCCATCAGGTAGCAGTCGAACAGGTCCGTGACGTCCTTGGCCGCTGCCCCCTCCACACCGGCCTGCGCGCGCTGTGCCAGGACTTCGGCCATCTCCACCACGATGTCCCGGTAGATGCCGTGCCGGATGGTGTGCGGGAAGGCCGCCATGACGTGGTCCGCCTGGCCCGCGCCCTCGGTGTTCATGAAACGCGGGGTGCTCAGGGACTCCAGCCCCGGCACCGTCAGCGGCATCCCGGCGAACAGGTCCTCCTCCTCGGGGATGCTGCCGTTCCGCGACGCCAGAGGATGCAGGCCGATCTCGTGGGCCAGCATGCCCATGATGTAACCGGTGTCGTATTTCTCGAAGTAGTAACTCGCCAGGTTGATGTCGACACCGGCATCCCCACGGTCCGTCACATCGGCCGGAGCCTCCGTCGTCCGCAGGCGCAGCGTGATGCGGACGGTGCGGTCGCCGATGTAGCTCCTGATGGTGGCGTGCTCATCCAGCAGCTCGATGATGCGGATCGCCTTGTCGCGATACCTGGCCTCCGTGTGCTTGAGGTTGGTGAACTCGAAGTTCCCGGACCTGAAGGGAACGAGGGTCCCCTCCTGCGGCATGTGGGCGGGCACCTCGGATCCCGACGTGTCGTCGGCCGACCGGGGCAGGGAGACCGGGTCCACCCACACCGACCGGCGGGTGACCGGCTCGGCGGCGGCTCGGGCGGCCTCCCAGGTCCGGCCGTCCTCCTGCCCGTGGGACCGCGTCACGTCGCCGACGAGCGCGCCGAGCAGGGCCAGGTGCCGATCGCGGAGACCGGCAGGGGCGAGCGAGGAGTCCTCGGGGGCGGCGTCCAAGTCGCCCAGCAGACTGCCGAGGATGTGGGGGCGCTGCGGGGAATCGGCGTCGCGGTACTCGTCCCGCAGGCCGAGCTGATGGGTCAACTCGTGCACGAACTGGATCGGGGCCGCGTCCGCCCACCACGTGCTCTGGTCCATCGCCCGGTCCCGGCCCACCAGGTCCACCGTCAGATGGGGGGCGTCGGCGGGATCGACCCGCTCGACGGTGACATGCAGGCGGTCGCCGTCGGGGAGGCGGTGGCCCGGGGTGTTGAGGTACTCGTCCACCCCGTCCCGGAGCCGACCGATGACGTCGGTGACCTGGTCGGGTGTGCCGCGCAGAGCTATACGGACCGTGAGGTCGGTGACCGGGTCGCCGTCGTGCGTGAACCGGCGCGCGTCGAAGCCCGACCGCACCACGAACCGGGGGCGGCTGTCGCGCGCGCCGGGTGGCGGTGGGGCGGCGGGCGGGGTCTGCGTGGTGGCACCCGTGCCGGGGAGGCGCGGGCGTGTTTCGTCCGCGGGGGCCGGTCGCTGGATGCTGTCGCCGCGGTTGTTGGCCGCGATGCTGGTGGCGAGTGTCGTGAAGTCCCGTGCGACGCCGAACAGGCCCTTGTCGGGCGGCAGCAGGGCTTGCAGCGCGGGGGTGGCCGCCATCCGGGCGTGGAGCATCTGCTTGTAGGCGTTGTAGACCCGCGCCGTGTAGTTGGGCTCCTTGACGGCGTTCATCCGGTAGTCGCTGGTGACCGCGATGGACGCCAGATCCATCAGGTAGCAGTCGAACAGGTCGGTGACGTCCCTGGTCTTGGCTCCCGGTACGCCCACCCGGGCCCGTCGAGCCAGGATCCCGGCCATCTCCACGACGATGTCCCGGTAGATGCCGTGCCGGATCGTCGCCGGGTAGGCCGCCATGATGTGGTCGGCCTGGCCCGCCGACTCGGTGTTCATGGTGCGCGGCTGCTTCAGGTCCGTCAGGCCCGGTACCGGCAGCGGCATGCCCCGGTACGCCTCCTCCTGCTCGGGGATGTCCGTGTTGCGGGAGGCGAGAGGATGCAGGCCGATCTCGTGGGCCAGCATGCCCATGATGTAACCGGTGTCGTACTTCTCGAAGTAGTAGCTCGCCAGGTTGATCTGTACACCGTCGGGCCCCAGATCGCGTACGTCGGCCGGGGTCTCCGTCGTCCGCAGGTGCAGCGTGATGCGGACCGGACGGCCGTTGACGTAGTCGCTGATCGTGGAGTGCTCGTCGAGCAACTCGATGATCCGCACGGCCTTGTCGACGTAGGCGTCGGTCTGGTTGAGGTTGGTGAACTCGTAGCTGCCCAGCTTGAAGGGGCGCGGAGACGGTCGCGGCGCTGCGGGTGTGGGGGACGGGGCCGGGTCGGCGCCGGTCAGCGTGGACAGTTCGTGCGCTTCCTCCTCGGCGTCCGACGGCGCCGGCGACGCGGCCGTGGTCTCCGGAGCCGCGGGTGACAGGGGCAGCGGTGTGGCGGCGGCTTCCGAGTGCGACGGCAGCGGTGCCCGGTCCCGGTTCGGTGGCGGCGGTGCCGTGTCCTGGGTGGTGGAGGTGGTGGAGGTGGTGGAGCTGCTGGAGGGTGCGGCCGGGTGGGGCGTCGTGCCGGCGGGCCGGGTGTCCGCCGTCGCATCCGCCGCGGTCCGCACCGTGGGCGTGTGCGCCACCGTCGGCGTGAGCTGTGCTTCCGGCTGCTTCGGCTCGGGAGCCGGGGTGTGGAGGATCAGAGGGACGAAGTCGCCGCCGCGGCGGCGGAGGCGGAGGTGCGGGCCGTCGGTGCCGGCCGGGGCGGGGTAGGTGTGAGCGGTGCCGTTCTCCTCGATCAGGGTGACGGTCGTGGAGGTCGCGGTGGCGGCCCACTCGGCGACCGCGCGGTCGGCCTCGGGGCCCCACGGGGCCCGTGCGAGGTGAGCGCGCACATGGGCTTCCCGGGCTTCCGCGCTCGGCTCGGGCATGCCGCGGCGCGGCACCAGGGGCGGGGGCGTGAACAGCCCGTCCCGGTCGGCGGGGTCGCCCGGCAGGCCGTGCTGCCGCATCAGCTCGGAAGGCGACCGTCTGGCACGCGCCCGCAGCCGTGCGGCGTCACGTCGGTCGAGGCCCGGCCGGTCGGCGGCGTGGCTCAGGGCGGTGGACAGCGCACCGAAGAAGCCGTTGCCGCGGCCGGTGGGAGCGCCCTGGGTGTACGTGGCGCCATCGGGCGCGGTGAGCACGCCGGTGCGGTCGAGGCGATAGCGCGGGCCGGTGCTGTCGGCGGGCGGCATCCAGGGCGGGGTGGCGTGGCTGCGGTGGGCGGGCGGCTGCTGGGGGGCGCGCGGGCTCTCGGTGGCCGGGGGCACGGTCGTCGAGGTGCCGGGGCCGGTGCCGGTACCGGAGTCGGCGGAGGTCTCGGTGGCCGGCGTCGGCAGTGCGGTGGTGACGGGGGCCGGGGTGCCGGGTGGCAGTGCGGCGTGGAAGAAGCCGTCGGCCGCGTACAGGACCGGGTCGCCGGCCGGGTCGACGGCGGACGGATCGGTGCCGTGCGGGAGGAAGAGCTGTGCGCCGCCCTCGCCGGTCACCACGGTGAGCGGGGTGCCCAGGATCCGGGCCGCGAGGGCGGGCAGCAGGTCGGCGCCGCCGTGGTCGCCCGCGCGGCGCACGGGCGACGGAACGGGGTCGCCCCCCGGACTCGCGTCGGCGTCCTGGTGCGGCTCGGGCGCGAAGGGGCGGGACAGGGCGGCCGCGGCCAGCGCGACCCGCTGCGCGGGGGTGGGCCAGAAGGTCAGCGGGAGACGGCCGAAGGCGTCGAACTCGGCCTGCTGCGCCGGGGTGAACACCACGCCCGCGGCATCCAGTTCGTCCTGCGTGAAGGTGTCGGCCACGTCCAGGGCGAGGGCGTCGAGCAGGTCTTCGTTGCCGTCCTCGCCCAGCGCCCAGGCGAGGCGGTCGCGGGCGGCGCCGACGGCCTCGGCCGTGACCGCCGGGTCGCCGAGGGCTCCCGTGAACCGGTCGGCGAGGTCGGTGCCCAGCAGATGGGCCAGCCGGCCCCGGGCCCCGGCGATGGCGAGCAGCGCGTGGAAGAACGAGGCGCCGTCGTGCGGTACGTCGTGCACCTCGCGGACCGTGGCACCGTCCGGGGAGGTGAGGGTGCGCGGGGCGGAGTCGGTGCCGTCGGTGATCGTGTACGGCTCGGGTGCCTCGGAGCGCCACCCCGGCTCGGTGTACTCCTGAGGCCGGTCCGGCACCGGGACCGAGGGCAGGCCCTGATGGTGGGCGGTGAGACGGGAGGCGGCGAGGTGCAGCCGGTGGTGGTCCGCGGCGGCGGCGGCGGTGCGCTCCTGCCAGCGGCGGACCTCGTCGCGGGCGGCCTGCCAGGCGGTGACGGCCGGGGATTCGGCCAGGGCCGGGGGCAGCACGGCCGGCCGGCCGGAGCCGTCGTCCCCGGGCGCGGCCTTCAGGGCGGCGTCGCCGTCGCCGGGCGCGGCCTGCCGACCGGGGCCGACGTCACCATCGCCGTCGTGGTCGCCGAGCGCGCCTTCCCGGCCGGGGGCGCCGTCGTGGTCGCCGAGCGCGCCCTGCCGACCGGGGTCGCCGTCGCCCTCGCGGTCGCCGAGCGCGCCCTCCCCGCCGGGAGCGCCGTCGCCGAGTGCGGCCACCTGACCGGAGTCGCCATCACCGAGCGCCGCCTTCAGGCCGCCGTCGCCGGGTGCGGCCTGCAAACCGGGGCCGCCGTCGCCGTCGCCGAGCGCGCCCTCCCCGCCGGGGGCGCCGTCGGCGTCGCCGGGTGCGGCCTTCAGGCCGGAGTCGCCGTCGCCGGGTGCGGCCTGCCGGGCAGGGGTACCGGCGCCGAGCGCCGCCTGTTCCTCGGTGGTGAGGTCGAGCCATGTCTCACGGGCCCGGGCCCGGGCGTCGTAGTAGCGCTGCTCTGCCGTGGCGAGGTCGCCGGCCGCCTTGGCGAGGTCGTCCCAGGCCTTGGCGACCTCGTCGGGGAACGTGGTGTCGTCCAGGAGGCCGTAGTCACGGGCGATGTCCTCGCGCAGCCACACCAGGGCGGTGGTTTGGGCTTCGGCGGCGCGCGGGCCGCGCTTGGCCTTGCCGAGCGCGTGCAGGGGGCGGCTGTCGGTGAGCCGGTGGTCGACCTCGGCGACCGACAGCCAGCTCACCGGCAGTGCGAACAGCATGCTGCGGTTGGTGACGACCTTGACGTGGGTGCCGAGGGTGGTGTCGGTGGTGCCTTTGAGCGTGGTGCCGTCGTTCGCGCCGCCGATCGGGACCGTGGCACCCGGGTTGGTCACGCCCGCGTTGCTGTTGCCCGCCAGGGGGGCGGATCCGACGGCACCCTCGATGTTGTCGGTGATGCCGGACTCCAGCGCGTCGGAGGTCTTGGCGCGCTGCATGGCCTCCATACGCGGTTTGTTCTCCACGGCGAGCAGCCGCGCGCCACGGCGGTGCATCTTCGCGTAGAGACGGGAGTCGGCGGTGTGGAACTGGCCGACGAGGCGGGCGGAGGCCTGGGTGGGCAGCGGGGAGCCGTCGGCGCTCAGGGCCTCGCGGAAGCCGGCCGTGAGACCGGCCTGTGTGGTGGCCTCCTGCTGGGCCTGGGCGGAGGCGGTACCGAGACCGGTGAGCGGGGTGTGGCGGGCCATGCGCACCCGCGCGGCGAGTACGTCGCCGGTGTGCCGCCTGCCCAGGTCGCTGTCGCCGAAGCCGTCGGCGCGGGCGGTGGCGAGGGTGAGGGCGTCCTGGACGTTGGCCGCGCCGTGGATGTCCACGGCGAGGATGCCGGAGCCGATCCGGTCGTCGTCGAAGGGCAGGATGTCCGGGGAGCCGGTGTCGCCGGGGGCGGTGGACGAGGCGCGCCAGGCGGCGATGCCGTCCGGGCGGGCCTGATCGGCCGTCAACATCTGTACCGCGCGCTCGGGTTGGGGCACGTCCTGCTCGGTGAGGGCGCCGTCGGCGCCGTCACCGTCCGGGGTGAGCAGGTTGGCGGGGACGATCTCCCGGAGGCTGCCGACCGGGGCGACGGCACGGGGGCGAAGCGGGTCGCCGGACGCGTCCGTCATGGTGACGGTGAGGATGTACTCGGTGACGATCTCGGCGTGCGCCTGGACGGTGGCGATGTTGGGCATCGAGGTGCGGCCGTCGGTCTCGGTCCGCGTCGTCGCCCTCTTCTTGGCGGCGGTGCCCTGGAGGGAGGGAGCGGCGATCAGGACGCCGCTCTCCGTCGCACGCTGCCCGGCGCTCAGTGTCACGTCGGCGCCGCGGTCCTGGGAGGAGCCGTCGGCGTCGTCGCGGGCGGTGGTGCGGTAGTCCTCCAGCTCGAAGCCGGTGCGCAGCCGCTCCACGGTGGTGGTCTTCGGGGTCAGCTTGAACCGCATCTGCGCGGGGCTTCCCCCGACCGGCAGGTGGGCCGGATGGTGCCAGGTGCGGTAGCGGACCGGCAGGGTCATCCCGTCGGTGGTGAGTTCGTGCAGGTTGGCCCGGAGGAAGTCCGGGGAGAGCCGCTGCAGGACCTGCTCCCGGTCGTGGGAGGGCACCCCGATCTGCTCCAGCTGCCTCATCAGCCGCTGCGCCGCGTGGCTGGCGTCGAGGCGGCCGCTGGGGTGGCCGGGGAAGCGGCGGCCGCGCAGGAAGCCGGGCACCCGGTAGCCGCGGCCGAGGTTGTCCGGGGTGGTGGTGCCCAGGCCGTCCGGGGCGAGTCCGGCCTCGATGACGTCCTGCATGGGCAGGTGGAACATCACGGCGTCGCGGATGTGCTGGAGCGCGGCTGCGGCCCGGCGCGGGGCGAGACCGCGGGCCAGACGCCCCGAGAGGTGTCCGGCGGCCGAGCTGACCCGGGCCGCCACCCGGGTGCCCGCCATGCCCATCGCCGCCGTCCAGCGGTCCCGCACCGCCACGGTCTCGGTGGCGTCGGCGACCACCAGGTACATCCGCCCGGCGAAGGTGAGGGTGGTGTTGCGTCCGCGGGTCAGCGTCTGCGAGAGGGTGCGGCCCTTGCCCCAGGCGTACTGCAGGGCGGTCGCGTACGAGCCCATCACCGCCTGCTGGCCGGGGGCCTGCTGGAGCGGCATGTCGGCGCCCTGGAGGCCGAGGGTGGTGTGGGAGAGGGTGCCCTCCGTGCCCACGACGCGGTGTTCGTTGCCGATGGTGGCCTCGAGGCTGGCCGGCTTCGGGTCGCTCTTGACGCGCAGGTTGTGCAGTTCGCCGCGGACCGCGGCCTTCAGGTAGTGGGTGCGGAACGGTCCGGCGCCGTTGAGTCCGGTGATGCGGGAGCCGAACGGACCGAGGTACTGGCCGAGTTGCCCGGCCACACTGAGGTTCGCCATGGCACGGCGCAGGGCGGCGCGCACCGGGGCGCCGGGCGCGCTGACGTGCCAGGTGCCGCCCGCGGCGCGGTCGGCGGTGTCCTGCACGAGCTGCTGTCGCTGTGGGCCGCCCTCGACGCTGAGGACCACGTGCGGGGCGCTCAGCAGCCGCTGGGTGAGCCGCTGGTCGGTCCCCTCCTGGCGTAGCAGGGGGCGCGTCCCGTCGAGGAGCTGGTCCGCCTCGGTGGCGGAGACGCGCCGCGGCCCGGGCGCCGGTGCCGGGGCGGCGGGCGTCGTCGACGGCGCTCCGGGCGCCGGGTCGACGGGGGCGTGGCGCTCGGAGCCGTGCGCGGCGGGGACGGCCAGCTCCACCCGGCCGACGGTCTCGCTGCCCTTGCTGAACAGCGGGCGTTCCTCGGCCTTGCTGACGAAGACGCCGGCGCCCAGCAGGCCGACCGAAAGCAGCCGGGCCCAGCCTCGCGGGCGGCGGTGTCCCTCGAAGGAGGCGCTCAGCTCCACCCGGTAGCTGTAGAGGTGGGCGCCGTTCTGGAAGGTCAGGTGGTCGTGGGTGACCGCGACCGTGCTGCGGGTGGCCTTCTGCTCGGTGTGGGAGTAGCGCGCGCCGAGGGAGACGTTGCCGGTCTGGCGGGGCAGTCCGGCCTCCGGCACCTTGTCGTGGTCGCGCGGCGAGATGCCCAGCTCGGCACCGCCCGACAGGGTGCTGGAGGCCTGCTGTCCCTGGCCGGAGACCTCGGTGCCGATCACCGCGTTGCGCAGGGAGCGCTCGCTCATGGTGCTCTCGAAGCGCCGGTCGGTGAGCCGTGCCCGCAGGATCAGGGTGTGGTGACCGCGGCGCACCTTGCCGTCCTCGGTGAGGGTGACCGGCACACCGGTGGTGGTCAGGTCGTCCAGGCTCTGGGCCAGGCTGGGCCGGTTCAGCGCCTCGCGGACCTGACGGTCGTTGTGCAGCGCGGTCCGCATCCGCCCGTCCCCGTACCAGAACCTGGCCAGCCGCTGGTGGCGAAGCATCAGCGGCGGTACGAACATCGACGGGTACGAGCGGTGCAGGGTGTCCAGGACGGCGTCCGTGAAGACCCGCATGGGGTCCTGGGGGGCGGGCGGCTGCGCGGTCTGGCTCTGCCGGTCCTGCCGGTCCTGCTGCTGATCGTTCGGGGCGGTGGGGGACTGCCGGTCCTGCTGCTGGCCGTTCGGGGCGGTGGGGGACTGCTGGTCCTGCTGCTGACCGTCCTGAACGGCAGGAGGCTGTTGCCCCTCCTGGGCGACCAGGGGCTCCTGGTCCTGCTGCGATGCCGGCGTCATCTCCGGCGCGGCCGCCTGGTCCTGACCCGGCGTCAGGGGCTGCGGGCGGTCGGGGACGAAGCCCTCGGCGCGGACCTGGCCGCTCAGGTGGACCGGGTCCTCCCGGGTGAGGTACCACGGCACCGGAGGCCGGGCGTCCGGGTCGGGGCCCGCCTGCCCGGGGGTGCGGCTGTCCCAGCCGGCGAGGCGCCGCGCGTCCTGGGTGGACATCCAGTCCAGGCTGACCACCCGGACCGGGCGGGCCGCGGACGGCGGATCGCCGGCCTTGCGCACCATCAGCGTGCGCTCCACCCGGTAGAGCGCGACAGGGTGGTTGCGGACCCGGCCGGTGGTCTTGCGGGCCGCGTCGGTGCCGAGGTAGTGGCCCCGCCCGCTGCTGAAGTCGGCGCGGACCAGCGGGCCGCCCTGGAGTCGTACGTCCGTCTCCGGGCCGATGAAGGTGTGGTTCGGGCCGGAGGTGACCTGGATGCCGAAACGGGTGTCGCGGACGTGACCGCGCTCGTTCTGGTACGTGGTCTGGGTCAGGTCCCGTATCTCCGCCTTGACCGACTCCGTCACCAGGGTGGCCCGTTGCGGGATCGACCGCTCGACGATGAGGTGCCCCAGCGGGTGCTGACCGCTGCCCCGGGTCAGCTCGGGGCCGCTGACCGGTCCGGTGAGCCGGCCGAACAGCGCGAGCAGCCGTCCCGGCCTGACGTACGACACGAGCGTGCGGTGCGCCGAACTGCCGGGCCGGGCACCGGAGATGGCGAGGGCCAGGTCCTCCGGAGGGTCCGTGAAGTGCAGGGCCGTGACGTCGGTGGCCCGCGGCTCCCGCCCGTCCGGGAAGGTCAGCGTCCGTGGAGCGCGACGCGGTCCCGCGTAGGGCACGGTGAGGTCGTCGGGCAGCCGCCAGCTCAGCCCGTCCCGTACGGCGAACTGCCTGGTGAGGACCTCCTGGCGCCGCCAGCCGGGGTCTGCGGCGAGCGTGCCGGACGAGGCGTCCCGGCCGTCGTTCGCCGGAGCCTCGGTGACCCGCTCGACACGCACCCGGTAGTGGACGTCGTCCAGGTGCAGGTGTGAGCCCTCCCAGGCCCGGTGCTCGGACTGGTTGTACGCCTGGGTGCCCAGGGAGTAGTCGGTCCTTCGGGTCCAGCCCAGCGACACGCCGATCTTCACCAGCCAGCTGAGCGGCGGGCCCATGCTGATGCCGGCGGCGATCCGGCGCCCGAAGCCGACGCTGCGCCCACCGCCCGTGCCGGCCTGGCCGCGCCGCAGGGTGTCGACCCGCACGGTCGCGCCGTCCACGTCGGAGAACCGCTCCCAGCGGTGGTACGGGACGGCCTCGATCGTCATCTCGTGGCCGACGCCGGACTTCTCCCGCCCCACCAGACGCGCGCCGCGCGGGGCGGTGAAGGCGCCGGGCTGGGTGGTCAGGAGCCGCAGCAGCTCGGCTTCGTCGAACTGGTCGCGCAGCTTCTTCGGCAGTTCCCCGAGGATCTGCCGGGCGACCTGGTCGGGCGAGCGCAGGGTGAGGACGCCGGGGCCGGTGAAGAGCCCGCTCGGCGGGGTGCCCACGCTGCCGTCGCCCGTCCGGCCCGCGGGAGCCGGGGCGTTCGGGTCGCCGTCCGGGTCGATGAGCACGGAGGGCAGCCGGCTGCCGTCCTGGAAGGTGACGGTGCGCGGGTTCGGGCCCGGCGGTGCGGCGTCGGCGCCGGTCAGCAGGCGGGGCGGGCGGTACCGGTCGAGCTGGGTCTCCAGCGGTACCGGGTCGCCCTTGTCGGGGGCCTCGGTCTCGGGGGCGTAGACGTCGGTGATCCCGCCCATGCCGCGCAGCCACTCCCCGAAGGGGTCGGAGCCTTCCTGGGCCGGGGTGTCCTGGGCAGCGGGGGCCCGGCCGGACCGGCTCTCGGCGGACGGGGAGTCGGGGGACGGAGTCTCGGTGGAGGGCTCCGGCTGCCGCCGGGCCGACGGCGCCTTGCCGCTCTCGTCGCCCGTGGGAGCCGGATCCGGTACGGCGGTGATCGGGGCCGAAGCGGGGACCAGGGCGTCGAAGTGGTCCCTGCCGTTGTAGGCCAGGTGCAGGGTGCCGCCCTGGCCCCCCGGATGGAGAGGGACGACGAAGGTGCTCCCCTCCGCCTGCGGGTCGGGCTGGACGAGGCGCAGGTCGAGGTCGAGGGTGTGCGCCAGCGCCTGCGGGAGCAGGTCACCGAAGGGGGACGCCCACAGGCCGGGCTGCTCGGCCGCCGCCGTGACAAGGTTTCCGGTGCCGAGCCGCCGGGCGTCGGCCGGGGTGGGCGCCACGCGGGCGAGGTGCGGGTAGTCGCTGTCCCGGAGGATCTGCTGCCACCGTCCGGCGTCACCGCCGGTGACGACCGCCCGGGCGATCCGGTTCCAGTGCTCGTTGACCGACCGCTGCACCTCCGGGTCGCTCTCCCCGGCGAGGGCACGCATCCGCAGGTCGTCCACCACGGCGAGCACCGGATCCGGGGTCGCCTCGGCAGCCGCGGTGAGCAGTTCCGACCCGGCGAGCCGGTCACGCAGCAGGGTGCGCAGCCCGGCGACATTGCGCGCGGCCCACGCCGGCGGTACGTCCAGGCTCCGCGCGCTGTCGAGCAGCGCCCGGAAGAGGCAGTTGCCGCCGCCCGGGGTGTCCAGCCGCCGGAAGGCCATGCCGTCCGCGGTCACGAGATCCGCCGGTCCGCCCCCCGCCGGGTCCTTGCTGAGCAGGGTCACGTCGTCGGCCAGGGTCGCCGGGCGGCTCGTGGCGGGCACCAGGTCGGGCCTGCGGCGGGCGAGTTCGGCGGTGTCCTCGGGGCTGAGGGCCAGTTCGGACAGGGGCAGCGGGGTGGGGGCCAGGGACCAGGTCACCTGGGCGCCGGGTGCGTAGGAGAGTCCGCGTACGTCGTCCGGCGAGACCAGGGTGCCCGGCGGGAGCGCGGGCGGCGGCGGAGGGAGCAGGGCGTCGAGCGTGGTGTCGGGTCCCGCGGTGGCGCGCAGCTCGGATGCCGCGCGCAGGAACGCGGTGTACTGCTCGGCCGTGGGACCGGCCGCCGCCGGATCGGAGCCGGTGCCGTTCACCGCGCCGGGCCGGTCCAGGACCATCCGGCGCAGCAGGTCCGGGGTCATCCGCCCGTCGCCGTAGCGGGCCGCGGTCGCCGGACTGAGCCAGCGCAGGCCGTCCACATAGGCGAGGCCGGCGAGCAACTCGTGGTTCTCCGGGCGCTGTTCGGCGTCCGGTCCCAGGGTGTCGCGCAGGGTGCGGATCTGCTGGAGGGTACGGGCCCGCGCGAAGGCGTCGGCGGGCTCGGGGCCCGCATGCAGACCGGCGACGCGCGCCAGCCGGTCCAGCTCGGCGCCGCCGGGCTCCGGGGTGAACAGCCGCCAGCGCCCCGGCCCGTCCGGGCCCTCGGTGAGGACCGCCCGGACGTCTCCCTGCCCGTCCCGGGCGGTGCCGACCTCGGTGGTCGGCGCGTACACCGGCCGTCCGGTCCGGTTCGCCACGTGCTGTGCCACCGGCAGACCCGCCACCCGCGGCTGCCGCCCTGTCTCGCACGAGAACAGCACCAGAGGCCGGTCCTGATCGTCGTCCCGCGCCCAGGACTTGAGCACCTCGCCGAGCTGTACGCCACTGACCTTGACGGTGGGACGTGCGGCGTCCTCGGTACCGAGGGTGACCGTACGGGACGTGGCGTGTGCCACGAAGTAGTCGGCACCGCGTTCGGTGCCCGAGCCGGGGAGCGGGGCGGGCGGACCGGTGAACACGGTACGGCGGAGGGGCGGGGCCTCGGTGATCGCCGGGGAGGCCGAGGTACCGGCCGGGGAGCCAGGGGTACCGGCCGGGGAGCCAGGGGTACCGGCCGGGGAGCCAGGGGTACCGGCCGGGGACTCTGCCGCCGTGGCGGTGGACGTGGTGCGCACGCCGCGGAAGGTGTCCTGGCCGAGCAGCGCGCGGCGCCCCGCGCCGTGCACCGTGCCCTCCTCGGCCGGGCCCTGCGAGATCGTCAACGTCTGTACCGCACGGCCCGGTCGGGGCCTCACGGCCGTGCCCGGCACCCAGCGCCGCAGCTGCGCGACGGGCACCGTGTGACCGTCAAGGGTGGTGACGGACGGTTCTCCCCCGCGCCGTACGGAACCCTCTCCGTCGTCGGCGGCACCGCCCGGGCTCACGGGCCGCACGACGATGCGGCCGGGGGGCGGGGTCGGCACGGGGGGCGCCGACGGTGGGTTCTCCTGCGCAGGGCGGACGGGAACCGGGCTGTCCGGCGCGGGCACGTCGGGCGTGATGGTCGGGGGTGGGGGCGGGGTGGCACCGTTGCCGAGCCCTCGCCCGGCGCCCGTCCCGGGCACGTCACCACCGGTTCCGTTGCCGCCGGTTCCGTTGCCGCCGGACTCCAGGTAGAGGTCCGTGGCCGGTTCGGTCCAGGGGCGGGACAGGGTGGTGAGCTTCGAGACCGTGGGCTCTGCGCCGACCGGAGCGAAGGAGTCGGTCTTCGTGTCCGTGACGGTGCTGCCGGACACGCCGAGGGGTCCCCGGGCGCTCTCGCTGCTCTCGGTGCTCTCCGTGACGGGCCGGGGTGCCGGTTCGGGGGTCACGCCGAGTGCGTCGGCGAGCGGCAGCAGCACGTCCGCGCCGGGGAAGTCGACGTCCGTGGCGCTGGTGGTGCCCGGGGTGGCGGCGAGGTCCGTCCCCTCCGTGACCGCCCCGGCGCCGTCCGGTGTCACGCCGGACGGAGGGCCGCTGAGCGGGCGGACCTTGACGGGGGCACCGGGGCCCTCGCGGGTCAGCTCCACTGCGGCGCGCACCGGGCGCCCCGCGCCGTCCGACGCGACCGCCGGACCCAGCACCACGGCCCGGTCCGTCCCGGCGTTGTCCAGCAACTCGGACGCCTGCTGCGACCCCTCCCCCGGCGGCGGGCCTTCCGAGACGACGACGGTCAGCGGGGGTGCCTTCGCGGCTGCGGGATCGCCGGAGTCCGCGTACGTGCCGGTGGTGCTCGCCTTCGGTGGATCCGGGGTCGGCGCGGTGCCGGAACCGAGCTCGCTCTCCGCGGAGTCGGACGTGGCATCGCTCTCCGACGGTGCGGCGGACTCCGGCAGGGGGGTCGCGTCCGGAGACGGGGTGGTCTCCGGGGAACCGGTGCCCGCCGGTGAGGTGTCGGTCCCGGCGGAACCGGCCGTGCCGCCCGGGACACGACTGCCCTGGGCCTGCGGCGCGGACGAGGACGGGGCGTTGCCGCCGGCCGAGGGAACACCACCCGCCCGGTCACCGGCACCAGGGAGGGCACCAGAACCGGCGCCGGATCCGGCGCCGGAAGGAGACCCAGCACCCGTACCCGAAGCCGCCGCACCGGCTCCGGTACCCGCACCCGATCCCGCGACGGAACCAACACCAGAGCCAACACCGGCACCAGAATCGACAGCGGCACCGGAACCGGCACCAGGCGCCGCCGAGACACCGGCGCCGTCCGGTTCCGCCGACCCACCCCTTCCCGCCGTGAGCGGCGTCTCCACGGTGACCGGCGTGCCGAAACTCTCCAGCGCGCGGCGGACCGCGTCCGTGTCGATCTCGGCGGCCGGGCCGTTCCCCGCCGGGACCACCCGGACCTCGGGCCGCTGGGACAGGTCGCCGCGCAGACCGTCGCGGACGCCGATCTCGTGGCTGCCGGGCGGCTGGGAGCCGCGCAGGGAGGCGAGGTCGCGCAGGGCCTGCTCGCGCGCCTCGGCTGAACCGTGGTGGACCTGCTGCCACAGCTGGTTCTCCGCGGCGGTCACGGGCAGGGTGCCCGGGGAGTACGGCGGCGGAGCGGGGCTCGTGTACGGCGGCGGGTTCACCGCGGAGTAGGGCGGGGGCGACTGGCTGCCGATGCTGCCGACCGAGCCGGGGTCCTGCTCTGCGAGGGGCGGGGGCAGGGGCTCGGGGGAACCCGCGCCGCCCGTCGTGTCCGGGTGGGCGGCGCTGTCGGCGCCCGGCGTGTCCGAGGACTGCGCGCGGTCGGTGCCGGTGGAGACCGTGGGAGGCGGCTGGTTGCGCAACTTGTCGATGGCGTGCCGCAGTTCGGCGCCGGTGTTCTGGGCGGTTCCGGTGAGCCCGGCCTCGACCTGGCTGCTGAGGCCCGCGCCGACGAAAGTGGACCAGCTGGTGGACCAGTCCCCGTCGAAGGCACCCTTGATGAGGATCTCCGCGAGGGCCTCGCCGGCACCGGCGGCGAGGAAGTCGGCCGTCCCCTTCAGCCCGTAGTGTCCGGCCAGCGCGCCCGGACGGTCGGCGTTGTTCCGCAGGAGCAGGTTGTTCCGCCACAGGTCGGGGTTGTTCCGGAAGGACAGCGGGTTGTTGTTCCGGAAGGTGATCGGCGTGTTCGTCCCCGGGGTGGGACCGTTGCCGTACGGGGTGGGGTCGGGACGGTTGTCCGGGCCGTTGGGGTTCGGGGTGGGGTCGGGGTCCGGCCGGGAGCCCGGGCCCTTGTTCTTGAACTCCGGGTCCGGGATGTCGCGCAGGCTGGGGTTCTTCTTGAAGTCGAGGTCCGGACTGTTCTTCAGGAAGTTGTTGTCGTAGCCCTTGACGAGCCTCTTGGCGAAGTCGTCGAAGATGCTGGTGAGCCCGCCCGCCGCGGCGCCGAACGCGGCGGACTTGCCGACGTCGCCCCAGTCGATGCCGTCCGGGCGGCGGCCCTGCGGGGCGAAGTTCATCATCGCCAACCGCACCGCCAGCGTGGTGAACGCCTCGGCGAACGCCTCGGTCAGCGAGGGTGCCAGGTGCAACCGCTGGAGCAGATGGGTGAGCGTGGTCAGGATCATGAAGCGGCTGCGCAGCTTGGCCATCATGATCTGGCTGGCGGAGGCGCCGCCGGTGAAGAAGGACATCGCCAGGTAGATGGCGATCTCGATCAGCAGCCGGATCACCTCGGCGATCACCTGCCACTTGGACTCCATGATGTCCATGGAGGTCTTGCGGCGGCCCTCGGCGATCTTGTCCAGCTGCTCGGCGAACTCGCGCAGGTAATTCTTGCCGCCGTCGTCGATGAGCATGCCCATCGCCCTGGCATACGACTTGGACAGGTCGTCCGGCATGACCTCGGCGATGTCGTGGATCGACTTGTCGATCAGCGAGGACATCCTGTCGAGCTTGCGGCCCAGCCCCGAGTAGGGCCGGCGGCTCTCGTACGCCAGGTCCTCGTCGGCGTCGATGAGCCTCTCCCCGGTCAGGATGAAGATCATCGCGTTGACCTCGGGCGACGGCTTGATGCTCATCGCAGGCCGTCCCGGGGGCCGTCGGGGCAGGGCACGGCGGCCGCTCCCGGCAGGGCGTGGGAGCGGCCGTGGATGCGGAGGTCAGCGGCGGCCATGCCCGCCCGGGCCGCCGTCGCCGTTCAGGCCGTGGGTGTCGAGGACGCTGTTGTTCCGCTCGATCTCCTCGATGTTGCGGTCGCGGGTGGTCTTCATCATCCGGACCTGCGCCACCGTGGCGTCGGTGATCTCCACCAGGGCGTCGCGGAACGACATCATGGTCTCCTTGGTGGTCTGCCGTTCCTTCTGCTCCTGCGGCTTGGCCTTCTCCGCGAACTCGCCCTCATTGCCGGGCCACGAGACCGTCGGGGCCAGTTCGTCGAGGAACTCCTCGGTCATGCTCCTGGCCAGGGAGCCGATCTCCTCCAGCTGCCCTGCCAGGGCCTCGATGCGGTGCGGGTCGACGTAGTAGCGCTGTCCCATCGTCAGTCCTCCCCGTCCTCGCCGAGCGCGTCCCGCCAGGCCGGGGTGGCCGGGTCGCCGTGCGCCTTGTCGTCGTCCTCCCGCAGGACCTCGGGGCCGAAGATGCGCTCCCAGTCCAGCTCGAAGCCCTTGAGTTCCGGTACGCCGCTGCTGGGTTCGGTGAAGGGCGCCATCGCCTTCATCACGTGCCGGTTCATCTTCAGACGCGCCGCGCTCGCCGCCTCCAGGACGCTGGCGGCCAGCTCCTGGGGGGACATGTCGCGGTACTTGTGGTCCAGGAACTCGATGCCGGTCAGCTCGCCCTGGGGGCCCACGGTGGCGCGGACCGCGCGGTCGGAGGACTGCACCGCGAACGACGCCTGACGCAGCTCGCGTTCGGTGCGCGCGACCGCCTCCTGAGCGGCGTGGAGTTCGGCCATCGCCTTCTCCAAGCGCTTCTCCAGCGGCTCTGTCACTCCCGCTCCGCCCTTCCGTGTCGGACCCCCGTGTGTGCCGTTGGACCCGGCACCCGGGGCGTGAACTGCTGTGCTGATCTTGCCTGGTGAGGGCGGAGCGGGGAAAGCCGGGTCCGGTGCCCGCGGGGTGTCACCGTGCTCACCGCCCGATGACGGCCGGGTTGCCGCCCTCCTCGGTGCCCCACACGTCCACGTCCTCTTCCAGGTAGCCGGCGGAGCTGGTGGACCTGTTGTCCTGCTCCGCCTCCCGCTCCGGTGAGTCGCCGCCGGTGGTCGCCACCCGGGAGGCCGGTGCGAGGAAGGTGTCGTTGTCCTCCTGCCGGTGCCACGGGTTGCGCCGTCGGCGGTTGCGGCGTTCGCTCTCCTCCACGGCGTCGACGAGGACGGCGCGCACCCGCTCGCCGTTGCCCTTCTCGCCGCCCGCGCCGGCGCCCATACCGCCCATGCCGCCCATGGGCATGCCGGGGGTGCCGGGCGTCCCGGGAGCGCCGGGGGTACCGGGGGTGCCGGCCCCGGCGGTCGACTGGAGGGGGGAACCCGACTGGTTCGTGGCGCTGTCGGACAGCGGAGCGACACCGTTCGTGGCGGTGACCTCCGGGGAGAGGGCGCCCGCCCCGGACAGGCCGCCGCCGGCTCCCCCGCTGCTCGCGCCGCCGCCTCCGCCCCCGCCGAGACCCAGCTCGGAGAACGGCACGTCCCGGCTCGTGACGCCGTCGCGGCCGGTCCGGTCGAGGTCGTCGAGCAGGTCCGATACGTCCTTGCCGCCGGAGGAGTCGAGGTCGCGCAGGTCGGTCTTCTCGGTGTTGCCCTGCGGGTCGGTGATCGTGGCGATGCCGGTGTCGGGGTCGATGACCTGCTTGCTGCCGTCGGGGAAGGTGGTGGTCAGACGGCCGTCGTCGAGGAAGGTCTGTGAGCCGTCCGGGTTGGTCACCTTCGCGCCGTGGGTGAGGTCGGTGACCGTGGTGGTGCCGTCCGGGCGGGTGGTGGTGAGCATGCCGTTGTCGGGGTCGAAGGTGGCCTTGCCGCCATCCGCGAAGGTGGTGGTGAAGTCGCCGTCGTCGTAGGCGGTGTGGCCGCCCGTCGGGGTCTCCAGGCCGTCTGCCCGGCCGCTGTTGAGGTCTCCGAGGTCGCCCAGGTCGCCGATCGACTCGGTCGGCAGGTCGGAGTTCAGGTCGCCCAGATTTCCCAGGTCGCCGAGGGAATTGCCGCCGTTGAGGTTGCCCAGGTTGCCGAGGTTCTCGGTGACGGTCCTGCCGTCGGGGTCGGTGGTGGTGGTCCGGCCGGTCGCGGGGTCGACCTTCTGGACCGTGCCGTCCGGGAAGGTGGTGGTCAGCTTGCCGTCGTCGCCCAGCGACGTCACCGAGCCGTCCGGGTTCGTCACCTTCACACCGTCGCCCAGGTTCTGCGTGGTGACCGAGCCGTCCGGGTGAGTCGTGGTGAGCACCCCGTTGTCCGGGTCGAAGCTGGTGCCGCCGCCGTCCGGGAGGTCGGTGGTCACGTCTCCGCCGCTGGTCAGCTGGGTGCTGCCGCCGGTCGGGGTGTCGAGCACGCCGTCGCCGCCGAGGCTGCCGTTGAGGTTGCCCAGGTTGCCGAGGTTCTCGGTGACGGTCCTGCCGTCGGGGTCGGTGGTGGTGGTCCGGCCGGTCGCGGGGTCGACCTTCTGGACCGTGCCGTCCGGGAAGGTGGTGGTCAGCTTGCCGTCGTCGCCCAGCGACGTCACCGAGCCGTCCGGGTTCGTCACCTTCACACCGTCGCCCAGGTTCTGCGTGGTGACCGAGCCGTCCGGGTGAGTCGTGGTGAGCACCCCGTTGTCCGGGTCGAAGCTGGTGCCGCTGCCGTCCGGGAAGGCGGTGGTGAGCTTGCCGTCGTCGAGCCGGGTGCTGCCGCCGGTCGGGGTCTTGAGGGAGCCGCCGGTGCCGTTCAGGTTGCCGAGGCTGCCGAGGTTCTGGTTGATCGCGTCGTTGACGGAATTGTCCGTCCCGCCCCGGGCGTTGTTCAGGCCGCCGAGGCTGCCGAGGTTCTGGACGTTCGGGACCGGGCCCAGGGGGCCCTGCTCACCGGAGCCGCCCAGCGCGTTCACGTCGTTGAGGTCGCCGGGGCTCTCGGTGGTGAACGCCCTCTGGTTGAGCAGGTCGTCGAGGCCGTTCAGGTTCTGCTCGCCGACCCCGTTGGGATCGTTGAGGCCGCCCAGACTGTCCTCCAGGCTCGCCCGCTGTTCCTCGGCCTCACGCTCGGCCTCCTTGCGCAGCTCGTCCTGGTACTTCTTGTCTTCCTCCCGCTGCCGGTCCTGTTCCTCCCGCAGCTCGTCCTGGTACTTCTTGTCCTCCTCCCGCTGCCGGTTCTGCTCCTCCCGCAGCTCGTCCTGATACTTCTTGTCCTCCTCCCGCTGCCGGTTCTGCTCCTCCCGCAGCTCGTCCTGATACTTCTTGTCCTCCTCCCGCTGCCGGTTCTGCTCCTCCCGCAGCTCGTCCTGATACTTCTTGTTCTCCTCGTTCTGCCGGTTGATCTCGTCCTTTTCCTCCTTCAGCTTCCGCTTCTCGTACTCCTCGGAGGCCGTGCTGGTGGACTTCGGCTCGGGGATGTTCCCCGAGAAGTCCTTGCCCAGGTCGAGGAAGTGGTTGTTCAGCGTGGACTGCACCTTGGCCGCCGGCTCGCCCAGGTACTTGTCGACACCCCGGTTCCAGATCTTCACGGCCTTGTCGCCGACCTTCGCCCAGTTCGCGACGTCGGTGAGGTCCCCGTACTCGGGGTGCACCTGCGTGAACCCCTCCTTCGGGCTGTGGTAGACCCTCGTGCTGTAGCGCGTGCTGGACGCCTTGATGTCCGTCTTCATGACGTTGTTGTCGTTGACCCACTGGGCGAGCTCGTCCAGGACGTAGCGCAGCACCCGGTGCGGGTCGTAGTAGGGGGACTTGGCCCACGCGAGCCACGCGTTCAGCAGTTCCCTGGCCGCCTCCTCCAGGTACGTGCGGCCCAGGGACAGGGCACGCGAGTACACCGTGGCGCCGGCACCGGTGTTGTCGCCGGTGACGGCCGTGTTGAAGGTCTCGACGTAACTGTCGTAGTTCTCGCGGATCTTCTTCAGCAGGCTGCGGAAGACCTCCGCCGCCTCGCCCTTCCAGCTCGCGTCGTCCCGGCCGAACCGGTCCTCCCAGTCCTTCAGCACCGGCGCGTAGTCCTTGAAGAACTTGGCCGCGAAGTCGAAGGACTCGCCGGTGCGGGTGAACGAGCTCAGGTCCACCACGTCGGCGCCGGGCACACCCAGGTTGCTGAACCGGGCGTTCTGGGTGTTGCCGGTCAGCAGTTCCAGGAGCGCAGCCCGCGGCCCGTTCATGTACCGGGCGAGCGGGATGGTGCTCATCTTGTCCTTGTTGTAGTCCGTGAACTCGTTGCCCTCACGGACCTGGACGTCGTTGACGTTGTCGGAGCCGGGTTCGGCGAAGACGACCTCGTCGCCGACCTTGACGCGGCCCTCGAAGACGATCCGGGCCTGCATGATCGAGCTCTTCTTGCCGCCGTTGAAGAACCAGATGTCGTAGTCCTCGCCCTTGTTCGTCAGGAAGCCGGAATCCTTGACGAGCAGGCCGAGGCCGCGCTCCTTGATGTCCATCCGGAAGAGCTTGCCGCCGTGGTCGGAGCGGAGCGTGTCGAAGACGGTGTTCCGGTCCGGCACGGGATAGCCGGTGATGTGGGTGACCAGAGTGGCCCAGGTGTCGGACGACGAGTCGGTCCGGCTGTTCATGTCGGAGATGTATGTACCGGATGTGGGGTCGTACCGCTCGGGCACCGGGCACCCTTTCTGGTCGGTCGTCGTCCGTGCCGGCGCACCGCGTCCTCACGCGGATTCACAGCCGGGTCCCTGTCTCGAGGAGGTGTGCCGGGCGGCCGCAGCCCGCACGGCGCGGGGGTCAGTCGTCCTCGTCCGTCGTGCCGGACGTGCCGGCGGTGAGGGTGTCGACGTCCTCGAAGGTCTGCAGCAGCGTCTGCGCGTCGATGGCGTCCAGGTTCTTGTTCTTGGTCTTGTTGGCCTCTTCGATCGTGTCGGAGAGCGCCTCCTTCAACTCCTTGAACAGCTCCATCTGGTCACCGAGCAGCTTGTCGATGGCCTCGGCCGCGCCGCGGATGTCCTCGATCAGCGCCGGTCCCGAGACGAGCGGATCGGTGACCATCTTGCCTATGCGCAGGAGTTGCTGTTTCTGGTCCAGGTTGTCCGGGGTGGTGTGCCCGTCGATGAGCTGGCCGAGCGGGCGGACGCTCTTGCCGTCGCCCTGCTCGCGGTGCTTCTTCGCGGCGGTGTACACCGGCTGCACCTCGTTGTCCCGGAAGTTCTCCATCTGCTTGAGGTCGAAGTGCTTGACGTCGGCCTTCTCACCGGCCATGGGACGCTCTCCTGCCGCTTGGTGCCGGAAGGGGGATGGGGGGCCGCCCGGATGGCGCCCCGCGCGACCGCGAGGCCCCGGCGGGCGCCCGCCCGGACGTGGCGTGGGCGCGCCCGCCGCCTTCCGGACGGGCGCACCGGCGCTCCGGACCCATCGGGCCCGCCGGACGCCGGGCCGCACACGCGGGGGACGCCGGGGCCGCACACCGGACGGGCATCGGCGGCCGCACCGCGGGGATGCCGGGGCCGCACACCGGGCGGACGCAGGGGACGTACGCCGGACGTACGCGGGCGATGTACGGACGGCTCCGGCAGGGCCGCCGTCGCGGCGGACCCGGGGCCCGAGCACGTCCCCGGAACCCTAACGGGCCCGCACGCCGCCCCAGTTGTCGGCGCTGCGGCGCTCGTCCCGGGAGTGGTTGTCGTGGATCATCTGGACCAGCTCACCGTTGTCGCCGAGGAGCTGGGCCATGTTCTTGGTGGCCTGGTCCCACTCGGCCTGGACCTCACGGTACGTCTGCTGGTCCGAGCCCTCCCAGGACATGACGAGCGGCTTCAGCTCGTCCTCCAGGTTGTTGAGGGTCTTGATGATCGCCTGGGTCTGGTCCATCAGCTCCTCGACCGCGTGCCGGACCTTGCCGTACTGCACGTCGATGATGCCGTCGGCCATGACGTCTCCTCTCGGGGGGGGGGGGGCCGGGCGTGCAGCCCGGCGGAACTCACGGGGTACGGCCTCGCCGGAAGGGGGCCGGTGCCGCGCGGGGGGGGTGGGTCAGCGCAGCGCTTCGAAGACGCCCTGGCTGGTCTTGCTGTTGAGGATCTCGGTGAGGTCCTGGTTCTCCTTCGCCAGACGGTTGGCGGAGGTCACGTTCTCCTGGAGCGCGTCGACCATCTTGCTGATCTGGATGACGACCTTCTGCGCCTCGGCGTTCCAGCTGCGGAAGAGCTTCAGCAGGGCCTGGCCCTCGTCGCCGCCGACACCCGAACGCGCGGCGATCTCGGCGACGTTGTTCTGGATCTTCTCGACCTGGTCCCGGGCCGACTCCAGGGAGGAGACGCCCCCCAAGCCCTTGGCATAGTCCGCTTTCCTCGCGGCGCTGTCCGCCATGTCGCGTTCCCTTCGTTCAGGCAGGTCTCGTGGCACCGTTGCACGCCGAGGCTAAAGAGGTCCCGGAGTTCCGCGCAACGCGATCGGTGACTTTTTGAGCATAGGTCAGACGGATGGAATTCGGCTGCCCGGCAACGGAGTTGCGGTCGGGTCACGCCCGGATGAACGGGTTCGGCCGCCGGGCGGGCGGGAAGAACCCCGGACGTCCGGCGGACGCATGCAATTCGGGCGGGAAACGGGCACGCCGGGGAGCCGAACGGTCATCGGGAAGGACCGTTTCGGATCCGCGTACAGCCACGGTATTCCGCGCGTCACACCGAGCGGATTACTTGAGCTTTTCCTGAGCTTTCATTCGGCTCGAAATGGCCCCGGTCCGGCCGGTGATTTCTTTTCCTTCGCCGCCCTTTGCGGTCCTTGCCGCGATCAGCCTGCGGTGCCGGTTCTGGGAGCGGTGCCCGCCGCTCCCGCCTTGCCGCTCTTGTCCGCCTTGCCGCTGTTCGCCTTCCGCTGTCGCGTACCGTCGGGCGCGGCACCGCACGCGGGTGCCGTGACCCCCGGCCGGCCGGCGCCGGACGCGGCGGCCGGGTCGAGGTCCGCTCCGGTCGGGAGCGCCGCGAGCAGGGGGGCCGGAACGGAGCCGATGTCGGAGGGCCCGTATCCGAGTGCCGCAAGGGAACTCTTGTCGCTCACGCGGTACTTCACACCGTTCTCCGCCACCAGATAGGTGGTGCCCGCGTGGGCGGCGCCGCTCGCGTGCAGGGCCCTGACCAGGGCGCCGCTGCCGGGCCGCACCACGGTGGCGTCCGTCGGCGCGCAGGCCGGCTCCAGCGGCTCGGCGGTGCCGTCCGGCACGGCGACCGGGGCGAGCCTGGCCAGCGGGACCAGCACCGACCTGATCCGGGCGCCACCGTCGCCGCCGTCCACCTGGGCGCACAGCGCGCTGCCGCGCGGCGCGGACTGCGGCACGGGCGGCGCGTCCGGCAGCTCCGCCGTGCTCGCCGTGCCGGCGTCCTTCGCCCGGTGCTCGCGCAGCGCGTCCGCGCCGACCGTGCGCGCTTCGGGCGAACTCCCCTGGTAGGCCTCCTTCTGGGTGGCCGGGTCGCCCAGCACCAGGGCGGCGCCGAGCCGGGTCAGCGGCACCAGGCCGTCCTCGCGCAGCAGGTGGTAGGTGCTGCCGCCGCCGGGCACGCTGACCTTGAACAGCTGGCCGATCCGGGTGGGTTCGCCGCCGAGGTCCGGGCCCTTGCCGCCGCGTCCGGGCACTGCGGGCGGCTTCAGGGCCGGGCCGGGTGCCAGGGCGTCGAGGAAGGCCGCCGAGACGGGCATCGGCTGCTCGGCGCCGTAGCCGAGGGCGGTGCGGGCGTCGGAGGCCCGGTCCAGGGGCAGCCTGCTGCCCCGCCACACCAGGTATTCGGTGTCGTCGGGTCCCCGTACGAGCACCCCCCGGTCGGCGCCGACTGCGCGGGAGTCCACGGGCGCCCCGGCGACCAGGGTGGTGGCCCCGGGCTTGTCCACGCCGGTGTCCGCCACGGCGCCTGAGGTGTCGGGCAGCGCCCCGCCCGGCCCGGTCACGCACAGGTGCCAGGGGCCGTCGTCGAGCCGGCCGGGGTCGGGCACGGCGTCCGGGGCGCCGGGGATGCCGACCGGGGCGCCCACGGGGACGTCCCGCAGGGAGGGGGTGCGCACGTCCGCGGTGGGCAGGTCGGAGCCGCCGATGAGCCGGGCCGAGGCGTAGTTGCGCACCGGGTGCAGGACACCGTCGGTGCCGGTCCACAGATACCGGGCGCCGGTGTCGCGGTTGACGACCAGGTGCTCGCCGTCGCGCCAGCCGTCGTTGCCGCCGGGCCGCAGCAGGCCGTAGACCACGGCGCCGGCGCCGATCAGGACGGTGGCCAGGACGCCGAAGACCACGCCGCGCGTAGTGCGGCCCAGCGGGCTCTCCGGGGCGTCCGGGTCGGCCATGAGCAGGCCCGAACTGAGCCTGCCCATCATGAAACTGTGGGCGTGTACCTGGTCGCGCTTGGACTGCACGGCCTCTCCTCAACTCCTCGTCGACGTGGTGGCGTTCAGGGGCCGGTCAGCCGAACAGGCCGCGCAGCCAGCCGAACAGCCCCGCCACCCACAGGCTGAGCGGCAGCAGCGCCACCGCGAGGCCGGTGTGGGCCAGTTCAGCCGCACGGCCCCAGTACGGCAGCATCCGGCGGCCGGGCACGGTCCAGGCGGCGACCACGAGCGCGGCCGCGGCGGCGAGCAGTACGGCGAGGACCACCAGCCGTCCGTCGCCGTCGCTGTCCACCGCCCAGGCGCGGGCGAGGAGCAGCAGCCCCCAGAGGCCGGGGACCGTCAGGGTCAGGCGCTGCCCGATGTGCACCAGGCCGCGGGAGTGCAGGAGCAGCAGCAGGCCCAGGGTGAGCGAGGTCAGCACCTCGGGCAGGTTCGGGTGCCGGGTGAGGACGGCCAGGGCGGCCGCGGCGATGACGCCGGTGGCGGCGAAGAGCGCGGTGACCCAGCGCCCGGCCAGTTCGGTGCGCTCGGCGACCTCGCTGCCCGCGTAGGGCTCGATGCCCTCCTGGAGCTGCCCCGCGGAGGACGGCAGTGAGGGCATCCGCATCCCGGCCAGCTTGAAGGCGAACGGTGCCACCGTCCCCGCGGCGAGGGCGACCACGGCCGCCACCAGCGCCACCGCGGCGGGCGCGTCCAGGCCCGTGTAACCGATCAGGGCCCCGGCGATCGCGGTGGCCACCGCGACCACCGCGGTGGCCAGCAGCGCCGGGGCGCCGACCGCGGTGGCGGCGAGGGCGAGCACCGCGCCGCCCGCCCCCGCGGCGCCCGCCGCGAGCAGCCGCGCGCCCACCACCCGCGCGATGTCCGGCCCGGTCAGCTCGCCGCCGGGCAGCAGCCAGCCGGCCAAAGCCAGGCAGGGCGCGACCAGCAGGCCGAGCGCGGTCGCGGACAGGCGGTCGCCGACCGCGCGGCTGGCCGAGCCCGCCCCCGCGAGCAGCAGCAGCCCGATCACGGCCGCGCAGACCGCCTGGGAGGAGGTGGAGCCGGTCACGCCGGGCGACAGCACCAGGGCGAGGGCGGCCAGGACGGTCGCCACCACGGCACCGACGAGGAAGCCGCGGGCCGCCCCGGGGTGCCAGTCGTGCAGCCGCCGGCCGGCGGTGTCGGCTATCCCGTCGACCAGGTCGTCGAGCCGGGCCTCGGGCAGCGCCTCGGTGTGCGGGCGCAGGTAGAGCACCGCGCCGTCGGCGAGCCCGGCGCGCCCCAGGGTGGTCTCCTCGTCGAGAGGGGCGTCACCGAGCCGCTGGAGCACCCAGCCGGCGTGGTCGAGACCGGCTTCCTCGGCCTCCTCGCCGACGTAGCGCAGCAGGGTGGGCAGGAGGTCGGCGACCGGCACGTCGGCGGGCACGGCCAGATCGACGGAGACGCTCGGCGCACGTACGGTCAGGCGGCACAGCTCGGCCACCGCACTGTCGGTCATCAGCTGAACTCTCGTCTTCCGTGGGGGCTTCGACCGGAGGATTGCCCCCCGGCAAGGCGAACGTGCGAAGGGTACGGAAAGCCGGACGCGGCGGTGAACCGGGGGGCCGAAAACGGGAATTGCCTCCCCGCGCTGTCACCTCCCGCGTGGACAGGGCGTGTTCCGTGAATGCAGACTACTGCCTGCACCCGGTGGATCGCGCTGCGGTCCGGACTCCTCGTCCGGTTCGGAGCCGGCCTCACGGGAGTCGGCCGACCCCCGCAATCCGTTGGAAACATTCATCCGCCGTTCACCGTGTCACGGCGTTCACCGTGCCGCGGAGGGCCCGGAGAATCGGCGCGGTCCGGTGTTTCCCCCTCCTCGGGTGGACCGGTATTCGGCGCGGGCCGGAAAGTCAGTGAAACCGGAGGTTTCGTTCCTTGAGTGTGGTGCTCTTTCGCCGGCCGGCCCGCAGACGCGGACCGGAGATGCCCGAGGGGCAATTGACCCTCCAGGAGCCGCCGGTCCTCGCCGAGACGGTCCCGGACACCTCGGCCGTGTGGACCTATCTGCCGATGGCGCTGATGTCGGTCTCGATGATGCTGATGTTCCTGCGCCCGGGCGGCGGGAACGGCGTCTTCATGTATCTGGCGATGGGCGTGATGGCGCTCTCGGCCGGTGCGATGCTGCTGGGTCAGCTGATGCGCCGCTCCAGCGAGCGCAAGCAGCGTCTCAAGGGTGAACGCCGCGACTACCTGCGGTACTTGGCGCAGACCCGCAAGCGGGTCCGGGCCACCATCGCCGAGCAGCAGCGCGCGCTCGCCTGGCGCCACCCGGAGCCGGCCTCCCTGCGCTCGCTGGCGCGCACCTCGCGGCTGTGGGAACGCCGCCCGGCCGACGAGGACTTCGGCGAGGTCCGGCTCGCGGTCGGCGAGCAGCAGCTCGCCCTCACCCTGGAGCCGGTCTCCACCCGGCCGGTCGAGGACCTGGAACCGCTGTGCGCGCACGCCCTGCGGCGCTTCATCCGGGCCTACTCCACCATCCCCGAGCAGCCCCTCGGCCTGTATCTGCGCTCCTCGGCCCGGGTCCTGCTGCGTCCCGAGGAGACACCCGGCGAGGGCTCCTCCGCGCCGGACGTGACGACGGGTGCGGCCGTGGGCTCGGCCCGGGGTGCGACGGCCGGTGCGGCCGTGGGCGCGGGCCCGGGTGCGGCGGCCGGTGCGGCCGTGGGTGACGCCGACGCGGCGCGGGCCCTGGTGCGGGCCCTCCTCGGCCAGCTCGCGGTGTTCCACGCCCCAGAGGAGTTGTGGATCGCGCTGTGCGTGAGCGACGAGCGGCGGGCGGACTGGGAGTGGGTGAAGTGGCTGCCGCACGCCCTGCACCCGCACGAGGAGGACGGCGCCGGGCAGGTCCGCCGCATCACCGGCGACCTCACCGAGCTGGACGACCTGCTCGGCGCCGAGTTCGCCGAGCGGCCCGGCTTCGACCCGGACGCCCGCCCCGGCCGCGACGAGCCGTACACGATCGTCGTCCTGGACGGCGTCACCGTGCCGGAGGGCCATCGCTGGGAGGGGCACGGCTACCGCAACGCCCTGGCCCTCGACGTCTCCGGGGCGCTGCGCTGGCGGCCGGGCCGCAACACCCTGCGGCTGACCGTGGGGGCGGACCAGGTGAGCCTGGTGCGTACCGACCGCAGCCGCAAGGAGCGCTCGGTGCCGCTCGGCCGGCCGGACCGGCTGGGCCCGCTCGGCGCGGAGTCCCTGGCCCGGCTGCTTGCCTCCCGCCGTATCAGCCTGGGCACCGACATCGCGCAGCCGCTGGACACCGACGTCGAGCTGACCACCCTGCTCGGCATACCCGACCTGCACCGGCACGACCCGCGTGCCCTCTTCGAGCGGCACACCGGCTCCGGCCGGCTGCGGGTGCCGATCGCCGTCGGCGTGGACGGCCGCCCGGTGGAGCTCGACATCAAGGAGTCCGCGCAGGGCGGCATGGGCCCGCACGGCATGCTCATCGGTGCCACCGGCTCCGGCAAGAGCGAGCTGCTGCGCACCCTGGTCCTCGGCCTCGCCCTGACGAACTCCTCCGAGACCCTCAACTTCGTGCTGGTCGACTTCAAGGGCGGTGCCACCTTCCTCGGCCTGGAGGAACTCCCGCACACCTCCGCCGTCATCACCAACCTGGCCGACGAGGTCGCCCTGGTGGAGCGCATGCAGGACGCCCTGCACGGCGAACTCATCCGCCGCCAGGAGCTGTTGCGGGCCGCCGGCAACCACACCTCCGCGCTGGAGTATGAACGGGCCCGCGCGGCCGGGGCGGACCTGGCACCGCTGCCCAGCCTGTTCGTGGTGGTCGACGAGTTCAGTGAACTGCTCTCCGCGCACCGCGAGTTCATGGAGCTGTTCGTGATGATCGGTCGCCTCGGACGATCCCTCGGGGTGCATCTGCTGCTGGCCTCGCAGCGCCTGGACGAAGGCCGTATGCACCAGCTGGAGAGCCACCTGTCGTACCGGATCGGCCTGCGGACCTTCTCCGCCATGGAGAGCCGCGGCGTGCTCGGGGTGCCGGACGCCTACCAGTTGCCGGCCCAGCCCGGCAGCGGCTATCTGAAATCCGGGGTGGAGGCCCTGACCCGGTTCCGCGCCGCCTACTCCTCCGGGACGTACCGGCGGCGCACCGGCGCGGTGGTGCAGGCCCGGGTGGCCAGCCAGGTGGTGCCGTGGACCAGCGGCTGGGTGGTGCCGCGCACGCTGGACCCGGCCACCGCGCCGGAGCCGGAGACCGAGGAGAGCGGCGACGAGGAAACCCTTCTCGACGTGGCCCTCGACCGGCTGCGCGACTCCGGTCCGCCCGCCCACCAGGTGTGGCTGCCGCCGCTGGACGAGCCGTCCCCGCTGGACGCCCTGCTGCCGGGCATCGCCCCCGGCCCCGAGCGCGGCCTCACCGCGGCGGGGTGGTCCGGGACCGGCCGGCTCAGGGTGCCGGTGGGCCTGGTGGACAAGCCCTTCGAGCAGCGCCGTGACCCGCTGGTCGTGGACCTGGCCGGGGCCGGCGGGCACGTGGCCATCGCGG
The DNA here is from genome assembly GCF_014205055.1 of Streptomyces luteogriseus. Lineage (NCBI taxonomy): Bacteria > Bacillati > Actinomycetota > Actinomycetes > Kitasatosporales > Streptomycetaceae > Streptomyces > Streptomyces luteogriseus. The sequence continues at coordinate 2,061,479 of NZ_JACHMS010000001.1, forward strand.
GTGGCTCGCAGAGCGGCAAGTCGACCCTCGCCCGCACTCTCATCGCCGCCCTCGCCCTCACCCACACCCCGGCCGAAATCCAGTTCTACTGCCTCGACTTCGGCGGCGGTGGCCTCTCCCAGCTCGCCGCCCTGCCCCACGTCGGCGGTGTCGCGGCGCGGCTCAACCCGGAGCGGGTGCACCGGGCGGTGGCCGAGGTGATGACGCTGCTCGCCCGCCGGGAGCAGTTCTTCGTGGACCACACCCTTGATTCCATGCAGTCCTACCGTCGCCGCCGGGCCGCCGGAGAGTTCTCCGACGAGCCGTTCGGCGACGTGTTCATGGTGGTCGACGGCTGGTCCACGGTCCGCCAGGACTACGACGACCTGATCCCGAAGTTCAACGAACTCGCCGCCCGCGGCCTCAACTACGGCATCCACCTGATCATCACGACCACGCGCTGGGTGGAGTTGTCCGCCCAGGTCCGCGACCAGGCCGCCACACGGCTGGAGTTGCGGATGGGTGACCCGATGGACTCCGAGATCGACACCCGCAAGGCGCGGTCCGTGCCGCGCAGCGGCGGCCGCGGCATCACCTCCGACAGCGGGATGCACTTCCTCGCGGGCCTGCCCCGCCTGGACGGCAGCGGCTCCCTCGACGACTTGGGTGAGGGCGTGTCCCACCTGGTCGCCGAGGTCTCCCGGCACTGGTCGGGACCGGTCGCCCCGCAGGTGCGGATGCTGCCGCACCGGCTGCCGCTGGCCGAACTCCCCGCGCCCGAGGCCACCGAGGGCGGCGGCATGCGTCTCCCGCTCGGCATCGACCAGGACGCGCTGGAACCGGTCTGGCACGACTTCAGCCGCACTCCGCACCTGATCGTCGTCGGCGACACCGAGAGCGGCAAGACCAACCTGCTGCGCCGCGTCACCGAGGGCATCACCGCCCGCTACGCTCCGCACGAGGCGAAGATCATCGTCGTGGACTACCGCCGCACCCTGGTGGACGCCGTCCCGCAGGAGTACCGCATCGGGCACGTGATCTCCCTGGACAACCTCAAGGAGACCATCGACGGGGCGGCCCGCGCGCTGAAGACCCGCGTCCCGGGCGCGGACATCGCCCCCGCCCGCATGCGCCAGTGCGACTGGTGGACCGGACCGCGCCTGTTCGTCCTGGTCGACGACTACGACATGGTCTCCGGCAACTCCTTCCAGAGCCCCTTCGAGCCGCTCTTCGAGCATCTGACCCTCGGCTTCGAAATGGGCCTGCACCTGGTCGTCGCCCGCAGCGCCATGGGCGCCGGCCGGGGTCTCAGCGACGGCCTGCTGCGCCGCCTCGACGAGGCCAACAACCCGGCGGTCCTGCTGTCCTGCCCGCCCACCGAGGGCCGCCTCTTCGGCGACGCCAAGCCCTTGAACCTGCCACCCGGCCGAGCCCTGCACGTCGCCCGCCGCCGGGCACGGCTGATGCAGACCGCTCTGGTGGAACAGGAGAGCTGAGCACTGCCCGGCACGAGATCCGCGGGGGGCCACTTGAGTGGCCCCCCGCGGGCGTTGCGGGGCGGGCAGCGAGCCATACGGCGCGCGTCCGGGGTTCCGCAGCCCTGGCGGCGGCTCGGTCGTGCACCGGAGTCCCGCTCCGGCACCGCTCTCGGGTGCGGGCGCGGGTGCGGGTGCGGGTGCGGGAAGTCGAGAACGGCACCGGCGGCGCTGCCCGGTGCCTCGGTCGACCTGTCCGCCGGGGCATGCTGCGGTCGGGCACCGTACCCGGCGATGAGGCCAGGGGACGCGGGCCGGCCCGGGAAAGACGGGCCCACTCCGAGCGCCCCAGCGCCCTCAGTCACCCGCCGTTCTGTTGGCTCCCGCCGGGCGCCACCTCCGGGCTCGGGCCCGAGGAAGGACGAAGGCTGCCCAGAGGACGGCCAGGACGCCCGCGGTGCCCGTCAGGACGAAGAGGAGGGCCCGACCGGTGACGTGGTCGGCGGCGGAGGTGTCGCGGACGGTCACCGGAGCCGCGGCGCGCTCCGCGCCCGCCGGGGTGCCGGGGTCGTCGAGGACCGCGGTGACGGCGGCGTACGGGTCCAGTTGAGGGATGTCGGCGGGGTAGGCCGTGGCGGTGAGGCGGCGGACGACGGCGTCAGGCCTGTCGCCGGGATGCGCGGCGCGGACCACCGCGGCGGCCCCGGCGGCGTAGGCGGCGGCCACCGAGGCGCCGCCGCCGAGGTAGTGGCCGTCGCCGCGGGGGCCGCCGGAGACCACCCCGGCGCCGGGTGCGGCCAGGTCGATGCCGGTGGTGGGCAGGGAGCCGTCCGGGCGGGCGCCGCTTGGGAGCATGTCGGCGACCGAGAGGACACCGGCTTCGGCGGCCGGCCAGTAGGCGTGGGAGGGGATCTCGTCGGTGCCGGCGCGTGTGAGATCCGGGGTGGCCGCGGCGACCACGACCGCGCCCGCGCGGCGGGCCGCGGCGACCGCGTCGGTCAGTTCGGCGTCGCGGTCCGGCAGGGCGACGGCGACCGCGATCACCTCGGCGCCCGCCGCGGTGGCCTGGCGCAGTGCCGCCGCGACCAGGGCGGACGTCGCCCGGCCGCGCCGGTCGGTGCCGCGCAGGCCCAGGATCTCGGCGCCGGGGGCGACCCCGGCCAGGCGCGGGGTGTCCCCGCCGGAGCCGGCGATCAGCCCGGCCAGGAACGTGCCGTGCCCGACGCAGTCGTCCCCGCCCTCGCCCTGGGCGGTGACCCGGCCGTCGAGTCCGGCGGCGCCGGGTGCGACACCGGTGCCGATCAGGGCGACGGTCACCCCCGCGCCGGTGCCGTGCCGGTGCAGCCGGTCCAGGTCGAGGCGCTGGCGTGACCAGTCCTGCTTCTTCGCCTTCTCCCGGGAGGCGGGCGTACACGTCACCTCCGTCGCGTCCGGGTCGAACGCGGAGGGCATGCCGGGCAGTTTCTGTCCCTTGGCGCCGTCGGCCGCCGGCACACGCGCTGGGGCCGCCGCGAGAGCGGGAGCGGCCGTGGGCAGCAGCAGGGCGGCGGCGAGCCCGGCGCCGGCGGCCAGGCGGCCCGCCGCGCGGGCGGGCCGCCTCATCGGCCCGCTCCCTTCGGTGCCGCGGCGACGACGTCCTCGGGCAGGAGGATGCGCAGGTCGTCGAGGGTAGGCGCGGCCAGCGAACTGAGCCGCCCCGCCTGGCGGGTGATCATCGACTCGACGACCTGGCGGGCCAGGCGTGCGTTACCGAAGGACCGGTCGCGGGGCAGGGCGGCGAAGTACTCCTTGAGCAGGGCGCCGGTGCCGGGGCCGCACTCGTAACCCATGCTCGCGGCCTGGGAGCGCACGATGGTGACCAGTTCCTCGGAGGAGTAGTCGGCGAAGGCGACCCGGCGCGGGAACCGCGACGACAGGCCGGGGTTGGAGGCCAGGAAGCGTTCCATCTCGTCGGTGTAGCCGGCGACGATGACGACCACCTCGTCGCGGTGGTCCTCCATCAGCTTCAGCAGGGTGTCCACCGCCTCCTGGCCGAAGTCGGCGCCGCCGCCGCGCGGGGTGAGGGTGTACGCCTCGTCGATGAACAGCACGCCGCCGCGGGCGCGTTCGAAGACCTCGCGGGTGAGCTGGGCGGTGTGGCCGATGTAGCGTCCGACCAGGTCGGCACGGGCCGCCTCGACCAGCTGGCCCCGCTGGAGGATGCCGAGCTGGGTGAGGATCTCGCCGTAGAGGCGGGCGACGGTGGTCTTGCCGGTGCCGGGCGGGCCGGTGAAGACCAGGTGGTGGCTGAGCGAGGGCACCGGAAGTCCGGCGGCGGCGCGGTGGCGGGCCGTGGTGATGAGGTTGACCAGGTCGGCGACGTCGCGCTTGACCTCGGCGAGGCCCACCATGTCGCCGAGGCGGGTCAGCGGGTCGTCGTCGGGGGCGGCGGCCCGGTCGGCCTGCCCGGCGGCGGTGGCGGAGACGTCCTCAGGCAGCAGCAGCCTGAGGTCGCGTTCGCCGACCTGCGCCAGGGATGCGAGGCGGACCGCCTGCCGGTCCACCATCTCCTCGAACACCCCGCGTGCGGCCCGGCCGTTGCCGAAGCCGGAGTCCCGCGGCATGGCCTCGAAGTGCGCGGCCAGCGCGTCCGCGGTGCCCTCGCCCAGTTCGTACTGGTGCTGGGCGCACATGTTCTCCATGATCGCGACCAGTTCGGGCACCGAGTAGTTCTCGAACTCGACGGTTCGCGAGAAGCGGGACGCCAGACCGGGGTTGGAGCCGAGGAAGGACTCCATCTCCCGGGAGTAGCCGGCCGCGACGACCACCACGTCGTCGCGGTGGTCCTCCATCAGCTTCAACAGGGTGTCCACCGCCTCGCGGCCGAAGTCGGCGCCGCCGTTTCCGCTGTCCGCGGTGAGCGTGTACGCCTCGTCGATGAACAGCACTCCGCCGAGCGCCCGTTGGAAGGTCTCCGTGGTCTTGATGGCGGTGCCGCCGACGACCTGCGCGACCAGGTCGGCGCGCGAGACCTCCACGAGGTGCCCGCTGCGCAGCGAGCCCAGTTCGGCCAGGATCGCCCCGTAGAGGCGGGCGACGGTCGTCTTGCCGGTGCCGGGCGGCCCGGCGAAGATCAGGTGCCGGCTCATCGGCGGTGCGGACATGCCGAGTTGCTCGCGGCGCTGGGCGAGCTGGGTCAGGTTGACCAGGGTGCGCACCTGCTGCTTGACGTTCTCCAGGCCGATCAGCGCGTTGAGGGCGCCGAGCGGCCCGTCGGCGCGGTCGGGCGGGGGCGCGTCGGCGGCGCCGGAACCGGCCGGGTCGGTGTTCTCGGCGCTGCCGCTGCCCCAGGCGTCGCGCTTGCCGTTGCCGGTGCTGCTCAGCCCTTCCACGGCGAGCCGTTCGCCGGGCGCGGTCTGCACCAGGCCGCCGCCCTCGTTCTCCCGGGCCAGACAGTTCACGAGCGAGACGGGCGCCGTGGTCTCCACCCGGAAGCCGTCCTGGGAGCCGCCCGTCGCCTCGCAGCCGCTGAGCGAGGCGAACGCGCCCTCACGGAGCAGGAATCCGTGCCCCTTGGGTGCGTGCACCGCCGTGCGGTTGGCGGTCAGCTCGCCGCCGGCGGCCACCACCACGCCGTCCTCCTCGGACATCTCCACGCGGAAGTCGCGCACGGTCACGTTGCCGCCGTCCTCCACGACCAGGCCGTGCCCGGCGGCCTCGGAGACCCCGCCGCCGGCCAGGTAGAGGGTGCTGCCGGAGGCGACCCGCACTCCGGCGCCCTTCGGTCGTACGACCTCGCAGTCCTCGACGCGGCCCCGGGCGTCCTTGACGGCCGCGATGCCGTCACCGGAGGGCTCCACCAGCCGGGCCCGGCGCAGCAGCGGGTTGGCCCCGGCGCGCACGGCGACCGCGGGCGAGCCGCCGATCACCTCCAAGCGGTCCAGTTCCGCCGCCGAGTCCTCCTCCAGGAGCAGGCCGATGTCCTCGCAGTCGCGGACCGTCAGGCCGGTCAGTGCCGGGGAGGCGGCCCCGGCGACCCGCAGGGCCGCGCCCTGGGCGCCGTCCACCCAGCAGTCCTCGAAGGTGCCGCGCGCCCGGTCGGTGACCAGTACGCCGTGGCCGCGGGTGCGCGAGACGCGGCAGCGGCGCAGCACCGGGTCGGTGCCCCCGGCCAGCGCGATCCCGTTCGCGGACGCCCCGGTGACGCGGACGTCCTCCAGCGTCGTACGCCCGGCGCTGCTGAGGTGCACGCCCGTGCTGGTGTCGTGCACCACCGTGCGGACCACCGTCAGGGAGGAGTTCTGCTCCAGGGCGATGGAGGGCTTGTCGGTGGAGGAGATGTCGCAGTCCTCGACGGCGCCGCGGGCCTCGCCGTTGGCGAGCAGTCCGTTGCCGCGGGCGCCGCGCACGGTGCAGCCACGCAGGCGGGCTTCGCCCTGCTCGGCGAGGACCACACCGCTGGTCCCCAGGTGTTCGAGGGTGCAGGACTCCACGGTGGTGGGCGTGGTCGAGGTGACCACGATGCCGGCACCCTGGGGGTTGCTCACCCGGCAGTCCCGCAGCGCGAGCGAACCGGTGCCCCCGGCCAGCATCGCCGTCCAGGCGGCTCCGACCACCTCGCAGCCGTCGAGCGCGGCCTGCCCGCGCCGTACGTCCACGGCCGGCAGCTCGGCGTCGCCGCCGCGCAGGGTCAGTTCGGACAGCATCACGGCGTCGGCGCGCAGCGCGAGCACACTGCCCGAGCGCGGCCGGATCTCCACGGTGCCCCGCCCCTCGGCGGCGGTGAGGGTGACCCGGGTCTGGATCACCAGGTTCTCGGGATACGTCCCGGGCCGGACGCTGATCAGCGCACCGGTACGGGCGGCCGCGAGTGCCTCACCGATCGTCCGGTAGCGGTCCCGGTCCCCGGGTCCGACCGTCAGTACCTGGCGCGACACGCACCAACCTCCTTGCCATGGCGGCGTCTTCAGCGGATGCCCCCTTCGCCGGGGGCGGGTGTCGGCGAACCGACCGTGCCATCATGCCTCGCCCTCGGGGCGGGCGGATGCCGGGAGCGGTGCTCCCCGCGCGGGGGCGTTCCTCAGACGCTCCACTTCTGGTTGTCGCCGCCGTTGCAGCTGAACAGGACCAGCCAGGCCCCGTTGTCCCGGTTGTTGTCCTTGATGTCGACGCACTTGCCGACCACGGTGTTCACCAGGTCGTGGGCGCCGTTCAGCACGAACTTCTGGGCGTTGTTGCCGTTGCACCAGGCGATCTGGATGGGGGTGCCGTCGCTGAAGTCCGCGTTGGCCACGTCCAGGCACTTGTCCTTCATGCGGATCGTGCCGTCGGAGGCGAACCGCCACTGCTGCGCCTGGGAGCCGTTGCATTCCCAGACGAACAGCTTCGCCCCGTCGCTGAAGTCGCTCCAGGGTACGTCGATGCAGCGGCCCGAGAGATGGCTGCGCAAGGCCACGGGGGAACTGAGCGTCACCCCCGAACCTCCGCCGGCGGGAGCGTTCTTGACGTCGGCCTTCGTCCCGCCGCTCTGCTTCTTCTCCGGCTGGGCGGCACCGCCGGACTCCTTCTTCGGCTCGCCCGTGTCCGTGTCCCCGGAACCACCCGCTTCCTTGCCCTTCGCGGGGCCGGAAGTGGTGCTCTCCCGCACCGTCTTCTCCGGCTTCCTGCCGCCCTTGCCCGCGTCCTTCCCGCTGCCGCTCGGGGAAGGAGAGCCGGAGTCGGTCACCGCGAACTCACCCGGTGCGTTCTGCGCGTTGCCGCCGAGCACGGTTCCCGCCGACGAGGACGTCTCCCGGTCCTTGTCGACGTGCCCGCCGAGCACCAGGAACGGCACCGACACGAGCAGCGCCCCGACGACGGCGGCACCGGCCAGCACCGCCTTGCCCGGCCGCCCCACAGGTCCCGCCTGCTCCTGCGGCCGGTCGATGGCGGTCACGGTCATGGTGCGTACGAGCGCGGGGAGCCGGCTCTTGGCGGCCGCGGCGGCGCCGGGGTCGCTGTCGGGTTCGGTGCGGGAGTCGGCGCGGGCGCCCGTGCCGGAGTCGGTGTCGGGCTCGGTACCGGCGCCCGTGCCGGGCTCGGCCGGGGAGTCGATGGCCGGTTCGGCACCGGAGGCGGCCGAGGGTTCGGCGTCCGGCTCGCTCTCACGATCGGCTTCCGTCGGGGAGGCCGGGGCTGCGGCGCCCTCGGGGGCGGTGTCCGCCGGGGGCTCGGTGGCAGCGCCGTGGGCCTTGGCCTGCGTCTTGGCCTTGGCCACCGCCTTGGCCTGAGCCACCGTCTTGGCCTTGGCCACCGTCGCGGCCTGGGTCTCCGTCGCGGCCTTGGTCTCTGCGCTGGCCTCTGCCTTCACCTCTGCGCAGACTCCCGCTTCGGCCTCTGCCTTCACCTCTGCCTTGGCTCCCGCTTCGGCCTCTGGCCTGGCCGGTGCCCTGGCTCCCGTCCTGGCCTCGGTCTCGGTCTCGGTCTCTGTCTCTGTCTCTGTCTCTGTCTCTGTCTCTGTCTCTGTCTCGGCAGCGGTACCGGCGGCCTCGGCCGCCTCGTCGCCGCCGGAGCCGGATACCGCCCCAGAGGGCCTGGGGTCCTGCTGGGCCGAAGGTGTCACGGGGTCCTCCCTGCGGTGTGGGGCCGGGGTTCGGGAGACTTGTCGGTCGAGGTCTGCTCGGCCCCCGCCGTCTGCACGGGAGCGAGGAGAGAGTCCGCCGGGACGAGCAGCGGAGCCGCGGCCCCGGCGTTGACCATGAGCAAGGTGCCCGAACCGCTCAGCGAACGGGCCAGCTCGGCGGCCGGAAGGGTGTCATGCCGAAGTGCCACGGACATGAACGCGTGTGCCTCCGAGGTGAACAGCAGCACCACTGGCGCGCCGTCCCTCCCGTCGGCCGTGAGCGGTCCGCCGTCGGGCCCGCGCGGCACCGAGATCTCGGCCTCCGCGAGCGCCGCGACGGCCTCGTCCACCGAGCCGTAGCCGGTGGCCGCCCGCTGCGCGGCCGCGTCCACCGGGTCGGTGGCCTCGGGCCAGCCGAGCATCCGCGACGAGGGCCGGTAGGCCGGGTTGGCGCGGTATTCGCCCACCTCCCCGCTCTCGTCCGACCGCCACTCCCCCAGCACCGCCCATTCCGGTGGTGTCCGCTCCTCGGTCCACTCCGGGTCGACCATGCCGATCCAGTGGCCCGGCGCCCGGCGGGCGGCGGCTCGCACGGCGTCGGGTACCGCGGGGGCATCGGAGGAGTCGCCGGTGACGGACGACTCGGGGACGGCAGCCGGACCGGGGACGCCGGACGCCGCGGGCGGGGCGTCATGCCTGCCCTCTTGCCGTTCTCCGGGCCGCATCTCCACCTGAACTCTTGGGCTGTACGAATGCTTGGTCTGCCGAACGGAATGCGCGCACGCCGACATTGATCAGATCGGGAAGTCAACAGAATGCCATACACACCCGGTCCGTTGTCGCCCGGAGTTGATCCGTATCGGCCTCAATTCATGCCCGTTTCCTGCCCGTTCCGAGAACATTCCGGGAGCAGGGGGGCGTGGAGATACAAAGCCACTGGCCGAAGAGGGAGGGGGGGTCCGGCAACTGCGCGCGGTACGGGCTAAGTTGGCTCCGGCATCGGTCACGTTCCCCGTACGGTCCATGCGGCCGGGCGTCCGGGCTGGGGCCCGCAAAAAGGCTCGCGACTCGAAGGGGGCGTGCGTTCGGCCCGCGGCCACCGCGGCAGGACGCACGGACGACGGCGACCGGGGCCGACCCGAACCGCCCGCCTCCGCGCGGCACCCGCCCGCCGGACGCACCGGCGTCCGACCGACCCCGCAGGCCGCGCCGGCACCAGCCCGTCACCGACAGCCGCGCCACCGAGGAGGAGTACCGCATGTCCCGCGAGAACCAGGCCCCCGAGGCGAACGCGGAGGCGGCCGCCGCCCTCGGACCCGAGTCCGGCACCCCTCCGACGCAGGAACCCTCCCCCGAGGGCCGGTCCGCCCCCACCCCGACACAAGCACCGACCGGCGACACGGAGTCCGGCCCGGCCTCGGCCCAGGTTCCGACCCCGGCCCCGGCCCCGGCCCCGGGCACCGAACCCGACGCTCCCGCCTCCGGCTCCGCGGCCCCGACGGGCAAGACCACCGACTCGTCCTCGGCGTCCACCACTCAGACGGGCAAGCCCTCCACCCCGGATGCCCTGTCCTCCCCGACGCGCGCGTCCGCCACCCCGGCAGCCGAGCCCTCCCCGACCGGCGAGGCCACGAGCCCGGCCGCTGAACCGGCCACCACTGAACCGGCCGCCACCCCGCCCTCCCCTTCAGCCGCCACCCGGGCGACCGCGTCGCCCGAGCCGATCGCCGTGGCGGCGGCCGCCGGCGCGCCTCCCGGCGTCAAAGCCGGAACCGGCACGGACAGCTCACGGCCCCGCAAGCCGGTTCTGGCGGGTGCCGCGATCCTCGGCGCCGCCCTGGTGGCGATTCCGCTGCTGCTGACCGGAAGCGGCAGGGACGAAGGGCCCCGTGACAACGCCAAGGCCCTGGCCGCGGAGGGCTCCGACACGGTCCTGAACCCCGAATCGGCCCCGGCCGAGCTCGGCGACTACGTGGCCGAGAAGCCGAGTGCGTCCCCGAGCAAGGACAAGCCGAAGAAGCCCGCACCCCCGAAGACCGTCGCCCCACCCCCTGCCGCGCCCGCGTCGAAGCCCGCGCCGTCCGGCACTCCCGAGAAGAAGCCCGCAGCCAAGCCCAAGCCGAAGCCCAAGCCGTCCCCGCGGCCGAACTGGAGCACCGAGACCGTCTACGCCACCAGCGTTCTGGAGGTGAACCAGGCCTGGACCACCAACCGCATCCGCATGGTCATGCAGACCGACGGCAACCTCGTGGTCTACAACGAGCACGGCAAGCCCACCTGGGCGTCGATGACCTTCGGCAAGAACCACCGGGCGATCTTCCAGGCCGACGGCAACCTCGTCATCCACAACGGCGACGACCGCCCCATCTGGGCTTCCAAGACCCATGGCAACGAGGGCGCCCAGCTGGTGCTGCGGACCGACGGCAAGGTGGTCGTCCGGCACCAGGGCAGGGTGATCTGGTCGACCTGACGATCCCGTCGGAGCCTGGTCACCACGAACGGCGCAGCGCCCGCAGCGACCACTGCGACCGCGGCCTCGGCAACCTCGGCAGCTTGGGCGGCCCGGCCGCCCTGGGGCACGCCCGGGCAATCCCGATAGCGCCGCCACGCCCCGGATGTCACCGGTCCAGGACGGCTCGGCGCAGCGCCCGCCGCTGGCTCGCCGTCGTGGCGCCCCAGACGCCGTCCGTCTCGCCGTGCCGGACAGCCCAGTCACGGCAGTCGAGCAGCACCGGGCAGCGCCTGCACACCGCGCGGGCCGGGGCGGTGCCCGCGGCGGTCTCCGCGAGCGGAAAGAACAGCTCGGGGTCCTCCCCCACGCACAGCGCCCGCGCGTGCCAGCCGATGTCACCCTTCCAGGACGCGGGTGAACGCGCCATACCGCACCTCCAGCAGCCGATCGGAACATCGGTGTCACCGCGGCAGCACGAGCCGCGGCCCCGGCAGAGGTGAACGTCATGCTAATGCCGGATACGACCGGGTGGCCATAGGCAGTTTTTCCGGGCATTCGGGACGGCAACAGAGGGTGATCGGCTGGTCGACCGTGAGCACGATCTCGCCCTGGACGTACCCTCGGGCGGCACGTTCGTGCGCCACCCGGGCATCAACAAGCACGTTCGAGCGGACCTGGACGCTGAAAGCCGTGACGCCCAGCGCCGCGAATCTCTCCTTCGTCGAGGACGCCGGGGCCGCTTCCGGATCAGCGCCGGTGTTCCGGCGTTCCCGGGCGGCGTGCTGCTGGTGGTGGCGCTGACCTTCACCTCCTCGGCGTTCGTCCGGGACGCCGGCATGGGCGGGGGCCGGCGCCGGCCTCGATTCACACGGCGCTCAAGGCATGCGTCACGAGCTCGCGCGCGTAGGCGGTGTCGAGTCGACCGGGGCGGAAGAGGATGCGGTACATGATCGGCGCCACGACACGGTCGATCAGCAACTCCGTCTCGGGTACCGGCTCCCCCCGCCGCACCGCACGGGACAGCACGGCGTCCAACTGCTCCGCGGCATACGCCGAACACTTGCCGGCGTTGGTGCCGTCGGAGTCGCCGAGCAGGGCGTCCCGGATGTAGGCGCGCCCCGCCGGCGAGGCCATCTCGTCGAGGAACTGTTCCGCCCACGCGTCGAGATCGGCCCGCAGGCTTCCGAGATCGGCCGGCTCCGTTTCCGGGCGCAGTCGCTCGACGGCCACGTCGGACAGGAGTTCCTGCAGGTCACCCCAGCGACGGTAGATCGTGGAGGGGGTCACGCCCGCCCGGCCGGCCACCATCGGGACCGTGAGCGCGTCGCGGCCCACCTCCCCCACGAGTTCACGGACCGCCGCATGGACGGACTCCTGGACGCGTGCGCTGCGCCCGCCGGGGCGGACCATGGGCCTGGGACTCATGCGATCCACCTTAATGCGAAATCGTTGCTTCTAGGCGGGGCCGGTGACTCGACCACGCGCCGACGAACGTCCGCCTTCCCTCACGCAGCGAGGGGAACAGCGAGGGGAGCAAGCCGCCCCGTACCGGCCACCGACTCCTCGTAGACCCGGCCCACATGGAGCACCGTCGCGTCGCCGAAGGGGCGCGCCATCAGCTGCATACCGATCGGCAGTCCGGCGCGGCCGTGACCGACCGGCAGGGTGAGGGCCGGGATGCCGGTGATGTTGGCCGGGGCACAGAGGCGGACGTAGCTGTCCGACACGGCCTCGGTCGTGCCATCGGCCCACTCGACGGCCTCCTGCCCCGCCTCGGCGGCGGTCATCGGCACCGTCGGCGCGGCGAGGACGTCGATTCCGTCGAACATGCGGGCCCAGACGTCTCGCATCAGGGCGCGGGCCCGCTGGGCGCGGAGGTAGTCACCCGCGGAGGTGAGTTCGCCGGCTTCCAGCAGGATGCGGACGTCCGCCGCGTACAGGTCGGGGGTGGCCCGCAGCGACCGCTCGTGGTAAGCGGTGGCCTCGGGAACCATCAGCCCCCACTGGACGGCCTGGAGGTAACGCGCCATCGGGATCTCGACGTCGACGAGCTCCGCCCCCAGCTCCGCGAGCCGCTCGATCGCACCGCGTACGGACTCCTCGACCTCGGGCGTGACCCGGTCGAAGTAGTGGTTTCGCGGTACGCCCACCCTCAGCCCTCGCAGGCCGTCCCCTCCCCGGAAGCGGTTCGGCACGGGGCCGGACACGCTCGCCGGGTCGCGCGGGTCGTGGCCCGCGACCGCCGCCAGCACCAGCGCGGCGTCCTGGACGGTGCGGGTGAGAGGACCCACATGGTCCAGGGACCAGGACAGCGAGGTCACGCCTGTCCGTGGGACCAGGCCGTAGGTCGGCTTGAGGCCCACCACGCCGTTCAGGGCCGCGGGGACCCGAATGGAACCGCCCGTGTCCGTGCCCATGGCGAACGTGGCCCCGCCGGCGGCGACGGCCACCGCCGATCCGCCGCTCGACCCGCCCGCGACCCGGCCGGGGTCCCAGGCGTTGTTCGTCTGCGGAGTGATCAGGCCGTAGGCGAACTCGTGCGTGTGCGTCTTGCCCAAGAGGACGGCCCCGGCGGCGCCGAGCCGTTCGGCCACCCCGCTGTCGTGTTCCGCCAGGTGCCCCGCCCGGACGCGCGAGCTCGCCGTGGTGGGCATTCCCGCTGCGTCGATCAGGTCCTTGAGCGCCATGGGGATCCCGTGCAGCGGCCCGCGCGGTCCGCCCTCGGAGATCTCCCGTTCGGCGCGGGCCGCTGCGGCCAGGGCCGCGTCGGCCGCGACGGTGACGTAGGCGCTCAACCGTCCTTCGACGGCGGCAATTCGGGCGAGCACCGATTCGGTGAGTTCGACCGGGGACAGCTCTCGTGCGCGCACCGCACGTGAGGCTTCGGTCAGCGACAGCTCAAACGGTTGCATCGGCGTTCTCCTGTCCGGCCCGGAAGGAGGACGCGGGAGGGGTCTCACCGAAATCGAGTTCGCGCAACGCGCTGATCACGGAGTGGATGTGGTTGGCCGTCATGGCCACTCCGTCCAGTCGGCCGTCCTCGAGGGGGAGCCCCGCCCGCAGCGCCCCTCGGGCTGCCTCGTGGGGGGTGAGTTCACTGGTCATGGCGTCCTTCTGGATCTGTGCGGTACGACGGGCCGGAGCCGGTCCGCCCTCCGGACCCCCGTAAAAGCGAAGCGTTTGCTTTAGTGGATCGTAGGACCTACGGTGGCTTAAGGCAAACGAATTGCTTTTACGGCGCGGAGGGTCGGCCGGCACCGAACACCGCCCCCGACACCCACTCCGGCCCGGCACGAGCACCCGCGCATCCACCTCACCGGACACACCGCTCCGGACACCTCCGCCCTCGCCACCCACAACAGACAGGGAAGTCGCCGTGTTCACCTCATCGCAGACGACCGAGTCCACCACCACTGCCCCCGCCTCTGTGTGGACGGTGGGCGACCACACGGTCCGGCGCATCGACGAAGTGGTCCTGCCCGCCCGGACCGGTGCGTGGCTGCTCCCCGGGGTAACCACCGACCTCGTGAGCCGGACTCCCTGGCTGAGCCCTGAATTCGCCGACGGACAAGGCCTCCTGCGCCTGGCGAGTCACAGCTTCGCCGTCGAGGTGGACGGCACGCGGGTGCTGGTCGACACCGGCATCGGCAACGGTAAGCAGCGTGCCCACCCTGCCTGGCACAACCTGGACAGCGACTACGAAGCACGGCTACGGGCGGCGGGCTTCGCGCCGGAAAGCGTAGACGTCGTGATCCTCACCCACCTCCACGCCGACCACGTGGGGTGGAACACGCGTTCCGAGGGCGACACCTGGGTGCCCACCTTCCCGAACGCGCGCTATCTCGCCTCGCGCACCGAGTGGGACTACTGGGCGGGCGTCGAGATGGAGGAGTCTCGCCGGCAGATGTTCCGGGACTCGGTCCATCCCGTCCGGGAGGCAGGTCTGTTCGACCTCGTCGATGTCGCGGACGAGGGCACGGACGTCGCGCCGGGCATCCGTCTGCTGCCCACCCCAGGCCACACACCGGGGCAGGTGGCGGTGGAACTGAGCAGCCGCGGCGAGAGCGCGCTGGTCACCGGCGACAGCATCCATCATCCGGTCCAGATGGCGCATCCGGAGCTCTGCAGTTGCGTGGACATCGCTCCCGAACTCGCGGCCAGGACCCGGAACCAGATGCTCGACTCCCTGGCCGGTACGCCAACCCTCCTGCTGGGAAGCCACTTCCCCGCGCCGACCGCCGGACACGTGCGACGTGAGAACGGCGGGTACCGCCTGGTCCCGGCCCCCTCAGGGGCCACACCCCTCGATGGCTGAGGCGGACCTGATCGCCAGGGACGTGCCACACACCGACTCCGCGCGGGGAGGCCCCGGGCCCGACTCCTTCACGGAGAGCTATTCGCTCCCCCGCCGCGTCCGTCAACTCACCTCGACCTGCCACAAGATCAACGATCAGAGTGCTCGTGCTCGGACTCCCACCCGGGATCCGTCACGAACCGGCTCAGCCGGTAGGTGGTCGGGAGCGCCAGGCGCCCGCACAGCGTGTCGATCCGGATCGTCGCCTCATCGATCCCTGCCTCCTGAAGGCGGCGCAACCGCCCACGCATCTCCGCCTGGTCCCGAGTCTCAACGATCACTACCCACTGTCCCGCGTCGGGCGCGGTGCGAGCGGCAAGCCGCTGACTCTCGGCCTCTTGTCGCCGCCTTCTTCTCCCTTGTCCTGGCACCAGCCCAGACTCACCGACCGGCCTCTGGGCCGCAAGGCAACTGCGCCGAGCATGCACATCCCCGCTCGGTGATCATTTGTCGGACGCCCCCTGGCCCTGTCCGGCGCGCTCGGGAGCCGAGGGGCACCTCTCATCTCACTCCCCGCCGCCCGGCACCGGCCGTGCAGCGTGATGACAGTCATGGCAAACGTCCTTGAGGCGTGAAGGAATCGAAGCGTGAGGGGGGAGGCGGCGAGGGCCGGCGGGGCACTGCTCAGGCGGCGTGGTCCGCGCGGTCCCGTGCGCGGCCGCGAGCGGACGGGCCGGGTTCGTCGGGGAAGAGCCGGTGCAGGGGGCGCACGAACAGGCGGGTCAGCCACCATGCGACGGGCAGGGCCGCGACGGGCAGGACCATGCGCAGCAGTCCGGTGGCAGCACACGGCGGCGCGCACACGACCAGCAGGAGGACGCCCCCGACACTCAGGAACCAGGCCACGGCCGTCAGCGTGGAGACTGCTACCGCCACGGGTACTCCGCCCATGCCCCAGGCACGGAGGTTCGCGTCCGCGTCGAAACTGCCCACCGAGGTGACGCCCGCGGCGACGAGGATCCAGAAGCACAGCAGCACGACGAGGGCGGTGGTCAGGAGGATCGTGGGCGGCCCGGTGACAACCGACAGCAACGTCCGCATGCCGTCCCCCCTGTCCCGTCCGCACAACCCGTCAACCGTGCCCGGCGGCGCACCGCTCGCTCAGGGTTCCGGTGCCGGGCACCTGCCGATGTCCGGCACCGGAATCCCCCGTAGTGCTCCCCGCGACCCATGCTGCACCCCTGGCACGCATCCGCGCATTGCCGGTTCCCGGCAGCACTGTCTAGGGTCTGCATGCCGGTCAGCCGCTAAGAAGCCGTCAGCGGCGCGTCAAGAACTCGGGGGGACCATGGCGGAGTTGGCGATTCCGGAGCACTATCTGGAGGGCTACGCCCAGATACTGGCCGAGGTCGCGGCCTCGGGTCGGCGCCTCACGCGGGAAGAACTCACCTCCCGCCGGGCCCTCGGAGAACAGGCGGCTGACGCCGGCCACGGACTGCGGGCCCTGGTCCACGCCCATCTGACCGCCACACGCGCCGCCTGGCCGGCCGGCCCCGCGCCGGCCGACACCGTCCTGGCCGCCGTACAGCAGGCGACAGACGCCTTCGCCGAGGGCTTCGAGCGGGCCCAGCGCCAGGCCGTACGCCAGGAGGAGGCCGCCCGCCGCGAGTTCATCGACGACCTCCTCTACGGCCGCAGCGACCTCGGACGCCTCGCCGAACGCGCGGAACGCTTCGGCCTGCGTCTCTCACACGCCCACGCCGTCGCCGTCGCCGAGGGCCCGGCCGCCTACGAGGAGGGCGATCCCGTCCCCCGCCAGGTGGAACGCGCCCTTATCGCACGCTTCGGCGACCGCAGCATCCTGCTCACCACCAAGGACGGGCGGCTGCTGTGCGTCGCACCCGGCCCGCAGGACGAGGTCCTCGCCCACTTCGCGAAGCAGGCCCATGCCGCCACCGACGGCGGCCGGGTCGCCATCGGCCGCCCCCAGCCAGGCCCCGGCGGGGTCGTCCACTCCTACGAGGAGGCACTCAACACCCTGGAACTCGCCGAGCGCCTGGAACTGGACGACCCGGTACTGCGGGCCGCCGACCTGCTCGTCTACCCCGTCCTCACCCGCGACCGGCAGGCCATGGCAGACCTCGTCCTCGACACCCTCGGCCCGCTCACCACGGCCCGCGGCGGCGCCCAGCCCCTCCTGGACACCCTCACCGCCTACTTCGACTCGGGTTGTGTGGCAGCGCAGGCGGCCCGCCGCCTGACCCTGAGCGTGCGGGCCCTGACCTACCGGCTGGAACGCATTCACAAGCTGACCGGCGCCAACCCGGCCGATCCGGCCCACCGCTACATGCTGCAGACCGCGGTGATCGGAGCACGGCTGCTGGACTGGCCGGCCAAGGAGCTCTGACGGGCCCCGGACGACGTCAGGTGCGCGCCAGTTCGGCAGCGCCGGAAGAGACGTTGAACCTGAGCGCGCCGCCCCCTTCCCCCGACGGGGAGACCGTGACGTGCTACTCGGCTACGCCGTGGACGGCATCGGCGGGTTCGACATCGAACCCGTCCACGCGGACGAGGTCTACCAAGAAGACCTGTGGACGAGTGGTTCAGGCCTTACACCGCCCGGCTACGTGCGCGACATGCTCCTTCCCGCCCGAGCCACGGGTGCGGCCGAGGCCGGCCGCGAGGTCCCGTGCCTGGTCACGGTGGTACACGCGGCGCTCGCCCGGCCCGGCCGCAACCCGTGCCGCCTCGCCCGCACCGGGGCGGGCGAGCACCTTCGGGCGCCGCAGTACACCGACATGCCGCGCAGGGCAGGTCTACGCGTCCATCCGGCCCGGTCCGACCTCGGCGCCCGCGCCCTGGTGGACTCGGGCGCCTTCCTCACCTCCAGGTGACCTGCCCCGGCCGGCGGTCCGCCGCGGTCACCCGCCTCCGCCGGTACCGGCGGCGTGCGGTGGCACGGTGGTGTGGGTCCCGTCCGGGGCGATCAACACCGCGTGCCCCACGCTGTGCAGCATGGGCAGGTCGGAGGGATGGTCGCCGTAGGCCCAGCAGTCGGCCGGGTCGATGTCGGGGTGGCGGGCGAGGAGCCGGCGCACCAGGGTGCGCTTGCCCTCGCCGATGGCCGGGGGGCCGATCAGTTCGCCGGTGAGCAGCGGCCCGCAGCGTTCGAGTCTCGCGCCGAGGGCGAACCGCGCCCCGACCGCCTCGGCGATGACGGCCAGCAGCGGCGGGAAGGTCCCGGAGACCAGGGCCACGGACGCGCCCTCGGCCCGGTGCCGGCGCAGCGCGGCCATTGTGGTGGGGAGATAGAAGCCGTCGGTCCGGCTGTGCTCCCGGTACCACCGGCGGGCCGCGGCCTCGGCCTCCGCGGCCGGGCAGCCCCGGAAGGCCCGGTGGAAACGGCGATTGGCCTCCGCGCGGGGCAGACCGGCCAGTGCGCCGAGCAGTTCGTCGGCCCGGCGCACTCCGTCCGCGCCGTGCATCCGCGCGAAGTGGTCGCGGAGGAAGTCCGGGCCGCTCTTGCGGCCGATGAGCGTCTCGTCCACGTCGAAGAACACCAGCCGGCGGGGGCCCTCGGGGCGTGCCCGCGCAGCGGGCCGGGAGGGTGTGGGACGGGGAGGCGGCGTCGCGGGTAGCGGGGCCCGGTTGCGCCCGCTGCGGGTGTCAGTGGACACCGGCGACCACCTCCGCCGGCGCGGAGTGCGCCATGAACCGGGGCGCGGCCGCCTGCTCGGGACGGTCTTCGAAGTCGGCGAACACCGAGTCGGCGTACAGGGCCGCCGCGGTCTCCCGGCGCACGGCCTGGTGCGCGGCCAGCACGTGGACGTCGCGCCAGGTGCGCTCGAGCGGCCCCGGGCCGCCGCATGCGTGGGTTCCGGCCGCGCGGAACAGCCGCTCGACGGCGGTGACCAGGTGCTGTGCGGCGGCCGCCGCGACCCGGCGGTTGCGGGCCACGTCCCGCTCGGCGCGGGTGCCCGAGTCGGCCCGCAGCGCCGCGTCCCCGAGCAGCAGTTCGGCGGCCTCGATGTCGTCAGCCGACTGCGCCAGCGTCAGCTGGAGCGTGGCGCGCTCCGAGGGTCGGCCGGCTCCCCGGCGCGCGGCCCACGCGGTCCACTCCCGCAGGGCGTGACGGGCCGCCCCGAGGGCGGGCGCACACAGCAGCAGTCCCGTCCCCAGGTACGCCGGGGCGGTGTGGCAGCGGGACCGTCCGGGCCCGGGAGAGCCCGCCAGCACGTCCGACAGCGAGCAGGTACGGCGGTCGGGGACCACCACCGGGCCGTCGAGGACCGCGGTGTGGCTGCCGGTGCCGCGCATTCCGGTGCTGCGCCACGTCTCCCGTACGTGGATCTCGGCGGCGGGGACGGCGAAGAGCCGGCACCGGCCGCCGGGTAACCGAGGTTCGTCCGGTTCCGGGGCCGCGAGCAGCAGCCAGTCCGCGTCCGCGATCCCGCTGACGCACTCCCAGGTGCCGCTGAGCAGCCAGCCTCCGGAGCAGCGGGCGGCCGAGCCGGAGGGCCGCAGTCCGGCGGCGATCCGCACATCGGGCGATCGGCCCCACAGGTCGAGCTGGCCTTCGAGGGGCAGGTGGGCGGCATATCTGCCGTGGGTCGCCCACAGGGCGGCGCACCACGCGGCGGACGCACATCCCTCGCCGACCGCCGCCACCTCGGCGAGGAGGTCGCTGAAGGTTCCCTCGGTACCGTGCCAGACCCCGGGCACGAAGTGACGGGCGAAGCCGGCGCGGGTCAGCAGCGCGACGGTCTCCGCGGACAGCCGGCCGGTGGCGTCCGCCGCCGACGCTTGTGCCGCGGCGGAGGCCACGGCGCCCGCCAGCTGTCCGCGCGCCCGCGGCGCGCCACCCTGTGCCCCCTGGCCTGTGCAGATTTGACGCCGGTTCACCTATCGCTCTCCTTTACTCCACGACTAGAATTCGTTCGGGAACGAATCTTTCTCGGCCGGTCCTTCACCACCGGGCCGGGGTGAAGGAGGTGATCAGCGTGGTCAAGCAGGCGCGTGCCCTTCGGACGCACGATCGCGTCCTCGACGCCGCCGCGTACGAGTTCGCACGCTACGGCTACGTGAACGCGAACCTGCAGCGCATCGCCGACCGGATCGGGTTGACCAAGGGCGCCCTGTACGGGCACTTCTCCAGCAAGGAGAAGCTGGCCGCCGCGCTGACGGAACATCTGTCCCGGAGCGTGCGGACGCTGTTGGACGGGGCCAGGACCTCGCCCGAGCCGGCCACGAGCCGGCTGGAGGCCCTGGTGCTCGGACTCGGCAAGCTCTTCGAGACCGACCACAGGGCGCAGGCGGCCCTGCGGCTGGAGGTGGAGGCGGCTCGGGCGGCCGACACGGTGGCTCCTCTCCTGAGCGACACCCATGGCATCGCGCTCGAACTCGTGGGCGAGGTACAGCGGGGACGGCACTGGGACGAGGCACCGCCGGCCGACGCCCTGGCCGATCTCATCGTCGCGGCGTTCTGCACCGCGCTGTGGACCGGCGCCTGCGCGGGCCCGGACCGGCCCGGGCCCAGCGTCGCCGCCATGTGGGGCGTGCTGACGCGCGCGATGGGGACACGCGCGTCAGCCTGAGCCCCGACGACCGTGCGGCCCGGGGTCCGGGCCGGTGGGCCGCCGCTACCAGGAGGCCGGGACGGCCGCCGCCGGGCGAGTGCCCACGCAGGCCCAGGCGGTCTGTGCGCGGGCCAGTACGGTGTCACCCTGGACCGCCGAGACGGACAGCTGAAACGTTTCCTGCGGACGGGCGCCCGACGCGCACTCATCGACCACCAGCCGGGTGGGCCGGTCGAACTCGCCGAAGGCCAGGCACTGCACCGTGGTCCGGGCCAGCGCGAACGACAGGTCGGCGAACGGGCCGTCGCACGCCTCGTGCACCTTGAGGTGGCCGAGCTGGCGGAAGCCCTCCAGCATCACCATCATCGGGATGTGGTCGGTGGGGTGATCGAAGAGCACCGCGTGGTCGCGGTCCACGCGCAACCGCCACTCGTCGGGCCTCGCGGCCTCTTCCAGGACGCAGTCCCGCCAGCGCAGCCGCCCCACCCGGTGCGGGGGCGTGCGCGGCGCCCCGGAGACCGCCGTCCGCGCCGGTAAGGCGGCCGGCACGTCCGCGGCGCCGCCGCCGAGCCGACGCAGCAGGCGGTAGCGCCGTTCGTCCACCATCAGCATGCTGATGGTGCCCCAGCCGCACTCGCGGCCGCCGACGACGAGCCGGAAGTCCATCCGGGCCCCGCTCCTGCCCCGCGCGTCGTCGCCGTCCCAGGTCCACTCGCCCACCAGGAACACCGAGAGCGGTACGCCCTCGACCCGCAGGGCGGCGGGGTCGGTGATCTCGAAGTCGATGTCGCGGCCGATGAAGCGCCGGCCGAGCGGCACACCGCAGTGCCGGTGGGCGACGTAGACCATCCCCTGACGCAGGGTCTCCGCGAACAGCAGGGGATCGCTCAGACCGTTCTCGTCCGGGTGGTAGAGCGCGTGGTCGCGCGGCCACTGGGCGGCGACGACGAACTCGCGGTCACCGGCGCGGGCACCGTCGGTGACGAACACCTCCGCGACGGAGCTGCGGTGCACCAGCTCACGCGTCACGGGACGTGCAAAGCTCAACGAATCACAGGCGTGGGCCATTGCTGACGCCTGAGGGATGCTGGGATGATTGAGCACGACTGACATCTGGGATTCGCCTCCCCCGTACTGGAAGAACCAGGACCATGCGAACTAACAGACGTGCGGCGCCCTTCGGCACGAAATTAATATACCTTCGGGAAGGTATCTTGCAAGGCTCGGGCGGAGCGCGGCGGATGATCGGTCATACCTGCTGGTCAGAGGGGCGAAGCCTGCGAAGCGCCCGCACGTGCCCCGGCCCAATCCCCCCACGAACCGGCCACCGAAAGCAGCGGACGGCACGGCACGAATGGACGTCATGAGCGAACACAGCGACGCGACACACATCTCCGGCGGCACCTCGGTCGACGACACCTCGCACCTCAAGCAGGAGCGCGCCATCCGCACCCGGCGCACCATCCTCGACGCGGCCGCGGAGGTCTTCGCCCGGCACGGCTACCCGAACGTCACCATCAAGGACATCGCCGACGGCGCGGAGATGACCAAGGGCGCGGTGTACTTCCACTTCTCCAACAAGGAGGCCCTCGCGGTCGCCGTGACGGAGGAGTTCTACCGCAGGCTCAACGAGATCGTCTCCCCCGCGCTCGAGGGCGACCACTCCTCGCCCTCGACGGTGGTGGACGTGCTGCTGCGCACCGCGGGCGGGTTCCGCGACGACGTCTACGTCAAGGCGGGGGCGCGCCTGCAGATCGAACGTCCCTACATCAAAGCGGAGATGCCGGTCCCGTACGTCGGTTTCACGTCACTGATCGTCGAACTCCTCCAGGAGTGCCAGGCCGCGGGCCGGCTGCCGGAGAGCGCGGCGCCCAAGGCCCTGGCCAGGGTCCTGGTCTCCGCCCTGTTCGGCGCCCAGCACATCTCCTGGGTGCAGAACGACCGGGCCGACATCGTGGAGCGGGTCGAGGAGATCCTCGACGCCTTCGCCCTGCTGTCGGTGCCGGCGCGGTAGGACCGTGTGGCCGGGAAGGTGCGGCGGGAGCCGGTGAACCGCTCCGTTCGCCGCACCCGCCACGCCGGCCGGCGGCGGGCCGGACGGTTCAGTCCAGGAAGGCGGCCTCTATCCAGCGACGCAGGGCGCCCGGACGCATGCGGTGCAGCCGGTCCACGCTGTCGGACACCTCGTGCGGGCCGCCGACCGACAGGAACTTCTCCCGCACCAGGTCCGCGTGCCGGACCCGGGTCTCCGGGCCGGCCGCACCGACCGGAATCAGCCGGGTGCGCGACACCGTACGGCCGTCGGTCAGCCGGACGGTGACCCGGGCACCGGTGGCCTTCGAGGCACGGGAGAAGTCCCGGTCGTCGGCGCTCAGCGGGCCCAGCAGGTCGACCAGCTCGTCCCCGCCGAAGCCACGCAGCCACGGCACGGCACGCTCTCCCGCCTCCCGTACCGCCTCGCCGAACGGGGCGTCGGACAGGAACAGTTCGCGCGTCATCTCGGTGTCGTGCTCCAGGCGCACCCGTCGGGCCAGCCCCCAGCGGGCCGGGTCGTCCAGGTGCGGGGAGGAGAAGTCGTCCACGGTGAACTCGCCGGTGAGCAGGGTGGTCGCGACGGGGTAGGGCACGTCGAGGACCAGGGCGCCGAGCGGGGACCCCGGACCGTTGACGTACCGGGCGGCGCGTTCACCGGCGAAGAGGGTGTAAAGGGAGGCCTCGACGACCACCTCGGCCACGTCCTCGGGCCGCAGGCCGCCCAGTTCCCGGTGGATCTCGGCGGCGCAGTCCACGGCCGCGTCGATGCCCGGCCCGCCGGGGTGCATCTTGAAGGAAAGCGTGTCGGTGTGCCAGCGCCGGCCCAGTCCCTTGGCCACCGCCTGCGGCAGCGGCACGGTGGCGAACCGGGCGAGGAAGCCGTCCTCGTGCTCGACGATGTCGGGAGCGCCGCGCAGCCCCGCGTACGCCGCGTCGCAGGCGTCCATGGCGGTGCGCACCGGGGTGAAGGTGTTGAACAGACGGGCGTCGCTGGCCAGGAACGCGCGCATCAGGGGCCAGTTGGGCATGGCGAAGGCCAGCCCGAAGGCGTTCTCGAAGAGCGCGGCCGAGGCCCTGTCGCAGTGCAGCCGGCCGGCCACCGCGCCCGCCAGGTGCGTGTGCACGGCGCTCTGGCCGCGCAGCGGGCCGAGGGTGGCCGAGGCGGTGATGCGGGCCGCGCACTCGTTGGCCGCGACGACGGCGGTCAGCAGGGACAGCCCGTCGAGCCGGCGGGTGTAGGCGAAGGCGAGCGGTACCGCGACGGTGGAGTTCGACAGGTGCCCGGCGTAGGCGGTGTCGTCGAGATTGAGCCAGGACCCGAGGGCGGCGAAGACGCCCGCGGCGGTGCGTGGGTCGCGCTGCATGGGGTGCCCGAAGGCCGCCACCAGCCGCCGTCCCAGCGGGTGCTGGAGCCCGGCCCTGATGGATGCGGCCTGCGAGAGCACCTGACTGGCGGCGAGCTTCAGCACCCGGCACGGGATGTGCTCGGGGCGCAGCGTCGCCGCCCACTGGGACAGTTCACGCAGCGGGGTGTCGGTGGGTCGGCGCGGACGCCTGGGCGCCGTGCTCCCCCAGTCGTCGCACAGCGCCCTGGCCACGCTCTCACCGAGTACTGCCGTCATGGCGCGAGGCACCTCTCTTGCCGTACGCCGGCCGGGGCGTGCCGTGACCGGCGGCTGGTCGCTCCGGGCGGGTGGGAGCGGCGGCGGGAGCACCGTCGGCCGGTGCTCCCGCCGCCGCGGGAGGGGTTCAGGCGGCCGGCACCTTGTCCAGGAAGCCGTAGACGGCCTTGATGCGGCCCGCCTCGTCGGCGACCAGGACGTCGAAACCGATCGCGATGGGCTCGGCGCCGGGCTCGGTGACCAGGCCCCACTGGAACCGGGCCTGGTTGTGGTGGGCGTCGACCGTGCCGTGCAGTTCGAAGGTCAGGCCCTTGAACTGCTCGCGGGCCCCCGCCACCACCGCGCCGAAGCCCTCGTGGCCCTCGACGGCGGCGAGCGGGTCGATGTACGGGGCGTCGGCGGTGAAGAGCTCGGCGATGGCCGCCGCGCGCTTGTCGGCGTCCGCCTCGTTCCAGATGGCCAGGTAGCGGTCGACGGTGGTGGTCAGGTCGCTCATGTGTGTTCTCCTCGTTTGCGTTGGTGCGGCTGACCCGACGTGCCGTCGCCAGGCGTGCGGTACGACGGGGGTTCTGGATGTCTCAGGGGGTCTCGGGGCGGTCCGGGGCCGGGGCCCACACGGGGAGGGCGCCGGGGAGGACCTCGAAGGTGGCCGTGGAGCCGATGCCGTGCTGGTACTCGCCGTCGTGCTCCAGCGGCAGCCGGCGGCCGTCGGTGCGCTCCACGGTGATGGTCCGGCCGCGCGCGTACCGCGTGGCGGGGTGGCCGATGTGAGCGGCGGTCAGGGTCAGCCGCGGCACGTCGGCCGCGGCGATCCCGTCGCCGATGACGCAGACGTCGAGCAGGCCGTCGTCGAGCAGCGAGTCGGGCAGGACGTTGAACCGGCCGCCGCGGTAGGGGCCGCCGCCGACGTTCGCGAGGACGGTCGGGCCCTCGTGCACGACCCGCCCGTCGACGGTGACCCGGCCCGGGTACGGCGCGTAGCCCGCGGCGGTGTCGGCGAAGGCGCGAGCGTACCGCTCGCGGCCGGTCAGCGGCAGGTCGCGGGCGGTGATCAGCGCGTCGGCGATCACACCGGAGCAGGCGCCCAGGTAGACGTACTGACGGGTCTCGGCGAGACGGGCCAGGTCCAGGCGGCGCGGGCGGGCGCTGCCGCCGATGCCGGAGTCGGTGAGGATCGCCTTGAGGGACTCCGTCCAGGGGCGGTCGCCCCACAGCATCTTGTAGCCGGAGTTGCCGGTGCCGCCGGGCACCACCGCGAGCGTGGCGCGCCCGGAGGCGGGCACCAGGCCCTGGACGGCCTCCCGGACGGTGCCGTCGCCGCCGATGACGACGACCAGGTCGGGGGCGCCGGTGTGCCGTTCGAGGGCCCTGCGCACCGCGACGGTGGCGTCACCCGGTCCGGTGGTCGGGTGCACCTCGGTGCGCTCCAGGTACGAGTCGCACAACTGGCGCACCTGTTCCACCAGTTCCGGGCTGTGGCTGCCGGAGGCCGGGTTGGCCAGGACCAGTGCCCGGGTCGGGACCGGGGCTGCTGTAGCTGCCATGCGGGCGTACTCCTTCGTCGGACGGTGCCGGCGGGTCCGGGGCCGGGGCCGCGCCTGCGGCTCCGGGCCCACGACGTCGACTCTGCCGCCCACCGCTGTCACGGCGCTGACGTGCGGCTGACGCCGACGAGGCGCAGGGGCACGGGGAAGCGGGGCAGGGGCACGCCGGGCACGGGGAGGCGGGGCAGGGGCACGCCGGGCACGGGGAGGCGGGGCCAGGGGCACGCCCGGCCCGCCGCGGACGCCCGCGGTGCGCCGGGCCGGGCGCCGCGGGCACCCTCGGCGGGGCCCCGGGCGCCGCGCCCCGGCGTCCCGGTCCGCGGGCGGGTGACAGACGTGTGCGAGGTGGCTCGGGCGGGGAGCGAGGGGAGGGCAGGGCGCGGGCCGGGCGGAATGCCCGGCCGCCGCCCGGCCGGGGCCGGGCGGCGGCAACGCGGGAGGCCCCGCCCTCGCGGTCACTGCTTGGCGAAGGCCAGCAGGTCCGCGTTCAGACGGTCGGCGTGGGTGGCGAACAGGCCGTGGGCCGCGCCCTCGTAGGTCAGCAGGGTGCTGCCGGGAACGAGCTCCGCGGTGCGGGGACCGCACAGCGGATACGGCGCCCCGAGGTCGGCTGTGCCGTGGACGACCAGGGTGGGCACCCGGACGGCCGCCGTCTCCGCTCGCTGGTCGGTGGTGAACAACGTGCGGTAGATCTCCGTGGCGGCCCGCGGCGAGGTGTCCATGGCCAGGTCCGTCAGCCACTCGGCCAGTCGGGGCGAGAGCGGCGTGCTCGCCGGATCCGCCTCGGGGCCGGCGAAGAACGGCCAGGTCAGTGATCTCAGCCAGGCGGCCCGGTCGGTCCGGATGGCCTTCTCGATCTCCTCGAACAGCGCCATCTCCAGGCCGTCCGGGTTGTCCGGGGCGCGCAGCAGGAACGGCGTGGTCGAGGCGACCAGCGCCAGCTTCCCCACCCGCCCGGCGCCGTACCGGGACAGGTAGCGCACGGCCTCACCGCCGCCCGCCGCGTAGCCGACCAGCAGGACGTCCCGCAGGTCGAGGTGGTCGAGCAGGTCGGCGAGGTCCGAGGCGAGGGTGTCGTAGTCGTAGCCGCTCCAGGGGACGTCCGAGCGCCCGGTGCCGCGCCGGTCGTAGGTGACGCAGCGCAGTCCCTGACCGGCCAGGAACGGCGCCTGGAACTCCCACATCCGCGAGTCCGCCATGGCGGCGCTGAGCAGCACCACGGGACGTCCTTCGCCCCAGTCGGTGCAGTGGAGCCGGGTCCCGTCCCGGGTGGTGACGTACGGCATGACGCCTGCCTTCCTTGGTGGTGGGGACCCTCAGCGCCGTGCGGTGCGGCCCGGTGCCGCCAGGACCAGGGCGGAGGCCAGGAGTCCCAGGGCGATGAGCGGGACGAGCGTGACGGCGAACGCGTGCGGGTAGGCGCCCGCCGAGCCACCGGCGTCGGCCAGGGCGGGGAAGAAGACCGCGCCGGCGATCGCCACGCCGACGGCCGCGCCGCCCTCCTGGGCGGTGTTCAGCAGTCCGGAGGCGGAGGCCGCGTGCTCGGGCGCGGCCGCGCCCAGCACCAGGTTGGTCAGCGGGCCGGTCGTCAGGCCCATGCCGAGCCCGGCGACGAGGAGGGCGGGCAGCAGCCACAGCACGTGTCCCGTCGTGTCGAGGCGGTCGGCGGTCAGGGCGACCGCCGCGTAGCCGATCGCGAGGGTCAGCGGGCCGACGGCCACCCTGCGGGCGGTGACCGAGGCGGCCTTGCGCGCCGACACCATCGAGGCGCCGAAGTAGCCCGCGCCCAGGGCCAGGAAGACGGACCCGGACGCCAGGGGCGACAGGCCCCGGCCCAGCTGCAGGTAGAGGGCCAGCACGAAGAAGAAGGAGCCCATCGCGAGGAAGTAGACCACCGTCGCGGCCAGCCCCACCGAGAACACCCGGCCCTTGAACAGGGCGGGTTCGATCAGCGGGCCCCGGTCGGCCGCCGCCCGCCTGCGCAGGTGCCAGACGGTCACCGCCAGCAGGACGGCCGCACCGGCCAGCGCCTCCCACACCCACAGCGGCCAGCCGCTCTCCTGGCCCTCCAGCAGCGCGAAGACGATGATGCCCAGGGACGCCGTGACCAGCAGGGCGCCCACGAGGTCCAGCCGGGTGCCGCCCTCACCGCGCGACTCGGGGATCGTGCGGCCGACGAAGGCCAGGGAGACCAGGCACAGCGGGACGTTGATCAGGAAGATGGTCCGCCAGCTCAGTCCCGCGATGTCGACCGTGATCAGGGCACCGCCGATGAACTGGCCGAAGACGCCGGCGATTCCGATGACCAGGCCGTAGGCGTTGAAGGCGCGGTCGCGGGCGGCGCCGGTGTACACCGTGCCGATGATGCCGAGCACCTGCGGCACCATCAGCGCGGCGGCGGCGCCCTGGGCGATGCGGGCGACGACCAGGACGGTCGCCGTGGGTGCCAGGCTGCACGCGGCCGAGGCCAGCATGAACAGCACCATGCCGAGCGTGAACATCCGCCGGCGGCCGAAGAGGTCGCCGAGCCTGCCGCCGGTGATCAGCCCCGCGGTGAAGGCGACGCCGTAGCCCACGACGAACATCTGGGCCTGGGCGGCGCTGGCGCCCAGGTCGGCCTTGATGGCGGGGACGGCCACGTTGGCGATGAAGAAGTCCAGCACCGTGATGAACGTGCCCACGAGCACCACCAGGAGGGCACCGGCCGAGGGGGCGGCGGCCGGTGCGCCGTCGGGGGGCGTCGGCGCACGCCCCTCGACGACGACTTCCGTGCTTGTCTCAGAAGTCATGACGACTCCGTTTCTCGATCATTTCGGGTGGTTGGCCGGTGGTGCCGGTACCGTGGCCGGTCACCAGGTCACGGGAAGGTGTGTCACCCCGTGGAAGACGGTGCCGCGGCGGAAGACCGTGCGCGGGTCGGCCGCCAGCCGCAGGTTCGGGAAGCGCCGCAGCAGGGAGCGCAGCGACAGCTCCATCTCCAGGCGCGCCAGCGGGGCCCCCTGGCAGTAGTGCGGCCCGAAGCCCCACTGCAGGTGGCCGCTGGTGTCGCGGTGCGGGTCGATCCGGTGCGGGCAGGCGAAGACCGACTCGTCGTGGTTGCCGGCGGGCACGGAGATGACGACGGCGTCGCCCTTGGAGACGGCCACACCGCCGAGTTCGAGGTCCTCCACCGCCAGCCGGACCATCGCGTCCTGGGAGATCGACCAGTAGCGCATCGACTCCTCGATGAAGTTCGGTATGAGCGCGCCGTCGTCGGCGGTCACCCGCGCCCGCAGGTCGTCGTCGCGCAGCAGCGCCAGGATGTTCAGGGCGATCTGGTTGGTGGTGGTCTCGTGTCCGGCCACCAGGACCAGCCGGGCGATGCCGACCAGCTCGTCCAGGGTGATGTCGCCCTTCGCGTGGTGGTTGACGGCGAGGCGGCTGATCAGGTCGTCACCAGGGCTCTCCAGCTTGCGCAGCGCCAGTTTGGCCAGGTACTCGGACATCTCCTCGAAGGCGGCCAGGGAGACCGCCGGGTCCTCCTGGGAGATGGTGACGCGGGTCTTCTCGATGAAGAACGCGGAGTCCTCCTCCGGAACGCCCAGCAGCCGTGCGATGACGAGGGTCGGCAGTGCGCGGGAGAACACCGCGTGCAGGTCGGCCGGCCGGGGCAGTGCCTCCAGTTCGTCCAGCAGCTCGTCCACCAGCCGCTGGACCGGTTCGCGCAGCCGCTTCACCCGGCGCGCGGTGAACTCGGTCTGGATCATGCGGCGGAGCCGGGCGTGCTCGGGGTCGTCCAGGCGCAGGAAGGAACTCGGGTTCCCGCCGGGCGGGACCTGGATGCGCACCGGTGCGCCGGGCAGCCGTTCGTCGGCGCTGAGGCGGGGATCGCCCAGCGCCTGCCGTACGTCGGCGTACCGGGTCACCAGCCAGGCCAGGCGGGACTCGGCGGCTCCCGCCGGGAGGCGCACCACGCAGGGGGGCGCGTTGCGCAGTTCCGCCAGGATGGGCGGCGGGTCTCCGTCCTCGGTGCGGGCGAAGGGCCAGTCCAGGACATCGGTGTGGTCCGCGAGCGACACGTCGGCCTCCAGGGGTGAGGGGGCAGGCAGGTGGATTACGGGCACCGGCTCTTCTCCGTGGTCGGACTCGGACGCGCTGACGCCGCCGGGGCGGTGGGGACATGGGTGGTGTCCCGTCCAACGCCGCGGACGGTCGTGCGCCACTGTCGCGCAGTCCGCTGACACGGCGCTGACACGAGGGCCGAGCGGGCTGTGGAACCCCCGGGGAACTCGTGTGGGGCCGGTGCTGGGGGTGTGGTGCGGACCGGGAAGGCGCCGTAGCGGGGGGCCTTCCCGGTGCCGCGCTGGTGCTGTGGCCGGGAAGGCCGGCCGGTCGACCTCTCCGGTCGGGGCGCTGGTGCCGCGGCAGGCGGCGTTCGCCCGTGAAGGAGCGGCGTCCGGTGCGTGCTCTCGGCGTGCCGGCCGGAAGCCCTCGTACTGGACGTACTTGGGCGTGCGGCCGGTGCGCCGAGAGGGCGTGCCGGGCGTCGCGACGGGGCGAACGATGCCTGCCGCGGCGCTAGCGCGCGTGGTGGGCGGCGATCCGCTGCAGGCGGTGCGCGAAGTGGGCGGTGACGGCCTGGGCGTGCGTGTCGATGTAGAAGTGGCCGCCGGAGTACTCGTTGTGGCCGAGGTAGCCGGGGGTGCGTCCGGCCCAGTGGGTCATGGCGTCCGGCTCCTCCTGCAGGGGGTCGGAGCGCCCGCCGTAGGAGGCGAGCGGGCAGGCGACCCCGGCGCCGTCGTCGACGTACTGGGCGGCGACCCTGAGGTCGGCGCGGAGCGCGGGGACCACGAGGGCGAGCATCTCGGGGTTGTCGTAGATCTCGGCCGGGAAGGAGCCCAGCTTCTTGATCCACTCGACGAGCTCGGACTCGGGCATCCGGCTCTGCTCCTCGGTGGGTTGGAAGAAGCCGACGGGTGACCAGCCGGACATGCCGACCATGACGGGCGCCGGGCCGCCCTCCTCCTCCATGCGGATGGCCAGCCGGAACGCGAGCTGGGCTCCGAGGCAGTGCCCGAAGAACGCGAACGGCCGGTCGTCCAGGTCGTCGAGCACGGCCTCGTGCAGGGCTTCGAGCAGCGGCCAGAACTCCTCGTACGTCGGCTCCTCCCGGCGGTTGTGACGGCCCGGCAGGGTCACCGCCTGCGGGGCGATGTCGGGCGGCAGCAGGCTCTCCCAGTCCCGGTAGATGATGGCGCCGCTGCCCGCGTGAGGGAGCAGGAACAACCGGATCGAGGCGTCGGGTGAGGGCTCCACCGGGTGGAACCACTGGCCCGCACGGGACATCTGGCTGCCGGCGGTGACGGTGGCGCCGGCGTCCGTTGCGTTGGTGGTACTGGTCACGACTGTGTACTCCCCACGGTGGTGGACGGGCCGAGGGCGCGTACCGCGGGCAGCAGCACCTCGGCGATCTCCTTCAACTGCGGTTCCGGGTCGAGCGATCCGATCCTCAGGACCAGGTGGCGGGCGCCGGCCCGGACGTAGCCGCCGAGCCATTCGGCGCACTTCTCGGCGCTGCCCCAGGCGTAGGCCTGGATGGTGCGCATCTGGTCGAGGGAACGGCCGTAGTAGTGGCTGATGTAGTGCTCCAGTTCGGCCTCGGCCGCCCGCTCGTCGCGATTCACCGTGATCGTCGCGTACAGGGCGGGGGTGACGGCGTCGGCGGGGCGGCCGGCCTCCTCGGCGAGCTCGGCGATCCGGCGGCGGGCCCGGCCGTAGGCGTCGGAGTCGGGCAGGAACGGCAGCCAGCCGTCGTAGCGGGTGGCGGCGCGGGCGAGCACCTTGGGGGTGTCGCTGCCGGCCAGCCACAGCGGCGGGCCGCCGGCGGTGGCCGGGGAGGGCAGCCGGTCGAGGTGGTCGGCCTGCCAGTACCTGCCCTGGAAGTCGGCCGGTTCGCCCTCCTGTCCGGCGTGCCAGGCCGTGCGCCACAGGGCGGTGATCTCGTCGAGGCGTCCGACGCGGCCGTGGAAGCTGGCGCCGACCGAGGCGAACTCCTCCTCCGTCTCGGGCATGGGGAAGCCGGAGCCGAGCCCGAGGACCAGCCGGCCCGCGGCCACGTGGCTGAGGCTCGCGACCATGTTGGCGCCGATCAGCGGGTGGCGCAGGGCAGGGGTCAGGGCGGCGGTGCCGACGGTGATCCGCTCGGTGGCGGCGGCAGCGGCGGCCAGGACGACGAGCGGGTCCAGGCGGGGGCGGGCGGTGAGCGAGTCGCCCGCCCAGAGGGAGTCGAATCCCAGCGCCTCGGCCTGCCGGGCGAAGTCCAGCAGCGGGGCCGCCGCGTAGGTGCCGTTGATGGCCTGTTCCCGGGTGGGCAGCAGGATGCCGACGTGCAGGGGCCCGTTCATGGGCGACGACCTTTCTGTCCGTGGTGGCTGACGCGGTGTCATACGACCGTGCCGGCCAGCGGGTCCCGGGCCGGTGCCGTCAGCCGCTCCCGCACCGCGCGGCGCAGGATCTTGCCGGAGGGGTTGCGGGGCAGGGAGTCGGTGAAGTGGTAGGCGGTGGGGATCTTGTAGTCGGCGAGCCGGCCGCGCAGGGAGAGCAGCAGTTCGCGCGGGTGCGCCTCGGCGCCGGGGCGCAGGACGACGACCGCGTGCACGCTCTCGCCCCAGTGCTCGTCGGGCAGGCCGACGACGGCGGCGTCGGCGACGGCCGGGTGCGCGACGAGCGCCTTCTCGACCTCGGCCGGGTAGATGTTCTGCCCGGCGACGATGATCGTGTCGTTGATGCGGTCGCACAGGTGGAGGTAGCCGTCCTCGTCGAGGTAGCCGGCGTCCCCCATGTGCAGCCACTCCCCCACCAGGGTGCGCGCGGTGGCCTCGGGCAGGTTCCAGTAGCCGAGCATCCGGGACGGGGCGCGCACGCAGATCTGGCCGATCTCCCCGGGCGGCAGGGGGTCGCCGTCGGGGCCGATCACCTTGACCTCGTTGCCGGGGCACGGCCTGCCGACCGAGTCCAGCACCGGGCTTCCCGGGTGGTGCGCTTCGGGCGGCAGGCACACCGCCACACTGCCGGTCTCGGTACTGGCGTAGATCTGCGCGAACTCGCAGCCGTAGGTCTCCAGGCACTGCTTGAGCAGGGTCTCGGACATGGGCGCCGCGCCGTAGGCGATCTTGCGCAGGGAGGTGAACGCCTCCGGTCCCGCGCCGCGTTCGGCGGCCATCATCTGGAGCATGGCGGGGGCTGCGAAGGTGGTGGTGACCTTGTGGGTGCGGATCAGCCGGACCGCTTCCTGCGGGTCGAACTGCGGCATGATCACGTTGGTGCCGCCGGCGTTGAAGGTGTGCAGGAACCAGCCGATGCCCGCGACGCCGAAACCCGGCAGCGAGATGAGGCTGACGTCGTCGGGCAGCCAGTCGATCCAGGCGGCGCCGTGCTCGCGCATCGCGTGCGGCAGGGTGAAGAAGCTGCGGTGGGCGAGGACGGCGCCCTTGGGCAGTCCGGTGGTGCCGCTGGTGTAGATCTGCACCACGGCGTCGTCGGGGCCGGTGCCCGGCACCGGCTCGGAGTCGGGCTGGTCGGCGGCCCAGGCGGGCAGGCCCGCGCCGCGGGCGGGTTCACCGTCGGCGTCGGTGCCGTCGACGCGGATCACCCGCCGCAGACCGGGCAGTTGGTGGCGCACTGCGGCGACGGTGTCCCAGAACTCGTCGTCGACGAAGATCAGGGCGGCGCCGGAGTCGCGCAGGATGTGGTCCACCTCGGTCGGGGTGAGCCGCCAGTTCACCGGCACCAGGACCGCGCCCGCCTTGGCGCAGGCGAGCATCACCACGTAGTAGTTCTCCGACTCGCGCCCCAGGTAGGCGACCCGGTCGCCGCGCCGCGCGCCGCCGGCGCGCAGGGCGTGCGCGGCACGGCTGCTGTCGCGGTGCAGCTTGTCGTAGGTGGTGACGCGGCCCTCGCAGATGATGGCCGGGTGGTCCGGCCGGCTGCCGGCGTGGGCCCGTGAGGAGTGGGTGAGCGTCCAGCGCTCCCTCGGTATGCCGCTGGGTGTGTCAGTCATGATCCGTCCTTGTGTGCGTCAGGCGGCCGGCACCGGCTCGAGCTGCCCGCAGAGGAACTGGGCCAGCTGCCGCACGGTCGGGTGGTCGTGGGTGAGCGAGGCCGGCAGGGGCAGCCGGAACGCCTGCTCCAGGGCGGCCTTGACCTGCTGGGCCATCAGCGAGTCCAGGCCCAGGGAGACGAACTCGGTGTTCGGGTTCAGTTCGTCGCCCTCCTCCAGGTGCAGGACGGCGGCGACCTTCTCGCGGACGACCCCGGTCACGGCGGCGGTCCGCTCGGCCGGTGGGAGGGCGGCGAGCGCGGTGAGGTCGAGGCCTGTGTCGTCGTCGGAGGCGTTGCGGGCGAGCCGGTCGTAGAACAGGTCGCCGGTGACGCTGCCCGCGACGTAGCGGTCCCAGTCGAACTCGCCGACCACCCGCTGGGTGCGGGGGCGTCCCCAGAGCCTGGCCAGGGTGTCCAGGGCGCGGGTCGGGGAGAAGAAGCGCACGCCGCTGCGTTCGATCTCCTGGCTGAGGTGCTCCTCCAGGCGGGCCGACATGCCGACCCGTGCCCAGGCGCCCCAGTTCACCGACAGGCCGGGCACGCCCCGCCGGCCGCGCCACTCGGCGAGGGCGTCGAGGGCGGCGCTGGCCGCGGCGTAGTGGCCCTGAGTGGCGCCGCCGAGGACCGAGGCGATCGAGGAGTAGGTGACGAAGAAGTCCAGCTCCGGGAAGGAGGACTGGGCGGCCTCGTGCAGCAGCCAGCCGCCGTACGCCTTGGCCTCCAGCTGGGCGTCGATGGCCTCCCAGGTCAGCTCGGCGATGAGCTTCTTGTCGTAGGCGCCTGCGGCGTGCACGATCCCGCCCACCGGGCGCGGGCCGGCCGCGAGGTGCCGCACCAGCCGCCGCACGTCCTCGGCGCGGCCGATGTCGGCCCGGACCAGGTCGAGTTCGGCGTGCTCGGCGAGGTCGGCGAGGACGGGGGCGGCCTCCTCGGTGGGCCGTCCGCTGCGGCTGACCAGCGTCAGGTGGCGGGCGCCGAGGGCGATCAGCTTCCGGGCGGTGACCAGGCCGAGGCCGCCCAGACCGCCGGTGACGAGGTAGGTGCGGTCCGGGCGCAGGGCGGCCGGGACCTCCTCGGCGGGGTCGGCGGGCTCCGCCTCGGGGGCGTCCGGGAGGGTCACCCAGGACTGTCCCGACGGGTCCGACAGGGCCGTCCGCAGCGCCTCGCCGGTCTCGTCGAGGCGGAAGTGCCGGGCACCGTCGTCCTCTTCGGCGGACGGGGCGTGCACCACGGCCGCCGCGGGGACGGTGAGCGTGGAGCGGAACGTGCCGTCGTGGCGTACGAGGACGTCGTCGCCCGGCACGAACCCGGTCCCCTCGGCCGCGGCGAGGACCGTGCCGGTGGCCGCGGTGCCGAGCAGCGGCGGGGGCTCCTCCTCCGCGCCGAGCAGTTCCTCGCGCTCCGCGCGGCCGGTGTCCAGGGCGGTGCGGGCGTCGCCGGCGGTCAGGCCGACCGACCGGACGCGGATCTGGACCTCGTCGGCCCCCGGGGGCACGTCCGTGGCGGCGACCAGCGCGAGGTCGGACAGGTCGCCCGAGTCGGGGGCGCGCAGTTCGAAGCCGCCGGACCAGGTGAGCGGGGCGTCGCCGGAGAGGAGCCGGCGGACGTAGCGGCGGCCCGGACGATGGGCGACCTGGTACTCGCCGGGCGGTTCGGCGTGCCACTCCTCCAGCAGCGGGGTCAGGCCGCTGCCGGGGGCGACGTCGACCAGGGTGGCCCGGTACTGGGGGTACTCGGTGAGCAGCACCCGGCCGAAGCCCCAGAGCGTGGCGGCGGCCAGGTGTCCGCCGTCGCCGGCCTGGTCGCCGGGCAGGCACTGGGCCCCCTCGGTCACCAGCCACAGGCGGGGCGGCCGGGGGGTGCCCGTGGCGTCCAGCGCGGTGACCAGGGCGAGCAGTTCGCGGTAGTTCTCCTCGCACTCGGCGCGCAGCCGGTCGGCGGACATGGCCTGCGGGAGCTGCCGCCAGACGCGGCAGACGTCGGTGACGGTGGGGTCCTCCAGGGCCGCCTTGAGTTC
The DNA here is from genome assembly GCF_014205055.1 of Streptomyces luteogriseus. Classification (NCBI taxonomy): domain Bacteria; kingdom Bacillati; phylum Actinomycetota; class Actinomycetes; order Kitasatosporales; family Streptomycetaceae; genus Streptomyces; species Streptomyces luteogriseus. Next base: position 2,097,131 of record NZ_JACHMS010000001.1, read on the forward strand.
GGTGAGACCGGCGCCCAGGGTGACCTTCAGGCCGGGCCGTCCGGCGAGGTCGGCGGCGCGGGCGGGCGACGGGTCGAGCAGCACGACGTGCCGGGCGGGCGCGGTGGTCCGCGGTGCGGGCAGGGCGCGGCGGACCCACTCGGGGCGGTGCAGGAACCGACGGCGGCCGGTGCTGCCCTCGGGGCGGGCCAGCCGGACGCCGAGCAGTTCGGCGACCGGGTCGCCGTTCTCCAGGAGCAGTACGTCGGCGGTGCGGCGGTCCTGGTCGCCGTGCACCCGGGCGAGGACGCGCAGCTCCTCGCCGCGAGGCTTGCGGAAGTGGCGGACCGAGGCGACGCCGCGGGGCACGAACACCGGGCCCTCGGGGTCGAGGACGACGCACGCCTGGACGGCTGCCTCCACGAGCTCCGCCGGCACGTGTTCGACGGCGGAGGCGTTCCGGCCGGTCAGCTCCCCGGTGACCAGGCCGTCGGCGTGCCGGGCGGCGCGCAGCAGCAGCCGCATCCGGGGGCCGTGCGGGCGGCCGACGGAGGCGAGGTCGGTGTAGATGTCCTCGTCGTCGATCTGCGTTCCGGCGGGGGCGAGGCCCGCGTCCAGTTCGGCCAGTTCGGAGACGGGGACCACCGGTTCGCGGTCGGCGGCGATCACCGCGGTGGCGTGCACGTCCTCCTCCCCGCCGACGACCGTGAACACCGACACCTCGGCGCCCCCGCCCGGCAGCGGCCGCCAGCGGGTGGTCAGGGTGGTCCTGGTCTCGGCGGGAACGTCGAGCGGCGCGAGCAGCCGGAGGTCGCGCACGGCGGACCGGGCGTGGCCCCGGACCGCGTCCTGGACCGCGAACAGCAGGTCGACGTAGGCGCCGGCGGGCAGGGTGGTGCGTCCGCCGTCGGCGAGGTCGGCGAGCGGGCCGAGGTCCTCGGCGGTGAACTCCGCGGTGAACTCCCGTACCCCCGAGGCGAAGCGCTCCTCGGTGCCGAGCAGCGGGTGGCGGGCGGTGCCGCCCGCGGCGGCGCGGCGGGGTCCGGCGGCCGGCAGCCAGTAGCGCTTGCGCTGGAAGGCGTAGGTGGGCAGGTCCGCCTTGGCCGGCACGGCGTGCCCGGCGTGGTAGCCGGGCCAGGAGACGGTGAGTCCGGCGGCGTAGTAGTCGGCGAGTGCGGTCAGGGTGGTGGTGGCCGTCCGGTCCCGGCGGCGCAGGCTGGCCAGCCACAGGTGGTCCTCGGCGACGACGCCGCGCCGGGCGAGCGCGGTCAGCGCGGCCTGCGGGCCGATCTCGATCATGGCGTGCCGGCCGCGCCGGGCCACCGCGCGGATGCCGTCCAGGAAACGCACGGGTTCGCCGATGTGCCGCACCCAGTAGTCGGGGGTGGCGATGTCGCGGAACCGGGCGAGCCGTCCGGTCACGTTGGAGATCAGGCTGATGGCCGGCTCGTGGAACTCGATGCCGTCGAGTGCGGCGCGGAAGTCGTCGTAGACCTCGGCCATCTGCGGGGAGTGGAAGGCGTGCGAGACCGCGAGCCGGTCGACGCGCACGCCGCGCTCCTTGAGGAGGGCGCAGACCTCGTCCAGGGCGGGGAGGGCGCCGGAGACGACGCACTGGTCGGGGGCGTTGACCGCGGCCAGGGCGAGGTCGGGGCGGCTCTCCAGAAGGGGCTCGACGTCCTCGGCGGGGGCGGTGACCGCGGCCATGCCGCCCTCGGCGCGCACCGCCTGCATCAGCCGGGCCCGCGCGGCGACCAGCCGCACGGCGTCGGGGAGGCTGAACAGGCCGGCGACCGCGGCGGCGACGACCTCGCCGATGCTGTGCCCGACGAGCACGTTGGGGCGCACGCCCCAGGCCATCCACTGCCGGGCGAGGGCGTACCCGAGGGTGAACAGGGCGGGCTGGGTGTACTCGGTGCGGTCGATCGCCCCGGGGTCTTCGGTGGTGCCGAGCAGCAGGTCGCGCACGGAGCGGTCCAGGTGCTCCGCGAACAGCCGGTCGCACGCGTCGACGTGGGAGCGGAACTCCGGGAGGGCCGCGTAGAGGGCGGCGCCCATGCCGGCGTACTGGGAGCCCTGGCCGGTGAACATGAAGGCCGTCTTGCGGATGCCGCTGGGGCCCTCGTGGTCCTGGCCGGCCGCCCGGTCCAGGAGCCGGGCCAGGGCGGCGCGGTCGGCGACCGGGGCGGCGACGCGGTAGGGGTGGTGGGTGCGGGCGACGTTGGCGGTGTGGCAGAGGGCGTCGAGGGGGAGGTCGGGCCGCTCGTCGAGCAACAGCCGGTGGTTCGCGGCCTGCTCGCGCAGGGCGGCGGAGCTCTTGGCGGAGAGGGTGAACAGCGGGGCGGCGGGCGTGCCGGAGGACTGCGGCGCGGGGCTCGCCTCCGGTGCCTGCTCCAGGACCACCGCGCCGATGGTGCCGGCGAAGCCGAAGCTGTTCACGACCGCGCGGCGCACCTCGGCCCGCCATGGCTCGCAGGCGGTCGGCACGCGCAGCGGGTAGAGGTCCCAGGGGATGCGCCCGGACGGGGTGGTGAGGTTCAGGTGCGGGTAGATGGTGCCGGAGCGCAGCTGCAGCACCGTCTTGATGACGCCGACGATGCCGGAGGCCGGCTCCATGTGGCCCAGGTTGGTCTTCACCGACGCGGTGAGCACGGGGTTGTCGGCGGTGTGCGACTCGGCGAACACGTCCCCGATGGCGCCGAACTCGATCGGGTCGCCGAGCGGGGTGCCGGTGCCGTGCGCCTCCACGTACTGGATGTCCTCGGGGGCGAGGCGGGCCGTGGCCAGCGCGGCGCGGATCACCTTCTCCTGCGCGGGGCCGTTGGGCACGGTCAGTCCGGCGCTGTCTCCGTCCTGGCCGACGGCGGTGCCGCGCACCAGGGCGAGCACCCGGTCGCCGTCACGCTCGGCGTCGGAGAGCAGCTTGAGGACCAGGACGCCGCAGCCCTCGGCGCGCGCGTAGCCGTCGGCCGACTCGTCGAAGGTCTTGCACTGCCCGTCCGGGGCGAGCATCTGCGCGTTGGAGAACATCACCGGGATGCGCGGGTGGTGCAGGGCGTTGACGCCGCCGCACAGCGCGATGTCGGTCTCGCCGGAGCGCAGGGCCTGCACCGCCAGGTGCAGGGCGACCAGGGAGGACGAGCAGGCGGTGTCGACGCTCATGCTGGGTCCGCGCCACCCCAGGAAGTACGACAGCCGGCCCGACAGCGGGAACATCGTGATGCCGGAGGCCAGGTGGCCGTCCATCTCCTCGTACGGCAGGGACTCCAGCTCCAGCGCGTAGTCGATGGAGCTGGCGCCGACGTAGACGCCGCCGTTGCCGCGGCGCAGCGGTGCCGGGTCGATGTTGGCGTGCTCCAGGGCCTGCCAGGCGGTCTCCAGCAGCAGGCGCTGCTGGGGGTCCATGTACCGGGCCTCCTTCGGGGAGATGTTGAAGAAGGCGGCGTCGAAGAGGTCCACGCGGTCGAGGAAGCCCCCCGCGGTGGTGTGGATCTTCCCCTTGTCCTCGGGGGTCTCGGGGGTGAACGCGGCCACGTCCCACCGGTCCTGCGGGATCGGGCCGATCCCGCTGCGCCCCTCCCGCAGGAAGGCGTCGAACTCGTCGGGCGAGGTGCTGCCGCCGGGGAATCGCAGACCGATTCCGACGATCGCGACCGGCTCGGGCGGCTGCTGGGATTCCGCACGCGGCATGGAGGGGCTCCTTAGCTTTCCTGAGAGGAACTGTCCTGGACGGCCTGGGTCAGGTGGTCCACCAGATGGGCGACCGTCGGCTCGTTGAAGAGCACGCTGACGTTGATGGAGAGATCAAGGAGCCGCTCCAGGCTCTGCCGTATCTCGGTCAGCCGCAGTGAGGTGAGTCCGAGATCGAAATAGCTGATGTCGAGCGGGAGGTCCTCGGATTCGTCCATGAGGAGAACCGCCCTGAATTTCTTCAGGACGATCGACTCGATTTCTTCGGCGAGTTCGGCGCGCGGCAGATCACGCAGGCGCTGAACAGTGCTGTCGACGGGTGGCATGCGGTTCATGCAAGCAACGCGGGCTGACGCCCCACTGACGGACGGCTGGGCCGGCTTGGCTGAATCAGCCCCCTGTCAGCGCCGGGTCAGATTCCACTGCCACGCTCGCACTGCTTCGAAAAATCCGCTCGCCACAGGTGAAAGGCTGAAGATGCTTCGCGAAGCCGCGCAGGAGGAGAGTGCCGAGGCACCTTCCGATATCAAGAGCTACGACCTCTACATAGCGGGCAAGGACGTCGCGGGTGACGGGTGGGTGTACACCGTCAGCGGCCGGTCCCTGCTGGAAGACGTGTTCACCAGCGTGAGCCTGAAGCGCGCCCTGGAGCAGGACCCGGAGTCGGAGGCGGCCAGGCACCCGTACGTCGTCGGGCGCTGCGCGGTCGCGGACGACGCGTCCATCGACCTGGCCACGCAGGCCGCGGCAGCCGCCGCACCCGACTGGGCGGCCGTGCCGCTGGAGCGGCGGATGCGGCTGGGCACCCGGTTCCGCGAGGAACTCATCAAGCACCAGGACGAGTTCCTGCGCATGCTGGTCGCCGAATCCCACCCGGTCAAGCTGGCCCGCTGGGAGCTGAGCTGCCTGCTGCAGATCTACTCCCCGGGCTCTCTGCGCTGGTACACCAAGCAGATGCGGGTGGAGAAGGAGTACGCCGGCCGCACGCTGGTGCTGCACCGCCAGCCCGACGGTGTGGTGGCCTTCAACCCGCCGCAGAACGCACCCCTGCCGAGCGCCGCCCTGTGCGTGCTGGCGCTGATGGCCGGCAACGCGGTGGTGGTGCGGGCGCCGCGCAGCATCGCGCTGAGCACCATGTGGCTGCTGCGGGACGTGGTGGCACCGCTGCTGGAGGAGATGGACGCGCCGGCCGGGGTGCTCAATGCGGTGTGCAGCAACCCCAAGCAGACCATGGACCGCTGGATCGCGGACCCGCTGATCAACGACATCTTCTACATCGGCGGCAGCCAGGAGGGCCTGCGCTTCGAGCAGCAGTGCGTGGCGCACGGCAAGAAGCCCATCCTCGAACTGGCGGGCAACGACGGCATCGTGGTGTGGAAGGACGCCGACGTCAAGTGGGCGGCCGAGGCCATCACCGAGGCCTTCTACGGCTCCGGCCAGATCTGCATGGTGCCCAACTACGTGCTGGTGCACCCGGACGTCGCGGACAGCCTGATCGCCGAGGTGAAGGAGCAGGTCAAGGGCATCCGGCCGGGCCTGCCCGAGGAGGAGGACGTGCTGCTGTCGCCGGTGCGGCGCAGCGAGCGGTTCTTCCGGCTGCTGCGGCAGGCGCTGGACAACGGCGCCGAGCTGGTCACCGGCGGCCACCGCACCGAACTGGACGGCACGCCCTCGGAGACGGGGGTCTTCCTCCAGCCGACGGTGGTGCGCGTGGACGGCCTGGACCGGGCGCGCACCTACGACGTGGTGCGCGAGGAGACGTTCTTCCCGCTAGTGCCGATCGTGGTCCCCGAGCGGGAGGACGACGACGCCCTCCTGGAGGCGTTCCTGCGCTTCGTCAACAGCAACGACTACGGGCTGCGCAACTCCCTGTGGTCGCGTTCCGACCACGTCATCGAGACCTTCGTGCGGCGGGTCGTCAACGGCGGCCTGCTGAAGGTCAACGACTCCCACATCGGCTTCCTGCCCTACCTGCCCAGCCACGGCGGCACCGGCCGCACCGGCGGCGCCTTCGGCGAGGCCAACTACCCGATGCTCAAGACCTCCCACGTGCAGGGCGTCAGCATCGCCCGTGGCGTCAGCCCGTACGACGCGGTGTTCGGCGCCTGACCGCCATCCGCCCCTGAACCCCGCCGTTTCCGCTGGAGGCTTCCGTTGCGTTCCCTCGAACTCGCCCGCTCCGTCTGCGAGCGCTTCCACCCCGGTCTGCTCAAGGAGCTGGACCAGATCCCGTACACCGACCGCGAGCGGCCCGGCAGTCCGGTGATCGACCTGTTCCGCATCCACGGCGGGGTCGGTCTGCTGATCCCCGAGGAGTACGGCGGCCACGGCGCCGACGCCCTGGACGCGTTGCGGGTCCAGCTGGCCCTGGGCGCCGTGTCCCCGTCGCTGGTGGCGGCCGTGTCGATGCACCACTTCACCATCGCGATGCTGTACTCGCTGGCCGTGAAGGAGGGCCGGCTGACCGACGAGCAGACGGCCCTGCTGCGCCGGATCGTGCCCGACCAGCAGGTGATGGCGTCCGGCTGGGCCGAGGGCCGGACGGCGCAGAACATCCTCAAGCCGGCCGTGACCGCCCGCCCGGTGCGCGACGGGTTCCTGCTCACCGGCGCCAAGAAGCCGTGCAGCCTCTCCCGTTCGATGAGCCTGCTCACGGCGAGCGTCGCCATCCACGGCGACGACGGCGAGCCGGAGCTGGCGCTCGCCCTGGTGCCGGCCGACGCGCCCGGCCTGACCGTGCACCCGTACTGGGGTAACGACCTGCTGGCGGGCGCGGAGAGCGAAGAGGTGCGGCTGGAGGACGTGTTCGTGCCGGCCGGCATGGTCGTGCGGGCCGGCGCCGACGACCCGAACCGCCTCGACGACCTCCAGTCGGCCGGGTTCGTCTGGTTCGAGATGCTGATCTCCGCCGGCTACGCGGGCGGTGCGCTGGCGCTGGTGGAGCAGGTGCTGGAGCGCGAGCGCGGCAGCGTGGCGGAGCGGGCCTCCCTCGCCGTGGACATGGAGACCGCGGTCGCGCTGCTGGAGGGCGTCGCGCGGGCGACCGGCCCGGAGCCCGGTGACGAGGAGTCGGTGGCCCGCGTGCTGGTGGCCCGGTACGCCGTGCAGAACGCCCTGCCCGACATCGCCTCCCGCGCCCTGGAGCTGTTGGGCGGCCTGGACTTCATCAGCGGCTCCGGTCCGGCACAGGCCGCCGCGGCGCTGCGGGCCCTCGCCTTCCACCCGCCGTCGCGCGCCGCCGCCGCCGAACCGCTGCTGCGCTGGTTCGACGGCGGAGAGCTCGTCCTCGCCTAGAGCCTGTCGTTTGGATCATGCCGACCCGAGCGGGCGGCCGAGAGGCGCAGTCACTCTCGGCCGACCTGATCCAAACCACAGGCCCTAGGGCCGCGGCTGAAACGGTTCGCCGGCCGGTGAGAACCCGGTCACGGCACCACTGCCGCGGCGGGACAGGGCCTCGGCCGCGGCACGGTCCCGGTCCTGTCCGCACGACCCCACGACCCCTTGGAGTGAGCCACACGTGACCGTCATCCAGGAATCCCCGGCGGCTTCGTCCGCCGACGCCGAGGCAGAGGTCCTTGGCCTGTACCGCGCGCATCTGAGCAAGGGCCGGGCCACGCTCGCCGAGCTGTTCGGCAGCCACATGGAGGTGGCGTCCGAGGGCGCCTGGCTCACCACCAGCGACGGTGAGCGCTTCCTCAACGCCGGCGGCTACGGCGTGTTCGTGATGGGCGCCCGCCACCCGATCGTGATGGAGGAGGTGGAGCGCCAGCTGCGCACCCACCCCACCGCGACCCGCATCCTGCTGGAGCCCACCGTGGCCCGCGCGGCCGAGGCACTGGTCTCGGTGCTGCCGCCCGGTCTGGACCGGGTGCACTTCGCGCTGTCGGGGGCGGAGGCGGTGGAGACCGGCCTGAAGCTGGCCCGCGCGGGCGGTTTCAAGCGCACGGTCTCCATGCGCGGCGGCTACCACGGCAAGACCCTCGGCGCGCTGTCGGCCACCGCCAAGGAGGTCTACCAGCGGCCGTTCCGCCCGCTGGTGCCCGACTTCCTGCACCTGCCCTTCGGTGACGCCGACGCCCTGGAGGCCGAACTCGCCGCCCACCCGGGCGAGGTGTGCGTCATCCTCGAACCGGTCCAGGGCGAGGGTGGTGTGATCATCCCGCCGAAGGGCTACCTCAAGCGCGTCGAGGAGCTGGTGCGCGAGTACGACGGCTTCCTGATCCTCGACGAGGTGCAGTCCGGCTTCGGCCGGCTCGGCGAGTGGTGGGGCGCCGACATCGAGGGCGTCCTCCCGGACGTCCTGCTCGCCGGCAAGGCGCTCGGCGGCGGAGTGATGCCGGTCTCGGCGGCCGTCGCCACCCGCAAGGCCTTCCGCCCCTTCGACAAGGACCCCTACGTCCACACCGCCACGTTCTCCGGCCAGCCGGTGCTGATGGCCGCGGTCCAGGGCGCCATCCGGGCCGTGAAGGAGGAGCGCCTGGTCACCAGGGCGCTGGACCTCGGCGCCCGGCTGCTGCCGGCGATCACCGAGATCGCGCGCCGCAACATCCCCGACCTCGTGGTGGACGTGCGCGGCCGGGGCCTGCTGATCGGCGTCGAGCTCGTCGAGGCCGGGCTGGCCGGCGAGCTGCTGATCGAACTGTTCAACCACGGAGTGGTCGCCAACCATTCGATGAACGGCAGCTCGGTGGTGCGGTTCACCCCGCCCGCCGTGCTCGGCGACACCGACGTGGACTTCCTCCTCAACTCCTTCGACCTGGCCACCCGCGACCTCGTACGGGGCGCGGCCAAGATGCCGGAAGGCGGTAACTGATCGTGAGGCACGTCGAACTCGATGCCCTGATACCCGGGGAGCAGGCCGAGACGGTCCTGCACGCCGTACGGCGCTGGGAGCGGTACCCGGACCTGGCGCCCCACGTCAACGCGACCACGGTGCACGCCGCCTACCCCGACCCCGCCGCCTCCTCCAGCTGGGAGCTGCACTTCCGCAGCGGCCTGCTGCGCTGGACCGAGGACGACACCGTGCTGCCGGAGCAGGGCGAGATCCGCTTCGAGCAGTCCGACGGGGACTTCGACTCCTTCTCCGGGACCTGGTCGGTGACGCAGGACGGCGACGACGTCGCGGTCCGCTTCGACGCCGACTTCGACTTCGGCATCCCGAGTCTGGAGGGCATCCTCGACCCGATCGCCGAGCGGGTCATCAAGGAGACCGTGGCCTGGGCGCTGACCGGTCTGTTCCCCGCCGTGCGCATCAGCGGCGGCATCGAACTCACCCCGCCCGCCGCGGTCGGCGCCTAGCGCATCAGGGAGCTGCTGACCATGGACCAGGCAAACCCGTTCGAGACACCACGCACGTACTCGCTGCACCGCGCCGAGTACCTGGTGGCCTTCGCCGTCACCACCGGCCTGATGATCGCCCACTTCGGCGAGATCCGCTGGCTGCCGGCGATCGCCCTCTTCCTCTACATCGACCTGATCGGCTACATCCCGGGCGCGATCGCGTTCCGGCGCAGTGGCGGGCGGCCGATCCACAAGGCGTACTACGTCCTGTACAACGTGATGCACAGCCTCATCACCCAGGCCGCCGTGGCCGCGCTGTGGTGCTGGCTGGTGAAGCCGGAGTGGGCGCTGCTGGTGCTGCCCTTCCACCTCTTCGGCGACCGCGGGCTGTTCGGCAACTTCATGAAGTCCTTCGCGCTGCCCTTCGAGCCGGTCCGCCAGCCCGGCTACCTGCGGCTCCTGGACGACCTGGGCCTGCCGCACCCCAAGCCGGTCGGGCATGTGACGGACCCGGTGCCGGTCGGGCACGTCCCGGTCCGCAAGCCGGTGCCGGCGTCGCGGGCGGACGCCGCCGCGGCGCAGGAGGCCCCGACGCAGGCCGCCGCGGCCGGAGAGCCCGCGGCCCGGCAAGCGGAGGCGCTGCGATGAGCACCGCGACCGCGACCGGCCCGCGCACGCGCCGGCCCGTCCGCCAGGACCCGGCCGAACGGCGCCGGGCGCTCTACCACCTGGCGTCCCCCGTGTCGGTGCTGACCACCGGCCCGGAGAGCCGGATGCACGGCACCACCGCGAGCACGGTCACCCTGGTCTCGCGCGAGCCGCTCCTCGTCGGCGTCGTGCTGCGGGCCGGTTCGTCCTTCGCGCGGCGGGCCGCCGCCGAGGGCCGGTTCGCGATCAACGTGCTGGGCGGTGACCAGGCGGAGGTGGCCCGCCGGTTCGCCGACAGCGGGCGCCCCGACGGCAGCGCCCAGTTCGCGGGCCTGCCCTGGACCGCGGACCCGTACGCGCAGGCCCCGCTCATCGCGGGCGCGCTCGCCCACTACACCTGCCGCTTCCACTCCGCCCATCCCGCGGGCGACAGCGAGCTGCTGCTCGGCCACGTCGTGCGCGCCAGGGCGGACGAAGGGCTCCCCCTGCTGAGTTACGCCGGCCGCCTGCACGCCGGCACCCTGCATCCGGCGAAGGAGGCCGCCGCGTCATGACGCAGTCCAAGGTACTCGTGGCCCCCGAGGCCGACTGGGACAAGGCGCCCGGTCTGCTGGACGGGGCGAAGGAACTCACCCTCGGTCCCGAGGAGTGCGACCTCGCCTACTGGATCACCTCGGTGGCCCAGGGCACGCTGCGCGACCGCGGCGTGACCGGCCACCACGACGACGCGATCGTCCCGGACTTCCTGAAGGAGCCGGGCCCGCTGCGCGAGGCGCTGGTGCTGGAGTTCGGTCTGCGCGGGCTGTCCGAGGAGCTGGCCACCCGGCTGCTCGGCCACTACGTGTCGATCGCGCCCGGCATCCCCGAGATGGAGTTCTACGCCACCCAGCTGCTCGACGAGGCACGGCACGCCCGCGTGTTCCGCAACCACCTGGTGGAGCTCGGCATCCCGGCCGACACGCTCCTGAAGAGCATCGACGAGATGGCCCGGGACTACCGCGCCCGGGTGCTGGACCCGGTGGTCGACTTCACCCTCGACATCGTCCGGGACCAGGCCGACTTCCCCGGCGGTGTCGCCGTGTTCGCCATCGTCATCGAGGGCGTGCTGGCGCCGGCCGCCGAGCTGAGCGAACGCAAGTGGACTCCCCTGTCCCCGGCCACCGGCGAGATCTCCCGCGGCACCGCGATCGACGAGATCCGCCATCTGACGGTGGCCAGCACCATCCTGCGCGACCACGTGGCCGCGCACCCCGAGTACCGTCCGCGCCTGCTGGAGATCCTGCGGGCCGGCGTGCGGCTGTGGGACGAGATCCCCGACCGGGAGTTCGTGATCCACCGCGAGGAACTGTTCCAGGAGGGCATGCTCCGGCACGCCGACCGGATCGGCGACTACGAGATCTGGCCCGGCGTGCGGATGCTCGACACCACTCCCGAGCAGCGCTATGACATGGCCGAGCGGTGGACCGACGAGATGGCCGAGGCCCGGATGGCCTACATGGGCCTGCCCCTGGAGATCCTCAGCAGTCCGGGGCCGGGCGCGTGAGCACCGGACGGGCCGCCGTGATCTGCGGGATCGGGTCGTACGTCCCGCCCGACGTGGTCACCAACGAGGACCTGGCCCGGCGCCTGGACACCTCGGACGACTGGATCCGCTCGCGCACCGGGATCGCCCGGCGCCGTGTGGTCGCCCCGGGCACGGCGACCAGCGACCTGGCGGTCGAGGCGGGCCTGCGGGCGCTGAAGTCGGCGGGAGACGGGCGGGCGGGCGCGGTGGTGCTGGCCACCACCACCCCGGACCAGCCGTGCCCGGCCACCGCGCCGCAGGTCGCGGCGCGGCTCGGACTCGGCGAGGTGCCCGCCTTCGACGTGGCCGCCGTCTGCTCCGGCTTCCTCTACGGCCTGGCCAGCTCGGCGGGCCTGATCGCCGCCGGGGTGACGGACCGGGTGCTGCTGATCGCCGCGGACGCGTTCACGACGATCATCAACCCCGAGGACCGCACCACAGCGGTGATCTTCGCGGACGGCGCGGGCGCGGTGCTGCTGCGGGCCGGCTCCCCCGAGGAGCCGGGCGCGGTGGGCCCGCTCGTGCTGGGCAGCGACGGCGGGCTGAGCCATCTGATCGAGGTGCCGGCCGGAGGGTCGCGGCAGCGGTCGTCCGGCCGGGAGCCCGCACCGGAGGACCGTTTCTTCCGGATGGTGGGCCGCGACACCTACCGGCACGCGGTGGAGCGGATGACCGCCACCTCCACCGAGGCGGCCGAGCGGGCCGGCTGGCGGCCGTGCGACGTCGACCGGTTCGCCGCGCACCAGGCCAACGCCCGCATCCTGGAGGCGGTCTCGGAGCGGCTCGGCATCCCCGGCGAACGGCGGCTGAGCAACATCGCACGGGTCGGCAACACCGGCGCCGCCTCACTGCCGCTGCTGCTGGCCGAGAGCGCGGCGGACGGACGGCTCACCGCGGGGCACCGGCTGCTGCTGACCGCGTTCGGCGGCGGGCTGTCCTGGGGCGCGACCACGCTGGTCTGGCCCGAGGTGCAGACCGTCTGACGTCCCGTCACAAGCGGGGCCCGGGCGGCCCCTCCCACAAGCGCTGTCCGACACAGCGGAGAACGGGCGCTTGCGCCTTCGAGAGAACTGTCGAAAGGAACCGACATGCTGGAGCAGCTCAAGGAAATCCTGTCCAACAAGCTCAAGGTGTCGCCCGAGGCCATCACCCCGGAGGCCACCCGGGAGGACATCGAGCTGGACTCGCTGGCCGTGGTGGAGCTGTCGTTGCTGCTGAAGTCCGAGCTCGGCCTGGACGTCAGCGACGACGACCTGCTGGAGGCGGAAACCGTGGCCGACATGGTCCGGCTGATGGAGGAGCGGAGTGCGAAGGTCTGATGGCCGGCATGGACATCGCCGTCACCGGGCTCGGCCTGGTCACCCCGGGTGGTATCGGGGTCGGGCCGAGCTGGGCGGCGGTCTGCGACGGCAGGCCGGCCGCCGCCCTCGATCCGCTGCTGACGGATAACCCCGTACGTATCTCCTGCCGGGTGCCCGGCTTCGACCCCGAGCGCCTGCTGAGCGCGCGGCGGGCCCACCGCCTGGACCGGTTCGTCCAGTTCGCGCTGGTCGCCGCGCACGAGGCGGTGGCCGACGCGGGCCTCGATCCGCAGACGTGGGACGGGGCGCGGGTGGGTGTGGTGCTGGGCTGCGCGGATGGCGGCCCGGGCACCGTCGAGGAACAGCACCACGTGCTGCGCGAGCAGGGCGCCGACCGCGTCTCGCCGCTGCTGCTGCCCATGCAGCTGCCGAACATGCTGGCCGGGCAGACGGCCATCGAGTTCGGGGCGACCGGACCCAACCTGGTGGTGGCCACCGCCTGCGCCTCGGGCGCGACCGCCATCGGCACGGCCCGGGACCTGCTCGCCCTCGGCCGCTGCGACATCGTCCTCGCGGGCGGCAGCGAGGCCATGGTCACCCCACTGGTCATGGCCGGCTTCGCCCAGATGGGGGCGCTGTCGAAACGGCACGACGACCCGGCCTCCGCGTCCCGGCCGTTCGACGCCGACCGGGACGGCTTCGTCGCCGGGGAGGGCGCCGGCATCCTCGTCATGGAACGGGTGGCGGACGCCCGCGCCCGCGGCGCCCATGTGCACGGCCGGATCATCGGCTACGGCGCCACCGCCGACGCCCACCACATGACGTCGCCGCACCCCGACGGCGCGGGCATCGAGGCCGCCGTCCGCGCCGCGCTCGCCGACGCGGGCGCGGACCCGGACGACGTCCAGCACGTCAACGCCCACGGCACGTCGACACCGCTGAACGACCTGGCGGAAGCCCGCATGATCGGCCGGACGCTGCGCGGGGACCCGCTGGTCACATCCACGAAGGGAGTCACCGGACACCTGCTCGGCGCGGCCGGGGCGGTCGAGGCCGCCTTCACCGTGCTGAGCGTCGAGCACGAACTCGTGCCCCCCACCGCCAACCTCGTCATGCCCGACTCCAGGATCGACATCAAACTCGCGCAGACCGCCACCTACATGCCCATCGACCTCGCCCTGAGCAACTCCCTGGGCTTCGGCGGCCAGAACACGGCCCTGGCCATCGCCCCGGCCTGAACGGCCCGGCCACGTACCGGCAGCCGCCCGCGGAGCACCTCCGCCGGGCGGCTGTTCCCGTGCGGCACCCGGCCGCACGGCGCCCACCCCGCCGGTCCGCGGGCCACCCCACCCCGCCCCACGTCAGGAGTCCACCGTGCACGATCCCCAAGAACTGCTGAAGGACGGGCCGCAGGCCGTACGGCGGCTGGCCCGCCGCCGCCACGACCTCGACCCGGCCGCGCTGGCCGACGCCCTGCGCGAGCGCAACGGCGCGCAGGCGGAGGTGACCCGGCTGCGCACCGAGCTGAACCGCACGGCCAGGGCCCGCCGCTCCGGCCCGCCGACCGAGGAGGAGAAGGCGTCCGCCCGGGCGCTGCGGGCCGAGGTGCAGCGGGCCGAGGCCGCCGCCCGCACGGCCGCGGCACACCTGACCGAGCTGCTGCTCTCCGTCCCCAACATCCCCCTGGACGCGGTCCCGGACGGCGACTCGGAGAAGGAGGCCGTGGAGATACGCCGGGGCGGTCCCGCTCCTCGTCCGGCGGACGGCGCCCGCCACCACGCCGACATCGGGGAGTCCCTCGGCATCCTCGACGGCCCGGCCGCGGCCCGGCTGTCCGGTGCCCGCTTCGCCGTCGCCCGCGGGGCCGGGGCACGACTGGAGCGGGCCCTGCGCGACTTCCTCCTCGACCTGCACACCCGTGAGCACGGCTACACCGAGCAGTCGGTGCCGTTCCTGGTCGACCGCGACACCATGACCGGTACCGGGCAGCTGCCCAAGTTCGAGGACGACCTGTTCCGCACCCAGGTCGGTGAGCGGGAGCTGTTCCTGATCCCCACCGCCGAGGTCCCGCTGACCAACCTGGTGGCCGGCCGGCTCCTGGACTCCCGCTCGTTGCCGCTGGCCTTCACCGCCTGCACGCCGTGCTTCCGGGCGGAGGCCGGGGCGTACGGCCGGGACACCCGCGGCATCCTGCGGCTGCACCAGTTCGAGAAGGTGGAGCTGGTGCGCGTCTGCGCCCCCGAGGACGCCCCGGCGCAGCTCGAACTCATGGTGAACCACGCCGAGGAGTGCCTGAAGCGCCTGGAACTGGCGCACCGCGTGGTGCTGCTGCCGGCCGGCGACCTCGGGTTCTCCGCCCGGATGACCTACGACGTCGAGGTGTGGCTGCCGGGCAGCGGCTCCTACCGGGAGATCTCCTCGGTCTCCGACTGCGGCACCTTCCAGGCGCGTCGCGCGGACATCCGCGTCAAGCGGCCCGACGGAACCAGGACGCCTGCGGCCACGCTGAACGGCTCGGCGCTGCCGATCGGCCGCACGGTCGCCGCGCTGCTGGAGCAGGGCGTGCGGGAGGACGGCTCGGTGGTGCTGCCCGAGGCCCTCGTCCCGTACACCGGCTTCCGCCGGATCCTGCCGGGCGGGGACACCGCGTAGGCGCCGGCGGGCGCCACCGCGTAAGGGGTCCTTTCACTATGAGCGTCCGATCAGGTCGCGTGGTCTGGTGCCGTGCATCGCAAGGCGCCGGGGCGCCCTCGTGGCGGAGCCACGTGGGCGTTTCGGCAACGCGGCGAGGTGCGGTGCCAGGCCGCGCGACCCGGACGGGCATAGTGAAAGGACCCCTAAGGGGCGGGAGCCGGGTCCGCGACCCGCTCCCGCCCCTTTCGCCGCGCCCGGCCCGGGGCTCAGGCGCCCATCATGTGCACCCCTCCGTCGACGTGCACGATCTCCCCCGTGGTGCGCGGGAAGAAGTCCGACAGCAGGGCGACGACCCCGCGGGCCGCCGGGTCCGGGTCGGTGGGGTCCCAGCCCGCCGGGGCCCGGTGCTCCCAGACCCCGGCGAGGTCGGCGAACCCGGGGATGGACTTGGCCGCCATGGAGCGCAGCGGTCCCGCCGCGACGAGGTTGCAGCGGACGCCGCGGCCTCCCAGGTCCCGGGCGAGGTAGCGGCTGGTCGACTCCAGGGCGGCCTTGGCGACGCCCATCCAGTCGTAGCGCGGCCAGGCGACCGCGGCGTCGAAGGTCAGCCCGACCACCGAGCCGCCGCGCCGCTCCATCAGCGGCAGGCAGGCCGTGGTCAGCGACTTCAGGGAGTACGCCGACACGTGCACGGCGGTCGACACGTCGTTCCAGTCGCCGTCCAGGAAGGAGAAGGCGCCCCGCGGCCCGTAGGCGATGGAGTGCACCAGTCCGTCCAGGGTGTCGGTGTGCTCGCGGATCCGGTCGCCGAGGCCGTCCAGTTGCCGCTGGTCGGTGACGTCGAGTTCGAGCACCGGGGCCGGCTTCGGCAGCCGTCCGGCGACGCGCTCGATCAGGGAGAGGCGCCCGAAGCCGGTGAGGATGACCTCGGCACCCTCCTCCTGGGCGATGCGGGCCGTGTGGAAGGCGATGGACGCGTCCGTGACGACCCCGGTCACCAGGATCCGCTTGCCGGCGAGGAGTCCGCTCATGTCCGGTTCACCGCCTCGGGCAGGGCCCGCACCAGCGGGGAGTCGTGGCCGAGGGCGCCGAGTGCGGCGGCGCCGCCGGGCGAGCCCACGGCGGCGAAGAAGTCGGCGTTGGAGGCGGTGTGGTCGCCCCACTCGGCGGGCACGTCGTCCTCGAAGCAAATCGCCTCGACGGGGCATACCGGTTCGCAGGCTCCGCAGTCGACGCATTCGTCGGGGTGGATGTACAGGGCCCGGCGGCCCTCGTAGATGCAGTCCACGGGGCACTCGTCGACGCAGGAGCGGTCCTTGACGTCGACGCAGGGCAGCGCGATGACGTAGGCCATCGTCAGCTCCTCTTCGTCACGGGGGTGGTCGGGGGGCCGGGGACGCCGTCGACCGGAGCCCCGGTGGTTCGCTCGCCCAGCAGCAGGACGGTCGCCGCCAGGGCCGCCATCGCCGCGGCGATGACCCCGAACAGGGCACCGGGGCCGTGCGCGTCCAGGACCGGCAGCAGGACGAACGGCAGTGCGGCAGCGCTGAGTTTGGACAGCGAGTAGGCGGCACCGGACGCGGTGGCGCGGATCGCGGTCGGATACTGCTCGGAGAGGTACACGTGCGAGACGCTGGAGAAGACGTTGCTGAACAGGGTGTAGACGAAGCCGAACGCCACGATGAGCGCGGGGGATCCGGCGTAGGCGAAGCCGAGGCCGGCGACCATCATCGCCGCCGCGGACGCCGCGACCAGCGTCCGGCGCTCGAACCGGTCGACGATCGGCAGGGCCAGCGCGGAACCGACCGGGTAGCCCAGGAAGGACAGCGCGGTGAAGCCGATGCCCGCGACGATGCCGTAGCCCTTGGCCGCGACGATCTGGGGGGCCAGCGTGCCGAAACCGTAGTAGCCGACCACGGACAGCACGCAGAAGATCCACAGCACCACCGTGCGGCGCCGCATGCCGCGGCCGAACACGTCGCGCACACGGTGGCGCACCGCGGCCGGTTCCACCGGTCCGGCGGTGTCCGCGGCCACCGGGCGCACCAGCGCGGGACGGTCCGGGTAGGCCTCCTTCTCCATCTCGGCCACCAGCAGCTCGGCCTCCGCGGTGCGGCCCTGGGCGGCCAGCCACCTCGGCGACTCGATCAGCCGGCGGCGCAGCACCCACACCACGGCGGAGCCCAGCGCCCCGATCACGAACAGCCAGCGCCAGCCGTCGATGCCCAGCGGGGACAGGGGCACCAGCCACAGCGCGGCGAAGCCGACGGCGGGCACCCCGCAGAAGGCGACGGTGTAGGCCCAGGCGATGTACCGGCCGCGCCGCTTGGCGGGCAGCACGTCGGCCAGGTAGCAGTCGGACAGCACCTGTTCGGCACCGATGCCGATGCCGGCCATGAAGCGGGTGACGATCAGCCAGGCGGCGTTCGGCGAGAAGGCGCCCAGCAGGGAGAAGCCCGAGTAGATGGCGAGGTTGATCAGGAAGGCCCGGCGCCGGCCGAACCGGTCGGCGATCCGGCCGAGCACCAGCGAGCCGATGAACTGGCCGATGAACACCGAGGCCAGGACGAGTTTGAGCTCGGTCGCCCCGAAGGCGAAGTCGCTCTGGAGCACTTTGGCGATGGTGCCCGAGAGGTTGTTCTCGAACGTGTCGAAGAGCAGGCCGATGCCGATGACCATGGTGAGTCTTCGGTGCATCGGGGTGATCGGCATGCGGTCCAGGCGGACCCCGATCGCGGCGGGAGCGGTGACACCGCCCGCCACCGTGGTGGTCTGGGACATGGGGAGGCTCTCCTTGGACTCCTGGTTCTCAGGGGCTCCGGTGAGGGAACCGCCCGGGCCGACGGCGGGCCCGGGCGTGCGGCCCGGGGGCCGGGGCTGTGGACGCGTGGGGGTGCGGGGGCCGTGCGGGACCGAAGCGTATGGGGTCCCGGACCGGCGGCGACCGAGGGGCGCGGGCCGGGTCAGGCCGCCTGGGCTGCCCGGCGCCTGATCTCCTCCTCCACGGTCCCGGCCCGCACCGGCTCACTGACCTCGTGCAGGTAGGAGGCGACCTCCCGGTAGGACGCCCAGAAGCCGACCTCGTGGTACGGCACCCCGCGCTCGGCGCAGTAGGCGCGGGTCAGTTCCCGGGCGCGCGCCAGGTGCTTCTGCGGCATGGCCGGGAACAGATGGTGCTCGACCTGGTAGTTGAGGCCGCCGTAGAGGAAGTCGACCACCGGGTTCGGGCGGATGTTGCGGGAGGTGAGGACCTGGCGCTCCAGCCAGTCCAGGGTCTCCTCCTCGCCGTCGCGGACGTCCATGCCCTTGTGGTTCGGGGCGAAGATCATGCCGAAGTAGACGCCCAGGGCGGCGTGCTGCACGAGGATGAACGCCACGGCGAGGACCGGCGAGAGCACCGTGAAGACCAGGGCGCAGTAGACCGCGGCGCGCAGCACGATCAGGAACGACTCCAGCACCGGCCGCTTGGTCTTGCCCTGCGCGATGGACACCACGGCCGTCCGGAGCATCTTGAAGCCCTCCAGGACGAGCAGCACGAAGAACAGCACGCTCTGGTGGCGCACGACGAACTTCTGCGTGCCCCGCCGGCTGGGGTACTGCTTGACGTCGAAGATGACGGTGCGCCGACCGATGTCCGGGTCCTTGTCCAGGTGGTTGGGGTTGCTGTGGTGCCGGTTGTGGTGGTTGACCCACCAGCCGTAGCTGACCCCGTTGACGAGGTTGGCGTGGATGTAGCCGACGGCGGAGGCGGCCTTCTTGCTGCGGAACATGGCCTTGTGTCCGGCGTCGTGCCACATGAACGCCGACTGGCCGCCGCACAGCCCCATCCACAGGGCCGTCAGCAGCTGCCACCAGGAGTCGCCCAGGGCGAAGAACGCGGCGAATCCGATCAGCAGCAGGGTGGTGTTGATCGCGAGTCGGCCCACGTAGTAGCGCGGGTCGAGGTCGAGGAGACCTTCCGCTTTGACGCGTTTGAGGAGCTCGGCGAACGTCGCCGAGGCACCGGTGCGCGGGCCGGCCGCGGAGGCGGCTGCTGCCCCGGCTTCTTGTGTGTGCGGACGCTGCATGCGTTGCTCTCCTTGGGAGAAGTGCCCGGTTCGGGCGGCGGCGCCGCTGCCCCGCGGACCTGCGGGCGCCGCGAGTCGACAGTGCTCCCGCGGGCGGTCGGGAACGCGCGGGCGTGCCCGCCCGGCGGTCCGGGAACGCCGGAGCACAGTGCGGTACTCCGCCGGGGACCACCGGACGAACACGTGTCCAGCGTGCTGCGCCGCGCTGATGTGCCACTGATGCCGGTCTGATCGGCGGCGGCCGTCAGGCGGCGGACTCGGCGCGCAGCCGTTCGTCGAGCGCCAGGACGGCGGCGTCGGCGTCGCGCGCCACGTCCTCGTCGTCGGGCGCGCCGATGACGGCCATCAGCCGCTCGACCACGGTGTGCTGGAGTGTTTCGGTGCTGGTGTCGGGGTTGTTGTCACTCATCGCTGGTTCTCCTGTTCCGTAAGACGTGTGGTGCGTGAGGGCGGTGCGGGGAGGGTGACCCGCGGGGCGCCGCGACGTCGCACCCCGCTGCGGGCACGGTCGGTCCGGAGTGTCCCGCTGCGGGCGTGGTGGCTGACGATTCGTCAGAACGCCTTGCAGGCACGGAAGACGTGGGCGAAGGACGCCAGCGAGGCCTGCGGGCCGTCGAAGGCGACGTACTCCGGGATGACCACGTCCGGAGCCCACTTCTGCTTGTACGACAGCTGGGTCTGCGCCGGGTACAGCGCGGCCCCCTCGGCCCACAGGGCGTGCATCAGCCACTGGAACGCCGGGCTGTGGCCGTCGATCTCGTGGTCGGCGTCGAGACCGGTGAACGGGGTGAAGCCGAAGTGCAGCCACTCGACGCCCTCCGAACGGAACACCTCGACGGCGGTCGCGTTGATGGCCTCCATCAGTCCCGGGGAGCCATCCGGGACGCGTCGGCTCAGGTCGTGCATCCAACCGGCCCGGCCGCCGTACACCGGCGAGTAGGAGATGTACGCCACGGGGCTGCCGTCGATGGTGCCGGTGAACAGCCGGCGGTGCGCCTGGGCCGGTCCGCCGATCTGGCCGACCAGGAACTCCAGTTGCTGGGCGCCGCCCTTGGAGCCGAGCCAGGCCCGGTCGATGGCGGCGATCGCGTCCTGCCGGTCGTCGGCGGGGACCTCCTGGACGACCAGGCCGTTGCGGCGGGCCCGGGAGATCTTGTTGCGCAGCTGCATGAAGCGGGTGCCGCGCAGAGTGAAGTCCGGCAGGCCGACGGCCCAGGAGGCGCCGACCTGGTTGACGGTGAAGCCGCGGCGGGCGTAGTGCTCGGCGTCGGCACGCTGGAGCTGGATGCCGACCAGGGTGCGGCCCTCGTCGCGGACGTGCCGGCGGAAAGCCTCCAGGAGAGGGTCGTAGTCGTCGGGGGCGGTGAAGGGGCCGCCGAACTGGACGGCGAACCGGCCCGTGCGGCGGTACACGACGACGCCGTCGGCACCGGGCAGTGTGAAGACGTCATTTCCGCTGTTGAGGGCCAGGAACGCGCTTGGGTTCTCGCTTGACGTATGAGTGCGTATCGCCTCGAGAACCGGGTTTTCCATGGCGGTCACGGTCATTGTTTTCCCCTTTCGGGAGCGTTTTCCGTCGCCCCGAGTAGAGCATCGAGGGCAGGTGCGGGAAAAGACCGGACGGGAATTCTCGGATCGAGTCAGAGAAATGTCAGCGCTTTGTCAGACTTCCCTGCCAATGTTGTTCTCGTGAACGGCACGGGAGACCGGAAGCCGGGAACGAGGAGAGGTGCCCGGAGCGGCTCAACGGGGACCAGAGAGCGATCTCACGGTCGGGCCCACAAAGCCCACGCAGGTTCGAATCCTGCCCTCTCCGCGAAAACGGCCACGCACCAACGGCCGCGCAAGGAGAGGTGCCCGGAGCGGCTCAACGGGGACCAGAGAGCGATCTCACGGTCGGGCCCACAAAGCCCACGCAGGTTCGAATCCTGCCCTCTCCGCTCGTCATATACGCTCCGGCACCCGCCTTCCGGCACGGCCCCGCCCCACCGGCCGCGCCGCCCCGGTGCCGCACGCACCGTCGGTGATCCCCCGCGCCGGCGGACACACGCGCCCCGGCGCACCGCCCGACACTGGGCGGTGCGCCGGGGCGCAGACACGTCCGCATCCACCACCACCCCCTTCCGCTTGACCTCTGTTGTCCGGCAACCGCACAGGTCAGCGCCCATGTCGGCACGACTCGGACTCGTTCAGAAAAAAAATACCTTCTCAAACGAATGATTCTGTGCCAGGATGTAGTCGGGAGGAAACCCCGGGACGGAAGCCGGCCGGGAGACGCCACGCGGCCTCGGCCGCAGAGACGGCCCGCCGCGACCGACCCCCCCGACCACTCTCTGCCGCACTGATCGCCAAGGGGGAAACATGCTGAGGTTCTCGATCCTCGGGGCACTGCAGATCCGCACCGCGTCGGGACCGGCCGAGATCTCCGGCGATCTGCAACGGACCCTGGTCCAGACGCTGCTGGTCAGCGAGGGCCAGTCGGTCTCCGGTGAAGCGCTGGTCGAGGAGATGTGGGGCGAGGGCGCCCCGGACAACCAGTCCAACGCCCTGCAGGCCCATGTCAGCCGGCTGCGCCGTAAGCTGCGCGGCCTCGAGCCCGACCGCACCACCTCGCGCGTCACCATCCACCCCTCGGGCTACCGCCTGACGGTCAACGAGGGAGAGCTGGACGCCGCCGAGTTCGTCAGGACGGTCCGGCAGGCCGAGACCCTCGGCTCGGGCTCACCTGAGGAGGCGGCCCGGTTACTGAGACAAGCCCTGGCCATGTGGCGGGGGCCGGTCTTCGGCGGCTTCACCGGCGGGACCCTGTGCCAGCTCGCCGGCGCCCGCTACGAGGAGTACCGCATGCGGGCCATGGAGCTCCGCTTCGACGCCGAGCTGCGGCTCGGCCGGCACGCCGCCGTCCTGGCCGAACTCGCCGAGACCCACACGAGCCACCCGCTCAGAGAACGCTTCTGCGAGCAGCTGATGATCGCCCTGTACTGCGCGGGCCGCCAGGCCGACGCCCTGGACGTGTTCCGCCGTATGCGCCGCCACCTCGCCGACGAACTCGGCATCGAGCCCTCCCCCGCGCTGCGGCAGGTCGAGAGCGCCATCCTGTCCCACGACCCGGCCCTGTCCGGTGACGTGCGCACTCCCCTGCTCCAGCTCACCTGACGCCACCGGTCCCTGCGCCGCGTAAGCGGCACGTCAGCCGCTGGTCAGCACTGCCTGGAACGATCCGGATCGGAAGTGGAAACCGCCCCCCGACCTTTGGAGAACCACATGACCACGAGCCAGTCGCCGGCCCGCGCCGTGACGACCCAGGGACGCGCGGAGGCCGCGCGTCCGTTACGCCTCTTCCTCGGCCTCGACGCCGTCGTGACCGGCGGCAACGGCCTCATCTACCTGTTCGCCGCCGGTCCGGTGGGGGACCTGCTCGGCCTCGACACCGGCTTCCTCCGCGGCATCGGCGTGTTCCTCACCGTCTACGGCGCACTGGTCGCCGTGCTGGCCAGCCGTCCGGTGCCGTCCACCACGGCCACCAAGGTGGTCATCGAGGCGAACCTGCTGTGGGCGGTCGCGAGCGTGGCCGCCGTGGTCTTCGGCTGGCTGGACCCGAACACCGTCGGCACGGTGTGGACCCCGCTCCAAGCGGCCGTCGTCGCGGCCTTCGCCGTGCTCCAGATGAACGGTCTGCGCCGGCTCGGCAACTGACATCCCGTCCCATCAGGGGGAGACATGAGGTCCCACGTCGCGGAGCTGGCCGGGATACGCCGCCAGGTGCTGGCCGGCCCGAGTGAGAAGGCGACGCGGGCGCAGCACGCCAAGGGCAAGCTGACCGCGCGCGAGCGCATCGGCCTGCTGTTGGACGAGGGCTCGTTCCGCGAGGTCGAGCAGCTGCGCCGGCACCGGGCGACCGGATTCGGCCTGGAGGCCAGGAAGCCGTACACGGACGGTGTGATCACCGGCTGGGGCACGGTGGAGGGCCGCACGGTGTTCGTCTACGCCCATGACTTCCGGATCTTCGGCGGTGCGCTGGGCGAGGCCCACGCCACCAAGATCCACAAGATCATGGACATGGCCATCGCGGCGGGCGCACCGCTGGTCTCCCTCAACGACGGCGCCGGCGCCCGCATCCAGGAGGGCGTCACCGCGCTCGCCGGCTACGGCGGCATCTTCCAGCGCAACACCCGGGCGTCCGGCGTCATCCCGCAGATCTCGGTGATGCTCGGCCCGTGCGCCGGAGGTGCCGCCTACTCCCCCGCACTCACCGACTTCGTCTTCATGGTCCGCGAGACGTCGCAGATGTTCATCACCGGACCGGACGTCGTCAAGGCGGTCACCGGTGAGGAGATCACCCAGAACGGCCTCGGCGGCGCGGACGTGCATGCCGAGACCAGCGGCGTCTGCCACTTCGCCTACGACGACGAAGAGACCTGCATCGCCGAGGTCCGCTACCTCCTGTCCCTGCTCCCGCAGAACAACCGGGAGAACCCGCCCGCGGTGCCGTGCGACGACCCGCACGACCGTCGCTGCGACACCCTCGCCGACCTGGTCCCGGCGGACGGCAACCGGCCCTACGACATGGTGGAGGTCCTCGAGGAGATCGTCGACGACGGCGAGTACCTGGAGGTCCACGAGCGCTGGGCGCGCAACATCATCTGCGCGCTGGCCCGTCTCGGCGGGCAGGTGGTGGGCGTCGTCGCCAACCAGCCCCGGGTGCTCGCCGGTGTCCTGGACATCGAGGCCAGCGAGAAGGCCGCCCGCTTCGTGCAGATGTGCGACGCCTTCAGCATCCCGATCGTCACCCTCCTGGACGTCCCCGGGTTCCTGCCCGGCGTCGACCAGGAGCACGGCGGCATCATCCGCCACGGCGCCAAACTGCTGTACGCGTACTGCAACGCCACGGTGCCGCGGATCTCCCTGATCCTGCGCAAGGCCTACGGCGGCGCCTACATCGTCATGGACAGCCAGTCCATCGGCGCCGACCTCACCTACGCCTGGCCGACGAACGAGATCGCCGTCATGGGCGCCGAGGGCGCGGCCAACGTCATCTTCCGCCGCCGGATCGCCGAGGCCGAGGACCCCGAAGCCATGCGGGCCGAGCTGGTCAAGGAGTACAAGGCGGAACTGATGCACCCCTACTACGCGGCCGAGCGGGGCCTGGTCGACGACGTCATCGACCCCGCCGACACCCGCGAGGTCCTCATCCGCTCACTGGCGATGCTGCGCACCAAGCACGCCGACCACCCCGCCCGCAAGCACGGCAACCCCCCTCAGTGACGGCACGGCCGCCCCACAGTGACGGAGGTCCCATGCTCACTCCCCCGCCCCCCATCCGCATCGAGAAGGGCCAAGCCACGGACGAGGAACTGGCCGCCCTCGCGGCCCTGCTGCTCAGCCGTGCCGCCCGAGCCGGCGTCGACGCGCAGGCGTCCACCCCCGGCACCACCTCCTGGCGCCCCCACCCCTTCCACGCCCCGCACAGCTGGCAGACGCCCTGAGCGGTGACGCGCCGAGGCGCCGGACCGGCCCCTTCCCTCCGAGGGGCCGGCCCGGCGCTTCGGCGCACCCGTCTCCCGCCGGGACACGGGCGGCCCCGTTCGCCCGGTCTCGTGCCGCGGACGGGTCAGGCCCTGGGGCTGACCACCGTGAAGGAGCTGTCGGCGCGCACCACGGCGTACTGGTCGGGGTAGTTGACCGACCGCAGCGACCTGGTGACGTGGGTGGGCAGGGTGACACCGCCGGGGGCGTCGAGACGAACGGGCTGGTCCCGCGCGTGGTCGGCGGGCTTGTCCGTGTCGCCGCCCGCGAGGCGCGCCGGAGCGGGGCGCACCTCGGGGTGGCGACACGGACCGGGGTCAGTCCCCGAGCGCGCCGCCGGTCTCGTCGCGCAGCAGGGCGACGTAGTCACGGGTCCAGCCCTCGATCGTGGTCCGGTCCCAGAGGTCGGCCGAGTACTCCACGAATCCCTGGAGCTGGTCCCCGGCCGGGACGAGGCCGAAGGTGAGTTCCGTGCGGGACGCGGCGGGGGCGAGGTCCTCGACGGCCGTGGTCAGCCCGGGCAGTTCGATCTCGGCGTCCAGAGAGTTCTGGTACGCGAAGCCGACGTCCAGCCGGTCCGGCACGGCCACGCCCGTGCGTTCCTGCAGCGCGGGGGCGATCAGGCGGACCGGCATGGCCTGATCCATGCACTCCACCGCCGTGCGGGCGACACGGTCCGTCAGGCCGGCGAAGGAACCGGCGACTCCGTCTCGCACGGGCAGCGCGAAGCCGGTGATCGTGCAGGCCAGCAGGGACTCGAAGGCGCGGCGTTCACGGTTGGCGTAGGAGACGTTGAACACGACGTCGGTCTGCCCCGACTTCCGCGCGAGGAGCCGGCCCAGGGCCGCCGCCGTGACCACGAAGGGCGTTGTGCCCCGCTGCCGCGCCAGCCGCTCCACGGCGGTCCGCACCTCGCCCGGCACGGTGAACATCACGGCACCGCCCCGGCCGCTCGCCTTCTCGGGCCGGGGCCGGTCCAGGGGCAGGCCGACGTTGAACGGCACTCCGTCGAGTTCGCGCAGCCAGAACCGCAGCTTGCGGGCGTCGGCGGCCTTGTCCGCCTGGCCCTGCTGCCAGCGGGCGTACTCCGCGGGTTGGCACGGCACGGGCGGCAGGGTGTGGGGCTCGCCCCGCACGGCGGCGCCGTAGAGCGCGGCCAGCTCCTTCAGCAGCAGGCTGACGGACCAGCCGTCGCAGGCGGAGTGGTGCAGGACGAGGAGCAGGACCCAGGTGCTCTCGCCGGTGCGCAGGAGGCGCACGGCCATCGGCGTGTCGTGGGTGGGGTCGATCGGTGTTTCGGTGGCCTCCGTGCCGGCCTTGTCCAAGGCCGTCTGCCGCTCTCCGGCAGGCCGTGCGGTGATGTCCTCGACCGGCAGTTCCACCGCACCGGGCCGGAGCACCTGCTGCTCCCAGCCGTCCCCGCTGGGGACCAGACGGGTCCGCAGTCCCTCGTGCCGCTCGACGAGGCCGGTCAGGGCCGTGCGCAGGGCCGTCACGTCCAGCTCTCCCGAGAGGGTGATCCGCAGGGCGACGTTGAAGACCTGGGGCAGGAGGTGTTCGGCGTGCACCTTGGCGAAACGGGACTGCTGAGCGGTGGCGGGTGCCCGGCGTTCCACCGAGCCGGGCCCTTCGCCGGACCCGGATCCCGGGCCCGACGACATCTCGCCCGCCGCCAGGGCCAGTTGGGCCGTCATGGCCCGCAGTGTCGGCTCCTGGTAGAAGCTCAGCATCGGGTAGTCGGTGCCGAACTCCTCCCGGACCTGGTTGACCAGCCGCATCGCGGTGATCGAGTGGCCGCCCAGGTCGAAGAACGAGACGTCGGCCGCGATGCCGTCCGCGTCGACGCCGAACTCGTCCGCCCACAGCTGCCGTACGCGTCGCTCGACGTCCGTACGGTGACCGGCCCGGGGCCCTTCGTCGATGGTGGTGCCCGGTCTGGTGGGGCTCGGGGCCGTGGTGACGAGGTCGGGCGCCGGCAGCACGGAGCGGTCCAGCTTGCCGTTGCCCGTCACGGGAAGGGCCGACAGGACCCGCCAGGCACGCGGTACCAGGTACTCCGGCAGCCGGGCCGCCAGTTCCTCGGCCACGAGGTCGGCGTACGCCTGCCTGTCGTCGGCCGCTGTACCGATCGGGTCGGCGGGGACGGCGTAGGCCGCGAGGTAGGCCTCGCCGCGGTCGTTGCGGCGGGCCAGCACGGCCGCCTCGCGCACCCCGTCCAGGGCGTTGAGCACGCGGGAGACCTCTTCCGGCTCGACCCGGAAGCCCCGGATCTTCACCTGGTCGTCGGCCCTGCCGCGGAACTCCAGCGTCCCGTCACCCCTCCAGCGGACCAGGTCGCCGGTGCGGTACCGGCGGGCGTCCGGGCCGCCGAGCGGGTCGGGCAGGAAGCGCTCCTCCGTGAGTTGGGTGCGGTGCAGATAGCCGAGGGCCACGCCGGGGCCGCCGACGTACAACTCCCCCACCGTGCCGACGGGGACCGGGGTGCCGGACGCGTCGAGCACCCTCAGCCGTACGTTGTCGACCGGGCGCCCGAGCGCGATCGCGGCGGCGTCCTCGCCCTGCGCGGGTACGGTGTGCGTGGTGCACAGCACGGTGACCTCGGTGGGTCCGTACACGTTCACCGTCTCGTACGGCGCCTCGGGCCGCGGCCGGGTGCGCAGCACGTCGCCGCCGAGCAGCAGGTGGCGCAGGGGCGGCTGGTCGGCCGGGGGCAGGCGAAGCACTCGTTCGCCGAGGGCGGTGGGCAGGATCGAGAAGGTGATGCCCTGCTCGGCGTACCACCGGGCCAGGGACCGCGGATCCCTTCGCAGTTCCTCGTCGGCGATGACGACCGACGCTCCCGCGGTCAGCGCCGGCCAGATCTCCAGGAGCGAGGCGTCGAAGCTCTGGCTGCACACGACGGCGCTGCGGTCGGCCTGGGTGAAGGCGAAGCGCCGGTGCTGCCATGCGCACAGGTCGACGACGCCGCGGTGTGCCACGACGACGCCCTTGGGCGTGCCGGTGCTGCCGGAGGTGTAGAGGACGCAGCACGGGGAGTGGTCGTCGGGGAGGGACGCGACGCCTTGCCCGAGTGGTGCGGTCGCGTCCGGCGATACGACGGTCACCTGCCCGGGCAGCTTCAGGGCCGCCGCTTCCCCGCGCGTCGACACCAGCGTCCGGGCCCCGCACTCGGCGATGACCTGCTCGGCGCGTGCCCGGCCCAGGGAGGGGTCGAGCGGGACATAGGCGCGACCCGTCTTCAGCACGGCGAGCATGGCGACGACGAGGTCGGCGGAACGCGGCAGCCACAGGGCCACCGTTCCCGCCGTGTCGCCGCCCGTCGTGTGCTGCGCTCGCAGGGCGGAGGCCAATCGCTCGGCCCGGTCGTCCAGTTCGCGGTAGGTCAGCCGGGAGTTCCCGCTGATCACCGCCGTGCTGTTCGGCCGGGCGGCTGCCTGCCGGGCGAAGAGGGCGTGGACGGTGGTGTCTGCCGACGGGCGGGCAGGGCCGTGCTGCCAGGACTCCGGAACGGGGTCGCCCTCGACCGCCGTGTCGACGGCAGCGGGGGCGAGCTGGGACAGGGGCGCCTCGGGGGTGTCGACGGCCGCCGCGAGCAGGTCCTGGAAGGTGGCGAAGAACCGGTCGACGGTGTGCTGGTCGAACAGGTCGGTGTTGTACTCCAGATGGCAGCGGATGCCGTGCGGCTGGTCGGTGAAATAGACGGTGAGGTCCGTGAGGGACTTGTCCGGGCCGGCGTCCAGGGGGGTGGCCTCGATGCCGGGCAGGTCGAAGCGGAACGGTTCGGCGCGCTGGAACTCGGCGAAGGCCTGGAACACCGGTGTCCGGTCTACCGCCCTGGCCGGGGCGAGTTCGCGCACCACCGTCTCGAACGGCACCCGCGCGTGGTCGTAGGCGTCGAGGGCGATCGTGCGCACGCGCTCCAGCAGCGCGGAGAACGCGGGGTCCCCGGACAGGTCGAGGCGCAGCGCGAGGGTGTTCACGAAGAAGCCGAGCAGGTGCTCGGCCCGCTCAGGACGGTCCGAGATCGGGGTGCCGACGACGATGTCGGTCTGTCCGGTGATCCGGTGCAGCATCGTCGCGTATCCCGCGAGCAGGGTCATGAACAGGGTGCTGCGGCGCGTGCGGCTCAACTCGCGCAGGCGGCGGGAGAGTTCCGGGTCGAGGGTGTGGAAGACCGCTCGGCCGTTGGAGGTCATCGTCGCGGGGCGCGGCCGGTCGGTGGGCAGGGTGAGGACGGGCAGCTCACCGCCGAGGGTGCGGCGCCAGTAGGCCAGGTCCTCCTCGGCCTCGGGGCTGTTCGCGGACGCCGCCAGTTCCCGGGCGTGGTCGGCGTAGCTCCAGGTGAGGGCCGGGAGATCAGGGGTGGTGGCCTCGCGTTCGGCCCGGTAGAGGGCGGACAGGTCACGGGCGAGGACGGTGGCGGAGGCCGCGTCGACCACGATGTGGTGCAGGGACAGCACGAGGACGTGCTCCGCCTCGGCGAGCCTGACCAGCCGGGTGACGAACAGCGGGCCGTTCGCCAGGTCGAAGCGGCGTGCGCTCTCGGCCGCGAGGACGTCCTGGAGCCCGCCGTGCACGATCTCGAAGTCGGGCTCGGCGGACGCCCGTACGATCTGCCGGGGCTCCCCTCCGGTTTCGCCGAAGACGGTGCGCAGCCCCTCGTGCCGGGCGATGAGACCGCGCAGCGCCGCACGCAGGGCGGGTACGTCGAGGGGACCGTCGAGGCGGATCGCCTTGATCTCGTTGTAGGCGGTGCGTCCCGGGAGCAGGCGCTCCAGGAACCAGATCCGTTCCTGGCCGGGCGACAAGGGGGCGTCGGCGTGGGTGGGTCCGGTGGCTGAAGAGGTGATGCGGGCGGGAGCCGGCCGGCTGTGCCGTCGGCGCAGGGTGTCCAGGCGGGGCAGTCCCCCGCGCAACGCGTCCTCCGCGACGCCGAAGTCGACGAGGGCGACGATCTCGTCGGCGCCGGCCGCGGTCACCGCGTCCACCACCGGCCGCACACTGTCCGCCGTGCCGATCAGGGCGCGCTGGTCGCAGTAGCGGCCGTAGGCGCGGCGGAACACGGCGTCCAGGTCGTCCTCGCTCAGGTCGGCCAGGTCGATGCTGTGCCCGAGGCTGTTGGTGACGCCGCTGAACACGGACAGGGACGCGCGCATGTAGCGGGACAGCGGTTCGTAGGCCTCGGTCCGCGCGGTGTCGTGGTCATCGGCGAGGTAGGTGTGCAACAGGACGGCCACGCGCCCGGCGTCCGGGTCCAGGCCGTGCGAGGCCCGGGTACGCCGGTAGAGGGCGATGTTGTCCCGGAGCTGTTCGACGGTCTGGGTCATCAGGTTGGTGACGATGCCCAGGTCGTGGCGGGCGGCGAGTTCGTACGACGCGGGGTTGCCCACCACCGCGGTGTACATGGGCGGGGCGTCCTGCACCGGCCGGGGGAAGAGCCGCACCTCGGCCTCGCCGTCCCCACTGGTCCGGTGCATGGCGTCGCCTCGCCAGAACGTCCGTACCTCTTCGAGCTGTTCGTACATCAGCTCCTTGTGCCGGCCGAATCGGTCGGGGAAGAAGACGAAGTCGTTGGCGCTCCAGCCGCTGGCGACACCGATGCCGACGCGTCCTCCGGAGAGGTTGTCGACCATGGACCACTCCTCGGCGACCCGGATGGGGTCGTGGAGGGGCAGGACGACGGAGCCCGCGTTGAGCCGGATGCGTTCGGTCTCGCGGGACAGCGCGGCGGCGAGCACCGCCGGGTTGGGGAAGAGGCCGCCGAAGGAGTGGAAGTGCCGCTCGGGCATCCACAGCGAGTGGAAGCCGTGCCGGTCGGCGAACCGGGCGACGTCCATGAGGAGTTCGTACTGGCCTTGGCGGGGCGCCGAGGTGTCCTGCGGGTAGTCGCCGAAGAAGTAGACGCTGAAGTCGGGTGTGCGGGGTACGGCTTCCTCGGCGGGTTCGTTGCGGGGTGCGGTGGCGGCCGCGGCGTTCCAGGCCATGGATGCCACGGGGGCGGGCGGCGCCGTCTGTGGTGGGGCGGGCACGGCCTGCGCCGTCTGTGGTGGGGCGGGCACGGCCTGCGCCGGCTTCGGCGGTGCTGTCACCGGTACCGGGGGCCGCGCGCCCGGGAAGAAGCCCGCCGACCGCAGTTCACGCAGGGAGTCCCGTACGGCGTCGGCGACGAACTCGATGTCGCCGTCCGAGTGGGCGGTGGACAGGAAGAAGTTGCGCCACTCCCACACGTGCACGCCGCGCAGCATCAGGTGGTGGTAGAGCAGCTCCATGTCGGCACGGTGCTCGAAGCGGAACTGGGAGCCGAAGTGGCTCATCCGCAGCGGGTACTCCTCGGCCTCGAAGAAGCCGTTCAGCGTCGCAGCCAGTTCGGCGGTACGCGCGTTGAGGCGCTCCTGGAGGCGCGGGCTGTGCTCCTTGAGGTGGGTCAGCACGGCGCGGGCGGCGACCATCGACACCGGGTGCTGGATGTAGGTACCGCCGAAGAAGGTGGTGTCGGCGGGTGGGTAGCTGTCGTCGCCGTAGGACCAGTGGCCGCCGTCGACGCCGTCCATGATGTCGGCGCGGCCGGCGATGGCGCCGATCGGGAAGCCGCCGCCGAGGAGCTTGCCGTAGGTGGCGAGGTCCGGGGTCACGCCGTACAGTTCCTGCGCGCCGCGCGGGGCGGGGCGGAAGCCGGTCAGCATCTCGTCGAAGAGCAGCACGATGCCGTGGCGTCGGGTCAGCTCCCGCAGCCTGCGCACGAACTCCACCGGCTGGAGCTGGGGATGTCTGCTCTGCACCGGCTCCACGACGACCGCGGCGATGTCGCCGGCGTTCCGGGCGATCGTCTCCAGGGCGGCGTCGCTGCCGTAGTCGAGGACCAGGAGATCGGAGACGGCGGCCTGCGGGATGCCCCGGGAGACGGGCACGGTGATCTGGTCGCCGCCGCTGTTCGAGGCCCGGCCCAGAACGTTGTCGGCGTGGCCGTGGTACGCGCCCAGGAACGAGACGATCTTGTCGCGGCCGGTGGCGGCGCGGGCGAGGCGGATGGCCGCCGAGTTCGCCTCCGTGCCGGAGTTGGCGAAGGCCACCCGCTCCAGGCCGGTGAGGTCGGCAAGGAGCTCCGCCGCCTCGCCGGTCTCGATGGTGCGGGGGCCGAGCTGGATGCCCCGGGACAGGTGCTCGCGCACGGCCTCGGTGACGAAGTCGGGCTCGTGGCCGAAGAGCAGGACGCCGAAGCCCATGGTGATGTCGACGTACTCGTTGCCGTCGACGTCCTCGAGGCGTGCGCCGCTCGCCCGGCGGCCGACGATGGGGTACAGCATCTCCTTCGTGCCACTGCGGAAGCCGACGACCGCGCGGCTGTCCGCCAGGACACGGCGGTAGCGCTGGGCGACCCGCTTGGAGGTCGGCGTTCTGGCGGTGTAGCGGCGCACGAGGTCGGTCAGGTGCTCCTGCTGGGTGTGCGGCGAAACGTCCTGGACCATGCCGGAGGTCTTCGCGACCGTCACCCGGGGCCCGTGCGTCTGCGGCGGCCGCGGCGCCGGAGCGGCGGTCCCGGCCATCTGCTCGGCGATGCGCTGCGACAGTTCGGTCATCGCCGCCAGGTCCTGGTCCAGCGCCGCGGATACGCCGTTCAGCCCGGTCACTTGGCCACCTTGCCGTTGAGCCGGTCCGTCACCGAGGCGGTCTGGAGGGCGAGGAGCTGGGAGAGCTGGGACATCATCTGCAGCTGTATCCGGGACATCTGCTGGATCTTGTCGGCGAGGTCCTCCAGTTCCTCGCGGGTCGCGTACTCGGGAGCGGAGGGGGTGCCGGCGGGGGCGGGTTCCGGAGTCGGCGCCGGTGGAACGGGCTCTGGGGCCGGTGCCGGCGTGACAGGCTCCGGAGCGGGTGCCGGTGCGACAGGCTCCGGAATGGGTGCCGGTGCGACGGGCCGCGTCGGCTCGGCCCTCTGCACCGGGGATCCGGTCGGCGCTGTACCGGCGTCGTCCGGCATGTGGGCGACGATGAACTCCGCCAGCCGGCGCGGCGTGCCCGTCTCCTCGAGCAGCTGTCTCATCGTCACCTTGACGTGATGCGCTTGCTCCAGCTCCCGCAGCACACTGATCATCTGCAGCGAGTCGGCGCCGAGGTCGAAGAAGTTGGCGTCGCCGACGATCGCCGACGGATCCCCGCCGAGGTGCCGGGCGGTCGCCTCTACGACGCTCTGGAGTACCCGTGCGACCGCTGCCTCTTGCTGCACCACTTCGGTTCCCTTTCTCGCTGCTGTTCTCGTACTCAGGGGCGTCGACCGGTGCCCCGTCCAGTGGTCCTTGTGCTGGAACCGGTATCCGGGCAGCGGGATGCGTCTGCCGCCGCCGCCCGCCAGGAGCACGTCCCAACCGACGTCCGCTCCGGCGCAGTGCAGTCCCGCCGCCGCACCCCAGAGGGCGCCGAGTCCGGTGCCGCGCCGCAGGGACGGCAGCGCCGGTACGCCGGGCAGGGCCCGGCGGGCCAGTCCGCTGAGGGTGGTGTGCGGCCCGATCTCGAGCAGCGCGCCGGGCGAGTGGGTGCCGATGCCACGCAACGCCTCGTCGTAGCGGACGGGTTCGCGGGTGTGCCGTACGAAGTAGTCGGGGTCGGGGATCCAGCCGGGCGGCCGGGTCGCACCGTCCAGGGCGCTTACGAAGGGGATGCGCACCGGCCGGAGGTCCACGTCACCGAGGACCTTCTCGAACTCGGCCAGCATCGGTTCCATCAGGGCGGTGTGAAAGGCGCGGGTCACCGGCAGCCGGTGCCCCGGTGTGCCGCGTTCGTCCAGCAGCGCGCACACTCGGTCGATGGCGGCGACGGGCCCGGCGAGCACCTGGTTCCGGTCGCCGTTGGTCACGGCCGGCTCCAGTCCGGGAACCGCGTCGGCCAGGGCGAGGGCGGCGGTCCGGTCGATCGGCGCCGCGACCATCGCGCCCGGTGCGCAGCGCGCCCGCATCAGCCGGCCTCGT
Source organism: Streptomyces luteogriseus (assembly GCF_014205055.1). Classification (NCBI taxonomy): domain Bacteria; kingdom Bacillati; phylum Actinomycetota; class Actinomycetes; order Kitasatosporales; family Streptomycetaceae; genus Streptomyces; species Streptomyces luteogriseus. Next base: position 2,130,783 of record NZ_JACHMS010000001.1, read on the forward strand.
TCGGTGGTGAGGCGGAGACCGTCCTCCAGGGACAGGGCTCCGGCCGCGTACAGCGCGGCGTACTCCCCGACGCTGTGCCCGGTCACGGCGTACGGTTCGACGCCGGCGTCACGCCACAGCCGGACCAGGGCGCACTGCAGGGCGAAGAGCGCGGGCTGCGCGGTGTCCGTGTCCCCGAGCGGCCCCTCCCCCGGTGCGGCCGCCGGGTCCGCCGTGCGCGGTGCGTCGAGCAGGGAGTCGCCGGTGAGGTCGCGGTAGTGCCGTTCGCAGGTGTCGAGCACCTGGCGTGCGGCGGGGAAACGCGCGTAGAGCGCGTCGGCCATTCCGGGGTACTGGCTGCCCTGCCCGGTGAACTGGAAGGCCACGCGCGGGGTTCCGTCCCCGGCTGCCGTCCCCGTGGTGACCGCCGCGGGGGCGGTTCCGGCGAGCCAGGCGTCGAGGGCCTCGGCCAGGGCCGCCGGGGTGGCGCCGCGGACCGCGAGGCGGTGACGGTTGTGGGCGCGGCCCAGGGCGGCGGTGGTGACGAGGTCCGCCAGGTGCGGTGCGGGCGGCAGGCGTAACCGGTCGCGGAAGGCGCGGGCGTTGGCCGCGAGGGCCTCCCGGCTGCTCCCCGAGACCAGCAGCACATCCGCGGCCGCGGTGTCGTGCGTCCTGGGCGCCGGCTCGGGGGCCTGTTCCAGGATCAGATGGACGTTGGTGCCGCCTACGCCGAGTGAGGTGAGGCCGGCGCGGCGGGGAACGTCGCTCTTCGGCCAGGGCCGTGCGGTCCGGGGGATGTAGAAAGGGCTGTGGTCGAAGTCGATGAGGGGGTTGGGTTCGCTGAAGTTCGCCATCGGCGGGATGACACCGTGGCGCAGGACCAGCAGGGCCTTGACGAGGCCGGCCAGTCCGGAGGCGGCGTCGAGGTGGCCGATGTTGGCCTTGGTCGAGCCCAGGGCGCAGTAGCCCTCGCGGTCGGTGTCCTCGCGGTAGGCGCAGGCCGCGCCGTCGAACTCGATCGGATCGCCCTTGAGGGTGCCGGTGCCGTGGGTCTCGAGGTAGCCGATGGTGTCGGCGCCCACGCCTGCGCGTCGCAGGGCCTGGCGGACGGCCGCGCGCTGGCCCCGGGCGCTCGGGGCGGTGAACGCCTTCTTGTCCGCGCCGTCGTTGCTGATGCCCCAGCCGCGGACGACGCCGTGGATGGTGTCGCCGTCGGCGACCGCCCGCGCCAGCCGCTTCAGGACCACGGCCAGGACGCCCGTGCCTCCCACGGTGCCGTCGGCGCCGGCGTCGAAGGCCCGTAGGCGACCGGATCGGGACAGGATCGAGCCCTTGACGTAGCGGTAGCCCAGGACCTGCGGCACGTGGATGGCGGTGGCGCCGACGAGGGCGATGTCGCAGTCCCCCATGAGCAGCGACTGCGCGGCCGACTGGAGGCCGACCAGGGAACTGGAGCAGCCCGTCTGGACATTGACGGCGGGGCCGGTGAGGCCCAGCCGGTAGGCGACCCGGGTGGCCGTGAAGTCGGCGTAGTTGCCGACCGTGATCTGCATGCCCGACGTCCAGTCGGGAACCGGCACGCTGGGCAGGACGTTGTTGAACAGGTAGTTCTGCATGGTGTACAGGTGGTAACCGGTGCTGGCGTAGACGCCGACCCGGGTGCCGTCCCGTTCGTCCGGGTAGCCGGCGTCCTCCAGGGCGTGCTGGGCGCATTCCAGGAACATGCGGTGCTGCGGGTCGGTGAGTTGGGCCTCGCGGGGGCTCATCGCGAAGTGCTGGGCGTCGAAGCCGGCGATGCCGTCGAGGAGACCGGAGGCGCCGACGAAGTCCTCCGCCTCGTACTCCTCGGCAGGCACACCGGCGGCGGCGAGCTCCTCGTCGGTGAAGCGGGTGATGCAGTCCGTGCCGTCCCGGATGATCCGCCAGAAGTCCTCGGGCGTGTCGGCGCCGGGCAGCCGGAAGGCCATGCCGATGACGGCCATCCGGGGGTCGGGTTCGCTGGTGCTCATCAGCCGCGTCCCTCCGTCACCGTCGGCTGGTCCCGGTCGGCCGGTTCCTCCGCGGGCGGGTCGGGTGCTGCCCTCCCCCGGCGCAGCAGCCAGCCGAGCAGGATCAGGCACAGGACGATCGCAAGGCCGTGGAAGGCGCCCACCACCTGGAGCGGCGAGAAGGCCTCCAGAAACGCGCCGCTCACGAGCATGCCGAGCCCGAACCCGAAGTTCTCCACCGAGGCGGTGAGTCCGAAGAGGCGGCCGCGCTGCTCGTCGGGGGCGGTCTGCAGCCTCGACACGTAGACGATCTCGGTGAATCCGTCGGCGGCTCCGGCGACGAGCGCGGCGATGACGGCGGGCGCGGTCGGCAGCCCGCTGAAGACCACGATGAACCCGGCCGACATCACACAGGCGCCGAGCGCGAACGCCCGCTCCCCCGGTGTCCGTCCGGACTTCTTGGTGACCCGGCCGATCACCTGCTGGGCGACGATGTTGCCGATGGCCCAGGTGGCCCAGAACTGGCTGATGAACGTGGCCGGATGGTCGGGGTCCATGCTGCTGGAGTAGATGGGGAGGGCCACGTTGTGGGACGAGGAGCCCAGCCCGTCGACCGCCCGGATGGCGACCATCGCCATGAGTACCGGTGCGGTGCCGAGCAGCATCCGGGCCGTCCAGCGCGCGGCGCCGGAGTCCTTCGCGGAGCCGGCTCCCGCGGGGGCGGCGGCCGACCTGGTGCGGACGGGCAGCAGGAAGAGCATGGTCGCGGAGACCAGGAAGGTCGCCGCGTCCAGCGCGAACGCCGCGGAGTAGCCGAGTTGCGCCACGACCACGCCCGACGAGGCGAAGCCGGCGATCATGGCGAGCGAACGTCCGGTCACGAGCAGCCCGTTGGCCCGGACCCGGTGCTCCGCCCCGACGATCTCTGGGATGCTGCTGCGCAGGGCGACCTGGGAGAGCGTCGAGCAGCCGCCCGTGACCACGGCCAGGACGTACAGCAGTCCGGGACGTATCCCGTCGGGGGCGAGCAGCAGCGACAGCAGGGCCAGGGCCTGGCACAGGTCGGCGCCGACCATCAGGCGCTTGCGGTCGTAGGCCGAGACGAGCCGGCCGCTGACCCAGCCCGAGACGACGCTGGTCGCCAGGCGTACGGCCATGAAGAGGCCGGCGGCCAGCGCGCTGCCGGTGGCGTCGTAGACGAAGACGTTCAGCGCCACCATGTTCAGATAGCTGCCGTACGCCGAGATGCCGTTGCCCAGGACGAGCAGACGGAAGTACCTCATGCACCTTCCTCTGGTCTGCATGAAGGGTGTGAATGGCGTGAGACCGGAACCGCCTGCCCGCCCGCTCAGTGGCGGTACGGGGCCCAGGCGGACGGAAGGGGCCGGTGAGGTCGCCCGTCGTACGGCGTGTTCATGCCCCGCTGCCGGCCCAGCACAGAAACCATTCCCCCCGATACGCCGCCGGTGTGGCGGCCATTGATCCGCCACCCAAGCAGACCCGGACAGGTGTGTTCAAGACTCGGAAGTGGTCCAGACGACTTCCGGTCCGGATTTGGCGATTTCGAAGCGCTCGGGAACGGAGCGGCCGTTCTGGCCGACAACTCCGCGTGCCGCGCCGCTCCGTACTTGGCGTCGTGGGTGAGGACGCATACGGCGGTACGCTCGTCCACCTCGGTGCGTTCCAGGCAGCGGTGGGGCCAGTCGACCACCACTTCGTCCGCGTGCGGGAAGCGGGCGGGAGTGGCGAAGACGCGGGCGTCGCAGACGGTGACGTGGTAGCCCAGGAAGCGGCCGGCCTGGCTGAGGGCCGAAGCGAGTGAGTGGGCCGCCGCCACGACGCCGGGGAAACGTCACGCGGCGGCGGCCCTGATGAGTCCGGCAGCCTCCGTCAGCGGGATGGGGCAGGCAGCCGGACGAGCGGTGCGCGCTGCTCCGCCGGCCCGAGGACATGGATCAGAGCAGCGCCTCTGCGGTGATGGGCAGTTCGCGGATGCGGCGGCCGGTGGCGTTGAAGACCGCGTTGGCGATGGCGGGCGCGACGCCGATCATCACGAGCTCTCCGAGTCCCTTGACGCCGAGTGGGTCGGCCTCGCGGTCCTCTCCGTCCAGGTAGATCGCCTTGAGGTCGGGGATGTCGGCGTTGACGGGGACGAGGTAGTCGGCGAGGTTGGCGTTGACGATGCGTCCGTCGCGGTGGTCGGTGATCGTGTGCTCCAGCAGGGCCGTGCCGATGCCGCCGACCATGCCGCCGAGCGCCTGGCTGTCGGCGAGTTCGGGGCTGATGATGCGGCCCGCGTCGTACACGCCGAGTACGCGCCGTACCCGCACCAGGCCCAGCGTCGCGTCCACGGCCACTTCGGCGAAGGTGGCGTTGTAGCCGTAGAAGGAGTGCCGCTCCGGGCCGGACGGCGGGGCGAAGGAGCCGTCCGCTTCCAGGTGGGTACGGTCGTTGCGGGCGAGCAGCCGCCGGTAGGTCTCCCCGCGCGTGGGATCGTTCTTCACGTGCAGTCGGCCGCCCCGCACCACGACCTCGTCTGCCGCCACCCCGTACAGCGGCGACTCGCGGTCCCGGACGGCCAGTTCGATCGCCCGACGGCGGACCTTGTTGCAGGCGTCGAGGGTGGCGGAGCCGACGCTGGCCATGGTCATCGAGCCGCCGTGCGGCGGGGTCGGCGGGTAAAGGGAGTCCCCCAGCCGGAAGGTCACCGTGCGCACGGTCAACCCGAGTGCGTCGGCGGCGACCTGAGTCTGGGAGGTGTAGGTACCCGGGCCCATGTCGGTGGCGGCGGCCTCGACCAGCGCGGTGCCGTCGGCGTCCAGACGGGCCCGGGCCTGGGCGGGCATGCGGGCGGTGTCGTAGACGCCGGCGGCCATGCCCCTGCCGATGAGCCAGTCCCCCTCACGCGTCGAGCGGGGCTTCGGGTCGCGGCGGTGCCAGCCGAACTCGCGGGCGCCGACGGCGTAGCACTCGCGCAGCCAACGGGTGGAGAACGGCAGCCCGGACGACTCGTCCTCGTTCGGCTCGTTGCGTCGGCGCAGCTCGATCGGGTCGACGCCGAGTCGGTGGGCGAGTTCGTCCATGGCCGACTCGATGACGAAGGACGCCGTCTGGAAGCCGGGCCCCCGCATGTACAGCGGCGTGGGCAGATCCAGCGGCACCGTCCGGTACCGCTGTGCCACGTTGGGCATGCTGTAGAGCATCTGCCCGGCCGCCAGGATGGACTCGGTGAACGTCTCGTACGACGATGTCTCGGCGTCCAGCTCGTGCACCGCGGCGCTCAGACGGCCGCGCCGGTCACTGCCCAGCCGCAGGCGGTACTCGTACGAGGGCCGGTAACCGGTGCCCAGGTACATCTGCTTGCGGCTGAGCACCAGCTTGACCGGGCGCTTCGTCTCGCGGGCGGCCAGCGCGGCGACGACCACGTGCGGCCAGCAGCGCAGCACCGTGCCGAAACCGCCGCCGACGAACGGCGAGATCACGCGCACCGCGTTCGTCTCCAGGCCGAACACCGCGGCGAGTTCGGCCTGCGTGCCCACCACCCACTGGGTCTTGTCCCACACGGTCAATTCGTCGCCGTTCCAGCGGGCGATGGTGGCGTGTGGCTCCATCGGGTTGTGGTGGTTGCGCGCCGTGCGGTACGTCAGGTCCAGTCGTACGGTCACTGAGCGCAGGGCGGCCTCGGCATCGCCACGCGCGTAACGGGTCGGCTCGTCGGGCTCGGCCTCGGTCAGGTCGGTCGAGGGCCGTTCGGCGTCGTAGCCGACCTTGACCAGACTCGCGGCGTGCTGTGCGGCCTCCAGGGTGGTGGCCACCACGACGGCGACCGGCTGGCCGTGGAAGCGGACACGGTCGTCCTGGAAAACGCGCAGTCGCCGGCCGGGCGGGTTGTTCGAACCGGAGTTGTCGCGGTACGGCAGCTTTGGCGCGTTGCGGTGGTGCATCACCTTCAGTACGCCCGGAAGGGCCTCGGCGGCGCCGCTGTCGATCGACGTGATGCGGCCGCGGCCGATGGCCGCGTCGACGATGACGGCGTGAACGGACCCCTCGACGTCGTGCTCGGCCGCGTACAGCGCCTGTCCGGTGACCTTGAGCCGGCCGTCCACCCGGGACAGCGGCGCACCCACGGCTGCCTGCGGCTGGGGGCTCACTCGGTACCTCCTACGACGCGCAGCTGGCGTTCGACAGTGCGCTCGAGCAGCTCGGCCTTGAAGCGGTTGTGCTGCAGGGGACGGGCGCCGTCCGCCGCCTTCGCGGCAGCGGCCGCCCAGAGGGCCCCCGAGGGGCGTTCACCGACGAGGTGCTGTTCGACAGCGGGCAGCTTCCAGGGCACCGTGCCCACTCCTCCGGCGGCGACCCTGGCCTCGCGGATCACCCCGCCGCGTACGTGCAGCGCGACGGCGGCCGACGTCAGGGCGAACTCGTAGGACTGCCGGTCACGCACCTTCAGATAGCCGGACCTGAGCGGGCGCGGAAGAGCGGGAATCTCCACCGCGGTGATCAACTCACCTTCACTCAGGGCCTGTTCGCGTTGCGGAGTGCTGCCCGGCCGCAACAGGAAGTCGGCGAGGGAAACCTGACGTGCCCCGTCCGGGCCCAGCAGGTGCACCCGGGCCTCCAGGGCGGCGAAGGCCACGGCGGCATCGGACGGGTGCGTGGCCACGCAGGCGTCGGAGGTTCCGAGGATGGCGTGCGTGCGGTTGTGGCCGTGCAGGGCGGCGCAACCGGAGCCGGGCTCACGTTTGTTGCAGTCGGCGGTCACGTCCCGGAAGTAGGTGCAGCGGGTGCGCTGCATGATGTTGCCGCCGATGGTCGCCATGTTCCGCAACTGGGCCGAGGCGCTCAGTTCCAGCGCCTCGGAGACGACGGGATACAGGGCACGCACCTTGGCGTGGGCGGCGGCCTCGGACATGGTCACCAGGGTGCCGATCCGCAGGCCCCCGCGCTCGGTCACCGTGACCTCGCGCAAGGGCAGGCCGCTGATGTCGACCAGGCTGTCGGGACGCTCGACGGTCTCGCGCATCAGGTCGACCAGGGTGGTCCCACCGGCGATGTAACGGCCGCCGCGGCGACCGGCGTTGAGGGCCTCACGGGTGTCGGACGCCTTGGTGAAGGCAAAGGGATACACCAGGCCCTCACTTCCGGCCGGCGGTCTGCTCGACCGCGCGCACGATCTTGACGTAGCAGCCGCAGCGGCAGATGTTGCCGCTCATCCACTCCCGGATCTCCTCCGGCGAACCGGTGTGCCCCTCCTTGATGCAACCCACCCCGGAGACGATCTGACCCGGGGTGCAGTAACCGCACTGGAAGGCGTCCTCGTCGATGAACGCCTGCTGCAAAGGGTGGAGTTCGCCGCCCTTGGCCAGGCCCTCGATCGTGATGACCTCGGCGCCTTCCAGACGTACGGCGAGCGTCAGGCAGGCGTTGACCCGGTGGCCGTCGACCAGCACCGTGCACGCACCGCAGGCCCCGGCGTTGCAGCCCTTCTTCGAGCCCGTCAGACCGAGATGCTCGCGCAGCAGGTCCAGCAGCGAGGTGCGGTTGTCGACCGTCACCGTCCGGCGGGTGCCGTTGACCGTCAAAGAGACACGGCTGGACGGCGGCCGCTCGGCGGCCGTCGCCTCTTCCGCGCCAATGAGGGAGGTCCCTCCTACGACGCTCCCCGCGACGACCGCGGTACCGGTGGCGATGAAGGTGCGCCGGGTGGGCGCCGGGGAGGACTCGCCGGCTGCGGTGGGGGGTGGAGCGGCAGGTTCGGGGAGTTCAGTGGACATACGTACGCCTTCGTATCGCGGACGGGTCGGCCGTACACATCAGCGGGACGCGGGAGTGGGGCGTCGTCACCGCGGGGAAGCCGGCAACCGCGCGCTCTGGCAGCGGCTACCGGTCACCTGGGGAGTCTTGCACCACCGGCAACGCTCGTGGCAGGGAGACTTTCCTCCCCCCCTTCAGCACCATCAGGAGTGACTGACCGACGTCATCGGGGGCACGTGCGCGCGCTGCACGGCAGGCGGCAGTCCCCGGGACGCCATGACGTCCTGAGCGAGCCCCGGATGCGCGTGGGATGGGCCGGGGCTACTGCTCGCGGGTGCGGCGGCCGTTGTATTGCTGTTCGGAGACCGGCTCGGCCCACCTGGTCTCGGGAGTGTCATCGCCTGTGCCCTCCCACAGGGCGATGTGCTCCATGAAGCGGTCGGGGACGGCGCCGTGCCAGTGTTCCTCGTTCGGCGGGCACGCGACCGTCTCGCCGGGGTGAGCCTCGAAGACGGTGCCGTCCCGGGTGCCGATCAGGGCGATACCGGAAACGACGTGCAAGGTCTGGCCCAGGGCGTGGGCGTGCCAGTTGGTGCGGGCGCCCGGCGAGAAGCGGACCAGGTTGGCGCGCATCCTCGACGGCTCCTGGCCGGCCACGATGACGTCCCACCAGACGTCGCCGGTGAACCAGTCCGCCGGGGCCTTGCTGCTGGGCTGCTGCTTGATGAATTCCATGGTGTCTCTCAGCTCTCCTTCCTGCGTGGGCTGTCTTCAGCGGGCGACGTAGCCACCGTCCACGGGGAGGGCGACGCCGACTACGAAACCCGCTCCGGGGCTGCACAGCCACAGGACCGCCTGGGCGATCTCCTCGGCGGTGCCGAGCCGGTTGAGGGGCTGGTCGGCCTCGGCCTCGGCGCGGTCGAGTTCTCCCTTGGCGATCATGTCGCTGACCATGGGGGTGTCGATGGTGCCGGGGCAGACGGCGTTGATGCGGACGCCTCGGGGGGCGTATTCGAGTGCCGCGCTGCTCGTCAGGCCGATGACGCCGTGCTTGGAGGCGTGGTAGGAGGCACGGCCGGGAAGGCCGACCAGGCCGCCCAGGGAGGAGCAGTTGACGATCGCGCCGCTGCCCTGTGCACGCATGTGCCGCAGCTCGTGCTTCATGCAGGCCCACACGCCGCGCAGGTTGATGGCGTTGACGCGGTCGAACCGTTCGGCAGGCTCGTCGGCGGCGTCGCTGGGCGGGATCTGGATGCCGGCGTTGTTGTAGGCCATGTCGAGGCGGCCGAAGGTCTCGACCGTGCGGTCGACGGCGGCGGCTACCTGGTCCTCGTCGCTGACGTCGCAGGTGAGGGCGAGGGCTTGGTGGCCGGCGTCGGTGAGTTCCTTCGCGGCAGCGTTCAGGGCCGCTTCATCGATGTCGGTGAGGGCGACGGCGGCTCCGGACGCGGCGAACGCGCGGGCGGTGGCCAGGCCCATACCGGCGCCGGCCCCGGTGACAAGAGCGACTTGGCCGGTGAAGTCGTAGGTGGGATTCACGGGGTGGTGCCCCTTCAGGTGAGGAGATGTGGCGGCACGACTGATGTCAGGGGTGCCTGGATGAGCTGCGGCGGCATGACGCCTTGCCGCGACGCCGTCAGACGGTTTGGCCGCCGTCGACGACCGGGGCGTGCGGAGTCCTCTCGCTTGCTGGTACGTCGTCGGCCGTACGCGGATCCAGGCTGAGTCAGTGCTGCGACGACACCTGCGCGGCCTCGTCGCGCCGCACCTGCGCGGAAGTGCCGCTCCTGGCCACGGTCCGGCCCTTGCCGGATGGGCCGTGGACGGCGAGGGCGATCAGGGGCACCAGCGTGAGGGCGGCGATGGCGGTGCCGACCAGGGGCGGGCCGGTCAGGCCGAGGGAGGAGTCCAGGGCCGTACCGGCGATCGCCGATCCGGCGGCGATGCCGGTGTTGAAGGCGGAGGTGGTCAGCGACGAGGTGAGGGTGGGGGCGTCGCCCGCGAAGCGCATGGCGAGCGCGGTGACGACCGGGTTGACGGTGAACCCGGTCAGGCCCATGAGGAAGACCAGGAGGGTGGCCGTCACCGGATTGCCGGACAGCGGGATCATCAGGAGCAGGACCAGGGCGGTGGCCGCGGCGGCGGTGATGGTGGTGCCCATCGGACGCCGGTCGCCCAGACGGCCTCCCGTGGTCGTGCCGCCCAGGGCGCCGACACCGAAGGCGATCAGGACGAGCGGTACGGCGCCTGCGGGGATCCCCGCGCGGTCGGTCAGCAGCGGCGTGACGTAGGTGTATGTCGCCAGGACACCGCCCATGATCAGCATCGCGGCGCCGAGCGCCAGCCACAGCCGGCCCTGCCGCAGCGCACGGACCTCGGCCCGGAGGGACACCTCGACGCGCTGCTCATGGGCCGGTATGAAGCGGTCGATGAAGACGGCGGCAAGCCCGGAGAGGACGGCCAGGGCCCAGAAGGGGCCGCGCCAGCCGGTGAACTGACCGGCGAAGGAGCCGACCGGCACGCCGATGACGTTGGCCAGGGTCAGCCCGCCGATCATGACGCCCGTGGCGCGGGTGGCGTTGCGCGGCCCGGCGGCGGTGGTGGCGACGACGAAGCCGACGGACCAGAACGCTCCGGTGGCCAGGGCCGTGACGACGCGGGCGATGAGGACGACCGGGAAGGACGTGCTGAGAGCGGCGACGAGGTGCCCGAGGCAGAACACGGACAGGGCCAGGATCAGCGTCTGGCGCTGGGGCAGGCGCAGGGTCGCCGTAGCCATCACCGGCGCGCCGATGATCATGCCGATGGCGAACGCGGTGATCAGCAGACCGGCGTGGGAGACGCTGACTCCGAGGTCACCAGCCAGCTCCGGCAGCAGGCCGGCGACGACGAACTCGGTGGTCCCCATCAGGAACGTGCCGGCGGCGAGCACCCAGACGACGAACGGGAGCTTGCCGGGGGTGGTCCCGGATGCGGAAGGCATACGCGAGGTCTCTCCTTGCGTGGAAATCGAGGGATCAGGGTGGCGGCCGAGGCCGTCGCGGCGGACAGTGGACGGCACGGTCACGTCTTCGACGGTCCCATGCAGCGAACCGGACGAGCAGGGGAGAATCTCCTCCCCCTTCGTAGGGGCGAACGGTGGGGCGGGTCAGGGCGCGGCTTCAATGGTGATCTCGTCGGCGGTGGCGAGCCGCTCGGCGCCGCCGTCGGCCATGTGCCCGAGGATGACCAGGCCGGTCGCGTACGGGGCATCGCGGTAGTAGGTGGCGAGCTGGTTCCAGGGGGCGTAGTACGCCAGGTCACCGACCTCGGGGTCGGCGCCTTCCGTGGCGCCGGAGGTGGACAGCTTCCGAGGCAGATCGGCGATCTTCTCGGCCTGGTTGAGGTCGCGCAGGGAGAGGGTCAGGGGGAGCTGGGCGGCGAAGTCGCGGGCGGTGGGGCCGTCGTTCAGGGTGGCGGCGACGGGGTGGCCGTCGAGAGTGAGCCGGATGTTCATCGCGGTTGTCCTGCCGGTCGGTGTGGTGGCTGCCGGGGCTGTCGATGTCTGCGGCGACGCGGGCTCGGAGGAGGACGAGGAGGCGGAGGCAGGCGGGGAATCGTCGGTGCAGGCGGTCATGACCAGCAGCAGGGCGGTGGCCGGGACCACGCGGGCGAGAGCGCGAAAGGGGGCGGGGTTCACGGGGGGGGCGTCCTGTGGCTAGTCGGGCAGAGGCTCGGAGTACTGGCGGTAGCCGTCCCGCTCGGTGTGGATGTCGTACAGGCGCTGGGCCAGCACGTCGGGGCTGCTGTGCTCGGCGTCGGGCCGGATGGCTCCGGGGATGATCAGCTGGGCGGCATGGATGTTCTCCGGGGCGAGCGCGTCGTGGAGCATGCGGGCGTAGGCGCTCTCGGCGGCGAAGGCGATGGAGGTACCGGCGACGTTCGGGTTGGGGCGTACGGCGCTGGAGCCGTTGACGAACAGCAGGGTGCCGCGGCCGAGTTCGCGCATGCCGGGCAGGACTGCGTTCACCGCGGTGACCGGGCCCTTGACGGAGAAGGCGAGCGGCGCGTCGAGGGCGTCGGCGCTGGTATCGAGGACCGGCATCATGAAGTCGGCGCGGGGCACGGGACTGTACTGGAGGATCTCGACGGGCCCCAGGTCGGCCGCGGCGGCGTACAGGGCCGCGGTCAGGGACTCGATGTCGAGGACGTCGGCCGTGTAGCCGCGCGCCTGGACGCCGTCACGGGCGAGGTCGGCTGCCAGGCCGTCCAGCTTCTCCGCGTCGCGGGCGATGAGGGCGACGGTATGGCCGGCGACTCCGAAGCGGCGGGCAGTGGCCAGCCCGAGACCGGGGCCGGCGCCGATGAGGGCGAAGGTCGTCATGGTCAGTTCCTTGTGTGAGCGGGGGTGGTCGCCGGCCCGGGGCCGCACCGCCCCGGTGCGCCCCGGGTATGGACGCGTCTGCGCTCATGGCTTGAGCAGGGCCTTGACGGCGCGGCGCTCGTCCATCGCCCGGTAACCCTCGGCGACCTGGTCCAGGGGCAGGGTGAGGTCGAAGACCTTGCCCGGGTTGATGCGGCCGGTCAGCACGCGATCGATCAGGTCGGGCAGGTGGCGACGCACGGGGGCGGGACCGCCGCGCAGACCGACGTGGGAGAAGAACAGCTCCTCGCCGTCGATGGCCACCTCGTGCGGGACGCCGACGAAGCCGACGTTGCCGCCGGGCCGGGCGGAGTGCAGGGCCTGCCGCATGGCCTCGGAGGTGCCGACGCACTCCAGTACGGAGTCGGCGCCGATTCCGCCGGTGAGGTCCTTGACGCGGGCGACGCCTGCATCGCCGCGCTCGGCGATGATGTCGGTGGCGCCGAACTCCCTGGCGAGCTTCTGCCGGGACTCGTGACGGCTCATGGTGATGATCCGCTCCGCGCCGAGTTCCTTCGCGGCGATGACACCGCACAGGCCGACCGCCCCGTCACCGACGACCACTGCGGTCGAGCCGGGCTTCACCTCGGCGGCCACGGCGGCGTACCAGCCGGTGCCCATCACGTCCGAGACGGCGAGCAGGCTCGGCACCAGCTCGGCGTCGGGGTGCTCGTCGGTGGCGACCAGGGTGCCGTGGGCGTTGGGGATGCGCACGTAGTCGGCCTGACAGGTGCTCATGAACTCGCGATGCAGGCAGGAGGACTGCCAGCCGTTGAGGCAGTTGGCGCAGCTGTTGTCCGAGGTGGCGAACGAGCCGACCACGAACTGGCCCGGCCTGACGTTGGCGACCTCGCTGCCCACCTCCTCGACGACGCCGACGTACTCGTGCCCCATCGGGTGCGGATCGCCGATGGGTTCCGCACCGCGGTAGGGCCACAGGTCCGAGCCGCACACACAGGTGGCGACCGTGCGAATGATCGCGTCGGTCGGATTGATGATTTTCGGGTCATCGAGGTTCTCGAAGCGCACGTCTCCGGGGGCGTAGATGACTGCTCCGCGCATGGGGTGCTTCCTTCTGGGCGAGGATCGGTGAGCCCGCAGCCGGAGTCGGGATCGGCTGCTCGATATCGAGCCTCACACGCGGGAGCAGGCACGAAAAGCGGAGAAATTCATCCCGGGAGGGGAACATCCTGGGAGGAATTTCTCCCCCCTTTCCCGGGTGGAATCGGTGTCATGCTGGGAAGCATGACCGCCAACATCCCCCTCAATGAGCTGGGAGAATTCCTCAAGAAGCGCCGTTCGGAGCTGAGCCCTCGAACGGTCGGACTGCCCGAGACCGACAGGCCCCGCCGGGTGGCCGGGCTGCGCCGCGAGGAGGTCGCCCAGCTGGCCAGCATCAGCACCGACTACTACACCCGCCTCGAACAGGGCCGCATGCAGGCATCGGCGCCCGTGTTGGACGTCCTCGCCCGCGTACTTCATCTGGATGACGACGAGCGTGGTTACCTCTTCCAGCTCGCGGGCAAGACCACCACCCGCACACGGCGCCGTAGTCGCCAGAAGGTCCAGCCGCAGCTGCAGCGAGTCCTGGACGACCTCACCGCCACCCCGGCCATCGTGCAGGGCCGGGGCGGGGACATCCTGGCCTGGAACGCGCTGGCCGCCGCGCTGGTCACCGACTTCTCCCGCGTCCCGGAAAGGCAACGCAACTACCCGCGGATCATCTTCACGGATCCGGCGATGCGCACCCTGTACGCCGACTGGGAGACCTCCGCGCAGATCTCCGTGGCCCAGCTTCGGATGGAAGCCGCGAAGTATCCGGAGGACCCCCGCCTCATCGAACTGGTCGGCGAACTATCCCTGCGCGACAAGCAGTTCGCCCGCTGGTGGGGGGATCACCACGTCGCCGCCCGCACCGTGGGCACGAAGACCCTCGACCATCCGGTCGTCGGGGAACTCGTCCTGGACTGGGACACGCTCACCGCCAACACCGATCCCGACCAGCACCTGACCGTCTGGACCGCCGCCCCGGGCTCCCCCACCCACGAGCGGCTGCGCATCCTCGCCTCCTGGGCCGCCGACCAGGATCTTCCGGCCTCCTCTCCGGCCGGCTGACCGCGACAGGCCGCCGCCTTGGAGACAGCCAGTGGATCATGCCCTGTGGCGGGCGGAGGCCGTCCCGACGGCAGAAGGTCGGCTGCTCCGACCCGGGACAGCGGGCGAGAGCTCCACGGTGAGACGGGTGACCGCTCGGAGCGGCTGCGCGTCCCGCCGGCCGGCGGCACACTGGTGGTCACCCCCGGCTTGCCCGACGAAGACGTGATACCGAGCCTGCTGACCGCGTTCGACGTGCTCGGCACCGATGGAGCCGGCGACCAGGTCAACGGCGCCCAGCGCGCCGGCCACCTGCCGACCCGGGCGAGGCCGGGGCGCAGCGCAGCAGTTTTGTGAATGCCCTCCAGGACAGTCTCAACGGTCGGTCTCCTCGAAGAGCACACGCCCTGGCGCAGTTGAGCGATCGCGCCGAAGTGGGTGCAGGCCGCAAAGCCGCGTCGGGCCGGCGCCGGTCGGCGCCCGGTGGCGACCTGCCTCACCGTCGTACCGTTGCTGACGCTCTGACACGCACCCCTCGATCCCACGCATCGCCAGACCGGTGTCACCCACCTGACGCTCCGTCGGAACGAGCGTCACGGCAGAGCGGTCACCTGGCTCAGCCTGCGTCGTCCGCCACTGGCAGGAACCGGTCCGCTGCCCCCGGTGGCGCAGCCTCACCGATGGAACGGACCGACAGAGTCCGGACGGTGACGACTCAGGTATCCCCATCGACCGGCACGGGTCGGGACCGCGACGGCACGGCCCTCGGCACCGGCAGCCCGGTTCCCCGTAACGTGCCACTCGCCGCTCAAGCGGCACCGCCTGCGGGCGCATGGCCCTGACCAGCGATCCGCAGCTCACGGTGTACAGCGGTGCGCTGCCGAACGACGGCCATCGCGCGCGGAACCGCAGCCGGCCGACAACGTCAGGTGGGACGACGGGGCGCCGGCGTCTCACCGCGCCTTGTCTCTCTGCAGGTCAGCGCGTTACGCGGAGGCAAGATCGAACGAGAAGGGACACCTGTGCGGCCGTTGGGAAGGCTCGTGCACCTACAGGGTTGGGCAGCGGGCCGCAGGGGGAGCCTGTGTCCTGCGGCCCGTCAACTGACGTGGAGCCCCTGTGACATGAGTGGCCGCTGCGCCGAGAGCCGGGGAACTTCAGAGACGGAGTTGATTGCATCGTGGAACGACGCATGTCGGTTGCGACGCACTGGGGCAGCTATGTCGCGGTGGTTGATTCCGGTCGGCTGGTGCGAATCGAGCCGAGGGGCGATGACCCCGCGCCGTCGCCTATCGGACCCGGAATGGTGACAGCCGCCGACGACAGCGCCCGCGTGTTGCGCCCCGCGGTGCGCAAGGGCTGGCTGAACGGCCTGCCGCGCGCCCACGACACGGCCAGGGGCACGGACGCCTTCATGGAGGTGAGCTGGGACGACGCGATCACCCTGGTGAGCGAGGAACTGCGCCGAGTGCGTTCACAGCACGGAGACAGCGCCGTGTTCGGCGGCTCCTACGGCTGGGCGAGTGCGGGCGCGTTCCACAACGCGCAGGGGCAACTCCACCGGTTCCTGGCGTTGGGCGGGGGATACACCGACTCTCGCAACACGTACAGCACCGCAGCTTTGGAGGTCATCCTCCCCCATGTGATCGGCGGAGCTCCGTGGAGCTACCAGTCCCGGATGCCGATGTGGGACGAGATCGCCGACAACTGTGAGCTTGTGGTGGCATTCGGAGGGCTGGCCCTCAAGAACAGCCAGATCAACCCCGGCGGACTGGCCAGACACCAGACGCAGGACCTTCAGCGAAAGTGCCGTGCGGCCGGGGTGCGGTTCGTGAACATCAGCCCTATCCGCAGCGACACCGCCGGCTTCCTCGACGCCGAGTGGCTACCCGTCATCCCCAACACCGACACCGCCGCGATGCTCGGCATTGCACACACCATGCTGGTCAACGGCTGGCACGACGAGGACTTCCTTCGCCATTGCTGCGTCGGGTTCGACCGCTTCGCCTCCTACTTGACCGGCGAATTCGACGGCGTTGCCAAGGATGCTGCCTGGGCAGCGAGGATCACGGGCATGAGCCGGGACACGATCACCGAACTGGCTCGCCGCCTGTCCACGCACCGTTCGCTCATCATGGTCAACTACGCGATACAGCGGGCGGACCACGGCGAACAGCCGATCTGGATGTCGGTCGTGCTGGCTGCCATGGCGGGCTCGATGGGCCGGCACGGCTGCGGCTGGGGCGCGGGCTACGCGACGATGGACGCGACCGGCGTCGCCCCCGGCCGGCCCTCCGTGGCGTCGATTCCCCGGGTTCCCAACCCTGTCGCGGATTTCATCCCTGTCGCACGGATCGCCGACACCCTGCTGCATCCGGGCAAGACCATCGACTATGACGGCCGGCGCCTGACCTTGCCCGACCTCCGCCTGATCTACTGGTGCGGAGGGAACCCGTTCCACCACCACCAAGATCTCCACCGCTTGACCCGCGCCTGGCAGACCCCTGACACGGTGGTGGTTCACGAAGCCTGGTGGAACACCACGGCCAAGTTCGCCGACATCGTCCTGCCCGTCGCCACCAGCCTGGAGCGCGACGACTTCGCCGCCGGATTCTCCGACCCCCACCTCGTCGCGATGCCGAAAGTCCGTGAGCCGGCGGGCGAGTCACGCACCGACCACCACATCTTCACCACCCTGGCCTCCCGGCTCGGATACGAGGGCGAGTTCACGCAGTCACGCTCCGAGATCGAATGGGTCCGGCACCTCTACGAGCAGACGAGGGCCGACCTCGGCGACGACGGGGCCTTGCCGAGCTTCGACGACTTCTGGCGAAACTCCACGGCTGAGCTGCCGGCGCTGAGCGGCCCGTTCCCCGGTAGCTTCGAGGCGCTCCGCGCAGATCCGCAGCGTTTCCCCCTGACGACCCCGTCGGGCCGCATCGAGATCTTCTCCGAGGAGATCAACTCGTTCGGCTACGACGACTGCACCGGGCATCCGGCGTGGTTCGAACCGGTGGAGTGGCTCCGTGCCGGCCTATCGGACCGATTCCCGCTGCACTTGATCTCGAATCAGCCCGCCTCACGCCTGCACAGCCAGTACGACAACGGCGGCCACAGCCTCAAGTCGAAGATCCGTGGTCGTGAGCCCGTGACGATCAATCCGCTGGACGCCGCGTCCCGTGGCATCGAGAACGGCATGATCGTACGCGTCCACAACGACCGCGGCAGCTGCCTGGCGGGCGCAGTCCTGTCGGACGACGTCATGCCGGGCGTCATCCAACTGTCCACCGGAGCATGGTGGGACCCGGCCCAGCCAGGCCAGAGCGGCACCTTGGACCGCCACGGCAATCCGAACACCCTCACGGCCGACCGAGGGTGCTCGCGACTGTCCCAGGGACCGAGCGCCCACAGTGCGCTCGTCGACGTCGAGCCATACGACGGCCCCCTTCCGGATGTGCTCGCCTTCGCACCACCACACCTCGAACACTGACACGCAAGCTGCCTGCTCTTCGGGCAGGTCCTTCGAGTTCGCCCTCGTCGAGCGCGCAGCGGGCCGCCCCGGCTGTCAGAGGCCCCCGTTTTGCAATTGCGTAATCAGATGAATACTGTGCGCAGTCGTGACTGCACTTCAAGACCTCAAGTACGGCCAGTGGTTCAGGGGCGCCGACGTCGACGGCGACGGGTTCATCACCCAGCAAGACGTCCGCGCGATGAGCGAGCGCTACATCGCCGCCCGAGACACCGCGCCGGACTCCTCGACCGCCCGCCGGCTCATCGAGGGAATGGACGGGTTCTGGACGAATGTGATCGCCCCGATGGACCGGGACGGTGACGGGAAGGTCGATCTGCGGGAGATGACCGAAGGCTTCAGGAGCGTCCTGACCGACCCCGCCCTCTATCCGCAGCAGATCGCGCCGGTCACCAACTGTTTCTTCGACCTCGTCGACCTCAACGCAGACGGCAAGATCGACCAGGCCGAGTTCCAGCAGATGTTCGACTCGGTCGCCGGTGTGCCCGGCGAGGACTGCGCCACGGTCTTCGCCGCTCTGGACAGGGACGGCTCCGGTGGGCTGGACCGCGCCGAATTCCACCAGGCCCTCACCGAGTTCTTCTACGGCAACGACCCGGATGCTCCTGCCAACCACCTCTTCGGCAGGGTGACCGCCTGACAGCCCCTGGCGCGCCCCGTCGGTCAGCGGCCGACTCGTCGTTCCGCCGTACCGAGCCGGCACCGCCGTTGCGGTCAGGTGGGAACTGAGACAGCTTCAGCCGGCCGGGCCGATACGCACTGATCTCATCCGCGCGCTCCAGCGCGCGGGCGAGGCGGTGCCCGTCATCCGCGTCGGCGGCTGGTGCAACCGCTCCAGCTCCGAGAACCGCGAGCCCTCCGACATCGTGAGCGTCGCCACCAAGTCGCCGGGCAACGCCGGGACCGCCCGCCGCGCGGCCCAGCGACCGGCACTCGGGACTTCAAGGGCGGCTTCCTCCTGCGCCACCAGGATGTGCTCGAGCAGTCGCAGCAGGGAAGACGAGCTCCGGTGCATGGCGGAGTCCCGTTGGGGTACTCGGCTCGATTCGGGCTTGAACAAAGGAGGGACATGGACGACGTCGCCGCTCCCGGCCGGGGAAGTGTTCCCCTGCCCGGGCATCAGGCGCGTTCTGGCGCCCTGCCCGACGGAACGCTGGAAAACCTGCGGGCGTCCGCCCTCGCGGTCGATGACGATGGCCTCATCGTCGCGGTCAACAACGCGGCCCAAAGCCTGCTGGGCAGGGAAGCCTCAGAACTCGTCGGTCAGGACTTCCACGACCTGCTGCACAGGGACAGATACGGGCACTCGGTGCCGCGCACGCGCTGCCGGATGAGGAAGGCGCTCCTCACGGGGGACACCAGGCATGGTGAGGCCGAGTGGTTCGCCCGCGGGGACGGCACTCTCGTCCAGTTGTCCTGGCTGGTCACGCCCTACGCACCCGGCCCGGGCGGGACGGGTGCGCTGGCGATGCTGTACGAGGCCGAGCAGCCGGACGTTCGCCACAGCGACGGTGGGCACTCAGCGCCGCTGACGGAACTGGACCGGCTGGCCCTGCTGGCCGAGACGACCACGCAGCTCACATCCACCCTTGACGTGGACGAGGCGCTGCACCGGCTGGCGGCCCTGACCGTGCCCCGGCTCGCGGACTGGGCAGTGTTCGACCTGCTCACCGAACGTGACGAAGTACGACGTGTTCTCGTCATGGAGCACAAGGACGGCATTCTGGTCGAGCGGAACGACCTGCAGGGCCCGATGCCTCCGGTGCCGGCGGAGTCGCCGATGCCCCTGTCACGGGCCCTGCGCGGCGCCGCCTCTTCCCTCGCCGGCCCCGCCACCTACCAGGGTCCGCCCGACTCCGGCATCGCGGTCGAGCAGCAGCGCCTGTTCACCGCGACAGGTATGCACTCCGCCGTCATCGCACCCATTCGCGGGCTGCGCGACGTACTCGGCGCCCTGACCCTGGGCCGCGCCCAGCGACATGACGCCTTCACCCCTGCCGACCTGCCGCTGCTGGAGGACCTCACCCGCCGAGCGGGCCTGGCGCTGGACAACGCGCGCCTGTACCAGCGCCAGCGCAAAGTCGCCGAGACCATGCAACGGCACCTGCTGCCCCAGCTGCCCGTCCTGCCCGGCCTGAAGATGACCGCGCGCTACGTACCCGCTCCGGACGCCTCATCCGTGGGCGGTGACTGGTACGACGCCTTCGCTCTGGCCGCACACGTCCACGCACTGGCCATCGGCGACGTCGTCGGGCACGATCTCGACGCCGCAGCCGGCATGGCGCAGGTCCGCAACATGCTGCGCGCCTTCGCCTGGTCCCAGCCCGAGGCCGCACCCAGCGTCGTCGTCACACGGCTCGACGATGCCGTGATGCACATAGCCGAGGTACCCATGGCCACCATGATCCTCGCCAGGCTCACCCTCGGCGACGACACACTGTGGCGCCTACGCTGGACGAACGCCGGCCACCCGCCGCCCCTGCTCGTCACCCACGACGGTCAGACCCGCTACCTCGACGAGGCTCACGGCATACTCCTCGGAACCGGAGTCACCAGACCTCGCCCCGACGCCGTCACCGTCCTTCCACCCCAGGCCACGCTCCTGCTCTACACCGACGGGCTGGTGGAATCGCCGCACCACTCCATCGATCACGGGCTTGACCGGCTGCGCCGACACGCGGCCTCCCTCGCCCACCGCCCCCTTGACTCCTTCTGCGACTTGCTGCTGGACCAGGTCCGCCCCAGCGACAACGATGACGACGTCGCCATGATCGCGCTGCGCACACCCCCTCTGTAGGGCCCGCCTGACCCGCGTGTGGGGCAGATCAACAGCCTTACGCACACCGATGATGGGACAGCCTCTGGGCCGGCACCGAGGGCGGGGAGGAGGACCGTCCTCACCGTGATCGTCCTGTCCGGACTCTCGTTCTGCGGGACCACGGGGAGCGGGAAGGGCGTTGGGTGTGGAGGACGAGCAGTGCCAGGGCGCCGGTCGCTGCGGACCAGGTGAGGGAGAGCAGGCCGTGGGACCAGGGAATGTGCGGGGTCAGGGCTGAGCTCAGCGCCAGCTGGTTCACGCCGTACAGAGGAAGCGCGGACACGCCCGCCACATCCATGAGTGTGTTGAAGACGGGGTTCTGCAGGCCGGTGTCGACCAGGCTGAGCATGATGATGAGGAAGAATCCCTCCAACTCGCCGCGGACCAGGGAGCCGAGCAGAAGACCGATGCCGCCGTAGACGAGGCCGGCGCCCGCCAGGGCCAGCGCCAGGGGTGCCGTGTGGCGTACCGGCAGGGAGCTCCACAGCAGGATCGTGGTGTAGAAGGCCAGCAGGACGGCGGTGAGGCCGACGGCAGCAAGTTTGGCCAGCAGTATCGCCAGCCGGGGGTAGCCCGCCAGCAGCAGACGGCGGTCCATCTCCCGCGATTGGAAGGTCTCGGTGAAGGCGATGAAGCCGGCGACCATGGTGATTGCACCCAGCGCGCTGGCCACCTGGCCGACCTGGCCGGCCGGGGCGGAGACGGGGGTGCTGATGGCGTCCAACCGGATGCGCACCACTTGCCCGGAGGTGCACAGGCGTGCCACGGCGATCCAGACGGGGATGAACGCGATCGCCAGAACCAGAGCCAGCCGGTTGCGCAGGTGGCCCAGCAGAGTGCAGCGCAGCAGTTCGGTGAATGCCGTCCAGGACATCCTCAACGGTCGGTCTCCTCGAAGTGCAGACGCCCCTGGCGCAGGTGAGCGATCGCGTCGAAGTGGTGCAGGTCGTGCAGCAGGTGAGAGACCACGATGATCGACCGGCCCTGATCACGCAGGTCGGCGGCCAGAGTCCAGAATCGCTGATGGGTGTCCCAGTCGAAGCCCTGGTAGGGCTCGTCCAGGACCAGCAACTGCGGATCGTGCATGAGAGCGATCAGCAGGTTCAGCTTCTGTCGCGTTCCGCCGCTGAGTTCGCCGGCCTGCTGTCGCCGGCAGCCGGTCAGCGCCAGCAGTTCCATCAGCTCGCCGGCGCGCTCCAGTGTTGGCAGCCGGTAGGCCATCTGGAACAACCGCAGATGCTGTTCGACCGTGAAAGCGTCGTTCAGTACCGCCCGTTGCGGGCAGTAGCCCACCACCCCGGTCCGTGTCACCGTTCCGCGGTCAGGTGCCAGTTGTCCCACGGCGATCTGCAGCAGCGTGCTCTTGCCCGCGCCGTTCTCGCCGACGACTCCGACCAGCGTCCCGGCAGACACATCAAGATCCACGTCGCGTAGGACCTGCCTGCCGCCGTACCCCTTGCAGACTCCGCTGATCCGCAGCCGTGGCCGGTGTGACCGGTGGCCCGTCATCACTGCCCGCAATTGAGCCCCTCGAAGGATCGGACAGGGGGAGCGAGCCGACCCGTAGGAAGAGCCCGCCCAGAGTCCGGGGCCGCGCAGGCTCATGTCGCCCGGCCTGCCAGGCTCATGACCGCTCAGCCCCTGCCCGGACGGCCCGACCCTGGGACGGACCGATTCCCCCGCAAGGTCTGTTGCCCGGTGTCCAACGACTCCGTACCGCCGGTGTAACGGCGGCCGTCCGCTCTTCCACACCCGCCGGTTGGGCGTGACGTCAGCCGCGGTCTGCCGTTGTAGGAGGCGATGCCCCCGACGCCACAACGAGACTTCGATGCTCCCACGATCGTGATCGGAGCCGGCCCCTACGGCCTGGCGGCCGCCGCGTTGCTGAACCGCTCCGGAGAGCCGGCCGTGATCCTGGAAAGATCGGACCGCGTGGGAGCGAGCTGGGCGCAGCGCTATGACCACCTGCGTCTGCACACCACTCCCAGCACGTCGAAACTCCCCGGCCTGTCGGTGCCGCGCCAGGCAGGCCGATGGGTGAGCCGGGACGACTACGTGCGCTACCTGGAGGGTTACGTCGTCCATCACCGACTCGACGTCCGGGTGGCCACCCCGGTGCAGCGCGTCGAGCGGGCCGAGCCAGATTCGAATGCACAGTGGCTGGTCCATACCCCGGACGGCCCGGTGGCCACTGGCGCGGTCGTGGTGGCCACCGGCCGCTGCCACACCCCGAACGTCCCCGACTGGCCCGGGCGTTCGACTTTCACCGGCACGCTGCTGCACTCGGCCCACTACCGCTCCCCGGCCCCCTACCGCGGGCAGCACGTCCTGGTGGTCGGCGCCGGTAACAGCGGTACCGAGATCGCGAGCGTCCTGGCCGGAGCCGGAGCCGAACGGGTACGGATCGCGGTCCGTACCCCACCCAACATCCTGCCCCGCTCCAGCGCCCGATGGCATGCGGCCGGCCGGCTGACGGAGGCCCTCCCACTCGCGTGGCGCGACCGCACCTCCCTGCTCACGCAACGTCTCGCGGTGCCCGACCTCACCTCGCGGGGACTGCCCCGGCCCCGCACCGGCCTGTACACGCGCAATGCCCGCGAAGGGGCCAACCCCGTGCTCGACCACGGCTTCGTGGACGCCGTCCGGTCCGGGCAGATCGAGCCGGTCCCGGCCGTCCAGGCGTTCGACGGCCCCGACGTGGTACTGGCCGACGGCACACGCCTGCGACCCGACACCGTCATCGCCGCCACGGGGTACCGGCCCAACCTTCACGACCTGGTCGGGTCCCTGGGCGTACTCGACGAGGACGGGCAACCCCTCGCCGTAGGGGCACGGAACCACCCCGCAGCCCCGCGTCTCTACTTCGCCGGATACACCAATCCCCTCACGGGTGTCCTTCGACAGGCAGGCATCGAGGCGCGTGCCATCACCCAAGCGTGCCGCCGCGAGAAGGCGCGGGCGACCCGATTCATCCCCCAGCTTGACGCCCGCACCGTCGACGCCCCCGGCAAAGGGCCCGCTCCGAGCTGACAGAGTGGTGACCGCCGGTATGGCTGCGGCCTCCCCGAGCCACCGGCGGTGGCACCGTGCGGCTGTCGCAGCGTCCGCTGTGTGTGCCACGCCGAGTGGCGTCCTGGGCACCGCGACGTCCGCCGCGGCTGAGGTGCCCGGCGGCACGGAAGAGATCCGCAACGCCGGCTGTGGCCGGCACATCGGCACCTACGGTCAGGTGCCTGCCGCGTTCACCGATGCGGACTGGCCGGCCTCGTCCGACCGGAGCTCCAGGCCCAGCACGTTCCAGGCCCCGCCCTCACCAACGGGGGTGCCCACACGGGACTGGCCATCGGCGTCGATGACGACCGGGTGGGTCGCCAGGGCGTCGCTGAGGATTTGCTTCTCCATCTGCCCGGCGTCGCAGGGGCACAGGATGGTCACCGCGCGCCCGGTGAAAGCGGCGTTGATCAGCGCCTCGTGCTGAACGCACGCCCGGGTACTCGACGGCGCAACGGCCCTGCCAGATCGGCTCGCCGATGATGCGGACCCGGCATTCGCTCGGCTGCGGGTCGGCGAACTGGCGCAGCACGCTGGGGATGATGCGGCCGAGGTTGCGTCCGCCCCGGGTCATGTCAATGAGGCGCACTTCGCCGCTTGCTCGCCCAGCCCCTCGTGGATCGGCTCCAGGCGGAGCGGCGACGGCTGCGGGCTCACCAGCGTCCAGCCCTTCCAGCAGGAAGGGAACCGTTCCCGCGCCGTACTGGTCCGCCGCACGACCAGTTGGTTCAGCGCCTGCCGCCCGACGGTCCGTGTGTTCATGCTGATCTCCCCGATCACCCCCCAGCCCCGAACTGTCAGGCGAAGGACGTATCGGCAGTACCGCGTCACGTGGCTGCGCAGCGGGGATCCGCCCACGCCAGGTGCGACACCACCCGGTACACCGGGTGGCTGTCCGCGTTTCTGGTTCCCGTGGCCGTCATGTCGCTGCTCGGGCGGCTGGTCAGCCGCTGGAGGCGCTGCGGGATGCCCGGCGCAGCGCTCGCCACCGGGCCGCCCCGGACGGGTCCGGGCGAAACCCGGGCGCGGTTCGTACGGGCCGACACGGTGGGCCGGTGACGAGGCTGGACATCAGGACCGACTCGTCGCCGAGTTTCACCTCGTGCACATCGGCGTCCGCCCCCGGACGCCCTCCCGGTGTGGCTCAGGCGTCGATGATGACGGGGATGATGAGGGGCTTGCGGCGGTGGGTGCGGAATGCCCAGTTCGCCACGGCGCGGGCGACGAGTTGTTCGAGTTGGTGTGCGTCCCCGACGCCTTCCTCGGCGGCGGTGGCCAGGGTCATCTCGATGACGGGGACGACCGGCTCGAAGGTGGCGTCGTCGTGGACGAAGCCCCGGGCCAGGAAGTCGGGGGCCTCGGCGAGGGCGCCGGTGTCCGCGTCGACGATCGCCACCACCGTGACAACGCCTTCGGCGGCGAGGGCGAGGCGGTCCTTGAGGGACGCTTCGGTGGCGCCGCCGACCTCCATGCCATCCACGTAGACGTTGCCGGCGGGGACCTTGCCGGTGATGGATGCGCGCCCGTCGACCAGGTCGACGACGACGCCGTCCTCGGCGATGACGACCCGCTCGGGGTCGACGCCGGTACGGATGGCGAGGTCGGCGTTGGCCCGCAGGTGGCGCCATTCGCCGTGCACGGGCATGACGTTGCGGGGTTTGACGATGTTGTAGCAGTAGACGAGTTCGCCGGCGCTGGCATGCCCGGAGACGTGCACCTTGGCGTTGCCCTTGTGGACCACGTGGGCGCCCCACCGGGTGAGTCCGTTGATCACGCGGTAGATGGCGTTCTCGTTGCCGGGGATGAGGGAGCTGGCGAGCAGGACGGTGTCGCCCTTGCCGATGCGGATCTGGTGGTCGCGGTTGGCCATCCGGGACAGGGCGGCCATCGGTTCGCCCTGGGATCCGGTGCACACCAGGGTGATCTTGTGGTCGGGGAGCTTCTCCAGCTCCTTGGTGCTCACGACCAGACCGGATGGGACCTTCAGATAGCCCAGGTCGCGTGCGATGCCCATGTTGCGGACCATCGACCGGCCGACGAAGGCCACCTTGCGGCCGTGCGCGTGAGCGGCGTCCAGAACCTGCTGGATGCGGTGCACATGGCTGGCGAAGCTGGAGACGATCACCCGCCGCGGCGCCGTGCGCATCACCTGCTCGATCGCCGGGTTCAGCTCGCGCTCGGAGGTGGTGAAGCCGGGAACTTCGGCATTGGTGGAGTCGGTGAGGAACAGGTCCACGCCCTCCTCGCCGAGGCGGGCGAAGGCGCGCAGATCGGTGATCCGGTCGTCCAGAGGGAACTGGTCCATCTTGAAGTCGCCGGTGTGCAGCACCATCCCGGCCCGGGTGCGGATCGCGACCGCGAGGCTGTCGGGGATGGAGTGGTTGACCGCCACGAACTCGCAGTCGTAGGGCCCGAAGCCACGCCGGTCGCCCTCCCGCACCCGCACCGTGCGCGGCCGGATGCCGTGCTCCTTGAGCTTGGCCTCCAGGAACGCCAGCGTCAGCTTGGAGCCGACGACGGGGATGTCGGACCGTTCGCGCAGCAGGTACGGCACGCCGCCGATGTGGTCCTCGTGGCCGTGGGTGAGGACCACGGCCACGATGTCGTCCAGCCGGTCCCGGATCGAGGTGAAGTCCGGCAGGATCACGTCCACGCCGGGCTGGGTCTCCTCGGGGAACAGCACACCGCAGTCGACGATGAGCAGCTTGCCCGCGTGTTCGAAGACGGTCATGTTGCGGCCGATCTCACCCAGGCCGCCCAGGGCGATGACCCGCAGCCCTCCTTCGGGAAGGGGCGGTGCGGCTTTCAGCTCGGGGTGCGGATGACTCATACCCTGACGGTACCCGGTGAGCGGACAGGGTGATCCACTACCTGTGCGATCTCTTCCTCCCGACAGGGTCGGGGCACCACAACGGGTTTCCGGGACGATCCGATGACGCCGACGGCCGGACAGGGAGGGGTCAAGGCAGTACCGCCTTCGGTGGGTCAGCCGTGCGCCCGATGGGGCCGGCGAAGATCTCGTGCCCCCTGTCGTGGTGGCCGGCCTCCGCGGCCTCCTGGTGCGCCTCGCCGCTGGGCCACTCGGTGTACAGCAGTGCCCGAGCGCCGTCGGCGCTGTGCGGGAGGTGCGCCCGATCCTGCCCGGATGCCCGCCGCCCCTCGGCCGATCTTGCGCGGCCGAAGCGACAGCAAATACTTGGCTAGCCACATGTTTGCTGTTACGGTAATTATGTGTCCAGCCACCTAAATGGGTGGGGTCACGAGAGGAGTCGTCATGAGAGCCATCCTGTTCGACCGTTTCGGAGGCACGGAAGTGCTGCACAAGGCGGACATCGAGGTCCCGCAGCCCGGCCCCGGGCAGCTCCGCGTCCGCGTCAAGGCGGCCGGGCTGAACGCGCTGGACGGCAAGATCCGCTCCGGGGCACTGGAGGCCGTGTTCCCCACGCCGCTCCCCTCCGTCCCCGGTCACGAGCTCGCCGGCGTGGTGGACGCCCTGGGTGAGGGCGTGCAGGACGTGCAGGTGGGTGACGAGGTGCTGGGCTGGTCGGACACCGGCTCGTACGCCGAGTACGCGCTGGCCACCACCGTGGCCCCCAAGCCCGCCGGCCTCGACTGGCAGCACGCGGTCGCGCTGCCGGTGGCGGGCGAGACGGCCGAGCGGGTCCTGAACCTGCTGGGCGTCACCGCCGGGGAGACCGTGCTGATGCACGGCGCGGCCGGAGCGGTCGGAACCCTGGCGGTCCAGCTGGCCACGGCCCGCGGAGCGCGTGTCATCGGCACTGCCGGCCCCGCCAACCAGGGCTACCTCGCCTCGCTCGGCGCCACCGCGGCCGTTTACGGCGAGGGCCTGGTCGAGCGGGTCCGGGCGCTCGCCCCCGACGGCGTGGACGCGGTGTTCGATCTGGCCGGGAAGGGAGCCCTCGAGGACTCCGTCACCCTGCGCGGCGGCACCGAGCGCATCGTCACCATCGCCGACTTCCGCGCGCACCAACTCGGCATCACCTTCGCCAACGGTCCCCAGGAACGCTCGGCCGCCCGCCTCGCCACCCTGGCGCAGGACGCCGCGACCGGCAAGCTCGTCACCACCGTCACCGCCTACCCGCTCGACCAGGCCGCCACAGCCCAGCAGGTCAGCGACGCCGGGCATGTCCGGGGCAAGCTCGTCCTCACCGTCGACTGATCACGCCCGCCGCTGCACCCACCACATCCGCCGCTTATCCCGATGACCACCTGTTCGTCACCGCACCGAAGGACCGCCCATGCTGAACGCCCTGTGGACACCGACCACCGTCGGTGACATCTCCCTCCCGCACCGCCTGGTCATGGCCCCCATGACCCGTGACCGCTCCACCCCGGAAGGCGTACCGACCGAGCTGAACGCCGAGTACTACGCCCAGCGGGCCTCGCACGCGCTCATCATCACCGAGGGCACCCAGCCCTCTGCCGATGGCCAGGGCTATCTCCTCACTCCCGGCATCCACAATGACGAGCAGATCGCCGGGTGGCGCAAGGTCACGGACGCCGTGCACGCGGCCGACGGCCGGATATTCGTCCAGCTGATGCACACCGGACGCATCTCGCACCCCGACAACACCCCCCACGGGCGCCAGCCGGTCGCCCCTTCGGCGATCCGGCCGCAGGGCGCGATGTTCACCGCGTCCGGGCCCCAGGAGATGCCGACGCCCCAGGCTCTCTCGACGCAGGAGGTCGGGGCGACCGTCGACGACTTCCGCCGCGCCGCAGCGGCCGCGGTCGCCGCAGGCGCCGACGGCGTGGAGATCCACGGCGCCAACGGCTATCTGGTGCACCAGTTCCTGTCCGACAGCACCAACCAGCGCACCGACCGCTACGGCGGTTCCCTCGAGGGCCGCATCCGCTTCGCCGTCGAGGTAGCCGCTGCCGTGGCCGACGAGATCGGCGCCGAACGCACCGGCCTGCGCATCTCCCCCGGCAATCCGTACAACGACATGGCCGAGTCCGACACCGCCGAGCTGTATCCGGCGCTCCTGCGCGCCCTCAGCCCGCTCGATCTGGCCTACCTCCACGTGATGCACGCGGGCGACGAGGAATTGCTGGGCACCCTGCGTGAGCTGTGGCCGACCACGCTGATCCTCAACCGGGCCGGCGCCGACCTGCCCACCCGCGCCCGGGACGTCGACCACGGCACGGCCGACCTCGTCTCCGTCGGCGCCCTCGCGCTGGCCAACCCGGACCTCGTCGAGCGGCTACGCTCTGACGCGCCGCTGAACACCCCCGACCCGGCGACCTTCTACGGCGGCGGAGTGGCCGGCTACACCGACTACCCCACCTACACCGCCTGAGGAACCGCATGTCCGTCCCCACACCCCGCATCCCCAGCACGGCCGACGAGGGGCCGATGAGCTACGCGATCTTCCAGCTCGCCCGCGCTCACCGCGCCCGCGCCGCCGCCATGCTCCGCGAGATGGACCTGCATCCCGGACAGGAACTGCTGCTGATGCAACTGCTGGACCGGGACGGCCAGACCCAGTCCGAGCTACTCGAAAGCGTCGGCCTGGACCACTCCACGGTCTCGAAGTCCCTGCGCCGCATGCAGGACGCCGGCCTGCTCGTCCGTGAGCCGGCCGAACACGACCGGCGCGTCATGGTCGTCCACCTCACGGACAAGGGCCGTGCCATGCGAGAGCCCCTGGCAGCCATGTGGCGGGCCCTGGAGGAGACCTCCGCGCTGAACCTGTCGGCGCAGCAGGCGGAATCCTTCGTCCGCACCGCCTACGTAATCGCCGACGCGATCAACAACCGCTCTCTTCCGCAGGAGGAGTCCGAGTAACTCCCCCCGGCTTGCACGCCGGTTCCGGCCTGGAGTGCGGATCGTTTCCGGCGTTGTGCGCATTGGACAGTGCTGCAGCGCACTCGGCTCACGAAGGCCCGTGCTGAACGGAGCCAGGCTTCCCGACCGTCGGAAGAAGCCCGGTTGAGCCGAGCCGGTGGATGGGACGGGACCACCGCTCGCTCCGTACATCCGGGACTACCGCTCACTCCGTACATCAGGGAGAACGGGGGTGAGCGGGGCTTCAGTGTCAGGGGCGAGCGCGAGTCGCGTACCCACCTGTGAACGCCGCCATCTATGCGGCCAGCGGATTCGAGGTGGAGCCGGTCGCCGCGATCCTCGCCTCCACCCCCCACGCCGCCGACGGACTGGACGAGGCGTGGCATCGCCATGCTGCGCAAGCTTCGCTCTACGGGGAGGACGGAGAGTTCCTCATGTGCCGGTCAGGTCATGGGGCCGTCCATCCCCAAGCCATTCGAGGACAGCGGGAAGAACGGCGCCTACAGACTTCCCGAATTCGACAGTCAGGGGAATGACATCCGCTAGACGGAATGGGGCACGGCACAGTCGATCGACAACCCGAAATGGGGCGGTGAGAGGGGCGTGACCGGGCCGGACGGATCGGCATACCACACTCCGACCCTGTCCCGCACCCGGGCGGCCGCGTGACGGACATGCCGAAGCTGCACAGGCGGCTCCTGGCGCGAATCTGCACCGCGAGGGCTGGCCCTGTTTCCACAGCGGTCTCGAACTGAGGTTGACCTGCAAGGCCATGACGAGCCTTCAGAAGAACCGCCGACATGTTCGCGCGCGTCTTGATCTACGGTGCCTTCAGTGACCTAGGACGGGGAGAGGCCGTGCAGCAGACAAGGACAGCGCTCGCCGAGCGAATTGCCGAGCGGAGAAGGGGAGTCGGTGACCCTCGTGCGCTGGTCGGTGAGATGCGGCGCTCGGTCCTTCTGGTGCCGACGGCCGGTGGGGGCCTCTGGTCGGCGTGGTCGGGCGGTGTGCGGTGGATCTGCGGGTTCACCGACGAGGCCGCACTGGCCCGGTTCGCTCTGCTGCACGGATCCGGTGATCAGCCCATGGACTACGCGGCGCTGTTGGGCGCCCGCATCGTCGACGAGGTCGTGCCGTCTTTGGACGAGCCCGCCGGCCTGGCCGTCGACATCGCCACCGAGGACGGGTCGATGTTCTTCCCGCCGGTCGTCGGCATCGTTGCGGACGGCATCGCCGTCGACTCCGGCGAGGCGGAGGAGGGGCGCGGCCATGGGCGCTGACGGGGCCGATCTGCAGTTCGACAAGGCGTCTGTCGCGAAGTTCACGCAGGGCGTGGGCGCGACCATCGACGGGCTCGGTGATCTGGGTGGCGCCACCGGTTCGGTGCTGGGCAAGGGCTTTTCGGAGCTGGCGATGACCGGGATGGAGGCCGGGCACCACGGCCTCTCGGTCGACTTCGAGGACTTCTGCGAGCGGTGGGAGTGGGGTGTGCGGGCCTTGGTGGGCGACGCCAGTGCGCTCGCGAGCCGCCTCGGGCTGGCGGCGGGCACCCAGTGGGAGCACGACCAGTACGTCGAGGGCACGCTGAAGGTGGGCGTCAACTCCGTGATGGGCGGCAACCCGCACGCCACCGAGGAGGAGATCGCCCGGCAGGACTGGGGCGATGTGTTCACGCCGGACGCCCTGAACCCGGACTGGAGCGCGGAGTCGTTCGACAAGGCCGGTCAGGACATCGAGCAGACGTGGAAGGACACCGGCCGCACGGTTCTCACCGAGGGCGAGGGCGGCCGAAGGTCGCAGGCGATCATCGACGCGTCGGGGGTCTCCGAGGACCAGTGGAACCAGGCGCTGGACAACACCTTCGGCCCGTCGCCGGAGGAACGCGCCCAGCAGGCCCAGCAGGCCCAGCAGCAGGGTGAGTCCGGGGGGAACTGACGGTGGGTATAGGCGACTTCATCAGTGACGTCACGCCCGACTCGGTCGAGAACGCGATCGAGGACGGCGTCGAATGGGCCGGCAACCGGGTCGAGGACGCCGGGAACTGGACCGCCGACCGGCTGCAGGACGTCGGCTGGGAGTCCGGTGCCGACTGGGTGCGCGAGCAGTCCCGTTCGGTCGCCAACCGCATGGGCGCCGAGGTCGACGAGCTGGACCTCGGGCAGACCGAGGACAAGACCAAGCTGATCTACGGCAGTCCGAGCAAGGTCACCGCCACCGCCGACAAGCTCCGGGCCTTTCAGACGGCCTTCGACGACGCGGGTGATGGTCTCAAGGGCCTGGACTCCTCCCGGCTCAAGGGCGAGACGGCCGAAGCGCTGCGCACCGCGGTGAGCACCCAGCCGCCGAAGTGGTACGCCGCCGCCGACGCCTGTGCGAAGGCGCTCGGTGCGCTCGACGCGTTCGCCGGCACGATCACCTGGGCGCAGGCACAGGCGCAGACGGCGATCGACAAGTGGAAGGAGGGTGTCAAGGCCTCCGAGGACGCCGCGGAGGCCCACCGCAAGAAGGTCGACGGTTACAACGCCGCCGTCGACCGCTACAACGCCCAGCCCGCCGACAAGCGTGATCCGGCCTCGCTCCCGCCCAGGCCCGCGGCGACGTTCGAGGACCCCGGCAAGAAGCTGATGCAGGAGGCGCAGGACATCCTCGCCGAGGCCCGCAAGCAGCGGAACTCGGCGGCGGAGACGGCTCGCACCGCGGTCCGCGCCGCCCGCGACATGGCTCCGCAGAAGCCCTCTTATGCCGAGCAACTGGCCGGTGGGTTCCAGGAGTTCCAGGTCATGGGCGACCATGTCGGGGGCGGCATCATCAAGGGCACGGCGGGCATCCTCAACTTCGTCCGCAGCGTCAACCCCGTCGACCCGTACAACATCACGCATCCGGCCGAGTACGCCACATCCCTCAACAGCCTGGCCGCCGGGCTGATCGTCGCCGCCAACGACCCGGTCGGCACCGGCAAGCAGATGGTCAGCGACTTCATGAAGGACCCGGCCGAGGGCTTCGGCAGGCTGATACCCGACCTGGCGCTGACCGCCGCCACCGGTGGCGGCGGCGCCGCGGTGAAGGGCATCCGCATCGCCGAGGAGGCCGCCGACGCCGCACGGGCGCGCAAGCTGGTCGACGACGCCCCCGACGGTACCCACAACCGCCCCGACGGCGAGCGCACCACCGACGGCACCGACCCGGTGGACCTCGCCTCGGGCCGGATG
Source organism: Streptomyces luteogriseus (assembly GCF_014205055.1). NCBI lineage: Bacteria > Bacillati > Actinomycetota > Actinomycetes > Kitasatosporales > Streptomycetaceae > Streptomyces > Streptomyces luteogriseus. The sequence continues at coordinate 2,163,416 of NZ_JACHMS010000001.1, forward strand.
TTCCTGCCCCAGACCGATGTCGAACTGCCCGGCATCCTGCCCCTGGTCTTCACTCGCCGCACCGAGTCCGGCTGCGCGGTCGGCCGCTTCCTGGGTCCCTCCTGGACCTCCACCGTCGACGAACGACTGGAGGTCGATGCGGTCGGCGTCGTCCACGTCACCGCCGACGGCCTCCTGATCCCGTACCCGCACCCGGTCCCCGGCGCCCCCACCACTCCGTCAACGGGCAGAGCCCGCACCCTGCTGGCCCGCGACGCCGACGGCGACTACACCGTCACCGACCCCGACAGTGGCCTGACCTTCCACTTCACCGCCCCGCCCGGCAGCGAACCGGGGGGCGACGGCGTCGCATGGCTGTCGGGCATCACCGAACGCAACGGCCACACCATCACCGTCGACCGCGGCGAGGACGGCCTGCCGCTGGCCCTGGCCCACTCGGCCGGCCACCAGGTGAAGCTGTCCCTCGCCGACGGCCTGGTCACCGCCCTGTCCCTGGCCGGCGCGGGCGAGGGCGGCGCGGACCTGCCCCTGATGAACTACGGCTATCAGGACGGCAACCTCACCACCGTCACCAAACCCTCCGGCGCCACCACCACCTTCGTCTACGACGACCGCCGCCGCGTCATCGCCTGGATCGACTCCAACAACAGCCGCTACGACTACATCTACGACGACCACGACCGCGTCATCGCCGAAGGCGGCGAAGCAGGCCACGTCCAGATCACCCTGACCTACACCGAACCCGACCCAGAAACCGGCCACCGCACGACGGTCCTGACGACCGCCGACGGACACAGCACCCGCCACCTCATCGACCAGCGCTGCCGGGTGATCGCCACCACCGACCCCCTCGGCCACACCACCCGCTACGCCTACGACACCCACGGCAACCTGCTCACCCGCACCGACCCACTCGGACGCACCACCACCCACACCTACGACGACAACGACCGACTCTCCGTGATCACCCGGCCCGATGGCAGCCAAGTCCGTGTCACATACGGTCCGCTCGGGCTGCCGGTGGAGATCAGCGAGCCGGACGGTGCCCGTCGTACGCAGGAGTTCGACGAGCGCGGCAACCGGATCGCGGTCACCGATCCAGTGGGACATACCACCCGCTACACCTGTGACGGCGCCGGCCGTACGACCTCCGTCACCGATGTCCTCGGCGCAACCACCGTGGTCCGCTGCGACGCCGCCGGTCGCCCGGTTGAGGTCATCGATCCGGCCGGCGGCACCGCCCACCTGGAACGCGACGCCCTGGGCAGAGTCGTGCGGATCACCGACCCGGCCGGCGGAGTCACCCGCTTCGTGTGGGACGTTGACGGCAGGCTCACCCGACGTGTCGAGCCGGGCGGTGCCACTACGTCGTGGACGTACGACGGCGAGGGCAACTGCCTCACCCACACCGACTCGGTCGGCGGGGTGACAAGCTTCGAATACACGCACTTCGACCTGCTCGCTGCCCGTACCTACCCGGACGGCGCCCGCTACGAGTTCGAGCACGACGCCGCCCTGCGTCTCACCAGGGTCACCGCCCCGCACGGCCTCCACTGGAGCTACACCTACGACGCGGCGGGACGCCTGACCGCCGAAACCGACTTCGACGGCCGTACTCTCCTCTACCGTCGCGACCCGGCGGGACAGTTGACGGCACGTGTCGACGCTCTCGGCGGCGTCATCTCCCTCACTCACGACCCCATGGGCCGGTTGGTCCGCAAGGACGTCGGAGGCCAGGTCACCGAGTACGCCTACGACATGGCAGGTCGGCTCGTTCACGCATCCGCTCCGGACACTGAACTGATACGCCGCTACGACCGCTGCGGCCGACTCAAGACCGAACTCGTCGACGGCCGCGCCACCACGTACGCGTACGACGCGCTCGGCCGCCGGTCACAACGCATGACCCCCACCGGCCACGTCACCGCGTACGCCTACGACGAGGCCGGCCGCCTCGGTCACCTCACCACCGGTGGCCACAACATCACCTATGTCTACGACGCCACGGGCCGTGAATTGTCCCGCGCCTTCGGTGACTTCTTCGCGGTGCACTCCACCTGGGACGAGGCGGGGCGGCTGGCCGGCCAGCACCTGACCACGCACGGCCGCACCCTCAACAGCCGGGCGTACTCCTACCGCGCCGACGGCCACCTCCTCGAGCTCGCCGATCAACTCTCGGGCACGCGCACCTTCGACCTCGACCCGGCCGGCCGCGTCATCTCCGTGACCGCTGACGGCTGGAGCGAGCGGTACGCCTACGACAGGAGCGGCAACCAGACCGAGGCGTTCTGGCCGGCTTCCCACCCGGGTCACGAGGCCACCGGTTCCCGGACGTACATGGGCACTGCCCTCACCCACGCCGGCAACGTCCGTTATGAACACGACACTCTCGGTCGCGTGACGCTGCGCCGGCGGACCCGCCTGTCCCGCAAGGCGGACACCTGGCGCTACACGTGGGACATCGAGGGACGCTTGACCTCCGTCGTCACCCCCGACGGGACGCGGTGGCGGTACCGATACGACCCGCTGGGCCGCCGCACCGCCAAGCAGCGCCTCGCCTCCGACGGCGAAACGGTCGTCGAGGAAGTCCAGTTCAGCTGGGACGGTGCGGCTCTGTGCGAAGAGACCACGGTGTCTGAGGACATGCTCCATCCGGTGGCCCTCACATGGGACCACCACGGCTTGGCACCGGTGGCCCAGACCGAGCGTATCCTCTCCTCGGACACCCCGCAGAAGGAGATCGACCGCCGCTTCTTCGCCATCGCCACCGACCTCGTCGGCGCTCCCACCGAACTGGTCGACGAGAACGGTGACATAGCCTGGCGCACCCGGAGCACGCTGTGGGGCACCACCGCATGGACGAACGCCAGCACTGCCTATTCCCCGCTCCGGTTCCCCGGCCAGTACTACGATCCGGAGACCGGCCTCCACTACAACGTCTTTCGCCACTACGATCCCGCGACGGCCCGTTATCTCAGCACGGATCCACTGGGTCTGGAATGCGCTCCCAATCCGACCGCGTATGTGGTCAACCCACATGTATGGGCCGACCCGCTGGGTCTGTCTCCCTATCCTTCCCGCGTCGAAGGGGGTGGCTGGGATGTGCGCGGTCACAACCCGCTCGACATCGTTCCCGACGGTGCCGATATGCGAGTACTTAAGCCCGACCCTCATGGTGGTGCGCAGAAGGGGGTGGAATACAAGTGGGAAGACCCCGAGACGGGCAATATGGTTCGCCTTCGGGTGCACGACAAGGACGGAACCGCCCCCGTGGGCTCCAACGCGGCAAACGGGGATATCTACCGCATATCGATCGGCGGGAAATACCAAGATGACGCGGGGAACCTGTATCACCGACAGGTCCACAACCCGAACAGTCCCCACTACAATCCGGACGCGGCCCATGCCACACACATCCCCTGGCCGGCTCAGTTTCCACTTCCGTACTAGTGACGAACGGGTGTTTCGCATTGAAGTCTCATGACTTCATCGGTATCGCGCGAATGATTTCGGAAGCCGATGCACAGGCGCGAGAACGCGCGGCCGACGAAGTGACCGACCACCTGGGTGCGTACACACCCGCCCAGGCGTCGGCACTGGCGACACTGCTGGCGGCGACCGCTGTCTGCGAAAGGGAGCACTCCGCCCTGGAAGCCGAACTGCACGCCATCATCGAACTGACGTCCACCGGCCATGTCGGCCTTGAGCACATCGCACCTCTGCGGGAGATCGTTCTCGCCGATCTTCCTCCTCAACTCCGCGAATATGTCAGCGACCTACTGGAAGGATGAAGACCCAGGACGGGCAGGCACAGCCACCGGCATGGACCTGGCCCAGCGCGGCGCCGTAGTGGGCCGAAGCCTCACCGACGCCGCGCACCACCTGACCACGGCTTTCGCCGCTCGACATCGCACCTGCGTCCGAGGCCACGCGTCAACTGCTCACCGAGCACCAACGAATTCGATTGGCTCCGCTCGAGGCCGAGCAGGACGCAGGGCTTGGAGCTCCCCGCCGAGTCGCCGACGAGGACGATCGGGAAGGCAGCGCGGCCGGCCCTCGGCAGTCATGGACCTACGACAGTGAGGGCAACAGCCTGACCCACACCTCCCGGCTGGAGGAGTGACCCGGTTCGAGTACACCCACTCGACCTCCTCGCTGCCCGCACCGGGCCGGACGGCGCCCGCTACGCGTTCGGGTACGACACCGCCCTACGCCTTACCGTGTCACCAACCCACAAGGTCTGGGCCGGAGCTACTGGTACGACGCGGCCGGCCGCCTGGTCTCGGAAACCTTCGACGAACGCACCAACGACTACCGCCTCGACGCGGTAGGGCAGTTGACCACACGAATCGACCCGCTCGGTGACGTCATCTCCTTCACACACGACGAGCTGGGCCGTGTCACCTGCAAGGATGCCGCCGGACGGACAACCAGCTACGCGTACGACCCGGCCGGGCGCCTCCTGCGGGCATCCGGCCCGGACGGCGACCTGATCCGGCAGTACGACCGACGCGGCCTGATCAAGACGGAACTCATCGACGGCCACGCCACCACCATTCGCTACAACGCCGTGGGCCGTCGCGTGGGACGTGCCACCCCCACCGGCCATGTCACCACCTACACCCATGACACAGCAGGCCGCCCCGGCCTCCTGACCACTGGTGGTCAGGAGGTCACCTTCACCCATGACGCGGCAGGCCGTGAACTGTCCCGCGTCTTCGGCTCTCTCACCGTCACCTCGGCCTGGGACGAAGCCGGGCGTCTGTCCGCCGAGCACCTGATCACCGACGGACGCGTGCTCAACAGCCGCACCTACACCTACCGCGCCGACGGCCACCTCTCCGTCGTCTACGACCGGTTGTCGGGCACCCGCACCTTCGGCCTCGACCCGGTCGGCCGCGTCACCGCCGTGACCGCCGACGACTGGAGCGAACGGAGGACGGCACCACCCTGTGCGAGCAGATCACGGCGTCGCAGGACATCGCCCATCACGTGGCGCTCACATGGGACCACCGCGGCCTGACCCCAATGGCCCAAACCGAACGGATCCTCACCGCGGATGCCCGCCAGGAGGAGATCGACCGGCGCTTCTTCGCCATCGCCACCGACCTTGTCGGTGCCCCCACCGAACTTGTCGACGAGTCCGGCGACATCGCCTGGCGCACCCGCAGCACGCTCTGGGGCACCACGGCCTGGGCCCGTGACAGCAGCACCTACACTCCTCTGCGCTTCCCCGGTCAGTACTACGACCCCGAAACCGGCCTCCACTACAACTACTTCCGCCACTACGACCCCGAGACCGGCCGCTACACCTCCCCCGACCCCCTCGGCCTCGCTCCCGGCCCGAACCCCGTCGCGTACGTGGACAACCCGCACAGCGGGTGCGGCCCGCTGGGCCTCATGCCCAAGTACACGAAGGAGGAACGGGCCCAGAAGCGGATCAACAAGGTCGTGGACGACATCGTCGAGAGAGCGCAGGACGGTGGGTTCAACTGTCCACCTACTGGCGCAATCCGTAGGGCCGGGTCCCCCGAACCCGGCACCGCACCGGCTGCCCGGGCGGCGCCGGGATCGACTGCTAGGGTCTGGGCGCCCATTCCGTCCACAACCACGGCGCTCCGGGGCGCCGGAAGCAATCCGTCTGGAGAAGCACGCCATGCCCGATCCGACCCCTGCGGCCAGGAGTCTCAGCCAGGCGATCGACGGCGGTGACAGCCGGCAGGTCAACGAAACGACCCGCGAGTTCATCGAGAAGCTCACCTTCGCGACGGCGGACGAAATCCTCGCCATGCTCGAGGACGTCCTCACCGAGGACTGGATGGCCCTGCCGCCCTGGGCCCGGAACCTCGCCTACCGTCTGGCCTGCCTGCAACGTCCCGACGACCCGCAATTGCTCCGGGAAGCAGCCTCAGACCTGCTGTCCTTCGGACCCGACTGGGACGAGTTCGCCGAGGACCTCAAAAGGCGCGCGGCGGAACTGGAATAGAGCCTGGATTCCGTAGATGCCTTGCCAGATGCACTGTCCGAGCCCATCCGTTGCGCCACGAATGCGGCCCCGCAGTTGTGGCGTGACCTGGACTGCCCGAGGAACGACAACCGGACCCGGCGGCAGGGGTTGTCGACACTGTGGTCCACCAGACACACCGACCGCCAGTACCGAGTTCCAGGCGGCCGCCGCCGACCGAGGGAAGAAGATCGACCGCGGTTCTTCGCCATAGCCCCCGCCCTGATCGATAGGCCCACCGAACTGATCGGCGAGTCCGACGACATCGCGTGACGCTCCCGGATCACGGCACGGCTTATCCGACCGGGGCCCTGGAGATTTCGCAGAAGCCGGACGCGGAGTCCCAGCCGAAGGGCACGTCCGTCTCATTTTCCGGCACCGCGAGGACATCGTCGTGACCAAGGGGTCGGCTCCCAAGTCGGCCAGGCCATCACGGCGTACGGGCCGTCGGGGATCAGGGGCGGCGGCTCCGGTGTGACGGCAATCGGCGGCAAGCCCACGGACCCCCGGGGGGGCCGATCATCACCTGTTCTACGAAGGCGGCTGAATGCCGTGGGGTCCGACGAGAGGTCAGGGATCATGAACGACCGGCAGGCGCCGGAGTGGCTGGGCACCCTTGGGCGCTGCGGACTTGAGGTGACGGGGAAGGCGGCACCTGACGGCCCACCCGTGAACGCCGCCATCTATGCGGTCAGCGGATTCGAGGTGGAGCCGGTCGCCGCAATCCTCGCCTCCACCCCCCCACGCCGCCGACGGACTGGACGAGGCGTGGCATCGCCATGCTGCACAAGCTTCGCTCTACGGGGAGAACGGGGAGTTCCTCATCCTCCCGCCCGTACCTGGCGGGAGCCAGGTCGGCTGGGTGCGTGTAAAAGACCCGGTCGGCAAGAACCTCCCGTCCCGAATCTGCGCGGCGACGGGTTCACCCGAGTTCATGACCGTTTCAGTTGACGGCCGCCACCTGTGTGCCGCCTCGGTCGAAGAATCTGAATACTGGGTCGTAGTGCACGAATTCTGAGGTCCGATGAGCTTCACGAGCCCCATTTCCCGGTCGGTTTGAGTGATGCGTAGGGTCAGCGTGCTGGTCAGGTCATGGGACCGTCCATCCCCTAAGCCCATTCGAGAACAGCGGGAAGAACGGCGCCTACAGACCTCCCGAATTCGACAGTCAGGGGAATAATATCCGCTATACAGAATGGGGCACGGTACGGCCGATCGACAACCCGAAATGGGACGGTGAGAGGGTCGTGACCGGGCCGGACGGATCGGCGTACTACACTCCGACCCACTATCAGACGTACATCGTGATGGTGACCGGCCGATGAGCAACGCCACCTGGTGGGAACGTAACGAGGAAGAAGTCTGTGTCGTCCCGACCGACTCCTCGCTCTCCGTTGCACGCGCCCTGCCTCCCACCGGATTGATCTACTCGGCCCGGATGCGAGGACAGGAAATGCACGACTCCGACGGGGTGTTCACTCAGTTCTACGAGGCACTGCGCCTCCCGGACTACTTCGGCTGGAACTGGAACGCATTGCGGGACTGCCTGACCGATCTACACTGGATCAACGCCAAGCATTTCCTCCTTACCATCGATGACGCCGACGTCGCGCTTTCCGAAAGCACCGAAGAACGTGAAATCCTCTTCCGTGCCCTGAACGACGCCTTTAAGTTCTGGGCGGGAAAGCCCGAGCTTCCAGGCCAGGAGAAGATCACTTTTCAGGCCGTACTGCTGTGCCCGCCCGACGTCCATGAGGAGGTACTCCGCGAAATCAGGGCCTACTGAGGCCCGGTGAATTCGGCGTGACCGAATCGGTCCTCTACGCCCGCACGGAGCACTTGGTGTCGAGAGCACCTGGCAGATCCTGCCGGAAGGCGGGACCATGACCTCACACTCGCGCCCAATCCGGTCATGATGCCGCCATTCCCAAGCCATTCGAGAACAGCGGGAAGAACGGCGCCTACAAACTTCCCGAATTCGACAGCCAGGGAGTCATCGCCATACAGGGTTGATACCTGACCGGTCTCAAAGCGGCGCGGTCGAGCCGTGTTCACGACCCTCACAGGAGCGTGGGGCCGAGATGGTCGCTCGCGCCGCCTGCGGATGTGCAGCAGAGACTTCCGCTTCGGGCGTCATCCGAGCGTCAAGAATCTCCGAACAACCCTCTGAAGACGTCGCCGGTGCAGGCACCTCGCCCACGAATCCGCAGGTCAGCGAGCTGCAAAGATCGATCCGTCGCTCGAACCGCTACACGGAGGGAAACAGGTCGAGTAACCCACGCGGACAACAAAAGCGCAGGTCAGGGCCTCTTGCCCGCAGGTTCGAGAATCGCCACGCACTCCACGTGCGACGTCATCGGAAACAGATCGAACGCCCGAAGCGTCCGCACCCGGTACCCCCCATCCCGGAAGTACCCCAAGTCCCGGGCCAGCGCAGCCGGATCGCACGCCACGTACGCGATCCGCCGGGCCCCGAGCGAGGCCAGATGTTCCACCGTCTTGCGGCCCGCGCCCGCCCGCGGCGGGTCGAGGACGATCAGGTCGACCTCCTCGATGCCCGTGCGCGGCAACACGCTCTCGACCTTGCCCTGTTCGATGCGGACGCGGTCGAACTCGGCGAGGTTGTGCCGCGCGTCCTCCACCGCCCGCTTGCCGGACTCGATGCCGAGGACCGCTCCCTGGTCGCCGACGCGGTCGGCGAGGGCTCCGGCGAAGAGGCCGACGCCGCAGTACAGGTCGAGGGCCATGTCGCCCTTGCGCGGCAGCAGGCCCTGCATGACCGCGGTCACCAGGGTGTCCGCGGCCTTCGGGTGGACCTGCCAGAAGCCGCCGTTGCCGACGCGGTGCGTACGGCCGTCGGCCCGTTCACGGACGAAGGGGCGGCCGTGGACGCGGTGGACACCGCCGGAGCGCTCGTCCACACGCAGGACGGAGACCGGGCGGTCGAGTTCGACCAGCGGGAGGCGTGCGCCCGGCTTGGGCGTGAGGATCACCTGGCGGTCCTGGGATCCCGTGGCCGCGATCGCCTCGACGGAGTCCATACCCGTCCAGGCCCGCTTCTCGATGCCCAGCTCGCTGACGCCCTCCGCGGCGATCATGCAGTGGTCGATCGGCTCCACCTCGTGCGAACGGTGCCGGCGCAGACCCGCCCGGCCGTCGGCGGTGACGGCGTACTGGACGCGGGTGCGCCACGCGGGGACCTGGCCCGCGGGCACCTTGTCGCCCTCGGCGGGCAGCACCGTGCCGTCCCAGCCGGCCTCCTCCGGGGTGAGCCCGGCGAGATGCTGGAGCTGTTCGGCGATGACGTCGGCCTTCAGGCGCCGCTGCGCGCCGGGCTTGGCGTGCTGCCAGTCACACCCGCCGCAGCGGCCGGGGCCGGCGAACGGGCAGGGCTCGTCGATCCGGTCCTTGGAGGCGTCGAGCACGGTCACGGCGTCGGCGCGCAGGAACCGCGCGCCCTCCTCGCCCTCCGTCACCCGCGCCACGACCCGCTCGCCGGGCAGCGCGTGCCGGACGAACAGCACCTGCCCCTCGGACGTACGGGCGATGCAGTGACCGCCGTGGGCGACGGGGCCTACCTCGACCTCGTACTCCTCCCCCACCAGCGACTTCCTCGGTTCTGCCTGCATGGCGGGGTGACTCCAAAACACGTGAGGGGAAAGGCCGAACGGAAAAACGGCCGGACAACAGCCCACCAGTCTACGTGGCTGCCGTCCGGCCGTTTCACACGAGCCGTCGTCTCAGAGGATCGTCAGCTCTTGGGCTCGGAGGACTCCTTCGACCGCACCTGCGCGGGCCCCCGCCGCACCGACCCCGGCGCGTTCCAGTCCTGCTGCCTGCGGGCCCGCCGCTTGGCCGCTTCGGAGGACTGCAGCTGGTACGGCACCGAGGTCACCATGATCCCGGGCGTGAACAGCAGCCGGCCCTTCAGCCGCAGGGCGCTCTGATTGTGCAGCAGGTGCTCGTACCAGTGGCCGACGACGTACTCGGGGATGATCACGGACACCGCGTCGCGCGGTGATTCCTTGCGCAGGCTCTTGACGTACTCGATGATCGGCCGGGTGATCTCGCGGTAGGGCGAGTCCAGGATCTTCAGCGGTACGTCGATGCCGCGCCGCTCCCACTCCTCGCGCAGGGCCTTGATCTCCGCCGGGTCGACGTTGACGCTCAGCGCCTCCAGCGAGTCCGAGCGCATCAGTTTGGCGTAGGCCAGGGCGCGCAGCGCCGGGCGGTGGATCTTGGAGATCAGCACGACCGAGTGCACCCGCGAGGGCCGTACCAGGTCGTCGCTCGGGCCCTCGGGGGCGGCGATCTCCGCGGCGACCCGGTCGTAGTGCTTCCGGATGGCCGTCATCGTCGCGTAGAAGATCACCATGCCGAGGAGCGCGACCCAGGCGCCGTGGGTGAACTTGGTGAGGAGGACGACGACCAGCACCAGACCGGTGAAGAAGGCGCCGAAGGCGTTGATGGCACGGGAGCGGATCATGTGGCGGCGCTTGGCCTGGTCCTTCTCCGCGGCCAGGTGGCGGTTCCAGTGCCGGACCATGCCGGTCTGGCTGAGCGTGAAGGACACGAACACGCCGACGATGTACAGCTGGATCAGGCGCGTCGAGTCGGCCCCGTAGATTCCCACCAGCAGTCCGGCGGCGCCGGCGAGGAGCACGATGCCGTTGGAGAAGGCCAGGCGGTCGCCGCGGGTGTGCAGCTGGCGCGGCAGGTAACGGTCCTGGGCGAGGATCGAGCCGAGCAGCGGGAAGCCGTTGTAGGCGGTGTTGGCGGCGAGGAACAGCACCAGCGCGGTGGCCGCGGCCAGGATGATGAACAGGAAGCTGCCCTTGCCGAACACGGCCTCGGCCACCTGGGAGATCACCGGGTTCTGGACGTAGTCCGGGCCGAGCGGGACACCGTTGTGGATGAGGTCCTCGGCGGGGTTCTCGGCCATGCGGACGTCGGTCGCTGCAGCCAGCGCGATGATGCCGCAGAACATGGTGACGGCCAGCAGGCCCATCGCCGCCAGGGTGGTCGCGGCGTTCTTCGACTTGGGCTTGCGGAAGGCCGGGACGCCGTTGGAGATCGCCTCGACACCGGTGAGGGCGGCGCAGCCGGAGGAGAAGGCGCGCAGCAGCAGGAAGACCAGGGCGAAGCCGGCCAGGCCTCCGTGCTCGGGCTTGATGGCGTAGTCCGCTGTCGGGGCCCGCATGGTGTCGTCCAGGACCAGGCCGCGGAAGGCGCCCCAGGCGATCATGGTGAAGACACCCGCGACGAAGATGTACGTCGGGATCGCGAACAGCGAGCCCGACTCCTTCACCCCGCGCAGGTTCATCAGGGTCAGCAGCACGATCACGCCGATCGCGCAGAGCACCTTGTGCTCGACGACGAACGGGATCGCGGAGCCGAGGTTCTCGATGCCGGAGGAGATCGACACCGCGACGGTGAGGACGTAGTCGACGAGCAGCGCGCTGGCGACCGTCAGGCCGGCCTTGGGGCCGAGGTTGGTGTTCGCCACCTCGTAGTCGCCGCCGCCGCTGGGGTAGGCGTGCACGTTCTGCCGGTACGAGGCCACCACGGTGAACATCAGCACGACGACCGCGACGGCGATCCACGGACTGAAGTGGTACGCCGTCACACCCGCGATCGACAGGACCAGCAGCACCTCGCCGGGCGCGTACGCCACGGAGGACAGCGGGTCGGAGGCGAAGACGGGGAGTGCGATGCGCTTCGGCAGGAGCGTTTCGCCCAGCCGGTCGCTGCGCAGTGCGCGCCCGATCAGGATCCGTTTGGGCACGTCGGTCAGTTTGGACACAACAGAGGATCGTAGGCCTTCGATTGCGGGGGCGCCCACCCGCCACCCCTCATCGGCGTTCCGTCTGCTCTCCGAGTGAATTCAGAGGCGCATGCGGCTGCGGATTGCGCAGGTCACCCGCTTCGCATGCCTATATGACTGAGCCCCGTCCGTCTTCCGGCCGTTGTCGCCCCTGGAGGTCCCATGCACACGCCCGCCCAGCTGATCGGCGCCGCGGCCACCCTTGTCGCCCTCGGAATCCTGACGGTGGCGAGCGTGCGCAGCATCAGCCGCCGCAAGGACGTGTCGCAGGGGGTGCGCTAGGAGTCGCCGGGAGCACGGGGAGGGGCCGCTCCAGTTCCGCCACCCCCGCGCGGAGCTCCTCGGGTCCGATGGCGGCGGCCCGGGTCGACGGGATCGTGCAGGCGTAGGCGCCGGCCACGGTGCCGTGCAGGGCGCTGCGGCGGGGCGGGGTGCCGTCCAGCCAGGCGTGGAGGAACGCGGCGGCGAAGGCGTCGCCCGCGCCGTTGGAGTCGACGACCGGCGCCGGGGGCGCGGCGGCGGGTACGTGGGTGAGCTCCCCGTCGGCCAGCAGGTACGCCCCGTCCGCCCCTGCGGTGGCGACGACGACGCGGGCCCGGCCCCGCTCGGTGATCCGCCGCATGGTCCGCTCCGGGTCGGTCAGGGCCGCGCTGGACAGGAAGACCAGGTCGGCCTGGTGGGCGAAGGGCTCGTGGTAGGGGTTGGAGCCGTCCCAGTCGTGCAGGTCGGTGGAGATCGTGAGGCCCGCCTCGCGCAGGGCGGGCAGCGCGTGGGCGCACGGCTGGGTGATGACGACGTGGGCGTGCCGGCTGACGGTCGCGAGTGCGCGGACCGTGTCCTCGGGCAGCCGGTCGGTGTCGGCGGCCCGGGTGGCGTCGTAGAGGGACGACCGCCTGCCGTCGGGGCCGACGAGGTTGACCGCGCGTTTGGTGCCGAGGGGCTGCGGGACGGCGGTGAGCCCGATGCCGTGCTCCCGGTGCAGCGCGCGGACGAGGTCGCCCTCGGGGTCGTCGCCGAGGAGGTCGAGGTGGTGTGTGCGCAGGCCCAGCGCGGTCGTCCCGAGAGCCACGAAGTCGCCGCTCTGGCCCGCGCGGGTCACGATCCCGGGCCGGACCATGTGGCTGTCGGCGAACGGCACGGGCAGCTCGGGCACGTGCACGATCGTGTCCACACCCGCGCCGCCCAGCACGAGGACGTCGATCTCGGTACTCATGGCGGTTCCTCCCCTTGCCGAGGGCCCGGCAGGGCCCTCGGCAACCCCCTCGACTTTGCGGATACGTTGGTGTCGGGCAGCCGCACGCGGCACCGCCCCCGGAGGGCATCATGACGTGATTCCACCGGCATGATGTTGCCCGGCGGCCCGCACGCAGGCCGCGACGTGATGCCTGGCGAGCCGAAAGAGAGATATGAGCACGACATTCATGAGGGCCAGAGGGCCTGCAGGAAGCGCGGTGTGACGCGATGCATATTGTCATCATGGGGTGCGGAAGGGTGGGTTCCGCACTGGCCCAGAACCTGGAGCAACAGGGGCACACGGTCGCCGTGATCGACCAGGACCCCACCGCCTTCCGCCGGCTGGGCTCCTCGTTCGGCGGCCGCCGGGTCACCGGTGTCGGCTTCGACCAGGACACCCTGCGCGAGGCGGGCATCGAGGAGGCCGGCGCGTTCGCCGCCGTCTCCAGCGGTGACAACTCCAACATCATCGCCGCGCGCGTGGCCCGTGAGATGTTCGGCATCGAGAACGTCGCCGCCCGCATCTACGACCCGCGCCGCGCGGAGGTCTACCAGCGCCTGGGCATCCCCACCGTCGCGACGGTCCGCTGGACGGCCGACCAGATGCTGCGCCGTCTGCTCCCCTCCGGCGCCGAGCCGCTGTGGCGCGACCCCACCGGCGGCGTCCAGCTCGCCGAGGTGCACACCTCCACCGCCTGGGTCGGCCACAAGATCAGCCGGATGCAGGAGGAGACGGGCGTGCGCGTCGCGTTCCTGACCCGGCTCGGCGAGGCGGTCCTGCCCACCTCGCAGACCGTGCTGCAGGAGGGCGACCTGGTGCACGTGATGATGCACACCGACGAGGTCGACAAGATCGAGGCGGCGTTCGCCAAGGGTCCCGAAGAGGAGGGCGGTCACTGATGAGGGTCGCCATTGCCGGAGCCGGCGCCGTCGGCCGCTCGATCGCGGGCGAACTGCTGGAGAACGGCCACGAGGTCCTGCTGATCGACAAGGCGCCGACCGCCATCTCGGTCGAACGCGTCCCGCAGGCCGAATGGCTGCTCGCCGACGCCTGCGAGATCACCTCCCTGGACGAGGCGGCGCTCCAGCGCTGCAACGTCGTGATCGCCGCGACCGGCGACGACAAGGTGAACCTGGTCGTGTCCTTGCTGGCGAAGACGGAGTACGGCGTCCCGCGTGTCGTCGCCCGGGTGAACAATCCCAAGAACGAGTGGTTGTTCAACGAGTCCTGGGGCGTGGACGTGGCCGTCTCCACACCGCGTCTGATGTCGGCCCTGGTCGAAGAAGCGGTGAGCGTGGGCGACCTGGTCCGCCTGCTCCGCTTCAGCCACGGCGACGCCAACCTGGTCGAGCTGACCCTGCCGGAGGAGTCGGCCCTGGCCGGCACACAGGTCGGCGACGTCGAGTGGCCGCAGGACACGTCCCTGGTGACGATCATCCGCGGCAACCGCGTCCTGACTCCCTCCCGGGAGGACTCGCTCGAGGCCGGCGACGAACTCCTCTTCGTGGCCGCCCAGGCCCGTGAGGAACAGCTGGAGGACCTGCTGTCGGTGCGGCGCAACGCGGCGGGCTGAGCACCTCGCTGCGGGGCAGGGCGGGTGACATGCGGAAGGGGCGTCCCGAGTGCTCGGGACGCCCCTTCCGTCAGTGGTGGCGGCTCTCCGTCAACGGCGGAGGCTCGCTGCTCGGCGGTGGGAGGCTCACTGCTCGGCGGACCGGGCGGCGGCGGCCTGCCGGTCCCGCTCCTCGGCCGCCTTCTCCTCCGCCTCCATCTCCGCGAACACGTCGATCGGCGCGGGCGCCTTCGCCAGGAACACCCACGTCAGGTACACCGCGAGCAGGAACGGCGGGATCTTCAGGGCGACCAGGACCCAGCCCAGCTGCGTGGTGTCGGCCCACCAGTACAGCGGGAAGAGGATCGCGCACTTGGCGAGCAGGATCGCGCCCCACGCGTAGCTGGCCTTCGCGTACGCCTTCTTGCGGCCCGGGTTCCGGGTGCGCCAGGAGAGGTTCTCCTTGAAGACCGGGCCGAGGATCAGCCCGATCAGCGGCACGCCGCACAGGGTGGTGATGATGTAGGCGAGGCCCAGCCCCAGCGTGTAGAGCATGCCGGGCAGGTAGAAGTCCTTGGCATTGCCGGTCATCATCGCGAAGACGACACCGAAGGCCACGCCGAAGACACCGCTGAACGCGTGCTTGACGGTGTCCTTCATCACCAGCCGGACCACGACCAGCACCAGCGACACGGCCAGCGCCGCGATCGCCGACAGGTGCAGGTCCTTGTTGATCGTGTAGATCGTGACGAAGAGGAGACCGGGAACCACCGTCTCCACCATGCCCCGCACGCCGCCGAACGCCTCGAACAGGGCGGCCTCGGTCACCGCCCGGGCGTCGTCCGCAGATGTCTCTTCGGTCGGCTTGTCGAGCGACGTCACCGGCTACTCCCGTCCGAGGGGTCTCAGTTCGTACTTGGGATTGAACAGCACCCGGCGGCCCCGGCTCATCGAGACCCGGCCCGATGCGATCAGCTTGCGCCCGGGCTCTATCCCCACGATGGAGCGCCTGCCGAGCCACACCACGTCCAGCGCGGCGGAGCCGTCGAACAGCTCGGCCTCCAGGGCCGGGACTCCGGCGCGCGGCCGAAGGGTGACCGTGCGCAAGGTACCAGTAACCGTCACTATCTGCCGGTCCTGGCAGTCTCCGATCCGGATGCAGCCGGTGGTCTCGGTGTCCTCCCGCAGCTCCTCGGACTCCAGGTCCTCCTGCGACGAGGAGAGCCGGTCGAGCATGCGCCGGAACCGGCCCACCGGCTTTTCGGAACGAGGAACAGCACTCATATCTGAAGCGTACCGGGGCCTGCCGACGAAGGGCGAGGAGCCTATTTCTCGAACCGATAGCCCATGCCCGGCTCGGTGACGAAGTGCTTCGGGTGCGAGGGATCCGCCTCCAGCTTCCGCCGCAACTGCGCCATGTACACGCGCAGATAGTTCGTCTCCGTCCCGTACGACGGACCCCACACCTCCTGGAGCAGCTGCTTCTGCCCGACCAGGCGGCCGCTGTTGCGCACGAGGACCTCCAGCAGGTGCCACTCCGTGGGGGTCAGCCGTACGTCCTTGCCGGCGCGGTTGACCTTCTTCGCGGCCAGGTCGACGGTGAACTCGCCGGTGTCGACGATCACGTCGCCCTCGACGCCTCCCGCCGGTTCGGCCCGGCGGACGGCGGCCCGCAGCCGCGCCAGCAGCTCGTCCATGCCGAAGGGCTTGGTGACGTAGTCGTCGGCGCCCGCGTCCAGCGCCTCGACCTTCTCGTCTGAGGAGTGCCGGGCGGACAGCACCAGGATCGGCACCCGGGTCCAGCCGCGCAGGCCCCTGATCACCTCGACGCCGTCCAGGTCGGGCAGCCCGAGGTCGAGGACGACCACGTCGGGGTGGCGTGCGGCCGCGAGCTTCAGGGCGGTGGCGCCGTCATGGGCCGCGTCGACCTCGTACGCACGTGCCCTGAGGTTGATCACGAGGGCGCGCACGATCTGCGGCTCGTCGTCGACCACGAGGACGCGGGTCATGAGGCCTGCCTTTCCGGTTCTGCCGCGGGGTGGAGCTCCGGGCGCGTTCCCGCCGCGCGGAGCGTGAGCACCATGGTGAGCCCGCCGCCGGGGGTGTCCTCGGCGTTCAGGGTGCCGCCCATGGCCTCGGCGAAGCCGCGCGCCACCGCGAGCCCCAGGCCCACGCCCGCGCCGCGCGGGGCGTCGCCATGGCGCTGGAAGGGCTCGAAGATGCGCTCCTTGGCCTCGTCGGGGACGCCCGGCCCCCGGTCGACCACCCGCACCTCGACCCGGTCGGCCAGCGCGCTGGCGGCGACCAGCACGGGCGCGCCGGGCGGACTGTACTTCACGGCGTTCTCGACGAGGTTGGCCACCGCCCGCTCCAGCAGCCCGGGGTCGACGGCGACCATGGGCAGCGTCTCGGGCACGTCCAGGCCGGCGCTGCCCTCGGGGACGCCGCCGAGCGCCATCGGCACCACCTCGTCGAGGTCGATCTCGCGGATCAGCGGGGTGACGGTGCCGGTCTGGAGCCGGGACATGTCGAGGAGGTTCCCGACGAGGTGGTCGAGGCGGTCGGCGCCCTCCTCGATGCCCTCCAACAGCTCCGCGCGGTCCTCCTCGGACCACTCGACGTCCTCGGAGCGCAGGGAGGTCACGGCCGCCTTGATACCGGCGAGCGGCGTTCGCAGATCGTGGCTGACGGCGGCGAGCAGGGCCGTACGGATGCGGTTGGCCTCGGCGAGCGTGCGGGCCCGGTCGGCCTCCTCCCGGAGCCGGCGGCGGTCCAGGACGACGGCGGCCTGGGCGGCGAAGGCGGCCAGCACCCGGCGGTCCTCGGCTGGCAGCACGCGGCCGGTCAGGGCCAGGGCCATGTGGTCTCCGACGGGTATGTCCACGTCCGCCTGGTCGGGACGCTCGACGGGACGCCCCCGGCCGGCGCGTCCGGCGCAGGTCCACGGCTCGACGTCACCGGCCCGTTCCAGCAGGGCCGCGGACTCCATGCCGAAGGTCTCCCGGACCCGCTCCAGCAGGTCCTCCAGGCCGGTCTCGCCGCGCAGCACGTTGCCGGCGAGGAAGGCCAGGATCTCCGACTCGGCGCGCAGCCGGGCCGCCTGGTGGGTCCGGCGGGCGGCGACGTCGACCACGGAGGCCACCGCCACTCCGACCGCCACGAAGATCACGATGGCGACGATGTTCTTCGGGTCGGCGATGGTCCACCGGTGCAGCGGTGGTGTGTAGAAGTAGTTCAGCAGCAGGGAACCCACCGCGGCCGAGGCCAGGGCGGGCAGCAGCCCGCCGAGCAGGGCCGCCGCCACCGTCAGCGCCAGGAACAGCAGCATGTCGTTGGCGAGGCCGAGGTCGACGGTGTTGAGGAGCACGGCGAGCAGCGGCGGCCCCGCGACACCGGTGATCCAGCCCCACACCCGCCGGGAGCGCCCGAGACGCGCGCCCCGGGCCACCGGCAGTCCGCGTCCCTTGGCGACCTCGTCGTGGGTGACGATGTGCACGTCGAGGTCGGGCCCGGACTCCCGGGCGACCGTCGCTCCGACGCCGGGGCCGAAGACGTACTGCCACGTCTTGCGGCGCGAGGAGCCCAGCACGATCTGAGTGGCGTTCGCGCCGCGGGCGAAGGCGAGCAGTGCGGCGGGTATGTCGTCGCCCACGACGTGGTGGAACGTTCCGCCGAGATCCTCGACCAGGGTCCGCTGCTGCGCCAGTTCCTTGGGCGAGGCCGAGGTCAGCCCGTCGCTGCGGGATATGTAGACGGCCAGCACCTCGCCACCGGCGCCCTTCTCGGCCAGCCGGGCGCCCCGGCGGATCAGCGTGCGGCCCTCGGGCCCGCCGGTCAGGCCGACGACGATCCGCTCGCGCGAGCCCCAGATCGCCGACACCCGGTGCTCGCTGCGATACCGGGTGAGGTGGGCGTCGACCCGGTCGGCCACCCACAGCAGCGCCAGCTC
The DNA here is from genome assembly GCF_014205055.1 of Streptomyces luteogriseus. Taxonomy (NCBI): domain Bacteria; kingdom Bacillati; phylum Actinomycetota; class Actinomycetes; order Kitasatosporales; family Streptomycetaceae; genus Streptomyces; species Streptomyces luteogriseus. The sequence goes on from NZ_JACHMS010000001.1 coordinate 2,181,979, forward strand.
GCGCAGGGCCGTCAGGTTGCCGGGGCGGAAGTAGTTCGACAGGGCGGCGTCGACCTTGTCGGGCTGGTAGATGTTGCCGTGCGCCATCCGCCGCCGCAGCGCCTCGGGCGTCATGTCGACCAGCTCGACCTGGTCGGCCCGGCGCACCACCTCGTCCGGCACGGTCTCCTGCTGCCGCACCCCGGTGATCGACTCGACGACGTCGCCGAGGGACTCCAGGTGCTGGATGTTGACGGTCGAGACCACGTCGATGCCGGCGGCGAGCAGTTCCTCCACGTCCTGCCAGCGCTTGGCATTGCGGGACCCGGGGACGTTCGTGTGGGCGAGTTCGTCCACCAGGGCGACCTCGGGGCGGCGGGCGAGGACGGCGTCGAGGTCCATCTCGGGAAAGACGCCGCCGCGGTACTCCAGCTCCCGGCGCGGCACCTGCTCCAGCCCGTGCAGCATCACCTCGGTGCGGGGCCGTCCGTGGTATTCGACGAAGCCCACGACGCAGTCCGTGCCCCGCCCGACGCGGCGGTGCGCCTCGGACAGCATCGCGTACGTCTTGCCGACGCCCGGTGCCGCGCCCAGGTGGATCCGAAGCTTGCCGCGTGCCATGGCCTCATTGTCTTCCGGTGGTCTGCCGACTGCGCAGCGTCGACCCTACGGCCGGAAGGCTCGGGGTTCGGGTTCCTGGCCGAGCTCCGGAGCACACTTTGACGGAACTCTGACGCGGCCCCGCGGGCGGACCGGGCGCCGGGGTCCCCGCCCGGCGCCCGGCCGGTCGGGGGGTCAGGCGGGGTTGTCGCCGTGTGTGAGGGTCTCCCAGGCGACGAAGAGGTTGTTGCTGCCGGCGGGACGGCCCCGCTGCGTCAGCGTGGCGGTGTTGGTCATGGCGTGCCCGAGACGGTTGGCCAGGGCGTTGTGGCCGACTTCGGTCACCGGTCCGAGCCCGAGCTTGAGCGAGCCGCCGCACAGCCAGCTCTCGGCACCGGCACCGAGCTGGTACTTGGCGTGGAAGCCGAGCCCGTGCCGCAGCCGCTCGCCCACGTCGGTGCCGTAGAGGTCCTGGCCCTGGATGCGGCTGGTCTCGGCGACGTGCGAGATGGCCGAGAGGCCGTAGCCGGTGTGGGTGAAGTCGCGGCAGGTCTCCTGGCTGAGTCCGTTGACGAAGGTCGACTGCCCCTGCCAGTACTTGACCACCTTCTCCCGGGTGTTCAGGTTCTGGCTCGGCACGGTCTTCGGCAACGCGCCGTCGGACTCCAGGTAGACGTAGGCGGCCGTGCGCGTGCGGAACGTCGCCATGGCCTTGTCGTACGACGCCTTGTCCTCCAGGAAGACGGAGATGCCGACGGCGGCCTCCATCATCGACAGCTCCCAGTTGCCGTTGGAGTTCGAGCCGTTGATGATCTCGGGCAGGTAGACGGTGCGGAGCATGGTCGCGAAGCGGCCGGAGTTCGCCCAGGTGCCGGTGTACGTGTACTTGATGATTTCGGCGGCTCTCGGCCAGGAGGACCCGGCCCAGCCGGTCTGCAGGGGCGCGTTGCTGTTGGTGTGGTCCCTGATCACGGCGGACCAGGCGTCCATCAGCTCGATGGCCTTGCGGGCGTGCCGTTCGTCGCGGGTGATGTACCAGGCGAGGGCGTGTGTGTACGCGGCGATCGCGTCCTCGCGCTCGTCGGTGCAGCCGAGGTTGGGGTTCGAGTACGAGCCGCATTCGACGACCGCCCGGGGCCTGGGCGTGCGGTTCAGGTCGGCGTACTTGCTCGCCGTCATCTGCTCGAAGGCGCCCTTCCAGGGCTGGGCGCCGGCATTGACCTTGGACCGGGTGAAGTCCAACTGGCCTTTGGAGACGGTGACTCCGGGGTGGGCGAAGGCGGCGGGGGCGCTGGGAGCGGCGTCGGCGGTTCGGACGAGGACACCGGCGACGAGGGCGGCCGAGGCCGCGAGGAGAGCGGTTCTGCGCATGCGTGGGGGGCCTTCCGTTCTCGTATGTGAACGCGAAGCGCCTTTATGAACAGACGCGTTGGACGGAGACGGTAGGTACAGACCAATACGCCGTCAAGGTTCCGCGCACGAGAAAGGGCCGCACCCTCGGTGGGGTACGGCCCTGGCTGTCTCTGCGGGGTCAGCGGACCTCGGTGATCTCCGGTCCGCGCTGGAGCTGGCCCATTCCGCCGGCGAAACGGGAGCCCTCTTCCTGCTGGACGCCCTCGGGGACCATCTGCGCGTCGTTCGGCAGCTTCAGGACGATCGGGTCGCGGGGCGCCATCGGGCCCTCGCCGCGGACCACGACCGTGTCCCGGAAGATCTGCTCGAGCAGCCCGGCGGCCTGCGGCTGCACCGCGCCCTGGCCCGAGATGACCCCGCGCAGGAACCAGCGGGGGCCGTCCACACCGACGAACCGCACGACCTGGAAGCCGCCGGTGCCGTCCGGCAGCTGTACGGGCACCTGGGCGCGCAGCTCCCAGCCCAGCGGTCCCTCGACCTCGTCGACGATGCCGCCCTGCTGGGTGATGCCGGTACCGATCTCCTCGCGCACCTCGCCCCAGATGCCCTCGCGCTTGGGGGCGGCGAAGCCCTGGAGCTGGATGGCGCTGTCGCGCAGCACGACCGTGGCCGCGACGATCGCGTCTCCCGCGACCTCGACCCTGAGCTCCATGCCGTCGACGCCCGGCACGAACAGGCCGCCCAGGTCGACCCGGCCTTCGCCCGGGTCACGGACCTCCGAGTCGTCCCAGGGCCCGTCGGGGCGCGGCGCGGGCTCCAGCCTCAGGCGCTCGCGCTCTGCGTCCGCCTCAGTGTCGACACCGTCGACGACCTGCTCGGCCTCGCCGGCCGCGTCCTCGGCGGCATCCCTCTTCTTGCGACGTCCGAACACGTCACTGTCCTTCCCGGTCGGATACGACCGAAGCGTATCGATTCCCACCCGTCCGACCGCCCACGGCGGCCTGACCGCTTGTGCCGCTCGTCCCGTCCACCGCCGCGTGGCCTCCGGTGGAGCCGAAGCCCCCCTCGGCCCGCGTCGAGTCGGGAAGTTTTGCCACCTCTTGGAAGCGAACCTTCTCGACCTGCTGGACCACCAGTTGGGCAATCCGGTCGAAGCGCTCGAACCGCACGGCCTCGCGCGGGTCGAGATTCACCACGATCACCTTGATCTCCCCACGGTACCCGGCATCAACCGTCCCCGGGGCATTCACCAGGGCGACGCCGCAGCGGGCGGCCAGACCGGATCGCGGGTGCACGAAGGCCGCGTACCCCTCCGGCAGCGCCACAGACACCCCCGTGGGCAGCACGGCCCGTTCACCCGGCTCCAGTTGACACGCCTCGGTGGTGCGCAGATCCGCCCCGGCGTCACCGGGCTGCGCATACGACGGAAGCGGTACGTCCGGATCGACGCGCCGGATCAGCACGTCCAGCGGGGGCCGACTCGCGGGGCTCGTGGGGGTCATGGCGCTCGTGGGGCTCGTGGGGGTCATGGGGCTTTCCGGGCTCACGGGGCCGGTGTGAACGTCCGGGTGCTCGGGACGAGCAGGGCTCACGGGTTCACCTCGAAGGCACGGGCGCGCCGGACCTGGTCCGGGTCGCTCATGGCGGCCTGGATCTCCTCCTGGCGGCCGTGGTCGACGAAGTGGTCGACCTTCACCTCGACGAAGAGCGCGTCCGCGCGCACCGCGACGGGCCCGTCCGGGCCGCCGACGCGTCCGGTCGCGGTGGAGTAGATCTTCCGCCCGGCGACCGCCGTCGCCTCCGCCTCCAGGTACAGCGTGGTGCCGACGGGCACGGGCCGTACGAAGTCGGTCTCCAGCCGCCCGGTCACCGCGATCGTGCGCAGCAGCCAGTTCAGCGAGCCGAGGGTCTCGTCCAGGGCGGAAGTCAGCACGCCACCGTGCGCGAGGCCCGGGGCGCCCTGGTGGGCGGGCTGCACGGTGAACTCGGCGGTGAGCGACACGCCCTCCCCGGCCCGTGCCTCCAGGTGCAGTCCGTGCGGCTGCTCGCCGCCGCAGCCGAAACACTGGCCGTAGTGCGCGCCGAGGAGCTCACCGGGCGCCGGTGCGTCCGGGTGTCGCACCGGTTTCACGGCGTCGGCCGGAGGCTGAAGAGCTGCGGAAGTACCACTCACAGCCGGAGACCTTACCCGCGCGTCGGCCCTTGTCGGACACCGTGTCAAGCTTGGCCCCATGCAGCTCTCCGCCGCCCCCTACGAAGAACGCCTCACCGCCCCGCGGACCTGGTGGCTGATCTCGTTCCTCGTGGGCGTCTCGATGGCCCTGGTCCTGCTCCCGTTCGGCACGCTGCCGATGCTCGGCGGCCTCGCCGGGGGCACCGCGGTCGCGGCCGTCGCCGCGAGCTCCTACGGCTCGGTCCGCATCCGCGTGGTCGGCGACTCCCTGATCGCGGGCGAGGCGAAGATCCCGCTGGCGGCACTGGGTGAAGCGGAGGTGCTGGACGCGGAGGGGGCCCGCGCCTGGCGCACCTACAAGGCCGATCCGCGCGCCTTCCTCCTGCTGCGCGCGTACATCCCCACGGCCCTGCGCGTGGAGGTCACGGACCCGCAGGACCCCACGCCGTACCTGTACCTGTCCACGCGCGAGCCGGAGCGGCTGGCCGAGGCGCTGCGGACGGGTAACCCTGCGTAGCACACCTGCGCGGGGCATCACCCGGCCACTGTGCGACGGCCGGTCTCAGTGCCCGTCGCCGTGCTGACCGCCGTGTCCGCGGTCGGGCGGATGCCCCTCGTGACGGCCCAGCGGGTCTCTGGTGATCTCGCCCATCTCCAGGGCGTCCACCGGACGTTCCAGGGTGGGGAGCGCCTCCAGGGCCTCCCAGGGCACCTGGATCTTGCGCAGGTCGCCGCGGATCCGGCCGGCGAGCTTTCTCGTCTCACCCCGGTTCATGACCGCCCCCACGGCGGCTCCCACCATGAACGGCATCAGGTTCGGCATGTTGCGGAGCGTGCGTTTCATGATCCGCTGCCGTAGCTCGCGCTTCATGCGGCTGTTCAGCGCCGTGCTCAGCGTCGACGGCTTGGTCGCGTCGATGCCGCGCTCCCCCGACCACGAGTCGAGGTACGCGGTGCTGCGCTGCTTGAGGTTGCCGGGCGGGCGTACGCCGTAGACCTCGTGGAGTTCGGCGATCAGCTTCAGCTCGATCGCCGCGACGCCGGTGACCTCGGCGGCCAGCTCCGTCGGCATCGCCGGGGGTACGGGGAGCATCGCGGCCGCGCCGACGCCCGCGCCGACCGTCGCCGTCGCCTTCGCGGCGCCCGCCACGAGTTTGTCCGCGAGCTCCTCGGGCCCGAGGCCCGGGAACTGCCTGCGCAGCGTCGCCAGGTCCCGTACGGGGACGCGCGGGGCCAGCTCGATGATCCGGTCGGCGAGGTAGGCGAGTCCGGCCCGGGCCCGGTCGCTGCCCTTGCGGGCGCCTTCCCTGGCCCGCTCCCGGATCGTCCCCGCCCGCCGTCTTGCGACGGGTGCGGGGACATCCATGGACGCCGGGAGGTCACCCCGCTCTGCCGCTTCGAGCGAGGCCGCCCCCGTACCGGTCGAGCCTCGCTCGTCGTCACGCGCGCCGTACTGCGGGCCGTCCGTCGGCCCTTCGTCCGCTTTCCGCTTGGAGAAGCGGCGCTTCCAGGGAGGGGTCGAGCCAGTCACGGCCGACCCGTCCTCAGTCGCAGTCGCGGCAGATCGGCTGACCGTTCTTCTCCCGGGCCAGCTGGCTGCGGTGGTGGACCAGGAAGCAGCTCATGCAGGTGAACTCGTCCTGCTGCTTCGGGAGCACCCGGACGGCCAGCTCCTCGTTCGAGAGGTCGGCTCCGGGCAGCTCGAGGCCCTCTGCGGCTTCGAACTCGTCGACGTCCACGGCGGAGGCCGACTTGTCGTTCCTCCGAGCCTTCAGCTCTTCGAGACTGTCCGAGTCGACGTCGTCGTCGGTCTTGCGTGGAGTGTCGTAATCGGTTGCCATGGTCGCTCTCCCCCTCTGGGTGTCTGCGGTGTCTCCAGCGCACGTAACGCGTGAGAGGCCGGACTTGTGCCCGACCTGAGGCGGAGATTTTGCCTCACATCAAGGTCTGTTACTCAATCGACACCCAACCGGACTCCTGACGAGTGATCGGCTTGGATGGCGATGGGGACCGTACACGGTCCGAATGCTGCACGCCAAAGGCGTCTCACCGTGTACTTCCCGTGATCAAGACCCCCGAAAACCGGGATTTTCCCGGCTTTCCGACAGCGTGCATGATCACGGAGAGTAGATGGCCGGAAAGGCGTCCCTGTGATCGATCACACACGGTGCACGCGCGGTGCAGCCTCAGAAATTCCGCGCAAAGCGAACATCCCCGTTTGCCGCCGAGTTGATCGGCGACATGATCTCAGATCGGCAGCGTGACGCGCATGACGAGTCCACCTCCCTCACGCGGCTGGGCGTAGATGTGCCCACCGTGCGCCCGGGCCACGGACCGGACGATGGAGAGCCCGAGCCCGACACCCTTGTCGCTGCCGGTCCGCTCCGTGCGCAGCCGCCGGAACGGTTCGAAGAGATTGTCGATCTCGTACGCCGGCACGACCGGGCCCGTGTTGGACACCACCAGGACGGCCTGGCCGTGCTGGACGTCGGTGGTGACCTCGACCCAGCCGCCCTCGGCGATGTTGTACCGCACGGCGTTCTGCACCAGGTTGAGCGCGATCCGCTCCAGCAGCACGCCGTTGCCCTGGACGACCGCGGGCTTCTGCTCGCCCCGGATCAGCACGCCCTTGCTCTCGGCCTCGCCGTGCATCTGGTCCACGGCCTGCTCGGCGACCTCGGCGAGGTCCACCGGTCCGCGCTCGACGATCTGGTTGTCGCTGCGGGCGAGCAGCAGCAGTCCTTCGACGAGCTGCTCGCTGCGCTCGTTGGTGGCCAGCAGCGTCTTGCCGAGCTGCTGGAGCTCCATGGGCGCGTTCGGGTCGGACAGATGCACCTCGAGGAGCGTGCGGTTGATCGCCAGGGGCGTTCTCAGCTCGTGCGAGGCGTTGCCGACGAAACGCTGCTGGGCGGTGAAGGCCCGCTGCAGCCGCTCCAGCATGTCGTCGAAGGTGTCGGCCAGCTCCTTCAGCTCGTCGTCCGGGCCGTCCAGCTCGATCCGGCGGGAGAGGTCCGAGCCCGCCACCGCGCGGGCGGTACGGGTGATCCGGCCCAGCGGGGAGAGCACGCGCCCGGCCATGGCGTAGCCGAAGGCGAAGGCGATGACCGCCAGGCCCAGCAGGGCCAGGAGCGAACGGCTGAGCAGGTTGTCGAGTGCGACATGACGCTGGTCGTCGATGCACTTGCTGATCGCCGCGTTGAATTCGGTGAGCGTCGGACTGGCGGAGTTGACGGCGGGGCAGCGATCACTGGCCACCTTGATCTCCGTGCCGCCGACGATCTTGAAGAGCGGCTCGTTCCCGGTGTTGAGCGCCTGCGCGGCCAGCAGGTAGATGATCGACAGCAGCAGGATGCCTGCGATCAGGAACATGCCGCCGTAGAGCAGCGTGAGCCGTATGCGGATGGTCGGGCGCAGCCACGGGAACGGCGGCACGGGCCTTCGGGGGTCCCAGGTGGGCTTGGGGGGCGCCTGCGGGGGCGCGGGTGTCGTTGCCACGGGGTATCAGATCCGGTAGCCGGAGCCGGGGACGGTGACGATCACCGGCGGCTCGCCCAGCTTGCGGCGCAGGGTCATGACCGTCACGCGCACGACGTTCGTGAACGGGTCGGTGTTCTCGTCCCAGGCCTTCTCCAGGAGCTGCTCCGCGGAGACGACGGCGCCCTCGCTGCGCATCAGCACCTCCAGGACCGCGAACTCCTTGGGGGCGAGCTGGACCTCCTTGCCGTCGCGGAAGACTTCGCGGCGGTTGGGGTCGAGCTTGATCCCGGCCCGTTCCAGGACGGGCGGCAGGGGCACGCTGGTGCGGCGGCCGAGGGCGCGTACGCGGGCGATGAGCTCGCTGAAGGCGAACGGCTTGGGCAGGTAGTCGTCGGCGCCGATCTCCAGGCCCTCGACCCGGTCGCTGACGTCGCCGGACGCCGTCAGCATCAGCACGCGCGTCGGCATGCCCAGTTCGACGATCTTGCGGCAGACGTCGTCGCCGTGCACGAGCGGGAGGTCGCGGTCGAGGACGACCACGTCGTAGTCGTTGACGCCGATGCGCTCCAGGGCGGCCGCGCCGTCGTACACGACGTCGACGGCCATGGCCTCCCGGCGCAGTCCGGTGGCCACCGCATCGGCGAGCAGTTGCTCGTCCTCGACGACGAGTACGCGCACGTTCCTGGTCCTTCCTGATGTCCACCCGCGCGGCCCGTCACCGGGCGCACGCGGGCAGGGGTGTTCGACGGTGCCTTGGTGTGTTGCCCTCCATCCTGCCCTTTTCGGCCATAAGTCGGAGGTAAGGCGGGTGAGAGGCTCCTGCCCCGGAAGGGAATACGAGATTTTCTCCTCCGGTTAGGTTTCCACGGAAGGGAGCTGGGGGAGGACGGCTTTACATCCCACGATCACGCTCTGCTGGCGCCGCACCACCATGCGGTGCGCATCAGTCCGCTTTCCGCAGGGCGGGCGTGGATGTCCGGCTCCGTCGCCGCCCGGCCGAGCGGCGCTGGGCATCCACAGGCGGCGTGATCGTCCCTTCCGAACGGCACACCCCCGTGCCAACGACCCACGACCCAGGACGAGGGGGCGCAGCATGGACGCATTCACCGCAGGACTTCTGCAGCGCATAAGGGCGACCGAGTCCGATCTGTCCCGGGCTCGCGACGAGGGCGACGAGTTCCTCGTCGATGTGGAGCAGGGCGAGCTCGACGACCTGCGCCGGCTCGCTGCCGAGCACGGAGTGGTGGTCAGCGCGACGAGCGTCTGATCAGGCAGGACGAAGCGGGCCCCGGCGAATCCAGCGCCGGGGCCCGCTTCGTGTTCGCAGGGGCGTGCCCGCTTCGTGTTCGCAGGGGCGTGCCCGCTTCGTGTTCGCAGGGGCGTGCCCACCTCGTGTCCGGCGCGCCGCGGGCCCTCGCCGGGCGGGCGCCGGCCTCCTCAGTCGTGCCAGGCGCCGAAGTCCTCCAGGAGGCGCTGGAGAGGCTCGAAGACGCCGGGGGTACCCGCCACTGCCAGGTCGCCCGAAGGGCGCTCTCCGGGGCGTCCACCGGTCAGCGCGCCCGCCTCCCGGGCGATGAGGTCCCCCGCGGCGAGGTCCCAGGGGTGCAGACCACGCTCGTAGTAGCCGTCGAGGCGGCCCGCGGCCACGTCGCACAGGTCGACCGCGGCCGAGCCGCCGCGCCGGATGTCGCGCAGCAGCGGGATCAGCCGCTGGGCCACATCCGCCTGGTGGGCGCGGACGTCGGCGACGTAGTTGAAGCCCGTCGAGACCAGCGCGTGGTCCAGCGGCGGCGCGGGGCGGCAGGCCAGGCTGCGCTCGCCGTCCCAGGCACCGGTGGCCCAGGCACCGGTGGCCCAGGCGCCCCGGCCGCGCACGGCGTGGAAGGTCTCACCGCGCATCGGGGCCGCGACGACTCCGACGACGGTCTCGCCGTCCTGCTCGGCGGCGATGGAGACGGCCCAGGTGGGCAGCCCGTACAGGTAGTTCACCGTGCCGTCGAGCGGGTCGATCACCCAGCGGACACCGCTCGTGCCCTCTGTGGCGGCGCCCTCCTCACCGAGGATGCCGTCGTCCGGGCGGTGCTCGGCGATCAGGCCCGTGATCAGCTTCTCCGCCGCGATGTCCATCTCGGTGACGACGTCGATGGGGCTGGACTTGGTCGCGGCGACCGCGAGATCGGCCGGGCGCCCGTCCCGCAGCAGCGTGCCGGCGCGGCGCGCGGCCTCCTGGGCGAGTGCGAGCAGGTCGGTGTGCAGGGGGTCGGTCACGGGGCTCCTCACGCGTAGGTGCTGTCGGCGCCCGCGGCGACGGGCCGGGGGGCGCGGGCCGGGCAGCAGCCGACCGGGCAGAGGTTGTGGCTCGCCCCGAGGGCGCCGAGGGCGCACGGCGTGACGTCCTGCCCGCGCTCGACCGCGGCACGCTCCACGGCGAGCTCGCGGATCGCGGCGGCGAACCTCGGGTCGGCGCCGACGGTGGCCGAGCGCCGCATCGGCAGCCCGAGCTCCTCGGCCCGGGCCTTGGCCTCCGTGTCGAGGTCGTAGAGGACCTCCATGTGGTCGGAGACGAAGCCGATGGGGGCGATGACGACGGCCGGGGCGCCGGCCGCGTGCCGCTCGTCGAGGTGGTCGCAGATGTCGGGCTCCAGCCACGGGATGTGCGGGGCGCCGGAGCGGGACTGGTAGACGAGCTGCCAGGGGTGGTCGACGCCGGTGCGTTCCCGCACGGCGTCGGCGATCTGCTGCGCCACGTCAAGGTGCTGCTTCACGTACGCGCCGCCGTCGCCGTGCTCCTCGACCGGGCCGGAGGTGTCGGCGGAGGCCGTCGGGATCGAGTGCGTCGAGAAGGCGAGGTGCGCCCCGTCCCGGACGTCCTCGGGAAGCTCGGCGAGGGACCGGAGCACCCCGTCGATCATGGGCTCCAGGAAGCCCGGGTGGTTGAAGTAGTGCCGCAGCTTGTCGACCTTCGGCAGCTCCAGGCCTTCCGCCTCCAGGGCCGCGAGCGCGTCGGCGAGGTTCTCGCGGTACTGGCGGCAGCCCGAGTACGAGGCGTAGGCGCTGGTGGCGAGGACCAGGATGCGGCGGCGGCCGTCGCGGACCATCTCGCGCAGCGTGTCCGTCAGGTACGGCGCCCAGTTGCGGTTGCCCCAGTAGACCGGCAGGTCCAGGCCGTGCTCGGCGAAGTCCTTGCGCAGGGCGTCCAGCAGGGCGCGGTTCTGGTCGTTGATCGGGCTGACCCCGCCGAAGAGGAAGTAGTGCTGCCCGACTTCCTTGAGGCGTTCCTTGGGGATGCCGCGCCCACGCGTCACGTTCTCCAGGAACGGGACCACGTCGTCCGGGCCTTCCGGGCCGCCGAACGAGAGCAGGAGCAGGGCGTCGTAGGGGCTGACATCGCGCGCGTCTGGCATGAGTCGATCCTGCCACCCTGCACCGACAGCCGGGAAACGGCGGGGGACACCAGCGCGGCAGGCAGGCCGGGGGCGCCGCGGGGCTGCTCCGACGGGTGCATCGGGGCGTCCCGGCCCGTAAGCTGTGTCGACTGCGTTCGCAGCTTACTGAGCTCTCGGAGACCCCGTGCCCAGCCCCTACCGCGCCCTGTTCGCAGCCCCCGGCTCCAAGGGTTTCTCCGCTGCGGGCTTCCTCGGTCGGATCCCGGTGTCGATGATGGGCATCGGCGTGATCACGATGGTCTCCCAGCTCACCGGGAGGTACGGCCTGGCCGGTGCCCTGTCGGCCACCGTCGCGCTGTCCGCCGCGGTGGCCGGACCTCAGGTCTCGCGGCTTGTCGACCAGTACGGGCAGCGGCGCGCGCTGCGCCCGGCGACGCTGATCTCCCTGGCCGCGGCGGCCCTGCTGCTGTGCGCGGCGCACTACGGCTGGCCGGACTGGGTGCTGTTCGTGGCGTGCGTGGGCATCGGCTGCGTGCCGAGCGTCGGCGCGATGATCCGGGCCCGCTGGGCGGCCCTGTACCGGGGGACGCCGCAGTTGCACACCGCGTACTCCTTCGAGTCCGTGGTGGACGAGGTGTGCTTCATCTTCGGGCCGATCATCTCCATCGGCCTGTCCACGGCCTGGTTCCCGGAGGCCGGTCCGCTGCTCGCCGCCTGCTTCCTGGCCGTCGGCGTGTTCTGGCTGACCTCGCAGCGCGCCACCGAACCCGAGCCGCACCCGCGTGAACGCAAGGGCGGCGGCAGCGCGCTGCGCGCGCCGGGGCTCCAGGTCCTGGTCGCCACCTTCGTCGCCACCGGGGCGATCTTCGGGGCCGTCGACGTGGTCACCGTGGCCTTCGCCGACGAGCAGGGGCACAAGGCCGCGGCGAGCATCGTCCTCGCGGTGTACGCGGCGGGTTCCTGTGCGGCGGGCATGGTCTTCGGGCTGCTGCACTTCGCCGGGGCGCCGGAACGACGGTGGCTGCTGGGCGTATGTGCCATGGCCGTGAGTATGATCCCCCTCCTACTGGTCGGAAACTTGCCGTTTCTGGCCGTGGCGCTGTTCGTTGCGGGTCTGTCCATCGCTCCGACGATGATCACGACGATGTCCCTCATCGAAGAGCACGTACCACGCGCGCAGCTCACCGAAGGTATGACCTGGGTGAGCACCGGGCTCACGGCGGGAGTCGCACTCGGCTCCTCCACGGCCGGCTGGGTGATCGACGCGGCCGGGGCGCGTGCCGGGTACGGGGTTCCGGCGGTGGCCGGGGCCGTCGCGGTCGCGGTGGGTTTCCTCGGGTTCCGCCGGCTCAAGCGACCGGCACCGGGTCGGGGAGGCTCCGTTGAGCAGCACAGCGAACGGAAAGAACGGCACGTGGCGTAACTGGGGCGGCAACGTCTCGGCACGTCCCGCGCGGGAGGTCGCCCCTGCCTCGGTCGACGAGCTGGCCGCCGCCGTGCGGCGGGCCGCCGAGGACGGACTGACGGTGAAGGCCGTCGGTGCCGGGCACTCCTTCACGTCCATAGCCGCGACGGACGGCGTGTTGATCCGCCCTCAACTGTTGACCGGCATCCGCGACATCGACCGCGAGAACATGACGGTCACGGTGGAGGCCGGCACCCCGCTCAAGAGGCTCAACATGGCTCTCGCGCGCGAGGGTCTGTCGCTCACGAACATGGGCGACATCATGGAGCAGACGGTCTCCGGGGCCACCAGCACCGGCACGCACGGCACGGGCCGCGACTCGGGTTCGATCGCCGCGCAGATCAAGGGCCTGGAGTTGGTCACCGCCGACGGCTCGGTGCTGAGCTGTTCCGAGAAGGAGAACCCGGACGTCTTCGCCGCCGCACGCATCGGCCTCGGCGCCCTGGGCATCGTCACCGCGATCACCTTCGCCGTCGAGCCGATCTTCCTGCTCACGGCCCGCGAGGAACCGATGCCGTTCGACAAGGTCCTCTCCGACTTCGAGGAACTGTGGGCCGAGAACGAGCACTTCGAGTTCTACTGGTTCCCCCACACCGGCAGTACCAACACCAAGCGCAACAACCGCAGCGCGGGTCCCGAGAGGCCGGTGCCGCAGCTCAAGAGCTGGATCGAGGACGAGTTCCTCTCCAACGGCGTCTTCCAGGTGGCCAACTGGGTGGGCCGCGCGGTGCCCGCAACGATCCCTGCCATCGCCCAGATCTCCAGCAAGGCCCTGTCCGCACGGACCTACACGGACATCCCTTACAAGGTCTTCACGTCCCCGCGCCGGGTGCGCTTCGTGGAGATGGAGTACGCCGTTCCGCGCGCGGCCGTCGTCGGGGCGCTGCGCGAGCTGAAGGCCATGGTCGACCGCTCCGGTCTCAGGGTCAGCTTCCCCGTCGAGGTGCGCACCGCCCCGGCCGACGACATCGCACTGTCCACCGCCTCCGGCCGGGACAGCGCGTACATCGCCGTCCACATGTTCCAGGGCACGCCCTTCCAGCGGTACTTCACGGCGGCCGAACGCATCTTCACCGCCCACGAGGGCCGTCCGCACTGGGGCAAGATCCACACACGGGACGCCGAGTACTTCTCCCGGGTGTATCCGCGCTTCGGCGAGTTCACGGCGCTGCGGGATCGTCTCGATCCGGATCGGCGGTTCCAGAACGACTACTTGCGGAGGGTTCTGGGGGCGTAGGGGTCGCACCGGGGTCGAACTCCCGGCGTCCTCGCTCCCGGTGGCGCTCGGAGGCGCCGGGGCAGGCGAGGGTGTCGCCGACCGTCGTGCTGCGGCCGCCGCTGAGGTTGTGGCCCGACATCAGCTCGTAGGTGGTGATTCCGGTCATCGTCAGGCCGAAGACCGCGACCGCCGCGAGCGCGGGCCGCTTCCAGCCTCCGGCCCGCACCCGGTAGAAGGTGCCGTCGGTGAACTCGCCGGGCCGCGACGGGGCTTGCCCGGCCGATGGTCTCGCGGCCACCGCCGTCGCGTCCCGGATCTGCTCGCCGGTGCGTCTGAAGAAGTGCTGGAAGAGGGTGCCGCCGCAGGTGGCGACCACACTGACGACGCCGGCGCCCCCGAAACCCTTGGTTCCGATTCTGGTGGTGACGTGAAGTACCCCACGTTCAAGATCACGGAATGGGGGCAAGAGGCGGCTGAGTCCCTCCTCTTGCGAGAACTCGGGCGGCGCGCCAATCCACGCAGGTGGCCCGAATGGAGTACTGTGGCGAGCCCTGGGTCCGGTCTCCCGTCAGGGTGTACAGGGCCTTTAAGGACCGCCGGGAGGGGGCTAGTTGCACAGGGTGACAGAGTTCGTCACTTAGCGTTGCGAATAGGTAACCGTGCCATAACGGCGATCCAGGGCCCGTGCCCGACACGCCGGGCAACTCGGCAAGGTTGTGGCAGGCTGCACCCGGGCAGGCCACACTCGACTAGCGGAAGCAGCGACGCACGTGACGTCGGCAGGCACCACCCGGGAGGTCCCCATGCCCGAACTGCGTGTCGTGGCCGTCTCGAATGACGGCACACGGCTGGTGCTGAAGGCTGCCGACTCTACGGAGTACACGCTTCCGATCGACGAACGCCTGCGCGCCGCCGTGCGCGGCGACCGTCCCCGTCTCGGCCAGATCGAGATCGAGGTCGAAAGCCACCTCCGCCCCCGCGACATCCAGGCGCGTATACGTGCCGGCGCGACCGCGGAAGAGGTCGCGCAGATGGCCGGCATCCCCGTCGACCGGGTGCGCCGCTTCGAGGGCCCCGTGCTCGCCGAGCGTGCCTTCATGGCCGAGCGGGCCCGCAAGACCCCCGTCCGTCGCCCCGGCGAGAACTCCGGTCCACCGCTGGGCGAGGCCGTGCAGGAGCGGCTGCTGCTGCGCGGCGCCGACAAGGACACCGTCCAGTGGGACTCGTGGCGTCGCGACGACGGCACGTGGGAGGTCCTGCTGGTCTACCGCGTCGCGGGCGAACCGCACGCGGCGAGCTGGACGTACGACCCGCCCCGGCGGCTCGTCCAGGCCGTCGACGACGAGGCGCGCTCCCTGATCGGCGAGTCCGACGACCTGGCCGCGCCCGAGCCCAGCTTCCCGTTCGTTCCCCGGATCGCCCGGCTGCCGCGCGACAGACCGCTGGACCGCCCCGAGCGGCCCAGCCTGCCCGCGCAGGCATCCGAACCGATCGAGGAGGCCACGGGTGAGCGCGACTCGCTGACCAGCCTCCTCGAGGCGGTGCCGAGCTTCCGCGGCGACCTGGTCGTTCCGGAACTCCCCCCGGCGGAGTCCGAGGAGGAGCCCGCCGTCGCCGAGGTCGAGGAGGAGGAGCCCCCGGCCCCCGCGGCCTCGGCCGGTTCCGCCTACGCGGACGTCCTCATGCCGCGATCCGTGGGCAGCCACCGCGACCGGCTCATCGGTGCCACCGACCGCCAGGCCGAGGCGGACGGGGTGCGTCCCGGCCGCCGGGCGGCCGTGCCGAGCTGGGACGAGATCGTCTTCGGGACGCGGCGCAAGAAGCAGGAGTAGCCGACCCGGCTGCCGAAGGACGAGGGCCGCGCTGTCCGGGCGCGGCCCTCTCTTCGTGTCGGACCCCTTCGTGTCGGGCCCTTCGTGTCGGGCCCTTCGGGTTCTTCGTGTCAGGTCACTGCGGGTCAGGGCCGACGGCGACCGGCCGGTCCGGGTCCGAGGACCACTCCGACCAGGACCCCACGTACAGCTCCGCCGGGATACCGGCGGCCGCCAGGGCCAGGACCTCGTGGGCGGCTGAGACACCCGAGCCGCAGTACACGCCGACCCGCGCCCCCTCGGTCACACCAAGTCCCTCGAACCGTGCCCGCAGTTCCCCGGCGGGCAGGAAACGCCCGTCGGCCCCCACGTTCTCCGTGGTGGGCGCCGACACCGCGCCCGGGATGTGTCCCGCCACCGGATCGATCGGCTCCACCTCGCCCCGGTACCGCTCCCCCGCCCGCGCGTCCAGCAGCGCACCGGAACGTGCCAGCGCCGCGGCGGCGTCCGCGTCGAGCAGTCCCGCCCCCGGCTCCGGCACGAAGTCACCCTCCGCCGGAGCCGGCACAGACGTGTCCAACGGCCCCTCCCAGGACGGCAACCCGCCGTCGAGGACCCGCACGTCCGGGTGACCCGTCCAGCGCAGCAGCCACCACGCCCGGGCCGCCGCCCACCCCTGGCCGCCGTCGTAGACGACCACCGGCCTCCCGGCCGACACGCCCGCCCGGCGCATCGCGGTACCGAAGTGCGCGAGGTCCGGCAGCGGGTGCCGGCCGCCCTTGCCCGGCGCGGAGGCCAACTCCCGGTCCAGGTCGACGTACACGGCCGTCGGGAGGTGCCCTGCCTCGTACGCGGCCCGGCCGTCGAACGGCGGCTCCCCGGCCGCCTTGGCCGCGGTGAGCTGCCAGCGGACGTCGAGCAGGACCGGCGGCCGGGCACCCGCGAGATCCCTCGCGAGGTCGGATGCGGAGATGATGGCGTTCATGGTCCCCATCCTCGCGCACGGGGGTGGCCGAGCCGTCCGTGTCCGGCTACTCTGCTCGGCCGGAGCGAAGCGGTCACGCGGCGTGCGGGAACGGGCACATGCTGTACAGCTGAACGACACCCGCCGACAAGCGCGCCGCGAGGGACAGGGCCCGCACATCGGGCATTCTCCCGGACAAGGGACGCCCTACAGGGCCGCCCCGTCAGGCTGCGGAGAGCACGGCCACCGCGAGGCCGAGAAGAGAGTGACGATGACCGACGCACGGGGGTCCGCCGGACCGAACGGTGACACACCCTCCCGGCACGCGCCCGGCGCACCCTGCTGGGTGAGCCTGATGGTGCACGGCTTGGATGCGACCCAGGAGTTCTACGGAGCGCTGTTCGGCTGGGAGTTCCAGCCGGGCCCCCAGCAGCTCGGCCCGTATGTGCGCGCCCTGCTCGACGGGCGGGAGGTGGCCGGCATCGGACGGCTGCCCCCGGACCGCCATCTGCCCATCGCGTGGACGCCGTACTTCGCCTCGGAGGACGTGGATCTCACGGCCGGGACGGTGCGCAGCCGCGGCGGCACGATCGGCGTGGGCCCGCTGGACGCCGCCGACGCCGGCCGCCTGGCGATCGGCTCCGACCCCTCGGGCGCGGTGTTCGGCATCTGGCAGGCCTCCGCGCACCTCGGCACCACCATGTCGGGCGTGCCCGGCACACCCGCCTGGAACGAACTGCTGACCTTCGAGTCGGCGAGCGTCGCCAAGTTCTACCGGATGGTGTTCGGCTACGAGGAGGAGCCGGTGGTCTCCGCCGACTTCGACTACGTGACCCTGCAGTCGGACGGCGAACCCGTCGCCGGAATCCACGGCCTGGGGCACGCTGCCCCGCGACCAGGGACCGCACTGGGTGACGTACTTCCAGGTCGCCGACGCCGACGACGCGCTGGACCATCTCGTCCATCTGGGCGGGCACGTCCTGAAGCCGGTGCACGACACCGCCCACGGGCGGGTGGCGAAGGTGGCGGACCCGGAAGGGGCGCGGTTCGCGCTGCTGCAACGCCGCCCCTGACGCCCACGGTTTGCGGCATCTGTGGACCAGAGCCGCGGCGTACCGGCTCGGAGCCGACGCCGCATGTGCCACCGCCCTGCCGTGAGGCCACTCCCGGGCAAAGCCCCGGGCTACGCGACCCGCGACTCGAGCATCTCTGAGAGCCTCGTCATCCCCCGTGACGTATGGGACTTCACGGCACCCACCGATATTCCCATCGCGTCGGCAATTTCCGATTCCTTGAGATTCATCCAGTGTTTCAGAATCAAGGCCTCGAACTGTCGACGGGGAAGGTTCCTGAGGGCCTTGACCACAGCCCGCTGATCATTGTTGAGCAGTGCCTGCTGTTCGGCCGAGCGCACTACGGGCTCACACAGCCGGGGCTCGGCATAGCGGCGGGCAATCACGAGCCGCCTCAACCTCATACGAGCCAGGTTCCTCACCACCGACCGCAGGTAGGCTGCGGCGGCCTCCCTGGAGCGTAAATCGTCCCAATTCTTGTAGAGCTGAAAGAAGGCCTCTGCAACGATGTCCTCAGCATCAGCCTCCGCACCCAACGCGACGGCAAGCTTGAGTAGATGTGACCGATAGGCGACGAAGAGGTGGGCTATTTCTGTCGACCGATCGGATTCGTGTGAGCTGCGCGAAATCAGTGCTGAGGTCATCCCCGTTGTCCAACTCTCTCCGTAGCCCGCACCCTCGCTGCACGGGCCGCCACCGGTTCATCATGCCATGGGCAACTCCGCGCCATCGGGCCGATTTCGGCCACCTCACGGGCAGGTGAGAGACAGAATCCAAAAACGATAGACGACGTTCCGCATTCATGCGAGCGTGCCACAAATACCCGCTCACGGCGGGTGTGACGGACGTCACCCACGCTTGTTGGGCTCCGCCTGTAAACCAATCCGTGCTTCGCGCAACCAAGTGATGCGAAGTGAGCAAGCAGGGACCCGCCAGGGGTACATATCGCGATCACGCAAAGGGAGCGGCCGGACCCAGCCGCCCCCATGCGGCTACACGGGGGAAAGACCTATGGAAAGCGCAGGACTTCTGGTCCTGGAAGCTGTGGCGACATGGTTACCGGAGGAGCGTGAGGCGGCGTCGGCCATGGTGGCCGCGGGCAGGATCACCGCGGATGAGAGCCATGACCTCGGACTGACCGCGGTACCGGTGTCCGAAGAGTCGGCACCCGACATGGCGGTCCTGGCCGCGGAGCGTGCGCTCGGCGCCTCGACGTGCGGCCCCGAGGACATCGACGTGGTGGTGCACGGCTGGCTGTACCACCAGGGGCACGATTTCTGGTCCCCCGCCCACTACATCGCGGCCCGGATCGGCGCCGCCGCCGCGCTCCCGATCGGTGTCCAGCAGATGTCCAACGCCGGCGCCGCGGCGCTCGGCGTCGCCAGGGACAAGCTCACGGCGGACGCCCGCGCGCAGGTCGCCCTGGTGACCACCGCAGACCGTTTCTGCCCGCCCGGATTCGACCGCTGGGCCTCGGACTACGGCGTGGTGTACGGCGACGCCGGCACAGCGGCACTCCTGCGCCGCCAGGATCCCGGACGGGGCCGTTCCGGGCTTGCTCTGATGTCGCTCGCCTTCGTGACGGACGCCCGATACGAGTCGATGTACCGCGGTCGTGACGAGTTCAGTCCCATTCCGCTCTGGCGTGGCGGCCGTATCGACGTCAGAAGACCGAAGAAGGCTTACCTGGAGGAGCACGGGGGAATTGCCGCATTCACCGAGTCGGCGCGAGCGAACGTGCGCGCCGTCCTGCTGAAGGCACTTGCCGAAGCAGACGTGGATCCGAGCGACGCCCGAATCCGCTATGTGGCCCTGCCGCGCCTGAGCAACAGTGTTCTCGACATGATGTATCTGCCCGTTCTCGAGGGACTGCTGACCGGAAAGCTACTCCGGGAGCGAGAGGGCAGCGGGCACCTGGGGGCCGGAGACATGTTCGCCAATATGACCCACATCTTCTCGTCCCCGGATCTCGAATCAGGGGAAATCGCCGTGTTGCTCGGCGGTGGTGGCGGCTTTACCTGGTCGTGCGCCGTGGTACAGGCCGTCTGACATCACCCGCGCACCAACTGTTTGCGCCCAGTCAAGAACGTCCGAGAGGTCAGTCGTGCCAAAAAGCGAGACTCAAAGTTATGACGTCGTCATCAACGGGGCCAGCGTGGCCGGCTGTACGGCGGCGATTCTCTATGCACGTCAGGGTGCCAAGGTGGCCCTGCTGGAACGTCGTTCCCGTATGACCGCGCACAAAGTGCTGTGCACGCACTACATTCAAGCCTCCGCCTATCCTGTGATGGCCGAACTCGGATTGGCCGACGCCCTCGACGGCATAGGCGCGATACGCAACTCCGCGGACTACTGGACGAAATGGGGCTGGATCAGGCCCGAGGCCGAGGCCGGCCCGGGTGTCCTGCCGCACGGCTACAGCGTTCGCCGGGAGTCGCTCGACCCGGTGTTACGGAGGATGGCCGCCGGCACCGAGGGCGTGGACCTGCGGCTCGGTCACACCGTGAACAAGCTGCTGACGGAGGACGGCCGGACTACCGGTGTGGCCGGCACCTCGGCCGACGGCCCCTTCACCCTGCGGGCCCCACTCGTCGTGGGCGCCGACGGCAAGGACTCCACGGTCGCGCGTCTGACGGGTGCTCCGTCCGAGACCGCGGAGAACAACCGCTTCAGCTACTTCGCGTACTTCCGCGGGCTGCGCCACCCCGAGGGCCGCACCTGCGCACGTGTCTACTACCTCGACCCCGACAACGCCTACGTGATGCCGAACGAGGACGGGGTGACCGTCGTCGCCGCCGTGCTGTCCAAGACGCGGCTCGACGACTTCCGCGAGGACATCGAGGGCGCCTACCTCGACTTCATCCGCTCGCTGCCGGAGGGCCCCGAGATCGACAAGGCCGAGCGGATATCCAAGGTCATCGGCACCGTGAACTACCCGCTGATCGCGCGTCAGCCGTCCGGTCCCGGATTCGCCCTGATCGGCGATGCCGCCCTCACCAGTGATCCCCTCTCCGCCGTGGGCTGCGCCTGGGCCATGCAGTCGGCCTCATGGCTGGTCGAGACCACGGCTCCCGCCCTCTCCGGTGGCGGCCCGCTCGACGGCGCGCTCGCCGACTACGCGAAACGGCACGCCTCGGAGACCGGAGGCCATCAGCACCTCATCGCCGACTACGCCTTGGCGCGCCCCTTCAACGAGATCGAGGCGTTCATGTTCGAGGGTGCGGCACGCGATACCCGCCTTGCGGAGCACTTCCATCTCTTCGGTTCCCGCCTGATGACGGTGGAGGACTACATGGCGCCCGAGATCGTCGCCCGTACGGAGAAGGTGACCGGCTGGAGTCTGTCGGAGGACTCCCTGCGGATCCTGTCCGGGGAGGTTCCGGGGGCCGCGACGCACCCGGCCCGGACGGACGGCGCTCGCCCGGAGAGCACGGAGGCCGCCCGATGACCGCGCCGGCCACCGTCCTGACGCACCGGGAGCTGTGGGACGCCTGGTCCCGGCTGTGGAACGGCGACTTCGCCATCGCCGACACCATCCTGGCGCGCTCCATGCGGGTCAACATCCCCCAGTACGGCATGCCGGACCCCACAACCCTCCACGACGGCCCGTCCGTCGCCTCCTGGATCGCCGCCTTCCGTTCCTCCTTCGACGACGACGCCCGGATCACCGGAGAACTCGGTCCCTTCATCGTCGGCGACTACGCCATCGGCCGGTGGGTGTTCGAGGGCACCTGGCAGGGTGGCCGCCCCGCCTCCGCCACCGTGCCCGCCGGTACCCGCGTCACCTTCCGCGGCGTTGACATCCTGCGCTTCGAGGACGGCCGGATCGCCGAGTACTGGCTCTCGGACGACCAGCTCGACCTCTACGCCCAACTGGGCGTCCTCGGCGATGCCGCCACCACGTCACAGGGTGCGGACCCGGCGGCGGAACTGCGCGAGCGGCTCGCGCAGCTGTCCGCGGACGCCGGCCGCACACTGCTCCTGAAGCAGGTGCTCGACGCCGCAGCAGAGGCGACGGAGAATGCGGAACTGCGCGCCGCGTCCGGCCAGGAGAGCTTCCTGGCCCTCGGCGTCAACTCGCTGGCCGCCGTGGCCCTCGGCGAACTGCTCGGCGAGCTGACGGGGATCCCGCTGACCTCTACGACGGTCTTCGACCAGCCCACTCCACGGGCACTCGCCGACCACCTGTGGACCCGCCTCACCACAGCCGCGGACGGCGCGTCCGTGTCCCTGACGGCGGCCCTGGAGCGGCTGGAGACGGCCGCCGCCGAACTCACCGGTGACGCCGCCGACGGGAACCTGCGCGCCGAACTCGTCACACGGCTGGGCGCCCTGCTCGACCGGCTCACGCCCGTGACGGAGCGAGCCACCGCCGACAAGCCCGTCGAAGAGACGTCCGCCGAGGAACTGCTCGCCTATCTGGACACCAGGCTCCGACCCCTGGATGACGCCAGGTGACCCCGCCCCGGTCCTCGCGCCCACGACGTCCGGACCCGACCGTGCCTAGCGAAGAGAAGCTGAGGATGCCCGACCAGAACATGTCCGACGAGAACGTGTCCACCGAAGCGCAGCTGTTGCGGTACCTCAAGCGCACGACCGCCGAACTCGACCGCGTCGAGGCCCGTTTGCGGCAGGCGAGGGAACGGGACACCGAGCCCCTGGCGATCGTCGGCATGAGCTGCCGGTTCCCCGGCGGTGTGACCACCCCCGACGAGCTGTGGCGGCTGGTGGACGAGGGCCGCGACGCGATCACCGGGTTCCCGACCGACCGGGGCTGGGACCTGGATGACCTGTACGACCCGGACCCGGAGAGCATTGGCAAGAGTTACGTCCGCGAGGGCGGCTTCCTGCACGACGCCGCCGACTTCGACGCCAACTTCTTCGGCATCTCCCCGCGCGAGGCCGTCACCGTCGACCCACAGCAGCGTCTTCTGCTGGAAACCACGTGGGAGGCGTTCGAGAACGCCGGGGTCATCCCGGAGACTCTGCGCGGCAGCGACACCGGCGTCTTCGTCGGCATCATGTTCGACGAATACGGCCTCCGCTTCCTCAAGACGCCGGTCGAGGGCTTCGACGGCTACCTCGGCGTGGGCAGCGCGGGAAGCGTCGCCTCGGGCCGCATCTCGTACTCCTTCGGTTTCGACGGCCCAGCCGTGACCGTCAACACGGCCTGCTCCTCCTCGCTGGTGGCCCTGCACATGGCGGGCCAGTCACTGCGGCGCGGTGAGTGCGGCCTGGCGGTCGTGAGCGGTGTGATGCTGATGGCCACGCCCTTCTCCTTCACGGAGTTCAGCCGGCAGCGGGGCCTGGCGCCCGACGGGAGGGCCAAGTCCTATGCCGCCGCCGCCGACGGCACCTCGTGGGCCGAGGGCGTGGGTTCCTTGATCGTGGAGCGACTGTCCGACGCCCGCCGCCGAGGTCACCGTGTTCTGGCCGTGATCCGCGGCTCGGCGGTCAACCAGGACGGCGCGAGCAACGGGCTGACCGCTCCGCACGGCCCTTCGCAGGAGAAACTGATCCGGGAGGCGTTGGCCGCCGCCGGGCTCAAGCCGAGCGACGTGGACGCGGTGGAAGGACACGGCACCGGCACCAAGCTCGGTGACCCCATCGAGGCCAACGCACTGCTGGCCACCTACGGTCAGGGGCGCGACGGACGACCGCTGTGGCTGGGGTCGCTGAAGTCCAACGTGGGCCACACCCAGTCCGCCGCGGGAATCGGCGGCATCATCAAGATGATCAAGGCCATGGAGCACGGCCGACTGCCCAAGACCCTGCACGTGGACGCGCCGAGCCCGCACGTGGACTGGTCGGCAGGCGATGTCCGGCTGCTCACCGAGCCGGTCGAGTGGCCCGCCTCCGGCCGGACGCGCCGGGCGGGTATCTCGAGCTTCGGCATCAGCGGCACCAACGCTCACGTCATCCTCGAGGAGCCCGCCCCCGCCGACACCGCCGGAGCAGCGCCCGAGGCAATGGTGCGACCGGAGCCGCCGGAGGGTTTCGTCCTGCCCTGGATACTCTCCGGACGGAGCGCGGAGGCACTGCGCGCCCAGGCGGGGAAGCTGCTGGCGACCCTGACCGGGGAGCATCCCCTCGACGTCGCCTACTCCCTGGCCACCTCACGCGCCGCCATGGAGCACCGCGCCGTCCTCACCGCGGGCGACCAGGACACCCTGGTCTCCGCCCTGCAGGCGGTCGCCGACGGCTCTACCACCGCGCACGCCGTCCGCGGCCAGGCCCGGGCGGCAGGCAAGACCGCGTTCCTCTTCACCGGCCAGGGCAGCCAGCGACTGGGCATGGGCCGTGACCTGTACGCCACTTACCCCGCGTTCGCCGCCGCCCTGGACGCCGTGTGCGACGCGCTCGACGAGCACCTCGCCCGACCGCTGCGCCAGGTCGTCTTCGCCGACCACGACTCCGGTGGTCTGCTCGACCGGACCGAGTACACCCAGCCGGCCCTGTTCGCTCTGGAAGTGGCGCTCTTCCGGCTGCTCGAAGACTGGGGTGTGCGGCCGGACTTCGTCACCGGCCACTCCATCGGGGAGATCGCCGCCGCGCATGTCGCCGGGGTGCTCTCGCTGCCCGACGCGGCCAAGCTCGTCGCGGCCCGCGGGCGGCTCATGCAGGGCCTGCCCGGGGGCGGCGCGATGGTCGCCGTACAGGCCACCGAGGAGGAAGCCCTCGCCGCTCTCGCCGGCGTCGAGGACCGCGCGTCGATCGCCGCGCTCAACGGCCCCGGCTCGCTCGTCCTCTCCGGTGACGAGGACGTCGTCACCGCCGTCGCCGCGCGTTTCGAGCAGGAGGGACGCAAGACCAAGCGGCTCACGGTCAGCCACGCGTTCCATTCGCCGCACATGGACGGCATGCTGGACGACTTCGCCGCCGTGGTGGAGGGCCTGACGTTCGCGGCTCCCGTCATCCCCGTGGTCTCGGACGTCACCGGAGAGGTGGCCGGTGCGGACACCCTGGGCCGGGCCGAATACTGGGTGCGGCACGTGCGCGAGGCCGTACGGTTCACCGACGCGGTCGCCACGCTGCGGGAGGACAAGGTCGGGACGTTCGTCGAGCTCGGCCCGGACGGGACCCTCTCGGCCATGACCCGGCAGTGCCTCGGCGACGAACACGACGCCCTGGTCGTGCCGTTGCTGCGCCGGGACCGCCCCGAACCCCACTCCCTCACCACGGCCATCGCCGAGCTGCACGTCCGCGGCGTCTCCGCGGACTGGGAGGCGTTCTTCGCGGGCCTCGGGGCACGCCGTGTCGACCTGCCCACCTATGCCTTCCAGCGGCAGCGGTACTGGCTCGACGAGCCGGACGCTCCCGGCGACGTCTCCTCGGTCGGCCTCACCCCGGCCGACCACCCGCTGCTCGGTGCCGTCACCTCCCTGGCCGCCGGGGACACCGCGGTCTTCACCGGCCGTCTCTCCCGCCCGACCCACCCGTGGCTCGCCGACCACGTCGTCTTCGACACGACACTGGTGCCCGGTACCGCACTGCTGGAGATGGCGAACCTGGCCGGTGCCCACACCGGGTACGAGACGGTGGAGGAGCTGACGCTCCAGGCGCCGATGGTCCTGCCGGAGGAGGGCGGCATCCGGGTCCAGCTGATCGTCGGCCCTCCGGAGCCGGACGGCCGCCGTCCGGTGACCCTGCACTCCCGGGCCGACGACGAGGCCGGGGACGACGAAGCGGTGTGGACGCTGCACGCGGCCGGCCGGCTCACCCGCGCCGCGCAGGCCGCGCCGGAGACCGGCGTCGCCGAGTGGCCGCCACGGGACGCCGTCGAGGTGGACCTCGACGGCCTCTACGACCGGCTGGCCGACTCCGGCTTCGCCTACGGACCCGCCTTCCAGGCCCTGACCGCGGTGTGGCGGCGGGGAGAGGAGCTGTTCGCGCAGGTCGACCTGCCCGAGGAGCCCGCGGCGGAGGCGGCGCTGTTCGGGCTGCACCCGGCCCTGCTGGACGCGGCCCTGCACGCCCTGGCGTGGGAGGAGCTGCGTGCGGGCATCCCCTCCGGCCGGCTGCCCTTCTCCTGGAACGGCGTGCGGCTGCACGCGCTCGAAGCCTCCTCGCTGCGTGTCCGCTACACCCGCCAGGACGCCGACACGGTCACACTCACGGCCGCGGATCCCGAGGGCAACCCGGTCGTCACCGTCGAGGGGTTCGTCTCCCGTGCCGCGTCGGGCGAGCAACTCGGCGCCGCCCGCGCGACCGCGCCCGACGGGCTCCACCACGTGGACTGGACGGAGCTCCCGTCGGCTTCCCGCACCGTCCCGGCACGCACGGCACGGTACTTCGACACCCCGTCGGCCGTGCTGGAGGCGCTGAAGGGTGACGGCGGCATGGCCCAGGACACCGTCGTGCAGTGTGCCGGAACCTCCGGTTCGGACCTCGCGGGCGCTCTGCGGGAGACCACCGGCCAGGTGCTGGAACTGCTGCGGGCCTGGCTGACCGGGGGGCCTGAGGCTCCGTCCCGGCTGGTGCTCGTCACCCGCCGGGCCGTCGCGGCGCAACCCGGCGAGGACGTTCTCGACCTGGCCGCGGCCCCGGTGTGGGGTCTGGTCCGGTCGGCCCAGTCGGAGGCGCCCGAGCGTATCGTCCTCGTCGACATCGACGGTGACGGCGACATCGGCGAACAGCTCCGAGGCGCGGCCCTGGAGGCGGCGCTGACCTCGGGTGAGCCTCAACTCGCCGTGCGCGGCGGTTCGTTGGTCATTCCCCGCCTGGTCAGGTCCACCGGCCCGGTGTACGTCGAGCCGGATCCGGCCGCCTGGCAGGGCACCGTTCTGATCACGGGCGGCACCGGCGAACTGGGGGCGCTGCTCGCCCGGCATCTGGTGACCGAGCACGGCGCCCGCCGGCTGCTGCTCACCAGCCGCTCGGGGCCCTCCGCGCCCGGAGCCGCCGAACTCGGAGCG
Organism: Streptomyces luteogriseus; assembly: GCF_014205055.1. Lineage (NCBI taxonomy): Bacteria > Bacillati > Actinomycetota > Actinomycetes > Kitasatosporales > Streptomycetaceae > Streptomyces > Streptomyces luteogriseus. The sequence goes on from NZ_JACHMS010000001.1 coordinate 2,208,394, forward strand.
GAACTGCGCCGGCTGGGTGCGGACGTCACCCTCGCGGCGTGCGACGTCAGCGACCGTGAGGCGCTGGCCGTGCTCCTCGGCACCATCCCGGCCGAGCATCCGCTGTCCGCGGTGGTCCACACCGCGGGCGTCCTCGACGACGGGGTCGTCACCTCGCTGACACCCGAGCGGCTGGACACAGTGCTGCGGCCCAAGGCGGACGCGGCCCTGCACCTGCACGAACTCACCGAGGGCGCCGGCCTGAAGGCGTTCGTGCTGTTCTCCTCGGTCGCCGGGACGCTGGGCAGCCCGGGACAGGGAAGCTACGCGGCAGGCAACACCTTCCTCGACGCCCTGGCCCAGCACCGCGCCGCCCGGGGGCTGCCCGCCACCGCGCTCGCGTGGGGCATGTGGCAGCCCAGCGGCGGCATGGCCGGCACGCTCGGGGCCGCCGACCTCAAGAGGATGGAGCGCTACGGGGTCCTGGCCATCTCCCCCGACCAGGGCACGGCCCTGTTCGACGCCGCGTGCTCGAGCGGACGGCCCGTCCTGGTGCCGGTGCGGCTGGACCGCAAGGCCCTGCGCGACTCGGCACAGCCGCTGCCGCCCCTGCTGCGGGGCCTGGTGCGCGGCACGGCACGGCGCTCCGCGTCCGCCGCACCCGCCACGGGCGTCACGGCAGGTCCGACCCTGCACGACCGGCTGGCCGGGCTGGCGGGTGCGGAGCGGTCGAAGGCCGTCACCGAGGCGGTGTCGGCCGCCGTCGCCGGAGTGCTCGGCCACGACAGCGCCGACGCCGTCGACCCCGAGACCTCCTTCAGGGACCTGGGATTCGATTCGCTGACCTCGCTGGAGCTGCGCAACGCGGTGAACCGGGCCACTGGTCTGCGGCTCCCCGCCACCGCGGTCTTCGACCATCCGACGCCGGCCCAGCTGGCCGTCTTCGTGGACGGTCAGCTCGGAGCCGTCACGGCCGGGGCACCGGCTACGGGACATGACGGCGGGGAGACCCTGGTCGGTCTCTTCCGCGACGCCCATGAACGGCATCGACTCGGGGAGGCGGTGGATCTGCTCGTCACGGCGTCGAGGCTGCGGCCGCCCCTCGACGGGAGCGCGACGCCGGCCGCCTTCCCGAAGGCGGCCGGGCCGGAGGACGGACCCGTGGTGGTCTGCTTCCCCTCCATGATCGCGATCTCCGGGCCGCAGGAGTACGCCACCTTCACCTCCGCTCTGCCTGGCCGTGCGGTGTCGGTCCCGCCGCTTCCCGGATTCGCTCCCGGCGAGGGGCTGCCCGCGTCGCTCGCGGCCCTGGCCGACGCGCAGGCGCAGGCCGCCCTGGATCTCGCCGGAGACCGAGGGCTGGTGCTCCTCGGCAGGTCCACCGGTGGCTGGATCGCCCACGCCGTGGCGCGGCGGCTGGTGGAGCGGGGCGCGGCGCCCCGGGCAGTGGTGCTGATCGACACTCTCGCCTGCCCGTTGGACCTGGACGACCTCTCCATGGTGGCCGACCAGATGCTCGCCCCGGAGAGCAGCGTCTGGATGGACGACCACCGGCTGATCGCGATGGGCGGCTACCTGCGTGCCTTCGACGGCTGGGCGCCGGAGAGCACCGGGGTGCCCACCCTGCTGGTGCGGGCCCAGAAGCGTTCCGGAACGCACGACCGGCCGCGCTGGCCGCTGGCGGACACGGTCGTCGACGTACCCGGTGACCACTTCACGATGCTGGGCGAGCACGCGGCGACGACGGCTCGTGCGGTGGACGACTGGCTCCGGACGGCCCTCCCTGCGGACCGGGAGGGGGGTGACGTATGACGCCCCTGCTGACCCTGGAGAGGATCGAGTCCGCCATGCCCGACCGCACGGTCGTGGTGGAGGCGATGGCCCGGCCTCTCGGTCTGAGCCGGGCGAAGGTCGCGCTGTTCCGCAGGGTGCACGGGCTGCACACCTTGCGGCTCGACGAGGAAGTTCCCCTGGTGGACATGGTGGTGTCGGCGGCCCGGGACATCGTGGCCGGGCTCGCCGAGCCGCACCGGGTGCGGTACGTGATCCATGCCCGGGCCATCCACCAGGTGGCACCGCCGGCGACCGACATCGCCCGGCAGGTGCGGGACCGGCTCGGGCTGGGTCACGCCGAGGCCTTCTCGCTGACCCAGCAGAACTGCGCCACCGGGCTCGGCGCCCTTGCCGTCGCCGGCGCGCTGCTGCGCGGCGGCGACCCCCGCGACCGGGCGCTGGTGGTGACGGGTGAGAAGTCCTTCTCCCCGCTGGTCCGGCTGGTTCCGAACACGGCGATCATGGGGGAGGCCGCGGCGGCCTGCCTGGTCGCCGCGGACGGCACCGGCCACCCCGTCCTGTCTCACGTCAGCCGTACCCTCGGCGAGTTCTCGGACCTCGTCTCCCTGCCCGCGGAAGAGCTGGCCCGGTTCGGGAAGGTGTACGCCCCGACGCTCGCGGAGGTGGTCCGCCGGGCCGTCGACGAGGCCTCGCTCTCGCTGTCCGACGTCGATCTGATCATCCCGCACAACGTCAACCTGATGGCGTGGCGGCAGACCATCGCGGAGCTGGACGTGCCGTCCGAGCGGGTCTTCCTGGACAACGTCGCTCGCTACAGCCACTGCTTCGCCTCGGACGTCTTCGTCAACTACACGACGCTGCGCGAGGAGGGCCGACTGACGGAGGGCCGGCACTACGTGATGGCCTCGGTTGGCGCGGGCGCCACCTTCCACGCCGCGGTCCTGACCTACCGAGGGCCGCGATGACCAAGAACGGAGGGGGGAGTTCGGCAGTGAACACGGGAGTCACGACCCTCGAGGCGATGGCGTCGTACGCGCCCGATCGCAGGGTGCCGATCGAGGACCTGGTGGACCGGCTGGGGCTGCGCCGTACCAAGCTCCGGCTCTTCCAGCGGGTGCACGGGCTCAAGGAGATCCGCTTCGACCCAAAGCTGAGCCTTTTCGACGTCGTGCTGCCGGCGGCCCGCCGCGTGGTCGCCGATGAGAGCACCGCGAGCCGGGTCCGACACGTGCTGTACGCCCACACCACGCAGGCGGTGGCACCGGCTCACCTCGATCCCGCGCGGGAGATCAGGGACCGGCTCGGGCTGCACCGGGCCGAGGCCTTCGGACTGAGCCATCAGAACTGTGCGAGCGGGATGGCCGCCGTCGACGTGGCCGGCGAGCTCTTGCGGGCGGAGGGGAGGCCAGGTGACTGTGCCCTGGTCGTGACCGGGGAGCAGGCGTTCTCCCCCAAGATCCAGCTCATCGAGGACGTGGCCATCATGGGCGACGCCGCGGCGGCCTGTCTCGTCACGCTGGACGGAGCGGGCGACGCGGTGCGGTCCTACGTCACCAGCACGATGGGCGAGTTCGCGGCCGCGATGCTGCTGGACGAGGAGAGGTCGCTGCGCTTCTCGAAGGTGTACGCGCCGGAACTCGCGAAGGTCATGCGGCGTGCCGTCGTCGCGGCGGGGCTGGAGTTCGCGGACATCGACCTGGTCGTTCCGCACAACGTCAACCTCCAGTCGTGGCGTCAGACGATCAACGAGCTGGGCATACCGCGTGCGCAGGTGTTCCTGGAGAACGTGGAGCGCTTCAGCCACTGTTTCGCCTCGGACGTCTTCCTCAACCACACGACGTTGCGTGAGGCGGGGCGACTGGTTCCTGGGCGGCACTACCTGTTCGCGACTGTGGGCCTGGGTGCCACCTTCGCGGCCATGGTCATCACTCACGGGGCGTCCGTCACTCCAGCGGGGACGGAGCGGAAAGCGGGGAGGGAAGCGGCATGACCGCCACCGAATTCCATGTGCAGGGACTGCCGGTGTCGGCGTTGGCCGACGAGTTCGGCACGCCGCTGTACGTGTACGACGCGGACGTCCTGCGCCGGACCTACGACGAACTGCGCGGTCTGACGCACCCCGCGGTCGACATCTACCTGTCACTCAAGGCCAACCCCAACATCAGTGTCTGCGGCTACCTCGGCGGCCTCGGCGCGGGTGCCGAGGTGTCGTCGCTGGTGGAGCTCGAGACGGCGCGGCGGGCCGGTATCGCGCCGGCGGACACGATCTTCCTCGGTCCCGGCAAGACCCGCGCGGAGCTGGAGGCATGCCTCGCCGCGGGGCTGCGCGCCATCGTGTGCGAGTCGCTGGAGGAACTGGCGGAGTTGGACGACATGGCCGTGGCGGCCGGCCGCGCCGACGTGCCGGTCATGCTGCGTGTCAATCCGGACTTCCACACCAAGGGGTCGGGGCTCGCGATGGGCGGTAAACCACGCCAGTTCGGCATCGACGTGGCCCTGCTGCGCGGTGCCGGCAGGCTGCTGAAGGGGCTGCGGCGCACCCGGGTCACCGGTTTCCACGCCTATATGGGAACGCGTTTCCTTCGCCACGAGGATTTGGTCCACAACACTCGGGAGATTCTGTCCGTTGCCTCTTCCCTCGCCGACGAGACCGGAATCGAACTGGGTATCGTAGATTTCGGCGGAGGTTTTGGGATACCGTACTTCGACAATGAACCGGACCTGAATATTCCGGAACTCGCGGCGGGCATCGAGGCGACGGTCACCCCATTCCTGGAGGACCACCCGGACTGCCGGTTGATCAACGAGCTCGGCCGCTATCTCACCGCCGGGTGCGGTACCTATGTGACCAGGGCCCGCTACGTCAAGGAATCCATGGGCGAGCGGTTCGTGGTGGCCGACGGCGGGACCAACCACCACATGGCCGCCGTAGGGGTGGGGAGCTTCGTCAAGCGGAATTTCCCTATTCGTTCGCTGACCCGCTACCACGAGGATCCCACCGGCGAGTACACGGTCACCGGCCCCCTCTGCACACCCAACGACGTCATCGGCAAGCGGGTCGCGCTCCCCGAGGTGCGTCCCGGGGACCTCATCGGGGTGGAGCGCTCCGGAGCGTACGGGCCGTCGGCGTCGCCGGGGCTCTTCCTCAGCCACGGGTTCCCGGCCGAGGTCATGGTCCACCAGGGCACCGCCCATCTGGTGCGCCGCCGGGACGTCGTGGACGACCTGCTGGGCAAGCAGCACCTCATCGCTTTCTGACGTTTCCGCTCCCCCGGATATTGGCTTTTCGACAAGAGGATGGAACCCCATGGAGAACACGGCTGTCGTCGAGTCGGTCGAGACCGCGCTCACCGAGGTGCTCGAACGCGAGGTGAGCGGGCTCACCACTGATGTGCGGCTCTTCGAGGACCTGCACCTGGACTCGACCTCGGTGATGGAGATGCTCATGTCCCTGGAGGACAGCATGAACGTCGCCATCGACCCCGAGACCTTGGACATGGACGACTTCATGACCGTGGGTACGCTCACCGCCTACCTTCAGCGGTTGCTCGGTGAGGGGAAGTGACGATGCCGGTCCTGCGCTCGGCCGCCGCGATCGCCGACCCGCCCCGCCGGCCGTACCACGACGATCCGTCCATCGTCGGCTTCTTCCGTGACCTGGTGGAGCCGTTCGGTTCCACCGTCGACGAGCAGCGCCTGCGCGAGGGGGCCAACGTGTCCCACCGCGACCTCGTGGACCAGCTGGTCACGGCGGTGGGAATCGACGGCCCCGCGGACCTGGTGGTCGTCACCCATGCGCTGCCCGACGTGCACCCGTTCACCGCGGTCGCGTCGCACCTGAACATGCTGCTCGGTGGTGCGGCGCAGAGCTTCTGCGTGTCCGAGCAGGGCCTCGCCGCCCCGTTCACCGCACTGCGGATCATCGCCGCCTACCAGCGTGCCGGCCGGGCGCGACGGGCCGTCCTCGCCGTCCTGGAGCAGACCACCCTGCCGACCGCTCATCCGCTCGTGGACACCCGGGACCTGACCGACTCCGGCGCCCTGCTCGTGCTCGGCGACGCAGGCGGGCCGGACGGGGAGGGCGGGCCGGCCCTCTCCGGCGTCGAGTCGTTCGCGTCACCGGAGGACACCGCCGCCCGGTTGAGCGAGCTGGCCGCCGCCGACCCGGCGGGGACGCTGCTGGTGCTCGGCCCGGGCGTCCAGGAGGACGCCGTGGACGCGGCCGGGGCTCGGATCAGCCGCACCGGGGAGACCAGTTACTGCACGAGTGTGTGGCTGGAACTGGCCCGTCACTGGCAGGACTGGTGCCGGGACACCGCCACGGTGGTCCTCGGCGACGTCGATCCACTGACGAAGGAGGGGCAGCTGGCCGTGTTCCGCTCGCCCTCGGCTCCCGGCGGGGCCGGGTAGGACGGCCGGGATGCGCATCGGGATCGATGTCCTCGGCCTGGGCGAACTGGACCGACTCCAGGCTCGCCCGTGGTTCCGCCGGTACACCTACGCCACCGACGAGCTGGCCCTCGCCGACGGTTTCGGCCGGGAGCGGGCGCGGGAGTTCCTCGCCGGCCGGTTCGCCGCGAAGGAGGCGGTGCTCAAGGTGCTCGGCACGGGGTGCCGCGGCGGGCTGCTGCCCCGGCACATCTGCGTCACCCGCGGGGCGCGGTCAGGGCCCCTGGTGCGGCTGACGGGGGCGGCACAGCGCAGGGCGGCGGAGATCGGGCTGTCGGACCTGACGGTGTCCATCGCGCACAAGGGGGAGTACGTGGTCGCCGTGGCCTTGGGCCACGGCGACCACGAGACGGCGTCACGAACCGGTGACGCCGGAGCGACCGCACGGACGGTCCTGGAAGAAATCGCCTTGCGCGAGTCGGTGCGCGGCGGACGGTCGGAGTGAGGTCGAAGCATGTCTGAAACAGTTACCGCGACGCTTCGCGCGCGAATGACTCAAAAGGACGCCCATTACGGCGGAAATCTTGTCGACGGCGCCCGGATACTTCAATTGTTCGGCGACGTTGTGACAGAGATCACCGTCCGAATGGACGGGGACGAGGGTCTGCTCAGTGGCTACAGTGAGATCGAATTCAAGACGCCCGTGTATGTCGGTGATTACATCGAGGTGAGCGGACTTCTGGTGGGCAGGAGTAGACTCCGGCGCGTCGTGGAATTCACGGCACGTAAATACATTGCCGCCCGGTACGAGCAAGGGGCCACCCGAGCCGAACTGCTCGGTGAACCCGTGGTCGTCTGCCGGGCGGTGGGCACCGCCGTGATTCCCCGCGACGCCGCGCGGCGTCCGTCCGCCGGCGCCGTGGGGACGGCGAACGCCGACGAGTCCCGAGCAGAGTGAGAAAGGTGTCATGTCCTTATCCGCAAACACGTCCCCGCAGCCCAGCCGGGTGCTGCTCGTAGCCGTAGCCAGTGCTTTCCTGGTGGGCCTGGATTCGATGATCACCGTTCCGCTTGTACCGGCCATCGCCGAGGACACCGGGACAGCAGCCCGGCTGGGTGGTCTCTTCGTCAGCGCCTACGCCCTGTTGTTCGCGCTCGCGGCCCCCCTGTGCGGCGCCATGTCGGACCGGCTGGGCCGTCGCACGGTCCTCACGAGCGGCCTCGTCGTCTTCGCCCTCGGCAACGCCCTGACGGGCGCCACCTCCCACTTCACCCTGCTGCTCGGCTGCCGCGCCCTGGCCGGTCTGGGCGCTGCGATGATCATGCCCAGTGTCTACGCGATGATCGCGGACACCTTCCCCTTCGAGCGTCGGGGCAAGGTCATGGGCATCGTGGTGGCAGGTCTGCTCAGCTCCACCGTCATCGGAGTGCCGCTCGGTTCCTACCTCGCCCATCTGGCGGGCTGGCGCGTCGCGTTCTTCGCCGTCGGCGGGGTGGCCGTCCTGGTGTGCGCGCTGGTGCTCTCGATGATCCCCGCGACGGTGCCGCCGGCGGCGCAACAGCACAGCACGAAGAGCCCCGTGGCCGTCTATCTCGGCATGGTCGGCCGCGCCGTGACGACGCCCGCCGTGCTCTGTGTGCTCGGCTGCACCCTGCTGTGGGCCTTCGCCCTGTACGGCATGTTCTCCAACATCGGTGTCTTCTACGCCGAGCGTTTCGGCTTCAACGAGGCGCAGACCGGTCTCGCCATCATGGGATCGGGCGCCGGCAGCATGGCCGGTGCGCTGCTGGGCGGCCGTATCGCGGACAAACTGGGCAAGCGCACCGTGATCGTCGCGGCCGCTCTGGTCGCGGCCGCCGGAGTGACCTCCGTGGCCCTCATCGGCGACCACCTGGTCCCCGTTCTCGTCGTCTTCGTCATCTGGGGTACGGCGGTCGGCGTCGGCCAGCCTTCCCTCAACGCCCTGGTGAGCGAGCTGCGGCCGGAGACGCGCGGCACCGCACTCGCACTCAACAGCTCCGCCCAGTACGGCGGAATGACGCTGGCGACCACCATCGCCGCCCTCCTTCTGGACAACGGCGTCTCCTTCGGTGTGATCGGCGCGATCTGCGGTGCCTGCGCGCTCGCCGTGCTGCCCCTGCTCATCGGCGTCCGGGTGGCCGGCAAGGCCGATGCCTCCAGCGCGGTCGCGGCGCCCACGCCGGAAACCGGGGCGAAGGCATGACCGACACCCGCCTCGCGCCGACCGATCACGGCAAGGCGCTCTTCGAGCGCTTCGTCGACCTGTGGAACGGAGAGGTGGACTTCGCCGACACACCGGAGTTCATCGCCGACGACTTCACCGTGCACAGCGCCGAACTGGCCCGCTACCTCGGCTTTCCCGACTCCAGACAGATCACCACCCGCGACGGCCTGCTCGACTGGGTCACCGCAGTCCGCACGCTCCTGCACGACGTGCGCTTCACCACGTGTCCCGGACCCCTCGCGGAGGGCGACCTCGTCGCCGGCGGATACACCGTGACCGGCACCTACGCCGGTGGCGCCCCCACCGCCACCGTCGCCCCGGGAACAGCCGTCAGCTACTCCGGTATGTCCATCGTCCGTCTCGAGAACGACAAGATCGCCGAGTACTGGGTGCTGTCCGACGCCCTCGGACTGCTGTCCCAGCTGGGCGCCGTGCCCGGCCCCTGACCTCACGGACGCACCCGAGGAGAGGGTCGGGAACGGCCCGCGCCGATTCGTCGTGCCGTGGCCGGGCACCGGTTCCGGCACGACGGTGCCGGGACCGGTGCCCGGGCGATCGAGCCATTCGACATGGCGACGGGGGAGTCGTCGCCTGAAGGGAACTGAGCAAGTTGTCCGAGAACACGCTCCTTCACCACCTCCTGGACGTCGCAGCCCAGGCCTGGCCAGAGCGCCCGGCCGTCAGCAGAGCGGGGTCCACCACGACGTTCACGGCCCTGCGTGACGCCAGCCACCGGCTGGCCGCCTGGCTGCACGCCCAAGGCGTCGAGCGAGGCCGACGCGTGGTCATCGCCGTGCCCTCGGGGCCGCTGATCCCCGCGCTCGTCTTCGCGGCCTCCCGCCTCGGCGCCCCATGGTCCGTCCTCCACGAGCAAGTGCGGGGCGTACCGCTGGAGCATGTGCTCGACGACTGCGAGCCGAGCCTCGTCGTAGCAGACGATCCCGCGTCGCGCCAGACCGCGCGGGACCGGGGCATCGTCGCCGCCCGCCCCGAAGACCTGCTGCCGGTCGCGTTCCCCGAGCCCGGCACGGCCGCCCCCGTGGAGCCGATCACCGTACCCGGGCCGCTCGCCGTCGACCCGGTCTGCCTGATCTACACCTCGGGCACCACCTCCCTTCCCAAGGCCGTGGTGAGCACCCATCAGCAGGTCGTCTTCGCAGCCCGGGCCATTCAGCAGGTTCTGGGGTACCAGGACGAGGACGTCGTCTACTGTCCTCTGCCGCTCTCCTTCGACTACGGCCTCTACCAGGTCTTCCTCGGCACCCTCAGCGGTGCGCACGTCGTGCTCGGCAGCGCGGCCGAGGCCGGACCGGCCCTGCTGCGCAGTCTGCTGGACAGCAAGGCGACCGTCCTGCCCGCCGTCCCATCGGTCGCCGAGTCGCTGGTGTGGCTGCTGAAGCGGGCCTCGGCCCAGCGCCCGCCGCTCAGGCTGGTGACCAACACCGGTGCCGCTCTGTCGACCGAGACGGTCAACGCGCTGCGTGCCGCGATACCCGGACTGCGCGCCCAGGTGATGTACGGCCTGACTGAGTGCAAGCGCGCCGTGATCATGCCACCGGACGGGGACCTGGAACGCCCCGGTTCCTGCGGACTGCCGTTGCCCGGCACCGAGATCCTCGTCGTCGACGACGACGGTGACCCCGTGCCCGCCGGCGTCGTGGGTGAGATCGTCGTCCGCGGCCCGCACGTGATGGCCGGCTACTGGCGGCGGCCCGAACTGAACGCCCAGCGCTTCCCGCGTCGCGACGGCCTCTTCCCCGAGCTGCGCACCGGTGACTACGGCCACGTGGACGAGGACGGGTACCTGTACTTCTCCGGCCGCCGCGACGACCTGTACAAGGAGCGTGGCTTCCGTGTCAGCGCCACCGAGGTCGAGGCCGCCGCGCATCGGGTGCCCGGAGTCGTCTCGGCCGCCGTCCTGCCGCCGTCCGGCAAGAAGCCGGCCGTCCTCGCCGTGGTCGCGGAGATCGGCGCGGAGCAGGTTCTCGACAGGATGCGCGAGCAGATCGAGGAGTTCAAGGTCCCGCGGCGCTGCGTCGTTCTGGAGGAACTACCGCTGAGCGGCAACGGGAAAGTCGACCGCAAGAAACTCGCCACCACCATCGAGGGCCGCTCCGGCCTGACCGGCTCGGCGTGAACGGAGGGAAGACCGGATCATGAGCTCACACTTCGATGTCGTCGTTCTCGGCGCCGGGCCCGGCGGCTACACGGCCGCGGTGCGGTCCGCGCAACTCGGGCTGCGGACGGCCGTCGTGGAGGAGAAGTACTGGGGCGGGGTGTGCCTCAACGTCGGATGCATCCCGTCCAAGGCGCTGCTCCGCAACGCCGAACTGGCCCAGATCTTCACCCGCGAGGCGAAGACCTTCGGTATCAGGGTCGAGGGCAGCGTCAGCTTCGACTACGGCGAGGCGTTCCGGCGCAGCCGCAAGGTGGCCGACGGCCGGGTCAACGGCGTCCACTACTTGATGAAGAAGAACGGCATCACCGAGTACGACGGCCGGGGCACGTTTACCGACGACCACACGTTGCGGGTGGAGTTGGCCGCGGGTGGCACCGAGGCCGTGACCTTCGACCACTGTGTCATCGCGACCGGGGCGACCACCCGCCTACTCCCGGGCACGTCAAGGAGCGAGCGGGTCGTCACCTACGAGGAGCAGATCCTCTCCGAGACGCTGCCGGAGAGCATCGTCATCGCGGGCGCGGGCGCCATCGGCGTCGAGTTCGCCTACGTGCTCAACAGTTACGGGGTCAAGGTCACCATCGTCGAGTTCCTCGACCGTCTGGTGCCGCTGGAGGACGCCGACGTCTCGGCGGAACTCGCCCGGCACTACCGCAAGCTGGGCATCCAGGTGCTCACCTCCACCCGCGTCGAGGCCATCGACGACACCGACCCGGCCTCCAAGGTGCGTGTCACCGTGACACGCGAGGGCCGGCAGGAGGTCCTGGAGGCCGACAGGGTCCTCCAGGCCATCGGCTTCGCCCCGCGCGTGCGCGGATACGGCCTGGAGAACACCGGCGTACGGCTGACCGCGCGCGGCGCGATCGATGTCGACGCCCGCGGCCGGACAAGCGTTCCACACCTCTTCGCCATCGGCGACGTCACGGCGAAGCTGATGCTGGCGCACGCCGCGGAGGCGATGGCCATCGTCGCCGCCGAGACCATCGCGGACGCCGACACCATGGAACTCGACTTCACGATGGTTCCACGCGCCACCTACTGTCAGCCGCAGATCGCGAGCTTCGGCTGGACGGAGGCCGAAGCCAGGGAGCGGGGGTTCGACGTCAAGGTCGCGAAGTTCCCCTTCACGGCCAACGGGAAGGCCCACGGGCTCGGCCATCCCACCGGTTTCGTCAAAATCATCAGCGACGGACGGCACGGAGAGCTGCTGGGCGCCCACCTGATCGGCCCCGAGGTGACGGAGCTGCTCCCCGAGTTGACCCTGGCCCAGCAGTGGGACCTGACGGTGCATGAAGTCGCCCGCAACATCCACGCGCATCCCACGCTCGGGGAGGCGGTGAAGGAAGCGGTCCACGGCCTCGCCGGACACATGATCAACATGTAGGGACCGACCTGGCCGCCGTTCGTCGGTTGCCGAGGCTCCAGAGGGCAGCGGCGGCCGGCGGCAGGTAGGTGATGTGCCCCGGCTTCCCGGCCCACGGCACTCAGGCGGATGCGATGGGCAGGACATCCGGCGAGAGTGCGCCGGCACGGGCTGATGCGCTCGTCATCCGGCGGCGGTGATGACGGCGGCACAGGACCTCGTACCCGACCTCGTCGGCGGAGTGGGTGACGTCGCCGACGACCACCTGGGCGCCCTCGACGACCATCACCCCGCCTATCGTGCGGGCGTTGTGGGTGGCGCGGGCTCCGCACCAGCACAGGGCCTCGACCTGGAGGACCTCGACCCGGTCGGCCAGTTCCACCAGCCGCTGCGAGCCGGGGAACAGCTTGGACCGAAAGTCGGTCGTGATGCCGAAGGCGTAGACGTCGAGGCTCAGGTCGTCGACCACACGGGCCAGTTGGTCGATCTGCTCCGGGGCGAGGAACTGCGCCTCGTCGGCGATCACGTAGTCCGCGCGGCCGCCCTGCGAGAGATGGTCGACGAGGTAGCCGTAGAGGTCCTGCCCGTCGCCGACCTCCACCGCGTCCGTCACCAGGCCGAGACGTGAGGACAGCTTGCCCTCGCCGGCGCGGTCGTCGCGCGAGAAGATCATGCCCTGCAGGCCGCGCGCCGAGCGGTTGTGCTCGATCTGGAGAGCCAGCGTCGACTTCCCGCAGTCCATCGTTCCGCAGAAGAACACCAGCTCGGGCATGTGGAGTTGAGCACCTTTCGGCGTGGAAGGACAGGGCGTGGTGTGGGGCGGGGCGGGGTCGTCTCAGGAGCGTACTTCGAGCAGGGGGACCAGCTGCTCGGCGGGGGTCATGGACCCGTGGTTGCCGACCATCGCCGACTCCTTCGGCTCCCGCTCGGAGGCGATGAGCAGAACGTCGTCCCGCGCGGCGGCGACCACGTCACCGATCCTTCCGTACACCCGTTCATCGATCTGCGGGCCGAACCAGCCCGCCGCGATGGCCTCGTCGCGTGAGGCCACCCAGAACTGCTCGCCGAGCACCTCGCGCCAGCAGGTCAGGACGTCGTTCGCCGCGCCGGGCACCGCGTACACGTGGCGGGCGCGGCCCTCACCGCCGAGCAGGGCGACCCCGGCGCTCAGCTCCCAGTCCTCGTCGAAGTCGATGCGGTGCTGCTCGTCGAAGGGCACGTCGATCATGCCGTGGTCGGCGGTGACGTAGAGCGCGCTGCGCGGCGGCAGTTGCTCGGCCAGGCGCTGGACGAGGCGGTCGGCGTACATGAGCTGGCCGCGCCAGGTGTCGGAGTCGACGCCGTAGCGGTGGCCGGCGCCGTCGACCTCGGCGAAGTAGGTGTACACCAGGGAGCGGTCGCCCGCGGCGAGTTGCTCGGCCGCCAGGTCCACGCGGTCCTCGCCGGACAGCCGCCCGAGGAACGTTCCACCACTGAGCGCGACCTTGGTCAGCGGGGTGTTCTCGAAGGTCGGGGACGACACCTGCGCCGCGTGCACCCCGGCCGCGTGCGCCAGCTGGAAGACCGTGGGGTACGGCTGCCAGGGGCCGGGCGGGGTCCACGGCTGCCAGCGCAGCTGGTTCATCAGCTCGCCGGTGTCGGGGTTGCGGACGGTGTAGCCGGGCAGGCCGTGCGCACCGGGCGGCAGGCCGGTGCCCACGGAGGCGAGGGAGGTCGCCGTGGTCGCCGGGTAGCCGGCGGTGAGCGGACGCCCGGTGCCGCCGCGGGAGGTGGCGAGCAGGGACGCCATGAAGGGGGCGTCCTCGGGGTGCGCCCTCAGCTGCTCCCAGCCGAGGCCGTCGATCAGGAAGACGCAGTTGCGGTCGGCGGGGGTCAGCTCGCCGATCGCGGCGTTCATGCCCGGGACGCCCAGGCCGGCGGCCAGGGTGGGCAGAAGATCGGCGAGCGATCCGCTGCCGTACTCGGGGACGGGAGCGGAGGCGACGGTGAGCGGTTCCGGGTACTGGTCCCAGGCCGTCTTGGGCTGTGCCATCAGCGGGTCGTGTCCGCGGTCGCCTCGGAGAGGGACTGCGCGAAGGCGAGCGCCTCGCGCACGGTCTCCGGTCCGTCTCCGGCCTCGCTGACGCGCAGGCTGAGGTCGTCCGCCGTCGAGTTGCCGGTGTAGCCGTGGTCCGCCTCGCAGTTGGGGTCGCCGCACGCGGCGGGCTCCAGGTCGATACGGGAGACGGCGCCCCAGCCGATGGTCAGGACGACCTCGCGGGGCAGGGTCCCCGGCTTGTAGGACTCGGGGTTGGCGACCACACGGCTGACCACGATCGACGAGATGCGGCCGATCTTCACGGACTCCGTCGATGTCGTGGCGTACGGCGTCGGGGAGGTGCTGTCGGCGGCCTGCTCGTCGGTGTGGCTGACGATGAAGCGGTTGTCGGTGAGGACGAGCACCGTCACGTGCCGCCGGACCTCGTTCTGGTCGAACGTCGTCTCCTGGTGGACCAGGTACGACCGGATGGGCTCGCCGCCCACGGCGGCCTCCACCGCCTCGGCCACGAGGGCCGGGTAGTAGCCGCTGCGCTCGATCGCCGCCCGCAGCCCCTGGGTCGTCGTACTGGTCTTGGCCATGACGCCCATCCTACGGGGGACCACTGACTGCGAGGGACAGCTCGCCCCCTGTCAGTACGCGGGGAGGGTCCGCGGGCCGAGGTCGTCGCGGGCGGGCGGGTGCGCGAGACGCACGGAGGCGCCGAGGACGCTCAGACCGTGTGAGGCGACGACGACCGGTTCCAGGGTGACCGCGACGACCTCGGGGTGGTCGTCGACCAGCCGGGACACCCGCAGCAGCAGCTCCTCCAGGGCACGGGTGTCGGCCGGTGCGGAGCCGCGCCAGCCGAACAGCAGCGGGGCGGTGCGGATCGAACGCACCAGCGAGTTCGCCTCCCGGTCCGTGACCGGGATCAGCCGGTGCGCGGTGTCCCCGAGCAGCTGCGAGGCGGCCCCGGCGAGCCCGAAGGAGAGCACGGCCCCGGCCGCGGGGTCGATGACGGCGCGTACGACGACGTCCACGCCGCGCGGCGCCATCCGCTGCACCACCGGCCGCAGCTCCTCCGGCGTGCCGAACAGTTCGGTCAACTCGGCGTACGACCGGCGCAGTTGCTCCTCGTCCGCGAGGTCGAGGCGGACGCCGCCCAGGTCGGCGCGGTGCCTGAGGTGCGGGGCGGTGGCCTTGAGGGCGACGGGGTAGCCGAGGTCGCGGGCGGCCTCCGCGGCGGCGTCTGGGGTCGGGGCGGGCAGGGCGCGATGGACCTGGACGCCGTAGTGACCGAGGAGGTCACAGGTCTCGTCCGTGCCGAGCGTGAGTCCCTGCCCGCGCGCGAGGAGGCCGTCGATCAGCGCGGCGGCGCCCCTTTCGTTGATGTCCTCGTACTCGGGCACCCTGCCGGGCTCGGCGGCGTCGCGCCGCCACTGCGCGTAGGCCACGGCCTGGCCGAGGGCGCGGACGGCGCGCTCGGCGGCGGGGTAGGCGGGGATGAGGTGGGTGCCTTCGGGGGCCTCGGTGGTGGGGAGGCGTTCCGCGGCGGGCGCCGGACCGGGGGCGTTGCGCGGCGGGTTGTCCGACCCGGCCTGCGGTGCGGTGCTCGCCGCCGCCGACAGGGCCTCCGCCAGGCCGCCGAGCTCCACGTGGACCACGAGGACCGGCTTCGACGGGGCCGCGGCCGATGCCGAGCGCAGGGCTTCCGCGAGGGCCGCGTCGCCGACCGGGCCCTCCCCCACGGCCGGTATGGCGGTGACGACGACGGCGTCGCACCGGTCGTCGGCCAGGGCACGGGACAGGGCGGTGTGGAAGTCGGCCGCCGAGGCCGCGGTGGTCAGGTCCTGCGGGGGGTGCGGTCGCAGCCCCTCGGCGAGGCACGCGTCGTAGGTGAGCAGGCCGAGCGACTCCGAGTTGCCCAGGATCGCCACCCTGGGGCCGGCCGGCAGGGGCTGGCGGGCGAGCAGCAGGCCCGCGTCGACCAGCTCGGTGATCGTGTCGACGCGGATGACCCCGGCCTGCCGCAGCAGCGCCGACACGGTCGCGTGCGGCAGCCGGGTCGCCCGGACGGCGTGCCCCTGGGGTGCGGCGGCGCCGTGCCGTGCGCCCTGGACGACGACCAGGGGCTTGGCCGCGGCGGTGCGGCGGGCGAGGCGGGTGAACTTGCGGGGGTTGCCGATGGACTCCAGGTACATGAGGACGACGTCGGTGTCAGGGTCCTCGTACCAGTACTGGAGGACATCGTTGCCGGAGACGTCGGCGCGGTTGCCGGAGGAGACGAAGGTGGAGACACCGGTCACGCCCGTGACACCGCCGCCGCGCCGGTGCAGCCGGGACAGCAGGGCGATGCCGATGGCGCCGGACTGGGCGAACAGGCCGATGCGGCCCGGGCGCGGCACCTCCGGGGCGAGGGAGGCGTTGAGCCGTACCCGGGGTGAGGTGTTGATGATGCCGAAGGCGTTCGGGCCGATGATCCGCATGCCGTACGTGCGCGCGTGCCGTACGAGGGCGCGCTGGCGTTCGCGTCCCTCGGGGCCGCTCTCGGCGTAGCCGGCGGAGACCACGACCAGGCCTTGGACGCCGTGTTCGCCGCACTCGGTGACGACCTCGGTGACGTGCTCGGCCGGTACGGCGACGACCGCGAGGTCGACCGGGCCGTCGATGTCCCGCACCGAGCGGTGGGCGGGCACCCCGTCGAGCTCCTTCTGCCCCTCCGGGAGGGCCTTGTTCACGGCGTAGAGGCGGCCGCTGTAGCCGGCGTCCCGGATGTTGCCGAGGACGCTGCGGCCCACGCCACCCGGCGTGCGTCCGGCGCCGATGACCGCGACCGAGCCGGGGGCGAGCAGCCGCTGCACCGAGCGCGCCTCGGCACGGTGTTCGCGCGCGTACTGCACGGCGAGGGAGCGGTCGGTGGGTTCGAGGTCGAACTCCAGCCGGACGACGCCGTCCTCGAAGCTGCGCTTCTGGGTGTAGCCGGCGTCCGTGAACACCTTGATCATCTTGGTGTTCGCGGGCAGCACCTCGGCGGCGAAGCGGCGGATGCCGCGCTCACGGGCGACGGCGCCGATGTGCTCGAGCAGGGCGGAGGCGACCCCGCGGCCCTGGTGGGCGTCCTGCACGAGGAAGGCGACCTCGGCCTCGTCGGCGGGTGCCGACGCGGGCGTTCCGTCGGCACCGATCCGGTCGTAGCGTACGGTGGCGATGAACTCGCCGCCGACCGTGGCCGCGAGTCCCACCCGGTCCACAAAGTCGTGGTGCGTGAAGCGGTGGACGTCCTTGGCGGACAGGCGAGGGTACGGCGCGAAGAAGCGGTAGTACTTCGACTCGTCGGAGACCTGCTCGTAGAAGCTGACCAGGCGATCGGCGTCATCAACGGTGATGGGCCGGATGCGCGCGGTACCCCCGTCGCGCAGCACCACGTCGGCTTCCCAGTGGGCGGGATACTCGTGCCGGTCCGGCGAGGTCTGCATGGGCCCCAGAGTACGGCTAGCGCCTGACAAGGGCGCGAGGCAGTCTGTGGAGGGCGTCAGTCGGGTCGAGGCCGCGATCCGACGGCACCCCGGGGCGGTCCGCGAGGACCGCTCCCGGTACGGCTTCACGGTATGGGAAACTGGTCTAGACAACCCTGAAAAGCGAAGGGCAGCAACACATGGCTGAGCGCCGCGTCAACGTCGGCTGGGCCGAGGGTCTCCACGCCCGCCCCGCCTCCATCTTCGTCCGAGCCGCCACGGCCGCAGGCGTCCCGGTGACGATCGCCAAGGCTGACGGCAACCCCGTCAACGCGGCCTCCATGCTGGCCGTCCTGGGCCTCGGCGCCCAGGGGGGCGAGGAGATCGTCCTCGCCTCCGACGCCGAGGGTGCGGACGCCGCACTGGACCGGCTCGCCAAGCTGGTCTCCGAGGGTCTCGAGGAACTTCCCGAGACCGTCTGATTCACCGAGCGCCCGATCCGTCCGGCGTGCAGCGAAGGGCTCGTCCGAATTCACCGGGCGGGCCCTTCGCCATTCCCGGTGGATGCGGGACGGGAATTCCGATGAATCCGGGCAGCGAAAATAGACCCCCGCAAATTGTCCGCTCTCTTTGTATACGGCTGCCGTGTTAATGCTGCGGGCTCGCCGTGTTTACGGGATGTTGCGAGTTCCTCACACGGTCGGTGCGCTCCTGGGGGGAGCCGAACCGCAGGCGGTGCGCGCCCTTCGCGCGCTCGGTGTGCAGCGCCGTGACCGCCCGCGCGCGCTCGCCGTCCCCACGCGCCACCGCGTCCACGATCGCGCCGTGCTCGGTCCAGGACTCCACCGGACTGGCCGGCGCCTCCACGGCGTACATCCAGGCGATCTTGTGGCGGAGCTGGGTGAGCATCGAGGTCAGCGCAGGGCTGCCGGAGGCCTGGGCGAGCGTCTCGTGGAACCAACCGCCCAGAGAGCGCAGGTCGTCGCTGTTGCCCCGGCGGGCCCGCTCCTGACCCAGCCGGACCAGACCGCGCAGGACCTTCAGATGCGCCTCGGTGCGACGCTGGGCGGCGCGGGCCGCACCGAGCGGCTCCAGCAGCATGCGCATCTCCAGCAGGTCAGCGGCCTCCTGCTCGGTGGGTTCCGCCACGCACGCGCCCGCGTGCCGGCGGGTCACCACGAATCCCTCGGCCTCGAGCGTGCGCAGCGCCTCCCGGACGGGCACCCTCGAGACGCCGTAGCGGCGCGCGAGGAGTTCCTCGGTGAGCCGGCTGCCGCGTGCGTGGACACCCGCGACGATGTCGTCCCGGATGGCCGTGCACACCGAGTGCGCGGGAATACGCATGACCGACCTCCGCTTAATCCCCGTGAAACGCCGACGAGCGGCGTGCGTTCCGTGACTCTATTGCAATGAGCCGGAATTTCCGACGGCAGACGACAATCCATGGATATTTTTTGGACAGCGGGCGGCCGTAAACGCCGAAAGCCCCGGCTCGGGGAGCCGGGGCTTTCGGGGAGAGCGGGGAGGTTCCGGTCAGACACCCACGCCGTGCGAGCGGAGGTAGGCGACCGGGTCGATGTCCGAGCCGTACTCGGGGCTGGTGCGGGCCTCGAAGTGCAGGTGGGGGCCGGTGACGTTGCCGGTCGCGCCGGACAGGCCGATCTGCTGGCCGGGGGTGACCTGCTGGCCCACCGAGACGCCGACGGAGGACAGGTGGCCGTACTGGGTGTACGTCCCGTCGTTCATCTTGATCACGATCTGGTTGCCGTAGGAGCCGCCCCAGCCGGCCTCGACGACGGTGCCCGCGCCGACCGCGTGGACGGAGGTGCCGCTGGCGGCGTGGAAGTCGACACCGGTGTGGCTGCCGGAGGACCACAGGCCGCTGCTGGCCTGGTAGCCGGTGGAGACGTACGAGCCGGAGATCGGGGACACGAAGGTGTTGAGGCGCTTGCGCTCGGCCTCGCGGGCGGCGCGCTCCTTGGCCTCGCGGGCCTTCTCGGCCGCCTCCTTGGCCCTCTCGGCCAGCTCGGCGGCCCGCTTGCGGGCGGCCTCCTCGGCCTTCTGCTTGGCGGCGGCCTCGTCGGCTGCGTGCTGCTGCGCGAGGGCCTGGGCGTCGATCTGCTGGGCCGCGGTGTCACCCATGGTGACGACCGGGGTGAGGCCGGTCTGCTCGGCGCTGGGTTCGGCGGCGAAGGCCGCGGGGGCCGCCACGGTGCCGATCACGCCGGTGGTGGCGAGAGCCGCGACGCCTGCCGCGCGGGCGGTGGAGCGCTGCATCCTGCTGGGACGACGGTGCTTCCCGGTGGCGCGAGTGAACGCCATGTGGTGGCTGGTCCTTTCCTTCCCTCTCGCCTACCGGGTTAGCTGACGGGTTCGGAGCAGGAAGGTCTCCTACGGACTCCCTCGCGACTCGCGCGGGCGCCCGATTCACCCCAGGGACTGCGATGGGTCCCCGGCTCCCCTGGCTCGCGCCGTACGGGGACTCGGCGATGACTGTCCGGTGCCGCGGGTGCGGCGCACTGCCTGACGAACAGCCTGGATGACGCTAAGCGGCGCCACTTTCAATTCCCAAACGAATCCAGGCTTTTGTAGCGCATCCCACAGGGCAGACAGGCAACTCCCATCCCAATTCGGGCATAAAGGGGCCCTGGTGCCTTTGAAGACAACCAGGGCCCCTGCACGCGCGTGCCGCTACTCGGCGGCGACGACGGTGACTTCGCCGATGCCGAGGGCCTCGACGGGTGCCTTGATCTGCGCCGCGTCACCGACGAGAACGGTCACCAGACGGTCCACCGGGAAGGCGCTCACGGCCGCCGCGGTGGCCTCCACGGTGCCGGTCGCGGCGAGCTGCCGGTACAGCGTGGCCTGGTAGTCGTCGGGCAGGTGCTGCTCGACCTGGTCGGCCAGCGTGCTCGCGACGGCCGCCGCCGTCTCGTACTTCAGCGGCGCCACGCCCACCAGGTTCTGCACGGCGACGTCCCGCTCGGCGTCGGTCAGTCCCTCGGCGGCGAGGGTGCGCAGCACCGTCCAGAGGTCCTGGAGGGCGGGACCGGTGTTGGGCGTGTCGACGGAACCGCTGATGGCGAGCATCGCGGCACCCGTGCCGTCCGGGGCGGACCTGAGGACCTGGCCGAACGCCCGTACGCCGTAGGTGTAGCCCTTCTCCTCGCGCAGGACGCGGTCAAGGCGGGAGGTGAGGGTGCCGCCGAGGCAGTACGTGCCGAGCACCTGCGCGGGCCACACGCGGTCGTGCCGGTCCGGCCCGATCCGGCCGATCAGCAGCTGCGTCTGGACGGCGCCCGGGCGGTCCACGATGACGACCCGGCCGGTGTCGTCGGCGGTCACCGGCGGCACGGGACGCGGCTCGGCCGAGGAGCCCGTCCAGGCGCCCAGCGTGTCCCCGAGCAGGGCGTCCAGGTCGATGCCGGTGAGGTCGCCGACGACCACGACGGTGGCCGTGGCGGGACGGACGTGCTTCTCGTAGAAGGCGCGCACGGCCGCGGAGTCGATGGCGGCGACGGTCTCCTCGCTGCCCTGCCGGGGCCGCGACATGCGCGAGTCCGCCGGGAACAGCTCCTTGGAGAGCTCCTTGGCGCCGCGGCGGGAGGGGTTGGCCAGCTCGTGCGGGATCTCGTCGAGGCGATTGTTGACCAGCCGTTCGACCTCGCTGTCGGCGAAGGCGGGCGCCCTCAGGGCGTCGGCGATCAGGCCCAGGCCCTTGGTGAGCCGGGAGGCGGGCACCTCCAGGCTGAGCCGGACGCCGGGGTGGTCGGCATGCGCGTCGAGAGTGGCACCGGCGCGCTCCAGTTCCGCGGCGAAGTCCTCGGCGGAGTGCTTGTCGGTGCCCTCGGAGAAGGCCCGGGCCATGATCGTGGCCACACCGTCGAGTCCGGCCGGCTCCGCCTCCAGAGGCGCGTCCAGCAGCACCTCCACGGCGACGACCTGCTGGCCGGGGCGATGGCAGCGCAGCACCGTCAGGCCGTTGTCGAGCATGCCGCGCTCGGGGGCCGGGAAGGCCCAGGGCCGGGCGTCGCCCGCCTGCGGCCGGGGGTGGAAGTCCATCGTGGCGAGCTCGGTCACTTGTCCGCCTCCTCGTTCTCGTCGGTGGCCGCGGCTGCGGTGTCGTCGGTGATGCCGGCGTCCTCGGCGGTCTCCGCCTCGCCGGTCTCGCCGGCGACGGGCTCGTAGACGAGCACCGCGCGGTTGTCGGGTCGCAGGCGGGCCTTGGCGACCTCCTGGACCTCCTCCGCCGTGATCTCCAGCACGCGCTGGACGGCGGTCAGGGCGAGCTGCGGGTCTCCGAAGAGCACGGCGTACCGGCACAGTTCGTCGGCGCGGCCGGCGACCGTGCCGAGCCGGTCCAGCCACTCGCGCTCCAACTGGGCCTGGGCGCGCTCCATCTCCTCGGGCGTGGGGCCCTCCTCGGCGAACCGGGCGAGCTCCTCGTCGATGGCGGTCTCGATGACCGGAACCTCCACGTCGCCGGACGTCTTCACGTCCAGCCACCCCAGGGAGGGAGCACCGGCGAGCCGCAGCAGGCCGAAGCCGGCCGCGACGGCCGTACGGTCGCGTCGCACGAGCCGGTTGTACAGGCGGGAGGACTCGCCGCCGCCGAGGACGGTGAGGGCCAGGTCGGCCGCGTCGCACGCGCGCGTGCCGTCGTGCGGCAGCCGGTAGGCGGCCATCAGGGCGCGCGCCGGTACCTCCTCCTCGACGACCTCGCGCAGCTGCTCGCCGATGGTCTCCGGCAGCGACCCGTCGCGCGGGGCGGGCTTGCCGTCGTGACCGGGGATGGAGCCGAAGTACTTCTCGACCCACGCGAGCGTCTGCTCCGGGTCGATGTCGCCGACCACGGAGAGCACGGCGTTGTTCGGCGCGTAGTAGGTGCGGAAGAACGCGCGCGCGTCCTCCAGCGTCGCCGCGTCCAGGTCGGCCATCGAGCCGATCGGGGTGTGGTGGTAGGGGTGGCCCTCCGGGTAGGCGAGGGCGGTCAGCTTCTCGAAGGCGGTGCCGTAGGGGACGTTGTCGTAGCGCTGGCGGCGCTCGTTCTTGACGACGTCCCGCTGGTTCTCCATCGACTCCTCGTCGAGCGCGGCCAGCAGCGAGCCCATGCGGTCGGCCTCCAGCCAGAGGGCGAGCTCCAGCTGGTGGGTGGGCATGGTCTCGAAGTAGTTGGTCCGCTCGAAGCTGGTCGTGCCGTTCAGCGAGCCACCCGCGCCCTGCACGAGCTCGAAGTGGCCGTTGCCCTTGACCTGCGCGGACCCCTGGAACATGAGGTGCTCGAAAAGGTGAGCCAGGCCGGTACGCCCCTTGACTTCGTGGCGTGAGCCGACGTCGTACCAGAGGCACACCGCCGCGACCGGGGTCAGGTGGTCCTCGGAGAGCACCACGCGCAGGCCGTTGGCCAGGCGGTGCTCGGTCGCTGTCAGGCCCCCGGAGCCTGCCTGGGCTGTGGCCGTGTGACCCATGGGCATGTACGTCCCTTCGATCGCTGAGCGGTTGTTCAGACCGCGGATTCCTGCCGGTCCTGCCACTGTATGCAAGCGTGCGGAGCCCTGGTGAAGTTCCCGGTGGCGACCTGGTCCCGACAGCACGACAGACGCCTCGGGCAGGGTCCTGGTCCCGGTTGTCAGTGCGGCGGTCCACAATGGTCGGCGTCAGATCCGGATCGCAGCAGCACGAGCGAGCCGCGAAGGCGGTCGGTGGCGAGCGCGCGGAGGCCCGAAGGGCCCGAGCACGCTCGACGTCTCGCACCGGCATGAACGCCCCCGTAGGCAAGCGACCAGCAACAGGAGGAGCCGGCAGCGATGGCCCGCCGCAGCACGAAGACCCCGCCGCCCGACGACTCGTACGAGGAGCGGATCCTCGACATCGACGTCGTCGACGAGATGCAGGGCTCCTTCCTCGAGTACGCGTACTCGGTCATCTACTCCCGCGCCCTGCCGGACGCACGCGACGGCCTCAAGCCGGTGCACCGCCGCATCGTCTACCAGATGAACGAGATGGGCCTGCGCCCCGAGCGCGGGTACGTCAAGTGCGCCCGGGTCGTCGGCGAGGTGATGGGCAAGCTGCACCCGCACGGCGACGCGTCGATCTACGACGCCCTGGTGCGCATGGCCCAGCCCTTCTCGATGCGGGTTCCCCTGGTCGACGGCCACGGCAACTTCGGCTCGCTGGGCAACGACGACCCGCCGGCCGCCATGCGGTACACCGAGTGCCGTATGGCCGAGGCGACGAGCCTGATGACGGAGTCGATCGACGAGGACACCGTCGACTTCAACCCCAACTACGACGGCCAGGAGCAGGAACCGGTGGCTCTGCCCGCCGCCTTCCCGAACCTCCTGGTCAACGGCGCCTCGGGCATCGCGGTCGGTATGGCCACGAACATGGCGCCGCACAACCTGCGCGAGGTCATCGCGGCCGCCCGCCACCTGATCAGGTTCCCGAACGCGGATCTCGACGCCCTGATGAAGCACGTCCCGGGCCCCGACCTGCCCACGGGCGGCCGCATCGTCGGCCTGTCCGGCATCCGGGACGCGTACGAGTCCGGCCGCGGCACGTTCAAGATCCGGGCGACGGTGTCGGTGGAGCCCGTGACGGCCCGCCGCAAGGGCCTCGTCGTCACGGAGCTGCCCTTCACGGTCGGCCCCGAGAAGGTCATCGCCAAGATCAAGGACCTGGTCGGTTCCAAGAAGCTCCAGGGCATCGCCGACGTCAAGGACCTCACCGACCGCGAGCACGGCCTGCGCCTGGTCATCGAGATCAAGAACGGCTTCGTGCCGGAGGCGGTCCTCGAGCAGCTCTACAAGCTGACGCCGATGGAGGAGTCCTTCGGCATCAACAACGTGGCGCTGGTGGACGGCCAGCCGCTCACGCTGGGCCTGAAGGAGCTCCTGGAGGTCTACCTGGACCACCGCTTCAACGTCGTACGGCGGCGCTCGGAGTTCCGCCGCTCCAAGAAGCGCGACCGGCTGCACCTGGTCGAGGGTCTGCTCACGGCCCTGCTGGACATCGACGAGGTCATCCGTCTGATCCGCTCCAGCGAGAACTCCGCGCAGGCCAAGCAGCGCCTGATGGAGCAGTTCTCGCTGAGCGAGGTGCAGACGCAGTACATCCTCGACACGCCGCTGCGCCGGCTGACCAAGTACGACCGCATCGAGCTGGAGTCGGAGAAGGAGCGGCTCACCGCGGAGATCGAGGAGCTGACCCGGATCCTCGACTCGGACTCCGAGCTGCGCAAGCTGGTCTCCTCCGAACTGGCCAACGTCGCCAAGAAGTTCGGCACCGACCGGCGAACGGTGCTGCTGGAGTCGGGTGGCGCCCCGGTCGCGACCGTGCCGCTCCAGGTGGCCGACGACCCGTGCCGGGTGCTGCTGTCCTCCACGGGGCTGCTGGCCCGTACGGCGAACGGCGAGCCCTTCACGGAGGAGGCCGGCGCCAAGCGCGTGAAGCACGACGTGATCGTCTCGGCGGTGCCGGCCACCGCCCGCGGTGAGGTGGGCGCGGTCACCTCGGCGGGCCGGCTGCTGCGGCTGAACGTGGTCGACCTGCCCCAGCTGCCGGAGTCGCTGTCGACGCCGAACCTCGCGGGGGGCGCGCCGCTGGCGGAGTTCGTGTCCCTGGAGGACGAGGAGACGGTGGTCTGCCTGACCACGCTCGACGAGTCGTCGCCGGGCCTGGCGCTCGGCACGGCCCAGGGCATCGTGAAGCGGGTGGTGCCGGACTATCCGGCCAACAAGGACGAGCTCGGGGTGATCACCCTCAAGGAGGGCGACCGGATCGTCGGCGCGGTCGAGCTGCGCACCGGCGAGGAGGACCTGGTCTTCGTCACCGACGACGCACAGCTGCTGCGTTTCCAGGCGTCCCAGGTCCGACCGCAGGGCCGCCCGGCCGGCGGTGTGGCCGGCATCAAGCTCACCGAGGGCGCGAAGGTCATCTCCTTCACCGCGGTGGACCCGGCCGTGGACGCCGTCGTCTTCACCGTCGCGGGCTCACGGGGCACGCTGGACGACTCCGTACAGACGACGGCCAAGCTGACCCCGTTCGACCAGTATCCGCGCAAGGGCCGCGCCACCGGCGGTGTCCGCTGCCAGCGGTTCCTGAAGGGCGAGGACTGCCTGTCCCTGGCGTGGGCGGGCCCCGTCCCCGCACTCGCCGCGCAGAAGAACGGCACCCCGGCCGACCTCCCGGACATCGACCCGCGCCGCGACGGCTCGGGGGTGTCCCTGGCCAAGACGGTGGCGGTGGTGGCCGGGCCGGTCTAGGCCGGGTCCGCGCCCTGCTCCTCGGGGTCGCGCACGTAGCGCAGGACGCCCCACATGCCGTGCTCGTCGGCGTGTGGGGCGTCGCTCCTGCACGCCTCCAGCTCCTTTGCCAGTGCGGCGGTGTCGATGCCCGAGCCGATGAGGACCAGCTGGGTGAGGCGTTCGCCTCCGGCCGGCCAGGGCTCCGGGTAGAAGCGCAGGAACCGTCCGACGGCATGGACGGCGTAGCGGTTGCGGACGTCGTACGGCCCGAAGTCGACGTAGCCCTTGATCCGGTACAGCCCCTCGGGGCGGCTGTCCAGGAACGTCATCAGCCGGCGCGGGTCGAGGGGGCCCGGGGAGACGAACGACAGGCTGTCGTAGGCGGCGTGCAGGTGACCGGTGTGGTCGTGGGGGCTGTGGCGGGGGCCGCCTCCTGCGAGGCTCTCTCCGTTGAGACCGCCCTCGTTGAGGATCTGTTCGTCGGGGGCGCCTTCGTACGGGTCGTCTCCGTGCGGGTCGTCTCCGTGCGGGTCGTCTCCGTGCAGGTCGTCTCCGTGCAGGTCGTCTCCGTGCAGGTCGTCTTCGTGCAGGTCGTCGAAGGACAGCTGCCCGATGCGCTCCTCGCTCGGACGGCAGTCGAAGAGGAACTCGGGGTCGATCCGGCCATAGGTGGCCGGGACGACGGCGGCACGGTCGACGAGGGTCCGGACCAGTCCGAGGACGCGTTCGCCGTCCGCAGCCCGGTCGAGCTTGTTGACCACGACGAGATCGGCCAGCGCGAGATGCCGGTCGATCTCGGGGTGTCTGGCCCGGGTGTCGTCGAACTCGGCGGCGTCGACGACCTCGACGAGCCCGCCGTACACCACCCCGGGATGCTCGCTGGCCAGCAGCATCCGCACGAGTTCCTGCGGCTCGGCGAGACCGCTGGCCTCGATGACGATGACGTCGATGCCGAGAGCGGGTTCCGCGAGCCGCTCCAGGTACTGGTCCAGTTCACTCGCGTCGACCGCACAGCACAGGCAGCCGTTGCCGAGGGAGACTGTCGAGTCGCCGAGCGCTCCCGCCACGGCCATCGCGTCGATCTCGATCGCCCCGAAGTCGTTGACGAGGGCGCCGATACGGCTGCCGCCGCTGCGGTGCAGGAGGTGATTGAGCAGGGTCGTCTTCCCCGAGCCGAGGAATCCGGCCAGGACGACGACCGGGATCTGCTGCGGTTTCGGACTCGGCTGGCTCACCGTGCGACCTCTCTCGCGCCGACGCGTGCACCGGCTCGCGTTCCCGGCACACATGGGAAATGGGGATGCCGCCCCAGGATACGAGCCGTGAGATCCACGCCGAAGTGAACGATTGTTAGCAGCACCGGCGGGGCAGACGTTGGGCATGGCGCCGGTTTGTGCGACCCTCGCTTCCCTCCGTGCGCCTCCTCTCCGCCTCCCCGCCGATCAGAGCCGCTCGGCACTCTGGGAGACGGCAAGCGCCGCCCACCGCTCGCCGGTCCCCTCCAGTCGACCCGCACCCCGACGACCGGCGGACGGCCGCCTGAACCGGGGGTTGACATGACCACACAGAAGTTTGGGTTTCGAGGACTGAGGGCCACCGCCTCGGCCGGGATGGGGCTGGCGGCGGGTGCCGCCGTCGCCTTGGCCCTGCAGTGGCCCGCGTTCCACGCGTTGCGCGCCCGGATCGAGCACCTGGAGGAGGCCGCGCAGTCGCAGCGCCGGACCAACTTCGCGCACCAGCAGCGTCTCCACTGGGAGCTGCTGAGCAAGGCGATGGACGATCCGGAACTGGCCGAGGTGCTCGACGCCTACGACGGAACCGTCTCCCCGAGGAAGCAGCGCCAGTTCCTCTTCGCCAACGCCCTCTACACCAACGCCCTGTGCTACTACCGCATGGGCAACGTGACCAGAGAGGAGTTCTTCGGTTTCGCCCGGAGCATGCTGCAGAACCCCCTCTTCAGGGAGTACTGGTACGCCACCCGCCCACATCGGGCGACCCTCGTCGACACCTCCGACGAGGCCGGGCTGGGCCGCATGGTCGACGATCTGCTCGTGCAGCTGGAGGAGGCGGACATCGACGAGTGGTGGGTCGTCGGGGATCCGCCGGGCGAGTAGTTCCACGCCCCGGCCGTAAGCACCGCACCTCGCGGATCACTCTCCGGAACGGATCACACGGCTGGGCGGTAACGAACCCATAAACCGGCGCGTTTCCCCAGGTGCCAACAAGGTTGACTACTGCGCATCCCGCGAACCGGGTCGACCACCGCCGAACCGCCGCTCCACGCCGCCCGGTTGTCGAGGCCGCGGCCCCACAGGGCCGCATCGCACCGCAGGCGCAGTGCGCACCACGCCTCGAGATCAAAAGGAACGCAAGAACAGTGAGCCACATCATCCGTCGGATTGGCACCCCTCCCAGCGCCCGGGGCAGTACGACTGGTGCCAATTGCCCCGATATCTTCGAGCTGTCCGACGGCAGGTTCGCTGTGATCGGCACGGACCTCACCGAAGAACTGGACGGGAAGCTCCCCGCCGACGCGTCCAGGGCTGACTACGAGCGCATCGTCGTGGTCTCGCGCAGAACCCTCATCGACGCCAAGGGCGACATTCCCGACGCCTGATCCCGTCCTTAGACCACCAGCCCGAGGCGAAGGCCCGGCACCTTCCGGTGCCGGGCTTTCGCACTCCGCGGCGCCTTCGCTCAGACGGGCAACGGCGCCGGCGCCTCCGGCCCCACGTACCGCGCCACCGGCCTGATGATCTTCGTGTCCTCCGCCTGCTCCAGGATGTTGGCGCTCCAGCCCACCGCGCGCCCGGCGGCGAAGGTCGGGGTGAACATCTCACGTGGCAGGCCGCAGAGCTCCATGACCACACCCGCGTAGTACTCGACGTTGGTGTGGAGTTCCCGGCCGGGCTTCAGCTCCGCCAGGATCGCCTCGATGTGACGCTCGACCTCGACGGCGAAGTCCACCCGCGGGCCGCCGAACCCCAGGGCGACCTCGCGCAGCATCCGGGAGCGCGGGTCCTCCGTGCGGTAGATCGCGTGCCCGAAGCCCATGATGCGCTCACCGGCGAGCACCCGCTGACGCACCCAGGAGTCGATGCGGTCCGGGGTGCCGATCGCGTCCAGGGTGTCCAGCGCGCGGCTGGGCGCACCCCCGTGCAACGGCCCCGACAGTGCCGCCACCGCCCCGGCGAGGCAGGCCGCCACGTCCGCGCCCGTCGACGCGATGACGCGAGCCGTGAAGGTTGATGCATTGAATCCGTGATCAATGGTTGAGATCAGGTACTGCTCGATCGCCCGCGCGTGCGGCTCGGTGGGCACCGAACCGGTCAGCATGTAGAGGTAGTTCGCCGCGTAGGACAGGTCCTCTCGCGGCTCCACCGGCTCCAGCCCCTCACCCAGCCGATGCAGTGCGGCGAGCAGGGTGGGCACGGCCGCGGCCGCCTCGATCGTGTCGTGCCGGCGCCGGTCGGCGTCGATGTCGTACACCGGCCGGAACCCTTTCGCCGCCCCGAGCAGCGAGAGGGCCGTCCTCATCCCGGCGAGAGGTCCGGAGCGGGCGCCGGCCGCGGCGATGGCCGGCAGTGCCGCCCGCACCCCGTCGGGCAGCCGTCGCAGCGCGGCGGTCTCGGCCGCGAAGGCCGCGCTCTGCGCGGCGTCCGGCAGTTCGCCGTGGACGAGGAGATGCCAGACGTCCTCGAAGCCGCGGGTCCGCGCGAGGTCGACGGCCGAGTACTGCCGGTAGTGGTAGAAGCCCTCCTGCCCGCGGACGTCGCCGATCCGGGTGTCGGTGACGACGACTCCGGCGAGCCCCCGGGGCGCTTCGAGAAGAGTGACTGCTGACCTGTTGACGGACATGACTTCCTCCCTGGACTTGATTTGACTGTCCATGATTGACTCTAAGACTGTCAATATTGATTGGATCAATACATCAGTCAATGGACCGGTGGACGGATACGGTGAACCCCATGCGCGATCAAGAGCCCGCCCCCATGGACGCGGAACGGCGGTTGAGCACCAAGGAGGCCGCCGAGCTGCTCGGTGTGAAGCCGGAGACCGTGTACGCGTACGTGAGCCGCGGCCAGCTCAGCAGCCGACGGGTGAGCGGCGGCCGGGGCAGCACCTTCGACGCCGGGGAGGTCGAGGCGCTCGCCCGGCGCAACAGGCGGGACAGCTCGGGCGGTTCCGGCTCGGGGAGCTCCGGCGGGGGCAATCCCGGTGGCGAACTGTCCGTCCGCACCCGCCTCACGCTCATCGAGAGCGACCGCTACTTCTTCCGCGGTGTCGATGCGGTCGAGCTGGCCACACGGCACACCTACGAGGAGGTCGCCGAATGGCTCTGGACGGGCCGGATGCTCCCGGGCAGCACGTTCACCGCGCCCGCCGCCTTCGTGTCCGTCGCCCGCCGCGCCGTCGAGGCACTGCCCGAACACGCCGCGCCCGCCGACTTGCTGCGGGTCGCGACGGTTGCCGCCGCGACCGCCGACCCGCTGCGGTTCGACCTGTCCGAGGACGCCGTCCTCGGCACCGCGCGCACTCTCATCCCGACTCTCGTCGCCGCGCTGCCGCCGGCGGGACACCACCGCCGCGACGAGGGCCCCATGGCCCACCGCCTGTGGACCAGGCTCTCGGTGCGCAAGGACCCCGACGAGGCGTCCCTGCGCGCCCTGGACGTGGCCCTCGCCCTCCTCGTCGACCACGACCTGGCCGCCTCCACCCTCGCGGTCCGCGTCGCCGCCTCGGCCCGTGCCCACCCCTACGCGGCGGTCTCCGCCGGGCTCGGCGTCATCGAAGGCCCACTGCACGGCGCGGCCAGCGGGCTCGCCCACCGGCTGCTGCAGGACGTGCTCGAGCAGGGCGACGCGGCGCCCGTGATCGCGGACGAACTGCGCGCCGGCCGCCGCGTCCCGGGTCTCGGCCACCGGCTCTACCCCGGCGAGGACCCACGCGCACGTGCCCTCTTCTCCCTCCTGGAGCGGATCCCGCGCGCGGAGCCCGCTCTCCTCGCCGCCCGCGACATCGTCGAGACCACCGCCCGGCACGCCCCCCTGCACGCCAACGTGGACCTGGCGCTCGCCGTGCTCACGGTCTCCTCCGGCATGGCCCCGACCGCGGGCGAGACGATCTTCGCCGTGGCCCGGACGGCGGGCTGGATCGCGCATGCCCTGGAGGAGTACGGCGAACGCCCGCTGCGCATGCGGCCGAGCGGTCTCTACGCAGGTCCGAAGCCTCCGCAGCCTCTGCCGGAGTAGCGCAGGGCAGGGCCGAGGTTCGCCGCGACCGAAGTCAGGTTAGGCTCACCTCTGTGAGTACGTGCTCAAGCGTCTCCCGGGACTTCGCCGAGCCCGTTTCGGGAACCGCGGCCATCGCGAGGACCTGGCTGTTGATCGAACAGCCCGGTCCGTGGGGTGCCAAGGCGCTCACCTCGAGCCACCTGGACCCCGCCCTGGGACGTGCCCTGGAGGCCGCCGCCAAGGACACCGGCGTACGGATCGCGCTCATCCGCCGCCCCGGGCGCCACGCGGACCGCCGCATGCCCACCGCACGCCAGGTGTACGTCGCGCACGTCGTCCCGGGAAACGTGTGGCTGCGCAGCGCCTCGACCTCGGACCCCGGACAGCTGCTCGGTCTCGACTTCGCCGCACTCGGCCGCGGCGACCACCGCTCGTTCGACACGCTGCTCGGCGGCCGGCCCCACGACGGTGACCCGCTCGCCCTCGTCTGCACCAACGGCAAGCGCGACCGCTGCTGCGCCCTCCTCGGCAGGCCCCTCGCGGCCGAGCTGGCGACGTCCGGGGTCGACGGCGTCTGGGAGGTCACCCATCTGGGTGGTCACCGCTTCTCCCCCACAGTGCTCGTCCTGCCGTACGGGTACGCGTACGGCCGGGCCGAGGCCCACTCCCTCAAGGAGGTCCTGCACGGCGCCCGGGAGGGGCGGATCGTCGTGGAGGGGTGCCGGGGCAGTTCCGCCTGGGAACGGCCCGGTCAGGCGGCCGAGCTCGCCGTGCGGACCACGATGGGCGAATACACCGCGGAAGCGCTGAGCGTCGTCCGGACGGCCGGGGCGGCCCCGCGCTGGGAGGTGACCGTCGCCCACGCCGACGGGCGCCGCTGGCAGGTCGAGGTGGCCCAGGGCGCGGCGCTGCCGGCCCGCCCGGAGAGCTGCGGGGCGTCCGTCCTCGGTTCACCGGCGCGGATGGACGTGGTGGCCGTGCGCGAGGTGAGGATGGCGACGGCACTGGCCGGCTGACCGAGCGCGGCCCGCTGACCGAGCGCTGACACGGCCGACGGCGGCCCTCCGGTACGGCTGCCTCGCGTCGGGTTTTGATGCCGGCCGTCAAGCATGGACTCTGCCCCTCCACGCATTGATGCTGCCGACTCTCGTGTTCATACGTTGATGCTGCTGACTCTCGTGCCTTGATGGAGCCGGCTCTGCACACATTGATCTGGAGATCCACGCCACACCCGTCTAGGGCAGGCAGCCGGCCGCACGTACCGTCTTGGGTATGAGCCCCACTCCCCCCGCACGCCGCCTGCGCCTCGGCCTGCCGCGGCGGGTGTTCTCGCAGGTGCTGCTGATGCAGGTGGCGATCGCCGCGGGAGTCGCGGTGCTCGCGACCGGGTTGTTCCTCGCTCCCCTCAGCAACCAGCTGGACGACCAGGCGATGCGCCGCGCGCTCGCGATCGCGCAGACGACCGCGCAGCAGCCGGAGCTCGCACGGCAGGTGAGTCGGACGCCGCCGTCACCGAACGGTCCGGTGCAGCAGGAGGCGGAGCGGATCCGGAAAGCCACCAAGGCCGAGTACATCGTGGTGATGGACTGGCGGGGCGTGCGCTGGTCCCACACCGACCCGAAACAGATCGGCGGCATCGTCTCCACCGACCCCGGCCAGGCACTGGCCGGCAAGGAGGTCATGGAGATCGACAGCGGGACCCTGGGCCGCTCCGCCCGGGGCAAGGTGCCGCTGCGCGACAGCGCCGGCACGGTCGTCGGCGCGGTCTCCGTCGGCATCGCCTACGACAGCGTCCGGGCCCGCCTGATCCACGCGATCCCGGGGCTGCTCGCGTATGCCGGCGGCGCCCTGGCCGTGGGAGCGCTGGCCGCGTGGCTCATCTCCCGGCGGGTTCAGCGGCAGACCAGGGACCTGGCCTTCTCGGACATCGCGGCGCTGCTGTCCGAACGCGAGGCGATGCTGCACGGCATCCGGGAGGGCGTCGTCGCCCTGGACCGCACCGGCCGCATCCGCCTCGTGAACGACGAGGCACAGCGCCTGCTGGGGATCGGGGAGACGGTGGTGGGCCGCTCCCCCGACGAGGCGCTCGGCGCGGGCCGTACGGCCGATGTACTGGCCGGACGCGTGACGGGGACGGATCTGCTCACCGTTCGGGGGCAGCGGGTGCTGGTCGCCAACCGCATGCCCACCGACGACGGCGGCGCCGTGGCCACCCTGCGTGACCGCACCGAACTGGAGCAGCTGGGCCGCGAACTGGACTCCACTCACGGTCTGATCGACGCCCTGCGCGCCCAGGACCACGAGCACGCCAACCGCATGCACACGCTTCTGGGACTGCTCGAACTGGAGATGTACGACGACGCCGTCGAGTTCGTCGGCGAGGTGGTCGGTGACCACCGGGCCACCGCGGAACAGGTCACGGAGCGGATCGAGGACCCGCTCCTCGCCGCCCTGCTGGTCGGCAAGGCGACGGTCGCGGCCGAACGGGGCGTCGCCCTGGGGGTGTCGGACCGGACCCGGCTGCCCGACCTGCTGATCGACCCGCAGGGGCTCGTCACCGTCGTCGGGAACCTGGTGGACAACGCCCTTGACGCCGTCGCCGGCACGCCGCACGCGCGCGTGGAGGTCGAACTGCGCGCGGAGGGACGTACGGCGATCCTCAGGGTGCGCGACACAGGGCCGGGGATCCCGCCGGAGCACCGCGAGTTGATCTTCACCACGGGATGGTCTACGAAGAAGCCGCCGGCTCACCGCGAGCGGGGTATCGGACTCTCCCTGGTGCGCAGGCTCGCGGAGCGGCAGGGCGGCAGCGCGACCGTCGGCGAGGCGCACGGCGGGGGCGCGGAGTTCACCGTCGTCCTGCCCGAGGCGCTGGCCGAGCCGAGCACGCAGCGGGCCGTCCTGACCGTGCCGTCGGCTCCGCAGAGCACCGAGGAGAAGTCGTGATGATCGAGGTCCTGGTCGTGGACGACGACATGAGAGTCGCACGGGTCAACGCCGCCTACGTCGAGAAGGTGCCGGGCTTCCATGTCGCCGGCGTGGCCCACAGCGCCGCGGAAGCGCTGCACCAGCTGGAGACACTGCCGCGGCTGGACCTGGTACTCCTGGACCACTATCTGCCGGACGCGACAGGGCTGGCGGTCGTCCAGGAGATGCGACGGCGCGGCGACCAGACCGACGTGATCATGGTCACGGCCGCGCGGGACGTCTCCACCGTGCAGGCCGCGATGCGGCACGGCGCACTGCAGTATCTGGTCAAGCCGTTCGCCTTCGCCGGCCTGCGGTCCAAGCTCGAGGCGTACGCCGAGCTGCGCCGCACCCTCGACGGCGGTGGAGAGGCCGAGCAGGCCGAGGTGGACCGCATCTTCGGGGCGCTCTCGGCGCCGTCGGAACCCGCCCTGCCCAAGGGGCACTCCCCCACCACCGCCGAGCTGGTCCGACAGTCCCTCATGAACGCGGACGGGCCCCTGTCCGCCCAGGAGATCGCCGAGCGGACCGGGGTGAGCCGGCAGACCGCCCAGCGCTATCTGAAGCTCCTGGAACGCACGGGACGGGCCAGACTCACCCTCAAGTACGGCGACGCGGGCCGCCCGGAACACCGATACGTGTGGGCGACCCGCGGCTAGGCGACACCCTGCCCGTTCCTCCACGAACTGGTGCCGGTCAACCCTCCTGCCGAAGCCGACGGCACCACCCCTACGCCGCTCCTGCACCCGTCAGCGAGCGCACCTCGGTCTCCGCGTGCTTGGCCTCGTCCGCGACCTCCCTCGAGGTGACCGTGCCCAGCCAGCCCGCGAGGAAGCCGAGGGGGATCGACACCAGCCCCGGGTTCTGCAGCGGGAAGTACTGGAGGTCGACGCCCGGGAAGAGCGAGTCAGGGCTTCCCGAGACCACCGGGGACATCACCACGAGCACCACGGCGGGGACGAGACCACCGTAGACGGCCCACACGGCGCCCCGTGTGGTGAAGCCGCGCCAGAACAGGGAGTAGAGCAGCACCGGCAGGTTCGCCGACGCGGCGACGGCGAAGGCCAGGCCGACCAGGAACGCCACGTTCAGGTCCCGCGCCAGCAGGCTGAGCGCGATCGCCAGCACGCCGACGCCGACGGCGGCGGCACGGGCCACGGCCACCTCGC
This sequence comes from Streptomyces luteogriseus, assembly GCF_014205055.1. Taxonomy (NCBI): domain Bacteria; kingdom Bacillati; phylum Actinomycetota; class Actinomycetes; order Kitasatosporales; family Streptomycetaceae; genus Streptomyces; species Streptomyces luteogriseus. The sequence continues at coordinate 2,243,435 of NZ_JACHMS010000001.1, forward strand.
TGCGCGGCTTCCCGCCCCTGCGCCGCAGGGAGGCGTACAGGTCGTGGGCCACGGACGCCGAGGACGCGAGCGTGATCCCGGCGACCACGGCGAGGATCGTGGCGAAGGCGACCGCGGCGACGATCGCGAAGAGAACCGTCCCCCCGGTGGAACCCGCCCCGCCGCCCAGGTCGAGGGCCAGCAGCGGAACCGCCGTATTCCCTGCCGCGTTCGACCCTCGTACCGCGTCGGGCCCCAGGATGGCGGCCGCGCCGAAACCGAGCACGATCGTCATGAGGTAGAAGCCGCCGATGAGCCCGACGGCCCAGACGACCGAGCGGCGGGCGGCCCGCGCGGTGGGCACCGTGTAGAAGCGGGACAGGATGTGCGGCAACCCCGCCGTACCCAGCACCAGCGCCAGCCCCAGACTGATGAAGTCGAAGCGGGCCGTCCAGTCCCCGCCGTACTTCAGCCCCGGCGCCAGGAACGCCTCGCCGTGCCCACTGCGTTCGGCCGCCGTGAGCAGCAGCCGGTCCACGTCGCCGTGGAAGCGCACCAGGACGAGCACCGTCAGCGCGATGGTGCCGCCGAGCAGGAGAACGGCCTTGACGATCTGGATCCATGTGGTCGCCCGCATCCCTCCCAGTGACACATAGATCACCATCAGCGCGCCGACACCGATGACGGTCCAATCCCGCGCCGCGTCGCTGGTACCCCCGAGCAGCAGCGCCACCAGGCTGCCCGCGCCGACCATCTGCGCCACCAGGTACAGAACGGACACCGTGACCGAGGAGGTTCCCGCCGCGATGCGTACCGGCCGCGCCCTCATCCGCGCCGCCACGACGTCGGCGAGCGTGAACCGGCCGCAGTTGCGTACCAGTTCCGCGACCAGGAACAGCACCACCAGCCACGCCACGAGGAAACCGACGACGTACAACAGCCCGTCGTAACCGAACAGCGCGATGAGCCCGGTGACTCCGAGGAAGGAAGCGGCTGACATGTAGTCGCCGGCGATGGCAAAACCATTCTCCATGGGTGAGAACAGCCGCCCGCCCGCGTAGAACTCCTCCGCCGACCCCCGTCGGTTGCGGCTGACATACGTGGTGATCCCCAGCGTGACCGCGACGAACGCGCTGAAGAGCAGCAGCGCCAGCGTCTGATGTTCCTCCGTCACGACGTACCACCGTTCACGCCACGTGTCAGTTCCTGTGTGTCCCACCGCAGTTCGAGCGCGGCCCGGTCCCTGCGCAACCGCGCGTGCCGCGCGTACGCCCAGGTGAGCAGGAACGTGGACAGGAACTGCCCGAGCCCCGCCACCATCGCCACGTTCACCGCTCCCGCCACGGGCCGCGCCATCAGCTCCGGCGCGGTTGTCGCGGCCACGACGTAGCCCACGTACCAGGCGAAGAAGGCCGTGAACGCCGGCACCACGAACCGCCGGTACCGCCGCCGCACCTCCTGAAAGGCCGCGCTGTGCTGCACTTCCAGGTACACATCGGCCGCCGCGGCCCCCGTCCCGTCCTCCGTCCGTGCCGACGGGACCAGCCCAGGGCCTTGCGCCCCGTCACCGGCCGACTCGCCCCAGCCGGAGGCGAGGGCGTCGTACCAGGGATCGTCGTACCTGAGCTGTCCGTTCTCGGCCTGGGCCGGGTCATGACCGTCGAGAGGCTCGACCCAACTCTCCTGGCCGTCCCCGCCAGGGGGACGGCCCTTGCTTAGCTGCATGCCCAAGGATGGACAGAACGGGAAGATCCCCGACTCTTCTTCCCCTCGGTCTTCACCCCTTCAGGTGACTAACCCGCTGGTGGCCGCACGAGTCCTTTCGCGTAGGCGTAACGCACGGCCTGCGCACGGTCCTTGAGCCTGGTCTTGGTGAAGAGGTTGTTGATATGGGTCTTCACGGTCGCCGTGGAGACATTCAGTCTCCGGGCGATCTCCGGGTTGCTGAGCCCCTCCGCGATGAGGAGCAGCACCTCCATCTCCCGGGCCGTGAGCCCGTCCGGTGGCTCAGACGGCGCGGCCGGTCCGCGCTCGGCCTCCGACAGGCGCTCCAGCAGGCGTCTTTGGATGCCCGGGGAGAGGCCCGCGTCTCCGGACAGCACGCTGTGCACGGTTCGCACGATCTCGTCCCCGCCCGCGTCCTTGGTGAGATAGCCGCGCGCGCCCGCCGCCAGCGCCGGGAACAGCGACTCGTCGTCCGCGAACGTGGTGAGCACGACGACCTGCGTCCCGGGGTGCTCCGCGCGGATCCTGCGGGTCGCCTCCACTCCGTCGCAGCGCGGCATCCGCAGGTCCATCAGCACCACGTCCGGGGCGAGTCCCGCGACGAGCGCCACCGCCTCCTCCCCGTCCCCCGCGGCGCCGACGACCTCGATCCCGGGCAGCAGACCGAGCAGCATCACGATGCCCTCCCGCACCACGGTCTGGTCGTCGGCGACCACCACCCGAGCGGACTTCGGCTCGGCCTCCTGCGTCATACCGGCACCTTCAACGTCACCACGAACCCCTTCTCGCCCGGCCCGGCCTCGAGGGAGCCGCCCAGCAACTCGGCTCGCTCCCGCATGCCCAGCAGACCGTACCCGGCGCCCGTCCCGGTCAGTTCACCCGGCGAGCCCCCCGAGTCCCGTACGTCCAGGGTCACTTCGTGCGGACGGTAGTCGAGCCTGAGCCGGACCTTGGCGCCCGGGGCGTGCTTGCGGACGTTCGTCAGCGCCTCCTGTGCCGCTCTGCGTACGGCCTGGGAAGCCTCGGTCGACAAGGCCCTTCGTTCACCCGTGACAGTGATCTCCGCGCCTCCGGCCCTGCCCACGAGCTCGTTCAGGAAGTCTTCCAGCGGGGTGAGATCCCCGCGCAGGGCGGAGAGCGCCTGACGGGTCTCGGCGAGGCCGCCCCGCGCCATCTCCCGCGCCGCGACCACACGTTCGTGGATCTGCTCCCGTTCTCCTCCCCGCTCGATCAGCAGCCGGGCCGCCTCCAGGTGCACGAGCTGGGCCGAGAGGCTGTGCGCCAGCACGTCGTGGATCTCCCGCGCTATGCGGGCCCGCTCCGCGAGCGCGGCCGTCTCCGCCTCTGCCACGCGCGCTGCCCGCTCCTGAGCGAGGAGCCGTTGGGCGCTGCCGCGGGCCTCGGCGTCGAGGCGCAGCGTGTAGCCGGCCAGGGCGATACCGATGCCGGTGACCACGGTCGTCAGCACGTCGTCGTTGTTGACGAACCCGTACGCGCCGAGTGCCACGGCCGCGGCGCTCAGTGCTGCCACCGGCGGCAGCCGCTCCAGTGCCGAGACGGCGCAGCCGCACCACATGACCAGGGCGGCGACGGCGAATCCGGACAGCTGGGCTGCGAGGGCGATGACCTGCAGCAGGGCGAGCGAGGCCAGCGACGCCCACAGCCGGTGCCGTAGCGTGGTCCGGAAGAAAGCCCAGGTGAGCAGCGCCGACAGCAGGACTCCCGCGGCGCCGACAGCCGCCGCCCAGCCGCCCGCGTGGCTGTCGGCGAAGGCACCCCACAGCAGCAGCCCGAGGACCAGCGTCCGCACCGTCCAGGCCAGCAGGCAGCGGGAGCGTGAGAGTCCTTCCCGGCTGAGCGCTTCCCGGGAAGGCCAGCGCGCCCAGACGTTCCCCTTCACCCGCGCTCCCTCCCCACGGACCAGGCCGTGCCGTCACCGTACGCCCTGCTCGGCGTCGCGCCGGGGCACAGGGACTGCCCACGCCAGGCAAGGATTCCGGCCCGGATGAGCAGGGTGCCGGCGAGCCCCAGCAACAGGGCGGAGCTGTCCTGGTGCACGCCCACCGCTGCACCGAGCGCGAAGAGCCCGGCGCGCAGGCCGACTCCGACGGCGCAGACGGCGACGCTCGCCGGACTGCTCCTGCTCCAGACAATGCCGTCCGGCTCCGCCCAGATGCGGGTCGTCCAGGCCCAGCCGGCACCGGTGGCCAGGCCCACGAGCAGCTCGGCACCCAGCAGAAACACCGAGGCGGTGTGGTGTTGGGCGTCGAGCAGGCCGGGCTCGCGCAGCGCGAGGACGACCAGGATCACGGGCAGGAGCCACCAGCGGCGTTCGCTGTCGAGCCGGCCTGCACGGAACTGCCGGGCTATCACCACGACGGCGACGAGCACGATCAGCGACGCGTCGATGAGCCCGGACATCACAGCCTCCGTGAGCGAGAAGGGGGGTACCGGCAGCGGGTGCTGCCGACGCCTTCGACACTACGGAAATCGCCAGGTCAGGGGATCGGAGTGTAGGTGGATCACGGGTGGATCCTCGGCTGTGCGTCTCTCCACCCGGGGGTGGAGAGACGCCTCGGCGTGAGACGGTACACAGGCGCCTCCGGCATGCCGGACCGCGCTGCGGCACCGGCCGGGTCCCCGAACCACCCGGCCTCACCCGACGGCAGCCGGGTGCCGCGGCTACGCGTCGATCCGCGACCGGTCCAGCGTCGCCGCCGAGTTGGAGATGAACTCCTTGCGCGGCGCCACGTCGTTGCCCATCAGCAGGTCGAAAACCTGCTCGGCGGACTCCAGGTCAGAGAGGTTGATCCGGCGCAGGGTGCGGTGACGCGGGTCCATCGTCGTCTCGGCCAGCTGGTCGGCGTCCATCTCGCCGAGGCCCTTGTAGCGCTGGATCGAGTCCTTGTAGCGGATGCCCTTGCTCTGGAACTCCATGAGCTTGTCGCGCAGTTCGCGGTCCGAGTACGTGTAGACGTACTTGTCCTGGCCCTTCTTCGGCTGGACGATCTCGATGCGGTGCAGCGGCGGCACCGCCGCGAAGACCCGGCCGGCCTCGACCATGGGCCGCATGTAGCGGTGGAACAGCGTCAGCAGCAGGGTGCGGATGTGTGAGCCGTCGACATCGGCGTCGGTCATCATGATGATCTTGCCGTAGCGGGCGGTGTCGATGTCGAAGGTCCGGCCCGAGCCGGCTCCTATGACCTGGATGATCGCGCCGCACTCGGCGTTCTTCAGCATGTCCGTCACGGACGACTTCTGGACGTTGAGGATCTTGCCGCGGATCGGCAGCAGCGCCTGGAACTCGGAGTTCCGGGCGAGCTTGGCCGTACCGAGCGCGGAGTCACCCTCGACGATGAAGAGCTCGCTGCGGTCGACGTCGTCGCTGCGGCAGTCGGCCAGCTTGGCGGGCAGCGAGGAGGACTCCAGGGCCGTCTTGCGCCGCTGCGCGTCCTTGTGCTGCCGCGCGGCGATGCGCGTACGGGCCGCGGCGACGGCCTTCTCCATCACGACACGGGCCTGCTGGGCGGCGTCCCGCTTCGTGGACGTCAGGAACGCCTTGAGTTCCTTGGAGATCACCGTGTTCACGATGCGGCGTGCCGCCGAGGTCCCGAGGACCTCCTTGGTCTGCCCCTCGAACTGCGGCTCGGCCAGACGCACGGTCACGACCGCCGTCAGCCCCTCCAGCGCGTCGTCCTTGACGATGTCGTCCTCGGCGACACGCAGCAGCTTCTTGGCGCGGAGCACCTCGTTCATCGTGGCGGCCACGGCCTGCTCGAAGCCGGCGACATGGGTACCGCCCTTGGGCGTGGCGATGATGTTCACGAACGACTTGAGGGTCGTGTCGTATCCCGTGCCCCAGCGCATCGCCACGTCGACATCGAGCTCACGGGTGACCTGGGTGGGGGTCATCTGACCGTGCTCGTCCAGAACCGGGACGGTCTCCTTGAAGGTGCCCTGCCCGGAGAAGCGGAGGACATCGCAGACCGGCTTGTCGTTGGCCAGGTACTCGCAGAACTCGCTGATTCCGCCGTCGAAGCGGAAGGATTCCTCGCCCTTGCTGCCGCCTTCGCCGAGCCCGTACTCGTCGCGCACGACGATGGTCAGGCCGGGGACCAGGAACGCGGTCTGCCGCGCGCGCTGGTGCAGCGTCTCCAGGTTGAGCTTGGCGTCCTTGAGGAAGATCTGGCGGTCGGCCCAGTACCGCACGCGCGTGCCGGTGCGGGTCTTCGGGATCTTCTTGGCCTTGCGCAGACCGCTCTTGGCCTCGAACTTGGCCTCCGCGCCGTTCCCCGCGAAGGCGCCGGGGACGCCGCGCCGGAAGCTGATCGCGTGGGTGTGGCCATTGCGGTCCACCTCGACGTCCAGCCGGGCGGACAGTGCGTTCACCACGGAGGCGCCCACGCCGTGCAGACCGCCGGAAGCGGCGTAGGAGCCACCTCCGAACTTGCCGCCGGCGTGCAGCTTGGTCATGACGACCTCGACACCGGAGAGGCCGGTCTTGGGCTCGACGTCGATCGGGATACCCCGGCCGTTGTCCCGGACCTCGACCGAGCCGTCGTCCTGGAGGATCACCTCGATGTGGTCGCAGTACCCGCCCAGGGCCTCGTCGACGGAGTTGTCGATGATCTCCCAGACGCAGTGCATCAAGCCACGGCTGTCGGTCGACCCGATGTACATACCCGGGCGCTTGCGTACGGCCTCGAGCCCCTCGAGGACGAGCAGGTGCCGCGCGGTGTAGTTGGAACCGTCCCGGTCTGCTCCTGCCAGCAGAGCTGTGGACGGCACGGACGTCTCGGCGGTCACGCGGTTCGCTCCTCGCTGAATTTCAGATGGGGCCCTCATGGGTAAGGGCGCGGCTTCAGTCACCGGTGAGAGGGTACCGAGGCCTGGTAGAGCCGTTGTAACGCCACCCTCGTCGAAAACTCACACTAGTCCACAGTCGCATGCGTGTTCGATCCCTCGATGGAGTGAAGTACACATCACGTTCCCTTCCAGGCATGAACCATTTAGGCTCCGGGCACGTCCTCATGAACAACCGGCAACCCAGCCGGGAGGACCGACCACCGATACAACGCGAAGCCCCGTAAGACACATAGACACGCAATACGGCACATTCGCCGCCAACCGGCAGCAGACAGCCGCCTCGCAAAGATTCTTTCGAGGAAAAGCCACGAGCGGGAACGTTTTGGGGCTGGTTGGATGTTGACCCTGGTACGACAGCTCGTCGAGCTAGAGAAGAGGCGACGTGACTACTGTTCTGACCCCTGCGAGCCAGCTGACGGCCGCTGATCGCTGCGACCGCTGCGGCGCCCAGGCGTACCTGCGCGTCGTCCTGCTCAGCGGCGGAGAACTGCTCTTCTGCGCCCACCATGGCCGCAAGTTCGAGCCGGAACTCAAGAAGATCGCCGCTGAGATACAGGACGAGACGGAGCGACTCACGTCCGCTCCCGCGAACGCCTCCGAAGAAGAGCGCTGAGACCTCGCGTCCGACGACGAGCCAGCCCGGCACAGGCCGGTGGACGGGCGGCTGCCTCTGGTCACCAGGAGCAGCCGCCCGTCCTCGTCCGCTCAGCCGGTTCAGGCTCCTGCGGACGCCTCACGCATCGCCCGAGGCCCGCGCCCAGCCGAGCGTCCGCATGATGTCGGACACCCGCATGTACACCCCGGGATTGCCGGCCCTGCCGCAGCCGATCCCCCAGGACACGAGCCCGATCAGGCGCCCCTGGGCCACCAGCGGGCCCCCACTGTCCCCCTGGCAGGCGTCCCGGCCCCCCTCGGGCTCCCCGGCACACAGCATGCTCGTGGCGTCGTAGGTGCCGTCCGAGCCGCCCGGATACGCCTCCTCGCACAGCGCGTCGGGGAGCACCCGCACGCGCGCCGCCCGCAGACTGTCCGGGTACTCACCGGCACCCGAGATGTCGCCCCAGCCGTACACCGTCGCGGTCTCGCCCGCCGCGTACGCGGGATCACCGTCGGCCGCCATGCCGATGACCGGGTCGCCCTGAAGCGGTTCGGCCAGAGTGAGCACGCCGAAGTCCCCGGCATTGCTGACACCGTCGTAGGCCGGGTTCACCCAGGCTTGGCTCACTCTGACCTCCTGACCCCCGCGCCCCGAGAGCAGGTCTGTACGTCCGGCTATGACCTTGAGATCGCGTACGCGCTCCGGCGGCCCGCCCAGGACGTCCTCGTCCAGGCAGTGGGCCGCGGTGAGAACCGTCGCGCGGCCGACCGCCACACCTCCGCAGAACTGACCCGCGCGCGTACCGCCGAACCGGTCACGGCTGGACAGGGCCACCGTCCAAGGGCTCTGGGACGCCTCGACGGGAAACCCGCCTATGACGACACTGTCGGCGGCCACAGGGGCACTGGAGCCCATGGACAGGGCCGGTATCGCGGCTGCCAGGACCAGCGGCAGGACCAAAACTCGTGCCGGACGACGTCGCATACACACTCCTCACTCCGTGGTGTCCGTGGGACACCCAGAGTGATCCACCCCGCGGAACCCCGCACCCGCGGCAAGGCAGCATCACGGAAGGCCCGGCCCCCTGGGGGAACCGGGCCTTCCGTGCCGTACGCCCTCGATCAGTCGAGGTAGTCGCGCAGCACCTGCGAACGCGACGGGTGACGCAGCTTCGACATGGTCTTGGACTCGATCTGGCGGATCCGCTCGCGCGTGACGCCGTAGACCTTGCCGATCTCGTCGAGGGTCTTCGGCTGACCGTCGGTGAGGCCGAAGCGCATCGAGACGACGCCCGCCTCGCGCTCGGACAGGGTGTCCAGGACGGAGTGCAGCTGCTCCTGCAGGAGCGTGAAGCTGACCGCGTCGGCCGGGACGACAGCCTCGGAGTCCTCGATGAGGTCACCGAACTCGCTGTCGCCGTCCTCGCCCAGCGGGGTGTGCAGCGAGATGGGCTCCCGGCCGTACTTCTGGACCTCGATGACCTTCTCGGGGGTCATGTCGAGTTCCTTGGCCAGCTCCTCCGGAGTGGGCTCGCGGCCCAGGTCCTGGAGCATCTGGCGCTGCACGCGCGCGAGCTTGTTGATGACCTCGACCATGTGCACCGGGATACGGATGGTGCGGGCCTGGTCGGCCATGGCGCGGGTGATCGCCTGACGGATCCACCAGGTGGCGTACGTGGAGAACTTGTAGCCCTTGGTGTAGTCGAACTTCTCGACCGCGCGGATCAGACCGAGGTTGCCCTCCTGGATGAGGTCCAGGAACAACATGCCGCGGCCCGTGTAACGCTTGGCCAGGGAGACCACCAGACGGAGGTTGGCCTCCAGGAGGTGGTTCTTGGCACGGCGTCCGTCCTCGGCGATGATCTCCAGCTCGCGCTTGAGCTTCGGGGCCAGCTTGTCGGCGTTCGCGAGCTTGTCCTCGGCGAACAGACCCGCCTCGATGCGCTTGGCGAGCTCGACCTCCTGCTCGGCGTTGAGCAGCGGGACCTTGCCGATCTGCTTGAGGTAGTCCTTGACCGGGTCGGCGGTGGCGCCGGCAGCGGCGACCTGCTGGGCAGGCGCGTCGTCCTCGTCCTCGTCGGAGAGCACGAAGCCCGCGTTCTCGGTGGTGCCCTCGGGCTCCTCACCGGCCTTGCCGGGAGCTGCCTCCTCGAGCACCTCCTCCTCGATGATCTCGGCGTCGTCCTTCTTGGCACCGGTCTTCTTGGCCGCCGTCTTCTTGGCGACGGTCTTCTTGGCTGCCGCCTTCTTGGCGGTCGTCTTCTTGGCAGCCGCCTTCTTGGCGGGTGCCTCCTCCTCGGCGGCGGGCTCGGTGGCGGGCGCCGCCGGTGTGGCGGTGGCAGTGGCCTTCCGGGTGGTCACCGCCTTGGCCGCGACCGTCTTGGTGGCGGTGCGCTTGGCGGGACTCTTCGCTGCGACGCTCTTTCGGGTGCGCTTGGGCTCTGCGGCACTGACCATCAGCGTCACACCCTCTTCCTCGAGGATCTGGTTGAGGCTGCGCAGTACGTTCTTCCACTGAGTGGCCGGGATCTGGTCAGCTTCGAAGGCCCGACGCACGTCATCGCCGGCGATCTGCCCCTCAGCCTTTCCCCGCTCAATGAGCGCCATGACAGAGACGGACTCGGCGATCTCCGGCGGGAGCGTACGGGATGTGCTGGCCGACACGAACAACCTCTCGGAACGTTGGAAAACGGCTTCCGGCCCCGTCCACAGTGGACAGGAGCCGACCACCGGCTTGGGGATGGGCCGACGGCGCGGGCGGGGGCCGGGAAGATGCACAGCGCCGTGAACGGCGTCCGTATTCCCTCCGCGGCTGTCACCTCTTAGGTCATCGTGTTCTTCCCGCGAGCGTTACGCCCAATCCGCGTGGCCCGAGTCACACCCCGTAAGCGAACAAAAACGGTCAGACGCACACAGAGGGGGTCAGATTCAGTGTCGACCCGACCGCCTTGCCGGGCCCCGACCCCTTTCGCGCCGTCGGACCCCGCAGGATCACAAGGATCCCACGGGGTCCGACGCGAGGCGGATCACCGATCAGGCACTGCCACAGGAGGGGGGTGGCACACCCGGCCGCGCCGCCCGCGGAACTCGGTCAGTGCTCGCGCGGGGCGGGCACGACCCGTTCCACCTCGGGATGGACCGTGAGGAGTTGGCGCATGGCCACCTCGGCCGCCGTTCCGTCGCCGGCGGCGAGGGCGTCGCAGATGCGGCCGTGGTGCGCCAGGGACGTCTCGTTCGGCCGGTCACAGCCCGTGACCGGGTTGCCGGAGACCTGAAGGGCCGCTGACACGATCCCGGAGAGGTGCTCGAGCATGCGGTTGCCCGCGACCTGGATGAGCAGGGAGTGGAACTCGGAGTCGGCGCGGGAGAAGGTGAGCGCATCACCCTGGGCCAGCGCGTGCCCCATGATCTCGACCATGTCCGCGAGGCGCTGCTGGACGTCCTCGCGCCCGTGCCCGGCGGCGAGGCGGGCGGCGAGCGGCTCGATCGTCCACCGCAGCTCGCTCAGCTCGCGGCGCTGGTCGTCGCGCTGGGGCCCGAAGGCCCGCCACTCGATGATGTCCGGGTCGAGGAGGTTCCAGTCACTGACGGGGCGAACACGCGTGCCGACGTTCGGACGGGCGCTCACCAGACCCTTGGCTTCCAGAACGCGGAGCGACTCGCGGACGACGGTGCGCGAGACCTCGAAGCGCTGGCCGATCTCCTCGGGCACCAACGGGCGGTCGGCGCCCAGATCGCCGGACACGATCATCTGACCCAGCTGTTGGACGAGTTGGCCGTGCAGCCCGCGCCCGCGGCTGCCCGCGGCGCGGCGCCCCACACGGCCCAGCTCGGGGTCCCCGCCGTCCCAGGCAGGGAACCCGACGCGGTCGACGGCGGGCGCCTCGGCGTACGGGTAGCGGTCGAGTTCGCCCGGGCTCGCGAGGCCGGAGTCAGCGGAGCGGGCGGCGGTCATCATGGTGTGCGCAAGGGTACTCACGCATCCTTTGTCGGCGTCGTCTCCAACTCCCTTGAGGTCTTTGGTGAAAAGCACACGAAAGGGTGATCGCTCACCCCGTCGCAATTGACGCCTTATCGGAAAGAAATGGGCGCGCTGCGGGGGGTTGTGCGCATGGCCGGACTATGAGTTACGGACAGTGTCAGCGGAGCCTGCCGCGCAGGGTGGTGAGCAGATACGCGCAGAGCAGCGCGGTCAGCGACAACGTCAGTGCTCCGCCCACGGGTTGGGAGATCACCTTGATCGCGGCCTCCAGGTAACGCTCGCCCCCGAAGGGCCATCGCGGCACAAGGGTCTCCCGCAGCCGCGCGGGGAGTCCGGCCGCCGTTCGCACGGACGGTCCGTTCACGAGCTTGTGCACGACGGGTACGACGAGGAGGGGGACGGCGCCCACGGCGGCGAGTCCGGCCGTGGTGGACCGGAAGACGCCTGCGGCGAGTACGCCGGCCCAGGCGCAGCCGACCACGAGCCCGATCCAACTGGTACCCAGGGGGAGCCAGTCGGCGGGAACCTGTGCGAGTTCCCGCCCGTAGACGAGGTAGAGCGCTTCGGCATCGCAGCCGACAGTGAGGACGGCCAGCACCAGCGCGGTGGCCGATGAGACGAGCAGTTTGGCGGCCAGCAACCCCAGCCGGCGGGGCACGGTGCCGCGGTCCGCCGCCAGGGCGGGGTGGCGGAACTCGTCGCCGAAGGCCAGCGCGCCGAGCAGTCCCGCGCCGAGCGCCGCGGGAGGCAAGGGAAGCTCCTGCGGCCACGCGGCCAGCAGGCGCGGCTGCGGGGTGTGCCCGATGCGTGCGAGCACGACGGCGATCACGACGGACACGGCGAGCGTGATGGTCCCGGTCAGGAACCCTGTGCCGATCCCGGCGGCGCGGCGGATCTCGTAGCGGAGAGGACGGAGAGGACTGGGGGCGGGACGGACGGAGATGGGGGGCGGCAGAGGAGGCAGTGCGTCGAGCGTGCGAACCGTGCGGGCACGGCCGGGGCGCGGCGACGAGGGCCGGGAGGGGGCGGCCACCGCCGGGGAACCGTCGCGTGAGCGGCCGGTCGAGGAGGCATCCAAAAGCTCGTCCGGCTCGGCGTCGGGCAGCTGCGGTTGCCCGAAGGAAAGCGACGGCGTGTCCGTGACCGGCGTGGGTGCGTCCGGGTGGGCTTCCGGGTCGAGCGGGGGGCGCGGCTCGGCCGTGGGGTCTGTCGGGGCTCCCGAGGAAGGCGACGGCTCGCGTGTGACCGGGATGCGGCCTCCATCGGCACGCTTCAGATCGTCCGCTCCGCCTGCCCGGACGCGGCCCGCACCCGGCCCCATGTCCCCGACTTCGTCGGCGAGTTGATGAACGACGATGCCGTGACGGAACGCGATCTCGCCGATGTCCGCGCATCTGCCTCCGTACACCGAAAGGCGGTTGCCGCCCTCACGGACGACCTCGACCGAGAGCTGCGAGGTGCGGGCCTGCTGGGCCAGGAGAGCCGCCAGCCGGGCTGCATGGGGGCTGCGTACGGCGACTCGGGGACGGAGGCGGGTGCGGGAGAACTCCGCGGCCTCCTGGTCTGCCACGAGCTTGCCCTGCTCAAGGGTGACGACTCGGTCGGCGGTGCGCGCGGCCCCCTTGGGGTCGGAGATGGTGAAGAGAACCGTGCCACCCTGATCGGCATGGGCGCGCAACATGCCGTACAGCCAGGCGCCCTCACGGGTGGAGAGCCCGTCGGCCGGGTCGTCGAGGACGAGGGTGTGCGGGTCGGCCAGCAGGACGCAGGCCAGGCCGAGGCGGCGGTCCATGCCGCGGGAGAGGGTGCCGAGGCGCTCCTCGCGCAGGCTCACGAGCCCGACCGCCTCCAGGACTTCATCGGCACGGCGGACCGGGACGCCCGCGGCGGCGCACAGCATGCGCAGATGACCGCGAACCGTGCGGGCGGGGTGCCCGGGCACATCGCCCAGCAGCACACCGACCTCGCGCGAGGGATGGCCGATGCGGTGCAGGGGTCGGCCCCGGAAGTGGGTGATGCCGCGCCCCTGTTGCAGTTCGAGCATCAGTCTGAGAACCGTCGTCTTGCCGGCGCCCGATGCTCCAAGCAGCGCGGTGATGCGGCCCGCGCGCGCCTCGAAGGAGACGTCGTCGACTGCGGGCGGACGCTCTTTGCGGGGGTTGCTGGTCAATCCGAAGGCCTGGATCACTTACAGCAAGATAGCGCGCTATGTCCGGTTTTTCGGGCATCCCAAAGTCCATCTCGGGCCGGACCGTCACCCGCGTCCGCACTGGGGACGGATCGAGTTCCCGGGCCCGGCGAGGCCCGCGCCCGGTCGGCCGGTCACACCTCGGGGCGCAGCATCGGTGGGTTGAGGAGCGTCGCGCCACCGGCACGGAAGAGCTGGGCGGGACGTCCGCCCTGGCGGGTCGTCGTCCCGCCGGTGGGAACGAGGAAGCCGGGAGTGCCCGTGACCTTGCGATGGAAGTTGCGCGGGTCGAGCGCCACGCCCCACACCGCCTCGTACACACGCCGCAGTTCTCCGACGGTGAACTCGGGCGGGCAGAAGGCGGTGGCCAGCGACGAGTACTCGATCTTGGATCTGGCGCGCTCCACTCCGTCCGCGAGGATCTGCGCGTGATCGAAGGCGAGCGGGGCGACCGGCTCGGCGTCCCGCCCGTAACCGCCCTGCCGCAACAGCTCCTCGACCGGAGCCCAGCGCGCGTTGCTGGCGTCTCCGCCGGCCCGGGGCGCGGGCAGGTCGGGGGCGAGAGCGAGGTGGGCGACGCTGACGACCCGCATCCTGGGGTCCCGCTCGGGGTCCCCGTAGGTGGCGAGCTGCTCCAGATGTGCGCCGTTGTCCTGAGCCGGGGCGGACGGGTCGTGGACGCTCAGTCCGGTCTCCTCGGCCAGCTCCCGAGCGGCGGCCTGCGCCAGGTCCTCGTCGGCCCGTACGAAACCGCCCGGCAGCGCCCAACGTCCCTGGAACGGCGGTTCGCCCCTGCGTACCGCCAGCGCACACAGAGCATGGCGGCGCACGGTCAGCACGACCAGGTCCACGGTGACGGCGAAGGGCGGGAACGCTGACGGGTCGTAGGGCATGCGGCGATCATAGTCGTCTGCCTGACGATAAACAGTCCCTTCCTCGGTCCCCTTCGCTTACTGATCCACTTCGGTCGGGTTCGAACTCCACTGCCTGGTGACTGATCCGGAATGCGCACGTCGCCGCACGTCAAACCCCTAACTGCAGTCCGTCGGCCGCCTCCTCGACCATGGCGAGGCCCAGCCGACTCACTCGCACGGAGAACGGAGCACCCGCCACGCGCAGTCCCGTGAAACCGATCTCCCCGAGGGGCGCACCGCGCACGGGGCGAAGGGTGACCGTCCCGGCCGGGGCGTCGGGGCGGATGCCGACGAGGGTGGTCAGCAACAGCACTCCTGCGGCCGCCGCAGTGGCCGCCGGGCGGCAGGCTGCCGGGTGCGGGAGCGGAGCACTTCCTTCCGTGCGCTGCTCCCCCGCGTACATCTCGGGCAGCCGGTGGGCGAAGATCTCGGCGGCAGCGAGTACGCCGCGCAGCAGTGAGCTTGCTTCCCTCTCGTAGCCGGCGGCGGCCAGTCCCGCGACGGCGAGTGCCGTCTCCTGGAGCCGTACGGCTCCTGTTCGGTGGCCGAACGGATTGAATCCGGGTTCCTTCGCGCCCAGGCCGCGAAGGCCCCACCCCGAGTCCATGACCGGGCCGCCGAGCAGCCGGGCGAGCTTCTCGGTCCGGACCTTGTCGAGCAGACCGGGTGCCAGTTCACCCCCGCCCAGCAGGCCCGTGTCGAGGAGGTGCACGGCAGCCGCACCCAGGTGAGGAACCAGGCTGCCGTCCGGTGCACGGGCTGCCGCGGGACGGCCGCCCCCGCGGTCCTCCACCCAGAAGTCCCGTGCGAACGCGGTCCGCAAGGCCTGTGCCCACTCCCGGAGCGCCGCTCCCCCCGCCCGGCCACAGGAATCGAGCAGGTCGGCGCCGAGCAGCGCGGCACGGTGGGCGTGAGCCTGCGTCTCACAGCGGACGGGCCCGCCCGGGTTCGGGTCGCGCAGGTAGGTACCGTCACCCACGGTGGTGCGCAGCCATGCCAGACAGCGTTCGGCAGCGGGCAGCAGTGCCTCCGTCTCCTGGTCGGGGAGGCCCCAGCGGCGGGCCTCGGCGAGCAGGGTGGGGAACAGGAGCGTGGCCTCTGTACCGGTGCACTGCGGCGGCAGGTGCGGCCCGGCGTCCCGTCTGGGGCCCGGAATCATTCCGGACTGCGCTCCGGGTCCCGTGAGTTGGGTCCGGGCGAGGATCCGGAGCGTTCCCGCGGCGAGGCCGGTGCCGAGCGGCAGCGCCATCCGGGCGGCGACCAGCGCGTCGGCGGGGGCCAGACCGCAGCGCCAGGGTGCCCCGGCCGCGAGGTGGGTGTCGGTGGGGTGCGCGGAGTCGCGCAGGAGGAGGGCCTGGAGGTCCTCGATGCTCGTCCGCAGCAGGGCGGGGGCTCTCGGGTCGTCACCCTCCGCACACGCCGCGGCCAGAGGGCTGGTCGCCGCCCGTCCCGCGGCTCGGAGAGGCCCCGCGCCGTCCGGCCGTACCCGCAGTTCCACGGTCCTGCTGCCGCCGGGTGGCAGGTCGAGCTCCCAGCGCAGCAGGCCGGCCGACGCGAGGGCATCCGCGGGAGGCGGTTCGGCCGTCACGGACGCGTTGCGGGTGGCGCAGGACCAGCGCAGGCCCGAGCCGTGGACGCTGGCGGAGAGTTCGGGGCCTGCCCTGCCGGACGCGATCGCCCCCAGGTCGGACAGGTCCGTGCCCAGGGTGATCTCGACCGGCAGCCGTAGCGGGCGGGGAGCTGCGCTGTGCAGGGTGATCCGCTCCGTGCCGTCCGCGAAGCGGTTGCGTTCCACGATCACGTCCGGGTCCGGGCCCGCCTGCGGTGACGTGCGGAGCGTGCCCACGAACCTGGCGCGGTCGGCCGAGGCCATCCGGGCCTGCACCGCGAGGGGTTCTCGTCCGGCGACGCGGATCTCGCACCGGGAGAGCACGCGCCGGCCGGCACGGTAGAAGCCCTCCAGCCCGCGACCGGTCAGCTGCCCTTCGGCGGTCGAGATGGCCAGGCCGGGAAGGGCGACGCAGATCATCGCGGTGTGGGCGGGCGGCAAGTCTGCGGACCATCGCAGTCCGGGGATCGTGGCACCCCGGGGCGGGGGCGACGGCGAGTGCCCCGGGGGCGCCGGAGCCGGTCCCTGAGCACAGGGCGGTGAGACTGCGCCGGACCCCGGAACCAGACCAGGGCGACGATTCTGGGAAGCCCATCGCAGAGGCGACCGGCCCGGGCCGGGGGACCACGGCTGGCGCGAGTCGGGGCCGGTGGGCGCAGAGGCGCTCGACGTGCTTCCGGGGAACCTCGGTCCGTAGCCGTCGAGACGTGCCGCCGGTCGCGGAGAGACAACCTGCTCCTCCGCCCCCGGCACCCCGGCCCCGGGCGGGACCAGACCCGGCCCGGGGCGTCGTGGGGGCCCGCCCCGGGGGCGGCGGTCGTCGGCGGCGGGCGGAGTCGGCTGTTGCATGGGGAGGCTTCCTCTGCGCTCAGTGCGCCTCGATCGGATTCGGCGCCGGGGCCGGAGAGCTCCGACGGAGCCGGGCAGTGCGGCGTCACGGCCCGTCCAGCCGCTCCGCCACTCAGGTGAACGGTGGGGGCGTCCTCCGAGTCACGCCCATCGCCCGTCCCCTTGCACCTCGAGGCCGCCCGGCAAAGGCTCACTCCTGTTCGCCCCCGTCGTGACCGGGCTGTACGGCTTCCTGACCCGTGTCCCTGCAGGGCATGGCCGCCTTCTTCGCCGGACGCACACGCGTACCGGCCCTTCGCATGCTGCCGGACCGCGTGGTGCTTGCCGGTGTGTCACGGCTCGGGCAGGAACTCTTCTCGTTGTCGCCGGCAGGGCGCGTGCTGTCCGCAGGCCTGCGCCGACGGGGGGTCCGAGCCGCCCTGTCACGGTCTTCCACGCTGATACGTCCGGAGGCTGCTCCGGTGGTACCAGCGGGGCGGAAGCGCCGACGACGGCGTGACGGCACCGTTGTCGGCGGGAGCACTTCGGATGACCCGGCCTCTGGCCTCACCGCTGCCGGCGCGGGCTTACCGAAGGCCCCGCAATCGGGCGTCGCCGCGGCCGGCGGGGGCGGGCTGAAGGCCCCGGACCCGGGCGGCGGCGCCACGGTGCGTGAGGGCTTGTCGAGCGGCCCGGAGTCGGACGGCGCCACTGCCGGCGAATGCCTGTCGTGTGGCTCGGTCTCGGACGCCGGGGTTGTCTCGCGTGCCGCGGGCTCGTCCCCGGCCGCCCGAGGCTCCACGAGGTCGGGCACCACGCGCCCACGGCCTTCGCGCTCGGATCGCA
Source organism: Streptomyces luteogriseus (assembly GCF_014205055.1). Lineage (NCBI taxonomy): Bacteria > Bacillati > Actinomycetota > Actinomycetes > Kitasatosporales > Streptomycetaceae > Streptomyces > Streptomyces luteogriseus. Next base: position 2,260,969 of record NZ_JACHMS010000001.1, read on the forward strand.
GGCAGCTTCGGATCGACTCCGGGTCGAGACCTTCATTGCAGGCCTGGTGCAGAAGGCGGGCGAAGAGGTAGTCGGGATCGGCGCCCAGGGCCATGGCCAGGGCCTCGCGGGCCTCCAGCTCGTCGCCGGTGGACCAGGCGACCCAGCCCGCCAGGGTGAGCGGCGCGGCGGCATGCTCACCGTAGGGCCCGACGCAGCGGCGAGCCAGTGTCCGCCAGAGGCGAAGGGCACGTCCGGCTTGGTCGCCCTCCATCCACTCGGCAGCGCGGTCGCGGGTCGCTCGGTCCTGGAGGCCGAGGATCAGCCGGGCGGCCTCGTCGTGCCCGAGCAGTTCGTCGTCGCGGAGATCCGCCAGGAGCATGCCGGAGGCGGGCTGCGCCTCGGCGAAGCGGTCCAGGATCCTCCCGGCCAGGTCCAGCGTCTCGTCGGCCACGGCGGCGCGGCCCGTGTCGTCCAGGATTTTCGGCACCAGCGCCATGCTGGCGGCGTCCAGGGCGGCCTCCTGCTCGAGTGCCACGGCGCTCTCCCAGGGCAGCAGCCGGGCCCGGAGCTCCCGCAGCGTGCCGCGCACCTGGATACCGGCGTAGGTGGCCGCCGCGGCCAGCACGGAGGTGCCGGGCAGGCCCATGGGCGCTCCGTCAGGAGAGCAGCATGCCGCGTTGTCGCAGCAGTAGGACCAGTAACGGCCCTCCGAGATGCACAGCGCCTCGACCACCACCACATCCAGGGATCCGCACTCGACGCGCAGCCTCTGGGCCAGAGGCCTCAGCCGCTCCATCACCTGCCGGCCGGTCTGTCCCTTCTCCGGTTCCTGGCACAGGAAGGCGACCATCGACTCGGGCCGGACCCCTCGGCGCTCACTGCCCGTCACGAGGCCGTGGGACAGTTGCCGGGCTGCGGACGGCCAGTCGTCCGCGTTCCCGGGGATACCGAGCCGGGCCCGGCCTCCGAACCGCCCGCGTCCGTCCCTGTCGTGCAGCGCGACCAGGACGATGCTGTCCTCGGGGCGGTATCCGAGCAGGTACGGCAGGGCATCTGCCAGTTCGGCCGGGGTGCGCAGGGTGACCTGGTGCTCGTTGCCGTGACTGCCGTACGCGGGACCGGCGGCGTGCGACCCCGACGGCTCGCTCCGCTTCTTGTCCTCTTCACCGTTCCTGTGCCCGCCCCGCGCCTCAGGCCCGGTGATGTCACCGTTCTCGGGGGATCCGGTCGTTTCGCTGTGGTTCGTCATGCGAAGACGATCTCGCGGAACGCAAACCTCCGCTTGAGCCTGTGGATAAGTCCGATCAGGGACACGTCACCTCAACGCCGCTGCGTCCACAGGTTCCGGTGCGCGGCTCCGGATGTCGGTGCCGTCCTGTTGTATGGAGCGCATGGAGCACACGAGTAACGCGGAACTCCGGGCGGCGGCCGACGCCGTCCTCACCCGTCTCGTCGGGGACGTCTCGGGAGAGGCCAGGCTGCGCGAGGACCAGTGGCGGGCGATCGAGGCGCTGGTCGCCGACAGACGCCGTGCCCTGGTCGTCCAGCGCACGGGCTGGGGCAAGTCCGCGGTGTACTTCGTGGCGACCTCGCTGTTGCGGGCGCGGGGCAGTGGTCCGACGGTGATCGTGTCGCCTCTCCTCGCGCTCATGCGGAACCAGGTCGAAGCGGCTGCCAGAGCCGGCATCCACGCCCGGACCATCAACTCCTCCAACACCGAGGAGTGGGACGCCGTTCAGGACGAGATCGCCGCGGGTGAGGTGGACGTCCTCCTGGTGAGTCCTGAACGGCTCAACAACCCGGACTTCCGGGACCAGGTGCTCCCCCGTCTCGCGGCCGCCACGGGGCTCCTCGTGGTGGACGAAGCCCATTGCATCTCCGACTGGGGACACGACTTCCGGCCGGACTACCGCCGGCTGCGCACGATGCTCGCGGATCTCCCACCCGGTGTGCCGGTGCTCGCGACCACCGCCACGGCCAACGCGCGCGTGACGGCCGACGTCGCTGAACAACTCGGTACCGGCGGCAGCTCCGACGCCCTCGTGCTGCGGGGTCCGCTGGACCGGGACAGCCTGAGCCTGAGCGTGCTGCGCCTGTCGGACGCCGCGCACCGGATGGCCTGGCTCGCGGAACACCTCGACGAACTGCCGGGGTCCGGAATCATCTACACCCTCACCGTGGCAGCCGCCGAAGAGGTCACCGCCTTCCTGCGGCAGCGGGGGCACACGGTCGCGTCGTACACGGGCAAGACGGAGAACGCCGATCGCCAGCAGGCCGAGGAGGATCTGCTGGGCAACAAGGTCAAGGCACTGGTCGCCACCTCCGCGCTCGGCATGGGCTTCGACAAGCCCGACCTGGGCTTCGTGGTGCACCTGGGCTCGCCCTCCTCCCCCATCGCCTACTACCAGCAGGTGGGCCGCGCCGGACGCGGTGTGGAGCATGCCGAGGTGCTCCTGCTCCCGGGCAGGGAGGACGAAGCGATCTGGAAGTACTTCGCGTCGCTGGCCTTCCCCTCGGAAGAGCTGGTGCGTCGCACCCTCGACATTCTCGGGCACGCGGAGAAGCCCCTGTCGCTGCCCGCCCTGGAGCCTCTGGTGGAGCTGCGCCGCTCGCGCCTGGAGACCATGCTCAAGGTCCTCGACGTGGACGGGGCGGTCAAGCGGGTGAAGGGCGGCTGGATCGCGACCGGACAGCCGTGGACGTACGACGCCGAGCGGTACGCATGGGTGGCACGTCAGCGCGAGGCGGAGCAGCAGGCCATGCGCGCGTACGCGTCGACGACCGACTGCCGTATGGAGTTCCTGCAGCGCCAGCTGGACGACGAGGCTGCCAAGCCATGCGGACGCTGTGACAACTGCGCCGGTCCGCGCTTCACCGCCGACATGTCCGACGAGGCGCTCGACGCCGCGCGCGTGGACCTGGGCCGGGCCGGTGTCGAGGTGGAGCCCCGACGGATGTGGCCCACCGGCCTGCCGGCGATCGGAGTGGACCTCAAGGGACGCATCCCGGCCGGTGAACAGGCCGCGTCGGGACGCGCGCTTGGACGCCTGTCGGACATCGGGTGGGGCAACCGGCTGCGCCCGATGCTCGCACCCGCGGCCCCTGACGGTCCCGTGCCCGACGACGTGGCGAAGGCCGTGGTGGACGTACTGGCCGACTGGGCCAAGGGTCCCGGCGGCTGGGTCCCGGGCGCTCCGGAGAGCGGGCCGCGTCCGGCGGGCGTCGTCACCGTCGCCTCACGCACACGACCGCAGCTGATCAACTCCCTGGGGGCACGCATCGCCGAGATCGGCCGACTGCCGTTGCTGGGCGCCGTCGAGTACGCCGGCGACGCCTACCCGGGCTCTCGGAGCAACAGCGCCCAGCGGCTGAAGGCACTCGACGGGGCTCTGGCCGTGCCGCCCGCCCTCGCGTCCGCTCTCTCCGAGGCCCAGGGTCCGGTCCTCCTGGTGGACGACTACACGGAGACCGGCTGGACTCTCGCGGTCGCTGCCCGCATGCTCCGACGCTCCGGCGCACAGGGGGTGTTGCCGCTGGTGCTGGCCGTGCAAGGCTGACGGCGCGCTCAAGGCCGGTGTGCGGCCGCCCCGGCACACCTCTGGACGCCGCACGCCTCCATGACGTACGAACGTGTCGTGCTCGAACGCCCCATGGGCGGTACGGCGACACACACGGTGGGGATATTAGCCGCGCATCATCTGATAACGGTCGGCTGCCTCAATTGCTCGTTGCCGCATTCAAGTTCGACAGGAAGAATTGAAGTCCGCTCCCACACGGCTCGCCGGCCGCTCCGGTAGGGCTTTGCTGCGGTGCGCGCTCCCAGGAATCCGACCCCGCCCGCAGTGTGGGCGCGTAGCCGAAGGGAGGACCGTGACCTTCGGATTCGCTCCGGCCTCGGCAGCGGCGTCGATGTCCGCCGCTTCCGCCAACCGCTTGCTCGAACCCGCGGAATGGGCCGCCGCCGGGATCCCACTCCTGCGCAATCCCCGTGAGATCGTCAGCGGACTGCACGCCCGGCACCACCCGCAGCCGACGACGGCTGTCGTCGCCGTGCTCGACCCTGACGAGCGGCTGCGGGCGAGCGCCTCGTTCGTGCGCCGTTCCGCCCCTGCCGACGGCTGGATGTTCCGCAACGCGCTGCTCGCGCAGTTGCGCCGGGTCATCCCTCACGATCTGCGCCGCCGCACGCCGGTCCGCACCGCGGTGCTCCTCTACTGCCGTGAGGGCGACGCGCGTTGGACGGAGGAGGACGGCGCGTGGATGTGGGGGCTGCGCGACGCGTGCACCCTGCATGGACTGCGCTGTGGGGCGTACATCACGCTGACCCGGGACGGCTGGCAGGTGCTCGGCGAGGGCCGCGGCGGACGCCGCCCTCATTCGGCGTCCTCGCCGGAGCCGTTCGCCACATCGGAGGCACCGCCCCCCATACCGCGCACCGGCGGTGCTTCCGAGGTACTGCGCCGCGCAGCGGCGGCACGCTGAGTCCCGGACGGATCGTCAACACGGTCCGGGACCAGTCCTCGTCGCACGACCCCTCACGATTCCACCGACGGACGGCCCGGAAGAGACATCCCGAAACCTGCCCCGGCGAGCCACAAGCGCAGCGTTCCGCCACAGCCAGAGAGACGCTCCTCGGGCCGCGCAGGGTCACCACACAGGCATGGACTCCCGTGCTTCGGGGCAGGGTCCCCCCGGCCGGGCGGCGCAGCGGCAGCGGCGCCTGAAGTCACCCCCAGCGTCCCGCCGGGTGCTACGACACCGGCTCAAACACCCGCGCCCAGCACCGAGTTGATCCGCTGCGGGTCACCGCAGACGATCAGCAGGGCACCGGCCCGGGAGTGGGCCAGGGGCAGGGCGCTCACGGCTGCGGCCTCGGGACCGCCGTTGACGGCGACCACGACCACCGGACGCGACGCGGCGCGGGCCGCGAGGGTGGCGTCCGTGTAGAAGACGTCGTCGCCCGCGTCGTGCTGGGCCCAGTAGGAGGTTTCACCGAAGGACAGCTCGTGGGCGGCCCACGGGTGCTGCTCTCCGGTTGTGATCACCAGGATGTCGCCGGGGGCACGACCGGAGTCCAGCAGCAGGTCCACGGCCTCTTCGGCGGCGTCGAGCGCCCCCTCCGCGGAAGCCGGGATCAGCTGGATCTGCGGGGTGACCGGAGCGGCGGCTCCGGCGGTGTGACCCGACGGGGCGGGCTTGATGGCCACCTCTCGCGGAGTCCGTTGCACAGGCGGCGCCGGCCGCAGAGGGCCGGGGCGACCGGGACGCGACGGAACCGCGGGACGGGGACCGGGTACGGGACGGGGGGTCGGCGCGGTGCGGCCGCTGGCCGGAGTGGCGCGGGGACCCTGGGCACTCTCGTGAATCTGAGGCTCCTCGGGAATGAGAGGCATGAGTTGATATTTATCAAACGTTGGTACGACCCGCATCGGCGGGTGGCGCATGTCTGCGAACGAAACCGTCAGAAGTCGAAGCCGAGCTGCCCCTCGATCTCCGGAACACTTCCGTCCGCCCAGCTGCGGACCTTCTTGAGGTGCCGCCACTGGGGCAGCGCATCAAGATACGCCCACGACAACCGGTGGTAGGGGGTGGGGCCCCGCTCCGCCAGTGCGGCCTTGTGCACGGGGGATGGATACCCGGCGTTGTCCGCAAAACCGAAGTCTGCATGGTCGATACCCAGTTCGGCCATCATTTTGTCGCGCTGCACCTTGGCGATCACCGAGGCCGCGGCGACCGCCACGCACGACTGGTCACCCTTGATCACCGTGCGGACCCGCCAGGGCGCCCCGAGGTAGTCGTGCTTGCCGTCGAGGATGACCGCGTCGGGACGCACGGGCAGTGCGTCCAGCGCACGCCCTGCCGCGAGCCGCAGCGCGGCCGTCATGCCCAGAGCGTCTATCTCCTCCGGGGAGGCGTGTCCCAGTGCGTACGACGTCACCCAGGTCCGTAGTTCCTCGGCGAGGGTGGTGCGTCGTTTGATGGTGAGCAGCTTCGAGTCCGTGAGCCCCTCGGGCGGACGGCGCAGTCCGGTGATCGCCGCACAGACGGTGACGGGACCGGCCCACGCGCCGCGGCCCACCTCGTCGACACCTGCAACGATCTTCGCTCCGGTCGTGGCTCGAAGGGAGCGCTCGACGGTGTGAGTAGGCGGTTCGTACGGCATGGCGCCCCTAGATTACGCCGCCCGGAACCGCTCGCGACACCCCGGTCCGCCGCGGCTGCCTCGCCGCCCTCGCGAACCTCCGTCGGCGATCGTCGGGCTGCGACGGGGGCCACCGCTCGAATCGCGTACGAGCCCCTCGCCGGCAGCGTCAGGCGCCGTGCGGCCGCAGCAGCGGAACCATCAACTGGTCGATCATCTCCTCGACTTCACTGTTCCGCCATTCACATCCGCACATCTTCGAGCGATACATCATCATCGCCGGCATGGCGTCGAAGACATAGCCGTTGGCAGCCTCGGGGCGCACCTCGCCACGCTTGATCCCACGGTCGATGACCTCCCGCAACATCTTCATGGTGGGCTGCACGACCCCCTCGAAGATCACGCCATGAAAGCGCTCGGCCTGCGCCGTGTCGCACTCGTGAATCACCGAGCGAAGCGCGAAACCCGGCCGGGAGAACATCGCGTCGCGGGCTCGCAGGCACAGCACCAAGAGGTCCTCACGGACGTCTCCTTCGTCCGGGACCGCATCGAACTGCGGCAGGCCGGCACGCAGGGCGTCGGCGACAAGATCCTCCTTGGACGGCCATCGCCGGTAGACCGCGGCCTTGCCGGTCTGGGCACCGGCGGCGACGCCCTCCATCGTCAGGCCGTTCCAGCCGACGGTGCTGAGTTGGTCGAGGGCGGCATCGAGGATCGCGCGTTCGAGTACCGCACCGCGACGGCGGGCGGCTGTCTGAGCGGGGGCATCCGCCCAGCTGGGGGTAACCATCTGACTCTCTCCAACGAGCAGAGGAAGCGGGTGTTCCGGGGATCGGGGAGGCGCTGGACGGCCACAGGGGGGACGTACCGAACGACGCCGTCATAAGTGAACGCTTGCGTTCACTGTTGAGGACTCACTACCGTTGGCGCGGCAGTGAACGCCAGCGTTCACTAACGCACTCGTGGGGGACCCATAGTGACAACCTCTCCATTGCTCCAAGATCAGAAGCCAGGTGCGGCACGCCGGGAGGGACGCCCCGGCATCGCGCTCACCGTCATCGCGGCCTGCCAGCTCATGGTGGTACTCGATGCCACGATTGTGAACATCGCGCTCCCGCACATTCAAGACGCGCTCGCGTTCAGCACCACCGACCTCACCTGGGTCGTCAGCTCCTACACCCTCACCTTCGGCGGCCTGTTGCTCCTCGGCGGCCGCGCCGGTGACATCCTCGGACGCCGCCGGGTCTTCATGACCGGCATCCTCCTGTTCACCCTGGCCTCGCTGCTCGGCGGGCTGGCCCAGGAACCCTGGCAGTTGCTGGCCGCCCGGGTCTTGCAGGGCGTGGGAGGCGCTATCGCCTCGCCCACCTCGCTGGCGCTCATCACCACCACGTTCCCCGAGGGGCCGGAACGCAACCGGGCCTTCGGTGTCTTCGCCGCGGTCTCCGCGGGTGGTGGTGCCATCGGTCTGCTCGCGGGCGGCATGCTCACCGAGTGGCTCGACTGGCGCTGGGTGCTCTTCGTGAACGTGCCGATCGGTGTGCTGATAGCCGTGCTCACCCCGCTCTACATCAGCGAATCCGAACGGCACTCCGCCCGCTTCGACATCGCGGGCGCCGTGACCTCGACCGTCGGCATGGCGTCTCTCGTCTACGGCTTCATCCGCGCCGCGGACGAGGGATGGCGGGACAGCCTCACCATCGGCTCCTTCGCTGCCGCCGTGGTGCTGCTGCTGGCCTTCGGGATCATCGAGTCCCGGGCCAAGGAGCCGATCACCCCGCTGCGGATGTTCGCCGACCGCAACCGCTCGGGCACGTACGTGATCATGCTGAGCCTGGCCGCGGCGATGTTCGGCATGTTCTTCTACATCGTGCTGTTCGTACAGAACGTGCTCGGGTACAGCCCGATCCAGGCGGGGCTCGCCTTCCTGCCCGTGACGGTCGTGATCGCGCTCGGCGCCGGTCTGTCGCAGCGGTTCCTGCCGGTGCTGGGCCCCAAGCCCTTCATGCTCGTGGGCTCCGCGCTCGCGATGACGGGACTGGCCTGGCAGGCACTCATCAGCTCCGACAGCTCGTACGTCGGCGGGGTCCTCGGCCCGATGCTGGTGTTCGGCTTCGGCATGGGGCTGAACTTCGTGACGCTGACGCTCACCGCCGTCTCGGGCGTCGCCCCGCACGAGGCGGGTGCGGCATCGGGGCTGCTCAATACGACACAGCAGGTGGGCGGCTCGCTGGGTCTGGCCATCCTGACGACGGTCTTCGGCACGGCGACCAGGGACGAGGCCGAGAAGCAGCTTCCGCGGTTCATGGCCGAGGCGACCCCGGAACAGAAGGCGGAGTTCGCCAGGACCCAGCAACTCCCCGCGCCGTGGGGACACGAGGTGCTGGCCCAGGGCATCTCGACGGCCTTCATCCCGGCCGCCGCGATGGCCGTCCTCGCCCTGGCCACGGCCTGGCTGGTGATCCGGGTCCGCAAGAGCGACCTGGAGGCGCTCTCCGGCTCGGCCGGACCGGGGCTCGGCTGACGCCAGGGCACCGCGACCCGGCTCCGGCACCTCGTCGGCGGATACTTCACAGGCCCGCCGACGGCTGCCGGGCCGGTTCGCACTCGGCCGCGGACTGCCAGGTCGCACGCGGGGGACGGACGGACAGGTCGACAGCACGGCCGCCCTCATACGGCCCGCACGACGCGCGACAGCGCCCCACCAGCGGATCAGAACAACGAGCAGAGCCTCCATGACCACCCCCTCTCCACTCACACGGACGTCCGGCGTGTGCACGACCCGACGGTGCGTGTGTGACCCGACGGCTGACACCGCGGATGCCGGAACAACGGACGGCCGGTCACGGAGAGTTCCCAATACGTACGGAGAGTTTCCGAAGAGGGAGCGAGTCCGGCGTCAGGCCGACGTGGGCACCCAGTCCGGGAGCGGCTCCGTCCGCTCGACCCATTCGGCGGGCGGCGCCCCCGCCTTCCCCGAGGCGATGACGCCCCCGACGATGGCGCACGTGGTGTCGACGTCCCCGCCGACCTGGGCAGTCGTCCAGAACGCCCGCTCGTAGTCGCCGAGGCTCCTCGCCGCCGACCAGAGGGCGAAGGGCACGGTGTCGTGGGCGGTCGTCCGGCGCCCGCACCCCAGTACCGCCGCGACCGTGCCCGGGTCGCCGTAGTCGAGCATGTCCCGCGCCCTGCGGAGTCCCGCGCCCACGGCGCTCTTCGGTACCAGGTCGATGACCCCGTCGAGGAGGGCTTCGGCGCCGGGCGGCCCGTCGGGGGCGGCGGCGAAAGCGGCTGCAGCGGCGACGGCCATGGCTCCGACGACGGCCTCGCGATGCTGGTGGGTGGGGTAGGCGGAGATCTCCGCCTGGTGGGTCGCCTGCTCCGGATCGTCCGCGTACCAGGCCCCCAGCGGAGCGATCCGCATCGCCGCGCCGTTGCCCCAGGACCCCTGCCCCTTGAAGAGCGCGGCGGCGAGTTCCCGCCAGTCGCCACCCTCCCGGACGAGCCGCAGCAGTCGGTTGACGGCAGGACCGTAGCCCCGGTCGAAGTCATGGTGCTCGGCGAAGGAGTGCGCCAGGGCGTCCTGGTCGATGCGGTGATGGGCGGCCAGGACGGCGACGACCGAGCCGGCCATCTCCGTGTCGTCCGTCCACTGCCACGGCCCGGAGGGCACCTCGCCGCGCTTCAGCAGCGGATAGTTGACCGGCACGAAGTACTGGGAGCCGAGGGCGTCTCCGACGGACAGTCCGCGCAGGCAGGCCAGGGCGCGCTCCAGGCGCACGTCGGGGGAGGAATCAACGGTCATCGCCCTGCCACTCTATCCGGTGACCCCGTACGGCTCGGGATCTCGCCAACGGTCGAACGGCCGGTCGAGCGTGTACTTGCCGTCGTCCCCCAGAACGAGCATCCGCACCTCGCCGTTCCCCGGATTCGACAGCGACTCGAACTCCGCGACCGTCCAGTGGAACCACCGCATGCAGAACAGCCGCATCGCCAGACCATGGGTGACGATGAGAACGTTCGGCGGGTGGTCGGGGTCCTCGAAGCTGCGGAACAGGCTCTCCAGGAAGCCACCGACCCGGTCGTAGACGTCGGCACCGGACTCGCCCTGGACGAATCGGTAGAAGAAGTGGCCGTACGCATCCCGGTAGGCCTTCTGGAGGCGGACCTCGTCCCGGTCCTGCCAGTTGCCCCAGTCCTGCTCGCGCAGCCGGGGTTCCTCACGCACCCGTATGAGACCGGAGTCGAGGTGGAACGCGCGCAGGGTCTCGTGTGTACGGCGGTACGGGGAGACGTACACGCTGACCTGCTCGTCGCCGAACAGCTCGCGCAGCCGCTCTCCCGTCGCCTCCGCCTGCCGCCGGCCTCGCTGGGTCAGCGCCAGGGCGTGGTCGGGTTCCCGCTCGTAGACGGAGTCATCAACATTGCCCGTCGACTCGCCGTGCCGGACAAGGACGATGCGCCGTGGTCGTGCCATGCCAAGACCCTAGATCGGGTGAGGTCCGGTGGAGCACTCCCCCCGCACCCATACGGCGTAGGTCACACGATTCCTGCACCACAGGTCACACCCATCGCACGTTTGTCCGAACGGAATGGCTCCGTCGATGCCCGACCGGAGTCAGAGGGCCTCGCGTCGCAGCATCCGGTGAAGTCGTCGAGACCGGTCGGAATCAGACCGTCCAGCTTGGTTCCATGTCCACGACGTCACCCGTGAGCGCCGCCACGTCCGCCTCCGTCTGGGCCCTCAGGGCGAGCCGCTCCACGCGTTCGGTGCGGTACTTGCCGTGTTCTGCGGCCGAGCGCCACATCGAGAGCACCATGAACTCGTTCCCGGGTGCCTCGCCGAAGAGCCCGCGCACCATGCCTGGTGAGCCGGCCATCGCCGGGTTCCAGACCTTTTCCTGCATCAGCACGAAGTGCTCGGCCCGCTCCTCGTGGATGCGGCAGAGCGCCACCCGCAGCAGGTCGGCGTCCGTGAAGCGCGGTTCGAAACCGGTCTTCACGTCGAAGCGGTAGTCGAAGAGTCTGACCTGGGCGTCCTTGAACGTGCCCGCCTGGGCCGACGCGAGCCGGTCGTGGGACCGTGCCATGAAGGAGTCGTAGAAGGCCCGGCTCTCCCAGAACGCGAAGACGTGCGCCACATCCGGCCGCCCCCGGCTCCAGCCACCCCCCTGCCCGCGAAACCCCGGCTCCCCCAGAAGCCCCGCCCACTTCCGCTGCCCCCGCTCGAAACCGCGGCGGTCCACCACGGTGCAGCGAATCCACTTGACCAGCACCGCGCCATGGTAAGGCCACGAAGCGTGGCGTCGGTCACTCTCGGCTGGACCGCTCCTCCACGCGCGCACCCCCTCGCGTGGCAGGATGGACAAACAGTCATGTGCGCCCGGCAGTTGGGGCCGACGGACAGGTCGTACGGGGAAGGGGACTCTGGTGGACGGGCTCAACAAGGGGCTTGGCAAGGTCGAGATCGCGGTGCGGTGGGATCCCAGCCCGGCGGGGCAGCCGTCCACCGACCTGGACCTGGTCGCGGCGACCTACACGGCGGACGACCCGCACGGAGATGCCGCGTACATGGTGCACTTCGACAGCCGCTCCCCCGACGGCACCATCACCCTCAACCGGGACAGCAAGGACGGTCAGGGCTTCGGCTACGACGAAGTCATGACGCTGGAGCTCGGCCGGCTCGACGTCCGCTACGCGCGCGTGGTGGTCGGTGTCGTCATTCAGCAGCGCCCGGCGGAGCGCACCTTCGTCAGTGTGCGCAACCCCGGCCTGCGTATCCGTGAGGGGTACACCGTCCTGGCGGAGGACGACTTCGGAGGTGTCCTGGGAGCGACGGCGGCGACGGTCGCGGAGTTCGCCCGGGACGGCTCCGGCCCGTGGGAACTGCGCTCCGGACTCCGTGGTTTCGAGGGCGACCCCGTGGACTTCACCAGGACGATGGGCGCGGCGCACCGGCCCTGACCGCACTGCCGGCGAGGCGCGAACGACCAGGCACGTACGACGAGAGGGGCACCGCCTGCGGGCGGTGCCCCTCTCGTCATCGGCTCAGGCGCTCGGCGTCAGCTGCAGCCGCTGGTCGAGCCGCAGCCCTCGCAGATGTAGCAGGAACCGGCACGCTGCATCTTCGTACCGCAGGAGAAGCACAGCGGGGCGTCGGCCTGGATGCCCAGCTGCATCTCCACCAGTTCGGCACTGGTGTGGGCCTGCTGCGGGGCGGGCTTGACCGCCTCTTCGGCCTTCGGAGCGGAAACGGCCTTCAGCTCCTGGGCGCGCGGCGCGGACTGTGCCAGCCCCTCGACGTCGACCTCGTCCTCGGACGGCTCGTACGAACCGGTCTCGAGGTGACGCTGGCGCTCCTCGGCGGAGTGGATGCCGAGCGCGGAGCGCGTCTCGAAGGGCAGGAAGTCCAGCGCCAGGCGGCGGAAGATGTAGTCGACGATCGACTGCGCCATCCGCACGTCCGGGTCGTCCGTCATGCCGGCCGGCTCGAAGCGCATGTTGGTGAACTTCGAGACGTACGTCTCCAGCGGCACGCCGTACTGGAGGCCGACGGACACCGCGATCGAGAAGGCGTCCATCATGCCCGCGAGGGTCGAGCCCTGCTTGGACATCTTCAGGAAGACCTCACCGAGACCGTCGTCCGGGTAGGAGTTGGCCGTCATGTAGCCCTCGGCACCGCCGACGGTGAAGGACGTGGTGATGCCGGGACGTCCCTTCGGCAGGCGCTTGCGGACCGGGCGGTACTCGACGACCTTCTCGACCGCGGTACGGATGGTCTCTTCGACCTTCTCGGTGATCTCCGCCTTCTCCTTCTCCTTGGTCTTCGCGGAGAGCGGCTGGCCGACCTTGCAGTTGTCGCGGTAGATCGCGAGCGCCTTGACGCCCAGCTTCCAGGCCTCGAAGTAGATCTCCTCGACCTCCTCGACGGTCGCCGTCTCCGGCATGTTGACCGTCTTGGAGATGGCGCCGGAGATCCAGGGCTGGATCGCGGCCATCATGCGGACGTGGCCCATCGGGGAGATGGCCCGCTCGCCCATGGCGCAGTCGAACACCTCGTAGTGCTCGGGCTTGAGACCGGGGGCGTCGATCACGTTGCCGTTCTCGGCGATGTGGGCGACGACCGCCTCGATCTGCTCCTCGAGGTAGCCGAGGCGGCGCAGGGCCTGCGGCACGGTGCCGTTGACGATCTGCATCGAGCCACCGCCGACCAGCTTCTTGAACTTGACCAGCGCGAGGTCGGGCTCGACACCGGTGGTGTCGCAGGACATCGCCAGGCCGATGGTGCCGGTCGGGGCGAGCACGGACGCCTGGGAGTTACGGAAACCGTTCTTCTCGCCGAGGCGCAGCACGTCCTGCCACGACTCGCTGGCGGCGGCCCACACCGGGGTGTCCAGGTCGTCCATGCGGACGGCCTTGTCGTTGGCGTCCGAGTGCTGCTTCATGACGCGCTTGTGGGCGTCGGCGTTGCGGGCGTAGCCGTCGTACGGGCCGACGACCGAGGCGAGTTCGGCGGATCGCCGGTACGCCGTGCCCGTCATCAGGGAGGTGATGGCACCGGCGAGGGAACGGCCGCCGTCCGAGTCGTAGGCGTGACCGGTGGCCATCAGCAGGGCGCCGAGGTTGGCGTAGCCGATGCCGAGCTGGCGGAACGCGCGCGTGTTCTCGCCGATCTTCTGGGTGGGGAAGTCCGCGAAGCAGATCGAGATGTCCATCGCGGTGATGACCAGCTCGACGACCTTCTGGAAGCGCTCGGCCTCGAAGGACTGGTTGCCCTTGCCGTCGTCCTTGAGGAACTTCATCAGGTTCAGCGAGGCAAGGTTGCAGGACGTGTTGTCCAGGTGCATGTACTCGCTGCACGGGTTCGACGCGGTGATCCGGCCGGACTCGGGGCAGGTGTGCCAGGTGTTGATGGTGTCGTCGTACTGGATGCCGGGGTCGGCACAGGCCCAGGCGGCCTCGGCGATCTTGCGGAAGAGCGACTTGGCGTCGACCTCTTCGATGACCTCACCGGTCATCCGGCCGCGCAGCCCGAACTGGCCGCCCTGCTCGACCGCCTTCATGAACTCGTCGTTGACACGGACCGAGTTGTTGGCGTTCTGGTACTGGACGGACGTGATGTCGTCGCCGCCCAGGTCCATGTCGTAGCCGGCGTCGCGCAGGACGCGGATCTTCTCTTCTTCCTTGACCTTGGTCTCGATGAAGTCCTCGATGTCCGGGTGGTCCACATCGAGGACGACCATCTTGGCGGCGCGACGGGTGGCGCCACCGGACTTGATCGTTCCTGCGGAGGCGTCGGCGCCGCGCATGAAGGAGACCGGGCCGGAGGCATTGCCGCCGGAGGACAGCAGCTCCTTGGAGGAGCGGATCCTGGAGAGGTTCAGGCCGGCGCCGGAGCCGCCCTTGAAGATCATGCCCTCTTCCTTGTACCAGTCGAGGATCGACTCCATGGAGTCGTCGACGGACAGGATGAAGCAGGCCGAGACCTGCTGGGGCTGCTTGGTGCCGACGTTGAACCAGACAGGGCTGTTGAAGCTGAAGATCTGGTGCAGGAGCGCGTACGCCAGCTCGTGCTCGAAGATCTCGGCGTCGGCGGGCGAGGAGAAGTACTTGTAGTCCTCCCCGGCCTTCCGGTACGTCTTCACGATGCGGTCGATCAGCTGCTTCAGGCTGGTCTCGCGCTGCGGGGTGCCCACGGCACCGCGGAAGTACTTGCTGGTGACGATGTTGACCGCGTTCACCGACCAGAAGTCGGGGAACTCGACGCCGCGCTGCTCGAAGTTGACCGAGCCGTCGCGCCAGTTGGTCATGACGACGTCACGGCGCTCCCAGGCCACCTCGTCATAGGGGTGGACCCCAGGGGTGGTGTGGATGCGCTCGACACGCAGGCCCTTGGTCGCCTTGGCGCTCTTGGCGCGGGAACTCCGTGCCGGACCGCTCGCCGTCTCTGTCATGCCGCCTCCCTGTACGGGCGAAAACGCCCTGAAGTGCCCCGTTGTTCCCGTGGCACGTTGTTCTGTCTGGTGTTGCGGGCACCCAGTCACGTCGCCCGCAACAGGTCTTCACATCGCCGCCGCCCGGCCGGGCCCGGAGCTGCCTTCCGGGTCCGGCCCGCCGGTCAGTCGGCGGCGCCGGCGGGCTGGGGGACCTGTTCCGCCCCTCCGGACCCGCGGTCGTCTTCCTGGCTCCCCGCGGCCGCTTCCTCACGGTCTCCGTCGTCCGCGCCGGGCTGTCCCGTCTGTGTCCTGAGCTCCTCGATGGCCGCCTCGAAGTCGTCGAGCGAGTCGAACGCCCGGTAGACGGAGGCGAAGCGCAGGTAGGCGACGAGGTCGAGTTCCTGCAGCGGGCCGAGTATGGCCAGCCCCACGTCGTGGGTGGTCAGCTCGGCGCTTCCGGTGGCCCGCACCGCCTCCTCGACCCGTTGGCCGAGCTGGGCGAGCGCGTCCTCGGTGACGGGCCGCCCCTGGCACGCCTTGCGCACTCCATTGATGACCTTCGTACGGCTGAAGGGCTCGGTGACTCCGGACCGCTTCACCACCATGAGCGAGCACGTCTCCACGGTCGTGAAACGACGGGAGCAGTCAGGGCACTGGCGGCGCCTGCGGATCGAAGTGCCGTCGTCGGTCGTACGACTGTCGACGACGCGACTGTCGGGGTGCCTGCAGAAGGGGCAGTGCATGAACTCCCAACCCTCCTCACAGCAGACTCAATAGCCTCGCCGGGTCTCTTGCGCCCCACGAAGCAGCCCCAAGCATAGGCGATGACCATGAGCCTCGAGACCGGGGGGACCACAACTTCTGGGCTGCTGTAGCAATCCAACCACTAGATGTGGGGATTGGCTCATACATCGACGCCGTTCCCGCGTGTCGCGCGCGTAGGCGCAGGTGACGTGCGACGAACCGAGCCCCGCCGCTCTCGCACGCCAGTGAAGGCACCACCGCGAACGGCCTTCCCGGGGGCACGGCCGCATCCGTTCCCGCACAGCCGTATCGCCGCGGCACATGCGGAGATACCGTGGGCGCCGCGAGGAGGGGACGTGGGACTCCCGCACAGATGAGGGCTGGTCCCGGGGCAGGGGAATGCCGGATGGCAGACTGGGGCACCAGTCCACGAGGTGATCACCCCGGCGGTGAAGAGTACAGCAATGGACCCTTTTGCCCGCCAGGTGGCGCGGCCGCCAATACACCCGGACACATGATCGCGTCCGGTGATTCGCGATTTTTCACTCGAACGTGTGTTTGGCGCAACCTTTCGAAAGCAACTACCGTTGTCCAGCAGGGAGACCATCGAGAGGGGCCGACGTGACCACCACCGCAGACAGTGCCGCCATTACTGCCCAGGACCGCTCCCAGGGCCGACTGGAGCCGGTGCATGCGATGAACGAAGCCACGAACCCTGAGGGGCACAAGCGCTCCCTGCCGGGCCGACCTCCCGGCATCCGGGCGGACAGCTCGGGACTCACCGATCGCCAGCGCCGCGTGATCGAGGTCATCAGGGACTCCGTGCAGCGACGGGGCTACCCGCCGTCCATGCGGGAGATCGGTCAGGCCGTCGGCCTCTCCAGCACCTCTTCCGTCGCACATCAGCTGATGGCTCTGGAGCGCAAGGGCTTCCTGCGCCGCGACCCGCACCGCCCGCGCGCGTACGAGGTGCGTGGTTCCGACCAGGCCGCCTCGGTGCAGCCGACGGACACCGCGGGCAAGCCGGCCGCGTCGTACGTGCCGTTGGTCGGCCGGATCGCCGCCGGTGGCCCGATCCTCGCCGAGGAGTCCGTCGAGGACGTCTTCCCCCTCCCCCGCCAGCTCGTCGGCGACGGTGAGCTGTTCGTCCTGAAGGTCGTCGGTGACTCGATGATCGAGGCCGCGATCTGCGACGGCGACTGGGTCACGGTGCGACGTCAGCCGGTCGCGGAGAACGGCGACATCGTGGCCGCGATGCTTGACGGCGAAGCCACCGTCAAGCGCTTCAAGCGCGAGGACGGCCATGTCTGGCTCCTCCCGCACAACGCGGCCTACGAGCCGATCCCCGGCGACGACGCGACCATCCTCGGCAAGGTGGTGGCCGTACTGCGGCGCGTCTGACAGCGCGCACCGCGTCGGGTGGGTCCAACGGCCCGCCCTCTGACCGGGCCCCGGGACCTCTGCGCCGGTTCCGGGGCCCTGCGCTGTCCGCTGTCCGGGGGCGGACCGACGGGAGTCCCGCAGTGCTCAGGCAGTGGGGTTGGCCGGTGGCGCAGCCGTCGCAAGCCAACCCCGCAGTTCATCCGCCTTCCGGCTATTCGTCTTCCGGCTGCTCGTCTGCGGTCTGTTCCGCCGTGGCCTGCTTGGCTGCTGCTTCCTTGGCTGTCGCGTCGATCGCCGCCAGCGACTTCCGCACCTGGTTACGGTCCGTCGTGAACCAGAAGTCGGGCAGGGACGCCTTCAGATAGCTCCCGTAGCGGGCCGTCGCCAGACGCTGATCGAGGACGGCGACGACACCGCGGTCCCCCGACGCCCGCACGAGACGGCCGGCGCCCTGGGCCATGAGGAGCGCGGCATGGGTGGCGGCGACGGCCATGAAGCCGTTGCCACCCGCGTCCTCGACAGCCTTCTGCCGGGCGCTCATGAGGGGGTCGTCCGGGCGCGGGAACGGGATCTTGTCCATGACGACCAACTGGCAGCTGGGTCCGGGGACGTCCACGCCCTGCCAGAGCGACAGCGTGCCGAAGAGACAGGTCTTCGGATCGGCCGCGAAGTTCTTGATGAGCTCGCCGAGCGTCTCCTCGCCCTGGAGGAGGATCGGGTACTCGGGGATCCGGGACCGCAGCTCCTCGGCGGCCAGCTGGGCCCCCCGCATCGAGGAGAACAGGCCGAGGGTGCGGCCGCCCGCCGCCTGGATCAGCTCCGTGAGTTCGTCGAGCATGTCCGCACGGTCCCCGTCCCGCGCGGGACGGGCCAGGTGTGTGGCGACGTAGAGGATGCCCTGCTTGCGGTAGTCGAAGGGCGATCCGACGTCGATGCCCTTCCACTGCGGAATGTCATCGCCCTCGGTGCCCTCGGGAGACAGACCCAGAGAGGCGCCTACGCCGTTGAAGTCGCCGCCCAGCTTCAGCGTCGCGGACGTCAGGACGACGGAACGGTCCGCGAAGAGCTTCTCCCGCAGCAGACCCGACACGGACATGGGGGCGACGCGCAGGGAGGCACCGAAGCGGTCGTGGCGCTCGTACCAGACCACGTCCCACTCGGAGCCGTTCGTGATCCGTTCCGCCACGTCGTGCACGTTCTCCACGGAGGCCAGGGCCTGCTTCCGGACGGCGTCCTCGTCCTGGACGGACTTGTCGCGGGTCGCTCCGATCGCGGAGATGACCGTGCGGCACGCGTCGCGCAGCGCCATGAGGGCGTATCCGAGGTCCTCGGGAATCTCCTCCAGACGGCCCGGCAGCGCCAGCTCCATCAGCCGTTCGAAACCCTCGGCTGCGGTCTGGAGCTGGTCCGCGGCCTTCTCGTTGACGAGTTTCGCGGCACGGCGCACCGCGCGGTTGACCTGGCCGGGGGTGAGCTCGCCGGTGGCGACTCCGGTGACCCGTGAGACCAGCTCGTGCGCCTCGTCGACGATCAGCACCTCGTGCTGCGGGAGGACCGGGGCGCCCTCGATGGCGTCGATCGCGAGCAGCGCGTGGTTGGTGACGACGACCTCGGCCAGCTTGGCCCGCTCGCGAGCCATCTCGGCGAAGCACTCGGCGCCGTACGCGCACTTCGAGGCGCCCAGGCATTCCCTCGACGACACCGACACCTGGGCCCAGGCGCGGTCCGAGATGCCGGGCGTGAGATCGTCACGGTCGCCCGTCTCGGTCTCGTCGGCCCAGTCGCGCACCCGGAGCAGGTCCTGGCCCAGCTTGCTGGTGGGCGCGGCGACCTCGAACTGGTCGAAGAGGCCCTCTTCCTCGTCCTGCGGGACGCCCTCGTGCAGTCGGTGCATGCACAGGTAGTTCGACCGGCCCTTGAGCATCGCGAACTCCGGGCGACGGCGCAGCAGGGGGTGCAGCGAGTCGACGGTTCTGGGCAGGTCACGCTCCACCAGCTGGCGCTGCAGGGCCAGGGTGGCGGTCGCGACGACCACCCGCTCCCCGTGGGCGAGCGCGGGCACCAGGTAGCCGAGCGACTTGCCGGTACCGGTGCCGGCCTGGACCAGCAGGTGGGAACCGTCGTCGATCGCTGCCTCGACGGCTTCGGCCATGGCCACCTGACCGGGGCGCTCCGTACCGCCGACGGCAGTGACGGCAGCATGCAGGAGTTCGGGGAGTGAGGGCTTCGTCATAGCGCGACCACCCTACGACCCTGCACTGACAAACGGGCGATCAAGGCGGGGGCGGGGGACGGGATCAAGACCGTGGGCTCCTCGGCGAGGTGGAGGGGTGAGCGGTGGGCAGGCAGGACCGGCTACGTAAATGCATGGGGGGGGGCGGGGGCGGCTCGGACGAGGTCGTGGCAGAACTGCTCGGAAATTTCGCGCGACGGGCGGGAACTGCGCCAGGACGAGCCGCGTTCAATGAGTGATGGGGCAGTGACACAGCGCTACAAGAGGTGCCGGAGAGGCCGGTCTCGGACCAAGAGGGCGGCCCGCTTGGCGGGCAGGTCGACCTCGGCGGAGAACCGGAAGCCGGCGGTTAGGAATGCGGCTACGGAGGGGGTGTTGCGAATGTCGGGTTCGGCGATGACGCGTGTGCAAGAGGGCCGCTGCACGAGAACGAGATCGGTCACGGCCCGGAGCAGCATGCCCCCGAGGCCACGCCCCCGGTCGGCGATCCCGCCGACCAGGAGGTGGATCCCCGTGTCATGAGGCCGGGCGGGGTAGTGACGGGCCAATGGGTCCAGATCCGCCCGGTAGATCTCCCAGTAACTCATCGGCACTCCGCCCAGTACACCGATGCACGGCACGCTGCGCCCGTCGCCGGCGAGCTGGGCCCGCAGGTGGTCCTGCGTCACCTCCTGTGGTCCTGCGAGCTCCCAGAACGCCGCGGCGGCGGGGTCGTTCATCCAGCGGCTGATGAGCGGAAGGTCGCGTTCGAGGCGCACGGGCACGAGGCGGAACGCGCCTGCGGGTGTGTCGGCCGGGCCCCATTCGGCGACGCGGTCGAGGAGGTCGCCATGGCGGGGGTCGGAGACGGGGCGCGACGGCTCACCGGTCCTGGTGCTGGAGACGGCAGGTCGGTCCATCTCCTGGTGCCGCCCCCTGGATCCGTGTCCGTCGGGTGGACCGAGCACGTCGACGGCGACGAGATCGTCCGGGAGCCGGAGGTTCATGGTGTCCTCGCTGTGCCCGTCCGCTCGGACGCGCTCGCCGGAGACCCCGCCTGGATCCGGGGAGTCGGATCGGGACCCGGCACCGCAGGCCGGGCCGGCCATGGCAGGGACGGCGAAACGGGTCTCGGTGATCGGGTCGGCGGGAGGCACCGGACGCTCCTCTCAGACAGGGGGGTGGGTCATGTCCTCAGGGGATGAAGGAGGCAGTTCAGCCGTGGTCAGGGACGATCTGAATGCTCAGGAGTGCAGGGGGTTGGCGATGGTGACGTAGACGGACTGGGTGTCGACCGGGCCGACGAGTTCGTCGAGGCCGTACAGGCGCGTCAGCAGGTTGGCTTTGCAGCGCAGGACGGGTGAGTCGAGCACCCGGGCCGGCAACGAGGTGCGCAGCGGGGCCGGGCCGGAAGCGGCATCTCCCAGGAAGCGGCGGAAGGCGGCGAGCAGCAGCCTCTCGTCGGCCAGCCCCTGGGAGCCGAACGCGCCGATGAGGCCGAGCACGTTGTTGACCACCAGGTAGTACGCGAGCCGCTCGTCGGTGACCTCGTCACGGACGAACGTGTCGCTCCGCTCTCCGATGCCGGGCAACCGGGCGTCGAGGTCCGCGCGCCGGGACTCGCGGAAGTAGTAGCCCTGGTTGTCGCGGTAGCGACCGCCCGTGGGCCAGCCTTCGGGGTCCAGCAGGAGCAGGGTGTTCTGCTGGTGCGCTTCCAGGGCGATGCCGGCCTCACCGTCCAGCCAGAGGACGGGACGGACCACGTGGGCGAGGTAGCGAAGGAACCACTCGGCTGCGACGGCACCGCGGGGCCGGCCGGTACGGCGGGCGAGGCGGGTGACGACGTCGGCCAGCCGGGACCGCAGGGCCGGGCCGTGCTTCTCCGTACGCCCTGGGGCACCCTCCGGCGAGGCGTGGCAGCACGGGCGTGGCGCGAGGAGGCCTGCGACGCAGGAGACGTCGTCGGAGGGGCTGAACGGGTTGTGGCGGATCACCACGTCCAGTCCGGGCACCGGGACGCCGTCGGGGGTGTCGACGGCGAGCCAGGCCGGGTCCCGGACGATGTCGAAGCCCGGGTGCGCGGCCCGCCACTGCTGAGCGAGACCGCTGCGGAGCAGCCGGTGGACCTCGACGCCGCGGTGGAGTTCCTTGCGGAGGTTCTCGCGACGGGAGTTGGTGATGCGCAGACCCAGCGACAGCTTGAGCATCGCGGGGGCATGGGTTCGGTAGACGGTTCGTACGGAGGAGGTGGGGTGCCAGGGAGGGCCGTGGGTGCCGAGGTCACGGAGCAGCCCGGCGTCCAGCAGGGCAGCGGCCTCCGCACGATGGCGGACCTCGTGCGCCTGCCAGGGGTGCAGCGGCAGCAGGGCGTATCCGTCCGGCAGCGCCGGTGCGGTCCCGGCGAGGCGGGCGGTGAGCCGGGGCGCGGCGACAGGGCGCCCGCGTTCGGTCCAGGAGGAGTCGGTGGCGAGGACGGAGGGGGCGACAGCCATCCAGTGCAGAGGGAAGGAGCCGTGCGTCTCGGGTGAGAACTGCAGCGTTTCGGCGTCGGAGAGGCCATCGCGGCTTTTGGGGCTCGGGTGCAGGGGGTGCCCGAAGATGAGGGCCTGTTCCGCGGACAGGAAGAGGTCGGGGCCGTCGGCCGGCGCTTCCCGGCGGACGGCGACAAAGCCGGTGACCCGTCGGAGGGAGTCGGCAACCTCCGAGACCAGCCGGACGCCGTCGCTGAAGCCGGCGGTGGCGGGGCTGGGGGTGCTCGTGGGTGAGGTGTTGTGGGCGGGCCTGGTGCCGGAGTCGGCTGTGGACGTCTCCCTCGTGAGAAGGGCGGCGATAGTGACGGCGTCGGCCGGTGGGGCGTAGTCGGGCGCCCCGGCGAGACGCGGAGGGCCGAAGCGGTGCCAGCCCGTCGGGGACCAGTAGCGGACCGGCGCGAGGAGAGCCGTGCCGCTGACGGGAAGGGGGATACGCAGAACACCGTCCGCCGGGGCGGGCTGGTCGGTCTCGCGGGCCCAGCAGCGGAGCAGGTTCTCGACGGCGGCGGTCTGGGCGACGGTGGGCGGGTCGGGATGCTCCAAGGGGTCGCTGCCGAGGCGTTCGCTCAGCCCCTGTTCGGGTTTCCCGACCGGACGCTGATGAGGGACCCGCGGGTTCGGCGACGTTCCCGACGGCAAGGCGTCGACGGTGCCCTGTCCAGGCGTCGGTGAGTGGTCGTCGGGGTGGGGCATGGCGTTCACGACAGGTACCTCATGGGGTGGTTCCGGATCATGCAGGCGGGGGGGGCGGCCGACCGTGGAGATCCGCTCGGCTCGGTGCGGCCCAGAGGGACGCGAGTCGCGCAGCGGGCGGGCGCGCCGGGCTTGGGGCTCCCGGCCAGCTGGCGCGCAGGCGCCAGGGCAGGCAGACCTGGCCACGACCAGGCACGGCGTGGAGTCCCACGCCGCAGGCGCTCGCCGCGTTCATGGTGTGGCTGCCGTGCCACCCCCTCGGCTCCGGGCCGCTGCCCGGACCGCGTCGGCCAAGCGGTCCAGTACGGCCGCCGCTTGTTCGTCGGTGATGGTCAGAGGAGGGAGCAGTTGCACGACGCTCGCGTGACGGCCGCCGAGTCCGACGATGAGGCCGCGCCGCAGGCACTCCTGCCGGACCGCAGCAGCCAGTTCGGGGGCGGCGGGGAGCGGCCGGCGTCCGCTGCCCGGCATCACCGACGCCGCCACACCACCCTCCGCGGCCCCGGGAGTACCCGTGAAGCCGGACTCTCCCTCCCTGTCAGGATCCACCAGCTCGACCCCGATCATCAGTCCCCTCCCCCGCACATCCCCTACACAGGGGAAATCGGAGGCCAGCTGCTGGAGTTGACCCAGCAGACGCGTGCCCAGGGTCGCCGCGCGCTCGGCGAGGGCGTTCTCGCGGACGTGGGCGAGGGTCGCGGTGCCGGCGGCCATGGCCAGCTGGTTGCCGGGGAAGGCGTCGGCGGGGGTGCCGGGTTCCCAGGTGCCGAGTTCGTCGCGGTAGACCACGAGGGCCAGCGGCAGGCTGCCGCCGATGGCGTTGGAGAGGACCATCACGTCGGGGGTCACACCGCTGTGCTCCACGGCCCAGAAGGCGCCGGTACGGCCGACGCCGGTCTGGATCTCGTCGGCGATCAGCGGGACGGACCGGTCGGCGGTGAGCTGTCGCATGCGCCGCAGCCAGGTGTCCGGCGCGGGGATCACTCCGCCCTCGCCCTGGACCGGCTCGACGAGCATCGCGGCGGGCAGCGGTGCCCCGGACCCGGGGTCGTCGAGGAGGGATTCAGTCCAGCGGGCGGCGAGGTCGGCCCCGTGCTCGCCCCCGACGCCGAAGGGGCAGCGGTAGTCCTGCGGGTAGGGCAGGCGGGCCACCCGTGTGTCGTGGCTGTTCGCGGACGGGTCGTCGAGGACTCCGGCGGGGCTTCCGCGGCCGACGCCGGTGAATGCCAGGAGACCTCGCCGTCCGGTCGCCGCGCGTGCCAGCGCCCAGGCGGTCTCGACGGCTTCGCTACCGGTCGGTCCGCAGAACCGCACCCGTGCCCGCTCGGCGAGACCTGGCGGCAGGGTTCGGAACAGCTCGTCGAGGAAGGCGTCCTTGACGGGTGTGGCCAGGTCGAGGGTGTTCAGGGGCGCTCCGGAGTCGAGGACTCTGCGGATGGCCTCCAGGACGACCGGGTGGTTGTGGCCGAGGGCGAGTGTGCCGGCGCCGGAGAGGCAGTCCAGGTAGCGGCGGCCGTCCGCGCCCTCGATGGTGAGTCCCCGGGCCCGCACCGGAACGATCGGCAGGGCACGGGCGTAGGTCCGGGCGGCGGATTCGCGTGCGGCTTGGCGGCGCGGGACTCCTTCGGGCGCGGAGCGCGGGGCGGGTGCGGAGCGCGGGGCGGGTGCGGTGTTGTCGGCGGCCCCATCGGGGACGGGTTTCACCTGCGTACACCCCACAGCGGCCTCCTCTGACGCACGACCCCGATAGGTGGATTCCGCCACGGCTTCCAAGACCTCCCACTGGGCACGGGCACAGAGGACCGCAGGCAGACAGCAGGCCCCCCATCCGCTACCAACCCCGGATCACTCACGGGGTTACGGGTTGCCTCAAGATCCTTTCCGTGACGGAACTGTTGCGGATCCGTCGGATCGCCCCCACAGCCACCGCATAGTGTGTGGTGCCGTTCCCGGACGCCGTGAAGTCGCCCCGAAGTTCCCGCGAGACAGCGGGAATTCGGGGGCGAAGTGCCGGTTCGTCCACGTTCGTTCCGTACCAGGGGGAGTCAGATCATGCGACCCACACGACCGTCGTCCCATACCGGCCGGGGAGGGAGGGCGCGCCGCGGGAACTCCCCCGTGCTGGCCGCGGTGGCCCTCGCCTCGGCGCTCGCGCTGACCGCCACCGCCTGCGAATCGGGCGACGCCACGGCGGACGGGGAGGCCTCCGCATCGGCCACCGCCTCCGACGACGGCAAGCTCAGGATCCCGGACGACATCAGGGACCGGCTCCGCGAGCACGGGATCGACGTCGACAAGTGGAAGAACGGCGCCTGGAAGAACTGGGACCGGGACGACTGGCTGCGTGAGGCCAACGAGTACATCAACCCGATCATCGAGGGGCTCTGGGACCCGGACCGCATGCGGGAGGCCGAGGAGCCCGACCAGGGCGTCGACGACAGCGACCTCTCCGGTGACCAGGGCGTGACGGACCCGACGCCCGAACCGGTCGAGGCGCAGGCCGTACCGCCGTCCTACCACGCCAACGCTCCCACGGCCGGGAAGGTGTTCTTCGACTCCCCCGAGGGCTCGGCCGTCTGCTCGGCGACGGTGGTGAAGGACCCGGCGCACCCGGGCAAGTCCAACCTGGTGTGGACGGCGGGGCACTGCGTGCACGCGGGCAAGAAGGGCGGCTGGTACCGCAACATCGCGTTCGTCCCGTCGTACAACGACGACGGCAAGCCGGTGGCGGAACTGGAGAACGCCACCCGCGAGGACGTCGCTCCCTACGGCGTCTGGTGGGGCGACTGGGCGCAGACCTCGGACCAGTGGATCGAGCAGGGCGGTTCGACGGGCGGTGACGGCGCGCCGTACGACTTCGCGGTCATCCATGTGACGCCGGAGAAGGGCAGCGGCGGCAAGTCGCTGGAGGAGATGGTCGGTTCGGCGCTGCCGGTCGACTTCAAGGCGCCCGCGGTGCCGCAGGTGAAGAGCGTCACGGCGATCGGCTACCCGGCCGCGCCGCCCTACGACGGGCAGAAGCTGTTCCGGTGCCAGGACCGGCCCGGGCGGCTGTCGGTCACCACGTCGGATCCGACGATGTACCGCATCGGCTGCACCATGACCGGCGGTTCGAGCGGCGGTGGCTGGGTCGCGACCGGTGCCGACGGCAAGCCGGCGCTGGTGTCCAACACTTCGATCGGCCCGGTGACGTCGGGCTGGCTGGCCGGACCGCGTCTGGGAGGCGTGGCCAAGGGCGTGTACGACTCGGTCAGCAAGAAGTTCGCCGGCCGGTGACGGCCTGCTGAACCGCGCTGCCGGTGGGGCGGCGCACCTCGGGCACCCTCACGAGGTCCGGCCCGGGGGCTCTCGGAACCTTCACCGCCCCACCCCGGTACGCCCTCAACTCCACGGGCATAGTGGGGAATCGCGCGGGAGCACCGGCGCCGCACCCATGACATGCACATGCGGCGCCGCACCGACGCACCAGCACCAGCACCAGCACCAGCACCAGCACCACATTCATAGGCACCAACGGGGGTCATAGCACCATGCGTTCCACACGTACGCCTGCATCGAGGCGCGGGCGGCGCACCGTCCTCGCCGCCACCGGGATCGTCGCCGCCCTGGCGCTCACCGCGACCGCCTGCAACGGCTCCGAGGACTCGGCGAGCGACAAACCCGACACCACCGGTTCCCAGGCCGCCGCGGACGGCGCCGGCAAGGGCGAGATCCCGGCCGATCTCGCGGGCAAGCTCAAGGAGCACGGGGTCGACGTCGACCGCTGGAAGGAAGGCGGCTGGAAGGACTGGGACAAGGACAAGTGGCTCAGTGACGCCAGGGACTTCGTCAACCCGGTGATCGAAGGACTCTGGAAGCCGGAGCGGATGCAGTCCGCCGAGGAGGCCGACAAGAGGGTCACGACGAAGGACGCGTCGGCCGGCCAGGGTGTCAGCGACCCGGACCCGGCTCCTGTCCGGGCGCAGGCCGAGAAGACGCCGTACCACCGCAACGCGGCCCCCGTCGGCAAGGTCTTCTTCGACTCCCCCGACGGCCCGGCCGTCTGCTCCGGCACGGTCGTCAAGGACGTGAACCACCCGGGCAAGTCCAACCTCGTGTGGACGGCGGGCCACTGTGTGCACGCCGGCGGCGACGGCGGCTGGTACCGCAACATCGTCTTCGTCCCGGCCTACAACGACCTCGGCAAGTCCGCGGCGGAGCTGGGCAACGCGAACCAGAGCGAGATCGCCCCGTACGGCAACTGGTGGGCGAACTGGGCCTCGACCTCGAACCAGTGGATCCAGGGCGGTTCGGAGACCGGCGGCGACGGAGCGGCGTACGACTACGCCGTCCTGCACGTGAAGCCGGAGCAGGGCGCCAAGTCCCTGGAGGAGACGGTCGGCGCCGCGCTGGACGTGGACTTCTCCGCCCCGTCCGCGGCCGAGGCCCGCAAGATGGGCGCCTGGGGCTACCCGGCCGCCCCGCCCTACAACGGCTCGAAGATGTTCAAGTGCGTCGACGTGCCCGGACGGTTCGCGCTCAGCGCGTCTCTGCCGACGATGTACCGCATCGGCTGCGACATGACGGGCGGTTCGTCCGGTGGCGGCTGGTTCCGGGTCCTGAACGGCAAGTCGGTGCTGGTCTCCAACACCTCGATCGGCCCGGCCGACAACACCTGGCTGGCCGGTCCGCAGCTGGGCCGGGACGCCGAGGCGCTCTACCAGAACATGAGCAAGACGTACGGCGGTCAGTGACCCGCACATGATGAAGGCCCGCTCCCCGTGACGGGGGGCGGGCCTTGTCGCGTCGCACGGGACGCGCGCTCAGGCCGGGCTCAGAGCGCCGGAGCCGGAACGTACGGCGTGAGCTCCGCCGCCAGCTCCTCGTGTACCCGCACCTTGAGCAGGGTGCCCTCCGGGGTGTGCTCCTCGGAGATCACCTCGCCCTCGTCGTGGGCACGGGCGACCAGCTTGCCGTGCGTGTACGGCACGAGCGCCTCGATCTCGACCGACGGACGCGGCAGCTCGTTGTCGATGAGCGCGAGCAGTTCCTCGATGCCCAGGCCGGTGCGGGCCGAGACGGCGATGGACCGCTTCTCGACGCGCAGCAGCCGCTGGAGCGTCAGCGGGTCGGCCGCGTCCGCCTTGTTGATCACGACGATCTCGGGCACGTCGTTGGCGCCGACATCCCGGACGACCTCGCGCACGGCGGCCAGCTGCTCCTCCGGGAACGGGTGCGAACCGTCGACCACGTGCAGGATCAGGTCGGACTCGCCGACCTCCTCCATCGTGGAGCGGAACGCCTCGACCAGGTGGTGGGGCAGATGGCGCACGAACCCGACCGTGTCGGCCAGGGTGTACAGCCGTCCGCTCGGGGTCTCGGCCCGGCGCACGGTCGGGTCGAGGGTCGCGAACAGGGCGTTCTCCACCAGCACGCCCGCGCCCGTGAGGCGGTTGAGCAGCGAGGACTTGCCGGCGTTGGTGTAGCCCGCGATGGCCACGGACGGCACCTTGTGGCGCTTGCGCTCCTGGCGCTTGATCTCGCGGCCGGTCTTCATCTCCGCGATCTCCCGGCGCATCTTCGCCATCTTCTCGCGGATCCGGCGCCGGTCCGTCTCGATCTTGGTCTCACCGGGACCACGAGTGGCGAGGCCGCCGCCCTTGCCGCCGCCCATCTGCCGGGACAGCGACTGACCCCAGCCGCGCAGTCGCGGCAGCATGTACTGCATCTGCGCGAGAGCGACCTGCGCCTTGCCCTCCCGGGACTTGGCGTGCTGGGCGAAGATGTCCAGGATCAGGGCCGTCCGGTCGATGACCTTGACCTTGACGACGTCCTCGAGGTGGATCAGCTGGCCGGGGCTGAGCTCACCGTCACAGATGACGGTGTCCGCGCCCGTCTCGACGACGATGTCGCGCAGCTCCTCGGCCTTGCCGGAGCCGATGTACGTGGCCGCGTCGGGCTTGTCGCGGCGCTGGGTGACTCCGTCGAGCACCAGCGCGCCGGCCGTCTCGGCGAGGGCGGCGAGCTCCGCGAGGGAGTTCTCCGCGTCCTTCACGGTTCCCGAGGTCCAGACGCCGACGAGCACGACCCGCTCCAGGCGAAGCTGGCGGTACTCGACCTCGGTGACGTCCTCGAGTTCGGTGGAGAGGCCCACCACACGGCGCAGGGCCGCGCGGTCGGAGCGGTCGAACTGGTCGCCGTCCCGCTCTCCGTCGATCTCGTGGCTCCAGGCGACGTCCTCTTCCATCAGGGCATCGGCCCGAAGACCCTCGGGGTGGCTGTGCGCGAAGCGCTTGGAGTCCTGGGAAAAGGAAGAAGAGGAGGTCATTGGATCCTTACGTAGGTCGGAAACCGTTCACTGTCTGCAACGCACGGGCGGTCCGGGAGATTCCCGGCGTTCCGTGCCGCGCCGACCTGAAGATGGTCGCACGGCACGGGGCGTCTCGTCACCGTGTTTACCGGGCGGCCGTCACCATCGGCCGGCCCCGCTCCTCACCGGCCACCGGCTTGCCCTCGGGGGCCACCGGCTTCTCCTCGGGGGCCACCCGCATCTCCTCACGGGCCTTCGGTTTCTCCCCGGGAGCCTTCGGCTTCGCGGCCGCCTCAGGCTTCCAGTCCGGGTGCCCCGGCATCGGCGGGGTCTTCTCGCCGTACAGCCAGCCCTGGAAGAACCCGTCCAGGTCGCGCCCGGAGATCTCGGCTGCTAGCCGGACGAAGTCCTCCGTCGTGGCGGTGTCGTCCTGGTGGCGGCCGACCCAGGCGCGTTCCAGGCGTTCGAAGGCCGGGTGGCCGATCTCCTGGCGCAGGGCGTACAGGACGAGCGCGGCGCCGTCGTAGACGTTGGGGCGGAAGATGCTGGTCTTGCGGCCGGGGTCGGGTGCCTTGGGGGCGGCGGGCGGTCCGCCGGCGGCTCGCCAGCGGTCGGAGGCTCCGTAGGCGGCCTTCATCCGGTCCCGCATCGGCTTGTCGGCCTGCTCCTCGGCGTACAGCGCCTCGTACCAGGTGGCGTGCCCTTCGTTGAGCCACAGGTCGGACCAGGTGCGAGGGCCGACGCTGTTGCCGAACCACTGGTGGGCCAGCTCGTGGACCATGATCGCCTCGACGTACCACCGGGGGTAGACGGGATCGGTGAAGAGTTCCCGTTCGAAGAGGGAGAGGGTCTGGGTCTCCAGTTCGAAGCCGGTGGACGCGTCGGCCATGAGCAGGCCGTACGTCTCGAACGGATAGCGGCCGACCTTGTCCTCCATCCAGGCGATCTGGCCGGGGGTCTTCTCCAGCCAGGGTTCCAGCGCCTTGCGGTGCTCGGTCGGGACGACGTCCCGTACGGGCAGCCCGTGCGGGCCGGTGCGGTGCAGCACCGTGGAGCGGCCGATGGAGACCTGGGTGAGTTCGGTGGCCATGGGGTGCTGGCTGCGGTACGTCCAGGTCGTGGACCCGCCGGACTTCTCCACTCCGGCGGGCAGGCCGTTGGCGACGGCCGTGTGACCGTCGGGTGCGGTGACCCGGATGGTGAACATCGCCTTGTCGGAGGGGTGGTCGTTGCAGGGGAAGACCAGGTGCGCGGCGTCGGCCTGGTTGGCCATGGCGAGGCCGTCCGCGGTGCGCACCCAGCCGCCCTCGCGGTCCTTGACGGGCACGGGATCACTGGTGTGCCGCACGGTGATCCGCATCCAGTTGCCGTCCGAGACGGAGTCCTCGGGTGTGATCACCAGGTCTTCGCCCGCGGTGCGGAACTCGGCGGGGTCGCCGTCGACCTCGACCGACTCGACCGTCCCGTGGGCGAAGTCCAGGTTGACGCGGTCCAGGTCGGCGGTGGTCCAGGCGTCGATGGTGGTGACGGCCCGCAGTGGTTCGCTGTTGTTGCCCGGATAGGTGAAGGAGAGGTCGTACGACGCCACGTCGTAGCCCGGGTTGCCGAGGTACGGGAAGAGCCGGTCGCCGACGCCGAGCGGGACGGCGGGGGCGCTCGCGGCGACGAGGCAGACGGAGATCGCCGAGGTGAGCAGGGCGGCGGCGGTCCGGCGCCGCCGGGTGGGGGTGGTGGCCTGGCTGTGGGGGGTCAGGAGCATGCCTCACGGCTATCAGCGCGGGAGTGAGCAGCGGGGACGGCGCGCTCTCGTCCCACCCGAACCGGGGACCGGGGCCTGCGCCGGGTGCCGTCCAGGCCACCCGGGAGGCCCTGCCAGGACCGGGGCCCGCTCCGGACGGCATCCCCGCAGGCACGCCCGGTAAGCCCGGTGACCGGGGTCCCGGTGAGACCGGTGAGACCGGTGAGACCGGTGACCGGTGACCGGTGACCGGTGAACCCGGTGAACCCGGTGAACCAGCAAGCCGTGCGCGGGCCCGGGTCCGGTCAGCCCCCCTGCGGCTGCGGCTGGGCCCGGCTGACGTCGTACACCCCTGCCACATTGCGCATCGCGCGCATCAGGGCGGGCAGGTGGCCGGCGTCCGGGAGCTGCACGGTGTAGGTGTGCCGCACCTGCTGCTGGGTCGGAGGCTCGACGGTCGCCGACACGATCTCGGCACCCTCGGAGGCCATGGCCTCGGTGAGGTCGGCCAGCAGATGGGGACGGACGAACGATTCGGCGACCAGCGTGACCCGGCACTCGGCGGTCTCCCCCCAGCGCACGCCGACCTCCGCACGCCCCCCGGCCTTCATGCGCGCCACCGCGGCGCACTCCACGCGGTGCACGGTGACCGCTCCTCCGCGTACCGCGAAGCCGGTGATCTCATCGGGCGGTACGGGCGTGCAGCAGCGGGCGAGCCGGCCGGTCGCGCCGGGCAGGTCGGTGAGGACATGGCCGGTACCGGGGCGGTCGGCGGGCTGCTCCGGGGCAGTGTCCGGGCCGGGTGCGCCGACGGGCCGCGGGGCCGTCCGGTCCTCGGCGATCCGCGTCTCGCTCTGCTGGGACTCCGCCTGCGCCGGATGGGCGGCCAGCCACCGCTGGATGGCGATCCGGGCCGCGGGCGTATGGGCATGCTCCAGCCACTCGCGGGAGGGTTCCGAGGCCGGGTCCTGGCCCATGAGGAGCTGGACGGTGTCGCCGTCCCTCAGGACGGTGCTCAGCGTCGCCAGGCGGCCGTTCACCCGGGCCCCGATACAGGCGTGCGCGTCCTCGCCGTACTGCGCGTACGCGGCGTCCACGCAGGTCGCTCCCTCGGGCAGGCCGAGCGTCCTGCCGTCGGGCCGGAAGACGGTGATCTCGCGGTCCTGGGCGAGGTCCTCGCGCAGCACCGACCAGAAGTGGTCGGGGTCGGGTGCCGCCTCCTGCCAGTCGAGGAGCCGGGAGAGCCAGCCGGGGCGGGTGGGGTCGACGCGCTCGCCGTCGACCGGGTCCTCGGGGGCCGGTGCGTACGGGTTGCCGAGGGCGACGACACCGGCCTCGGCGACCTTGTGCATCTGGTGCGTGCGGATCAGGACCTCGACGACCTGGCCGTCCTCGCGCGCCACGGCGGTGTGCAGCGACTGGTACAGGTTGAACTTCGGTACGGCGATGAAGTCCTTGAACTCCGAGACCACCGGCTTCATACAGGTGTGCAGTTCACCCAGGACGCCGTAGCAGTCGGCGTCCTCGTTCACCAGGACCAGGACGCGGCCGAAATCGGAGCCGCGGAGCCGGCCGCGCTTGCGGGAGACGCGGTGCACCGAGACGAAGTGGCGGGGCCGGATGAGGACTTCGGACGCGATGTCCGCCTCGCGCAGCACACCGCGCACCTCGTCGGCGACCTCGGCGAGCGGGTCGTCCGCGCGGGCCGCGTTGCGGACGATCAGCTCCCTGGTGTGGGCGTACTCCTCGGGGTGCAGGATCGCGAAGACCAGGTCTTCCAGTTCGGTCTTGAGCGCCTGGACGCCGAGCCGTTCGGCGAGCGGGATGAGCACGTCACGTGTCACCTTGGCGATGCGCTCCTGCTTCTCGGGGCGCATGACGCCGAGGGTGCGCATGTTGTGCAGCCGGTCGGCGAGCTTGATCGACATGACGCGCACGTCGTTGCCGGTGGCGACGAGCATCTTGCGGAAGGTCTCGGGCTCGGCGGCTGCGCCGTAGTCGACCTTCTCCAGTTTGGTGACGCCGTCGACGAGGTAGCGGACCTCCTCACCGAACTGGTCGCGGACCTGGTCGAGCGTCACGTCCGTGTCCTCGACGGTGTCGTGCAGCAGGGACGCGGTCAACGTCGTGGTCTCGGCGCCGAGTTCGGCGAGGATCAGGGTCACCGCGAGCGGGTGCGTGATGTACGGCTCGCCGCTCTTGCGCATCTGGCCGCGGTGCGAGGACTCCGCCAGGACGTAGGCGTGACGCAGGGGTTCGAGGTCCGCCTCGGGGTGGTGGGCGCGGTGGGCCTCGACGACATGGCTGATGGCGTCGGGCAGCCGGCCGCGGGCGGCCGGGCCCAGCAGCGCCGCGCGTCCGAGGCGGCGCAGGTCGATCCGGGGGCGGGCCTTTCTGCGGGGGGCTGTCGGTGTCACCGGTCCTGACACCGCGCCCGGCATCGGGCCTGGGGTCACGGAATTCGTGGCCTCCGCACTCATGGGCACCTCCGGCTGCGTCAACCGGCGGACGGGGTGCCCCAGAGCGGACACGGCTCAGGGGGCGGCTTCGGTCCCCCGTCCGGGCCGGTGCTTGATGCTACCGAGCCCACCACGCCCGACTGACCGCCTCTCGCCCAGCGTGAAACTGATCACCCATTCGAGGGACGAATGTGAGGTTTGTACCCCCCTACGCCACCACTCTCACGATGCGATTCCCGCCAAGTGGCCGGATATCAACGGTGGTTTCGGGTCGGGTGGCCGAAGCGGCGCGGATGTTTCAGGACGATCGGTCCCCGCTCACGCGGACGTGGCGGTTTCCAGCCAGTCCGCGTCGATCTCCCCCTCGGCCACGATCACGGCCGGACCGGTCATCTCGATCTCGCCGTCGGGCCGCTCGGTGATCACCAGGGTGCCGCCGGGGACGTCCACGGTGTAGGTCGCGGGGGCGCCCGTGACAGTCGGGTCGGCGCCGTCGCGGCGGGCGGCGGCCACGGCGACCGCGCACGCGCCCGTGCCGCACGAGCGGGTCTCGCCGGAGCCGCGTTCGTGCACCCGCAGCGCGACGTGCCCGGCGCCGCGGTCCACCACGAACTCCACGTTCACACCGTCCGGGTACGCGGCGGCCGGGCTGATGGGCGGCGGGGAGAGCAGATCACCGGCGTGCGAGAGGTCGTCCACGAAGGCGACCGCGTGCGGGTTGCCCATGTTGACGTTCCGCGCGGTCCAGCTGCGTTCGCCGACACGCACCGTGACGTCGCCCTCGGGGAGCACCGCCCGGCCCATGCCCACGGTCACGTCACCGTCCTTGGCGACGTGCACGGTCTTCACGCCCCCGCGCGTGGCGACCGCGAGGTCTCCCTCGGTCACGTGACCGGCGCGCTGGAGGTAGCGCGCGAACACCCGCACGCCGTTGCCGCACATCTCCGCGACCGAGCCGTCGCCGTTGCGGTAGTCCATGAACCACTCCGCCTCGGCCGCCATGCCCTCGGCCTCCGGATGCGCGGCGGATCGCACGACATGCAGCAGCCCGTCACCGCCGATGCCCGCGCGGCGGTCGCACAGGGCGGCGACGGCGGCCGGGGGCAGGTCGATGGCGTTCTCGGGGTCCGGGACGATCACGAAGTCGTTCTCGGTGCCGTGACCCTTGAGGAAGGCGATCCGCGTGCTCATGCCCCGATCGTAACGGGGCACGCGTCCCCTACCGCAGTCGTGCCACCCGCCACACGGCGAGGACCACCACGACGGCCACGACCAGGGCGTACGCGAGGACGACCCGCCAGTCGGGTCTGCGGCCGGAGCCGCGGGCCGGCAGGCCGGGCCAGGTGTAACCGACCCGGCGGGCGGCCATCATGCCCCAGCCGGCCGCGCAGGAGCAGATCAGCAGGCCCAGCATGGCGATGACGGCCCCGCTGTCGCCGAAGTCGAAGGCGAGCGGGAAGGCGAACATCAGGGAGCCGAGGGCTGCGAGGCTCACGATGGGGGCCAGCTGCCAGATGCGGAGCCGGCGCTGCGGGCGCAGCTCGACCTCGACCTCGTCGGCGAACATCTCGCCGGGCTCGGGACCGTCGTCCGTCACGCCCTGCGTCTCGTCGGGCCCGTCGGAGCTGAGGTGGTCCGCCTCCTGCTCCGCCGCGCCGTCGTCCCCGCGCCCCGGTTCATCCCGCTCGGCGGTGATGTGATCGGTGCTTCGTGCGGTGTCGCGAGGGCCGGCCTCCATCGCCACGCGCCCTCCCAACTAGGACTCAACTCGGTCGATCGAAGCTCGATGATGGCACGCCGCCGAAGAACCGGATGACGGCCTGGGCGTCCCGATGCCATGACGTGATCAGGCTGTAACCGGTCGTTCGACCAAGGACAGCGCGAGCTGCGGAAGTTCCGCCAGATCGGCCGCCGCTCCACTCAACCAGTGCACCCGCGGATCGCGCCTGAACCATGAATCCTGGCGGCGCGCGAAGCGCTTGGTGGCACGCACGGTCTCGGTCCGCGCTTCTTCGAGGGTGCACTCCCCGGCGAGCGCCGCGAGCACCTGCTGGTAGCCGAGCGCGCGCGAGGCCGTACGCCCTTCGCGCAACCCCTGCGCCTGGAGTGCGCGCACCTCGTCCACGAGGCCGGCGTCCCACATCCGGTCGACCCGGCGCGCGATGCGCTCGTCCAGTTCGGGACGGGCCACGTCGACGCCGATCTGCACGGTGTCGTACACCGAGTCGTGGCCGGGGAGGTTGGCCGTGAAGGGCCTGCCGGTGATCTCGATCACCTCCAGCG
This sequence comes from Streptomyces luteogriseus, assembly GCF_014205055.1. NCBI lineage: Bacteria > Bacillati > Actinomycetota > Actinomycetes > Kitasatosporales > Streptomycetaceae > Streptomyces > Streptomyces luteogriseus. The sequence goes on from NZ_JACHMS010000001.1 coordinate 2,296,361, forward strand.
CGCGGACGACCCGGCGGCCGTTGCTCGGCAGGATCGCGCGGGCGGCCTCGGGGTCGGCGGCGGCCAGGCGGGCGTGCAGCGCGCCGGAACCGCGCAGCGCGAGTTCCTCCTCCAGGCGGGCGCGGACCTCCGGGTCGGTGCCGGGGAACTCCAGGTTGTCGACGGCCCCGCGCACATACAGGCCGGAGCCGCCGACCAGGATCGGCCAGCGGCCCTCGGCGAGCAGCGCCTCGATCCGCTCCCGGGCCAGGCGCTGGTACTCGGCGACGGAGGCCGTGACGGTCACGTCCCAGATGTCCAGCAGGTGGTGGGGGACGCCGTCGCGCTCCTCGGGCGTCAGCTTGGCGGTGCCGATGTCCATCCCTCGGTAGAGCTGCATGGAGTCGGCGTTGACGACTTCACCACCGAGACGCTGGGCCAGAAATACGCCCAGATCGGACTTTCCGGCCGCAGTCGGTCCGACGACGGCGATGACGCGGGGGGCGGGGGGTGCACTGCTCACCGCCCCAGTCTCGCAAACCTCGACGCCGGGTCTCGAACGAGTTACGTGACGCGACGACCGCGGGGTCGTTGCCCGTTGCGAGGTTCCTGCCGCCGGATCACAGAGGCGGTGACCCGGGCCGCGCAAATTGACGCACCGGGCAACGCGGGATTTCGCCCGCACGAGTAACGTATGGAGTGGATATGGGCGTTTTTGCACGACTTCTCCGGCGGTCGAAGGCCACGGCGGAGACGCCTGCGGCCGAGGCTCGGACCGACACGGCGAAGGCCGACCCCGAGACGGAGACGGCCGAGGCCGCGGAGGCGAAGGGCACCGAGGGAGCGGAGGAAGCCGCCGAGACGGCTGCCGAGGCCGCCACCGAGGCCCCCAAGTCCACCGAGCCGGAGGGTGTCGACATCCCCAAGCAGCAGTCCACCGAGAAGGCGGCAGACAACGAGGCCGGCGAGGGCGCCCGTACCTGACCGCCCCCTGCGCCAGGGAAGGTGAGCCATGGGTTTCATGGACAACGTGAAAGCCAAGCTGGGCCCGGCCAAGGGCAAGGTCTCGGACCTCGCACAGCGGCACGAGGGCAAGATCCATCACGGCCTCGACAAGGCCGCGCAGGCCGTCGACAAGACGACCAAGGGCAAGTACAGCGACAGGATCCAGTCGGGCACGGGCCGGGCCAAGGGCGCCATGGGCCGTCTCACGCACCATGGCGACACCGCATCGGACACGGGCGGCACGACGACGCCCGGCGCACACGGCACGAAGACGCCCGGCACCGGCCGGACGGCTCCACCGCGGGACGCGGGCGGCACTCCGCCTCCGGAGGAGGCACCACCGCCCACCTCCTGACCGCACAGCGGCGCATCAAATTGCGAGCGCGCATCGGCACGGTGAAGGGCACATCGGCGGACGGCCGCGGAGCACGGTGGCTCCCGGCCGTCCGCCGTTTCCGTGCCCTTGTCCCGCGCCGCGCCGCGCCGCCGGTCTACGACCAGGCGGCGACGACGTACCCCACGCCGTACGGCGCGTCCTCGTACAGCAGCGAGCCTCCGAGGGCCGCACCGTCGGCCGCGCCCGCCAGGACCTGCCAGGGGGCCCGGCCGGACACCTTCAGCTCGTGCGCCAGCCCTGTGTCCAGCGTGCTGAGGGCCGCCACGTCCGCCGCGCCGAGCGCGCGTGCGACCTCCGCGTCGAAGGGTGCCGCCCGTTCGTCCAGATAGCCCGGGGCCTTGAGCGTCCGGCACGCGCTGGCGTCACCCATCACCAGCAGGGCCACCCGCTCGTCCCGGGCGGCGATCTCCTTCCCCGTCCGCGCGCACAGCACGGGCGGGTACGACACCCCCACGCCGAGGCCCTCGAGCGGGGCGTCGGACCACCCGGTCCGCTCCAGCAGCCAGGCCGCCACCGCCAGCGAATACGGCAGCCGCCGTTCCGTGTCCGCGCCCTCGGCCGCTCCCAGCCGTACGTCGAGGTCGACGCCGAAGCCCCGGAAGGACCCCGATGTCCCCTGTGGGTGCGTCTCGACCCCGGCACCGTCCACCGGTCCGGCGACCACGAGCCGGCCGGGCCGAGCGGCGGCGAGCACCCCCAGCGCGTCCGCGCAGGCGGCCCGTGCCGCGTCCAGTTCCGGGGCGGCGCCCGCGGCGACCTCGGGGACCAGCAGGGGCGGGCAGGGGCAGACAGCGGCGGCGACAAGCATGATCGGCAGGGTAACTCTCAGGAGCAGGAGCCGCTGCCACCGCACAGGGCGGCAGCCGCCCGGCTCAGTCGCAGCCGCACCCGCTCGCCACGGCCGGCAGGGGCTCGGGGGCGCCGATCTTCGGCAGGCCCAGCATCACGCCGACGGGCTTGGCCTTCTCGGCCGCGTTGCGCTTCTCCCAGGCGTCCCCCGCGCGCGTGCGGCGCACGTCCAGCACGGGGCCCTCGGCGAGGAGGTGGTGCGGGGCGGCGTAGGTGATCTCGACCGTGACCACGTCGCCGGGGCGGACCTCCTTGTCCGGCTTGGTGAAGTGGACGAGGCGGCTGTCGGGGGCGCGGCCGGAGAGGCGGTGGGTGGTGCCGTCCTTGCGGCCCTCGCCCTCGGCGACCATCAGCTCCAGCGTGCGGCCGACCTGCTTCTTGTTCTCCTCCCAGGAGATCTCCTCCTGGAGGGCGACGAGCCGCTCGTAGCGCTCCTGGACGACCTTCTTGGGGATCTGGCCGTCCATCTCGGCGGCCGGGGTGCCGGGGCGCTTTGAGTACTGGAAGGTGAAGGCCTGGGCGAAGCGGGCCTCACGCACCACGTGCAGCGTCTGCTCGAAGTCCTCCTCGGTCTCGCCGGGGAAGCCCACGATGATGTCCGTGCTGATCGCGGCGTGCGGGATGGCGGCGCGGACCTTCTCGATGATGCCGAGGAAGCGCTCCTGACGGTAGGAGCGGCGCATCGCCTTCAGGACCGGGTCCGAACCGGACTGGAGCGGCATGTGCAGCTGCGGCATCACGTTCGGCGTCTCGGCCATGGCGGCGATGACGTCGTCGGTGAAGTCCCGCGGGTGCGGGGAGGTGAAGCGGACGCGCTCCAGGCCGTCGATCTTCCCGCAGGCGCGCAGCAGCTTGCTGAAGGCCTCGCGGTCGCCGATGTCGGAGCCGTAGGCGTTGACGTTCTGCCCCAGCAGCGTGATCTCGGAGACGCCCTCGGCGACCAGGGCCTCGATCTCGGCGAGGATGTCGCCGGGGCGGCGGTCCTTCTCCTTGCCGCGCAGGGCCGGGACGATGCAGAAGGTGCAGGTGTTGTTGCAGCCGACGGAAATGGAGACCCAGGCCGCGTAGGCGCTCTCGCGGCGGGTGGGCAGCGTCGAGGGGAACGCCTCCAGCGACTCGGCGATCTCGACCTGCGCCTCCTCCTGCACGCGGGCGCGCTCCAGCAGGACCGGCAGCTTGCCGATGTTGTGCGTGCCGAAGACGACGTCCACCCAGGGCGCCCGCTTCACGATGGTGTCGCGGTCCTTCTGCGCGAGGCAGCCGCCGACCGCGATCTGCATGCCGGGGCGGCTCGCCTTCTTCGGCGCCAGGTGTCCCAGGTTGCCGTACAGCTTGTTGTCGGCGTTCTCCCGCACCGCGCAGGTGTTGAAGACGACGACATCCGCCTCGTCGGCGCCCTCGGGGGCGCGGACGTAGCCCGCGTCCTCCAGCAGTCCGGACAATCGCTCGGAGTCGTGGACGTTCATCTGGCACCCGTAGGTGCGTACCTCGTATGTGCGCGTGCCGCCCACTGACTGGCTCCGGTCGATGCTGCTCATGGGGACAAGGGTAGGCGGTCGGCGAACGTGGCTCGGCCGCCTGTGGACAACCACCGCCCGGGGCTCAGGGTTCGATGAGTCCGGCCCTGATCGCGTACCGGGTCAGCTCCAGGCGGTCGCGCATGCCGAGCTTCTGGAGGAGGTTGGCGCGGTGGCGTTCGACGGTCTTGGCGCTGATGAAGAGGAGTTCGCCGATCTCCTTCGAGGTGTGGCCTTCGGCGACCAGCTTGAGGATCTCCTCCTCGCGTTCGGTGATGGCCCTCTCCGGCAGGCCGTCCCCGCGGTGCAGCCGCTCCAGATAGGAGCGGACGAGGGCCCGTTCGGCACCCGGGTAGATGAACGGCTCGTCGCGGACGGCCGCCCGGCAGGCCTCGACCAGGTCGCGGTCGGCGACGGACTTCAGGACGTAGCCGCTGGCCCCGGCCCGGAGCGCCTCGAAGAAGTACTCCTCGTTGTCGTACATGGTCAGGATCAGGATGTGCAGGTCGGGCAGCCGGCGGGAGAGTTCCCGGGCGGCCTGGAGACCGGTCATGCGGGGCATGGCCACGTCCAGGACGGCGAGGTCGACGGGGGTCTCACGCGCGCGTGCGACGGCCTCGGCGCCGTCCCCGGCCTCGGCCACGACCGTGAGGTCGGGCTCCCCGTCCAGGATGAGGCGCACGCCCCGGCGCACGAGGGTGTGGTCGTCGGCGAGCAGCACGCGGATCGGTGCGGGCATCAGCGGGGTCCTTCGGTCACTGGTACGCGCACGGCCACCGGTACGCGCAGCCGTACGTCGGTGCCCCCGCCGGGCGCGTTCCCGAGAGTGAGGGCGGCACCGACGAGCAGCGCGCGTTCGCGCATGCCGGTGAGGCCTGCGCCTTCGGGGGCGTCGCCGAGGCCCGTGCCGTTGTCGCGTACGAGGAGTTCGACGCCGCCGGGGACCGGCTGGAGGCGGAGTTCGGCGCGGTCGGCGGCGGCGTGCCGGGCGGTGTTGGTCAGGCCCTCCTGGGCGACCCGGTAGACGACGAGTTCCGCTTCGGGGGTCAGGGCGGGGAGCTCGCCGGTGACGTGGTGGCCCACGGTCAGCCCGTGGGTCGTGAACTCACCGGCGAGCGAGCGCAGGGCGCTGGCCAGCCCGAGTTCCTCCAGCACACCGGGGCGCAGCCGACGGGCGATCCGGCGGATCTCGTCCAGGCCGGCGCGCGTGGCCTCCTGCGCCTGGCCCACCTCCTCGCGAAGGTCCTCCGGTGCCAGATCCGCGACGCGCTTGAGCTGGAGGAGAACGGCGGTCAGGGTCTGCCCGACCTCGTCGTGGAGCTCCCGGGCGATCCGGTGCCGCTCGCTCTCCTGCGCGGACAGCGCCCGGGCGGCGCCCGAGGCCCGCTCGGCCTCCAGCCGGTCGAGCATCATGTTGTACGTCGTGATCAGCCCGGCCGTCTCCGCCGGCCCCGCGACCACCGGCCGGGAGCCAGGACGCAGCAGGTCCGCGGTGGCCATGGCCCGGTCCAGGCGTTGCAGGGGCACCAGGCCGAACCGCAGCACGAGCGCGTTGCCGGCGAGCAGCAGCACCAGGCCGCCGAGCAGGACGAGGGCCTCGCCCACGAGGACGGGGGTGGACACCGTGACCGGGCCGAGCAGCAGCGCCGTGGCCACGACCAGGCCGACGGCGTTGAGCGAGAAGATCCGCCAGAACAACGACACGCTCCTGGATCCGCTCCTTCCGGCCTTCGCGCAGTGCACCGCCCCGTCCACCCTCTCCGGCGACCGGCCGCTGCGTATATCCGTCACGACACCCATGTCGTCACCGTACGGCCGGATGGGACCATGCGGACTTGACCCGTCCGGTGATCGACGCCGCTCATCAGACCACCACAGCAGAACAAACAAGACCGACCAGACGAACTGATGGAACAAGGGGAAGCAACGTGTCAGCTCCGCGCCTGAAGGCGACGCCACTCCCGGGTATCGGGGTCCAGTACGACCTGGAGACCCGGGAGCACCGCCATTTGTCGGTGGTGGCGCACCGCGACGGCACGCGCACGGTGAACGTCTACCGCTCCGACGACCCCGACTCCTGCGCCCAGTCCCTGAAGCTGACCAGCTCGGAAGCCGGGTCGCTGATCGACGCGCTGAAGCCGTCCCACCACAGCCCGAGCCTGCTCTACACCACGGACCTGGGGCTGGTCGCCGAGCGGATCGAGGTGGCCGCGACGTCGCGCTGGAACGGGCGGGTGCTGGGCGACATGCGGATGCGGACGGAGACGGGCGCCTCGGTGGTGGCCGTGCTGCGCCGGGCCGAGGCCATCCCGTCGCCCGCCCCTGACTTCCGGCTGGCGGGCGGTGACACGCTGATCGTCGTGGGCACCCGTGAGGGCGTCGACGCGGCGGCGACCATACTCGGGCGGGAGTGAGCCGTTGCACTCCGCGGTTCTGCTCATCGAGTTCGGTTCCATCATTCTCGGCCTCGGCCTGCTCGGCCGGTTCGCCGGCCGCTTCCGGCTCTCCCCGATACCCCTGTACCTCCTGGCCGGTCTGGCCTTCGGTGAGGGCGGTCTGCTGCCGTTCGGCGCGAGCGAGGAGTTCGTCGCCACGGGCGCGGAGATCGGCGTCATCCTGCTGCTGCTGATGCTCGGCCTGGAGTACACGGCGAGCGATCTGGTCTCCAACCTCAAGACCCACTACCCGTCCGGTCTGGTCGACTGCGCCCTCAACGCGCTGCCCGGGGCGGCCGTGGCGTTGCTGCTCGGCTGGGGTCCGGTGGCCGCCGTCGTGCTGGCCGGTGTCACCTGGATCTCGTCCTCCGGTGTGATCGCGAAGGTGCTGGGCGACCTGGGCCGGGTCGGCAACCGGGAGACCCCGGTGATCCTCAGCGTGCTGGTGCTGGAGGACCTGGCGATGGCGGTGTACCTGCCCATCGTCACGGCGCTGGTGGCCGGCGTCGGCCTGATGGCCGGGAGCGTGACCCTGGCGATCGCGCTGGGCGCGGCCGGGCTCGTGCTCTTCCTTGCCGTGCGCTACGGCAGGGTCATCTCGCGGTTCGTCTCCAGCGACGACCCGGAGAAGCTGCTGCTGGTCGTGCTGGGTCTGACGATCCTGGTCGCAGGCGTCGCCCAGCAGCTCCAGGTGTCGGCGGCGGTCGGGGCCTTCCTGGTGGGCATCGCACTGTCGGGGGAGGTGGCGGAGGGTGCGCACACCCTGCTGAGTCCCCTGCGTGACCTGTTCGCGGCGGTGTTCTTCGTCTTCTTCGGGCTGCACACCGACCCGTCGAGCATCCCGCCCGTCCTGCTGCCCGCTCTCGGGCTGGCCGTCGTCACCGCGCTGACGAAGATCGCCACCGGGTACTGGGCGGCCCGGCGGGCCGGGATCTCCGTCAAGGGACGCTGGCGTGCGGGTGGCGCGCTGGTGGCCCGCGGCGAGTTCTCGATCGTCATCGCAGGCCTGGCGGTCTCGGCCGGTATCGAACCGTCCCTCGGCCCCCTGGCCACGGCCTACGTCCTGATCCTGGTGGTGCTGGGCCCGCTCACCGCGCGCTACACCGAGCCGGTGGCGACCTGGTGGGGGCGGCGGCGCGAGCCCAGCCGCCCGGAGCCGGCGCCCCGGGCGACCGAGACCGAGGCCCCGGTCGCCGACTGAGGAGGGGTGAGCCGGGCGGCCGGGGGTCCTCATGACCCCGAGCGTGATCGCCGGGACGACCCGGGTCAGGCACCCCCGCCCGGTGCCCACCCCTGTCTGCGCAGCACTCCGGGCACGTCCGGCGCCTCGTAGTGCTCCCCCTTGAGGACCTTGCCGTCCCCGCGGCGGGAGACCGAGCCGTCGGGGCCGATCTTCGTCATGTTGGAGCGGTGGACCTCGGCGAGGACCGCGTCCAGGTCGATGCCGTGCACCAGGGCGGTGCCGTAGGCGACGTAGACCACGTCCGCCAGCTCGTGGGCGAGCCGGTCGAGCGGGCCCCGCACCGACACCTCGGCCACCTCGGCGGCCTCCTCCGCGAGGAGCTCGCCCCGGTGAGCGGCGAGTTCCGGGGAGACCTCCGTCGGCGTGCTGCGGGCGTCCAGGCCGAAAGCACGGTGGAATTCACGGACCAGGTCGGCGGGCGAAGAGCTCATGGGGCGACTGTAGTGGCGGCCACTGAAACTCCCCCGCCCGCACCCTGTGACCCCTGCCCTGGTCAGAGGGGCACCCCGGCTGGCAGGATCGCCCGCATGTCCAGAACGCTCCCCCGTATCGGCAGGCGCGGGGCCCTGCAGGGCGGCACCGCCGCCCTCGTGGTCCTCGGCCTGCTGCTGTGGTGGCTGCGCCCCTGGGCCGATGAGCCGCCGAGCGGGACCATCACGTTCAGCACGGGCACCCGCGCCGGGGTCTACCACGAGTACGGCGAACTCCTGCGCACCGAGATCGACAAGGACATGCCCGATCTGAAGGTGCGGCTGCTGACCAGCGCCGGCTCACAGGAGAACGTCGCCGATGTGGCGACCGGCAAGGCCGACTTCGCCATCGCCGCGGCCGACGCGATCGCCACGTACAAGCTGGACAACGCCCCGGGCGCCGACCGGCTGCGCGGCCTCGCCCGCCTGTACGACGACTACGTCCAGCTCGTCGTGCCGCCGGACTCGGACATCCGCTCCGTCGCCGACCTGCGGGGCAAGCGCGTGGCCATAGGGCTGCCCAACTCCGGTGTGCGGCTGATAGCCAACGGGGTGCTGCGGGCGGCCGGCATCGACCCGGAGACGGACATCCAGCCGTCCTCGGACGGCATCGACACCGGGCCCAAGCGGCTGGGGCACGGCCTCGACGCGTTCTTCTGGTCGGGCGGGCTGCCCACGGACGGGCTCAGCCGGCCGGCCAAGAAGTCGGCCTCGGCCTTCCGGTTCGTGCCGATCGACGCCTCGCTCGTGGCCGAGCTGCACGACCAGGGCGGCGCCACGCGCTACTACCGCGCCACCAAGATGCCGGAGTCGGCCTACCCCACGATCCAGCGCGGTCACGCGGTGCCGACCCTGGCGGTGTCCAACGTGCTGCTCACACGCAGCGACATGGACCCGCGGCTCACCGAGTGGCTGACCCGCACGGTGCTCGACAGCCGGGACCTCATCGGCGCGACCGTCCACTCCGCCCAGCTGGTCGACGTCCGCACGGCGATCTACACCGACCCGCTGCAGCTGCACGCCGGCGCCCAGCGCTACTACCAGTCGGTCAAGCCTTAGCGCCCAGGCCTTCTCGTGGTCGGCCGGCGTCAAGCCGCCGGTGCCGACCTCGGCACCGCCACCGTGACCTTCAGCCCGTGCGGCTCGTGACGGTCGTAGGCGATCGAACCGCCGCCCGCCGCGAGCAGCACCCGCGAGATGGACAGCCCGAGGCCCGAGCCCTTGATGTTCTGATGCCGGCCGCTGCGCCAGAAACGGTCGCCGACGCGGGCCAGCTCCTCGTCGGTGAGGCCCGGGCCGTGGTCCGTGACGACGACGGTGGAGGTGTCGCCGTGGGAGGCGACGGTCACCTCGACGGTCTGGTCCCCGGGCGTGAACTTCACGGCGTTGTCGATGACCGCGTCCAGCGCGCTGGACAGTGCGATCGGGTCGGCCCACGCGGTGGTCGGCGGGCAGTCCCCCACCAGGCGCACGCCCTTGGCCTCGGCGGTCGGGGCCCAAGCGGCGACGCGCTCCGCGGCGAGCTCGCCGATGTCCGTGATCTTCAGATCCGCCTCGGTGTGCTCGGCCAGCGCCAGGTCGAGCAGGTCGTCCAGGACCTGCGCGAGGCGCTTGCCCTCGGCCTGGACCGAGGCGATCTCCTTGTTGCCCTCGGGCAGCTCGAAGGAGAGCAGCTCGATGCGCAGCAGCAGCGCCGCGAGGGGGTTGCGCAATTGGTGCGAGGCGTCGGCGACGAAGGCGCGCTGCTGCTCCAGCACGTCCTCCACGTTGTCCGCCATCTCGTTGAACGACCGGGCCAGACGCTGGAGTTCCGGCGGCCCGCCGGCGGCGGCCACCCGGGACTTGAGCCGCCCGGTGGCGATGTCGTGGGTGGTGGCGTCCAGCACCCGTACGGGCTTGAGCACCCAGCCGGTCAGCCGCAGGGCGGCACCGACGGCCAGCAGCATCGCGGCGAACTCGCCCGCGCCGATGACCAGCCAGCCGTGCAGCGTGCGGGAGCGCAGCTGCCCGGTGGGCGAGTCGGTGACGACGACCGCGACGACGTCACCGTCCCGGATGACCGGCGAGGCGACCACGAGGTTGCGTCGCTGCCAGGGCCACACCTGCTGCGGGTCGTGGCTGCGGCGGCTGAGCAGCGCCTCGTCGAACGCGTCCCGGACCTCGCCCTCCTTCGGCAGCGACCATGTGGCCGGGGCATGAGCCATGGCACTGCCGCTACGGTAGAAGACCCCGGACCGGATGCCGTAGACGTCGTAGTAGCTGGTCAGCTCGCTGCTGAGGGTGGCCAGGCGTTCGTTCTCGAACGCGCCCTCGGTTCCGTCGGGCGAGTCGGTGACGAACTGGGCGAGGGCGGCGAAGCGCGCCGTGTCGTCGATCCGGTCGACGACGACCTTCTGCTGCTGGGCGCCGGCGAGGCTCACGGCGAGCGGAACGCCGAGCGCGAGCAGTACGGCCGCCATCAGGATGATGAGCAGCGGGAGCAGACGAGTGCGCACCCGACCCCGCTACGCGGCAGGCGCGACGAGCCGGTAACCGACTCCGCGTACGGTCTCGATGAGGGCCGGCATGCGCAGCTTGGCGCGCAGGGACGCCACATGCACCTCAAGGGTCCGCCCTGTCCCCTCCCAGCTCGTCTGCCACACCTCACTGATGATCTGCTCCCGGCGGAAGACCACTCCGGGCCGCTGCGCGAGCAGCGCCAGCAGGTCGAACTCCTTGCGGGTCAGCTGGATCACCGAGCCGTCCACGCTGACCCGGCGGTTGGGCAGCTCGATGTGCACCGGGCCGAGCCGCAGCTCGGTCTCGATGCCGCTGGAGGTGTCCTCGTGGGAGGTGCGCCGGCTCACGGCGTGGATACGGGCGAGCAGTTCCCCGGTGTCGTAGGGCTTCACCACGTAGTCGTCGGCGCCGAGGTTGAGGCCGTGGATGCGGGAGCGCACGTCGGAGCGGGCGGTCACCATGATCACCGGAGTGCTGGTGCGTTTGCGGATCTTGCCGCAGACCTCGTATCCGTCCTGGTCGGGCAGGCCGAGGTCGAGGAGGACGACGCCGAAGCAGTCGCTCTCGGGAACGAGGGCCTGGAGGGCCTCCTCACCGCTGCGCGCGTGCGTGACATCGAACCCGTGCCGCGCCAGAACCGCCGACAGGGCGGCGGCGACGTGGTTGTCGTCCTCGACGAGCAGCAGTCTCATCCGGTCCCCCTTCGGTTCACTGGCCGTACGATCTAGGTGTGTACGAGAAGTGTGCACGCGCGCGTGCACCGTGTGCAGTCACGCTGATGGATGAGGACGGCGTCAAGAGGGTTCCGGTTGCGGAGCGCTTCCGTTACCCGGCCGATATGAGCCCTGCTCATAAGTGCTACGACACGTGTCCGATTGCTATCGGATCGTGATGCTCAGATTCCCCTCAGATGTAATGACGCAGGTCGTAGAGGGTTACTACTGTCCTCCGAAACCGAGGAGGACGGAGCCTGAGAGCGATGACCGAAGTATCGGTGGCCAAGGAAGATGTGGCCGCGACCGGAGAACTGGTCGTCCTGAAGAGCGTCAACAAGCACTTCGGCGCGTTGCACGTACTCCAGGACATCGACCTGACGATCGCCCGCGGTGAAGTCGTGGTGGTCATCGGGCCCTCCGGGTCCGGCAAGTCCACCCTGTGCCGCACCATCAACCGCCTGGAGACGACCGACTCCGGCACGATCACCATCGACGGCAAGCCGCTGCCCGCCGAGGGCAAGGCGCTGGCCAAGCTGCGCGCCGACGTCGGGATGGTCTTCCAGTCCTTCAACCTCTTCGCGCACAAGACCGTGCTCGAGAACGTGATGCTCGGCCAGATCAAGGTCCGCAAGAAGGACAAGAAGGCGGCCGAGGAGCGGGCCCGCGCCCTGCTCGACCGGGTCGGTGTGGGCGCGCAGGCCGAGAAGTATCCGGCGCAGCTCTCCGGCGGCCAGCAGCAGCGTGTCGCGATCGCCCGGGCGCTGGCCATGGAGCCGAAGGTGATGCTCTTCGACGAGCCGACCTCCGCGCTCGACCCCGAGATGATCAACGAGGTGCTGGAGGTCATGCAGCAGCTCGCCCGCGACGGCATGACCATGATCGTCGTCACCCATGAGATGGGTTTCGCACGATCGGCCGCAAACCGCGTGGTGTTCATGGCGGACGGCCGAATCGTCGAGGAGGCTGCGCCCGACCAGTTCTTCAGCAATCCGCGCAGCGACCGTGCCAAGGACTTCCTGTCGAAGATCCTGCACCACTGAGGCGCGCGTCGCGCCCGCGACGATCCGCGTCACCCGCAACGACGGTTTTCTCTTCACGGCAAAGGATGTTCCCAATGAAGCTCCGCAAGGTCTCCGCCGCGGCCGCCACCGCTCTCGTCCTCGCTCTGACCGCTACCGCCTGCGGTGGTGACGGTGACGGCGACTCGAACGGCTCCGGTTCTGGCGGCGGTAAGACGATCAAGATCGGCATCAAGTACGACCAGCCCGGTCTGGGCCTGAAGGAGCCCGATGGTTCCTTCTCCGGCTTCGACGTGGACGTGGCGACGTACGTTGCCAAGGAACTGGGCTACAAGCCCGACCAGATCGAGTGGGTCGAGACCAAGAGCGCCGACCGTGAGAACGCGCTGTCCCGCGGCGACGTGAAGATGATCGCGGCCACGTACTCGATCACCGACGAGCGCAAGCAGAAGGTCGACTTCGCCGGTCCGTACCTGCTGGCCCACCAGGACCTGCTGGTGAAGGCGGACTCGGACATCAAGGAGGGCACCGACCTCAACGGCAAGAAGCTGTGCTCGGTGACCGGCTCCACCTCGGCGCAGAACGTCAAGGACGAGATCGCGCCGAAGGCCCAGCTCCAGCAGCTCGGTGGCTACTCGGAGTGCATCGCGGGTCTGCAGAGCGATCAGCTCGACGCCCTGACCACGGACGACGCGATCCTCGCCGGCTTCGCGGCGCAGGAGCAGTACAAGGGGCAGTTCAAGCTCACCGGCCTCAAGCTGAGCAACGAGAACTACGGCATCGGTGTGAAGAAGGGCGACACCGCGACCGTGAACAAGATCAACGATGCACTGAAGAAGATGGTCAGCGACGGCGCCTGGGAGAAGGCCGTCAAGGACAACTTCGGACCGGCGAACTACAAGAACGAGCCCGCCCCGAAGATCGGCCAGATCGTCCAGTAACGCGGGACTCCGCCGACGCAGGATCCCCGCGATCACAGCGGGGATCCGCAGGCGCGCCGCCGCCCCCAGCTTCTCCGGCGGCGGCGCGGCACGTCCGCTGCCCAAGCCACACACCCGGAAGCGCGGGAGATCGTGTTCGACTTTCTATCTGACTATGACGACCCGACCCTGTTGGGTGCCTTCTGGGTCACGGTGCAGCTCACCGTCCTCTCGGCCATCGGATCCCTGATCTGGGGCACCCTGCTGGCGGCCATGCGGGTCAGCCCGGTTCCGCTGATGCGCGGGTTCGGCACCGCCTATGTGAACATCGTCCGGAACATCCCCCTCACCGTCATCATCGTCTTCACCTCGCTCGGCCTCGCCAACATCTTCGGCGTGACGATGGGTGCACCCGACGACTTCGAGGCCAAGGCGTTCCGCCTGGCGGTCCTCGGCCTCGTCGCCTACACCGCCGCCTTCGTCTGCGAGGCCATCCGCTCCGGCATCAACACAGTGCCTGTCGGCCAGGCGGAGGCAGCCCGTGCCATCGGGCTGAGCTTCAGCCAGATCCTGCGGCTCATCGTTTTGCCGCAGGCGTTCCGCTCGGTCATCGGGCCGTTGGCCAACGTGCTCATCGCACTGACCAAGAACACCACCGTGGCGGCCGCGATCGGCGTGGCGGAGGCTGCCCTCCTGATGAAGGAAATGATCGAGAACGAGGCACAGACGGTGCTCATCGGCGCGATCTTCGCCTTCGGTTTCGTGGTACTGACCCTGCCCACCGGCCTGTTCCTCGGCTGGCTGAGCAAGCGACTGGCGGTGAAGCGATGACGTCCGTCCTCTATGACGCCCCCGGCCCCCGGGCCAAGCGGCGCAACGTGCTCTTCTCGGTACTCTTCTTCGTCCTGCTCGCCCTCCTGCTGTGGTGGATCTGGCAAACGCTTGACGACAAGGGCCAACTGGAGTGGGCTCTGTGGAAGCCCTTCACCACCTCCGAGGCCTGGACGACGTACCTGCTGCCAGGCCTGGCCGACACCCTGAAGGCCGCCGCCCTCTCGATGGTCATCGCCCTTCCGCTGGGCGCCGTCCTCGGCATCGCACGCATGTCCGACCATCGCTGGGTGCGCATCCCGGCCGGCGCGGTGGTCGAGTTCTTCCGGGCGATCCCGGTGCTGCTCCTGATGCTGTTCGCCAACGAGTTCTACGTCCGCTCCACGGGCATCCCCAGCGACGAACGGCCCCTGTACGCGGTGGTCACCGGCCTGGTGCTCTACAACGCCTCGGTCCTCGCCGAGATCGTACGAGCCGGCATCTTGTCCCTGCCCAAGGGACAGTCGGAAGCCGCCATGGCGATCGGGCTGCGTAAGAGCCAGACGATGTCGAGCATCCTGCTGCCGCAGGCCGTCACCGCGATGCTGCCCGCCATCGTCAGCCAGCTGGTCGTCATCGTGAAGGACACCGCGCTGGGCGGCGTGATGCTCGGGTTCACCGAGTTGCTCAACACGCGCAGCACCCTCGCGGCCAACTATGCGAACGTCGTCCCCAGCTTCATCGTGGTGGCGGTCATCTTCATCGTGCTGAACTTCATCCTCACGTCCTTCGCTTCCTGGTTGGAACGCAGGCTGCGCCGCAGCAAGCGGAGCACGGGCGCTGTTCTCGGTGCCGACAAGGTCGACGACGTGAACGCGGCCGAGGTGGGCGGCTCCTACGGCACCGGTGCCGGCGGCTCCATCTGACGCTCCGACAACCTCTCCTACTGTGGCCCGCCGGGTATCCGGCGGGCCACAGTTGTGCCGAGCCGGAAGCCGACCGGTGGCGCCCCACGCTGACACGCCCTCAAGTGACGAGCGTGTCGCCCCGCTACCCTTGTTGCGGTGCCATGATCGCCACCAGCCCCTGGTCACTTGACGCAAGCACCGGCAATGGGTTGCATACGTTCTGTGATCGTGCACCCTGCTCCAACTTCCTGTTCACCTACGTCTCTCAGGACACCACCGCGGGCAGGGGGCGCCACGCCGTGGACCCGGTGATCATCGTCGGAGCGGGGCCCGTCGGGCTCACGCTCGCCCTTGCGCTGGCACGTCAGGAAGTCCCCTGCGTCGTCCTCGACGAGGGCCCGGGCAAGGACGAACCTCGCGCGGCGCGCACCGTCGTCCTGCGCGAGGACACCGCCGCCCTGGTGGAACGGCTGACCGGAATGCCCCTTTCCCGGGCCGGTGCCCGCTGGGCCGGATGGCGGTCGATGCGGCGCAAGCAGGTGATGCGCGAGATCGTTTTCGACGGCACCGAACCCGCCCCTCTGCACATCGCCCAGCACGTGCTGACCGGCGCCCTGCGTGCGGCCCTCGCGGACGAACGGCTCGTCAAGGTCGCGGTCGAAAGCCGTCTCGACGGCCTCGAACAGGAGGCCGCGGGCGTCACGGCCCACACCCGCGGCCCCAAGGGCACGTGGTGGCGAGGCAGTTACCTGGTCGGCTGCGACGGCCCCCGCTCGACCGTGCGCAAGATCCAGGACATCCGATTCCCGGGCCGTACGGCAGTGGAACGTCACGCCGTCGCCGCGCTCCGTACGGAACTGCCCTGGCACGACGAGGCGTTGCTGCACCGTCTGCCGCCCTGGCGCATGTCCGGGCCCTCGGCCGGCGAGGTCACGGCACGCCCGCTGCCGGACGGCGTCTGGCGCCTCGACTGGCTCCTGCCGCCCGGCAAGGACCTGGTCACCCCCGAGCTCCTGCTCACCCGCATCCGGGAGACCCTGGCCGGCTGGGCGGGCGGCACGGCCCCGCCCTACGAGCTGCTGGACACCGGTGTCCACACCGTCCACCACCGGCTGGCGCGCCGCTGGCGTGCCGACCGGGTGTTTCTGGCCGGGGACGCGGCCCACCTGCTCGGCGCCCTGGGCACGCACGGCCTGGACGAGGGCTTGCGAGACGCCGACAACCTCGCCTGGAAACTGGCCCTGGCCTGGCACCACGGGCCGCACGAGGCTCTTCTCGACAGTTATCAGACGGAACGGCGGGCGGTCGTCGCCGCCCGGCTCCGCGCGGCCGACCAGGCACTGCCGCTGCTGCGCGGCGGTGGAGGACTGCGCGCCGTCGTCCCCGGCTCGTCCCGGGGCCACGACGCTCTCCTCACGGAGGGTCACTTGGGGCAGGGTCAGCTCGGCGCGCCGGGGGCGTACGCCGACTCGCCTCTCGCACCCCAACACCTCGAGGGGGAGGTGCCGGTCGACACGCCGCTCGGTACCCCGGTCACCGACGTACGGGTCACCGCGGAGGACGGCACCTTCGTACGGCTGCGGGACCGGCTCGGCCGCGGCGCGCTGCTCGTCGTGCTGATCGCGCCGGGCACGGGTGTCTGGGAGCGCAAGCACTGGGTCGGCGCGGGCATCATGCCGCAGCTCGCGGCTGCGGTCACGGCGCTCCCGCACCCGGCCGAGTTGCTCGTCGCCGAGAGGTATCCGGGCGCGGCCGCGCACACGGTGCTGCTGGTGCGCCCCGACGGGCACCTGGTGACCGCGCTGGGCGGGGTGCGCCCCGCCGATCTGTACGCGGCGGCGGAAGCCACGGTCGGCGGTCCGGTGAAAGCGCAGGCGGAGGCCGGTGCTTCGGCCGGTTCGCGCTGAGGTCGGCACCGGAGCCATGTGCTCACTGTCACGGTGCGTCCGCATGGTGACAGTGAGTTGACCCACCCGGGCGGCCATGGTGTACTCCGGTGCGTGACCGACACCTGTGTGCGCCTGTGGCGGAGGGTCCATATGGACCTCCTCCGTTATGCGGGCTGCGTGTGTCGCCCGTCCTGCTGACTTCGCATTCCCGTTCCCTCTGCGCGCGCCGCGCTCTGTCTGCCGGCTGCCGCGCCTTGCTCGCGAACCCTCATCAGGACCTTCAGGACGGCACCCGTGTCTGTATCCCCTTCTGTGACCTCTTCGGTCTCGGCCGGTCCGGCTCCCACCCAGGCCGACCTCTACGACTTCGTCCGGCGCACCGCCGCCGACACCGAGCTGATCGACTCCCTGCCACTCGACCCTGAGGGCCGCACCTGGGTGCGGCTGGACGGGCCCGGCGGCAGCGAAGCCTGGCTGATCGGCTGGCCGCCCGGCACGGGCACGGGCTGGCACGACCACGCCGACTCGGTCGGCGCCTTCCTGACCGCGTCGGGTGAGCTCAAGGAGAACTCCCTCGCCGCGCGGCTTCCCACCGACGGCTGGAAGACCCTGGAGCTGGCCGGGGACGTGGACCGGGAGCGTCGGCTGCGGGCCGGCCAGGGCCGCGCCTTCGGCCGGCACCACGTCCACGAGGTGCTCAACGAGTCGTCCGACCGGCACGCGATCTCCGTCCACGCCTACTACCCGCCTCTGCCGCAGATCCGCCGCTACAGCCGCAGCGGTCCGGTCCTGCGGCTCGAGCAGGTCGAACGACCGGAGGACTGGCAGTGAGCACCTCACCCGAGTCACCGAGCAGTGCCTCTCATCCCCCGACCGGAATAGACGAGTTGCTGGAGCGCGTCCGGGCGGGCTATGAGCGGATCGAAGCGCAGGAGGCCTACGAGGCTGCCCGGGCCGGCGACGCGCTCCTGGTCGACATCCGCTACGCCGCCCTGCGCGAACGGGACGGCCTCATCCCCGGCGCCCACGTCGTCGAGCGCAACGAACTGGAATGGCGCCTCGACCCCCGGGGCAGCCACCGCATCCCCGAGGCCACGAGCCACGCCCTGCGCATCATCGTGATCTGCAACGAGGGCTACGCGTCCAGCCTGGCGGCCCAGTCCTTGCACCAGCTGGGCCTGCACCGGGCCACGGATCTGGTCGGGGGGTTCCAAGCGTGGCGCGGGGCGGGGTTGCCGGTGGAGTGAGCTCTCACCCCCACGCCCTGCGCATCCTTCAGAACCCCTCGTCCCCGAGGAACTCCGTGTCCTCCCCTTCCTCCTCCAGCGCTTGCCGGACCACCCTCAGGGCCATGCCCTCGGGGTAGCCCTTGCGGGCGAGCATGCCGGCGAGGCGGCGGAGGCGTTTGTCGCGGTCGAGTCCGCGGGTGGAACGGAGCTTGCGCGCGACAAGCTCACGCGCGGTCTCCTCTTCCTGCTCGGAGTCGAGCTGGGAGACGGCTTCGTCGATCAGCGTCGAGTCGACGCCCTTGGTCCGCAGCTCCCGGGCGAGCGCGCGCCGGGCCAGTCCTCTGCCGTGGTGGCGGGACTCCACCCAGGCGTCCGCGAAGGCACCGTCGTTGATGAGGCCGACCTCTTCGAACCGCGACAGCACCTCCTCGGCGGCGTCGTCCGGGATCTGCCGCTTGCGCAGGGCGTCGGCGAGTTGCTTGCGGGTCCGCGGGGTCCCGGTGAGCAGGCGCAGGCAGATCGCCCGAGCCCGCTCGACCGGGTCCCCTGGAGGTGCCTCCTGCTCGGCCCTCGACGAGGAGAGGGCACCTCCGTCCTCGGTATCAGCCGCCGCCTCGCCGAAGCCACGCCGACGACGACCGCGCCTGCCACGCGGCCCTCCGTCATGCGGCCCGCCGTCACGCGAGCCGCCTCTGGGTGAGCCACCCCCGTGCGGCCCGGGGTCGTCGCCGTGCTCGTAGAGCCCGTCGCTCTCGTATGGCATGTCCCCGGGGCCTTCCACCCCGTCCACGGCTGAGCCCGTGTCGCCTCCGGTGCCCCTCCCCCGTGGGGCACCGGAGGCGGCGTACTCATACTCCGCCCAGTCGGTTCGCCGTGTCACGGATCAGCTCTTGGCTGCGGCGGCCTTGGACTTGGCGGTCTTGGCCGGTGCCGGGACGGGGACAGCCGGGGCGGCGTCGGCCGGCGCGGAGACCGCGGCGTCCGTGCCCGGCTCGGCGACCGGCTCCTCGGGGCGCACACCGACGCCGAGCTTCTCCTTGATCTTCTTCTCGATCTCGTTGGCCAGGTCGGGGTTGTCCTTCAGGAAGTTGCGCGCGTTCTCCTTGCCCTGGCCGAGCTGGTCGCCCTCGTACGTGTACCAGGCGCCGGCCTTGCGAACGAAGCCGTGCTCCACGCCCATGTCGATCAGGCCGCCCTCGCGACTGATGCCCTGGCCGTAGAGGATGTCGAACTCGGCCTGCTTGAAGGGCGGCGCGACCTTGTTCTTGACGACCTTGCAGCGGGTGCGGTTACCGACCGCCTCCGTGCCGTCCTTCAGGGTCTCGATGCGGCGGATGTCGATGCGCACCGAGGCGTAGAACTTCAGCGCCCGGCCACCGGTCGTGGTCTCCGGGGAGCCGAACATCACGCCGATCTTCTCGCGGAGCTGGTTGATGAAGATCGCGGTGGTCTTGGACTGGTTGAGCGCGCTGGTGATCTTCCGCAGCGCCTGGCTCATCAGGCGGGCCTGCAGACCGACGTGGCTGTCGCCCATCTCGCCCTCGATCTCCGCACGCGGGACGAGCGCGGCGACGGAGTCGATGACGATGAGGTCGAGGGCGCCGGAGCGGACCAGCATGTCCACGATCTCCAGAGCCTGCTCGCCGTTGTCCGGCTGGGAGAGGATGAGGTTGTCGATGTCGACGCCGAGCTTCTTCGCGTACTCGGGGTCGAGTGCGTGCTCCGCGTCGACGAAGGCGACCTGGCCGCCGGCCTTCTGCGCGTTCGCCACCGCGTGCAGGGTCAGGGTGGTCTTACCGGAGGACTCCGGTCCGTAGACCTCGACGACGCGGCCGCGCGGCAGGCCGCCCACTCCGAGGGCCACGTCGAGGGCGGTGGACCCGGTCGGGATGACCTCGATGGGCTCGTTGACCCGGTCGCCCATGCGCATGACCGCGCCCTTGCCGAATTGCCGTTCAATCTGTGCGAGAGCGGCATCCAGGGCCTTCTCGCGGTCGGTTCCTGCCATGGGTTCCACCCGATTTGCTTGAGTCGATCGCTTCACGTCAAAGACGCTAACGCCTGCCACTGACAATGCGCCCCGACGCACGTCCGGCCTGTGGATAACTCGGGCATTTCTCTACCCAAAGTACGTCGAAATGCCCTTCGTTGAGCTTCGCCGGCGCCTCCATGAGAATGGATGTTCGATTTTTGTGTCAAGCGCACCACGCGGGCCCCGCCTCCCCTGATCCCGGTCCCCGCCTACCCTGATCCCGGCTGCGCGCACCCAGGGGGAGAGACGGATGTGTCGGATCACCGCGGCGGACAAGGAAGCCGCCGTCCCACGGTTCCTCCAGGAGTTCCCGCACCCGCCGCGGTCCGGCCGGGATCACCCGGCGCTCCGTGGCTGCGACGACATCGCCTGGGCGGACTTCCCCGGGTGCCCCGCCGGCGTCGCGGCCCTCTTGCGCGGTCTGCTCGATCCGGCCGCGGCCTCCGAAGCCGAGCGGGTGCTCTGCAACGTCCTGATGGACGGTGTCTTCCGGTTGGGACCGGCCATGCCGGCGGCCCTGCCGTTCCTGCTCCGTCTCGCCGCCGATCCAGCGGTGCCGGTGCGGACCGAGCTGGTCGAGGTCCTGCTGGTCGTCGCGGAGCTCTCGCATCCCGTCGACGGAGGCGGTGAGCAGGCGATCCGGGTCCTGGGCAGCGACCGCGACCGACCGGAACGAGCACTCTGCCGGGCCGTCTTCGCCGAGCACGCCGACCTCGTGCGCGGTCTGCTGGAGGACCGGACGCTGCCGGACGGGTTCATCCCACCCGAAGAGCGGGCGAGCCTTCTGAAGGTGGCGACGCCGTAAGAGCCCGACGGCTCGGACCTCTCAGCGCGGGCTCCTCAGCCCGGGCTTCCTCAGCCCGGGCTCCTCAGCGCGGGCCTCTCAGCCGGACCCCGCGGCCGGGCCTCTCAGCTCCGGCCTCTCAAGAGGAGCTCTCCCCGGCCCCGGAACTCCCGCCTCCGGGCCGCTCCGCCCCCGGCCTCCGCGCCCACAACGCCCTCGCACGCGTGAGCAGGCCCGATCCCTCTCCCCGTCGGCGGTGGCCGTGCACCCGAGGGTCGTCCGTGACGTCGTAGCGCTTCACGTACGCCCCCAGGAAGGCCTGGAGCGTGGCGATGGCGGGGATGGCGATCAGCGCGCCGACGGCGCCGAGGAGGGCGGTACCGGCGATGACCGCGCCGAAGGCGACGGCGGGGTGGATGTCGACGGTCTTGGAGGTCAGCTTGGGCTGCAGCACGTAGTTCTCAAACTGCTGGTAGATCACCACGAAGACCAGCACCCACAGCGCGTACCAGGGATCGACCGTGAACGCGATCAGCATGGGCAGGGCGCCCGCGAGGTACGTGCCGATGGTGGGGATGAACTGCGACACCAGGCCCACCCACACAGCGAGCACGGGCGCGTAGGGCACGTCCAAGGCCTGCAGCAGGACGAAGTGCGCCACGCCGGAGATCAGTGCCATCAGGCCGCGGGAGTAGATGTAGCCGCCGGTCTTGTTCACGGCGATCTCCCACGCGCGCAGCACCTCGGCCTGGCGGGCGGGCGGCAGGACGGAGCAGATCGCGCGGCGCAGCCGCGGGCCGTCCGCGGCGAAGTAGAACGAGAACAGGGCGATCGTGAGCAGCTGGAAGAGGCCTCCGATGACCTGGGCGGACACGTCCAGGACGCCCGTGGCGCTGTTCTGGACGTAGTTGCGCAGCCAGTCGGAGCGGAGCAGGCCCTCCTGGATGTCGACGCGCTTCAGGTCGGTCTTGAAGTGCGTGTTGATCCAGTTGATGACGGAGTCGAGGTATGCGGGGAAGCCCTCGATCAGCTTGATGATCTGGTCCGCGAGGACGGAACCGAGCAGGGTGACGAAGCCGGCCGACACGATCATCACGCCGATGAAGACGATGAACGTGGCCAGCCCTCTGCGCATGCCGCGGGAGGCCATCCAGCTCACCGCGGGTTCTATGGCGAGCGCCAGGAAGAACGCGATGAGGATGTTGATCAGCAGGCCGGTGAGCTGGTGGAAGGCCCAGCTGCCCAGCTGGAACGCGGCGACGAGAGCGAGCGCGAGCACCAGGGCGCGCGGCAGCCAGCGCGGCATGCGGCCGTCACCGGCCCCGCCGACCGGGGGTCGGACGGGCGGCGTCGTACCGGATGCGGAGGACTGCCGGGCTGCCTGCCCGGTCTCGTCAGTGAGTGCCACGGTCCAAGTCTCGCCCACGCCACCGACAGCCGTCTGCCCGGCTGCGATCTTCGTGACGGGGCAGCGACATCGGAGACCGGCCTGCTGATCAGGCAGGTGGTCGCCAAGGCCGTCCGGCCCAGTCGCCCGGCGGTCTCAACCGCTCAACCACTCAACCGCACGGTCAGCGCCTCTCCCGGGGCACGTCCATCACCGAGCAGACCACCTGCCAGACCTCCTTGGCGTCCCAGCCGGCCGCCAGGGCCTCGTGCACCGTGCGTCCGCCGAGCTCGGACATCACATGGTCGCGCGCGAACATCTCGGCGTAGCCAGGACCGAAGTGCTCCGCCATCCGCTGCCAGAAGACCGTCAACCGCATGACCCCAGTATCCCGCCCCTGGGGGTGGGCCTGGGCCGGGACCGCCTGCCGGCGCCGCTCCGCGCCCTACGGTCTGACCCATGGCCGAAACAGGAGCTACCGAATTCCCCCCGACGCCCCCGCCGCACAGTCTGGTCACGCGCGCGGAGCGTTTCGTCTGGCTCAACGCGCGCGTGCTCGAGCAGCGCCGCTTCGCCCACCACTTCCGGGGCGCCGCCGCCGACCCGGTGGAGACCGCCCTGGACGCCTACCGCAACGAGGACGGCGGGTACGGCCACGCGCTGGAGCCGGATCTGCGCGGCCCGGTCAGCCAGCCACTGCACACCGCGCACGCGCTGCGTGTCCTGGACGCGGTCGGACGCTGTGCCGGCCAGCGCGTGGAACGCATGTGCCGCTACCTGACGTCCGTCTCCACCGCGGACGGCGCCCTCCCTGCGATCCACCCCAGCCAGCGCGACTACCCCACGGCCCCCTTCGTGACGGTGGTGGACGACCCGCCCAGCGACCTCCTGGCCACCGGGCCGGTGGTGGGGCTGCTGCACCGCAACGAGGTGTGGCACGCCTGGCTCTTCCGGGCCACGGACTTCTGCTGGCTGGCGGTGGAGTCCCTGGAGAAGTCGCATCCGTACGAGATCGAGGCCGCCGTCGCCTTCCTGGACTCCGCCCCCGACCGCCCGCGCGCGGAGGCGGCCGCCGGCCGTCTCGGCCGCCTGGTCCGCGAACACCGCCTCGCGGCCCTGGATCCCGACCGTCTGGACGCGTATCCGGTGTCTCCCGGCTACGCCCCGGGGGAGCACCACTTCCCGTACGACTACGCGCGGACACCGCGCTCGCTCGCGCGCGCGTGGTTCACGGATGACGAGATGTCCCGCTCCCTGGACCACCTCACGGCCCAGCAGCAGGAGGACGGCGGCTGGCCCGTCCGGTGGCGCCACTGGGCCCCGGCCCCCGCCCTGGAGGCACGCCCGCTCGTGACGATCGAGGCCTTGCGCGTGCTCAGTGCGCACGGCAGGGCCATCGACTGATCATCCCGCCCCCATGGCACGCACCCCCGCGGTCACCACCACGGCCGCGGCGACGACGAGCAGGAACGGGGCGCGCAGCAGCAGCACCACGGCCGCGGCGGCAAGCCCGGCGGCCCGCGCGTCCAGCACCAGCGTCCGGCCGTCGGCGAAGGTCTGCTGAGCCGTGAGGGCCGCGAGCAGCGCGACGGGCAGCAGGGCGGCGAGACGCCTGATGACGGGCCGCTCAAGGGCCCCCGCGGGCACCAGGAGTCCGGCCAGTTTGACGGCGTAGCAGCCGAGGGCCGTCGCCCCGATCGCGATCCAGGCGTTCATCACGCGTCCTCCTGTTCCCCGCGGCGGCGCCGGCCGTCCGCCCACAGCACGGCCGGCGCCGCCAGGGCGGCCAGCAGCACCGGCACCCCGGCGGGCAGCACGGGCAGCAGCCCGAGCCCCAGCAGCACGGCGAGTCCGGCGACGGCCCGCTCGGTGCCGGTCTTGAGCATCGGCGCGAGCAGCGCCAGAAAGACGGCGGGCCCGGCGGCGTCCAGGCCCCAGGCGCCCGTGTCCCCGATGGCCTCGGCGCCCATGGCGCCGAGCAGCGTGGTGAGGTTCCACAGCAGGTACAGGGTCAGTCCGGTCACGAAGAACCCGAGCCGTGCGGCGCGGCGCGTGGGCTGGGCGAGCGCGACGACGGCCGTCTCGTCGATCACCCACTGGGCGGCGAACGGCCGCACCGCGCGCGGGAGGACCAGCAGCTGCGACAAGCGCAGGCCGTAGAAGGCGTTCCGCGCGCCCAGGAAGAAGGCCCCGGCAGCGGCGGTGAACGGACCGCCTCCGACGGCGAGGGCCCCCACCAGCGCGAACTGGGACGCGCCGGTGAACACCAGAAGACTGAGCGCGCACGTCTGCGGCAGCGTGAGTCCGCTGCCGGCCGATGTCACTCCGAAAGCGAACCCGGACAGCCCGACGGCCACCCCGACACCCAGGGCGTCGCGTACGACGGCCCGGTCCGCCTTCTCACCTGTGTCTGCGTCCTCGAGAGCTGTCCGATCTGTCACGCCCCGCACGCTACGAGCCCCGGCTACCGCCGGTCTTGTACGTTCTTGCGCTCGCGTTGGTACGCCCCCGGGGGTACGCCGACCATCCGGCTGAAGTGCCGGTGGAGATGGGACTGGTCGGTGAATCCGACGGTCACGGCGGCCTCGGAGGGAGTCGTCCCGGTGTCCAGCAGCTGTCGCGCCCTGCGTACGCGCGCGTCCGTGAGCCAGGCGTGCGGCGGCATGCCGTAGGCGTTCCGGAAGGCCCGCAGCAAGGCGAACGGGCTGGTCCCGAGGTCGGCCGCCAGCTGCTCCAGGGTCGGCGGCCGTGTCATCCGCTCCTCCAGTACGCCACGCGCGCGTGCCGCGATCCGGGCTCCGGCGGGGCGTACCTCCCGCCGCGGCACGGGTCCGCCGTTCAAGCGCAGCAGTCTGGTCACCGCCACCCGCAGCAGTGTGTCCGCGGCCAGGGCGTTGCCCTCGTCGGCGGCCCGCAGCACCTGGTGGATCAGACCCCCGGCATAGGGATCGTCCATCACCGGGCTGACGAACCCCGGCGTCCCGCGCAGCGTCGTCGTCTCGGCCGCGATCTCCGCCACCACGTCGACCGGCGGGTACACGGCCCCGTACCGCCACCCTTCGGGCACGCCGGCCCGCCCGGTGTGCGGCGTATCGGGATTCACCAGAGCGAGGGCCCCGGGCCCCGCGTACTGGTCGCCCCCTTTGTGGTGGAAGACCTCCACCCCGTCGGCGATGGCGGCGATCACGAAGTTCTCGTGCGTATGCCGCACGAAGGCCTTGCGGACGTACCGGGCCCGCAGCAGATCCACCCCTGGCAGCTCGTCGTACTGCCAGTGCCGTGCGTGCTCGTTCATACGACCATTGTCCGCGCGGCGGCGAAACCCCGTTGTCAGTGCCGAGGTGCACGATGGACGCATGCCCAGCAATGCGCACCGAGCCCTGGACGGCTTCTCACCCGCGACCCGCGCCTGGTTCACGGGTGCCTTCTCCGCGCCCACCTCGGCCCAGGCCGGTGCGTGGCAGGCCATCCACGAGGGTTCGGACGTGCTGGTCGTCGCCCCCACGGGCTCCGGCAAGACCCTGGCCGCCTTCCTGGCCGCTCTCGACCAGCTGGCCTCGACGCCTCCCCCGGCCGACCCCAGGAAGCGCTGCCGCGTCCTGTACGTCTCCCCGCTGAAGGCCCTGGCGGTGGACGTCGAGCGCAACCTGCGCAGCCCGCTGACGGGCATCCGCCAGGAGTCCGTGCGCCTCGGCCTGCCCGAGCCCGAGATCAAGGTGGGCATCCGCTCGGGCGACACCCCCGCCGCCGAGCGCCGCGCGCTGTCCACCCGCCCGCCGGACATCCTGATCACGACCCCCGAGTCGCTGTTCCTGATGCTGACCTCGGCCACCCGCGACGCCCTGACCGGCATCGACACGGTGATCCTCGACGAGGTGCACGCGGTTGCCGGCACCAAGCGCGGCGCCCATCTCGCACTCTCCCTGGAGCGGCTGGACGACCTCCTGCCGAAGCCGGCCCGCCGCATCGGCCTCTCCGCGACGGTCCGCCCGGTCGACGAGGTCGCCCGGTTCCTCTCGCCACGCCGCAAGGTGGAGATCGTCCAGCCGGAGTCGGGCAAGGAGTTCGATCTGTCCGTGGTCGTCCCGGTCGAGGACCTGGGCGAGCTGGGTGGCTCCCCGGTGGCGGACGGTCAGGAGGGCGCGGAGCGTCCGTCCATCTGGCCGCACGTGGAGGAGCGGATCGCCGACCTCGTCCAGTCCCACCGCTCCACGATCGTCTTCGCGAACTCCCGCCGCCTCGCGGAGCGCCTCTGCAACCGCCTGAACGAGATCGCGTACGAGCGGGCCACGGGCGAGCCCCTCGACGAGCACCACTCCCCCGCCGAGCTCATGGGCGGTTCGGGAGCGGCCCAGGGCGCCCCCCAGGTCATCGCCCGCGCCCACCACGGCTCGGTGTCCAAGGAGCAGCGGGCCCTGGTCGAGGAGGACCTCAAGGCGGGGCGCCTGCCCGCGGTCGTGGCCACGTCCAGCCTCGAGCTGGGCATCGACATGGGCGCCGTGGACCTGGTGGTCCAGGTCGAGTCGCCGCCCTCCGTCGCCTCCGGCCTGCAGCGGGTGGGCCGGGCGGGGCACCAGGTGGGCGCGGTCTCCACCGGCGTGGTCTTCCCGAAGTACCGCGGCGACCTGGTGCAGGCGGCGGTGGTCACCGAGCGCATGCGCACCGGCTCCATCGAGTCCCTCAGGGTTCCCGCGAACCCGCTGGACGTCCTGGCCCAGCAGGTGGTCGCCATGACCGCCCTGGACTCGTGGCAGTTCGACGACCTCCTCGCCGCCGTCCGCCGGGCCGCCCCCTTCGCCTCGCTCCCCGAGTCGGCCTTCACCGCGGTCCTCGACATGCTGGCCGGCCGCTACCCGTCCGACGCGTTCGCGGAGCTGCGCCCGCGCGTGGTGTGGGACCGGGTCACCGGCGAGATCACCGGCCGCCCCGGCGCGCAGCGCCTCGCCGTCACCTCCGGTGGCACGATCCCCGACCGCGGCCTCTTCGGCGTCTTCCTGGCGGGCGCCGACCCCAAGAAGGGCGGTGGCCGGGTCGGCGAGCTCGACGAGGAGATGGTCTACGAGTCCCGCGTCGGCGACGTCTTCACGCTCGGCACCAGCTCTTGGCGCATCGAGGACATCACCCGCGACCGCGTCCTGGTCTCCCCGGCCCCGGGCGTGCCGGGCCGGCTGCCCTTCTGGAAGGGCGACCAGCTGGGCCGGCCGCTGGAACTGGGCCGGGCGGTGGGCGCGTTCCTGCGCGAGGTCGGATCGCTGCCCAAGGACGACGCCCGTCTCCGGCTCCTCGCCGCCGGCCTGGACGCGTGGGCCGCGGACAACGTGCTCTCCTACCTGGACGAGCAGCGCGAGGCCTGCGGCCACATCCCGGACGACCGGACGATCGTCGTGGAGCGCTTCCGCGACGAGCTCGGCGACTGGCGCGTGGTGGTGCACTCCCCCTTCGGCGCCCAGGTGCACGCCCCCTGGGCGCTCGCGCTCGGCGCCAAGCTCTCCGAGCGGTACGGCATGGACGCCCAGGTCATGCACGCCGACGACGGCATCGTGCTGCGCCTGCCGGACGCCGATCTCATGGGTCTGGACCTGCTGGACCAGGAGCCGGTGAAGACGGGCCGGGAGTACGACGCCGAGCAGGCCCCCGTGGGCGCGGCGGACGTCGTCTTCGACAAGGGCGAGGTCGATCAGGTCGTCACCGACCAGGTGGGCAGTTCCGCCCTGTTCGCCTCCCGGTTCCGCGAGTGCGCCGCCCGCGCGCTGCTGCTGCCGCGCCGCAACCCGGGCAAGCGCACTCCGCTGTGGCAGCAGCGTCAGCGTGCCTCGCAGCTGCTGCAGGTGGCCAGTGAGTTCGGCTCGTTCCCGATCGTCCTGGAGGCGGTCCGCGAGTGCCTCCAGGACGTCTTCGACGTCCCCGGGCTCGTCGAGCTGATGGGCGACCTGGAGTCCCGCAGGGTCCGCCTGGTCGAGGTCACCACGCCCGAGCCCTCCCCCTTCGCGCGCTCCCTCCTCTTCGGCTACGTCGCCCAGTTCCTGTACGAGGGTGACTCCCCGCTGGCCGAGCGCCGTGCCGCCGCCCTGTCGCTGGACTCGCGGCTGCTGGCCGAGCTGCTGGGCCAGGCCGAGCTGCGTGAGCTGCTCGACGCGGAGGTGCTGACCGAGCTGGAGCAGGAGCTCCAGTGGCGCACCGAGGACCGCCGCGTCAAGGATGCCGAGGGGGTCGCGGACCTCCTCCGTCTCCTCGGCCCGCTCACCGACGCGGAACTGGCCGAGCGGGGCGCCGAACCGCAGTGGGCCCAGGAGCTGGCGGGCACCCGCCGGGCCATCCGGGTCCGGATCGCGGGCAGGGACCACTGGGCGGCGATCGAGGACGCGGGCCGTCTGCGTGACGCCCTGGGCACCGCGCTGCCGGTCGGCGTCCCGGAGGCCTTCACGGAGCCCGTCAAGGACCCGCTCGGCGATCTCCTCGCGCGCTACGCGCGCACCCACGGGCCGTTCACCTCGGCCACGGCAGCGGCCCGTTTCGGTCTGGGCGTGGCCGTCACCGAGGGCGCCCTCCAGCGGCTCTCGGCGGCGGGCCGGGTCGTCCAGGGCGAGTTCCACCCGGCCGGGATCGGCCAGGAGTGGTGCGACGCCGCCGTACTGCGCCGGTTGCGCCGCCGCTCCCTGGCCGCTCTGCGACACGAACTGGAGCCGGTGCCCCCGGCCGCGCTCGCCCAGTTCCTCCCCCAGTGGCAGCACATCGGCAAGGGGCACTCCCTGCGCGGCATCGACGGTCTGGTCCGCGCCATCGAGCAGGTACAGGGCGCGTCCGTGCCGGCCTCCGCCCTGGAGAAGCTGGTGCTGCCCTCCCGGGTCGCGAACTACACCCCGGCGATGCTGGACGAGCTCACCGCCGCCGGTGAGGTGGTCTGGGCCGGGGCGGGCTCACTCCCCGGCAAGGACGGCTGGATCTCGCTCTACCTGGCGGACGCGGCCCCCTTGCTCCTGCCGCCCCCACACCCCCTGGAGCTGACCGCCCTGCACCAGTCCGTCCTGGACACCCTCTCCGGCGGCTACGGCCTGTTCTTCCGCCAGATCGCCGACCAGGTCCGCGCCACCACCCATCCCGAGGCCACCGACCCCCAACTGGCCGACGCCCTCTGGGACCTGGCCTGGTCCGGGCGCCTGACGAACGACACGCTCACCCCCCTGCGCTCCCTGCTCGGCTCGGGCCGCACCGCGGGCTCCACGGCCCACCGCGCCAAGCGCTCGATGCCGCGCGGCCGCTACGGCTCCCTGACGGCCGCGGCCCGCACCGCGTCCCGCTCCGGCCCTCCGACGGTCGCGGGCCGCTGGTCCCTGCTCCCGGCCCACGAACCGGACGCCACCGTGCGGGCCCACGCCCTCGCCCGCACCCTCCTCGACCGGCACGGCGTCGTCACCAGGGGCGCGGTCTCGGCGGAGGGCGTCGAGGGCGGCTTCTCGGCGACGTATCGCGTCCTGTCGGTCTTCGAGGAGAGCGGCCAGGCCCGCCGTGGCTATGTGGTGGAGGGTCTCGGCGCCGCGCAGTTCGCGATGGACGGCGCGGTGGACCGCCTGCGCGCGGTGTCCAACGCCCGCGACCGCGGCGAGGCCCTGCCCGGCCCGCCGCCCGGTTCCGAGCCCGACCCGTTCCCGGCCCATGACTTCGCCGGACCGGACGACTCCGCCCCCTCCCACGACCACACCGACGACCCCGGCCCCGATGGCTTCCCCGGCCTGGACGCCTCCTTTGTCACCCCCGATCCGTCCCCGGGCGAGTGGGCCTCGCCCCGCGATCGCCCTCGGGCCGCCCCGCCCTGGCAGAACGGCGGGCGCGCGGCGTACGACCAGGGCTTCGCGGGCCGTAGCACCCGCCCCGACGGCGCATCCAAGGCCGTGGTCCTCGCCGCCGCCGACCCTGCGAACGCGTACGGCGCCGCCCTGGCCTGGCCCGAGCCCCCGACCGGCGCCGGGCACAAGCCGGGCCGCAAGGCCGGCTCGCTCGTGGTGCTCGTCGACGGTGAGCTGACGCTCTACATGGAGCGGGGCGGCAAGACCCTGCTGGCCTGGCCCGCCGACCCGGACGGCGACCCCACCGCCGACCCCCGCCTGGGCAGCGCCGCCGAAGCCCTCGCCGCGGCCGCCCGCGCGGGCTCGCTCGGCACGGTCACGGTGGAGCGCGTCAACGGCGCACAAGCCCTGACGTCCCCCATCGGCACCCTCCTGGAAGGAGCGGGCTTCATCGCGACGCCCCGCGGACTCCGCCTGCGCGCATGACGTCCCCGCCCGCGGCCACTCCGACCGAGCACGCGTCCACCGTGCCACCCTTGACGCATGCCCGAAGGTGACACGGTCTGGCAGGCCGCGAGGCGGTTGCACGACGCACTCGCGGGCAAGGTGCTGACCCGCAGCGACCTCAGGGTGCCCCGCTTCGCCACGGCCGACCTCACGGGGCGTACGGTCCTGGACGTCACCCCGCGCGGCAAACACCTCCTCACCCGCGTCGAGGGCGGCCTGACACTCCATTCCCACCTGCGGATGGACGGGTCCTGGAAGGTGTACGGCAACGGCCAGCGCTGGAGCGGCGGTCCCGGCCACCAGATCCGCGCGATCCTCGGCAACCCGGACCGCACGGCCGTCGGCTACCGCCTGCCCGTCCTGGAGCTGCTGCGCACCACCGACGAGCACCGCGCGGTCGGCCACCTCGGCCCCGACCTCCTCGGCCCGGACTGGGACCCCGAGCGTGCCGTCGCCAACGTCCTCCAGGACCCCGCCCGCGAACTCGGCGAGGCCCTGCTCGACCAGCGCAACCTCGCCGGCATCGGCAATGTCTACAAGAGCGAGCTCTGCTTCCTCCTCGGTGTCACCCCCTGGCTCCCGGCCGGCGCCCTGCCCCCCGACCGGGCCGCGAAGCTGCCGACGCTCGCCAAGAAGCTGCTGGAAGCCAACCGCGACCGCCCCATCCGCAGCACCACGGGCCGCCGCGGCCAGGACCTCTTCGTCTACGGCCGCGCCCCTCGCCCCTGTCTGCGCTGCCGCACCTCGATCCGCGTCGCCGACCAGGGCGACGGATCCCGCGAACGCCCCACCTACTGGTGCCCCACCTGCCAGCCCGGCCCCGCCCCCGCCCCGACCCGGCGCAGCCGCACCAATTGACGACCCATCAGAAACGCTCGTACGGTCCCTGTATGCCCGTCACGGCGTACGACCTCAGTGGCCGCACCGTGTTCGTCACCGGCGCCGCGAGCGGCATCGGGCGCGCCTCGGCGCTTCTGCTCGCCGAGGCGGGCGCGACCGTGCACTGCGCGGACCGTGACGCCGAGGGCCTGCATGAGACGGCGAACCTGATCAAGGACAGCGGCGGCACCGCCCGCACCCACACCCTCGACGTCACCGACCGGGCCGGGCTGAGGAAGGCTCTCAGCTCCTGCGCGCACCTGGACGCCCTGGCCGCGGTCGCCGGGATCATGCACAGCAGCCCGGTGCTGGAGACCCGGGACGAGGACCTCGACCGGGTACTGAACATCAACTTCAAGGGAGTCCTGTACGCCTGCCAGGAGGCAGCCCGCCTGATGATCGCCCGCGGCACCCGGGGCAGCATCGTCACGATGGCCTCGGGCGCCGTCGACACGGGCGCCCCCGGACTGCTCTGCTACGGCGCGGCCAAGGCGGCGGTGGTCCAGCTGACGAAGACCCTCGCGACGGAGGTCGGACGGTACGGCATCCGCGTCAACGCGATCGCCCCGGGCTGGATCCGCACGCCCATGACCGACCGCCACGACAGCGAGGCGCAGGAGCGCACGGAGTCCGTCATGGCCCGCATGTCACCGCTGGGCCGTGTGGGCGAGCCCGAGGACGTCGCCCACGCCGTTCTTCACCTGGCGTGCGACGCCTCGGCCTTCACCACGGGCCAGATCCTCCGCCCGAACGGGGGCGTGGCGATGCCGTGGTGACACCGCCCCGCCGCACCCCGGCCCCCCAGACCCTCCACCACCGCCCCGCTCCCACAACACCCCGCGCCTGCCCCTTGGGCACGCAGTGCACGGGCAGCACGCTCAATCCCCAGCCCCCGGCCGCGACCGCGGCCTCCAGGGCCCCCGCCCCGGGTACGGTCAGGAGCCGCAGCACGGCCCACCACCACAGCGCTCCCATCCCGAGCACGGCCCCACGCACCCCCCAGCGCGCTATCCCCGCCATGACCGCCTCCTCCAGCCGACGCCCACGCAGCGCAGCCGTGCGCGCCGAGCGGTGGGTAAACCCCCGCCCGGCCAGTCACACGCGCCGGGGTCCTGGATCGGGAAACGGCCAGCGCCCTCTTCCGTCACCCGTTCTCGGCCTGGAACATCCAGTGGTGCTTCTCCAGGTCCGCCGTGATCCCGATGAAGATGTCCTGGCTCACCGGGTCCGGCTCACCGGTCGACTCGACCCGCTCCCGCATCCGTGCGATCACCGCACCGAGTGCTTCGACGAGCGCGCCCACGGCGGTGGTGTCGTCGACCCACCCTTCGGGGGTCACCCCGATCCCGCTGCCGACGGCCACGGTGGCGGCCCGCCCGTCAGGGGAGATCCCGAGAGCCGCGGCGCGCTCGGCCACGGTGTCGGAGTACGTCCGCGCGGTGTCGACGACCTCGTCGAGCTGGAGATGCACGGAACGGAAGCGCGGCCCCACCACGTTCCAGTGGATCTGCTTCGCCACGAGGGCGAGATCCACCAGATCGACAAGGGCACCTTGCAGCGCTTCGGACACGGTCTTCAGGTTCGCGTCCGACAACGGGCTCTTCACGACGTACATCCGCACCTCCGAGGACTGCCCCCCATCCCCTCAACGATGACCGCCGCACGCCGCACCGGCAAACGCACACACATGGGACACGACCTACGTGAGGCGGCACGACGACGTCAGCCGCCCCCCCCGGGCAAGCGAAAACCCCGGGCGGCACCCCTCCGGATCTCCCGGAGAGGCCCGGCCGGGGCCTCTGTCATGCCGTGTGAGGGCAGAGCCTCACGCGGCGACGACGTCCACTGCTTCGGCAGGCGCCTTGATGGTCACCCGTTCCGGTGGCACACCGGTCACCGAGACGGAGCCCAGCATCGGGCGAACCGCCGTGGGTACAGGCTCGCTGGGGGTGGCCGCAGCAGACTGGGCCAGCTCGGCGAGGGCGAGCTCGTCGCTCACTTCCCGCATGAGCTCGGACATCCGTACGTCCAGCGCGTCGCAGATGGCGGAGAGCAGCTCGGAGGAAGCCTCCTTCTGCCCCCGCTCCACCTCGGAGAGATAGCCGAGTGAGACTCGGGCGGACGAGGAGACTTCGCGCAGAGTACGGCCCTGGCGCTGGCGCTGCCGACGCAGCACGTCACCCAGCAGGCGACGGAGCAGAATCATCGGTGGCTCCCTCCTCGGACCGCGTAGCCGCATCCATTACGCCCCACCGTACCGCCTTGCGCCGCGGCCGTGCGGGGAGCGATGTCGTGTTCACTCAGGGCTGCAAACATCAAAACCCCCCGTTCCGTTCCGTATCCTGTGCCCGCTCATTCCCAGTCTGTTCGCCCGCAAGCTCCTTCAGGAGCAGTGCGAGTACGCTCCGTACACTCTCTCTACGAATTTCCGCGCGGTCGCCGTTCAACCGCAGAGCCGCCACTTTTCCGCCGCCGGCAGAACCGGAATCGGCTCCCACGGGGCCGTCCACGGCGACGAAGACCGTGCCGACCGCCTGCCCGTCCTGCGGATCGGGGCCGGCGACACCGGTGGTGGCGATGCCCCAGTCGGTGCCGAGCGCCTTGCGCACGCCGACGGCCATCTCGGCCGCGACCTGCGGATCCACGGCTCCCCGCGCCGCCAGCAGGGTGGCGTCGACACCGAGCAGGTCGTGCTTCAGGTCGGTGGCGTAGGCGGTCACCGAGCCCCGGAAGACCTTGGACGCCCCGGGGACGGATGTGACCTCCGCCGCCACGAGGCCACCGGTCAGCGACTCCGCGACGGCGAGCGTCTCGCCCTTCACCGTGAGTAGTCGCACCACGTCGGTGGCCGTGGAACTCACGCTTCCTTCTCCTCCAACGCGGCCTTGCGCTCGGCGATTCCCTGCCGGCGCAGCACAATGGCCTGTTTCACATAGTCGAGACCGGTCACCACGGTCAGCACGACCGCCGCGGCCATCACCCACCACCTCAGGGTGGCCAGCCACCCCGTCAGCGCCAGCACGTACATGCCCACGGCCACGCCCTGGGTGAGGGTCTTCAGCTTGCCTCCGCGGCTGGCGGGGATGACGCCGTACCGGATGACCAGAAAACGCAGCAGGGTGATGCCGAGTTCCCGGCCGAGGATGATGCCGGTCACCCACCAGGGCAGGTCGCCGAGCGCGGACAGACAGATCAGCGCCGCCCCCATGATCGCCTTGTCGGCGATGGGGTCGGCGATCTTCCCGAAGTCCGTGACCAGGTTGTACGTGCGCGCCAGGTGACCGTCGAACAGGTCGGTGATCATGGCGATGGCGAAGGCCGCCCAGGCCAGTGAGCGCCAGGCCGGGTCGTAGCCGCCGTCGGCGAGCATCAGTGCGACGAAGGCCGGCACGAGGAGCAGCCGGAGCATGGTCAGGAGGTTGGCGATGTTCCAGACGCTGGCCTGATTGACGGCGGCGGCAGCGATCTTCGCGCCCCGCGGGGCCTTCCCGTCGTCCTGGGCGTCCAGTCCGGCGTCCTCGCCGGGGACAGTCTCACCGGCGGCAGCCGCCCCGGCGGTCCCGCCGTGCCGCACGCCGGA
Source organism: Streptomyces luteogriseus (assembly GCF_014205055.1). Classification (NCBI taxonomy): domain Bacteria; kingdom Bacillati; phylum Actinomycetota; class Actinomycetes; order Kitasatosporales; family Streptomycetaceae; genus Streptomyces; species Streptomyces luteogriseus. The sequence goes on from NZ_JACHMS010000001.1 coordinate 2,331,199, forward strand.
CGATGCGCCGGGCCCCGTACCGGGCGCTGCCCCATCGGCCGACCGCGCGGCCGCCGCCCCCGCAACCTTCCCTGGGACCGCGGTGGACGCGGACGCCGCCGCCCTCCTCGCGCCGGAGGAGCCTCCCGCCGCGGATGCCGGGACACCGGTCATCTGCCCGCCTCCTCACTCCACGCAGGCGACGCGAGCGAGCCCTGCAGCGGCTCGGCCACGAGGTCGACACCTTCCGTGCCGACCACCTTCGCCTCGACCATACGGCCGACCCGCAGGCCCGCGCCGCTCGTGAGCAGCACCTGGCCGTCCGTCTCGGGCGCCTGGTGCTCCGCACGGCCGTACACGCCCTCCTCGTCGACGGACTCGACGAGGACCCGCACACTCTGGCCGACGCGGTCCTCGGCCCGCTGCGAGACGAGTTCCTCGGCCAGTCGCGAGATGTGGGCCAGCCGCTCGGCGACGACGTCCTCGTCGAGCTTGTCGTCGTAGGTCGCCGCCTCGGTGCCCTCCTCGTCGGAGTAGCCGAAGACGCCGATGGCGTCCAGCCGCGCGCCATTCAGGAACCGCTCCAGCTCGGCGAGGTCGGCCTCGCTCTCGCCGGGGAAGCCGACGATGAAGTTGGACCGCACACCGGCCTCGGGCGCCTTGCTGCGGATGGTGTCGAGCAGCTCCAGGAACCGGTCGGTGTCGCCGAAGCGGCGCATCGCGCGCAGCACGCCGGGCGCGGAGTGCTGGAAGGACAGGTCGAAGTAGGGCGCGATCTTCGGGGTCGAGGTGAGCACGTCGATGAGGCCGGGCCGCATCTCGGCGGGCTGGAGGTAGCTGACGCGCACGCGTTCGATGCCGTCGACCTCGGCGAGCTCGGGCAGCAGGGACTCCAGCAGGCGGATGTCGCCGAGGTCCTTGCCGTAGGAGGTGTTGTTCTCGGAGACCAGCATGATCTCCTTCACGCCCTGCTCGGCCAGCCAGCGCGTCTCGTTCAGCACGTCGCTCGGGCGGCGGGAGATGAAAGAGCCGCGGAAGGACGGGATGGCGCAGAAGGAGCAGCGGCGGTCGCAGCCGGAGGCGAGCTTCACGGAGGCGACCGGGGAGCCGTCGAGGCGCCGGCGCAGGGGTGCGCGGGGCCCGGAGGCCGGAGCGAGGCCCTCCGGGAGATCCGCGGGCGCGACGGCCGGCTCGGCCGGGCCGTGCCCGGGCAGCGCGACGTCGGCCGCCGACTCCTGGCGCTCCGCCGGGCTGATCGGCAGCAGCTTGCGCCGGTCGCGCGGGGTGTGGGAGGCGTGGATGCCGCCGTTGAGGATGGTCTGGAGCCGGTCCGAGATGTCCGAGTAGTCGTCGAAGCCGAGCACGCCGTCGGCCTCGGGGAGGGCTTCGGCGAGTTCCTTGCCGTACCGCTCGGCCATGCAGCCCACCGCCACGACGGCCTGGGTTCTGCCGTGACCCTTGAGGTCGTTGGCTTCCAGGAGGGCGTCGACGGAGTCCTTCTTGGCGGCTTCGACGAAGCCGCAGGTGTTCACGACGGCGACATCCGCTTCCTCGGCGTCCTCCACGAGCTGCCAGCCGTCCGCCTCCAAACGGCCTGCGAGCTCCTCCGAGTCCACCTCGTTACGGGCGCAGCCAAGGGTGACGAGTGCGACGGTACGGCGTTCAGGCATGGGCTCAAGACTACTTCGTCCCGCTGACACCCCATGTCGACGGGGTTGGCCATTTCCCGGCCAACCCCGCATCAACCGGACTTTTCGGTCCGGTCACCCGGCCTCGGGGTCGCCCTTCGTGTACGTCAGGCGTTCGACGGCCCCCGGCTGGAAGTTCTCCTCGATCTTCTTGCCGTTGACGAAGAGGTCGATCGCGCCGGCGTCTCCGAGAACGAGGTGGACCTTCGAACTGTCCTGGAAGGTCTTGGTGTCACCCTGCTTGAGGACGCCGTCGAAGATCATCCGGCCGTTGTGGTCCTTGGCGGCGATCCAGCTGCGGCCGTCGGCGGCGGCCACCCGGACCGTCACCTTGTCCTGCGGCGCGGCCGCGATGGCGCTGTCGGACGCTTCGGGCTTGGGGTCGGCGGGCTTCTTGGTCTTGGTGGTCGGGGAGGCGGAGTCGCTGGGCGTGGAGCCCTCGGCCACGTTCGCCTCGTTGCCGCTGTCGTCGCCCTGGAACATCGTGAACCCGACGAAACCGATCACGGCGACGATCGCGGCGACCATGGCCGCGGTCCAGTTGGGTCCCCGCCGCTCCGGACGGATGCGCTCCGCCTCGAAGAGGGGAGCCGCCGGGGTCGGTGCCGGGCGCCCGCCGTGCTCGTCGCCGTACTGGGCGAGCAGCGGCTCGGGATCGAGATGGACGGCCTTGGCCAGGGTCCGGATGTGCCCACGGGCGTAGACGTCCCCGCCGCAGGCGGAGAAGTCGTCCGCCTCGATGGCGTGCACGATGTTCATGCGGACCCGGGTGGCGCTACTGACGTCGTCGACGGTCAGCCCGGCGGCGATACGAGCCTGCCGCAGGACATGGCCGATGGAGGGGCGGGCTTCCTCGTGGTCTGCTTCGACGTGCTCGTTTTCGAACGGACGCTCGTCTTCAGGGGAGTTGCCGATGGACACGGGGGCGCCTTTCGAGCGTGTGGCCGCCTGTGCTGGAGGTTCAGTCTAGGGGGGTACCAAAAGGGTGGGGCAACCGGGCGGTGTCACTTTGTACGCCATCGGAATGGCCCGACATTCCGATGGTGGGGTCGCTGGTTGTCGCTTCCCTCAACTTGACGTACGCCGAAGGGAAACGGTTGCCCGATGATCCCTCACGGGAACGTCACGATCCGGACACCCGGTTGCCGTAACGTCCGACGAGCGATCGCCGTGTCCCGCTTCCCTACTCTTCAGACTCCCCCCGGATCAGGGCGAGCACGCCATCCAGCTCGTCAGGCTTCACAAGAACGTCACGAGCCTTCGAACCCTCGCTCGGTCCGACGATGTTCCGCGACTCCATCAGGTCCATGAGCCGGCCGGCCTTGGCGAAGCCGACCCGCAGCTTGCGCTGGAGCATGGACGTCGACCCGAACTGCGTGGAGACGACCAGCTCGGCCGCCTGGCACAGCAGGTCGAGGTCGTCGCCGATATCCTCGTCGATCTCCTTCTTCTGCTTGGTGCCCACGACGACGTCGTCCCGGAAGACCGGCGTCATCTGGTCCTTGCAGTGCCGGACGACGCCAGCGATCTCCTCCTCGGTGACGAAGGCGCCCTGCATACGGGTGGGCTTGTTGGCCCCCATGGGCAGGAACAGCCCGTCGCCCTTGCCGATGAGCTTCTCGGCGCCGGGCTGGTCGAGGATGACCCGCGAGTCGGCCAGCGAGGACGTGGCGAACGCCAGCCGCGACGGGACGTTCGCCTTGATCAGACCGGTGACGACGTCCACCGACGGCCGCTGTGTGGCAAGCACCAGGTGGATGCCGGCCGCGCGCGCGAGCTGCGTGATGCGCACGATCGCGTCCTCGACGTCCCGCGGCGCGACCATCATCAGGTCGGCGAGCTCGTCGACGATGACCAGCAGGTAGGGGTACGGCTGGAGCTCGCGCTCGCTGCCCTCGGGCGGCTTGACCTTGCCCTCGCGCACGGCCCGGTTGAAGTCGTCGATGTGCCGGTAGCCGTAGGCAGCCAGGTCGTCATAACGCAGGTCCATCTCGCGCACGACCCACTGGAGCGCCTCGGCGGCCCGCTTGGGGTTGGTGATGATCGGCGTGATCAGGTGCGGGATGCCCTCGTACGCGGTCAGCTCGACCCGCTTGGGGTCGACCAGGATCATCCGCACGTCCTCGGGGGTCGCCCGCATCATGACCGAGGTGATCAGACAGTTGATGCAGGACGACTTGCCGGAGCCGGTGGCGCCGGCGACCAGCATGTGCGGCATCTTCGCCAGCGAGTGCATGACGTAGCCGCCCTCGACGTCCTTGCCGAAGGCGACCAGCATCGGGTCGTCGTCCTCGGCCGACTCCGCGAGACGCAGGACGTCGCCGAGGTTGACCATCTCCCGGTCGGTGTTGGGGATCTCGATGCCGACCGCGGACTTGCCGGGGATCGGGCTGATGATCCGCACGTCCGGGCTGGCGACGGCGTAGGCGATGTTCTTGGTCAGCGCGGTGATCCGCTCGACCTTCACAGCGGGGCCGAGCTCGACCTCGTAGCGCGTGACCGTCGGCCCGCGGGTGAAGCCGGTGACACTGGCGTCCACCTTGAACTCGGTGAAGACCGTGGTCAGCGACTCGACGATGAGGTCGTTGGCGGCGCTGCGGGACTTGCCCGGGCCGCCGCGCTCCAGCAGGTCGAGGGGCGGCAGGGAGTACGTGATGTCGCCGGAGAGCTGGAGCTGCTCCGCGCGCGGGGGCAGGTCACGGGGTTCGGCGGGCGGGGACTTGGTGAGGTCCCGGACACCGGGCCTCGGCTTCGGTTGTTCGGGCTTGTCCTGCTCGGGCCTGTCCTGCTTGAGCTTCTCCTGCTGGGGCCGGGCGGACGGAACCGGCGTCGGGGTGGTCGCCTCCTGGTCCCCCACCCGTACGCCCTGGGTGAGGTCGGCGACGATCGGGGAGGGCGGCATGCCGTGCAGCACGGCACCGTCGAGGGCCGCCGCTGCCGCCGCCGCGACGTCCACGGCGTCCCTGCGCCGGTCCATGTCGGGCTGCGGCACCGCCGAGCGGCGGGGGCGGCCACGGCGCCGGGTGAGCGCCTCCTCCTCCGCACTGTCCGGGTCGTACGCCTCGGGCGCCGGCGCACGCCTGCCGCGCGGGCGTGCGGGAAGCGCCTCGCGCCACTGCTCCTCGTAGCGCTCGTCGTCCTCGTCGAAACCGAACTCGTCCCCGGCCGGGTCGCGGAGGATCCCGAGACGCACCCCGAGCAGCCGCAGCCGCTGCGGAATGGCGTTGACCGGCGTGGCCGTGACGACGAGCAGCCCGAAGACCGTCAGCAGCACCAGCAGCGGCACGGCGAGCATGTCGCCCATGGCGTACGACAGCGGGGTCGCCATGGACCAGCCGATGAGGCCGCCGGCGTCCCGTATGGCCTGCATGCCGTCGCCGCGCGCGGGTGAGCCGCACGCGATGTGGACCTGGCCGAGCACGCCGATGACGAGCGCGGACAGACCGATGACGATGCGTCCGTTGGCCTCGGGCTTCTCCGGGTGGCGGATGAACCGCACGGCGATGACGGCGAGCAGTATCGGCACGAGCAGGTCGAGCCGGCCGAAGGCGCCGGTCACCAGGATCTCGACGAGGTCTCCCACGGGGCCCTTGAGGTCGGCCCAGGTGCCCGCGGCGACGATCAGCGCGATGGCGAGCAGCAGCAGGGCGACACCGTCCTTGCGGTGGGCCGGGTCGAGGTTCTTGGCGCCCTGCCCTATGCCGCGGAACACGGCGCCGACCGCGTGCGCCACACCGAGCCAAACGGCACGCACCAGCCGGTAGATACCGCCGGTGGGGCTGGGCGCCGGTTTGGGCGCGACCTTCTTGGCCGCGGCCTTCCGGGCGGGCGCCTTCTTCGCGGGAGCCTTCTTGGCGGCGGCCTTCTTCGCCGGAGCCTTCGCGGCCGCCTTCTTCGCGGGCGGCGGCTTCTTGGCTGCGGAGGGACGTGAGGCCATGGGTGTGAGGTTACCGGTGGAGACGACAGGGGACACGCGTGTCTACGGCTTCACCCGTTCGTGTCGCGTCGGGAGAGGCACGAAACTGACGCGCGCTCACGGACGGGCAATCCCGGCTGTGGGTGGGTCAGTTCTGCGAGGACACCGAGGACGTGCTCCCGGTGCCCGGCTCCAGCGCGTCCAGCGCCCGCCGCAAACCCGTGAGCTTGCGCTCCAGATGAGCCGCCGTGGCCACCGCGGCGGCGTCCGTCGACTCGTCGTTGAGCTGCTTGGTCAGCGCTTCGGCCTGCTCCTCGACGGCCGCGAGCCGTGCGGAGAGCTCGGCGAGCAGCCCGGCCGACTCCTTGGCCTCACCGCCCGCGTCCTTGCCATTGCCCTCCAACTGGAGCCGCAGCAGCGACGCCTGTTCCCGGAGCTGGCAGTTCTTCATGTACAGCTCGACGAAGACGGAGACCTTCGCGCGCAGCACCCACGGGTCGAACGGCTTGGAGATGTAGTCCACCGCGCCCGCCGCGTACCCCCGGAAGGTGTGGTGCGGGCCGTGATTGATCGCCGTGAGGAAGATGATCGGGATGTCCCGGGTCCGCTCGCGGCGCTTGATGTGCGCGGCGGTCTCGAAGCCGTCCATGCCCGGCATCTGGACATCCAGCAGGATGACCGCGAAGTCGTCCGTGAGCAGCGCTTTGAGCGCTTCCTCCCCGGACGATGCCCGCACCAGCGTCTGATCGAGCGCAGAGAGGATCGCCTCCAGCGCCAGCAGATTCTCCGGCCGGTCATCGACCAGGAGGATCTTGGCCTTCTGCACCATGGCCCGCCCTCCTCGCCCCGGCGTGGGGCCTCCCCTGTCCGCAGGACCTGTGGAAGCACCGGTGGGTGCCGCCCCAGCGGACGACTCCCTTGCGCCGCCCGTCCTTGTGCCGGTCATCGTAGCCGCACCCCGCCCGTCGCCACACCCTGTCACCAGGATGTCACTGTGCACGTAGCGGAAACGCAGCAGGAGACCAGAAGGTTCCCCGGATCTTGTACTTCTACACGACTATGCGCACATCGCGTCGGCAACTCCGCGTGAACACCGAACCTTCCCGTCATGGTCGCGCAACTGCCCAACGTTCCCCTCATTCCCCTCGCATCCACTGATCCATCACCGTCAGCAGATGATCGGGGTCGACCGGCTTGGTCACGTAGTCGGAAGCACCCGACTCGATCGCCTTCTCGCGGTCGCCCTTCATCGCCTTCGCGGTCAGCGCGATGATCGGCAGTCCGGCGAACTGGGGCATCCTGCGAATCGCCGTGGTCGTCGCGTACCCGTCCATCTCGGGCATCATGATGTCCATCAGCACGACCGCCACGTCGTCGTGCTGCTCCAGGACCTCGATGCCCTCACGGCCGTTCTCGGCGTACAGCACGGACAGGCCGTGCTGCTCGAGGACGCTGGTCAGGGCGAAGACGTTGCGGATGTCGTCGTCGACGATCAGGACCTTCTCGCCGCCGAAGCGGATGCCGCGCGTCGGCCGGGGCGCCGGCTGCTGCTCGGGCGGCGTCCACTGCTCCAGCTGCGCGGGGCGCGGCGGCAGCTCGGGCATCCTGCGACGCCGCCGGAACAGGGCGGCGGGCCCGTTCTGCGTCTCGCGGTACGACGTCACCTCGGCCGGCGTCTCGACCTCCACGTCCGACAGCTCGGACGGGTCGGACGTCGACGCCACCAGGTCACCGGCCTCCAGGCTGGGCAGCTGCTGCTGGTAGCCCTGCGGCGGCAGTTCGCTCGGGTGCAGCGGCAGGTACAGCGTGAACGTCGAACCACGGCTGGGCTCGCTCTGAGCGAAGATCTCACCGCCGAGGAGCTGCGCGATCTCCCGCGAGATGGACAACCCGAGGCCCGTACCGCCGTACTTGCGGCTGGTGGTGCCGTCGGCCTGCTTGAACGCCTCGAAGATCACCCGCATCTTGCTGGACGCGATACCGATCCCCGTGTCGGTCACGGAGAACGCGATCAGCTCGGCGTCCGGATCGGTCAGCGACCCGGTCTCCAACAGCTGCTCCCGGATCTTCTGCGGCACGTCGTCCCGCGCCGGCCTGATGACCAGCTCCACCGACCCCGAGTCGGTGAACTTCACCGCGTTCGACAGCAGGTTGCGCAGCACCTGCAGCAGCCGCTGCTCGTCGGTGTGCAGCGTCGCGGGCAGCTCCGGCGAGACCCGCACCGACAGGTCCAGGCCCTTCTCCGCGGTCAGCGGCCGGAAGGTGGCCTCCACGTAGTCCACGAGCTGGACGAGCGCGATCCGCGTCGGGGAGACGTCCATCTTGCCCGCCTCGACCTTCGACAGGTCGAGGATGTCGTTGATGAGCTGGAGCAGGTCGGACCCGGCCCCGTGGATCGTCTCGGCGAACTCGACCTGCTTCGGGGAGAGGTTCCCCTCGGCGTTGTCGGCGAGGAGCTTGGCCAGGATCAGCAGCGAGTTGAGCGGCGTACGCAGCTCGTGCGACATGTTCGCGAGGAACTCGCTCTTGTAGCGCATCGACACCGCGAGCTGTTCGGCGCGCTCCTCCAGGACCTGCCGCGCCTCCTCGATCTCGGTGTTCTTCACCTCGATGTCGCGGTTCTGCCGGGCCAGCAGCTCGGCCTTCTCCTCCAGTTCGGCGTTGGACGCCTGGAGGGCCTTCTGCCGCTGCTCCAACTCCGCCGAGCGCTCCCGCAGTTGCTCGGTCAGCTCCTGCGACTGCGCCAGCAGCAGCTCGGTCTTGGTGTTGACGGAGATGGTGTTGACGCTCGTCGCGATCATCTCGGCGATCTGGTTCAGGAAGTCCTTCTGGATCTGCGTGAACGGCGTGAAGGACGCCAGCTCGATGACGCCGAGCACACTGCCCTCGAACAGCACCGGCAGCACGATCACCTGCGCGGGGGGCGCCTCACCGAGCCCCGAGGAGATCCTCAGGTAGCCGCTCGGCGCGTTCTCCACCAGGATCGTGCGCTTCTCCTCGGCAGCCGTCCCCACCAGCGCCTCACCCGGCTGGAACGACGTCGGCATGGAGCCCATCGAGTAGCCGTAACTGCCGAGCATGCGCAGCTCGTACTGGTCTTCGTCCGTGGCGCTCACGTCCTCGCCGTCGACGAGCGGCATCGCCACGAAGAACGCCCCGTGCTGCGCGGACACCACCGGCGTCAGCTCGCTCATGATCAGCGACGCCACGTCCTCCAGGTCGCGGCGGCCCTGCATCAGCGCCGAGATCCGGGCCAGGTTGCCCTTGAGCCAGTCCTGCTCCTTGTTGGCGATCGTGGTGTCACGCAGGTTGGCGATCATCTTGTTGATGTAGTCCTGGAGCTCCTGGATCTCCCCGGACGCGTCCACGTCGATCTTCAGGTTCAGATCGCCGCGGGTCACCGCGGTGGCCACGCGCGCGATGGCACGCACCTGCCGGGTCAGGTTCCCGGCCATCTCGTTCACCGACTCGGTCAGGTCCCGCCAGGTGCCGTCCACGTCACGCACGCGTGCCTGGCCGCCGAGCTGCCCCTCCGTGCCCACCTCGCGGGCGACCCGGGTGACCTCCTCCGCGAAGGACGACAGCTGGTCGACCATCGTGTTGATGGTCGTCTTCAGCTCCAGGATCTCGCCGCGCGCATCGATGTCGATCTTCTTCGTCAGGTCACCCTTGGCGATGGCCGTGGTCACCATGGCGATGTTGCGCACCTGACCGGTCAGGTTGGACGCCATCTGGTTCACGGACTCGGTCAGGTCCTTCCACGTGCCGGCCACACCGGGCACGTGCGCCTGACCGCCGAGAATGCCGTCCGTGCCCACCTCACGGGCCACCTTGGTGACCTGCTCGGCGAACGAACTCAGCGTCTTCACCATCGTGTTGATGGTGTCGGCGAGCTGCGCGACCTCGCCCCGCGCCTCGATGGTGACCTGCCGCGTCAGGTCACCGTTGGCGACCGCCGCCGAGACCTGGGAGATGTTCCGCACCTGCGTGGTGAGGTTCTTCGCCATCAGGTTGACGTTGTCGCTCAGGTCCTTCCAGATGCCCGTGACACCCGGCACGTGCGCCTGGCCGCCCAGGATGCCCTCGGTGCCCACCTCACGGGCCACCCGGGTCACCTGCTCGGCGAAGGACGACAGCTGGTCCACCATCGTGTTGACCGTCGTGACCAGTTCGAGGATCTCGCCCTTGGCGTCGACGGTGATCTTCTTCGACAGATCACCCCGGGCCACAGCGGTCGTGACCTCGGCGATGTTGCGCACCTGGATGGTCAGGTTGTTGGCCATGCCGTTCACGGACTGGGTGAGGTCCTTCCAGGTGCCGGAGACGCCCTGCACCTCGGCCTGACCGCCCAGGATGCCTTCCGTACCCACCTCACGGGCCACACGCGTGACCTCTTCGGCGAACGACGACAGCTGGTCCACCATCGTGTTCAGGGTGTTCTTCAGCTCCAGGATCTCCCCGCGCGCGTCCACGGTGATCTTCTGGGACAGGTCACCCCGCGCCACCGCCGTGGCCACCTGGGCGATGTTGCGCACCTGGCCGGTCAGGTTGGACGCCATGCCGTTCACGGAGTCCGTCAGGTCACGCCACACCCCGGCCACACCCGGCACCTGCGCCTGACCGCCCAGCCGGCCGTCCGTACCCACCTCGCGCGCGACCCGGGTCACCTGGTCGGCGAACGCCGAGAGCTGGTCGACCATCGTGTTGATGGTGTTCTTCAGCTCGAGGATCTCGCCGCGCGCGTCGACGTCGATCTTCTGCGACAGGTCACCCCGGGCCACGGCCGTCGTCACCTGCGCGATGTTGCGTACCTGGGAAGTGAGGTTCCCGGCCATGGAGTTGACGGAGTCGGTGAGCTCCTTCCAGGTGCCCGAGACACCGTCCACCCGGGCCTGCCCGCCCAGGCGGCCCTCCGTGCCCACGTCCCGGGCCATCCGCGTCACCTGGTCGGCGAAGCTCGACAGCTGGTCCACCATCGTGTTCACGGTGTTCTTCAGCTTGAGCATCTCGCCGGAGACGTCGACGGTGACCTTCTGCGAGAGGTCGCCGTTGGCCACCGCCGTCGTCACCTGGGCGATGTTCCTCACCTGACCGGTGAGGTTCCGGAACGCCGTGTTGACGGAGTCCGTCAGGTCCTTCCACGTGCCCGCCGCGCCCGGCACCTGCGCCTGGCCGCCCAGCTCACCCTCGACACCGATCTCCCGCGCCACACGTGTCACTTCGGCACCGAACGCGGACAGCTGGTCGACCATCGTGTTGACGGTGTTCTTCAGCTCCAGCATCTCGCCGGCCACGTCGACCGTGACCTTCTGCGACAGATCACCGTTGGCCACCGCCGTGGTCACCGCGGCGATGTCCCGCACCTGCGTGGTCAGGTTCCGGAAGACCGTGTTCACCGAATCGGTGAGGTCCTTCCACGTTCCCGCCGCACCCGGCACGTTCGCCTGACCGCCGAGCTGCCCCTCGGCCCCGACCTCGTTGGCCACACGCGTGACCTCGTCCGCGAAGATCCGCAGCGTCTCGGTCATCTGGTTGATCGTGTCGGCGAGCTGCGCGACCTCGCCCCGCGCCGGCACGGTCACCTTGCGCGACAGATCACCGTTGGCGACCGCTGTCGTCACCTCCGCGATCCCGCGCACCTGGGCCGTGAGGTTCCCGGCCATGGTGTTCACCGAATCGGTGAGTTCCTTCCACACACCGGCCACGCCCGGCACCTGCGCCTGACCGCCCAGCGCTCCCTCGGTGCCCACCTCACGGGCCACCCGGGTCACCTCGGAGGAGAACGCCGACAGCTGATCCACCATCGTGTTGACGGTGTTCTTCAGCTCCAGCATCTCGCCGGCCACCTGAACCGTGACCTTCCGGGACAGGTCACCCTTGGCGACCGCCGTCGTCACCAGCGCGATGTCCCTCACCTGGGCGGTCAGCCGGTACGCCATCGTGTTGACGGAGTCCGTCAGATCCCGCCACGAACCCGACATGCCCCGCACCCGGGCCTGCCCGCCCAGCTTGCCCTCGGTGCCCACCTCACTGGCCACACGCGTGACCTCGTCGGTGAACGTCGACAGCTGGTCGACCAGGTTGTTGACGGTGCGCCCGACCTTCAGGAACTCGCCCCGCAGCGGCTGGCTGTTCCCGTCCGGCACCTGTGTCCGCAGCTCCATACGCGGTGACAGATCACCCTCCGCCACCGCGGACAGTACCCGGCCGACCTCGGAAACCGGCCGCACCAGGTCGTCCACCAGGGCGTTCGAGTTGTCGATCGCCGTGGCCCAGGAGCCCTCGCAGGCCCCCGTCTCCAGCCGCTCGGTGAGCTTGCCCTCGCGACCCACCATCCGCCGCACCCGCGACAGCTCACCCGTCAGATGCAGATTGCGGTCGGCCACCTCGTTGAAGACCGCCGCGATTTCGGCCATCACGCCGTCGCCGGACACCGTGAGCCGCTTGCGGAAGTTCCCGTCCCGCATCGACACCAGGGCCGCCATCAGCCGGTTCAGGGCCGCCGTGTCCACCTCGGTCGTGCCACTACGCACCTTGCCCTGGTTGATCGGGGACTGTCCGCCTTTCGCGCGCGCCTTCTTGCCACGCGTCGCTGCGCCAGACTCCACTGTGTCCCTCCCGCAGGGGTCGACCGTCACTGCTGTGCTCGGGTACCACGCTCGGCGTACCAGTTACTACTGCGTATTCTCTGCCCTGCAAACCAGGCCGTCTCCAGGGGGCTGCTGCCCAAGGTCGGCATCGGGCACACAGCCTGCCCGGACCTTCACTGGAAGCTTGCCCAGTGTTTCACCCTGGCCGAACCAGGCCATAACAGTTCGGCAGCTTCGCACATCGTCCGCACACCCTCCGGACGGAAACACTGCAGACCGGCATCCGAATGGACCGCGAAGGTAAGTAACCTTGCATCCGGCTGTCCAGCCGCGCCGGTCCGTCCGGCCTGGGCGGTGGCACGAAGACGAGCGGGCATCGGAGGGGCGGCCGCACACATGACCACCGGACTGATCCCGGGGGGACAGCCCCCGGACCCCCGGCCGACGGGCGCCCTGCCGCAACAGCGGCGCGAGCCGGTCGGCCACGCAGCCCAGCATGTCGAGAACCGGTCGAGGAGTTCTGTGATCACCGCGCGCGCGGCCGCCAGTTTCGAGCCCGTCGGCCGGTCGGTCGCGAGCGCCCGCTCCTTCGTACGCGACACCCTCCAGGGCTGGGGCTTCGCCGACATCGTCGACGACGCCGTCGTTCTCACCAGCGAACTCGTGACCAACGCCGTCGTCCATGCCGGCACCTCCGCCGACGTGCTGTGCCTGCGCAGCGACGAGGGCGCGCGCATCGAGGTGGCCGACCGCTACCCCGAGCGCGAGATCCCCCTCCAGGCCACGGCCATCAACATGGGCAACCCCGATCGCGAGGGCGGCCGGGGCCTCCAGCTGTGCGCGGCCCTCGCCGGCCGCTGGGGCGTCGAGTACACGCCCACGCACAAGACCGTCTGGTTCCAACTGGACCTGCCCGCACGCGTAGTGGGCACTCGCGCCGCCGGACCGGCCCTCCCCTCCGAGCTCCTCCCCTTGGCCGACGGCCGGGTCCGCGTGGCCGTCGTCCAGATCGACCGCACCGGCCACATCACCGCCTGGAACGAGGACGCCGAGGAACTGTTCGGCTACCCGGCCGAGCAGGTCACCGGCAAGCCCCTCACCGACCTCGCCGCCTGGCCGCACACCCCCGGCACCAGCACGGGCATCGCCGAGGCCCTGCGCCTCTCCCGCTGGGAAGGCAGCTACGGCATCCGCGCCTCCACCGGCCGCGTCACCCCCGTCTACGCCTCCCACCTGCGCGTCCGCGACACCGGCGGCGAACCGTCAACCGTATGCCTCTTGGTACGGGACCACGAACGGGCCGTTCTGCAGACTCCCCTGCGCGGCCCGGCCTCCGACACCTCGTCCGGCTCCGAGGGCCAGAGCGCCGACCCGTTCGAGGTCTTCATCGGCTCCCCCGCCCCGGACGACCTCGACGGCCTCCTCCAGCGCACCGTCGAACGCGCCCGCGACATGCTCGACGGCGACTCGGCGTTCCTCCTGCTGGCCACCGACGACGAGACGGAGCTGGAGGTCCGCGCCTCCACGGGCCTCCCCTCCGCCCGCCAGCGCTTCGCCCGCGTCCCCGTCGAAGCCGGCCCCGGCCGCTACGGCTCGGCCCGCATGCCCGCCGTCCACGACGACCTCACCGCGGTCCCCGGCGCGGTCCCGCTCCTGAACGGCACGGGCATGCGCTCCGTCGTCACGGTCCCGCTGAAGGTCGAAGGCCGCCTCACCGGCTCCCTCGGCGTCGCCGCCGAGGCCCCTGGCAGATACTCCAACGAAGAGGCCCTGCGCCTCCAGTTCGCCGCCGACCGCATCGCCCTCGCCGTCGAATCGGCCCGCCTGGGCGAACTGGAACGCCTGCGCCGCGGCTCCCTCAGCTTCCTCGTCGAAGCGTCCGACCTGCTGGCCGGCACCCTGGACCGCGACCAGACCCTCGCCCTGATGGCCCAGATGACGGTCCCGACCCTCGCCACCTGGTGCGCCGTCTACACCATCGCCGACCAGGCCTCCGAGCCCTACCTCTCCTACGTCCTGCACGAGGACGAGGAACTCATCGACGGCATCAAGTCCCTGCTGTCGAAGGTCCCCCCGCCCGACCCGGTCCCCACCCCCGGCGCCCGCGTCTGGACGACCCCCGGCGAGGTCGCCCACCAGGCGGCCCTGCGCAGCTCCATGCGCAGCCTCGGCCTCAGCGGCACCCAGACCCGTCAGGTCACACCCGGTATCGGCCCCACGCTCGCCACCGCCTCCGCGGTCGGGGGAGAGACGGTCGTCCTCCCCCTGGTCGCCCGCAACCGCGTCATCGGCATGCTCACCCTCGGCAAGCCCACCGACGAACACTTCCGCCAGGAGATCCTGGAACTCGCCGAGGACCTCTCCCGCCGAGCCGCTCTGGCCCTGGACAACGCCCGCCTCTACTCGGAGCGCACGGCGATCAGCCAGTCCCTCCAGCGCAGCCTCCTGCCGCCGGAGCTGCCGCTGATCGACGGCGTCGAAGTCGAGGTCATCTACCGCGCGGCAGGCGAGGGCAACGAGGTCGGCGGAGACTTCTACGACGTCTTCCCCATCCGCGACGGCGCGTACGGCTTCGCCATCGGCGACGTCTGCGGTACGGGCCCGAACGCGGCAGCCGTCACCGGCCTGGCCCGCCACGCCCTGCGCCTCCTGGCCCGTGAGGGCCTGAGCGGTCCGGCGGTCCTGGAGCGCCTCAACTCCGCGATCCTCGACGAAGGCGCCCGCAGCCGCTTCCTCACCCTCCTCTACGGCGAGATGCGCCCGCAGGAGGACGGCAGCGCCGAACTGAAGGTGGTCTGCGCCGGCCATCCGCTCCCGCTGCGCCTGCGCCAGGACGGCTCGGTCGAGCCGGCCGCCGAACCCCAGCCGCTCCTCGGCGTCATCGAGGACCTGGAGCTCTACGAGCAGACCATCACCCTGGACCCGGGCGATGTCCTGCTGTGTGTCACGGACGGCGTCACCGAACGCCGCGAGGGCGCCCGCATGCTCGGCGACGACGGCCTCGCCGACGTCCTCACGACCTGCACGGGCCTCACCGCGGGGGCGGTCGCGGCCCGCATCATGCGCGCGGTGGAACGCTTCGCGTCGGACGCCCCTTCGGACGACATGGCGATCCTGGCGATGCGCGTCCCGGGTCTCCACAAAGACTAGGAGAACGCAAAAGGCCCCACCCGTGAGGGTGGGGCCTTTTCTGCTGGAGCCCCCAAACGGAATCGAACCGTTGACCTTCTCCTTACCATGGAGACGCTCTACCGACTGAGCTATAGGGGCCTGTTGCTTTGCGAGGTCTCCCCCGCGGCAACGGAATAGATCATACCCCGACCGGACCCGTGGTCCCAACCACGTCAGAAGGCGGGCTGGAGAAGCCCTCCGAGGGCGTTGCAGGCGGACACGATCCGCTGCATGTCCCGCTTGGTGAGGGACGCGTGCACGGGCAGCGCAAGCGTCTCGTCCGAAGCCCGCTCGGTCTCCGGTAGCGAAACACACCGCCGGAATTCGGGCAGCCGGTGCACGGGCGTCTTCACCGGCACCCGGCAGTCGACTCCCCTGGCCCGCACGGCCCGCGCGAAGGCATCCCGGTCGGGCCGCCCATTGCCCGGCACCCGCACCACGTACTGCTGGTAGGTGTGCCCGTCACCGTCGTCCGGCGTCCGCACACCCCTCAACTTCGCGTCGAGATAGGCCGCGCGCTCCCGGCGCTGGGCCATCTCGTCGTACGGGGCCTCGGACTCTCCCTGTTCCAGCACCAGCAGTCCGTGCCGTTGTCCCACTCCGTGCAGCCGCGCGATGTCGGCGAGCCGGCCGAAGCGGTGGACGACCACCACGGCCGCGGTCCTCGAGGTGACCGCCGCTTCCGCGGCAGCGGGGTCGAGGCAGTAGGTGGCGGGGTCTATGTCGGCGAACACCGGCAGAGCGCCGGCCATGGCCACGGCCTCGGCGACCTCGACGTTCCCGAAGGCCGGTACGACGACCTCGTCACCGAGTCCGACGCCGGCGGCCCTGAGCATTGCAGCAGTACCCATGCCGTGGATGCTCGTTGCGCAACGTGAACTTCAAGTGACGCACAACAAAAAAGGGTTGGTCCCGAAACCGAAGTTTCGGGACCAACCCTTTCAATGATTGTTCGGCGGCGTCCTACTCTCCCACAGGGTCCCCCCTGCAGTACCATCGGCGCTGTAAGGCTTAGCTTCCGGGTTCGGAATGTAACCGGGCGTTTCCCCTACGCTATAACCACCGAAACACTATGAAACTGTCAGCCGCACCACGCTGTGGCAACGTGGGGCTGTTCGTGGTTTCAGAACCAACACAGTGGACGCGAGCAACTGAGGACAAGCCCTCGGCCTATTAGTACCGGTCAACTCCACACGTTACCGTGCTTCCATATCCGGCCTATCAACCCAGTCGTCTACTGGGAGCCTTACCCTCTCAAGGAGGTGGGAATACTCATCTCGAAGCAGGCTTCCCGCTTAGATGCTTTCAGCGGTTATCCCTCCCGAACGTAGCCAACCAGCCATGCCCTTGGCAGAACAACTGGCACACCAGAGGTTCGTCCGTCCCGGTCCTCTCGTACTAGGGACAGCCCTTCTCAATATTCCTACGCGCACAGCGGATAGGGACCGAACTGTCTCACGACGTTCTAAACCCAGCTCGCGTACCGCTTTAATGGGCGAACAGCCCAACCCTTGGGACCGACTCCAGCCCCAGGATGCGACGAGCCGACATCGAGGTGCCAAACCATCCCGTCGATATGGACTCTTGGGGAAGATCAGCCTGTTATCCCCGGGGTACCTTTTATCCGTTGAGCGACGGCGCTTCCACAAGCCACCGCCGGATCACTAGTCCCGACTTTCGTCCCTGCTCGACCCGTCGGTCTCACAGTCAAGCTCCCTTGTGCACTTACACTCAACACCTGATTGCCAACCAGGCTGAGGGAACCTTTGGGCGCCTCCGTTACTCTTTAGGAGGCAACCGCCCCAGTTAAACTACCCATCAGACACTGTCCCTGATCCGGATCACGGACCCAGGTTAGACATCCAGCACGACCAGACTGGTATTTCAACGACGACTCCCCCTGAACTGGCGTCCAGAGTTCACAGTCTCCCAGCTATCCTACACAAGCCGAACCGAACACCAATATCAAACTGTAGTAAAGGTCCCGGGGTCTTTCCGTCCTGCTGCGCGAAACGAGCATCTTTACTCGTAGTGCAATTTCACCGGGCCTATGGTTGAGACAGTCGAGAAGTCGTTACGCCATTCGTGCAGGTCGGAACTTACCCGACAAGGAATTTCGCTACCTTAGGATGGTTATAGTTACCACCGCCGTTTACTGGCGCTTAAGTTCTCAGCTTCGCCCCACCGAAATGGAGCTAACCGGTCCCCTTAACGTTCCAGCACCGGGCAGGCGTCAGTCCGTATACATCGCCTTACGGCTTCGCACGGACCTGTGTTTTTAGTAAACAGTCGCTTCTCGCTGGTCTCTGCGGCCACCCCCAGCTCACCGTGTAAAACGGATCACCAGACGTGGCCCCCCTTCTCCCGAAGTTACGGGGGCATTTTGCCGAGTTCCTTAACCATAGTTCACCCGAACGCCTCGGTATTCTCTACCTGACCACCTGAGTCGGTTTAGGGTACGGGCCGCCATGAAACTCGCTAGAGGCTTTTCTCGACAGCATAGGATCATCCACTTCACCACAATCGGCTCGGCATCAGGTCTCAGACACATGTCAGGCGGATTTGCCTACCTGACGTCCTACACCCTTACCCCGGGACAACCACCGCCCGGGATGGACTACCTTCCTGCGTCACCCCATCACTCACCTACTAACCGCTTGGTTCGGCGGCTCCACCACTCCCCTTTGCCCGAAGGCTCCAGGGCGGCTTCACGGCCTTAGCATCACGATGCTCGATGTTTGACGCTTCACAGCGGGTACCGGAATATCAACCGGTTATCCATCGACTACGCCTGTCGGCCTCGCCTTAGGTCCCGACTTACCCTGGGCAGATCAGCTTGACCCAGGAACCCTTAGTCAATCGGCGCACACGTTTCTCACGTGTGTATCGCTACTCATGCCTGCATTCTCACTCGTGAACCGTCCACAACTCGCTTCCGCGGCTGCTTCACCCGGCACACGACGCTCCCCTACCCATCCACACAGGCGTTGGCCCTATTGTGTGAATGACACGACTTCGGCGGTACGCTTGAGCCCCGCTACATTGTCGGCGCGGAATCACTAGACCAGTGAGCTATTACGCACTCTTTCAAGGGTGGCTGCTTCTAAGCCAACCTCCTGGTTGTCTCTGCGACTCCACATCCTTTCCCACTTAGCGTACGCTTAGGGGCCTTAGTCGATGCTCTGGGCTGTTTCCCTCTCGACCATGGAGCTTATCCCCCACAGTCTCACTGCCGCGCTCTCACTTACCGGCATTCGGAGTTTGGCTAAGGTCAGTAACCCGGTAGGGCCCATCGCCTATCCAGTGCTCTACCTCCGGCAAGAAACACACGACGCTGCACCTAAATGCATTTCGGGGAGAACCAGCTATCACGGAGTTTGATTGGCCTTTCACCCCTAACCACAGGTCATCCCCCAGGTTTTCAACCCTGGTGGGTTCGGTCCTCCACGAAGTCTTACCTCCGCTTCAACCTGCCCATGGCTAGATCACTCCGCTTCGGGTCTTGAGCGTGCTACTGAAACGCCCTATTCGGACTCGCTTTCGCTACGGCTTCCCCACACGGGTTAACCTCGCAACACACCGCAAACTCGCAGGCTCATTCTTCAAAAGGCACGCAGTCACGAGAATGAAGCAAGCTTCATTCCGACGCTCCCACGGCTTGTAGGCACACGGTTTCAGGTACTATTTCACTCCCCTCCCGGGGTACTTTTCACCATTCCCTCACGGTACTATCCGCTATCGGTCACCAGGGAATATTTAGGCTTAGCGGGTGGTCCCGCCAGATTCACACGGGATTTCTCGGGCCCCGTGCTACTTGGGTGTCTCTCAAACGAGCCGCTGATGTTTCGACTACGGGGGTCTTACCCTCTACGCCGGACCTTTCGCATGTCCTTCGCCTACATCAACGGTTTCTGACTCGTCCCACGGCCGGCAGACCGTGGAAGAGAGATCCCACAACCCCGCATACGCAACCCCTGCCGGGTCTCACACGTATACGGTTTAGCCTCATCCGGTTTCGCTCGCCACTACTCCCGGAATCACGGTTGTTTTCTCTTCCTGCGGGTACTGAGATGTTTCACTTCCCCGCGTTCCCTCCACATGCCCTATGTGTTCAGGCATGGGTGACAGCCCATGACGACTGCCGGGTTTCCCCATTCGGAAACCCCCGGATCAAAGCCTGGTTGACGACTCCCCGGGGACTATCGTGGCCTCCCACGTCCTTCATCGGTTCCTGGTGCCAAGGCATCCACCGTGCGCCCTTAAAAACTTGGCCACAGATGCTCGCGTCCACTGTGCAGTTCTCAAACAACGACCAGCCACCCATCACCCCGCCCTCTACACAGGCGAGTTCACTGGGGCCGGCGACTGAGGAAATTTCGTTCCCTCAGACACCCAACAGCGTGCCCGACACACTCCCCGCTCCCCTCAACGTTCCACACTCCGAAGAGCAGTACTAGAAGGAGAAGACGATCAAGTATGCCGAATAGTCAACGTTCCACCCATGAGCAACCAGCATCAGACATTCGCCGATGTACTGGCCTCTGACCTCATCCCGAAGGACTCGGTAAGAAGTGCTCCTTAGAAAGGAGGTGATCCAGCCGCACCTTCCGGTACGGCTACCTTGTTACGACTTCGTCCCAATCGCCAGTCCCACCTTCGACAGCTCCCTCCCACAAGGGGTTGGGCCACCGGCTTCGGGTGTTACCGACTTTCGTGACGTGACGGGCGGTGTGTACAAGGCCCGGGAACGTATTCACCGCAGCAATGCTGATCTGCGATTACTAGCGACTCCGACTTCATGGGGTCGAGTTGCAGACCCCAATCCGAACTGAGACCGGCTTTTTGAGATTCGCTCCACCTCGCGGTATCGCAGCTCATTGTACCGGCCATTGTAGCACGTGTGCAGCCCAAGACATAAGGGGCATGATGACTTGACGTCGTCCCCACCTTCCTCCGAGTTGACCCCGGCGGTCTCCCGTGAGTCCCCAGCACCACAAGGGCCTGCTGGCAACACGGGACAAGGGTTGCGCTCGTTGCGGGACTTAACCCAACATCTCACGACACGAGCTGACGACAGCCATGCACCACCTGTACACCGACCACAAGGGGGCGCCTGTCTCCAGACGTTTCCGGTGTATGTCAAGCCTTGGTAAGGTTCTTCGCGTTGCGTCGAATTAAGCCACATGCTCCGCCGCTTGTGCGGGCCCCCGTCAATTCCTTTGAGTTTTAGCCTTGCGGCCGTACTCCCCAGGCGGGGCACTTAATGCGTTAGCTGCGGCACGGACAACGTGGAATGTTGCCCACACCTAGTGCCCACCGTTTACGGCGTGGACTACCAGGGTATCTAATCCTGTTCGCTCCCCACGCTTTCGCTCCTCAGCGTCAGTATCGGCCCAGAGATCCGCCTTCGCCACCGGTGTTCCTCCTGATATCTGCGCATTTCACCGCTACACCAGGAATTCCGATCTCCCCTACCGAACTCTAGCCTGCCCGTATCGACTGCAGACCCGGGGTTAAGCCCCGGGCTTTCACAACCGACGTGACAAGCCGCCTACGAGCTCTTTACGCCCAATAATTCCGGACAACGCTCGCGCCCTACGTATTACCGCGGCTGCTGGCACGTAGTTAGCCGGCGCTTCTTCTGCAGGTACCGTCACTTTCGCTTCTTCCCTGCTGAAAGAGG
This sequence comes from Streptomyces luteogriseus, assembly GCF_014205055.1. Taxonomy (NCBI): domain Bacteria; kingdom Bacillati; phylum Actinomycetota; class Actinomycetes; order Kitasatosporales; family Streptomycetaceae; genus Streptomyces; species Streptomyces luteogriseus. The sequence goes on from NZ_JACHMS010000001.1 coordinate 2,352,226, forward strand.
TTTACAACCCGAAGGCCGTCATCCCTCACGCGGCGTCGCTGCATCAGGCTTTCGCCCATTGTGCAATATTCCCCACTGCTGCCTCCCGTAGGAGTCTGGGCCGTGTCTCAGTCCCAGTGTGGCCGGTCGCCCTCTCAGGCCGGCTACCCGTCGTCGCCTTGGTGAGCCACTACCTCACCAACAAGCTGATAGGCCGCGGGCTCATCCTGCACCGCCGGAGCTTTCGACCATCACAGATGCCTGCAATGGTCAGTATCCGGTATTAGACCCCGTTTCCAGGGCTTGTCCCAGAGTGCAGGGCAGATTGCCCACGTGTTACTCACCCGTTCGCCACTAATCCCCACCGAAGTGGTTCATCGTTCGACTTGCATGTGTTAAGCACGCCGCCAGCGTTCGTCCTGAGCCAGGATCAAACTCTCCGTGAATGTTTTCCCGTAATCGGGATGACACGCACGAGAGCGGAACAGTCAGGCGGAATAGGCCCGACCGTTCACAGCGTCCTCGCTGTGTTTTCTTCAAAGGAACCTCGACCATCGGTTATCCGATGGACGGGGTATCAACATATCTGGCGTTGACTTTTGGCACGCTGTTGAGTTCTCAAGGAACGGTCGCTTCCTTTGTACTCACCCTCTCGGGCTTTCCTCCGGGCTTCCCTTCGGTCTTGCGTTTCCGACTCTATCAGATCTTTCCGACCCGATTTCCTCGGTGCTTTCCAGGTTCCCGCTTTCGCGTTTCCCTTTCCGGCGGCTCCGACTTTATCAGAAGTTCTGAGTCGGATTTTCCTTCCCGGCCGGACATGGTTCCTGGTGCCTGAGTCGGCCCGGGTGCCCCGTCGGGAGGAGTTGTAAACCTACTGGAGCGGGGCGCCTCGATGCAAATCGAGGCGCCCGCTCCCAGTTGGTACCGGCTCAGACCCGACGGGCCGTCAGACCTCCACCACCACAGGCAGGATCATCGGGCGGCGCCGGTAGGTGTCCGAGACCCACTTGCCCAGCGTGCGGCGTACGAGCTGCTGGAGCTGGTGGGGTTCGACCACGCCGTCCTGCGCGGAACGTTCGAGCACCTCCGTGATCCGGGGGACCACGTCGGCGAAGGCGGAGTCCTCGATGCCGGACCCGCGGGCCTGGATGTGCGGGCCGCCGGTGATCTTCCCGGTGGACGAGTCGATGACCAGGAAGACCGAGATGATGCCCTCGTCGCCGAGGATCCTGCGGTCCTTCAGCGCCGGCTCGCCCACGTCGCCGACCGAGAGGCCGTCGACGTAGACGTAGCCCGCCTGGACCTTGCCGGAGATCTTCGCCTTGCCCTCGACGAGGTCGACGGCGACGCCGTCCTCGGCGATGACGATGCGGTCGTGCGGGACGCCGGTCAGGGCGCCCAGCTCGGCGTTGGCCCGCAGGTGGCGCCATTCACCGTGCACCGGCATCAGGTTCTTCGGGCGGCAGATGTTGTAGAAGTACAGCAGCTCGCCCGCGGAGGCGTGGCCGGAGACGTGGACCTTGGCGTTGCCCTTGTGGACCACGTTGGCGCCCCAGCGGGTGAGGCCGTTGATCACGCGGTAGACCGCGTTCTCGTTGCCCGGGATCAGGGACGACGCGAGGATCACCGTGTCGCCTTGGACGATGCGGATCTGGTGGTCGCGGTTGGCCATGCGGGACAGGGCCGCCATCGGTTCGCCCTGGGAGCCCGTGCAGACGAGGACCACCTCGCTGTCCGGGAGGTCGTCGAGCGTCTTGACGTCCACGACCAGGCCCGGCGGGACCTTCAAGTAGCCCAGGTCCCGCGCGATGCCCATGTTGCGGACCATGGAGCGGCCGACGAAGGCGACGCGGCGGCCGTACTCGTGCGCCGCGTCCAGGATCTGCTGGATGCGGTGCACATGGCTGGCGAAGCTCGCGACGATGATGCGCTTGCGGGCGCCGGCGAAGACCTGGCGCAGGACGTTGGAGATCTCCCGCTCGGGCGGGACGAACCCCGGCACCTCGGCGTTGGTCGAGTCCGAGAGGAGGAGGTCGATGCCCTCCTCGCTCAGACGTGCGAACGCGTGCAGGTCCGTGAGGCGGCTGTCCAGCGGGAGCTGGTCCATCTTGAAGTCGCCGGTGTGGACCACCATGCCCGCGGGGGTGCGGATGGCCACGGCCAGCGCGTCCGGGATGGAGTGGTTGACCGCGATGAACTCGCAGTCGAAGGGACCGATGCGCTCGCGGTGCCCCTCCGCCACCTCGAGGGTGTAGGGGCGGATGCGGTGCTCCTGGAGCTTGGCCTCGATGAGGGCGAGGGTCAGCTTGGAGCCGATCAGCGGGATGTCCGGCTTCTCGCGCAGGAGGAAGGGGACACCGCCGATGTGGTCTTCGTGCCCGTGCGTGAGCACGATGCCCTCGATGTCGTCGAGGCGGTCCCTGATGGACGAGAAGTCCGGCAGGATCAGGTCGATGCCGGGCTGTTCCTCCTCGGGGAAGAGCACGCCGCAGTCGACGATGAGCAGGCGGCCGCCGAATTCGAAGACCGTCATGTTGCGGCCGATCTCGCCGAGGCCGCCGAGCGGAGTGACGCGCAGGCCGCCTTCGGGGAGCGGCGGGGGCGTGCGCAGTTCGGGATGCGGATGACTCAAAAGACTCTCCTCACCACGCGCGCCACGTACCGATGGGGCACGTGGCGCGCGTGACGTTCGTGCAGAAGCAGTTGTCTGTGTGGGGTGCGCGGGCACCGGTGGCCCGCTTATTCAGTTGTGAAGCAGGTGCGCGGGGGTCCGCGCGAAGTCTGATGTCAGAGCTGTACCCCGCCCGCGGCAAGATCGATCTTGAGTTGCTCGATCTCCTCGGGCGCGCACTCGACCATGGGGGCACGCAGGGGTCCGCCGGGCAGCCCCTGCAGGGCGAGCGCCGCCTTGGTCGTCATCACGCCCTGGGTGCGGAACATACCCGTGTAGACGGCGAGCAGTCGCTGGTGGATCTCGGTGGCCTTCTGGACGTCGCCCGAGGTGTACGCCTCGACCAGGGCGCGCAGCTCGGGGGTGACGACGTGGCCGACGACCGAGACGAAGCCGACCGCGCCGACCGAGAGGAGGGGCAGGTTCAGCATGTCGTCGCCGGAGTACCAGGCGAGGCCGGAGCGGGCGATGGCCCAGCTGGCGCGGCCGAGGTCGCCCTTGGCGTCCTTGTTGGCGACGATCCGCGGGTGCTCCGCGAGGCGGACGAGCGTCTCGGTGTTGATCGGGACGCCGCTGCGACCGGGGATGTCGTAGAGCATCACCGGAAGGCCGGTGGTGTCGGCGACGGCCGTGAAGTGCCGGTAGAGGCCTTCCTGCGGGGGCTTGTTGTAGTACGGGGTGACGACGAGCAGGCCGTGTGCGCCGGTGCGCTCCGCCGTCCGGGCGAGCTCCATGCTGTGGTGGGTGTCGTTGGTGCCGACTCCGGCCACCACGTGGGCACGGTCGCCGACCGCCTCCAGGACCGCCCGTACGAGATCCGCTTTCTCCGCGTCGCTGGTGGTCGGGGACTCGCCGGTGGTGCCGTTGATGACCAGGCCGTCGTTGCCTGCGTCCACCAGGTGGGCGGCGAGCCGCTGCGCGCCGTCGAGGTCGAGTGCGCCGTCCGCCGTGAAGGGCGTGACCATGGCGGTGAGGACCCGCCCGAAGGGGGTCTGCGGAGTCGAGGTCGGAGCCATGGGTTACACGCTACTCGTTGCTCAGGACCGGGTCTGCCCATGGGGCAGGCGACAAGTCGTGACAAAGGTGGAGCCCGGCACTGCCTGCTCGGGGGTTCAAGCAGTGCCGGACCCGTTTGATCAGGCTAGATGAACTTCTCCAAATGCCGCAATACGGACACTTCGCACGGCTGAACCGTACATCTGTACCTGACCGGGCGGCCGGGGGCGCGTTACGGCGCCACGCGTCCGTTTCCGTTGAAGGCCGCGTAGGTGAGCGGCATGAGCCGGGCCCACTCGGCCTCCATCTTCTCGCCGACCATCTCGATCTCGCGCTGCGGGAAGGACGGGACCTTGGCCAGCTCGTGCTGGGTGCGCAGGCCGAGGAAGTGCATCAGCGAGCGGGCGTTGCAGGTGGCGTACATCGAGGAGTACAGGCCGACCGGGAGGACCGCACGGGCCACCTCGCGGGCGACGCCGGCGGCGAGCATCTCCTGGTAGGCCTCGTACGCCTGCCGGTACGAGTCCTCCATCACGCGGCCGGTCAGCTCCTGCTGGGCCTGGGTGCCCTCGACGAAGACGTACTTGCCCGGGCGGCCCTCCTGGACCAGCTTGCGGGACTCGTCGGGGACGTAGAAGACGGGCTGGAGCTCGCGGTAGCGGCCGCTCTCCTCGTTGTACGACCAGCCGACGCGGTGCCGCATGAACTCGCGGAAGACGAAGATCGGGGCGCTGATGAGGAACGTCATCGAGTTGTGCTCGAAGGGGCTGCCGTGCCGGTCCCGCATCAGGTAGTTGATCAGGCCCTTGGAACGCTCGGGGTCCTTCTTCAGCTCGTCCAGCGACTGCTCGCCGAGGGTCGAGACGCGGGCGGCGAAGAGGACGTCCGCGTCGGACGCGGTGTGCTTGACCAGCTCGACGGTGACGTCGCTGCGGTAGCTGGGTTTGAGGTCGTCGGCGGGAGTGTCGGTCACGGTTGGCAGGGCCTTCCCATCTCGTCGTGTGGCGACGCCACTCTACGGCCCGGCCGATTCGGTGCGATCGGTGGCGTGCCGCAATGAAGTTGGTGAAACGGGGCACCTCTGAGGGAGTTCGTTCGTCTCTACAGACGAAAGTGATCCGTTCCACCCTGAAGGAGAAGTACCCCTGATGTTCGGTCGGCGTGAACCCGTACCGTTTGCCTTCGTCGCCGAGGCCGACAGGTTCCGCAGCAATGTCACTCCCCCGCCGCGCGAGCGGTCGTCCGTCGGTCAGATGGCCGGCCGTTGGCTGCTGGGGCTCACCATCGTGGCGGGGCTCGTGGGGTCCCTGGTCATCGGGACGCCCGCGCTGTCGCCCGGCAAGGCGGCTGATCAGCCTCAGCAGTCGCAGGCGTCCGAGAAGCGCTGAAGAGCACCGCACCGGCGGTGACTCCATCCGGCCCCCCGCCAGTGGTGACCGGGCACACAGATCGGTAGCCTCACCGGGCACAGCCCACGCATGGATCGAGTGAGGACCAGCCGTGCCCCTGCCCTTCCTGACGGCCGACCGTGTTTTCGAGGCGGCGGACGATGTTCCGTTGCCCCACGACGACCGTGACCACTGGCGGCGGCCCTACCGGCCCGGGCCCTGGCGCGTCGGCGTCGCGGCGCTCGCGCTGCTGCTCGCCTCGTTCGTGCTGTTCGCGGCGGTCATCATCGCCGCGACGGCCGAACTGGCGTCGGCCGCGGTGGTGTTCGCGCTCGCGCTGCTCGTCATCACCGCGGCGCTGCGGCTGCTGCGCATGGGCGTGTGGGTCAGCGCGCGCGGGCTGCGACACGTGGGGTTCCTCACGACGCGTACGGCGGCCTGGGAACAGATCGCCTCAGTGCGTACGGTGCAGCAGCCGGTGCGCTGGCTGGGGCTGCCGCGGACCGTGCAGGGGCAGGCGCTGCTGCTCGGGCGCCGGGCCGGCACCGCCGGTCCGGTACCGCTGATGACGACGCACAACGCGGACTTCGTGGGCCGCGCGGAGGCCTTCGACCGGGCGGCGGACTCGGTGGAGACGTGGGCCGAGGAGTACGGCCCGCGCTGACGTCCTCGATCATGCCGGCGGGGCCGGACCGTTCGCACGGTCCGGCCCCGCCGGCATGAGTGGGCCGCGGGTCAGGTGGTTTCGGGCTGCTTGCCGTCGTGCAGGGCGATCGCGTGCTGCATGGCCTTGCGGGCGCGCGGGGTGTCGCGGGCGTCGTGGTAGGCGACGGCGAGGCGGAACCAGGTACGCCAGTCGTCGGGGGCGTCCTCAGTCTCGGCCTTGCGCTTGGCGAAGACCTCGTCGGCCGAGTCGCGGTCGATGCGCCCACTGGGGGTGCGCCGCAGTTCGTCGACGGGCAGTCCGCCCTCGGCGTCGAGTTCGGCGGCGAGTTGATTGGCCTTGCGGGCGAACTGGGTGTTCTTCCACAAAAACCACAGGCCGATGACCGGCAGGATCAGCACGGCCACACCGAAGGTGACGGTGAGCGGTGTGCCGGTCTCGATGAGCAGGACGCCACGGCTGCCGACCAGGACGAAGTAGACGACCAGGACGGCGGCGGTGACGGCGTAGGTGAGCTTCGCGCGCATGACGGTCAGAGGCTCAGTTCAGGTCCAGGAAGTGTTCCAGGCCGAACGTCAGGCCCGGGGTGCTCACCACGCGGCGGGCGCCGAGCAGGATGCCCGGCATGAAGCTGCTGTGGTGGAGCGAGTCGTGGCGGATGGTGAGCGTCTCTCCCTCGCCGCCCAGCAGGACCTCCTGGTGGGCCAGCAGGCCGCGCAGGCGGACGGAGTGCACGGGGATGCCGTCGACGTCCGCGCCCCGCGCGCCGTCCAGGGCGGTCTGCGTGGCGTCCGGTGCCTGGGCCGCACCCGCCTCGGCACGAGCCGACGCGATGAGCTGGGCGGTGCGCGTGGCGGTGCCCGACGGGGCGTCGACCTTCTTCGGGTGGTGGAGCTCGATGACCTCCACCGACTCGAAGTACGGTGCCGCGATCTGCGCGAACTTCATGTTCAGTACGGCCCCGATGGAGAAGTTCGGCGCGATGAGCACGCCCGTCTCCGGGGAGGCGGACAGCCAGCCGTTCAGCTGCGCGAGGCGCTCGTCGGTCCAGCCGGTGGTACCGACGACCGCGTGGATGCCGTGGCCGACGCAGAACTCGAGGTTGGCCATGACCGAGTCGGGCGTGGTCAGTTCGACCGCGACCTGGGCGCCGGCCTCGGTCAGCGTCTCCAGCTGGTCGCCCCGGCCGAGGGCGGCGACCAGTTCCATGTCCTCGGCGGCTTCGACGGCTCGTACGGCTTCCGAGCCGATCCGGCCCTTGGCGCCGAGGACCGCCACACGCAGCTTGCTCATCTCTTGTGCTTCCTTCACCAGGGGTTTGTCAGGCGACGGCGTCGTTCAGGCGGGTCGCCTGTTTGTCCTTGAGCGGGCCGATGACCGACAGGGAGGGCCGCCGTCCCAGGATCTCGCGGGCTACCTCGCGGACGTCGTCCGGGGTGACCGACGCTATCCGGGACAGCATGTCGTCGACCGACATCTGCTCGCCCCAGCACAGCTCGCTCTTGCCGATACGGTTCATCAGCGCGCCGGTGTCCTCCAGGCCGAGGACCGTGGACCCCTGGAGCTGGCCGATCGCACGCCCTATCTCGTCGTCCGAGAGGCCGTGCTCGGCGACCTGATCGAGCTCGTCGCGGCAGATCTTCAGCACGTCGTGCACCTGTGAGGGCCTGCAGCCGGCGTAGACGCCGAACAGGCCGCAGTCGGCGAAGCCCGAGGTGTAGGAGTACACGCTGTAGGCGAGGCCGCGCTTCTCGCGGACCTCCTGGAAGAGGCGGGAGGACATGCCGCCGCCCAGGGCGGTGTTCAGCACGCCCAGGGCCCAGCGCCGCTCGTCCGTGCGGGCCAGGCCCGGCATGCCGAGCACGACGTGTGCCTGCTCGGTCTTGCGGTCGATCAGTTCGACGCGGCCCGCGGTGCGCAGGGCACGCGTGCCGCTGCGCGGAGCGACCGGGTCGGCGGCGAGGTCGCCGAAGGCGCCGGCCTTCTCGAAGGCGGCGCGGACCTGCCGTACGACCTGGGCGTGGTCGATGTTGCCGGCGCAGGCGACGACCAGGTGGGTCGGGTCGTAGTGCTTCTTGTAGAAGCGGCGGATGCGGTCGGCGGTGAGGGCGTTGACCGTGTCGACCGTGCCGAGGACCGGGCGGCCGAGGGGGTTGTCGCCGAACATCGTGTGCGCGAACAGGTCGTGCACGCAGTCGCCCGGGTCGTCCTCGGTCATGGCGATCTCTTCGAGGATGGCGCCCCGCTCGACGTTGACGTCGTCCTCGCGGATGAGCGAGCCGGTCAGCATGTCGCAGACGACGTCGATGGCCAGCGGCAGGTCGTTGTCGAGCACGCGTGCGTAGTAGCACGTGTACTCCTTCGCCGTGAACGCGTTCATCTCGCCGCCGACCGCGTCGAGCGCGGCGGAGATGTCCAGGGCCGACCTGCGGCTGGTGCCTTTGAAGAGCAGGTGCTCCAGGTAGTGGGTGGCGCCGTTCAGGGCGGGGGTCTCGTCGCGGGAGCCGACGTGCGCCCAGATGCCGAAGGTCGCGGAGCGGACCGAGGGCAGGGTTTCGGTGACGATGCGCAGGCCGCCGGGGAGGGTGGTCTTGCGGACCGTACCGATGCCGTTCTCGCCCTTGATGAGGGTTTGGGTACGGGCGACGGCCCGCGCCTCCGAGGAGGTGCGGGCCGTCGCCTTGGAGCGCTGGGACGTCACTTGTCGGCGTCGTCCTTCTTCTCGTCCGAGCCTTCCTCGCCCTCGATCACGGGGATCAGGGAGAGCTTGCCGCGGGAGTCGATCTCGGCGATCTCGACCTGGACCTTGTGGCCCACACCGAGGACGTCCTCGACGTTCTCCACGCGCTTGCCGCCGGCGAGCTTGCGGATCTGCGAGATGTGCAGCAGACCGTCCTTGCCCGGGAGCAGCGACACGAACGCGCCGAAGGTGGTCGTCTTGACGACCGTACCCAGGTAGCGCTCGCCGACCTCCGGCATGGTCGGGTTGGCGATGCCGTTGATCGTGGTGCGGGCGGCCTCGGCGGACGGTCCGTCGACCGCGCCGATGTAGATCGTGCCGTCGTCCTCGATCGTGATGTCGGCGCCGGTGTCCTCCTGGATCTGGTTGATCATCTTGCCCTTGGGGCCGATGACCTCGCCGATCTTGTCCACGGGGATCTTGACGGTGATGATCCGCGGGGCGTTCGGGGACATCTCGTCCGGCGTGTCGATCGCTTCCATCATCACGTCGAGGATGTGGAGGCGGGCGTCACGGGCCTGCTTGAGGGCCGCGGCCAGGACGGAGGCCGGGATGCCGTCCAGCTTGGTGTCCAGCTGGAGGGCGGTCACGAAGTCCTTCGTGCCGGCGACCTTGAAGTCCATGTCGCCGAAGGCGTCCTCCGCACCGAGGATGTCGGTGAGGGTGACGTAGTGCGTCTCGCCCTCGATCTCCTGGGAGATCAGGCCCATGGCGATACCGGCGACGGGGGCCTTCAGCGGCACACCGGCGTTCAGCAGCGACATGGTGGAGGCGCAGACCGAGCCCATGGACGTCGAGCCGTTGGAGCTCAGCGCCTCGGAGACCTGGCGGATCGCGTAGGGGAACTCCTCGCGCGTCGGCAGGACCGGCACGAGGGCGCGCTCGGCGAGGGCGCCGTGGCCGATCTCGCGGCGCTTCGGGGAGCCGACGCGGCCCGTCTCGCCGGTGGAGTACGGCGGGAAGTTGTAGTTGTGCATGTAGCGCTTACGGGTCACCGGGGAGAGGGTGTCCAGCTGCTGCTCCATGCGGAGCATGTTCAGCGTGGTGACGCCCAGGATCTGGGTCTCGCCACGCTCGAACACGGCGGAGCCGTGGACCCGCGGGATGGCCTCGACCTCGGCGGCCAGGGTGCGGATGTCGGTGACACCGCGGCCGTCGATGCGCTTCTTCTCCTTGATGACGCGCTCACGGACCAGGGTCTTGGTCAGCGAGCGGTACGCGGCGGAGATCTCCTTCTCGCGGCCCTCGAACTCCGGGAGGAGCTTCTCGGCGGCGAGCGCCTTGACGCGGTCCAGCTCGGACTCGCGCTCCTGCTTGCCGGCGATGGTCAGCGCGGAGGCGAGCTCCGGCTTGACGGCGGCGGTGAGGGCCTCGAGAACGTCGTCCTGGTAGTCCAGGAAGATCGGGAACTCGCCGGTCGGCTTGGCGGCCTTCGCGGCGAGGTCGGCCTGGGCCTTGCAGAGCACCTTGATGAAGGGCTTCGCGGCGTCCAGACCGGCGGCGACGACCTCCTCGGTCGGCGCCTCGGCGCCGCCCTCGACCAGCTTGATGGTCTTCTCGGTGGCCTCGGCCTCGACCATCATGATCGCGACGTCGCCGTCCTCCAGGGTGCGGCCCGCGACGACCATGTCGAAGACGGCGTCCTCGAGCTCGGTGTGCGTCGGGAAGGCCACCCACTGGCCGCTGATCAGCGCGACGCGGACGCCGCCGATCGGGCCGGAGAAGGGCAGGCCGGCCAGCTGCGTGGACGCGGACGCGGCGTTGATCGCCACGACGTCGTACAGGTGGTCGGGGTTGAGCGCCATGATCGTGGCGACGACCTGGATCTCGTTGCGCAGGCCCTTCTTGAAGGACGGGCGCAGCGGGCGGTCGATCAGGCGGCAGGTGAGGATCGCGTCCTCGGAGGGACGGCCCTCACGGCGGAAGAAGCTGCCGGGGATCTTGCCGGCGGCGTACATCCGCTCCTCGACGTCCACCGTGAGGGGGAAGAAGTCGAGCTGGTCCTTGGGGTTCTTGGAGGCGGTGGTGGCCGACAGCACCATGGTGTCGTCGTCCAGGTACGCCACGGCGGAGCCGGCGGCCTGCTTGGCCAGGCGGCCCGTCTCGAAGCGGATGGTGCGGGTACCGAAGGCGCCGTTGTCGATGACGGCCTCGGCGTAGTGGGTCTCGTTCTCCACTAGCGTTATCTCCTCGTCTTCGTCCCGTTGCTGCCCGTGTGGCAGGGGGACGGTTGCGGAGAAGCGCTCCGGGCTGTGCGGGCCGGTCTTCGATCGAAGCACCCGGGTTTCACTTGCCCCGGGGGCCACTACCGAGGACCGGCGGCGGCTAGGTGCGCCTCTCCTCTTCGTGTGGTGCTGTGTCGTCTTGTGGTGCTGTGTCGTCCGTATTGCGTTGTGCTACCACACTACAAAGCAGTGGTGACACTCCGCACGTACAGCAAAGGGAGCGGTCCCCTTTCCTTCGGGAACCGCTCCCCTCACGGCGTCTTACTTGGCGCCCGCCGCACCGCGGCGGATGCCGAGGCGGTCGACCAGCGCACGGAAGCGCTGGATGTCCTTCTTCGCCAGGTACTGGAGAAGGCGGCGGCGCTGACCCACCAGGATCAGCAGACCACGACGGGAGTGGTGGTCGTGCTTGTGGGTCTTGAGGTGCTCGGTCAGGTCCGAGATGCGGCGCGAGAGCATGGCGACCTGGACCTCGGGGGAGCCGGTGTCGCCCTCCTTCTGGCCGAACTCGGTGATGATCTGCTTCTTCGTAGCGGCGTCGAGCGGCACGCGTACTCCTCGTGGTCTGTGGTGGCCACCGAGTGCCCCCGGTCTGTGTCTCGGGGGAGCTTCCGTTACTCGGGAGGCGGGGATCCGCTGAGCGCGGCCTCCAGAGCGGCGCTCCGGGGGTGCGTACACAAACGGCCGTCGACCAGAGTACCAGGCGGCCGGGGCCCTCTTTGCCCTGGTCCCCGAACCTCCCGGCCGGAGCGGAGGGGGCCACTAGGGTGAGCAGATTCGGATCGTTCGTATGTCGGAAAGGGGTCGCTGCGGCATGGCGGAGACGGCTGAGGAGATCAAGGCACGCAAGGAGCGGGAGCGGGACGAGCTCTACGCCCTCGACATCTCCGGTGTCGAGTGGCACAGCGCGCCGGGCACCGAGGGCCACGAGGAGCGGGTCGAGATCGCCTACCTGCCCGAGGGGGCCGTGGCGATGCGGTCGTCGCTCGACCCGGGCACGGTGCTGCGCTACACGGAGGCGGAGTGGCGGGCGTTCGTGCTGGGGGCGCGGGACGGGGAGTTCGATCTTGAGTCGGCGCCCCGCAGTGGGGGGCATGGCCCGGAGTGACGGGGGCGGGCACCGGAGCCCTTGCCGGGTCGTCGGGCACTCCCCGACGACCCGGTGACCCGAACCGGCGACCCCCGGATCCGCCGGCCGGATGGACTGGGTGAACACGGAGGGCAGCGGGGCGAGGCTCAGCTGGTCATCGAGCGGACTGCCGAGTACACGTCGAACACCGCCAGGGTCAGCGGCACCAGAGTCAGCAGCACGAAACCCTCGGCGATCTCCAGGAAGCGTCCCCAGAACGGGGTGAGGCCGCCACGCGAGACGATCAAACCGATCGCCGTGACGAGCGCTGCCGTCGCGGCGATCGCCGCGACGAGCCAGATGGTCCGGAGGTCGAGGTCGCTGCGGTCGCCCGCAAGGGCATCGCGGACGATCGAGTGCGGCGGATTGAGTGCCAGCCCCAGGCCTAGCAGTACGAGAGAGGCGAGACCGGCGGCCAGGACGGGGGCCACCTGTCCGGTGTACCGGAAGAGATGGGCGCGCATCAGCATGGCCAAGCCGGTCGCCAGGGCCAGGAGCTGGGCCCAGACGTTCTCGGAGAACCCGAGGACCGCCGAGGAACCGATGGCGAGCAGTGCGCAGCCGCCCACCAGACCGACCAGGAGTTCGTGTCCACGCCGTGCCTGGGCGGCGACTCGCTCGGCGTCGACCGGCTCCTGGGGGGCGGGGTCTGGGGCGTACGCGCTGCGCGGGGCCGTGTTCGGGATGTCGAAGCCGATCGGGAGCCGGGCGAAGCGCATCGACAGCCCCGGCAGGAAGGCCAGGCCTCCGACGGCGATCGGGGCGCACAGGGCGGCGGTCCGGGAAGGCGTCCAGTCGGCGAGGATCGCCGCGAACACGGCGATCAGGCTGATGGCGGAAACGACGACGAAGCCGACGAACGGGCCGTCCCCGCTCGGCGAGCACAGGGTGAGCAGGACCGACGCCAGAAGCACCGCCGCGCAGGCGAGGAGGAACTGGAGCCGGCCGATGCCCTGTCCGTCGGCGAGCGCCAGGAGACCCGAGCCGGCCACGCCGACGTTGGGGAGAGCGCCGAGCCCCAGGGCGATGGCCGAGGCCCGGTCGTCGTAGACCCGGGCGCGCACGCAGGCCAGGACGACCAGGAGGACACCCGCGACGCCGGCGAGGGTGCCGGGCAGGCTGTGCATGTCGTGTCGCGGGTCGCCCATCCAGGCCACGAAGGCCAGCAGGACCGGCAGTACGCCTCCCCCGACGAGGCCCGCCGCGCGCGTCAGGTCGCCGCTCCACAAGGTGCGCTCGCTGGTCACGGCGGAGGCGACCGCCTCGGAGACGTCGTCGAAGACGGCGGGCGGCAGCGACTCGGAGAACGGGCGCAGCGCGAGGAGTTCGCCGTCGAGGATGCGCTGGGCGGCGAAGGAACGGGCACTGTCGAGGACAGTGCCGTCCCGGCGGACCAGGTGGTAGCCGACGGGCGCGCCCTCGGCGGGACTTTGCCGGGTGAGTGTGAGGATCTCCGGATACAGGTCGGCGACCGGGATGTCGTCGGGCAGCGCCACGTCGATCCGGCTGTCGGGCGCGACGATGGTGACGCGGCAGAAACCGAGACCCGTGCCCGCCCCGGCGGGAGTTCCCGTACCGGGTCCCCTTCCGGTGGCTGCCGCGGAGGCCGTCATGCTCACCTGCTGCTCCCCCTCAGTGAAGATTCTCTACCTACGGTACGGACGTCCTGCGCAGATTTCCCGTCCCCTGTGACCGATCGTGCGGCAAGGTCGCGGGACCAGCCCTCGGTGCCGGTCGCCGGGCGTCCGCAGGCGGCGGGATCTGACGCAATGCCCGTTCACTCCGGCTCAAGTCGCGTGTGCCGACGCGAACTTCCGGCACCCTATCGCCCTTGCTTCGCTGGGAATCAGTAGGATCGCGCGGCGGCCTGCGTCCGCCTGACACGGGGCGGCGGACGGACTCTCGGGCTGGTCAAGGGAATGGATGCCAGTGAGCCACATCGTCGTGAAGCGCCCGCCTCGGGTGCTGCCGTCCGAAGTGCCCACGCAGGACATCATCCTGCAGCCTCCGCCGGAACTTCCGCGGGGTCACCGGGAGAGCGTGCTGATGCAACTCCTGCCGACGTTGGGCATGGGTGGCTCGGTGGTCTTCTTCTTCACGAGCGGGCAGCCGTTCATGAGGATCATGGGCATGGTCATGATCGCCTCGACCATCGCCATGTCCGTCGCGATGGTGATCCGCTTCCGCCGCGGCTCCCAGGGGGAGTTGGCGGACATGCGCCGCGACTACCTGAGCTACCTGGCGCAGACCAGACGCACGGCCGTCGACACGGCGAAGGCGCAGCGTGACGCGCAGTACTTCCTCCACCCCTCCCCCGAACAGCTGTGGGCCCTGGTCGCCGAGGGCAGCCGGGTGTGGGAACGACGCTCCGGCGACGAGGACTTCGCCCAAGTCCGCGTCGGCCTCGGCGCGCAGGCCCTCGCCAGGGCCCTCGTCGCCCCCGAAACCGCCCCGGTCGAGCAACTGGAGCCGATGACCGCGGGTGCGATGCAGCGCTTCCTCGCCGTCCACAGCACCCTGGAAGACCTGCCGATGGCGGTCTCGTTGCGTGCCTTCTACCACGTCACGATCAGCGGCGACCCGCAGTCCGTACGGTCCTCCGCCCGGGCCATCACCGGTTCATTGGCCGCACTGCACTCCCCGGACGACCTGCTCATCGTGGTGGCGGCGGGACGCGAGGCCCTGCCCCACTGGGAGTGGGCCAAGTGGCTGCCGCACGTCCAAGCGCCCGGCGCCGTGGACGGAGCGGGCAGCCGCAGGCTGATCGACAGCGACACCCGCGAACTGGAGAACCTGCTCGCCGGCCGGCTGACAGGCCGCCCGCGCTTCCACCCGAACGCGGCGCCCCTGCCGGAGGAGCCCCACATCGTCGTCGTACTCGACGGCCTCACCCTGCCGCCGGACTCGGTCCTGGCCAATCCCGAAGGGCTCCAGGGCGTCACCGTCCTGGAGGTGGTTCCCGGCGATCTGAGCACGGGCGGCGGCGAGCTCTCCATCGTCGTACGGCCCGAAGCGCTGCACCTGGAGTCGGGACACGGCGTCGTCTACGAAGGAACCCCCGACGTCCTCTCCTACGAGTCGGCCGAAGCCCTCGCCCGGCAGCTGGCCCCGCTGCGGATGGCCTCGGGCGGTGACGACGACGAACCACTTCTCGCCAACCTGGAGTTCACCGATCTGTTGAACCTGGGTGACGCGGCGTCCGTCGACACCCGGCGCACCTGGCGGCCGCGGTCGCTGGCGGAGCGGCTGCGGGTGCCGATCGGTGTCGGCGAGGACGGGCGCCCTGTGATGCTGGACCTCAAGGAGGCCGCGCAGGAGGGCATGGGCCCGCACGGCCTGTGCGTCGGCGCCACCGGCTCCGGCAAGTCGGAGTTGCTGCGCACGCTGGTGCTGGGCCTCGCGGTCACCCATTCGTCGGAGACGCTGAACTTCGTCCTCGCGGACTTCAAGGGCGGCGCGACCTTCGCCGGCATGGCGCAGATGCCCCACGTGGCTGCCGTCATCACCAACCTCGCGGACGACCTCACCCTGGTCGACCGCATGGGCGACTCCATCCGCGGGGAACTCAACCGCCGCCAGGAGATGCTGCGTGACGCGGGCAACTACGCCAACATCCACGACTACGAGAAGGCCCGCGCGGCCGGTGCCGCCCTGCAGCCCATTCCGTCGCTGGTGCTGGTCATCGACGAGTTCAGTGAGCTGCTGACGGCGAAGCCCGACTTCATCGAGATGTTCGTGCAGATCGGCCGCATCGGCCGGTCGCTCGGTGTGCATCTGCTGCTGGCGTCACAGCGCCTGGAGGAAGGCCGCCTGCGCGGTCTGGAGACGTACCTGTCGTACCGAGTCGGTCTGCGCACCTTCTCCGCCGCGGAGTCCCGCGCGGCGATCGGCGTACCGGACGCCTATGAGCTGCCGAACGTCCCGGGCTCCGGCCTGTTGAAGTTCGGTACGGACGAGATGGTGCGTTTCAAGGCGGCCTACGTCTCCGGCGTGTACCGCTCGGGCACGCAGCGAACCGCGCTGAGCGGCGGCCCGCTGCCGATGAACCGGCGGCCGGTGCTGTTCACGGCGGCCGAGGTGCCGGTGCAGTACATGGCTGTGCCACAGCAGCGCCCTTCGGCTTCGGACGGTCCGGAGGTCGACGACGCGCTCGCCGACACCGTGCTCGATGTGATCGTGCGCCGGCTGGAGGCCCAGGGCCCGGCCGCACACCAGGTGTGGCTCCCGCCGCTGGACAGTCCGCCGCCGCTCGACGGACTCCTGCCCGGCCTCACAGCGGTACAGGGCCGCGGCCTCACACAACCGGGCTACGAAGGCGCCGGCCGCCTGGTCGTACCGGCGGGCCTGGTGGACAAGCCCTACGAGCAGCGCCGCGACCCGCTCTGGGTCGACTTCTCCGGCGCGGCCGGCCACATGCAGATCATCGGCGGCCCGCAGTCCGGCAAGTCGACGCTTTTGCGCACCTTGATCTCGGCGTTCGCACTCACGCACACGCCACACGAAGTGCAGTTCTACGGCCTCGATTTCGGCGGTGGCGGCATGGCGGCGGTGGCCGGCCTGCCGCACGTGGGCGGGGTCGCCTCGCGCCTGGATCCGGAGCGGGTGCGGCGCACGGTGGCCGAGGTGTACGGCGTGCTGAACCGTCGTGAGGAGTACTTCCGCTCCGCGGGCATCGCCTCGATCGCGGACTTCCGGGCCAGGCGGGCCCGGGGCGAGATCCCGGTCACGGATCAGCCCTGGGGTGACGTGTTCCTGGTCATCGACGGCTGGGGCAACTTCCGCGCGGACTACGAGGCGATGGACCAGGTGATCCACGACATCGCGGCGCGCGGTCTCGGTTACGGCATCCACCTGATCCTTACGGCCTCACGCTCGATGGAGGTCAGGGCCAACCTCAAGGACCACCTGATGAACCGCTTGGAGCTGCGGCTCGGCGACACGATGGACTCCGAGCTGGATCGCAAGGTCGCCGCGAACGTCCCGGCGGGGGTGCCCGGCCGCGGACAGGCGCCGCAGAAGCTGCACTTCATGGCGGCGGTGCCGCGCATAGACGGTCTCACCTCCGACACGGACCTGGCGGGCGCCACGGCCGCCCTCGCAACCGAGGTCTCCCGGCACTGGCAGGCCCCCGGCGCCCCCGAAGTCCGGCTGCTGCCGCGCGAGTTCCCGGCCGACCAGCTTCCTCCGGGCGATCGCTTCCCACGCCGCGGCGTCGCCTTCGCCCTCGACGAGGACAACCTCGAACCGGTCTTCGTGAACTTCGAGCAGGACCCGTTCTTCCTCGTCTTCGGCGAGAGCGAGTCGGGCAAGTCGAACCTGCTGCGACTGCTGATCCGGCAGCTGACGCAGCGATACTCGGGCGACGAGGCCAAGCTGTTCGTCATCGACAACCGGCGCTCACTGCTGGACGTGACGCCGTCGTCCCATCTCGCCGAGTACATCCCCATGTCCAACTCCATGGACCACCACATGGCCGCCCTGGCCGACCTGATGAAGCGCCGCACACCGACCGCCGACGTCACGGCCCAGCAGCTGCGGGACCGGAGCTGGTGGCGCGGCCCCACGGTGTACGTCGTCATCGACGACTACGACCTCGTGGCCACGTCCAGCGGCAACCCCCTGGCGGGACTGACGGAACTCCTGCCGTTCGCCCGGGATGTGGGCGTGCGGTTCATCATCGCGCGGTCGACGGCGGGTGCGGGGCGGGCGTCTTACGAGGCGTTCATGCAGCGGGTGAAGGAGCTGGGCGCGCAGGGTGTGGTGCTGGCCGGCGATCCGGGTGAGGGCGACCTGCTTGGTGGGGTTCGGCCGCGGCCTATGCCTGCGGGACGGGGGGTCTTTGTGTCTCGGCGGAGGGGGAGGCCGTTGGTGCAGATCGGGTTGAGTCCGGAGGGGGCGTTCTGATGGTCGATGAATGCTGATGAGAAAACCAGTTACCATTCTCATACGTCGGGCAACTCTTTTTGGCGTTATGCCCCTGGTGCTTATTCTGGTCGGTGGCTACATCTGGTACCAGATGAGTGATACCGGAAAGGGTTGGCGCTACAAAGAGAAGCTGGCGACGTATTGCGACGGTTTGATCCCGTACGACGAGTCTGCCGTCTTCACCGGTCTCAACGCAGAGATCGGCCTGGCTCGCGACGAGCACCACCGTTTCGGTGACGGCAGGTTCAACTCCTGCCGAGTTTCCGACATGACGATGACCATCGGCCTGATCGCTGACGACGCCGTCAATTCCAGGCAGGATGAATTTGAAATGCTCGACACCTTGCGTTCGAGCGCCTCGGATACCCCTCCAAAGCCCCTCGGTGGCGGCTGGCAAGGGTATACGGATCTACGTAATACCGGTGTTGTACTACCTTGCAACAACAAGCCCGCATCCGTCGTCGTATCCATCGCCGGGGATGAGTCGCATGAAAATCCGCGCAAAGCCCGCAAGGTGGGGGAGCTCGCAGCCGCCGCCGCGCGAAATGCATCCGCCCACTGGTCATGCAAGACGAAGTTCGGCGGACGGATCCCTTCGATATCCGGGCCGGCGACGGAAAAATACCCGTCCTCCGCCACGGGCACCTGCAAGGGAATCCGCATAACTGGGTACGAGAGCATGCACATCGACTGGATCAAGGAAAGCAAGGAGTCCGGCACCACTCCACTGGAAATGTGTACGTTCGGCGAGTTTGGGGCAAATTCCGAACGCCTGTACGTGCTGGAAGCTGCGTTCGGCCCCTACGCCCAGCGTTTGCGGTCGGCGACCGATGAACCGGGAGCAATGAATGCAGATACCGGCCTCGGGCTTGACATGGCGTGGGCGACCGCTGCTTGCCCCGGCTCCGCACGGGCGATCTTTAGTATCTACGCAACGGAATACGCCGATCCACGGAAGGCTTTCCTAATCAAGTCACTGCGCGCGTTCGCAGAGCGCTCAGCCGCACGTCACGGCTGCACGGACCTGAGGCTACCGCGCTGATTAGAAAGGTTGTGCGTTTATGCAGTGCAAGAAGTGCACGCTCTTCCGGTGCCCCTCTACGAAATCCCACTAGTCTCTGGGAGACTCGATTCGACGACCGTCGCCATCGACACCGCCTTGCCCGTCATCGCGTGGTCTACGGCTGGTGCGGTGCGGACGTCGTACGAGGCATTCACCCAGCGGGTCAACGATTTGGGCACACACAGAGATGTTCCTGGCCGGAGGCGATACCTACGAGGGAATTCGAGACTGAGTGGGGTTCAGCCGCAGCCAATGCCCGCAGGACGGGGGCCGTCGTGCCTCGGCTCTGCAGAGTATTTGCTAGTTTGTGGATCGCGTAGATCGTCCGCCTTGAAGCGGGATACCACCCCCGACTCACTCACTTAATTACGCTGGCTTCACCTTTAGACAATGGTCGCAAGGGTTTACCAGCAGAACAGACCGACTCACCCATCAACGTCCAATTCATCTGGGATGTTCGGCTCATTGGTGCATTCCAGCTCATCCCGCAGCGTGCGAGCCAGTTTGACGGCCAACTGCTGGTGGAACGCCTCCGAGACCCTCGGAGGATCCGGCGCGCTGACCCTGGTTTCGAGAAGCACTTGCGCCTGCCCACTTGCGCCCTTGATGGCACAACGGAAAACGAGGTCGACGTCCCCGCCCACACTGGAGGGGTCAGCTACGTAGACATCCGCGGTTGCGCGATGCCAGCGTTCGGTGTTGGTCTGCACGGACTTCAGCGAATCTGCTGCCCACCTCGCCATCGCAGTAAAGCGGCCATTGCCCGACAGTCCACAGGTCTCGTATTCCTTGAATCCCCTGAGTTTGTCATAAGGGTCGATCGCTTCCTGTGCCAGACCCTTCTTGAGCTGGTCAACAGACAGAGCAGTGTTGGAGAACTTGAGATCGCCGGAATCAAGGCTAGCCCGCAGAGTCTCCACGTTCTTTGCTCCGAACAGCGCGTTACAGGTCTTCCACTGCGTGGGGTACTTTTCTCTTAGAGACGGCCCATTCGAGCAACCTGTCGACAATGCTAGCATCGCCATAGCGCCACACCAGAAAGACCGGGTCAAGGATCTCACGATGCCACCTTCTCATTGTTCGAGATAGCTGCCTTCCCGGCCAAGTAGGACTGTTCGATCTCATTAATGAGATCGGTGGCCTCGTTGTTATTCATGCCGGCATTTTGGGCGAATCTAAGAACAGGCTGAGTGGCTGCCCGCTCGCCGACCTTCTCCACGTCCTGCACGGCTTGAAGTGCCTGAGGGTCGTTTGTGTACTCGTGATCCTTCAGGTACTCCAACGTGTGGTTGCCATATGCGGTACTGACAGCGGATCCGGCGGACTCCATGACCAACGGAACCGCGGTGGCGGCCACAACGCCCACTGCCGGGCCTAGCAGTATCGCGGCACCAGCCGTCGCCGCCACCGTGACTCCTCCACTGACGAGCGACTTGCGCCACTCTCCGTTCTGCTCCTGCAGCATCTGCTGAGCCTCTTCGGGATCCTTGAATTCCTCACGAATCCCATGAGACCGCGATTCATCGAGGATTCCATGCACTTTCGCAGCATTTTGGGCAAATGTAATGCCACGATCTTCATCGGTCTCAAACGCCGCGAGGCCACTCGCCATAAAGAGCTGCTGAGCCGAGGTCAGTGACTTATATCCCTCCTCGTCGCCGGCCACCAGCATCATGAAGTTCCGCGCCTTTTGCTCGTCGAAGGATGTTCGCGTCGATCCGTCGCTGCTGTTCGCGAAGAGTGCATCTCGTCCCAGTGCGTCGCCCGAGCCACCGAAATTCATGATCGAATAGTTGAGGTCGTCGATGTACGACGCGCCCATCTTCGCCAGGCTGTCCTTCATTACCTCAGGTGGCGGGCCTTCCTCGGAGGCGACGTTGTAGCGGTTGATGACCTGCTTCATAATCTCGGCCGTATCGCTGTCCCGATGTAGCTCTGGTGGGTCCGCGTCCCAAGCGTCGCCTGTGACCGCCGCCTCCAGTGCGTGCCCGAGGGCGTCGGGGCCCATTTCCCGTGCATGCTGCGCTTCGTCGCTGCCGGGGTGTACGAGGCTGTCAGGAGCCCACTCAAAGTCCTTACCGTTCAGGACTTCGAAATAGTGGTAACCGAGTGTGCCATTCTTATCGACCGTGCCGTCCTCCTTGTACACGGTCGGCTCGTCGGTGAAGAAACTTTTTGCGGCTTCCGGACTGTGTCCGAGTCCTTCAAGTACGCTCGTAAGCGGGTCATAGCCTGCGCCGTTCTTTCCTGACGGGTTGTATCCCCAGTCGAGGTCGGCCCCTCCCGTCACCGGCTTGTTGTTCATGAAGAAGTCGGGATCTTTGTGGTGCAGTTGAACAACGTGCTCCGCGATGGGGTTGATGAACTCTGCATCATAGTTCCCGTATCTCAGTAGCCCCCCAAGGATTTGGTATCCGTGGGGCGAGTTCGGGGCTCCTGGGTAGATTTCGATTGGCCGGGTTCCCAGCTTCCTGAAATCTTCCCCCCAACTCGCCGAAAGGCGCGGCTCATTGTCCGGGTCAGTCGCTGTCGCGAGTGCGTGGCCCATGTTGCGCTGAAGCTGCCTGGTCAGGGCCAACCGCTCTTTATTGTCATCGCCCTGCGTACCTTCGAGAGCCATACGACCATAGAAGTCCAAAGTCTCCTCGGGCCCCCCAAGAGACTTGTAGAAGGCTGTACTGAAGTCTGCGTCCTTCGCGTTCCACTTCATGATGGAGTTCAATTCGGTGAACTGCTTGTCAGTCATCTTCGGACCAAGCTTCGCCAACTCCGCCGCCCGCTCAGACTGAGCGTCGCCTAGGGATTTGTACGAGCTGTGCCCGGCGTTGTGCGGATCGCTGCCGTGGCTCTTGCGGAGCGCGCGGGCCACCGACGCATCGATCTCTGCGGCGTGGGCGATGAGCCGATTGATGCGATTTTCCAACTCCTGCTTGGCATCAAGCTGGTCCTGGGTGCGCTCGTCGGTGTCGCCCCGGATGTGCTGGAAGTAGCAGCGAACCTTACCGTCGCCGATGTCCTCGACGCGGACCCCGAGGGTCGGGGCATCAGCCTGGACTGCGGTCTTGATCTGTTTTTGTAGGGAGGCAAGTTCTGTGTGGGCGTCGTTCAGGACCTGATAGATGCTGTTCGCCTCGGTGTGGAGGTCTGCGATCTCCTTCGTCGTCTTGGTGACGAAGCCGCGTGTCACTGTGGCGTTCGCACCAGCCCACCGGGCCTTCTCCGACTTGGCCTTCATTCCCCTGCGCGCATTCTGCGCTGCGGTCTTGAGCTTGTCGACGGCGCTCTTCCAGTCTGAGACGGCGGTGGCCAGCCTGCCCAGGTCCACCTCAACCAGATCCATATACTTGACGGCCACCGGGCTGCTCCTACTTGAAGTACTTGCTGAGCTCTGACACTGACTCAGCCAAACCGTCTCGGCTGCGCAGTACAGCCGCAATCTTGGCGTCGTCCTCGGCATGCAGCTTCTTGCTGTAGTCGAGATGATTGGAGATGTGCGCGCATGCCTGGAGCACCGCCTTGGACTGGGATGTCCAGACATCGACCGTTAGCTCCAGAGCGCTGCCCATCGCGAACCCATGCGCCTTCAGGGAGGCGGCAGCCTGCATCGTCGATCCGGCCCCGTCCTTGTTCATGCCCGCGCCGGCGATGTCTGTCCCGGTCCGAAGGTCCTCGTAAAGGGTGAACGCGTCATGGCCGACGGCTCCGAGGTCGTCCTGGTTGACCACCAGATCACCAGCGACACCACTCCCGCCTCCTCCGCCACCATCCGCAGCGAGCTGGTTGAGTCGCATGCCTGTCGATCCACTCTCAGCCACGCCGGCCTTGAGCTGCTCCCATTCGTCCCAGGCCATTTCCCCGCACCCTCCCACGATTTACGCTGACTCGTCAGTCCCGATAATGATTGATCACGGAGCCTTCTTACACCCGCCTCAACTTACCAACAGAGTCGACGGCTTAAGCAGTCGGACGTCAACCCGCATCACTGCTTCACACTTATCCGGAGCCGCACGACACTGCGCTGAACGCAACAGTGAACTTCTCTCCTCTCACCATGGAGAAGCTCGACTGATCAATGCAATACAGGGTGGGCACCTCCCGTGCGTGCCCACCCTGGTTTTGCAGACCGTGCGCTCCTACTGGAAGTAGCTGGCGCCCTTCAGGTCCCCGCCTCGGTAGTCACCGCCGGCGGTGTGGACCCGCTGCGAGATGTTGACCAGCGCCTGGTGGATGCCCCGCGCGTGTGAGTCCCACTGCTTGGACTTCTTCTGGAACTCCTCGTACGCTTCGCCGCCCCAGCCCGCGGACACGTTGAGCACGGCCTGCTTCAGGGCCTCGAGGTCCTCCTCGAGCTTCTTTGCCTGATTGCCGAGCTCGGTGGCGAGCGCATCCATGGTGCCGTAGGTGACGGCAAGTTCGTCGTAGTGGGCTCCGGACATGTTTCCCTCGTTTCAGTGCAGATTTCAGCCGGACTGCGCAGCCCGGACCACGGTGCGGCTCGCTGCCGCCGATGGCTCGTCAGTAGCCTCAGTAGCTGTTGAGCGCCGAAGTTTTTCCACCGAGATCGTCTACCGAGATCTGCTTGAGGTCGGCTTCGATCTGGTCTTCGAGGTTGCGCTTGTCCGTCTTGTTCAGGTTGATGCCCTCGAGGAAGTCGTCGAGCATCTTGCCGATCGCGACCATGTGCTGGTTGATTTCCGTCTGCTTCGTGTTGAACGCCTGGGCGCCCTGTCCCCTCCAGGCCTTCTCGATCATGTCGATCGTGCCCTGCAGCTTCGCGAGCGATCCCCTGATGTTGTCGTATCGATCGACGACCTCGGTCTGAAGCCTCTGTACGTCGCCTTCATTAAGCTTGCGGTCGACCATTTCGGCACTCCCCTTCGTAAGAGCTGTGGTTCGTTTCCGAGCGCGTCATCGCGCCGGAGAGGTCGTGTATGACCGGTTGACGCACGTGAGTCATCATGCTTTTCGCCGCGAGCGGATGACCGCGAAGGCACCGCCCCCGATCACCAGGGCCGCCCCTGCGGCTCCGAGCGCGACCCACGTCGTGGTGTTTTCGGACGACTCCGAGGTCGATCCTGCCGCCGAAGTCTGTCCGCCAGAAGGGCTCTTGGGGGCCTGTGACGAGGTTGATGCGGGCGCGGAGGGTGAGGCGGTGACGCCTGTGACGCCGGTTCCGTTCTCGAAGCTGAGGGGGTCGGTGGCGGCCGACCCCGGGTTGATGTCGCTGTTCTCCAGCACCTTGCGGGGGCGGACGGCGCCGTAGCCGAGGTAGTTACTCCGCTCGCCCTTCGCCCAGGTGCGGCCAGCTGTATCGATCATGGAGCGCAGGACCTGGTTGGCCGTCCAGTTGGGGTGGGCGGACCAGATGAGGGCGGCTGAGGCGGAGGCGATGGCCGTTGCCATACTTGTTCCATCGCCGTCGTCGCAATACGAGCGGAATGTCGCGTCGCACCAATAGGGAACGTTGAGGCCTGGGGCCCCCATATCGACATAGTTGCCGAACTCCGAGAATTCGCCCACTTTCCCCTTTTCGTCGCTGGCAGCCACCCCCACCACATAAGGATAGGCCGCCGGATAGCCGATGAAGTTTTTCGATTCGGCGTCGTTTCCGGTGGCAGCGAACATCAGTTTGCCCTTGGAGTGGGCGTACTTGATGGCCTTCTCCACGTCTGGGTCGATGATGTCACTGCCGAATGACATGTTGATGATCCGAGCATCACTGTCAGCCGCAGCCTTGATCGCATCGGCGACTGACGGTGTCTTCCTTTTGTCGGTACCCTTCACGCCTTTGGAGAGCACTCGATAGGGGACGATTTTCGAACCGGGGGCTAGGCCCTGCATACCGCCTCCCGCGCCAGTTCCGGCAATCAACTCCGCCATGCTGGTGCCGTGGCCGTCGTAATCCTCGGTGGCGTTGTACGAGACCGCCTCGGGTACCTCATCCCCGAGCACCTGGCCCTTCAGGGCCGAAGTATTCGGATTCACACCGCTGTCCAGCACGGCAACTTTGACGCCTTTGCCGGTGCTGATCTTCCACATGTCTTCGGCGTGCATCGCGTTCAAGTACCACTGCTTCGACGGGACGTCTGCGGCGGCCGCACTCGGAGTCAGCCCCGAAGACATGACTGCGAAAGCACCGAGTGCCGCGCACGCGGTGGACACCCGTCTTCCGGCACGTCCTGCGAAGAACGCCGTCATTCCGCCACGTGGGCTGATCCCTGTCATGCCTCTGTAGATCCTCGCTCTGATCAGTCAGTCACTGGTGGCGTGTTGCGTCGCGGGGTCTGCGGTTGAGACTCACCCTCACGATCCCTGCGGTTCGTGTTTCGTCGGTTTCCCGGGCGGCCATGCGGCGCGCCTGCACCGTCTACGGTCGGTCCACCGCTTCTCCCTGCTGGGGCTTGCCCCTTGGGTGTACCGACGACGCCATCCGCATTGCCCGCGGCTGGACGGGCAGTCTGGCCCGGACGCGCGCCAGGGGTGGAGTTGGGCGCCCCGATCACTCCGCGCTGCCCGATTTGGCCGGCGGGCGCACGGGAGCCGGTGTTGCCGCCAGCGCCGACGACCGTACCGCGCGGGACCTTGGAACCGGTCACCCCTTGAGGACCTGCGGCGGGTCTTCCGCCGACAATTCCATTACCGCGCGCCGCACCCGTGGCACTCGCACTGCCCGCGCGTTCGCTCGCCGGTCCTCCGACGGTGCGTGGCATTCCGCCGGAGACGCCTCGGCCCATGGGGGAAGCGCTGCCACCTCGAGCACCTGACTGCCCCGTGGTGGTGGCATGCCCCATCGGGCCTGTGGCGCCGCGACCGCCGACGGTCCCGCTCGGAGCGCCTGTACGGCCTTGAGCGGAGAACGGGGCCCTGTTGCCGTTCGCTCCGCCGAAGGCCGAGGTGCGGCCGGCCGACCCGCTGAGGGCGGGAGGAACCGTACCGGAGGGAAGGGGAGAGGCCGTCCCACCGTTGCCGCCACTCGCACCAGTCATCGTCGGCGCCACATTGGTCGACGGCCTCACGGTTTCCTGTGACGGCAGGGTGCCCACGCTGTCGATCTTCGTGCCGATGCTCGCATCCGAGGAAACGGTCGGGGCGTCCACTTGCCTAAGCGGCGACGTAGGGTCTCCGGATCGCGCGTGCCCAGTCGCCGTACTCGAGGAGTCATGTGCGGCCACCAGGGACTGGTGTGCGGACCCTAGCCCCCCAGTGCCTTGCCCTCCCTCGATTCTCAGATCCCCATAGGTCGGATCCGGCTTGGGCACCCCCACATCCGGCATGGGCTCGAACGTCGGCGGCTCCTGCGCCGCCATGATCTCTTCCGACACCGCGTAGAAGGACGCCAGCCGGTTCATCTGGTTGATCGCCTCTTGGCGGTCCTTCTCGGCCTTGACCGCAGCCGCGTACTCCGCGTTGCTCTCGGTTTGCTTGGGTGTCGGAATGTCCGCGACCGCCTTGGGGTCCTCTCGGGTGTCGCGCGGCGGCATTGCGCTGCGGACGGAGGCGAGGCCCGTGGCCGCTGCTGTGACCTGGGTGCCGGCGGCGTCGGCGAAGGCGGCGAGTTTGCGGGCGTGGATGACGAGATTGGCGCCCCATTTACGGAAAGCCTCGCCCGACTCGCCTTCCCAGTCGACCCGGGTGATGTGGCCTTCGAGTTCCTCGGCGGCCTCTTCGATGGCGGTCTGGGCGTTCAGCAGGGCAGTGCCCGCAAGTTCCAAGTCCTCTGGTTTCGCGGACTCGACCATGTCGATCATGGCGTTCAGGGCGTGGCCCTCGAAGTTCGTCTTGCCGAAGACACGGGGGACCTTCCAGCCGAAGGGGAGGAGCTGGGCTACCCCCGTCGCACCGCTCACCATGTCGATGGCGCTGACCTGCGCCGCGGCCTGCTCCTTCTCCGCCTGGTGCGATTCCTGGGGCTTCTGCTTGTCGCTCACTAGTAGGTGACCGTCCGCTCGTCGTTGCTCTTCGGCGCGGACGCGCCCTGCTTCGCAGCCTCCGCCGCTTGCCTCTCCTGCTTCGCTTCCAGCTGCTGACGGCCGATATCAGCCGTGATCTCCCAGAACCGCCGCCGCTCCTCCTCGTCGATGTTGCTGAAGTTTCCGCCCGCGCCCATGACGGCGATCTGCATCGCCTCGATCTGAAGGCCCAGGTTCTTGGAGAGTGCGGTGAGGCGTTCGTGGACGCGCTCGTACTGGCTGTGGAGGCCCTTGGCCTCGGCGAAGCCGCCCGAGCCGCTGAAAGATGCCTCGGAGAGGGCGTGCGCCGCGATCTTCTGGGGGCTGCCGGGTGAGCCCTCGAATGTGGAGAGCACGGCATCGACACGCTTCTTGAAGGTTCCCAGCGCCTCCAAGCCGACTTTGAAACCCTCCGCAGGCAGCATGCCTTCCCTCCCCGTTCCCCGTTGATAAAGTCGTTGAGCGGTGCACAGATGATGACCCGATCGGCACACTCGATGACCACTGTAGTCACCGGGTCAGACACGACCAACTGATTCTCGTGGTATGCGAGTTGCGAGGCGGACGAGATCAGGCCGAGCCACGGAGTCAGCAACCACCCTCACGCGTCGTCACCGCGAAGTCATACGACGGGACCGTCACCGTCCCCTGGCCTCCCCCGATTCCCGGCGGCTCATAGTCCCCGTCTTTCGACCGGGTGCGTGTGACCTGCATGCAGAAGGCCGAGTCGGCGCCCGTGACCGTATAGCGCGCCTCGGAAGCGGTGTTCGCGTCGGCCGGCGTCGCGGTCACGCCGTATTGCGGGGCGTCGCCGCCGCCGTGCTCGACGATTTCCTGCTCGATTCTTGTCGCGTATTCGTCGATCCAGCCAGTGTCGTTGCCCTCGACATAGATGTCGCCGAAACCGGAACTGCCGTCCAAGGCGTCCGTGGCGCCCCGCACCGCAGTCGTCAACTCGGTGTCGTCCCACGCCGTGTCATCGGAGACCTTGAAGCCCTGCACACACAGGTAGATGCCGACGCCGGCCAGGGCGACGAACACGACGCGAGCGGCGATGAAGGAGGCGTCGGACAGTTCTTCGGCCGACGGGTTGATGCCGGCGCGCCATGCCCGGACGCGGTCCGCCTTGACGCAGGCCATGGCCAGCAGCACGGCGGACAGGATGAGGCCGAGGACATTCAGTTCGGTCAGCGCGTCCATGATCCGCCCTCCACCCGTCGCTTCTGCCTGCGCCGCGCGTCCCGGATTGCCACCGCCGTGCCGCCCATCCCCGCGACGAGGACCACCGCGCCCACGGCCACGTAGGTGGCGAGGCGGGCGTTGCGTTCCTCGGCGGTTTCGCCGACCTGGAACTCGGCCGGGGTGGGGGCTTCCGGTTTGCCCAGGCCTGCCTGGGGGTTGGGGGACTCCATGGGGTGTTCGTCCTGCGTCAGGGCTCGTACGGGGTCGACCACTCCCCAGCCGACCAGACGGTCGTGGCCCGCCGTGGTGCGCTCCGCGGTCTGTTCGATCTGGGCGACGATCTGCCGGGCCGTCCAGTCGGGGTGTTTCGCCTTGATCAGCGCCGCGAGGCCGGCGACGTACGGCGCCGAGAAGCTCGTACCGTTGTCGGAGCAGTGGCCGCCCTTGGGGACGGTGGAGATCATGTCGACACCGGGGGCGGCGACGCCGACGAACTCGCCGGACTGGGAGAAGGCGGCGCGCTCGTTGTTGCGGTCCGAGGCGGCGACCGCGAGGACGCCATTGTAGGAAGCCGGGTACGTCTCCTTGACGTTGCCGCCGAGGCCGTCGTTGCCCGCCGAGGCCACGACCACGATCTTCCGGGCCAGGGCCTGGTTGATCGCCAGCGCCAGATCGGACGTCGACTTCATCGGTTTCGTCGTGTCCTGGGAGATGTTGATGACGTCGGCCCCGGCCTGGACGGCGTAGCGGATCGCGTCGGTCAGGGTGCCGACGTCGCCGTTGCCCTCCGCGTCGTTCTGCTGGATCGGGATGATGGTCGCATCGGGGGCCAGGCCCACGAAACCGGTGCCCTTGGCGGGCCGGGCCGCGATGATGCCGGCGACCTTGGTGCCGTGGCCGACCGTGTCCGTGGTGCCGTTCTCCTTGCCCCGCTCGATCGGGTTGCCGTCGTCGTCCTTGAGGTTCTTGGGCAGGAAATTGCGGCCGCTCTTCACGTCGACCGCGTCGGTGAGTTGGGGGTTCGTCACGTCGACGCCGGTGTCGATCACCGCCACCTGTATGCCCTTGCCCGTGGACTGGCTCCACAGCTCGTCCAGGAGGACGCGCTGCAGGGACCAGGGGCGGCCCGGGTATTTCCCGTTGGGGAACGCGCACTGGTCCGAGTACGGCAGGTCGGCCGCGGCCGCCGGGGGTGCGAGGACGACGGGGGCGGTCGTGAGCAGGGTCGCCGCCGTCACCGCGGTCGCCCTGCGGAGGATGGAGGGCACGTGTGACATGTCCGGGCCCCTCAGGAACCCTGCGGCTGGCGTGCCGCCGTCGTCGACAGGCGTGGGCCGGTGGGCAGGAACTCCGACCAGGCGGCGGGGATCGGCGCGGGGTCCACGTCCTTGTAGCCGAGCCGGGTCTGGGCCTGCCGGGCCTCCTGCTGGGCCTGCCGGCGGTCCTCGGCCGTCGTACCGATGCCGGCGTCGTCCGCGCCGCTGTCGGCGTTGGACTGCAGGACGTAGCGCAGGCCGGTGTCGGTGACGAGGAAGACGGGGCCGGCCTTGGTCTCCCTGCCCTGGAACTGGCGGTAGAGCTGGCCGGAGCCGGGCGTGACGTAGGCGCTGGAGGAGCCTGCGGGAAGCTTGGCCGGGAAATCCGTGCCGGCCCAGGTGCTCTGGGTCGTGGCCCCCGAGCCGGCGTCGACGCCGCGCAGGACGTTGCAGACGGTGCCGCGGCTTCCTGCGGCGCCGGAGGCATCGTTGACGGGCTGGGGGTCCTCGACCGGCCAGCGGTGCTCGGTGCCGAACGGCTTGCCGGGAACGATCGCACCCGGGCTCATGTCCTTTGCTTCGCCGGCCTGGCCGAGGGAGGCCAGGTCCTCGCTGAACAGCAGGAGCTGGGCGACGAAGGCCGAGACGGGGGCGACCCGGCCGGGCAACACCACGTAGTACTGGTCGCTGTTGAGGTCGGATGCCTTGAGGACCATGCCGACCTTGTTCGTCTTGTCGTCCAGTTGACCTGGGGCGTCGGCCGCGACACCGATCTGGTCGGGGATCTTCGGGAAGGAGATCGGGTCGCCGGTGTGCAGGGTCTCCAGCCACTCACGGGAGACCTTCTGCGGTTTGCGTCCGGAGCCGACGACGGCGCGCAGCAGCAGTTCGTTGCTCTTGTCGACGGGGTACGAGCGTCCGCTCGCGTCCACCACGTGGTGCTTCCCGTCCGGGGCGACGACGTAGAGCAGTTGCCCGCCCGTCAGTTTCTCGCCCTTGCCCTCGGTCGCTTTCCAGTCGCGGGAGGCGAGGACCAGGGCCGCCTTCTGGATGGACTCCCCGCCCGCGCTGGGGCGTTCGCAGACCGCCCAGCGCTTCTCGCCGCCCGCCTCGGACGCCGAGGGGAGACGGTCGGGCGCGTACGGGATGCCGATGGTGGCTCCGTGGGGGATCTTGCCGTTGTCGAGGACGGACTCGGCGACGGTCACCACATCGCCCTGGCCTTCGTCGAGGAGCAGTTTGGCGGAGGCCATGTTGAGGACCGGGTGCAACTGGACCTGTCTGCCGGTCTTCAGGACGACGTAGCGCGTGGTCGAGTCGCTGGCGACGATCACCTTGGCGTTGGGCTCGTCCCAGCCCTTGGGCGCGGTGGGCTTGAACATGCCCCAGGCCCCGAAGACGGCCATGACGACCACGCCCACGATGACCCCGGGGATGACCGCGCGCAGGGGACGAGGCGCCCCCTCTTCCGAACCGTCGGGCGACGACTGCAGGAAGGCCGCGAGCATGCGGCGCTTCGCGAAGGTGTAGGCATTGAGCTGGTCGCGCCGAGATGCCATCTCTGCTTGTCTCTCCCCGTGTTCAGATGTCCGCGCTCGCCTGGTGTGTCATGCCGACCGCCCCTGTGTCAGAGCGGCCCCCTACTATGCCTGGTATCCGCGGGGACTTGTGGAGCGGGTAGGGTGCCCGGGCCTTCACGGGCATGGTGCGGTGCTGAAACAGCAGCGGGTTGTCAGCAGACGGGGGGATGGAGTGAGGGCTTCGAGGACGGGCGCCCGATCCCGTGACCGATCACGGACACGGGGTGCTTCGGCGTCCGGACAAGGACCGGCGCAGCGGCCGGACTCGCCGGGCGCGCTCCACTCCACGGTGCGTTCGGGTCGGGTCGGGGCATTCCGGTTGCAACGCCTTGTCCTGTTCGAGGCCGCGGCGGCCATCCTGCTCGTCGGATGGGTGATCGGTCCCGTGGCCCTGGTGCCTGCGGCTGTCCTCGCCGGCTGTCTGGTGCTGCTCTCCTTCCTCCGTCGCCGCGGGCGTTCCCTGCCCGAGTGGCTGGCCACGGCTCAGGCGTTTCGTGCACGACAGCGACGGGCCGCGAGTACGCCGCTACCGGAGGGCACGGAGCCGGGGCTGGCGCCGGCCGTGGAGTGCGACCCGAGCCTGCGGACGTACACGTACACCGGCCGCGACCGCCGACCCGTCGGAATCGTCGGGGACGGTACGTTCGTCACCGCGGTCCTGCATGTCGAGGCCGACGCCACCGCCCTGCGGGCCGAGCGGAACAAACAGCCGTTGCCCCTGTCTCTGGTGCACGACGCTTTGGAGGTGGACGGTGTCCGGCTGGAGTCGGCACAGGTCGTGCTCCACACCCAGCCCGCGCCCGCGATCCACTTGCCCCGGCAGTCCGTGGCAGTCGCCAACTACGCGCCCTTGCAGGAGCAGACGGGTGCGCCGGCCGTACGCATCACGTGGATCGCGTTGAAGCTCGATCCGGAGCTGTGCGCCG
This sequence comes from Streptomyces luteogriseus, assembly GCF_014205055.1. Taxonomy (NCBI): domain Bacteria; kingdom Bacillati; phylum Actinomycetota; class Actinomycetes; order Kitasatosporales; family Streptomycetaceae; genus Streptomyces; species Streptomyces luteogriseus. The sequence continues at coordinate 2,383,899 of NZ_JACHMS010000001.1, forward strand.
AAGCTGTGGCCGCGCGCGGGGGCGGCCTGGTCGGAGCGCAGAAGTGCGTGGTGCGTGCCGCCGATCACCTCGCGAGCCGACTCACCGGATCCGGATTCCGGGCGACCCTCCTCGACGAGGAGCAGCTGACCTCCGCCATCGCCACGTCGGCCTGCGCCAACCCGCTGGTGACAGCGGAGGCCGGGCGGACGGACACGAGGGAGCGTAGGACCGAGGAGTCGGGCCGGAACTGGCGCTGCGACAACCGCAGACACACCACGTACTGGATCCGTCGGTGGCCCGCTCTGGGTGGGGAGAGGGCGCCGTCGCTGCCGCAGCTCGTCGCCCTGGTCACGGCCGTCCCCACCCTCGCCACCACCTTCAGCCTCACGCTCAGGCGCGGGGAGCGGAAGGAGGTGTCTGTCTGCGGGCACCTGCGGGTGACCGGGCGCAGCGACGACGAACTCGTCGCCGCCCGGCGTGCAGTGCAGGCCGCGGCCCGGCACACAGGCATGGGGCTCTCCCGGCTCGACCGGGAACAGGTGCCCGGCATGCTCGCCACTCTGCCCCTCGGAGGTGCCCGGTGACGGCGACGCCCCCGCGCGTAGGACGGGCGGCGGTCACCGGACAGGGTGAGCCGCAGTCCTCAGCCCCCGAGCGGGCGCGTGAACTGCTGCGCCGCGGCTTCGGATTGATCGGCCCGAGGCACCCTCGGCACTCCGTGAGCATCGACCAACTGGACACCCTCGCCCTACCCGTGGCCGACGACGGCGTCGTCATCGGCGTGGACGCGGAGAACCGGCCCGCTGTACTCGGGCTCAATCGGCCGCTGCCGTACGACGTCGTGCTCATCGGCGGGCTGTGGACCGTGCAGGTCATCGCGCTCAGGGCGGCGGCAACAGGGACGCGGGTCGCCGTGGAGACGGCGCGGGCGCAGGTCTGGATGCCGATGGTGCACGCCATGGGGGGCGCTCAGAACGGGATGGCCGTGTACGACGTCGGGCGGGTGCCGCCGCTGGGTGCCTCGGCCGGTACGCCGGTGCTGGTGGTGCGGGACTGCGGGATGCGGCCACCTCGCGGTCGCGTGGTCTCCGGGCCCTGGCAGTCGGTGCTGACGCTGTTGCCGTACGTCAGCCCGGTCGCTCCGCGGCTCGTGCGGCAGGCGCGGCTGGTCGGCATTCAGAGGGTGTCGCCCGACGAATCCACGGAACTGGGCCGCACGATGGCGCTCACCCGGGCCGAAATGGACTCCCTGCCGGGGCTCTCCGACGGCCTCACCCTGTGGTGTACCGATCGTGATCGGCAATACGTGATGACACAGCCCACGGACGCGGAGACCGGGCTGTTGGGTACGCCACGTCGGATGGACTGACGGGCCTGGCGGCGAAACCGTTCGCAGCACCCGGTTTGTCAACTGTTGCGCCAGCAATTACATGGCATTTGCCTGGTTTTCGAGGGCCGGCGTTGCTGTGGAGGGGCGGACGGGTCTGCCGGGCCGGGACGTGTGGTGATTAGGCTGGGACGGGGCGCGCCGTCAGAACCCGTGGTGGGCGGGCGGCGTCCCAGGGGGACGGCGGGGGAGCCTGTGGAGCGGACGACCTCGGTTGACCCCTGATACGCCTCAAACGACTTCGCACGACGTCGGACGACAAGCAAGGGTCGCCCCAGCACGACATGAGGGTGCTCGACCACACCAGGAGGAACACTGTGAGCAGCGATCGGGACGGGAACCGCGGGGGCTGGGCGACACCCGGCGATGACCAGCCCGACGCGGAGTCCGCAGCAGAGGTGACGGGCGAGTTCACCATCGACTACGCGCCGCCCGCCTGGTACACGCAGAACGCCTCGGGGAACTCGTCCTCGGGGCAGGGGGCGGGGGCGTCCGAGGAGTCCGGTGCTCCGGGGGCTGCCGGAGGGCCCGGCGGTTCCGGGATGCCGAAGGGGCCGGTGCCGCCGCTGCCCGGGCTGACTCCGCCGCCGCATGCCAATCCTTCGGGTGGGGTCTCGTCCTTCCCCGGGCAGCGTCCCGCTCAGGGGCCGGCTTCGGCACCGCATCCGGCTCCGACGCCCGGTGCGCCCTTCACTCCTCCCGCGTCGCCGCCCGCTCCGGGGGCTCCGTTCACGCCTCCGGCGCCCGCGCCGGGCGCGCCGTTCACTCCACCCGCCGCCGGAGGGCCGGCCGGTGTCCCCAGGTTGCCGATGGGGAGCGGTTTCGAGCCGCAGGTGTCGCAGCAGGCTCAGCCCGAGGCGCCCCAGGCGGGTCCGGCCTCTCCCACGGCTGTGCCGAACATCCCCGTGGGTGGGTATCAGGCGCAGTGGACGCCGTCGGCTCCGCCGGAGGTGGCCCCGGCCGCTGTTCCTGCCCCGGAGGCGGCTCCTGCCGCTCCGGACGCTCCCGAGGCTCCTGCCACTCCTCCCACCGCGTCCGGGACTCCCGAGGTTCCGGCTGCGGCTGCCAGTGCGGCAGACCCGTCGGCCGGTGATCTGGAGAGCGGCGCCACCATGCGGTTCTCCGCCGTCGCCCTGAAGCGGGAGATCGAGGAGCGGGCCGCCGCCGAGGCGGTTTCCGCGCCCGCCGTCCCCGTCGCCCCCGACTCCGACGACAGCTCCGAGGCTCCCGATGCTCCCGACGCCCCCCGGGTGCCGATCGCCGGGGGCGAGGGTGACATCGAGGCGGAAGAGTCCGCCGACGGCTCCGGCAGCGACGTCCGTGCGGATGACGCGGAGGACCACGGCCCTGACGCGGAGGCCGACGGCGCCTCGGACGCGGTCTCGGAGTACGGGCTGGACGCGGACGCCTTCGCTGACGTGCCGTCGGCCGAAGAGACCGAGCCGGAGGAGACGCGGCCGGAGGGCGAAGACGCAGCGCCCGTGGTGGTCGAGCCGCATGTCGTGGCGGCCGACGACAGCGAGTCCGAGGACGCCGGCGACCAGGACGGGGCGTCCGCCGACGAGGCCCGGCCGGAGGAAGCCGAAGACAAGGACGCCGAAGAGGAGGACGCCAGGTCGGAGAACGCCGCGCCCGAGAACGCCCCGTCTCAGGCCGACGAGCCCAACGACGTCGAGCCCGAGCCCGAGGATGCCGTACCGGCCGGGGCCGAGCACCTCCGTGAAGACGCCGTGGCAGCTCCTGCCGAGCCCGCCGACGCGCCCCCCACCGACCTCGCCTCCTCGGAGAGCGAGCCGGAGGACGCCGTACCGGCCGCCCCGGCCCCCGAGGCTCCGCAGACCGCGCCGTCCGACTCGGTTCCCCCGCTCCCACAGGGTGTGCCGCCGCTGCCGCCGTCGTACCAGCCGGCGGCCCCGGCGCCCGCGAACCAGTGGCCCGTTCAGCCTGAGCAGCAGCCCCGGCCGGAGGCTCGGCCCGCCGACACGAACGGGCCGGCGCAGGGTCAGCCGCCGGTGCCGCCGCAGCCCTCGGTGCCCGCCCAGCAGCCGCCGTTCCAGCCCGAGCCGCCGTTCCAGCCCCAGGCGCCGCAGCCCGCGCCCGCCGCGTGGAACCAGCAGGCCGCACCGACGCCTCCGAACCAGCCGCCCGCCCAGCCCGTACCTCAGCCCGGCGGCTACGGCTTCCCGCCCCCTGGAGCTCAGCCCCCGGCCGCGCCGAACGTCCAGGGCGGCTACGGCTTCCCGCAGCAGGGCGCGCCCGCCCCGGCAGCGCAGCAGCCCGGCACCCCCGCCCCCGCGCCGACCCCGCAGGACGGCTACGGCTTCCCCCACCCCGGCGCCCCAGCCCCGGCCGCACAGCCCCCGGCGCAGCAGCCGGTGGGCCCGCACGCGCCCCACGCGCAGGGCGGCTACGGCTTCCCGCAGCAGGGCGCGCCCGCCCCGGCAGCGCAGCAGCCCGGCACCCCCGCCCCCGCGCCGACCCCGCAGGACGGCTACGGCATCCCCCATCCCGGCGCACCCGCCCCGGCGGCCCAGCAGCCCCCGGCGCAGCAGCCCGGCACCCCGCCCGCCCCCGCGCCGACCCCCCAGGACGGCTACGGCTTCCCCCAGCCGGGCGCGCCCGCCCCGCAGGACGGCTACGGCTTCCCTCATCCCGGTGTCCCCAACGCCCAGGGCGGCTACGGCTTCCCCCAGCCGCACGCTCCGCAGCCCCAGCCCGGCGTGCCCCCGCAGGCCCAGCCCCAGCCCGAGGCCCAGCCCCCGCATGCCGGTCAGCCCGAGCAGCAGCCGGGTCAGCCGGCCCATCCGGGGCTGCCCGGGCAGCCCGGGCAGCAGGCCTACCCCGGGCAGCCCCAGCAGCCCGTCGACCCCCGTACCGGTGCCGCCTGGCCGCAGCCCATGCAGCACGACCAGCGGCAGCCGACCAACCCCGGGGCCGCGCCGCTCGGTTACACCGCCGCCGTGGAGCTGTCGTCCGACCGGCTGCTCAACAGCAAGAAGCAGAAGGCGAAAAGCAGCCGTCCGGCGGCCGGGGGCGGGCGGTTCAAGATCGGTGGGAAGAAGGAGGAGGCCGAGCGGCAGCGCAAGCTCGACCTGATCCGTACGCCCGTGCTGTCCTGCTACCGGATCGCCGTGATCAGCCTCAAGGGCGGTGTCGGCAAGACGACCACGACCACCGCGCTCGGCTCGACGCTCGCCACCGAGCGCCAGGACAAGATCCTCGCGATCGACGCCAACCCCGACGCGGGCACCCTCGGGCGCCGGGTGCGGAGGGAGACCGGGGCGACCATCCGCGATCTCGTCCAGGCGATCCCGTACCTCAACTCGTACATGGACATCCGGCGGTTCACGTCCCAGGCCTCCTCCGGACTGGAGATCATCGCCAACGACGTCGACCCGGCGGTGTCCACGACGTTCAACGACGAGGACTACCGGCGCGCGATCGACGTGCTGGGCAAGCAGTACCCGGTGATCCTCACCGACTCCGGTACCGGTCTGCTGTACAGCGCCATGCGCGGTGTGCTGGACCTCGCGGACCAGCTCATCATCATCTCGACGCCGTCCGTGGACGGGGCGAGCAGTGCGAGCACGACGCTGGACTGGCTGTCCGCGCACGGGTACGCCGACCTGGTCTCGCGGTCCATCACCGTCATCTCCGGGGTGCGTGAGACCGGCAAGATGATCAAGGTCGAGGACATCGTGTCCCACTTCGAGACGCGCTGCCGGGGTGTCATCGTCGTGCCGTTCGACGAGCATCTCTCCGCCGGTGCCGAGGTCGACCTCGACATGATGCGGCCGAAGGTGCGGGAGGCGTACTTCAACCTCGCGGCCATGGTCGCCGAAGACTTCGTCCGTCATCAGCAGTCGCACGGCCTGTGGACCTCGGACGGCAACCCGCCGCCGGTCGCGGCCCCGCCGTTGCCCGGTCAGGCCACGCCCGGCCAGGCCGTGCCGGGTCAGGCCATGCCGGGTCAGCCCTACGCCCAGCCGGGACAGCTTCCCTACCCCGGCCAGCAGCAGCCGGCTCCGGGTCAGCCGGGCCCGTACCCGCCGCAGCCCCAGCAGCCCCAGCAGCCCCAGCCCGGACAGCCGTACCCGCAGCCCGGACAGCCGTACCCGCAGCCCGGGCAGCCCTATGCCCAGCCGGGTCAGCCCCCGGCCCAGCCCGGCCAGCCGTACCCGCAGGCCGGACAGCCGGGACAGCCGGGACAGCAGCCCGGCCATCCGGGAGCCCACCCTGGCCAGCCGTACGCGCAGCCCGGTCAGCCCCCGGCCGCTCCCCCGCAGCCGGGCTACGGATACCCCCAGGCCGGACACCCCGGGCAGCCCGGCTACCCGGGCCAGCCCGACGGGCAGACCCCGCCGCCCCCGCCTCCGACGCAGTAATCACCTCACCCGATCGGCCCCTTTCCGAGGGGCCGATCCCGCCCGGCCCGCGCCGTTCCGACTCGGCGCGGGCCTTTGCGCGTTCGGGGGCGAATTCCGTTGCCAGGCCCTGGCCAGGGGCGCGTCAGTGGTCTCGACCAATGGGTGCGAAAAGCTCGCCAATTCGTTATTTCCGCAGGCCACAAGGGGTGAATGCGCCGTTGACGGGTGGAGACGGCCGCTGGTACACACACATCACGCAGCTGACAGCTGATCAACCCGTCCTTCCCGTCCGAGCGATGACGCGAGGTCCGACCATGGGCACGAACGATCAGAAACGCAGCCTCCCGCACGGCCTCCGGCTCGTCGCCCTGGCCGGGGCCGCCGCGCTCACCCTCACCGCCGGTCTCGCGACCCCGCTGGACCCGGCGTCCCAGCAGGCCCGGGCGGCCGACGACGGCAAGAAGGTGCTGACCGTCGCGGTGGCGCAGAGCGTGGACTCGCTCAGCCCGTTCCTCGCGGTCCGGCTGCTCAGCACGAGCATCCACCGGCTCATGTACGAGTACCTGACCAACTACGACCCCAAGGACAACCACGCCATCGCGGGCCTGGCCACCAAGTGGGAGCCGTCGCCGGACAAGCTGACCTGGACGTACACGATCCGCGACACCTCCAAGTGGTCGGACGGGCAGCGGGCCACCGCCGAGGACGCGGCGTGGACGTTCAACAAGATGATGACCGACACCGGCGCGGCCACGGCGAACGGCAGCTACGTCGGGAACTTCAGGAAGGTGACGGCCCCGAGCCCCACCAAGCTGGTCATCGAGCTGAAGAAGCCGCAGGCCACCATGGCCGCGCTGGACGTGCCGATCGTGCCGAAGCACGTGTGGGAGAAGGTCTCGGACTTCTCCGAGTTCAACAACGACAAGAGCTTCCCGGTCGTGGGGAACGGCCCGTTCGTGCTGAGCGGCTACAAGGCCGACAGCTATGTCCGGCTCAAGGCCAACAAGGACTTCTGGCGGGGGTCGCCGAAGTTCGACGAGCTGGTCTTCCGCTACTACAAGGACCAGGACGCGGCCGTGTCGGCGCTGCGCAAGGGCGAGGTGTCCTTCGTCGCCGGGTCCCCGTCCCTGACACCCGCTCAGGCGGAGTCGCTGAAGGGCGCGGACGACATCCAGGTGAACGACGCCCCCGGCCGCCGCTTCTACGCCCTCGCCACCAACCCGGGCGCCAAGGCCAAGAACGGCAAGAAGTTCGGCGACGGCCACCCCTCCCTGCTGGACCAGCGGGTGCGCAACGCGCTGTTCCGGGCCGTCGACCGCGAGGCCATCATCGACAAGGTGTTCCGGGGCCACGCCGTCGAGGGCGAGGGCTACATCCCGCCGCGCTTCCAGGACTACTTCTGGAAGCCCTCCGCGGACCGGAAGCTGTCGTACGACCCGGCCGAGGCGGCCCGGCTGCTCGACCAGGCGGGGTACAAGAAGAACGGCGACGGCAAGCGCGTCGGCAAGGACGGCAAACCGATCACCTACCGCGTGCTGTGCCACGCCACCGACCCGAACGACAAGGCGGTCGGCAAGTACCTCCAGGAGTGGTGGGGCGAGCTCGGCATCGGCGTCCGGCTCAACTGCCTGGACAACGTGACCGACCCGTGGCTGGCCGGCAAGTACGACCTGGCGTTCGACGGCTGGTCGGTCAACCCCGACCCCGACTTCGTGCTGTCCATCCACACCTGCGGGGCGCTGCCGGCGACCCCCGAGGAGACGGGCGCGACGGACAACTTCATCTGCGACAAGAAGTACGACGAGCTCTACGCCCGGCAGCTCACCGAGTACGACCCCGCCAAACGGGCGGACATCGTCAAGCAGATGGAGTCGCGGCTGTACGACCTCGGGTACATGAACGTCATGGCGTATCCGAACGCGGTCGAGGCTTTCCGGACGGACCAGATCAAGTCGATCACGACCATGCCGGCGAAGGCGGGCAACATCTACGGGCAGGACGGCTACTGGAGCTGGTGGTCGGCGGTGCCCGCGGACTCCGGGGGGTCCTCGGACAACGCGGCGTCGACGACGGTCGTGGTCGGCATCGTCGCGGGTGTCGTGATCCTCGGCGGGCTCGGTGTCTTCGCGGCGATGCGGCGGCGGGCCACCGCCGAGGAACGCGAGTAGGGCGGCGAGCGGGTACTCATGACCGCTGACGCGACCCCCGCGCTGGTCGAGGACAAGCAGAGGGCGGCCGGGCCGCGGGTACGCAAGAGCTCCGCGTACCCGCGGTACCTGGCGGGCAAGGTGGCCGGTGCCGCCGTCTCGCTGCTGGCCGTGCTCGTGACCAGCTTCTTCCTCTTCCGGCTGATCCCCGGCGACCCGGTGAAGACCATGACGGGCGGCCGTCAGGTGTCGGCGGAGCAGCTGGCCGCCTACCGCGAGGAGTTCGGGCTCGACCTGCCGCTGTGGCGGCAGTTCACGGACTACTGCGGCAAGGCGCTCACGGGTGACTTCGGGACGTCGTACCAGTTCCGCGCCCCCGTCATCGACAAGATCACCGAGGCGCTGCCGAACACCCTGCTGCTCACGGGGACGGCGTTCGTCCTCTACACCGCGCTGGGCATCCTCCTCGGCACCCGGTCGGCGTGGCGGCACGGCAGGCTCGGCGACCGCGTCAACACGGGCCTCGCGCTGACGCTGTACTCCATCCCGTCCTTCTGGCTGGGGCTGCTGCTGATCATCGTGCTGTCGGTGGGCATCGGCCCACTGCCCGGCATGTTCCCGACCGGCGGCATGGAGTCGGGCGGCGAGGAGGGCCTCGCGTACGTCCTGGACGTGGCACACCATCTGGTGCTGCCGGTGGTGACGCTGGTGGCCGTGGAGTACGGGCAGACGCTGCTGGTCACGCGGTCGGCGCTGCTGGACGAGATGGGCAGCGACTATCTGACGACCGCACGGGCCAAGGGGCTGCGCGACGACCTCGTACGCCGTCGGCACGCCGTGCCGAACGCGCTGCTGCCGACCGTGACGCTGATCTTCATCAACCTCGGGCGGACGGTGGCGGGCGTGATCCTCGTGGAGACGGTGTTCTCCTGGCCCGGCCTCGGCGGGCTGTTCTACCAGGCGCTGAGCGTGCCCGATCTGCCGCTGGTGCAGGGGCTGTTCTTCGTGTTCGCCGCAGCGGTGATCCTGATGAACACCCTCGCCGACCTGGTCTATCCGCTGCTGGACCCCCGGGTGGCCCGATGACGACGACCGAGAGGGTCCTCGGCCCGCGTGCCCTGGCCCGGCAGCGGCGCCGGGCCTCCGTTGCCCGCTTCTGGCGGCGGTACCGCTCCGAACGGGCGGGGCTGTACGGCCTGACGGTGCTCGCGCTGTGCGCGCTGCTGGCGCTGTTCGCACCGCTGTTCGTCGGCTCCGACGTGAGCAGCGTGACGAACGCGCCGGGGCGTCCGATGCAGAGCCCGAGTGCCGAGTTCCCGCTCGGCACCGACCAGTTCGGGCGTGACCTGCTGGGCCTGGTGATCTGGGGCTCGCGGGTGTCGCTGCTGGTCGGGCTGCTCGCCGCGGTGCTGTCGGTGGCGATCGGCACCCTGATCGGGGTGACGGCGGGACACTTCAAGGGCTGGTACGCGACGGTGATGATGCGGATCACCGACTGGTTCCTGGTCATGCCGACGCTGGTGCTCGCGATCGCCCTGGCGACCGTGATGTCCCGCTCGCTGACCACGACCGTCGTGGCGATCGGCGTCACCACCTGGCCGACCACGGCCCGGCTGGTGCGGGCCCAGACCCTCGCGGTGGAGACCCGGCCGTACATCGAGCGGGCACAGGCGCTCGGCGGCGGCCACTGGCACATCATGTCCCGGCACGTCCTGCCGAATGTGATGCCGCTGGTGCTGGCCCAGACGACCCTGATCATCTCCTCGGCGATCCTCGCGGAGGCGACGCTCGCCTTCCTCGGCCTGGGCGACCCCACGGTCGTGTCGTGGGGCGGACTGCTCCAGGACGCGCGCGAGGCGGGCGCGGTCAGTGCCGGGGACTGGTGGTACCTGGTGCCGCCGGGCATCGCCATCGCCGTGGTGGCGCTGGCGTTCACGCTGTGCGGCCGGGCCGTGGAGGCCGTCCTCAACCCCAGGCTGGGGGTGTCGCGTTGAGTCTGCTCGACGTCAGGAACCTGACCGTGACGTACGGGGGCGGGGCGGCCGCCGTGCGCGGGGTGGACCTGCGGCTGGACGCGGGACAGAAGCTGGGCCTCGCCGGGGAGTCCGGCTGCGGCAAGTCCACGCTGGCGCTGGCCCTGCTGCGGCTGCTGCCGGCGGGGACCCGGATCACCGGAGAGGTGCTCCTGGACGGCGAGGACGTGCTGGCCATGAAGTGGGGCCGGGTGCGGGCGGTCCGCTGGGCCGGGGCCTCCATCGTGTTCCAGGGCGCGATGCACTCCCTGAACGCCGTGCACCGCGTCGGCGACCAGATCGCCGAGCCGATCCTGCTGCACCGGAAGGCCACGGCGGCCGGGGCGAAGAAGAAGGCCGGCGAGCTGCTGGAGCAGGTCGGTCTGCCGGCCGCCCGTGCCGACGCCTACCCGCACGAGCTGTCCGGCGGCCAGCGCCAGCGCGTCATGATCGCCATGGCCCTGGCCTGCGACCCTCAGCTCGTCATCGCGGATGAGCCGACGACCGCGCTCGACGTCATGATCCAGGCCCAGATCCTCCGGCTCATCGAGCAGCTGGTCGCGGACCAGGACCTCGGCCTGATCATGATCAGCCACGATCTCGCCATCCTCGCCGACACCTGCGACCGGCTCGCGGTGATGTACGCGGGCCGGGTGGTCGAGGAGGGCCCGGCCCGGCAGGTGTACGAGGACGCCCGGCACCCCTACGCCCGGGCTCTGTCGGCAGCCTTCCCGCGCATCGGCGACCCGGCGTCCCGGTTCGCCCCGCAGGGCCTGGCGGGCGACCCGCCGGACCCGGCGGCGCTGCCGTCGGGGTGCACGTTCCATCCGCGCTGTCCGGTGGCTCTGGAGTCGTGCCCCGAGGAGGACCCGGTGCTGCGGGCGGCGGGGCCGGAGCGGCGGGCCGCGTGTGTGCTGGTCGGACCACCGGAAGCGGAAACCGCCGAACAGCGGGCGACAGCCGAGGCGGCCCCTGAGGACGGCTCGGCCGGCACGCCTGAGGCCCCTGAGAACGGCGCGGCCCGCACACCTGGGGCCCCTGAGAACGGCCCGGCCGACGAACCGGAGGCCCTGGAGGAAGCGAGGCCCGGCACGCCATGACCATCTCCCCCACGGCCCCCGAGGTCACCACGGCCCCGCTGCTCAGCGCCCAGGGCCTCCACGTCACGTTCCCCGGCCGGCACGGCGGCCCCCGGGCCCGCGCGGTGGACGGCGTCGACCTCGACATCCGCCCCGGCGAGATCGTCGCCCTGGTCGGTGAGTCCGGCTGCGGCAAGACGACCCTGGCCCGCAGCCTGCTCGGGCTGGTCGAGCCGACGGCGGGCCGGGTCACCTTCGACGGCCGCCCGCTGGACTACTCCGGCCGGTCCCTCAAGGCCTACCGCAAGCGCGTCCAGCTGGTCCTCCAGGACCCGAGCGGCTCGCTCAACCCCCGTCACACGGTGTACGACGCGGTCGCCGAGGGCCTGCGCATCCACGGCTACGGCGGCGACGAACGCACAGCGGTCGCCGAGGCCCTGTCCCGGGCCGGCCTGCGCCCCCCGGAGCGCTTCTTCCTGCGCTACCCGCACGAGCTGTCCGGCGGGCAACGCCAGCGGGTCGTCATCGCCGGGGCGCTCGTCCTGGAACCCGAACTCCTCGTCGCCGACGAGCCGGTGGCGTCCCTGGACGCCTCGGTACGCGGCGAGATCCTCGCCCTGCTGCTGCGGCTGCGCGCCGAACTGGGCCTGTCCGCGCTGGTGGTCACGCACGACCTGGGCCTGGCGTGGAACATCGCCGACCGGGTCGCGGTGATGTACCTGGGCCGGATCGTGGAGACGGGTGCGGTGGAGCAGGTCCTCACGGCACCGCGGCATCCCTACACGCAGGCGCTGCTGTCCGTGCTCCCGGAGGCTCCCGGCGCCCCGGTGATCCTCACGGGCGAGCCCCCGGACCCGTCCAACGTCCCGTCGGGCTGCCGCTTCCACGTGCGCTGCCAGATCCTGGCGGCCGGCGAGGCGGAAGCTGCGGGCGTGGCGGACGCATGCAGAAACCAGGATCTGGAGGTGCTGAGCGGGGGCGGGCAATCCCAGGTGGCCTGCCACTGGGCAGTGTCATCCGCCCTCAGGGGCGCGGGGCTGTAACGATGTGCGGCTCCGCCGCGTGGGCGCGACAAGCCACGACGCACCCGCAGACGGCCCACAAGGAGACTAAACAGCCCCCTCAGCCGCCACCAACTCCCTGCACTTCTCGACGTCCTGCGCCATCTGAACCAACAGCGCGTCCAGGGTCTCGAACTTCGCCTGCCCCCGCACGAACGCCAAGAAGTCGACCGCGACATGCAACCCGTACAGATCGAGCCCCACCCGGTCGATGGCGTACGCCTCCACCGTGCGCTCGGTCCCCTCGAACTGCGGGTTCGTCCCCACGGAGATCGCCGCCGGCATCGCTTCCCCCTGGGCGTGCAGCCAGCCGGCGTACACCCCGTCGGCCGGGATGGCCGTGTGCGGCAGAGTCTCGACGTTGGCGGTCGGGAAGCCCATTTCGCGCCCGCGCTGGGCACCCCGGACGACGACGCCCTCGACCCGGTGCGGTCGGCCCAGGATCTCCGCCGCGCCCCCGACGTCGCCCTCGGCGACCAGCCGCCGCGTCAGCGTGGAGGAGAACGGCTCGCCGCCGCCCGCCTCACCCGTCACGTACAGGTCGACGATCTCGACCTCGAAGTCGTAGGTCTTGCCCTGCGTGGACAGGAACTCCACGTTCCCGGCGGCCTTGTGGCCGAAGCGGAAGTTGGGGCCCTCGACGACCGCCTTGGCGTGCAGCTTGTCGACCAGGACCTTGACGACGAAGTCGGCCGGGGACAGCTTCGAGAACTCGGTCGTGAAGGGGAGGATGAGCACCGCGTCCACACCCAGGTCGGCCATGAGTTCGGCGCGGCGGTGGTGCGGGGCGAGCAGCGGAGGGTGGCTGCCCGGGCGGACGACCTCGCTGGGGTGCGGGTCGAAGGTGACGACGACGGCGGGCACGCCCAGCTCCCGGGCGCGGTCCACGGCATGCCGGATGATCAGCTGGTGCCCGCGGTGCACTCCGTCGTAGGAGCCGATGGTGACGACGCTGCGTCCCCAGTCCTGGGGGATGTCCTCCAAGCCACGCCAGCGCTGCACTGTGCCTGCTCCTTGTCGAAAGCTCGTCGAACTCGTGTCCGGTCGTTGTTCGTGGTTGCCTCGTGCGCAGGACTAAGGGTGCCATGCCGGGTGCCTCCTGCCAGCATCGGCATGGGGGCTGTGACAGGGCGCACGACACCGTACGCCGGGCCGCCACCCGGGAGGCCGTCACGCGGGGACGCCCGCGCCCGCCAGGTTCTCGATCATCCGGTGGGAACTGGGCCCGACCAGGGCCGCCCACTCCTCGGGCGCGTCGCTCAGCCAGGCGGCCGCGCGGGCGGCGAAGCCGGGCACGTGCCGGCCCAGGTCGACCAGGGCCCGGTCGAAGCGCGTGGCGCCCTCCGGGGTGCGCACGAGGAGCAGTCCGATGCGGTGGACGAGGTCGCGCAGGTCGTCGCCGCCGTTGCGGGCGGCGGCGTTCAGCAGCGCGTCCAGGACGTCGGTGTCGTGCTCCCGGGCGAGGAGCGCGTCGCGCAGTTCGCGGCGCAGCGGGCGCGAGGCGGGGACGCCGGGCGGGCTGACGACGCCGGCGAGGGCGCAGCGCAGCCGAACCGGGCCGTCCTCCAGCAGGCCGGTGACCAGCGGCAGGAGCACGGACCGGGCGGCGGGGCCCCGGTCGAGCCGCTGGTCCGCGTAGGCGGCCACCTGCCCGGCGAGTTCCGGCCGCAGTTGCGCCGCCCGGCACACCAGCGCGGCGACCCGCCGGGCCAGGGCGGGCGGGGTGGCGTCGGCGAGTGCCCGCAGCGCCTCCTCCGCGTCGGGCCGCTCCAGCCGGGCCGCGAAGGCCCCGAGGACCGGCTCGGGGTCGGTCAGGAGGGCTCCGGCCAGTGCGTCCGGCGAGAACCGCGGGTCGCCCGCCGCGAATTGCTCCAAGGCCCGCGGGAGGTAGCGGGCCCGGGTGTGGGGGTCCTGGACGAGGAGGGCGAGGGCGCCGCCGTGCAGGGCGCGGTCGGCGGGGCGGGCGAGCAGGGCGAGGGCCGCGTAGCGCAGGAGGGCGCGGTCGCCCCCGGTGCTCACATGCGGCGCGACGCGCAGTCCGTGCGCCACCGCGGCGCCCCGCCGGGCGGGCCGCTCGTCGCGCGCCCACCGGTCGACGGCCCGGCACACCGCCGACGGTTCCTCCTCGGTCAGCACGGCGAGCAGTTCGTCGGCCCTAGGGTGTGCGCGGTCGACGAGCACGTCCGCCAGATCGTCCAGGGCGCCGTGACGGTGGGTGTGCAGCAGCGCCTGCGCGGCCGTGGCGACGGTCGCGTGCGGGGTGGCGGGCAGCGGCTGCTCGTCGTCGAACCAGCGGGCGAGCTGCGGTTGCACGGCCGTGGGGTCGGCGGCGAGGAGTCCTGCCACGGCGTCCAGGAAGCGGGGCCCGGCCTCGCACGGCGGCCCGTCGGCGTGTACCAGCCGACGCAGCAGCGCGCAGCGTGTCTCCTCGGGTAGTCGCAGGCCGGTCCAGAAGGCGGGCCCGAGCTCCTGCGGCACGGGCGGCTCCTGCCGCCGCCAGGCCACGATCCGGTCGGCGAGCAACCGCAGCACCTCCGCGTAGGGCGCCGCGTCGGGCAGGGCCGAGAGCGTCCCGGCGAGCAGCCGGGCGGCCCACCAGGACCGTGGATCTGCGTCCAGGGCGTGCACGAGGTCGGCCAGGCGGGAGGCGAGTCGGCCGGCGCCGTGCTGCCGGGCGAGGCAGAGCAGGGCCTGCACGACCGGCCCGATGCGGTGGCGCGGCACGGGGTCGGACTGTGCGTCCTCGCCGCGGTGCACGAGGACGTGCAGGGCCTCGTCGAGGTCGAGGTGCATGCCCTGGAGCCAGTCGGCGAGCCCCTCGTGCGCGAAGCGGTAACCGGCTCCGGCGGGCACGAGCAGGCCCTCGGCGAGCACGGCCGACGCCCAGCCCGAGCAGCCGCCGAGCCGCGCCGGGGCGGGCCCCCACGGGAACACCGCCTCGAACGCCTCCCGGTCGAGGCCCCCCGACCCCGGGCCGAGACTGCGCCGGGCGGCCTCGTGCACCTGCCCGGCGACCCTGGCGGCCAGCCGCCGTACGGCCGTGCCCTGCAGGCCGTTGCCCGCGGCCAGGCGGGTGGCGATGCGCAGGGACATCAGGTCCAGGTAGGCCGTGAAGACGTCGCTCCGATCGATCGCGGCCCTTTCCGGGACCGCGGTCCCTACCGGAGGCACGGTCCCTACCGGAGGCACGGTGCCTGCCGGGGGCACGGTGCCTGCCGGGGGCACGGCCCCTACCGGAGGCACGGCCCCTACCGGAGGCACGGCCCCTACCGGAGGCACGGTGCCTACCGGAGGCACGGTGCCTGCCGGAGGCACGGTCCCTGCCGGAGGCACGGTCCGTTCCGAAGCCGCGGTCCCTCCCGGAGGCGCGGAGGCAGCCGCCCGGACCTCTCCGAGGAGGCCTAGGACGAGGGGATGCCGGGCGTCGGCCGTGGCGAGGGCGCGCTCGGGGATGCCGTGGGTCCGCCGCGCCTCCCGGGCCTCGTCCTCGGTGAGGTCGCCGAGCCACACGCACTGCTCCGCGGGCAAGGACGCGGTCTCCCAGTACTCCGCCCGGCACGCCACCACCAGCCGGGCTCCGGCTTCCCGCAGCCACCGCGCGGTCCCGTCCGCCCAGTCGGTCATCCGGCGGGCGAGGGCCGGTGGCATCTCCTCGGGGCCGTCGAGCAGAAGCAGCAACGGGCGGCCCAGGGAGCGGGCGAGGCGGGCGAGACGCTCGGGCGTGATGTCGCCGAGGTCGGCGCAGCCGGAGGCGGCCGTCACGGCGGGGGCGGCCCGATCCAGCGCCCGGCGTGCCGCGTCCGCCACCGACGCATCGCCGTCCCGCAGTTCGCAGCCTCGCAGCCACAGCGTGGGCTGCGCCGCTCGCCGACGCCGCGCGGCGAGCGCCGCGAGTTCCGTCGTCCGGCCGCTGCCCGGTGGTCCGACGAGGCCGAGCACGGTCGCCGGGCCTCCCATGAACATGGTGAACTCGGCTGCCACGGCCGCCCGTTCGACCGGTGGCGGGGCACCGGGGCCGCCGGGCGGGCCATCCAGCGCCATCGAGGCGCCGGTCAGCTCCAGTACCCCGGCCGGATTGAGGTCCGCGCCGTACGCGGGGACCGTCGTCGCGTTCTCGGCGAGCAGCTCGCCCAGCGGCCCCGCAGCCCCGGGGACCCGGGCCCGCAGCGGTACGGCGAACCCGACGTCGCGGTGGTCGGAGCTGAGCGCGGTGCCGAGGACCGCGACCACGGCACCGGTGCCGGCGTCGAGCACCGGGCCGCCGGCCGCTCCGCCGCCCCGTCGCAGCGCGTCCCGCCCCGCCGTGCCGACCGCCAGCTCCAGCGCGTCGTCGAGGCGGTGGAAACGGTCCGTGGCCGCGTACGTCACGGAGGCCGGGCCCAGCACCCGCGCCTCGCGCCAGCCCCCGGCGGCGATCCGGACGTAGGCGCCGGTCCCGGGCCCCTCCCCCACGGTGACGGGCAGTGGCGGCACGCCGAGCCCCTCGGTCCGGACGAGGGCCAGGTCCAGCGCGGGCAGCGGGGTGATCGCGTCGGCGGACACCACCCGGCGGCGGCCCCCGGCGCCGTACAGGACGAGCCGGGGCAGGCCGTCGACAGCCTCGTGGCTGGTGATCAGCGTGCCGTGGTGGTCGGCCAGGAAGCCGGTGCCACGGGGGCGCCCGGCCAGGTCGTGGACACGGACGAGGGCGTCCCCGGGGACCGCCCCGCCCTCGTGTCCCGCTCGTCCGGGGAGGTGCGGGGAGCCTTGTGGGCTGTCGTCCGTCTCCCGGGACCGGTTCCGCGACGCCATCGTCGAGCCTCCCCGCCGTACACCCGTGCCCTCGTGTTCGACGGTAGGGGCGGGATGATCAGCGGGACAGGTCGCTCCGCGAAAGCGCCCCCTTCCGCTCCCCCGGTTCACTCCGAGCGCCCGCACGGACGGGTGAAGGAAGGGGGGCGGCTGGATACACCCTAGGGGTGGGGGAACCGAGGGGGGACCGTGGAGCGGCGGCAGTGGAGGTACCCCGTGGCCGCCGCTCCACGGACGGGCACCCGGCCCCCGGTTCCTCCGTCAGGCGAAGACGGCCAGGCTCTTGGCCTTGCCCCGCTGCTCCTCGACGAGCGCGAGGAAGCGGCCCTCCGGGTCGAAGACGGCCACGGGGCCGGCGCCCGCGTACGTCTCGGGCATCTCCAGCCGTACGCCGTTGGTGAGCAGCTTGGCCCGCCGGTCGTCGACGTCCCAGCGGGGGAACGCCGCCGTGGCGGCCTCGGCGATGGGCATCACGGTCAGCTCCTGCTGGAGCTGGTCGAGCGTGCGGGCCGCGTCCAGCTTGTAGGGGCCGACGCGGGTGCGGCGCAGGGCGGTGAGGTGACCGCCGACGCCCAGGCCGGCGCCCAGGTCACGGGCCAGGGCGCGGATGTAGGTGCCGGAGGAGCAGACGACCGAGACGACCAGGTCGAGCACGGCCGTGCCGTCGTCGGCGACGGCGTCCCGGACGTCGTACACGCCGAACGAGGAGACGGTGACGGGCCGGGCCGGGATCTCGAACTCCTCGCCCTCGCGCGCCCGCTTGTAGGACCGCACTCCGTTGATCTTGATGGCGCTGACCTTGGACGGCACCTGCATGATGTCGCCGGTCAGCCCGGCGATCCCGGCGTCGATCGCCTCGCGGGTGACCTTGGAGGCGTCCGTGGAGGAGGTGATGTCCCCCTCGGCGTCGTCGGTGAGGGTGTTCTGCCCGAGCCGGATGGTGCCCAGGTACTCCTTCTCGGTCAGCGCGAGATGGCCGAGGAGCTTGGTCGCCCTCTCGACGCCGAGGACGAGGACGCCCGTCGCCATCGGGTCGAGGGTGCCCGCGTGTCCGACGCGTCGTGTTCTGGCGATGCCGCGCATCTTGGCGACGACGTCGTGCGAAGTGAAGCCCGACGGCTTGTCGACGATGACAAGGCCGTCGGGCGTGGTGTGCTTCTGGGTCATTCGGCGCTGTCGTCCGTCTCGTCGTCCTCTTCGGGCTTGCGGTACGGGTCGGCCTCGCCGGCGTACCTGGCGCCCGCGGACGCCTCGCGCACCTTCTCGTCGGACTGGCGCGCCTTGTCGAGGAGGTCCTCGATGGTGCGGGCGTTGTCCGGCAGGGCGTCCATGACGAAGGCCAGGGTCGGCGTGAACTTCACACCGGCGGCCCGGCCCACCTCGGAGCGCAGGATGCCCTTGGCGCTCTCCAGGCCGGCGGCGGCCGCCGCGCGCTCCTCGTCGTCCCCGTACACCGTGTAGAAGACGGTCGCCTCCCTGAGGTCACCCGTGACCCGGGTGTCCGTGATGGTGACGTGCGAGCCGAGCCGCGGGTCCTTGATCCCGCGCTGCAGCTTCTGGGCCACCACCTCTCGGATGAGGTCCGCCAGCCTCTTAGCCCGCGCGTTGTCGGCCACTGGTCCGTCTCCTTAAGTGCTTTCTTGTTGCTTCAGTCTTCGTCGCTGTGGAGCCTGCGTCGAACCGAGAGCAGTTCGACTTCGGGCCGCCCGGCGACGAGCCGCTCACAGCGGTCCAGTACGTCACTGAGGTGTCCCGTCTCCCCCGAGACCACCGCGAGCCCGATCTCGGCCCTGCGATGGAGGTCCTGGTTCCCCGTCTCCGCCGCGCTCACCCCGTACTTGCGCTGGAGTTCGGCCACGATCGGACGGACGAGAGAGCGTTTTTCCTTGAGCGAGTGGACGTCGCCGAGGAGCAGGTCGAAGGACAGAGTCCCCACATACATGTGTGTATCCGGATGTCCCGCCGGTTCGGGGTACGGGCGCCACGCTTCGACGCGGATACGGGAACCGTACACGCAACGGCCGGGGCCGATCGACGGAATATGTCCCGTCGACCGGCCCCGATCGTGACTCGGATCAGACGCGCGGCTTCTCGCGCATCTCGTACGTCGCGATGACGTCGTCGACCTTGATGTCGTTGAAGTTGCCGAGGTTGATACCGCCCTCGAACCCTTCGCGGATCTCGGTGACGTCGTCCTTGAAGCGACGCAGACCCTCGATGTTGAGGCTCTCCGCGACCACCTTGCCGTCGCGGATGAGGCGCGCCTTGGTGTTGCGCTTGACCTCGCCGGAGCGGATGAGAACACCCGCGATGTTGCCCAGCTTGGACGACTTGAAGACCTCGCGGATCTCCGCCGTACCGAGCTCGACCTCCTCGTACTCCGGCTTGAGCATGCCCTTCAGGGCCGCCTCGATCTCCTCGATCGCCTGGTAGATGACCGAGTAGTACCGGACGTCGACACCCTCGCGCTCGGCCATCTGCTGCGCACGCCCGGCGGCGCGCACGTTGAAGCCGATGACGATGGCGTCGGAGCCCATGGCCAGGTCGATGTCGGACTCCGTGACCGCACCGACACCACGGTGCAGGACGCGGATGTCGACCTCTTCGCCGACGTCCAGCTGGAGCAGCGAGGACTCGAGCGCCTCGACGGATCCGGAAGCGTCACCCTTGATGATCAGGTTCAGCTGCTGGACCTCGCCGGCCTTCAGCACCTTGTCCAGGTCCTCGAGCGAGACACGGCGCGTGCGCTTGGCGAACGCGGCGTTCCGCTCACGGGCGGCGCGCTTCTCGGCGATCTGACGGGCCGTACGGTCCTCGTCGACCACCAGGAAGTTGTCGCCCGCACCCGGGACGTTGGTCAGGCCGAGGACCTGAACCGGCGTCGACGGGCCGGCCTCGGCAACGCTGTTGCCGTTGTCGTCGTGCATCGCCCGGACGCGGCCGTACGCGTCGCCGACCACCATGGTGTCGCCGACCCGCAGGGTGCCGCGCTGGACGAGGACCGTCGACACGGCACCACGGCCGCGGTCGAGGCGGGACTCGATCGAGATGCCCTGCGCGTCCTGATGCGGGTTGGCCCGCAGGTCGAGCGAGGCGTCGGCCGTGAGGACCACGGCCTCCAGCAGGGAGTCGATGTGCAGACCCTGCTTGGCGGAGATGTCGACGAACATGGTGTCGCCGCCGTACTCCTCGGCCACCAGGCCGTACTCGGTCAGCTGACCGCGCACCTTGGTCGGGTCGGCGCCCTCGACGTCGATCTTGTTGACCGCGACGACGATCGGGACCTCGGCCGCCTTGGCGTGGTTGAGCGCCTCGACCGTCTGCGGCATGACGCCGTCGTTGGCCGCGACGACGAGGATCGCGATGTCCGTCGACCGGGCACCACGGGCACGCATGGCGGTGAACGCCTCGTGACCCGGGGTGTCGATGAAGGTGATCTTGCGCTCTTCGTCGTTGACCTCGGTCGCGACCTGGTAGGCACCGATGTGCTGGGTGATGCCGCCGGCCTCGCCCGCGATGACGTTCGTCTTGCGGATGGCGTCGAGGAGCCGCGTCTTACCGTGGTCGACGTGACCCATGACGGTGACGACGGGCGGGCGGACCATCAGGTCCTCCTCGTCGCCCTCGTCCTCGCCGAACTCGATGTCGAAGGACTCGAGGAGCTCGCGGTCCTCCTCCTCCGGGCTGACGATCTGAACCGTGTAGTTCATCTCGTCGGCGAGGAGCTGCAGCGTCTCGTCGGAGACGGACTGCGTGGCCGTGACCATCTCGCCGAGGTTCATCATGACCGCGACGAGCGACGCCGGGTTGGCGTTGATCTTCTCCGCGAAGTCGGTGAGCGAGGCACCGCGCGACAGGCGAACGGTCTCGCCGTTGCCGCGAGGCAGCATCACACCGCCGACCGACGGGGCCTGCATGGCCTCGTACTCCTGGCGCCTCTGCCGCTTCGACTTGCGGCCACGACGCGCGGGACCGCCGGGACGGCCGAAGGCACCCTGCGTGCCACCACGGCCACCGGGACCGCCGGGACGGCCACCGAAGCCGGGACGACCACCGCCGCCGGGACCACCGGGACGACCGGCGAAGCCGCCGCCACCGCCGCCGGGACCACCGGGACGACCGGCGAAACCGCCACCGCCGCCACCGGGACGACCGGCGAAGCCGCCGCCACCCGGGCGACCGCCGCCGCCGCCACCGGGACGACCGCCGCCACCGGGACCGCGGCCGCCGGGGCCACCGCCGCCGGGACGCGGGCCGGCAGCGGGACGCTGCGGCATCATGCCGGGGTTGGGACGCGGGCCGCCGGGACCGCCGCCGGGACGGGGACCGCCGCCCTGCGGGCGGGGCATGCCGCCCGGGGTCGGACGCGCGCCGCCCGGAGCCTGCGGACGAGGACCGCCGCCGGCACCCTGCGGACGGGGACCGCCCTGGCCCTGGCCCTGCGGACGCGGGGCACCGCCGGGGGCACCGGGGCCGCCCGGACGCGGGGCGCCGCCCGGACGGGGCGCCTGCGGGCGCGCCATGCCGGTGGAGCCACCAGAGGTGAACGGGTTGTTGCCCGGACGGGGACCCGCCGGACGGGCACCGGGACGCGGGGCGCCGCCACCCTGGCGCGGAGCGCCGGGACGGTCGCCGCGGTCACCACGGCCCTGGCCACCCTGGCCGGGACCGCCCTGGCGCGGAGCACCCGGACGCGGCGACTGGCCGGCCGGACGCGGGGCGCCCGGACGCGCACCGGAGCCCTGGGACGCGGCCGGAGCGGCGGGCGTCGACGGGGGCGCGGTGAACTCGGGCGTGGTCGGAGCCGGGGACGCCGGGGCAGGCCGCGGCGCGGGCTTCGGGCCCGGGGTGGGACGGGGGCCGGGAGTGGCCGGCGCGGCCGGAGCCGCGGGCTTCTCGGCGGCAGCCGGCTTGGGGGCCGGCGGGCGCGGGGCGGCCGGACGGGCAGCCTGCGCGGGAGAGGGGGCGCCCGGCTTCGCCGGGGCAGCCTTGCGGGCAGGGGCGGACTTGCCGCCTCCGCTGCCCTGCTGGAGGGCGTCCGTCAGTTTGCGTACGACAGGCGCTTCGATCGTCGAAGACGCCGAACGGACGAATTCACCGAGTTCCTGGAGCTTGGCCATGACGACCTTGCTCTCGACACCGAACTCCTTGGCGAGTTCGTAGACCCGGACCTTAGCCACTTCGCTCCTTTGAGGTCCGGGTTGCGTCCGGACCGTCGCTAGTTCATGGGCGTACTCATCGCGTACTCATCGAGTGCTCATCGCAATCTCGACCTGCTTTCGACTCGCGAGGTACCTAGCCGCACGGGGTTCCGTACGGCACGTCTTACCGTGTTGCCTGCTCGGCAACTGTCGTCTGCTCGACGTATCGGCGCAACGCCTTTGTGTCGAGCGGTCCCGGGACGCGCAGTGCCCTCGGGAACGCCCGGCGGCGTACCGCCTGGTCGAGACAGACCGGTGCGGGGTGTACGTACGCACCCCGGCCGGGCAGCGTACCGCGTGGATCAGGAACGCATGCGTCCTTGATCGTCACGATCCGCAACAGCTCGGTCTTGGCCGCTCGCTCCCGACACCCCACACAGGTGCGTTCAGGGCATGCTCGGGCGAGCGTCCGGCCAGACACCTTTAAGTCTACCTCCCCGTGCGCGCCTCACCCCTTTGGGGCAGGATTCGAACAGTTGGCGCGCATGAACCTGTCGTGATCTGAACGGCCCGCGGCTTGGATCTATTCCTCGGAGCCGTTCCCGGCCGGCTCGGTGTCCGGGCGGATGTCGATCCGCCAGCCGGTCAGCCGGGCCGCGAGGCGGGCGTTCTGCCCTTCCTTGCCGATGGCCAGGGACAGCTGGTAGTCGGGCACGGTCACCCGGGCCGACCGGGTCGCCATGTCCACGATCTCCACCTTGGAGACACGCGCCGGGGACAGCGCGTTCGCCACCATGTCGCCCGGGTCCTCGGACCAGTCGACGATGTCGATCTTCTCACCGTTCAGCTCGCCCATGACGTTGCGTACACGGCCGCCCATGGGGCCGATGCAGGCGCCCTTGGCGTTCAGGCCGGAGCGGGTGGACCGTACCGCGATCTTCGTGCGGTGACCGGCCTCACGGGCGATCGCGGCGATCTCCACCGAGCCGTCGGCGATCTCCGGCACCTCCAGGGCGAAGAGCTTCTTCACCAGGTTGGGGTGCGTGCGCGAAAGGGTGACGGAGGGCCCGCGGACGCCCTTGGCCACCCGGACGACGTAGGAGCGCAGGCGCATGCCGTGGGGGTACGTCTCCCCCGGCACCTGCTCCTGCACGGGCAGGATGGCCTCGAGCTTGCCGATGTCGACGAGCACGTTCTTCGGGTCGCGGCCCTGCTGGACCACGCCGGTGACGATGTCGCCCTCGCGGCCGGCGTACTCACCGAGCGTCGCGTCGTCCTCGGCGTCGCGCAGGCGCTGCAGGATGACCTGCTTGGCCGTGGTGGCGGCGATACGGCCGAAACCGGACGGGGTGTCGTCGAACTCGCGGGCCTCCTGGCCCTCCTCGAGGTCGTCGGGGTCCTCCTTCGCCCACACGGTCACATGGCCGGTCTCCCGGTTGAGCTCCACGCGCGCGTGGCGGCGGCTTCCCTCGGTGCGGTGGTAGGCGATGAGGAGGGCCGACTCGATCGCCTCGACCAGCAGGTCGAAGGAGATCTCCTTCTCCCGAACCAAGCCCCGCAGGGCGCTCATGTCGATGTCCACGGCTACGCCTCCTCTTCCTTCTTGTTGTCCTTGCGGCTGAACTCGACCTGGACACGCGCCCGGACGATGTCGTCGAAGGCGAGTCTGCGGGCGGTGGCCTTGCGGCCCTTCACTCCGGGCACCTCGGTGTCGACACCCTCGTCGTCGACCTTCAGGATCCTGGCGACCAGCTCGCCGCCCTCGGCCAGCTGGAACTTCACCAGCCGGTCCGTGGCGCGGACGTAGTGCCGGTGTTCCGTGAGGGGGCGCTCCGCGCCCGGGGTGCCGACCTCGAGGGTGTACTCGCCCTCGCCCATCGCGTTCGTCTCGTCGAGCTTCGCCGAGAGCGCGCGGCTCACATCGGCGATCCGGTCCAGGTCGGCGCCCGTGTCCGAGTCGACGACCACGCGCAGCACACGCTTGCGTCCGACGGAGTCCAGTTCGATCTCTTCGAGATCGAGGCCCTGGGAGGTGACGAGCGGCTCCAGCAGTTCTCGCAGCCTCTCGCTCTGGGTGGTGCTCATCCGGGTGACTCCTCGGCCGCGTGTGCTGTTGTGGGTTGGGCGCGTGTCTGGTCAAAGGGTATCCGGTCGCGGGGAGTGTTGCCGTCCACCCGGTCACGAACGGTGCCGCTGAGTGATGCCGGGCGAGGGCCCGGGTACCGTGATCACGGGCGTGCAGCCCTTGCAGTCCCCGCTTTCTCGAATGTTTCTCGCAACGAGCCCCCGAGGACGTCTGACGTGCCCTTCCCCTCATCGCCGCGCGCCCGGTCGGGGCCGCGCAGAAGGAGTCTGCTCGCCGTCGCCCCGGCGGCCCTGGTCCTGACGGGCTGCACCGGCGAGGACTCCGGCGGACCGGCCGACGACGGTTCGTCGGCGGCGGAGCGGACACGCGCGCGTGCGGCCCGGGACAGCGAGGGGCTGGTCGAGCGCTACGACGCGGTGATCGCCACCCGGCCGGGGCTCGCGGGCCGCCTGCGGCCGCTGCGCGAGGAGGTCGTACGGCACGCGCGGGCGTTCGGCGGGGGCCGGAAGGCATCGCCCTCGGCGTCCCCTTCCGCATCTCCCTCCGCGTCCTCGTCGGTGACCTCGTCGGCCTCATCGGCCTCGCCCGCCCCGTCCGCGACCGTGCCGGGGAACGACAAGGAGGCCCTCGCCGGGCTCGCCGCCGCGGAGCGGGAGCTCGCCGACCGGCGGGCCAAGGCGCTCGGCGGGGTGCCGGGTGAGCTGGCACGGCTGCTTGCGTCGGTGGCGGCGGCCGGGGCTGCGCACGTGTACCTGCTGACGGAGGGTGACGCGTGAGCGAGGAGAAGGACCGGGAGCTGCGCGCCCTGCAGGCGGCGCTGGCGGCCGAGCACGCCGCGGTGTACGGCTACGGCATCGTCGGCGGGAGGATCGGGGCCGGGCAGCGCTCCGAGGCGCTCACGGCGTTCGACGCGCACCGGGCGCGCAGGGATGCGCTGGTGCGCGAGGTGAAGGACCTGGGGGGCCGGCCGGTGGCCGCGTCCGCCGGTTACGCCCTGCCCTTCCAGGTGCCGGACTCGGCGGCGGCCGTGCGGCTCGCGGCCGAGCTGGAGGACCGGGTGGCGGGGGTGTACGCCGACCTGGTGCGCGCGGCGGGCGGCGGGCGGCGGGTGCTGGCCGCCGAGGCGCTGCGGGAGGCGGCGGTGCGGGCGGTGCGCTGGCGCGGCGAGAGCGTAGCCTTCCCTGGGCTCGCCGAGCGGGCCGGCACGGCCCCGCCCTCGGCGGCGCCGACGGCGTGACCCCGGCCGGGCACGCACCGCGGACAGCATGAAGGGAACGACTCGCGCATGGTCTTCGAACCGCCGAAGCGTCTGGTCAGGGCGCTCGGTGAGACGGCACCGGACGGTGACGACTGGCTGGAGAAGCTGCCCGAGGCGGCGCAGCAGGCCGTCGCGCTACGCGAGTTGACCGTGGAGCGGGTGCAGGTGCCGGGCGGGCGCAGCAGCCTGGTCGTCCTGGTGCGGACCGCCGACGGGATGCCCGCCGTGCTCAAGCTGGCGCCGGGCCGGGCCCGCCCCGAGGCGGAGCGGGCCGCGCTGGCGCAGTGGGCCGGGCGGGGTGCCGTGCAGCTGCTGGAGCCCTTCTCGGCGGAGGGCGTCCTGCTGCTGGAGCGGCTGCATCCGGACGTGTCGGTGCGGTCGCTGCCGGAGGCGAAGGCACTGTTGGAGGCGGCGGGGACGCTGCGGCGGCTGTGGGTGGAGCCGCCCGCCGGCTTCCCCTTCGAGACCGTGGCCGACCGGACCGGCCGGCAGGCCGAGGCGATGCGGGCCCGGGCCGAGTCCGATCCCGAGGTGGCCCCGCTGGTCGGCCTGGCGCTCGCGGCGCGCGAGGAGCTGCTGGCCGCGCCGCCCGAACACCGGCTGCTGCACGGTACGTTCCGGCAGAGCAAGGTGCTCGGCGGGGAGCGGATGCCGTGGCTGGCCGTGGGGCCCGACCCGGTGGTCGGCGAGTGCGCCTTCGATCTGGCCCGGCTGGTGCGGGACCGGGTGGAGGACCTGATCGCCCAGCCGTCCGGCGCGGCCACCACCCGCCGCCGGGTGAAGCGGCTCGCCGAGTCCCTGGACGTGGACCAGGAGCGGCTGCGGGGCTGGACGCTGTTCCGGGCCGTGGAGTCGGGCGTGCGGGCGGGGCGGGTCGGACGCCCGCGGGATGCGGAGCTGCTGCTGGAGTTCGCGAGCTGGCTGTAGGCGCCGGGACCGCGTGCTGCGCCCCCGGCGCCGGCCCGCGCCGTGTCGTCGAGTACCGGGCGGACCGATTCGGCCAGTCCGCCCGGTCCTGTCGGTGCTACGCCGTGAGGCGGGCGACGGCCTCCTCGACCGTCAGTTCCTCACGCTCGCCGGTGCGGCGGTCCTTCAGTTCCACCACGCCGTCGGCCGCGCGCCGGCCGGCCACCAGGATCTTCGGTACGCCGATCAGCTCGGAGTCGGTGAACTTGACGCCCGGGGAGACGCCGGGACGGTCGTCGACGAGGACGCGGACACCGGCCGCGGCCAGCTTCCCGGAGATGTCGAGGGCCAGCTCGGTCTGCAGGGCCTTGCCGGCGGCGACCACGTGGACGTCGGCCGGGGCGACCTCGGCGGGCCAGCACAGGCCCTTGTCGTCGGCGCTCTGCTCGGCCAGGGCGGCCACCGCGCGGGAGACACCGATGCCGTAGGAGCCCATGGTGACGCGGACCGGCTTGCCGTTCTGGCCGAGGACGTCGAGCTTGAGGGCGTCGGCGTACTTGCGGCCCAGCTGGAAGATGTGGCCGATCTCGATGGCGCGGTCGAGGACGAGGCCCGTGCCGCACGTGGGGCAGGGGTCGCCCTCCTGCACGACGACGACGTCGACGTAGGCGTCGACCTCGAAGTCACGGCCCGCGACGACGTTCTTGGTGTGCGTGCCGGCCTTGTTGGCGCCGGTGATCCAGGCCGTGCCGGGGGCGACCCGCGGGTCGGCGATGTACGTGACCTTCTCCAGGCCGCGCGGTCCGACGTAGCCGCGGACCAGGTCGGGGCGGGCCGCGAAGTCCGTCTCGGTGACCAGCTCGACGGTGGCCGGGGCGAAGTGCGCCTCGACCTTGTCCATGTCGACCTCGCGGTCCCCGGGGACGCCGACGGCGACGATCTCGCCGTCGACCTTCACGAGGAGGTTCTTCAGCGTGGCCGAGGCCGGGACGCCGAGGGAGGCGGCGAGGGTCTCGATGGTGGGGGTGTCGGGGGTGGGGATGTCCTCGGCGGCCGGCACGTCCGAGGCGTCGACGGACGTCAACTCGTACGTGATCGCCTCGGTGTTGGCCGCGAAGTCGCAGTTCGGGCAGTCGGCGAAGGTGTCCTCGCCGGCCTCGGCCGGGGCGAGGAACTCCTCGGACTTGGAGCCGCCCATGGCGCCGGCCGTCGCGGCGCAGATGCGGTAGTCGAGGCCGAGGCGCGCGAAGATCTTCTGGTAGGCCTCGCGGTGCAGGGCGTAGGACTTGGCGAGGCCCTCGTCCTCGGTGTCGAAGGAGTAGGAGTCCTTCATCAGGAACTCGCGGCCGCGCAGGATGCCGGCGCGGGGGCGGGCCTCGTCGCGGTACTTGTTCTGGATCTGGTAGAGGATGACCGGCAGGTCCTTGTAGGAGGACGCCTGGTCCTTCACCAGGAGGGTGAAGATCTCCTCGTGTGTGGGGCCGAGGAGGTAGTCGCCGCCCCTGCGGTCCTGGAGGCGGAACAGCTCGGGGCCGTACTCCTCCCAGCGGCCGGTGGCCTCGTAGGGCTCGCGCGGCAGGATGGCGGGGAGCAGGACCTCCTGGGCGCCGACGGCGTCCATCTCCTCGCGGACGATCCGCTCGACGTTGGCCAGTACCTTCTTGCCGAGGGGCAGCCAGCTCCAGATGCCGGCGGCGGTGCGGCGCACGTAGCCGGCGCGGACGAGGAGCTTGTGGCTGAGGACCTCGGCGTCGGCCGGGTCGTCGCGCAACGTCTTCGCCAACAACTGGGACATGCGCTGGACCGGTGCGTTCGCCATGGTTCCTCTGCTCCTGCTGCTTGGGGTCCCCCCGCTCGAGCGGAGCCGAGAGTGGGGGAAGGTGTTGGCAGGAGGTTATCCGGGGGGTGCGCGGCGGTGGAAATCGGTTATCCGCGGCACAGCGGCAGAGGGGCGCCCATGACGGCGTACGGCTTCGGTGCGCTGGGGAAGAGGACCTGGCGGGCCAGGTCCTGGTAGCCGAGGGAGCGGTACAGGGCGCGGGCGGGGCTGTCGGTGTCGATCGCGGAGAGGATCGAGCGGGGTTCGGCGGCGCCGTCGGTGATCGTGGTGATCAGGGAGCGTCCGAGGCCGCGGTTCTGGTACGCGGGGTGGACGTGCAGTTCGGTGATCACGAAGGAGTCGTCGAGCCAGTGGTCGTTGCGCAGGGCGCGGAGGTAGGGCTCGACGACCGTGGACCACCAGTGGGTGCGGTCGTTGGGCATGCCGTAGACGAAGCCGACGAGTTCGCCGTCGGCGGTGGCGCCGAGAGCCCTCGCCCCCGGGTAGGTCATGTGGCGCAGGACGATCTGGCGACGGACGGCTACCTCGTCCGGGCCCAGTCCGAAGGCCACGGCTTGGACGGCCAGGGCCTCGTCGACGTGCGCGGAGAGGTCGAGTGGGCCGATCACGAGGTCCATGCGGGGAGCCTACAGGGGGGTCACGGTTGTCAGCCGGGTACCGGTTGTCTTCGGCTGAGCACGCCCACGCGGCTGAGCACGCCCACGCGGCGGAGCCGCACATCGCACACAGCCCCGCGCCCCTGCGGGGCGCTTCAGAACAGGACGCTCATGAAGGCGCCGACCTCCTGGAAGCCGACCCTCGTGTACGTCCTCCTGGCCGCGGTGTTGAAGTCGTTGACGTACAGGCTCGCGACCGGGGCGACGTCGGCGAGGGCGTAGCGCAGGACGGCTGCCATGCCGGGGGCCGCCAGGCCGGTGCCGCGGTACTCGGGGGCCACCCACACGCCCTGGATCTGGCAGGCGCGGTCCGTCGCGGCGCCGATCTCGGCCTTGAAGGCGACCTTGCCGTCCGCGTCGAAGCGGGCGAAGGCGCGGCCGGAGCCGACGAGTTCGGCGACGCGGGCCTGGTAGAGCAGGCCGCCGTCACCGGCCAGCGGGGAGATGCCGACCTCTTCGGTGAACATCGCCACGCACGCCGGCATGATCGTTTCCATCTCGTCCTTGCGGACGCGGCGGACGTAGGGATCCGGGGTGACGTCGGCCGGGAGGCGGTCGGCGACCATGAGCGGCTGGTGGCGGCGGACCTCGCGGGCCGGGCCCCACTGGGGTTCCAGCAGCCGCCACAGGTCGGAGGTGGCGTCCGAGGGGCCGACGATGGAGGAGCAGCGGCGGCCGGCCCGGCGCGCGCGGTCGGCGAAGGCGCGGACGGCGCGCGGGCCGGCGCAGATCGGGACCAGGTTGGCTCCGGCGTAGCAGAGGGATGTGAGTATGCCGTCCTCGTACCAGCCCCACATCTCACCGCCCAGCCGCCACGGGTCGAGTCCCGCGATCTGCACGCGCGACGTCACGAAGGCGTTCGCGACCGGCTCGCGGTCGAGGACGGCGAGCGCGGCGTCCAGGTCGCTCGGTTCGAGGACCCGTGAGGTCGTCTGGGTCAACACGTGCGGGCCTCACGAACTGGGGTTGCTGGTCTCCGCA
Organism: Streptomyces luteogriseus; assembly: GCF_014205055.1. NCBI lineage: Bacteria > Bacillati > Actinomycetota > Actinomycetes > Kitasatosporales > Streptomycetaceae > Streptomyces > Streptomyces luteogriseus. The sequence goes on from NZ_JACHMS010000001.1 coordinate 2,413,593, forward strand.
CTATAGCTGCGCTGCTTGGGTGGGCGCCTCGGAGCTCGGGGCTTCCTGTTGCCGGGCGGGTGCGGGACGTCTGTGGCTTGTCGCGCAGCTCCCCGCGCCCCTTGCGGGGCGCGGAAAACCCCGTCTCAGCCCGCGACAGCCACCGACGGCTCGCCGGAGGTCACGCCGTCCTTCTCCATCTGCTCGGCCAGCTTCATGGCCTCTTCGATGAGGGTCTCGACGATCTTGGACTCGGGGACGGTCTTGATGACCTCGCCCTTGACGAAGATCTGGCCCTTGCCGTTGCCGGAGGCGACGCCGAGGTCGGCTTCGCGGGCCTCGCCGGGGCCGTTCACCACGCAGCCCATGACGGCGACGCGGAGCGGGACCTCCATGCCGGTGAGGCCCGCCGTGACCTCTTCGGCCAGCTTGTAGACGTCGACCTGGGCGCGGCCGCAGGAGGGGCAGGAGACGATCTCGAGACCGCGCTCCTTGAGGTTCAGGGACTCCAGGATCTGGATGCCGACCTTGACCTCCTCGGCGGGGGGCGCCGAGAGCGAGACGCGGATCGTGTCGCCGATGCCCTGCGAGAGGAGCGCGCCGAAGGCGACCGCCGACTTGATCGTGCCCTGGAAGGCGGGGCCCGCCTCGGTGACGCCGAGGTGCAGCGGGTAGTCGCATTGGGCGGCGAGCTGCTTGTAGGCCTCGATCATGACGACCGGGTCGTTGTGCTTGACGGAGATCTTGATGTCGCGGAAGTCGTGTTCCTCGAAGAGGGACGCCTCCCACAGGGCCGACTCCACGAGGGCCTCGGGGGTCGCCTTGCCGTACTTCTGGAGGAGGCGCCGGTCGAGGGAGCCGGCGTTGACGCCGATGCGGATCGGGGTGCCGTGGTCCCGGGCCGCCTTGGCGATCTCCTTGACCTTGTCGTCGAACTGCTTGATGTTGCCCGGGTTGACGCGGACCGCGGCGCAGCCGGCCTCGATGGCCGCGAACACGTACTTGGGCTGGAAGTGGATGTCGGCGATGACCGGGATCTGCGACTTGCGGGCGATGGTCGCGAGGGCGTCGGCGTCGTCCTGCGTCGGGCAGGCGACGCGGACGATCTGGCAGCCGGAGGCGGTGAGTTCGGCGATCTGCTGGAGCGTCGCGCCGATGTCGGAGGTGCGTGTCGTGGTCATCGACTGCACCGAGACAGGGGCGTCCCCGCCGACGGCCACGGATCCGACCTGGATCTGGCGGCTCTTCCGGCGCTCGGCGAGCTTGGTCGGAACGGACGGCATGCCGAGAGAAATCGCAGTCATCTGCTGTGCAACCCCAAGTCGTGGATCAAGGTCCGGTCCCGTGAGCAGCGGGCTCCGAGCTTCGAGATTACGGCACATGCCTCGGGGCGAGCACATCCCACCCGCTGTGCCACCCAATGGGAGGCGGCCCGGCGGAAAGCATGCCGGGCCGCCTCGAACGCCGTATGACTAGGAGATTCTCACCGGGTTAACGACGTCGGCGATCAGGACCAGGATCGTGAAGCAGATGAAGATCCCGGCGACGACGTAGGCGACCGGCATGAGCTTCGCCACGTCGAAGGGGCCCGGGTCGGGTCGGCGGAGCACCTTGGCCGTGTTGCGGCGCAGCGACTCCCACAGGGCGCCCGCGATGTGGCCGCCGTCGAGCGGCAGCAGCGGGAGCATGTTGAACAGGAACAGGGAGAGGTTGAAGCCGGCGACCAGCATGAGGGCCATGGCCAGCTGCTGGGTGGGCGGGATGTCGAGCGTGAAGATCTCGCCGCCGACGCGGGCCGCGCCGACCACGCCCATCGGGGAGTCGGCCTCGCGCTCGGCCCCGTCGAAGGCCGCGTTCCACAGCGCCGGGACCTTGCCGGGGAGGGCGGCCAGGGAGTCGACGGCCTCGCCGATCCGGTCGCCCATCCAGGTCACCGAGTCGCCGAAGTCCTGCTTGACCACGCCGGTGGCGGCGCTGAAGCCGAGGAAGCCGGCCTGGACGTACTGGCCCTCGACGATCTGGCCGCCGGAGTCCTTCTTGGCGACCTGGTTGGTGGCGATCTTCGCGTGCAGGGTGACGTCCTTGCCGTCCCGCTCGACGACGATCGGCACGTCCTTGCCGGGGGTGGCGCGGATCAGGTCCGACAGCTTGTTCCAGTCGTCGGTCTTCACCCCGTCGAAGGAGACGATCTTGTCTCCCGCCTTGAGGCCCGCCGCGGCGGCGGGTGCGGCCGGGTCACCCTTCTCGCACTTGTCGCGGTTCTCGTTCTGCGCGATGACGCACTGGGAGACCGAGCTGACCGTGGTGGTCTGCTGGGTGATGCCGAAGCCCATCAGGACGGTGAGGAACAGCGCCACCGCGAGGACCAGGTTCATGAAGGGGCCCGCGAACATCACGATCACGCGCTTCCAGGGGGCGCGCGTGTAGAACATGCGGTTCTCGTCGCCCGGCTTGAGTTCCTCGTAGGCGGCGGTGCGGGCGTCCTCGATCATGCCGCGCCAGGGGGAGGTGGAGCGGGCTTCCATCCGGCCGTCGGGGCCGGGCGGGAACATGCCGATCATGCGGATGTAGCCGCCGAACGGGATGGCCTTGATGCCGTACTCCGTCTCGCCCTTGTTGCGCGAGAAGATCGTGGGGCCGAAGCCCACCATGTACTGCGGCACGCGGATGCCGAAGAGCTTGGCGGTGGACAGGTGCCCCAGCTCGTGCCACGCGATCGAGAACAGCAGGCCGACCGCGAAGAGGACTATGCCGAGGATGAACATCAGGGTCGTCATGCACGGGCCTCCGCCGTCTGTGCCGCCAGTTGCCGGGCCCGGGTCCGCGCCCAGGTCTCCGCTTCGAGGACGTCCGCCACGGTGAGCGAGGTTCCCGTACGCGGGGTGCCGTGCTCCTCGACCACCCGGGTGACGGTGTCCATGATCCCGTCGAAGGGCAGTGCGCCCTGGCGGAACGCCTCCACGCACTCCTCGTTGGCCGCATTGAACACCGCCGGGGCGGTGCCCGCGAGCTCGCCCACGTGCCGGGCGAGGTTCACCGAGGGGAAGGCCTCGTTGTCGAGCGGGAAGAACTCCCAGGTCGAGGCCTTGCTCCAGTCGAAGGTGGGGGCCGCGTCGGGGACGCGCTCGGGCCAGCCGAGGCCGATGGCGATGGGCCCGCGCATGTCGGGCGGGGTCGCCTGGGCCAGTGTCGATCCATCCGTGAACTCAACCATCGAGTGGACATACGACTGGGGATGCACGACCACCTCAATGCGGTCGAAGGGAATGTCGTAGAGGAGGTGTGCCTCGATGACCTCCAGGCCCTTGTTGACGAGGGTCGCGGAGTTGATCGTGATGACCGGGCCCATGGCCCAGGTGGGGTGCGCGAGGGCGTCCTCGACGGTGACGTTCGCCAGCTCGGCCGTCGTACGGCCGCGGAAGGGGCCGCCGGAGGCGGTGACGACCAGCTTGCGGACGTCGGCGCGGGTGCCGGCGGCCAGGGCCTGGAAGAGGGCGGCGTGCTCGGAATCGACCGGGATGATCTGCCCGGGCTTGGCGAGGGCCTTGACCAGCGGGCCGCCGACGATGAGCGACTCCTTGTTGGCGAGCGCCAGGGTGCGGCCCGCCTCCAGGGCGGCCAGGGTCGGGGCGAGTCCGATGGAGCCGGTGATGCCGTTCAGGACGGTGTGGCAGTCGGAGGCCGCGAGCCGGGTGGCCGCGTCCGGGCCGGTGAGGAGCTCGGGGAGCGGCTCGCTCGTGCCGTACCGCGCGGTGAGCGCCTCGCGCAGCGCCGGTACGACGTCCTCGCGGGCCACCGCGACCGTCCGCACCCGCAGCCGGTGCGCCTGCTCGGCGAGGAGGGCGACCCGGCCGCCGTTGGCCGAGAGGCCGGTGACCCGGAACCGGTCGGGGTTGCGCAGCACGAGGTCGATGGCCTGGGTGCCGATGGACCCGGTGGAGCCGAGGATCACCACGTCCTTCGGTCCGTCTCCCGCTACGGGGTCGTAGACCAGGTGCGGATCGGCGAGGGGGGCTGGACTGTCGCTCATCCCTCCATTGTCGCCGTAAGGCCGGTGTGTGAGGACAGCGCGTCCCCCTCATGGGGGCGCGCGCCATACCGGCGCACGCCCCCGTGAGGGCCGGGTCTACCGGACCGGGCGGTGGACGTTCTCCTTCTGCGACGGTCCCGGTGTCGCGTCCGCGATCCAGGGGCCCTCGCCCGACGGGTCGACGATGCCCTGCTCCAGCCACTCGTAGGTGCCGGACAGGACGCCCTTGACGACCTTGCGGTCGAGGTCGTCGGTGTTGCTCCACAGACGGGTGAAGAGCTCTTCGATCCGGATGCGGGCCTGGCGGCAGAAGACGTCGGCGAGCTGGTAGGCCTCGCGGCCGTGGTCGCCCTGGCTGCGCAGGAGTTCGGCCCGGACGCAGGACGCGCTCATGGCGAACAGCTCGGCGCCGATGTCGACGATCCGGCCGAGGAAGCCCTGCTTGGACTCCATCCTGCCCTGCCAGCGGGACATGGCGTAGAAGGTGGAGCGGGCGAGCTTGCGGGCGGTGCGCTCGACGTAGCGCAGGTGCCCGGAGAGGTCCACCTCGCGTTTGAACTCGCCGTAGGAGGCCGGGAGCTGACCGGGTCCTGCGACCAGTTTCGGCAGCCACTTGGCGTAGAAGACGCCCGCGTTCGCGCCCGCCCTGGCCTTGTCGCCGAGGGACTTCTCGGGGTCGATGAGGTCACCGGCGACCGAGAGGTGGGCGTCGACGGCCTCGCGCGCGATCAGCAGGTGCATGATCTCGGTGGAGCCCTCGAAGATGCGGTTGATCCGCAGGTCGCGCAGGAGCTGCTCGGCGGGGACGCCGCGCTCGCCGCGGGCCCGGAGGGAGTCGGCGGTCTCGAAGCCGCGGCCGCCGCGGATCTGGACGAGTTCGTCGGCCATCGTCCAGGCCATCTCGGAGGCGTACAGCTTGGCGAGGGCGCCCTCGATGCGGATGTCGTTGCGGTCCTCGTCGGCCATCTGCGAGGCCAGGTCCGTCACGGCCTCCAGGGCGAAGGTGGTGGCCGCGATGAAGGAGATCTTGGAGCCGACCGCCTCGTGGTGTGCGACGGGCTTGCCCCACTGCTCGCGGGCCGCCGACCACTCCCGGGCGATCTTCAGGCACCACTTGCCGGCCGCGACACAGGAGGCCGGCAGGGAGAGCCGCCCGGTGTTGAGGGTGGTCAGGGCGATCTTCAGGCCCTGTCCCTCCTCGCCGACGCGGTTGGCGGCGGGGACGCGGACCTGGTGGAAGCGGGTGACGCCGTTCTCGATGCCGCGCAGGCCCATGAAGGCGTTGCGGTTCTCGACGGTGACGCCCGGCGAGTTCGTCTCCACGACGAAGGCCGTGATGCCGCCGCGGTGGCCCTCGCTCTTCGGGACCCGGGCCATGACGACCAGCAGGTCGGCGACGACGCCGTTGGTGGTCCACAGCTTCACGCCGTCGAGGACGTAGTCGTCGCCGTCGGGCACGGCCGTGGTGGCGAGACGGGCCGGGTCGGAGCCCACGTCGGGCTCGGTGAGCAGGAAGGCGCTGATGTCCGTGCGGGCGCAGCGCGGCAGGAAGCGCTCCCGCTGCTCCTGGGTGCCGAACAGTTTCAGGGGCTGGGGCACGCCGATCGACTGGTGCGCGGAGAGCAGCACGCCGATCGCGGGGCTGGCGGAGCCGGCCAGGGCGAGCGCCTTGTTGTAGTACACCTGCCCGAGGCCGAGCCCGCCGTACTTGGTGTCGATCTTCATGCCGAAGGCGCCGAGCTCCTTGAGCCCGTCGATCACCTCGTCGGGGATCCGGGCCTCACGCTCGATGAGGCCCCCGTCGACCTTCGTCTCGACGAAGTCGCGGAGCTTGGCGAGGAACTCCTCGCCGCGCTGTGCCAGCTCGTCGTCCGGGAGGGGGTGGGGGTGGATGAGGTCGAGCCGGAAGCGGCCGAGGAACAGCTCCTTGGCGAAGCTGGGCTTGCGCCAGTGCTGTTCCCGGGCGGCCTCCGCCACCTCACGGGCCTCCCGCTCGGTGACGGCGGGACGGGAAGAGGGGGTGGTGGAAGCGGACATGAGGGGCACCTCGCCGCAACTAGAAGATGGAGGACCGTTTCGTTACCGACCAGTGCTACTGGATCGTTGGTACCCGAATCCGGACGCTCCCACCAGTCCTCGCGCGTCCGTTCGGCCGAAGGGGGCGCGGCAAGCACGGTACTTGTCCGCACGGCCGGCGACGGTGTTGCATCGAGGTGCCGCGCGGGGGGCGAGTCCCGCCCTGAGAGCGCTCCGGGAAATCGGTATCGAAGCGCTTCGACAACCTATGGACACCCACTCCTGCTGGAGCTACTGTCGAACCACCCCCACACACCTGTATCAGCAACGCGCACTGTCGAAGCGCTTCACAAGAGCTTGGAGAGCTGGATGGTCACCCTCGCCGAGGTCGCCCAGCACGCCGGAGTCTCGGCGAGCACGGTGAGCTATGTCCTCAGCGGCAAGCGGTCCATCTCCGCGACCACCCGGCACCGGGTGGAGCAGAGCATCCGCGAGCTCGGGTACCACCCGAACGCCGGGGCCCGCGCCCTGGCGAGCAGCAAGTCGAACATCATCGCGCTGATGATCCCGCTGCGCACGGACATGTACGTGCCCGTGATGATGGAGATCGCCATCGCCGTGGCGACCTCCGCCCGCACCCACGGGTACGACGTGCTGCTGCTCACCGGCGAGGAGGGTCCCGACGCGGTGCGCCGCGTGGCGGGCAGCGGGCTCGCCGACGGGATGATCCTGATGGACGTCGAACTCGACGACGAGCGGCTGCCGCTGCTGCGCGCGACGGACCAGCCGTCCGTGCTGATCGGGCTGCCCGCCGACACCTCGGGTCTGACCTGCGTCGATCTGGACTTCCGGGCGACGGGCGCGCTGTGCGTGGAGCACCTGGCCAAGCAGGGGCACCAGGACATCGCTGTCATCGGGGAGGCCCCGGCCGTCTACGAGCGGCACACCGGCTTCGCCGAGCGCACCCTCGACGGACTCAGGACCCGTTCGCGCGAGTTGGGCGTGCGGCTGCTGCACCGGCCGTGCGAGGGCGGGTACGACGCGATGGCCGTGACGCTCGCCCGGATCCTCGACGAGCGCCCGGACACCTCGGGGTTCATCGTGCAGAACGAGTCGGCGGTCGAGCCGCTGCTCGCGCTGCTGCGCCAGCAGGGCAAGGCCGTGCCGGAGGACGTCTCGGTGGTCGCGATCTGCCCCGACCAGGTCGCGATGCAGGCCTCGGTGCGGCTGACGTCGGTGGCCATCCCCGCGCAGGAGATGGGCCGGCACGCCGTGGACCATCTGGTCGCCAAGCTGGAGGGGCGCGACGGCGACGAGGTCGTGCTGATCGCCCCCGAGCTGACGGTACGGGGCAGCACGGGACCGGCGCCGAGCCGGTCGTAGTCACTCCCAGTCATTGAACAGCGCCCCTTCCGGGGCACCCCCATGTCTGCTTCCGCACAGGAGCCCGCCTCGTGAATCAGCCTGCTGAAAGCCAGCCCCAGGTGAGCCTGGCGCAGTCCTCCCCGACCGTCGGCACCTTCCGCGAGCGGGGCGGTGCGCTGGAGTGGAGCGGCCGCCAGGAGACCGTCCGGATCGAGCCGTGGGGTCCGGACGCGGTCCGGGTGCGTGCCCGGCTCGGCGGCCCCGTCCTCGACGGGCTGCCGGGTGCCCTGCTCGACGAGGCTCCCGCGACGCCGGCCACGGTGAAGATCGAGGACGGCCGGGGACTGCTGGCCGTCGGCGCGCTCACCGTCGAAGTGAGCGCCGAGGGCCTGATCCGTTTCCTGCGCACGGAGGACTCCGCCGAGATCCTGGCCGAGGACCGCGCCCACTTCTGGTGGCCCGGCTCCCGCCTCTACACGGCCGTCGGCAACGGCCACCACCGCCTGGAGCAGCGCTTCGCCGCCTACGACGGCGAGAAACTGTACGGCCTCGGCCAGCACCAGCACGGGCGGCTCGACCAGAAGGGCCTGGTGCTGGACCTGGTCCAGCGCAACGCCGAGGTCGGCATCCCGGTCCTGACCTCCAGCCGTGGCTACACCCTGCTGTGGAACAACCCGGCGATCGGCCGCGTGGAGCTGGCGCACAACGGCACCCGCTGGGTCGCCGACTCGGCCCGGCAGATCGACTACTGGATCACGGCGGGCGATCCGGCCGGCGGCCAGCGCCGCTACAGCGCGGTGACGGGCCGCAGCCCGATGCTGCCGGAGTGGGCGGCGGGCTTCTGGCAGTGCAAGCTGCGCTACCGCACCCAGGACGAACTGATGGCGGTGGCCCGGGAGTACAAGCGGCGCGGTCTGCCCATCTCGGCGATCGTCTGCGACTTCTTCCACTGGACGCACCTCGGCGACTGGAAGTTCGACCCGAAGGAGTGGCCCGACCCGGGGGCGATGGTGCGCGAGCTGGAGGAGCTCGGCATCAAGCTGGTGGTGAGCGTCTGGCCGTCGGTGTCGCCGCTGAGCGAGAACCATCCGGTCCTGGAGCAGCGCGGTTGGTTCATCGGCACCCAGTACGGGCCGATGGCGCACGCCGACTGGCCCGACAAGGAGGTCGCCTCCACGGTCCAGGTGGCCTTCTACGACGCCACCAACCCGGACGCCCGGGAGTTCGTGTGGTCGAAGGTGAAGGAGAACTATCTCGACCCCTACGGCATCACGGCGTTCTGGCTGGACGCCTGCGAGCCGGAGCTGAAGCCGGGCTTCCAGGAGAACCTGCGCTACTGGGCCGGTCCGGGCCTGGAGGTCGGCAACGCCTACCCGGCGGAGAACGCCCGCACCTTCTACGAGGGCCTGGCCGCCACCGGCGAGGAGGAGATCGTCACCCTCAACCGCTCGGCGTGGGCGGGCAGTCAGCGCTACGGCGCCGCCCTGTGGTCCGGTGACATCGGCACGGACTTCCCGACCCTGCGCCGCCAGATCGCGGCCGGCCTCAACACGGCCCTGTCGGGCATCCCGTGGTGGAACACCGACATCGGCGGCTTCCACGGCGGCGACCCGGACGACCCGGCGTACCGGGAGGTGATGGTCCGCTGGTTCCAGTTCGGCGCGCTGTCCCCGCTGATGCGGCTGCACGGCTTCCGCGACCCGGGCATGCCGCTGGGCCCGGAGATGACCGGCGGCCCGAACGAGGTGTGGTCGTACGGCGAGGAGGCCGGCGCGATCCTGGAGCGGTACCTGCGGCTGCGCGAGCGGCTGAAGCCGTATGTGCTGGACGTCATGCGCGCGGCCCACGAGGAGGGCCTGCCGGTGATGCGGCCGCTGTTCCTGGAGTTCCCGGACGACCCGGCGGCCTGGTCGGTCGACGACTCCTATCTGTTCGGCCCGGATCTGCTGGTCGCGCCGGTGCTGACGGCCGGCGCCACCGCCCGTACGGCCTACCTGCCGGCGGGGGCGTCCTGGACGGACGCGTGGACGGGTGAGACGTACGAGGGCGGCCGGGCGGTGACGGTCGACGCCCCCCTGGACCGCATCCCGCTGTTCCTGCGGGACGGGGCACGGCTGCCTGTAGCGGAGTAGCCGTGCCGAAGAGGATGGCCGGATCGATGGAGGTCTTCCGGCCATCCCCTTTCGCCTGTTCGGCCAACTTCCGTCCAGCGCAGCCCAGTCACAGGGGGTAGGTTTCCCGCGTGTCCTCGTCTCCGCTCGCCCTCACCCTCGCCGACCTGGCGCTGCGGCCCGCCTTCGGTTCCCGCGGGAACCCCGGCCGGATCTTCGACCGCATCGTGGTGGAGACCGGGGAGGCGCCGGGAGACCGGGAGTTCGTCGACGACTTCCGGGCGCTGCTGGACTGGTGGGCGAAGGCCGAGGGCCTGACCCCGGTCGGCTGGCAGGCCGCGCAGGGCCACGTCCGGCGGCATCTGGCCAACCGGGCGCGGGTGCGACGGCTGATCGCCGAGCACCCGGAGATCGAGCGGGAGCCGATCGAGAGGCCCGTGTTCGTGGTGGGGCTGCCCCGCACAGCGACCACCGTCACGCACGCCGTGCTGTCCGTCTCCGACGAGCACCGGAGCCCGCTGCTGTGGGAACTGCTCGCGCCCGACCTGGAGTTGCCGCCCCGGCAACGGCGCCGGGCGATCGCGGCCGGGCGCCGGATGGTGCGGGGCACGGACCTGTTCGCGCCGCGCTTCCGCGACATCCACGCGATGGCCGCCGAGGGCCCGGAGGAGTGCACGTTCGCGCTGCCGCACGCCCTGATGCCGTTCTCCCAGGCCCGTATCCCCGAGTACCGGGAGTGGCACTGTGCGCGGGACTTCACCGCCGACTACCGGTATCTCAAGCAGGTCTACCAGGTCCTCCAGTACGGTCGGCCGCGGCGGCGCTGGATGCTGAAGTCCCCGATGCACCTGGAGAACCTGGACGCGCTGCGCACGGTCTTCCCGGACGCCACGATCGTGTGGTGCCACCGCGACCCGGTCACCGTCGTGGCGTCCTTCTGCTCCCTGATCGAGCACGGCATGGCCGTCAGCACCCGGCCCGTCGACCTGACGGGCATCGGCGCCACCTGGCTGGGTCTGCTGAGCCGGGCCATGACGCGCGGTCTCGCCGCCCGGGCCGCCATCCCCGCACAGCAGCTGGTGGACGCCCCGTACTCCTGGCTCGGCTCCGATCCCGCGACCGGCGCCCCGAAGCTCTTCGCGGCCGTCGGCGCCCGGTGGACCGAGGCCGACGCGGCCCGGTTGCCCGCGGCCGTCGCCCGCCCCAAGGGCGCACGCAAGCACACCTACGACCTGTCCCGCTACGGCCTGACCCGCGACGAGGTCGAGTCGGCCTTCGCGGACTACAACGTGCTGCGGGCCGAGGTCGACCGCGCCTGACGGCACGGCCGCCCCCGGCCCCGCGATGGGTCAGCTGCTGCTGACCGTCAGGTTGTTGGTGGTGAAGTTCAGGCCGCCGGACGACGAGGTGACCTCGTAGCCGAACTGCACGTCACCGATCGTCTCGTTGCCCATCCACTTCTTGGTGTCCTTGATCCACTTCAGGATCGGCAGGATGTTCACGGTGCCGGAGCTGGAGTTGGAGGTGCGGATGAACGAGAACACCTCGTTGGCGCCGTTGGTGCCCTTGAAGACGTTCCAGGAGTGGCCGCCGAGGCTGACGCTGCCCTGCGAGGAGCCGATCGGGCCGACGGGTCCGGTCTTGTTGACCCAGAGCATGATCTCGTAGTCGTGGTCCGTGTCCCAGATGTCGTACGACGTGTTGTACGCGCCGGACGACGGGACGCTGACGTTGTAGCTGCTGGAGAGCGAGCCCAGCGAGGTGATCGACTTGTTGATCGCCTTCGTCTGGTTCGGGTAGGACTTGATGCCGCCGGTGTTGGGGTGGTTGGCCCAGACGCCCCAGTTGGTGCCCGAGTTGGCCCAGATGCACTGGCTGCCGGCGCCGCCGCCCCAGATGTTGTTGTAGAGCGTGTAGCCGTTCAGGTTGGTCTGCGCCCACTGGTCACAGGAGTTCCAGACGGCGGCGGAGGCGGGGGCGGAGGCGAGACCGACGGTCGCTCCGAGAGCCAGGGCGGGAGCCAGCAGGGCCTTGGTGACCCTGCTCAGCGTGCGTGTTGCCATGGTGTCCCTTCCATGGGGTGGGGGGATGGGGGGAACTACCACGACCTCGAGGTGAGGACGTGGTCTTCTCCGGCGACCAGGTGGAGGGATTCTGCGCCGGAGGAAGTCCGCAGTTCGACGCGGTGGGTGCGGCCGGGCCTGATGACGACGACGGCGCCGTCCCGCGTCCAGGTGAGGTCGAGCTCGGCCCCGAACCGGGTGCGCACCCCGCGCAGGGCGCCGTCGGGGAACGCCGTCGGCAGCGCGGGCAGCAGGACCAGCCGGTCGGGGGTCGACTGGACGAGCATCTCGATCAGCACGGCGGGCAGGGTGTGCGCGGCGTCGGCGTTGTAGACGTCGCGGCCGGGGTAGTGCGCGCTCATCAGGGAGGCGTGGAAGAAGTCCCCGTCCAGGACCTGGCCGAGGGCGTGCGCGACACGGTCCGCGTCCCGGAGCCGGGCCGCGACGAGGGCGTGGTGGAGGTGGCCGTGCGCGGAGTCGTTCTCCGCGCCGCGCAGTTCGAGGGCACGGTGTGCGGCGTCGGCCAGTCCGGGGGTGTCGTAGGGGGTGATCTCGTCGAGCGGCCAGACACCATAGAGGTGGCTGAGGTGGCGGTGGTCGTAGGAGTCGGTGAGGCCGGGCCAGGCCCATTCGGCCAGGGCGCCGTCCTCGTTGATCCGGTGCGGAGGGAGCCGGTCGGCGAGGGCGTTCCAGCGGTCGGCGTCGGGGCCCGGGTGGTAGGCGGCGGCCGTGCGCAGGGCGTGGCGGGCCGCGGAGAGGTCCATGGCGGCGTTGACGGTGCCCCACCCGGCGTTGGCGGGCCGGTTCTCGGGTGAGTAGGACGGGACGACGACGAGATGGCCGTTCTCGTCCGTCCGGGTGAGGAAGTCCTCGTAGAACAGGGCGACTTCGGCGAGGGCGGCGGCGGTGCGGGGGTCGCGGGTGCCGTGGGTCTCGTCGTGGTCGACGAGCGGCTTGAGCAGCCAGTCGGCACCGGCCGTCCACAGGTGCAGCGGGTACTCGCGGTTGTAGTGGTAGGAGTGGCCGGACTCGCCGTCGGAGTGGGCGGGGGCGACGACACCCCGGGTGCCGAAGATCGTGCGGGCGTTGTCGCGCCAGTCGGGGATCAGACGGTGGACCAGGTTCGCGTGGGCCTCGGTGACCTCGGGGAGGGCTGCGGCGGCGGCCGAGGCGGTCTGGAGGTTGAGGTTGGCGTCGTTGGTGAACGCGCCGGACCAGGCGGTGTCCCAGTCGCCGGTCCACAGCCCGGTCAGGCGGGGCGGGAAGAGCCCGCTGGCCGACAGCAGGTGGTAGCGCCCGGCGGCGAAGAGGCGCTCCAGCAGGGCGGCGCTGCGCGGCTGCTTGAGCAACTCCGAGCCCGGCAGGGCCCGTTCTGCGGGGTCGGCGGCCAGGTCGAGGGTGACGCGCTCGTAGGCGGTGCGGTGCAGGGCGGCATGGCGGTCGAGGAGCTCGTCGTAGGCGGCGGGCAGGTCGCGCAGGGCACGGCCCTCGGCCACCACGTCGAGCTCAC